>JAXMDF010000010.1:0-120158 GCA_046348975.1 Amaricoccus sp. | reverse complement strand
GTTGTCCGGGGGTATGGACCCGTGTCGTCGTGCAACCGGCGAGGCGGCCCGTCCGGCCGGCGGACGCGGCGGGCATCCTGGTGCATCACCGCCCTGAACGGCACCACGTTCCCGTATTGCCCGGACCCCGAGCGGATCGCGTGCCTGCGGCGACGCGCCGACGGGCGGCGACGGACCCGCGGGTCGGCGGCCGAGGGGCCGCCGAACGGTGCGGCGGGGACCGCCAGTGAAAGCAAGAATAGCCGGCGACAGGGAGCCCAAGGCTATGTTGCAATCGGTCATAATCATTGATTTGTCGCAATTTCCCCAAATCCCTACATTCCGATCATCCGGCCGGGTCCCTCGGGGGGGCATGGCCGAACGGGAGCCGAGGGATATGCAGACGACCTTGAAGCGCGAGACGACGCTCGTCGGGATGGGCCTCCATTCCGGGCGCCCGGCGCGGCTGGTCATCCGCCCGGCGACCGAGGGCGGCATCCGGTTCCGCCGCGTCGACGTCAAGGACCGGGACAACGTGATCCCGGCCCGCTACGACAACGTCAGCGACACCCGTCTCTGCACCGTGCTCTCGAACGACGCCGGCGTCTCGGTCTCGACGGTCGAGCACGTGATGGCGGCGCTCGCCGGCACGGGCGTGACGCATGCGATCGTCGACATCGACGGTCCCGAGGTTCCGATCATGGACGGCAGCGCCCAGCGCTTCGTCCGCGCGATCCTGCGCGCCGGCCTCGAGGAGATCGACGTGCCGCTGGTCGCCATCCGGATCCTGGAGCCGGTGCAGGACGTGGAGGGCGCGGTCGTCACCGAGCTCGCGCCGGCCGACAGCCTGTCGATCGACTTCGCCATCGACTTCCCGGACGCCGCCATCGGCAGGCAGTCCAAGGCGATGTCGATGGTCAACGGTGCCTTCGTGCACGAGCTCGCCGACTGCCGGACCTTCTGCCGGCGGGTCGAGGTCGAGACGATGCAAGCCAACGGCCTCGCGCTCGGCGGGTCGTTGGACAACGCGGTGGTCGTGGACGGAGCCACCGTGTTGAACCCGGGCGGACTGCGGCGTGCGGACGAGTTCGTGCGCCACAAGATGCTCGACGCGCTGGGCGACCTCGCGCTCGCGGGCGCCCCGATCCTCGGGGCGTACCGCGGCGTGCGGGCCGGCCACGGCGCGACGAACCGGCTGCTGCGCAAGCTCTTCGCGACGCCGGGCGCCTGGGAATACGTGACCCTCGACGCGGATGCGGCGGCGATGCTGCCGGGCGCCGGGGTCGGTGCCGCGGACCTTCGCCGCGCCGGTTGAGGCAGAATCCACAGGCATCAAGCGCAGCCCCGCCGGGGCTGCGCTTTTCGATTCAACCCCTCCCGTTCCTGTGCTAACCGGATCCGGCCGGCGGGCCGGCCAGGCAGAATTTCCGAGGGAACGCATGCAGGTGGGGGAGGCAAGTCGCGGTCTGGCCCTTGCCATCGCTCTCGCCCTCGGCCTCGGACTCGCCGGCTGCTCGAGCGTGACCGGCTCGATGGGCTCCTCCCCGGGATCGCTCGGCTCGGGCCTGGGCTCGCTCGGTTTCGGCGGCGGCGGCGGCCCGCCGCCGGTCGAGTCGATGACCGCGCAGCAGATCTACCTGAGCGCCGAGCAGATGCTCTCGCAGGGCAATGCCCGCAAGGCCGGGCAGCAGTTCTCCGAGGTCGAGCGGCTCTATCCCTATTCCGACTGGGCGAAACGGGCGATGCTGATGTCGGGCTACGCCTACCACGAGGCCGGCCAGTACGCCGAGAGCCGCTCGGCGGCCGAGCGCTATCTCGAGTTCTACCCGGCCGACGTCGATGCGCCCTATGCGCAGTTCCTGATCGCGCTCAGCTACTACGACCAGATCGTCGACATCGGCCGCGACCAGACCAACGCCTTCGAGGCGCTGCAGGAGATGCGAGACATCATCGAGCGCTATCCCGACAGCGACTACGCCAAGTCGGCGCAGCTGAAGTTCGAGCTCGCCCTCGACCATCTCGCCGGCAAGGAGATGGAGATCGGCCGCTACTACCTCAGCCGCGGCTACTATACCGCCGCGATCAACCGCTTCCGCGTCGTGGTCGAGGACTATCAGACGACGACGCAGACGCCCGAGGCGCTCTACCGGCTGGTCGAGTCGTATCTGTCGCTCGGGCTGACCAACGAGGCGCGCACGGCGGCGGCGATCCTCGGCTACAACTTCCAGGGCTCCCAGTGGTACCAGGAGGCCTATGCGCTGCTGACCGGCCACGGGCTGCAGCCGGGCAACGTCGGCGACAGCTGGCTGAACCAGACCTACCGCCAGGTCGTCCAGGGCAAATGGCGCTGAGCGCCCGAGGCGTGCCGGAGCGATGCTCGAGACGCTGACGATCCGCGACATGGCGCTGATCGAGGCGGCGGAGCTCGACTTCCGGCCCGGCCTCAACGTGCTGACCGGCGAGACGGGTGCGGGCAAGTCGATCCTGCTCGACTGCCTGGGGTTCGTCATGGGCTGGCGCGGCCGCGGCGGGGAGGTCCGCGCCGGCGCCGGGCAGGGCGAGGTCGTCGCCGCGTTCCGTCTCGGTCCCGACCATCCCGCGCTGCCGGTGCTGGCCGAGACCGGGATCGCGAGCGAGGGCGAGCTGATCCTGCGCCGGACCGCCACCAGCGATGGCCGCCGACAGGCCTGGGCCAACGACCGGCGGATCGCGGCAGAGACGCTGCGGGCGCTCGCCGACGCGCTGGTCGAGCTGCACGGCCAGCACGACGACCGCGGACTCCTGGACGCGCGCGGGCACCGGGCGCTGCTCGACGCCTTCGCCGGAGCCGAGGGCGCGCTGGCGGCGGTGCGCGCCGCCTGGGCGGCGCGGGGGGCGGCGGTGCGGGCGGTCGAAGCCGCCCGCGAGCGGCTGGAAGCCGCCGAGCGCGACCGGGCCTTCGTCGAGCATGCGGCGGCGGAGCTCGCCGAGCTCGATCCGCAGCCGGACGAGGAGCCGGCGCTCGACGCGCGCCGCCGGCAGCTGCGGGCGGCGCTGCGGATCCGCGACGACGTGGTGCGCGCGGCGGAGGCGCTCGGCTCGGATGGCGCCGAGGGGGCGCTGCTGCAGGCGTTGCGCTGGCTGGAGGGTGCGGCGCCGGAGGCCGAGGGCGGCCTCGACCCGGCGCTCGAAGGGCTGGAGCGGGTGCTGGCGGAGCTCGCCGAGGCGCAGCGGTCGGTGGAGCTCGCGCTCGGCGCGCTCTCCGGCGATCCCGGTGAGGTCGAGGCGGTCGAGGAGCGGCTGTTCGCGCTGCGGGGCCTCGCCCGAAAGCATCGGGTCGCTCCGGAGGTGCTGCCCGAGCTCGCGGCCGATCTCGCCGGGCGGCTCGCGGCGCTGGAGGCGGGGGCCGAGGGCATCGGCCGGCTCGAGGAGGAGCGGGAGGCGGCCGAGGCGGCCTATGCCGCCGCGGCCGGGCGGCTCGGGGCGGCGCGGCGGAGGGCGGCGGGGCGGCTCGACGCGCGCATGCTGCGGGAGCTGAAGCCGCTGAAATTGGAGCGCGCCGCCTTCGCCACCGAGGTCGAGGTCGGCGAGCCCGGGCCGGACGGGACGGACCGGGTCCGCTTCACCGTCGCGCCGAACCCGGGGGCTGCGGCGGGGCCGATCGACCGCATCGCCTCGGGCGGCGAGCTGTCGCGCTTCCTGCTGGCGCTGAAGGTCTGCCTGAGCGCGCGCAATCCCGGGCTGACGCTGATCTTCGACGAGATCGACCGCGGGGTCGGCGGGGCCACCGCCGACGCCGTCGGCCGTCGGCTCGCGGCGCTCGGCGAGGGAGCGCAGGTCATCGTCGTGACCCACTCGCCGCAGGTGGCCGCGCGCGGTGCGCACCACTGGCGCGTCGGCAAGACGGTGGCGCGGGGCACGACCCGGACGGAGATCGCGGCGCTCGGCGCCGGCGAACGGGTCGAGGAGATCGCCCGGATGCTGGCCGGCGACGTCGTCACCGAGGAGGCGCGGGCGGCGGCGCGGGCGCTGCTCGGCGGCTAGCAGGCGGCGGCGCGCGCGAGGAGGAAGCCGCGCTCGCGGGCGTTGCGGGTCAGGGCGGCGGCGCGTTCGAAGGCGGTGCGGGCCTCGGCGGTGCGGCCGACGCGGAACAGCAGGTCGCCGATCGCGGCCGGCAACGGGGCGTAGTCGGCAAGGGCCGGGGCGGGCGCAAGGGCGGCGAGGAGCGCGAGCCCGGCTTCGGGACCGAAGGCCATGCCGTGGGCGACGGCGCGGTTCAGCTCGACGACGGGCGACGGCAGCGCGTCGGCGAGCCGGTCGTAGAGGGCGGCGATCCGGGGCCAGTCGGTGTCCTCGGCGGTCCGGGCGCGGGCATGGCAGGCGGCGATGGCGGCCTGCCGCGCGTAGGGGCCGGCGGGGTCGAGCCGCTCGGCGCGTGCCAGGGCGGCGAGGCCGTGCTGGATCAGCTGCCGGTCCCAGCGGGCGCGGTTCTGCTCCGGCAGCGGGATGGGCGCGCCGTCCGGGGCGGTGCGGGCCGGCAGGCGCGAGGCATGCAGCTGCATCAGCGCCAGCAGGCCGAGGACCTCGGGCTCGTCGGGCATCAGCCCGGCGAGGATGCGGCCGAGCCGCTGCGCCTCGCCGCAGAGCGCCGGGCGGACGAGGTCCTCGCCGGCGGTGGCGGCGTAGCCCTCGTTGAAGATCAGGTAGACGACCTCGAGGACGGAGGCGAGGCGCGCGGCGCGCGCGGGACCGCGCGGCACCTCGAAGGCGAGGCCGGCGTCGCGCAGCGTCCGCTTCGCCCGGACGATGCGCTGGGCGATGGTGGGCTCGGGCGCGAGGAAGGCGCGGGCGATCTCGGGGGTCGTCAGCCCGCCGATCAGCCGGAGCGTCAGCGCCGCCCGCGCCTCGCGCGACAGGAGCGGGTGGCAGGCGACGAAGATCAGCGCTAGCACGTCGTCGCCGAGGTCGTCGTCGACCGCCGCCTCGGCTGCGGCGAAGCGCGTCTCGGGGACCTCGGCGAGCGCGCGCCCGACCTCGGCGTATTTCGCCGCCCGCATCCGGTCGCGGCGGAAGCCGTCGACGGCGCGGCGGCGGGCGACGGCCATCAGCCAGGCGCGCGGATTGTCCGGCACGCCGGTGCGTGGCCACTCGGCGAGGGCGGTGACGAGGGCGTCCTGCGCCAGCTCCTCGGCTACGCCGACGTCGCGCACCAGCCGGACGAGGCCGCCGATCAGCCGCGCCCGCTCGATGCGGAAGACCGCCTCGATCGCCTGGTGGGTTGCGCTGGCCTCCATCCGCCCCGCTTACGGAAGCGGCGGAGGCCAGGCAACCCGCTCAGCGGCCCTCCGCCTGCGCCCGCACCCGGTCGTGCAGCTCGGCGACCTCCGGGGTCAGCGCCTCGGCGAAGTCGCTCATCTCGTAGAGCGGGCGGATCTCGATCTCGCTCGGCCCGGGCATCGGGTTCGGGCAGCGCTTCACCCACTCGACCGCCTCGGCCATGTCGCGGACCTCCCAGAGCCAGTAGCCGGCGACGAGCTCGCGGGTCTCGGCGAAGGGGCCGTCGATGACGGTGCGCCCCGGCCCGTCGAAGGCCACCCGCTTGCCCTGCGACGAGGGCTTGAGCCCGTCGCCCGCCAGCATGACGCCGGCCTTCACCAGCTCCTCGTTGAACCGGCCCATCGCCTCGAGCATCTCGGTCGTCGGCATCATCCCGTCCTCGCTGTCCGTGGTCGCCTTGACCATGACCATCACGCGCATCGCTCGCTCCTTGCGTCCGACAGGGGCCACCGCGGCCCTCGCAGATAGAACGATCGAGGCGCGGCGGAATCGACAGGCCGCCGACCATTTTTTTCCGGTGACACCGGCGGGTCTCCGCCCCCGTGGCAACGTTAACCTTCTGCGCCTCGCACGCATTCGTGTACATGAGTTGTACCTGCGATGTACATGCGTTGTACGTCCAGGAAACCGCCGTTAACCATTGGATTCACGCCATAAAGCGCCCGTAGAATCCGGACCCGCCGATCATTATACGAATCGGTTGACCGAAGGCGCGCGGCGGCGTATCAATAAACATCATGGTTGAATCAGAAGTCCTCACCGACGTCTTCCACGCCCTCGGCGATCCGACCCGGCGGCGGATGCTCCGCGAGCTCAGCGGCGGCGAACGCACCGTCGGGCAGCTCGCCGAACCCTTCGCCATGTCGCTCGCGGCTGCTTCGAAGCACATCAAGGTCCTGGAGAACGCCGGCCTGATCCGCCGCGAGATCCGCTGGCGGACCCATGTCTGCCGGCTCGATCCAGGGCCGCTCGCGCAGGCGCACGAGTGGCTCGCCTTCTACGAGCGCTTCTGGACCGACCGCCTCGACGTCCTCGAACGGCTGCTGCGCGAGGAGGACGCCGCCGAACCCGAACCCAGCAAGGGAGACGACCATGAATGACCTCGCGACCATCGACCTCTACGGCGCGGTCACCGATCCGGCGACGCTGACGATCCAGCGGCTGCTGCCGGGGCCGGTCGACCGCATCTGGTCGTACCTCACCGACAGCGACATGCGCCGGCGTTGGCTCGCGGCCGGCGACATGCGGCTCGAAGTCGGCGCGCCGTTCGAGCTCGTCTGGCGCAACGACGAGCTGACCGACCCGCCGGGGCAGCGCCCGGCCGGCTTCGGCGCCGAGCACCGGATGCAGTCGCGGATCACCGAGCTCGACCCGCCGCGCCGCATCGCCTTCACTTGGGACAAGACCGGCGACGTTTCCATCGACCTCGAACCAAGGGGCGACAAGGTGCTGCTGACGCTGGTGCATCGCCGCGTCACCGACCGCTCGACGCTGCTCGGGGTCAGCACCGGCTGGCACATGCACCTCGACCTGCTCGCGGCGCGGGTTTCGGGCGCGCCCACGACGCCGTTCTGGGACGGCTGGGAGCGGCTGCGCGCCGACTACCAGGCGCGACTCCCCGGCTGACGGTGCGGCCGGGTCAGGTCTCCTCGCGGTCGTAGTAGTCGACCGAGGTCTCGGCGCGAAAGCGGCCGAGCAGGCCGCGGGGTCCTTCGCTCGATATCCCGACCTTAACCGAGTCGGGATATTCACAGACGTCGAGCGCGGCGCGGTTCGACAGCGCCAGGTAGCGCATCGGGATCTTCCCGGTGTTGATGATCTGGTGCGCGACCTCCGGCCCGCCGGTCGGGCAGGCGACGACGTCGAGCGGGCGGAGCGGGTAGCGCTCCGCGCCGAAGCGCAGCTCGCCCTCGCCCTCGAGGATCAGGAACATCTCCTCCTCGGCGCGGTGGCTGTGGAACGGGCACTGGACCTTGCCGGGCGGCAGGACCGTGAGGTTGTAGCCGAGGAGCCGGGCGCCGATCCCGTCGCTGAAGCAGGCCCGCTTCGACGTGTACCGCCCGTTTTCCTCGATGTCGTCGAACTCGACCGCGTCGAGATTGATCACCGGTCCGGCCATTCCGCCCTCCTCCGCCGTTGTCGGGGCGAGGGTAGGAGGCGGGACGAGCGTTGACAACATACCAACCGGTCGGTAACGTCCGGTTAACCTCTGGAGGCCGGCATGTCCGTTCCCTATCGTTGGGTGATCGTCTTCCTCGGCGGCCTGATGGGCTGCGTCGCGATCGGGGCGATGTTCTCGCTCGCGGTCTTCCTCGAGCCGATGTCGGCCGAGACCGGCTGGAGCCGCGCCGGCATCTCCACGGCGATGACGCTCGACTTCCTGATCATGGGGGTCGCGGGCTTCCTCTGGGGGACGCTCAGCGACCGCTACGGGCCGCGCGTCGTCACGCTGATCGGGGCGGTGCTGCTCGGGACCGGCCTCGTCGTCGCGAGCCGCGCGACGACCCCCGTGACCTTCCAGCTCGGCTTCGGGCTCCTGGTCGGGCTGGCGGCCGGCGCCTTCTTCGCCCCGATGATCGCCGCCGTCACCGGCTGGTTCGAGACGCAGCGGGCGCTGGCGATCGCGCTGGTCTCGGCCGGCATGGGCATGGCGCCGCTGACGATGACGCCCTTCGCCGGTTGGCTGATCGAGACCCACGACTGGCGGACCGCAATGGCCGCCATGGGCGTCTTGGCCTGGGCGCTGCTGATCCCCGCCGCCCTCTTCGTCCGGGGCGCGCCTGCGGCGCCCGCCGGACGGGCGGAGACGGCCGCCGAGTCCGACCCGGGCCGCGCACTGCGCTCGCCGCAGTTCCTGATCCTCGCGGGGACCTTCTTCTTCTGCTGCGCCGCCCATGCCGGGCCGATCTTCCACATGCTGAGCTATGCCGCCTTCTGCGGCATCCCGACCATGGCCGCGGTCAGCGTCTACAGCGTCGAAGGCTTCGCCGGGCTCATCGGGCGGCTGCTCTTCGGCGTCGCGGCCGATCGGCTGGGCGTCAAGCGCGTGATCGTCGCCGGGCTCCTGCTGCAGGCGGCGGCGATCCCGACCTACCTGGCGGTGCGCGGCATCGGCGACTTCTACGTGCTCGCGACCGTCTTCGGCATGGCTTACGGCGGCGTCATGCCGCTCTATGCGGCGCTGGCGCGCGAGTATTTCGACCAGTCGATCATGGGGACCGTGCTCGGTGGCGCGACGATGATGTCCTCGATCGGCATGGCGCTCGGGCCGGTTGGCGGCGGCTTCATCTACGACACCTTCGGCAACTACACTTGGCTCTACCTCGGCTCGGCGGCGCTCGCCGTCGGCGCGGTGCTGATCTCGCTCTTCTTCCCGCCGCTGCCGCGCGAGCGCGGCGGCGCCCTCGCCTGATCCGGTTGACCCGGCGGCTGCGCTCGGCCAAGCATCGGCCGTGGCCGAGCGCTTCGATCCGCCGATCCCCTTCCGCGCCCCGGAGACCCGCGGCCGCTTCAAGCGCGTGGCCGACCGGCTGCGGATCGGGCTGAACGCCGGGCTCGATCGCGCCATCCCGGCGATCCCGGAGAGCGCCGGCTTCGCCTTCGTGCTGGGCTGCGGGCACTCGGGCACGACGCTCGTCGCCTCCCGCCTCGGCAACCATCCCGCGATCGCGCTGATCCCCGAGGAAACCAACATCTTCGAGCCGCGGCGGTCGCTCGCGCGCGCCCGCCGCGCGCTTGTGGCCGCCCGCGCGACGGCGCGGCGCGAGGGGCGGCAGATGGTGCTCGAAAAGACGCCGAAGCACGTGCGGGTGGTCGGGCGGCTGCGCCGGCTGCTGCCGGAGGCACGGCTGATCGTCGTCGTGAGGAATCCGCTCGACACCTGCCTGTCGCTCCGGAAGCGCGAGGGGACGCTGGAGGACGCCATCGACCGCTGGTGCGTCGACAACGGTGCGGCATTGCGGCTGGCCGGCGACCCGCTGGTGCGCTTCGTCCACTACGAGGAGCTGACCGCCGACCCGGAGCCCGCGTTCCGCGGGCTGGTCGGCTTTCTCGGGCTCGCCTGGGACCCGGCGGTGCTCGGGACCGCCACCGGCTACGGCGCGGTCTCGCAGAGGACCGCCAACATGCGGCTGCGCGCCGAGCAGGTCAGCCGGCCGATCGCCGCCAACTCGGGCAAGTGGCGTACCGGCCTGACCCCGGCGGAAGCGGCCGCCGTTCGCGTCCGCACCGCCGCGCTCTACGAGCGGCTGGACCGCCGGCTGCCGGAGTGAGGCGGACCGCCCGGCGTTGACAGGGCGTCAGGCGAGGCGTTGCAATCGAGGCTCCAAGCCGGCGATGGCCGGGGAAAGGGGAGCTCCGTGGGCGGAACCAAGGACTGGCCGTCGCTGCCGGTCGACAGCTGGACCGATACTCGCGAGACCCTGCACATGTGGCTGCAGATCGTCGGCAAGGTCGCGATGGTCTCGACGGCGCTGACCACCCACTGGTGGAACGTGTCGTATCTGGTCAGCGCCCGCGGGCTGCGGACGCGGCTGATGCGCCAGGGGGGCCGGGATTTCGATGCCGAGTTCGACTTCATTGGCCACGAACTCGTGCTGCGCACCGCCGACGGGGCGAGCCGGTCGGTGCCGCTGCGGCCGCAGACGGTCGCGGACTTCTACGGCGACACGCTCGCCGCGCTGTCGGCGCTGTCCCTCGACTGCGTCATCGTGCCGAGCCCGAACGAGGTGTCGCCGGCGGTGCCCTTCGCCGAGGACATTTCGCACAAGTCCTACGACGGGGCGGCGGCGCAGGCCTGGTGGCGCCAGCTCCTGGCCGCCGAGCAGGTGTTCGCGCAGTGGCGGGCGGGCTTCGCCGGCAAGGACAGCCCGGTGCAGCTCTTCTGGGGCTCGATGGACCTGTCCTGCGTCCGCTACTCGGGCCGCGGCGCTCCGGAGCACCACGGCGCCCCGCCGCACTGCCCGGCGTGGGTGATGCAGGAGGCCGAGTCGCGCGAGAACGCCAGTGCGGGCTTCTGGCCCGGAGGCACCGGCGAGGGGATGTTCTACGCCTATGCCTACCCCGAGCCCGACGGCTACCGCGCCGGCAAGCTCGCGGCCGGCCGGTACGACGAGTCCTTCGGCGAGTGGATCCTCCCCTACGAGGACGTGCGCGCGAGCCGCGACCCGGAGGCGACCCTGCTCGCCTTCCTCGACGGCACCTATCGCCTCGCCGCCGACCTCGGGCACTGGGACCGGGCCCTCCTCGACGTCGACCCGCACCGCCTCGACGCCGAGATCTACCGCCGGCGTCAGCCGGGGTGATCGCGGTCGGCTCGGGGTTGCCCGCGAGGGACAGCGAGGGCGGTTGATATGCCCGAGCACGTCCCCGTCAACGACAAGGCCCCGCCTGGACGGGGCCTTGCCGGAGATCGCTGCGCCTGGGGCGCTATTCGGCCGGCGCGCTTTCCTCGGCCTTCTCCTTGCCGGTCTCCTGGTCGACGGCCTTCATCGACAGGCGCACCTTGCCGCGCTCGTCGAAGCCCATGAGCTTGACCTTCACCGACTGGCCTTCCTGCAGGATGTCCTTCGGGTGGCCGACGCGCTCGCTCGACAGCTGGCTGACGTGGACGAGGCCGTCGCGCTTGCCGAAGAAGTTCACGAAGGCGCCGAAGTCCATGATCTTGACGACCTTGCCGGTGTAGATCTTGCCGACCTCGGGCTCGTCGACGATGGCGCCGATCAGCTCGCGCGCCTTCTCGATGGCGGCGGCGTTGGCGGAGGCGATCTTGATCGTGCCGTCGTCGTTGATGTCGACCTTGGCGCCCGACTCCTCGACGATGCCGCGGATCACCTTGCCGCCCGAGCCGATCACCTCGCGGATCTTGTCGACGGCGATCTGCATCGTCTCGATGCGCGGGGCGTGGGCGGAGAACTCGGTGCGGCCGGAGGTCAGCGCCTTGGCCATCTCGCCGAGGATGTGCATCCGGCCGTCCTTCGCCTGGGCGAGGGCCTGCTCCATGATCGCGGGCGTGATGCCCGCGACCTTGATGTCCATCTGCAAGGACGTGATGCCGTTCTGGGTGCCGGCGACCTTGAAGTCCATGTCGCCGAGGTGGTCCTCGTCGCCGAGGATGTCGGTGATGACCGCGTACTTCTCGCCCTCGAGGATCAGCCCCATCGCGACGCCGGCGACCGGCGCCTTCAGCGGCACGCCGCCGTCCATCATCGAGAGCGACGAGCCGCAGACGGTCGCCATCGACGAGGAGCCGTTCGACTCGGTGATCTCCGAGACGACGCGGATCGTGTAGGGGAAGTCGGTCGCCGCCGGCAGCACCGCCTGCAGCGCCCGCCAGGCGAGCTTGCCGTGGCCGATCTCGCGGCGGCCCGGCGAGCCCATGCGGCCGGTCTCGCCGACCGAGTAGGGCGGGAAGTTGTAGTGGAGCAGGAAGTTCGAGCGGCCCGAGCCGTGCAGCGCGTCGATGATCTGCTCGTCGTCGCCGGTGCCGAGGGTCGTCACGACCAGCGCCTGGGTCTCGCCGCGGGTGAAGAGCGACGAGCCGTGGGTGCGCGGCAGCACGCCGACCTGCGCCTCGATCGGGCGCACCGTGACGAGATCGCGGCCGTCGATGCGGCGGCCGGCGTCGAGGATGTCCCAGCGGACGACGTCGGACTCGAGCTTCTTGATCACGGCGTCGAGGTTCGCGTCGGCCTGCTCCTCCTCGGAGAGGCCATCGAGGATCTGCGCCTTCGCAGCCTTCACCGCGTCCTGTCGCGCGAGCTTGTCGCGCACGCCGAAGGCGGCGCGCATCGCCTCGCCGCCGAGCGACTTCGCCCGCTCGTAGAGCGCGGCATAGTCGGGGGCGTCGAAGCCGAAGGGCTCCTTGGCGGCATCCTCGGCCATGTCGATGATGAGGTCGATCACCGGCTGCATCTGCTCGTGGCCGAACTTCACCGCGCCGAGCATCTCGGCCTCCGAGAGCTCGTAGGCCTCGGACTCGACCATCATCACCGCGTCCTTGGTGCCGGCGACCACGAGATCGAGCCGCTGCTCGGGGTTCTCGCGCAGCTTCTCCATGTCGTCGACCGCCGGGTTCAGCACGTAGGCGCCGTCGACGAAGCCGACGCGCGCGGCACCGATCGGCCCCATGAACGGCACGCCCGACAGCGTCAGCGCCGCGGAGGCGGCGATCATCGCGACCACGTCCGGGTCGTTCTCCATGTCGTACGACAGCACCGTCGCGATGACCTGGACCTCGTTCCTGAAGCCCTCGACGAAGAGCGGCCGCACCGGCCGGTCGATCAGGCGCGACGTCAGCACCTCCTTCTCCGACGGGCGCGCCTCGCGCTTGAAGAAGCCGCCCGGGATCTTGCCCGCGGCGTAGGTCTTCTCCTGATAGTGGACGGTCAGCGGGAAGAAGTCCTGGCCGGGCTTGGCCTTCTTCTCGAAGACGACGGTGGCGAGCACGCTGGTCTCGCCGTAGGTGGCGAGCACGGCGGCGTCGGCCTGGCGGGCGATCCTCCCCGTCTCGAGCGTGAGCGTGTCATGGCCCCACTCGATCGATTTCTTGACGATGTTGAACATGTCTCTTCCTTCGTATCGGCGGGCGGACCCCCTGGCCCGGCGCCGTGCAACGCGGAGAGCGTTCCCTCCGCGACCCCATGGAATCGGGCGGTCCCTCGGGGTCGGAGGGGCCCGGGAAAGCGAAGGGCGCGCCGTCGTGGCGCGCCCCCGTGGTCAGCGGCGGATGCCGAGGCGGCCGATCAGCGACTGATAGCGGGCCTCGTCCTTGCTCTTGACGTAGTCGAGCAGCTTGCGGCGCTGCGAGACCATCTTGAGCAGCCCGCGCCGGGAGTGGTTGTCCTTGGCGTGGGTCTTGAAATGCTCGGTCAGCGTGTTGATGCGGCTGGTCAGGATCGCGACCTGCACCTCGGGCGAGCCGGTGTCGCCGGCCTTGGTGGCATAGTCCTTGATCAGCTGCTCTTTCACGTCGGGCGTGATCGACATCGGGGGCTCCTTGTCCCATGCGTTGCGATGCTCCGGTCCCTCCGTCGGCCGCAGCCGGGATGTCGTCCAGCGGGGTCGGGAAGGGGCGGGCCGCCGCGGGGGCAATCCCGCGGCGGCGGCGCCGCTATAGCGGCTTTCGCCGGGCTTGGAAAGCGCCGATTCGCGCGGGCTCAGGGGCGGCAGGGCACCGTCATCCGCACGGTCAGGATCTGCACCGGCTCGTCGCGCTGGTTGAGCGTCTCGCTGCGGATCACCACCCAGCCGCGATCGGGCCGCGACCGCGAGCGGGTGGCGCTCTCGACGGTGACGACGATGCGCAGCGTGTCGCCGGGCCGGGTCGGGCGCGGCCAGGCGAGCTCGCCGCCGGCGCCGATCAGGCCGCGCGCGATCGGCACGGTCTCGACCAGGAGCCGCATGGTCAGCGCCGCGGTGTGCCAGCCGCTGGCGGCGAGCCCGCCGAAGAAACTCGCCTCCGCCGCCGCGGGGTCGGTGTGGAACGGCTGCGGGTCGAAGTCGCGCGCGAAGGCGACGATCTCCGCGGCGGTGATCGTACGGCCGCCGCTCGCGAACCGCCGGCCCGGCGGGAAGTCCTCGAAGTGCAATGCCGCCTCGCCTGTCATGCCACCCCCGAATCCGCGATGACCGGAGACTAGCCCAGACCGCACGACGCGGCACGCCCCGGCGAAGCCGCGGCGCGGGAGGGCCGCGGACGATTCTCAAGCAATTGATGTTATTTGGGTTTTCCCCGCCACGTTAACCATCCGTTGACCATTGTGAAGCGCCGGGGGCGCGTTCGTGATATCGATGACGCTTCCGTCACGGTACGTTGACGCGATCCTTGAAACTTCGGTTGGCCCGCGGCCGTAACCAAAGCGACCCAGGGTAAGGGCAAGGACAATGCCGAGGGGAACGCCAGGATGCCTATCTTCACGATCGATACCGTCACCGCGCACGTGAGCCGCGAGCGGCGCGCCGGCCGGATGCAGGAATCGCGAACGCTGGAGGTCGAGGGGCCGTCGGGGGACGGCGGACGCAGCCGGGCGTTCTTCGTCTTCGACGCCGAGCCGTCGACGCCGGCGGTGGGCTACCTGACCCGGGCGGGCGAGGCGGTTTCGCTGGTCGGCTGGCTGCCGGAGGCGACCTATGCGACCTTCCGCGACGCGATCGCCGAGGGCGGCGCGCTCGAGGTGCACTACGAGACGCGCGACGACTCGAGCGGCTATCTCCGTCGCCTGGCGCTCGGCCGGCCCGGCGCCGCGCCGGTCGCAGCGGTCGCGCATCTGCCCGGGGACTCGGCCGGCGCCAGCTTCGCCATGCCGCACTGATGCACGTTCAACGCTCCGGCTCGACGGCGCCGCGCGCCTCGAGCCAGGTGGCGGCGAGCCAGCAGCCGAGCGCCCAGGCGGCGCCGGCGGTCCAGCCGGCGAGGACGTCGGTCGGCCAGTGGACGCCCAGGTAGACCCGGCTGATGCCGACCGCGACGGTCACGATGACGGCGAGGGTCAGCACGTAGAGCTTCAGCGCCCGCGTCGGCTGCACGCGCGCGACGAGCGCCCCGAGCGTGAGGTAGGTGACCGCCGCCATCATCGCGTGCCCGGACGGGAAGCTCGAGGTGTAGACGTGCATGCCGTGCGGCACGAGGTCGGGGCGCGGGCGGTCGAAGCCCGCCTTGGCGAGCGAGCTCAGGGCCTGGCCGCCGCCGATCGAGACGAGCATCAGCCACATCGAGCGGCGATTTCCCTGAAGCCAGAGGAAGCCGGCGGCGGCGAAGGTCAGGAAGGTGAGCATGCCGAAGCCGCCGAGCGCCGTCACGTCGCGCCCGAGCTCCTCGACCCAGGGGGGGCCCAGCGGGTCGGCAGGATCGGTCGGGTTGCGCAATGCCAGCAGCAGTCGGGTGTCGAAGGAATGCGTCTCGCCCTCGATCACCGCGTCGGCGAGCCCGACGAAGGCCCAGAGGCAGGCGGCAATGACGACGAGCAGCAGCAGCGCGCGCGGCTCGACCCGGCCGGCGAGGGCGGCGAAGAGGTCGCGGCCGCGGTGGATCCAGGACATGGCCGTCAGCCGAACCGGAAGACCCGCGCGGGGTGGAGCGCCCCGCCGCGCCATTCGCCGACCGCGAGCGGCTGCCCGTCGTGGCTGGCCCAGGCGGTCGCGCCCTCGGGCAGGCGGGCGGCGAAGCTGACGGGGTTGCCGTTGAGGAGCCGCTCCGCCGCCTCGGGCGGGCAGGCGAGCTCGGGGACTTCCGCGAGCGCCGCCTGCACCGGCAGGACGCGCGCGGCGAGCGCGGGGCCGCCGGCCTCGAGCGCCGCCCAGTCGACGGCGCCGTCGAGGGTGAAGGGCCCCGACCAGAGCCGGCGCAGCGCCGCGACGTGGCCGAGGCAGCCCAGAGTGGCGCCGAGGTCGCGGGCGATCGAACGGACGTAGCCGCCCTTGCCGCAGGTCATCTCGAGGACGGCGGTGTCGCGGTCGGGGACGGCGACGAGCTCCAGCCGCTCGACGGTCAGCGGCCGGGGCGCGAGCTCGGGCGCTTCCCCTGCGCGGGCGAGGGCGTAGGCGCGGGCGCCGTCGACCTTGACCGCCGAGACCTGCGGCGGGACCTGCATGATGGCGCCGGTGAAGGCCGGCAGCGCCGCGGCGATCGTTTCGGCGTCCGGGCGGCGGTCCGAGGTCGCGAGGACGGTACCGCCGGCGTCGTCGGTCGACGTCGCGGCGCCCCAGCGGACGGTGAAGCGGTAGGCCTTGCGCGCATCGGCGACGAAGGGGACGGTTTTCGTCGCCTCGCCGAGGGCGACCGCCAGCAGCCCGGTGGCGGCCGGATCGAGGGTGCCGGCGTGCCCGGCCTTGGCGGCGTCGAGCGCCCGCTTGGCCACTGCGACGACGGCGGCCGACGACGGCCCGGCCGGCTTGTCGACGACGAGCCAGCCGTGCACCGGCCGGCCGCGGGCCCGGCGTGCCATGCGCTCAGTCCTCGAGGTCGCGCCTGACCGGCGCCGAGCGCAAGAGCTCGCGCGTGCGGTCCATCGCGTCGAAGCGGGTATCGGCCTGGAAGGCGAGCTCGGGCGAGTACCGCAGGTCGATGCGGTCGGTGACGAGGCGGCGGAGCTCGGCGCGGTTGCGGCCGAGCGCCCGCACCACCTCGGTGGTATTGACCCCGCCGAGCGGCAATACGAAGGCGGTGGCATGGCGCAGGTCGGGCGTCACCCGCACCTCGGAGACGGTCACCGAGACGTGGGAGAGCTCGGGGTCGTGGACGTCGCCGCGGGCGAGGATGTCCGAGAGCGCGCGCCGGATCACCTCGCCGACGCGGAGCTGGCGCTGGCTCGGGCTGCCGCCGGAAAGGGACCTTGTCTTTGCCATCCGGGTCAGATCCTATCGCGGGCGCGCGGAGTCAAGGGAGGGAGCGATGCCGGAGGGAGTGGGGATCGCCGTCATGGGCTGCTCCGGCCGCATGGGGCGGATGCTGGTCGCGGCCGTCGGCCAGACGCCCGGCGCCTGGCTGAGCGGCGTCACCGAGCGGCCCGGCAGCCCCTGGGTGGGGCGCGACCTCGGCGAGGCGATGGGGGGCGCGCCGACCGGGGTCGTCGTCGAGGACGACCCGCTCGAGGTCTTCGCGCGCAGCCAGGCCGTCCTCGATTTCACGACTCCCGCCGCCACCGTCGCGCACGCGGCGCTGGCGGCGCAGGCACGGCTCGTCCACGTGATCGGCACGACCGGCCTCGAACGCACGGACATCGAGAAGCTCGCCGCCGCGGCGCGGCACGCGGTGATCGTGCGCGCCGGCAACATGAGCGTCGGGGTCAACCTGCTGACGGTGCTGGCGCGCCGCGCCGCCGCGGTCCTCGGGCCCGACTACGACATCGAGATCGTCGAGATGCACCACCGCGGCAAGGTCGACGCGCCCTCGGGAACGGCGCTGATGCTCGGCGAGGCGGCGGCCGCGGGGCGGCGCGTGAACCTCGCCGACGTCTCCGAGCGCGGCCGCGACGGGATCACCGGCGCGCGCGAGTCGGGCGCGATCGGCTTCGCGAGCCTGCGCGGGGGCGACGTCATCGGCGAGCACGAGGTCTTCTTCGCCGGACCCGGCGAGCGGATCAGCCTCGGGCACGTTGCAACCGACAGGATGCTCTTTGCTCGCGGCGCGATCCGAGCCGCCTTGTGGGGTCAGGACAAATCCCCGGGACAATATTCGATGATCGACGTCCTGGGGTTGCGCGACCCCGACGCGGAGGTGCCCGAACGCTGATCCGCAGGCCCGAAAAGCGACGAACCCCTTGTTTTCGAGCGCGTTTGCGCTTATGGCGGCCCACGGTAGTGGTTACCCGCCTGGATTTGCTGCTCGTCTTCTGGCCGGTCAGACTTTCGATCCCGGTTTGACGCTACCCGAGCCGCCGCATGCTGCGGGCGGGGCGACGCTATGGAGACGACTGAATGGCAACCGGAACCGTCAAGTGGTTCAACGCAACCAAGGGCTATGGCTTCATCCAGCCCGACTCGGGCGGCAAGGACATCTTCCTGCACGTCTCGGCGCTCGAGCGGGCCGGGCTGAACGCGATCGCCGACGGGCAGAAGATCAACTACGAGCTCGAATCGGGCCGCGACGGCCGCACCTCGGCCGGTTCGATCACGCTCGTTCGCTGACCGCGCGGGCGCGCTTTTTCCTTTGCCCGGCGCCGGCGGCGCCGGGCTTTTCGTTTCCGGGCTCGGCCTCGCGCGCATCCGCCGCCGGGCGGTCCTGACGGCCCCTATCTTCCCGCGGCCCGGCGGCTTATGGGAGCCGCAACGGAAACGAAGAGGGGGACGCCCGTGCTGCACATCGACCTGCCGACCCGCGCCGACATCGAGGCGCTCGCAGCCTGGCGCCGGGCGCCGGCCGTCTCGATCTACGTCGCGACGACGCCCCTCACCCAGGAGACCGACGTCGACCGCATCGAGCTGAAGAACCTGCTCAGGGTGGCGGTCGCCGAGATGGAGGCGGGCGGCACCCCGAAGCGGGAGGTCTGGCCGATCCAGGTGGCCGTGGGCGAGCTGGTCGACGACCAGGACTTCTGGGCGGTGCAGGCCAACAGCCTCGCGATCTTCGCCACCCCGGACCGCATCCGCACCTTCCGGCTGCCGAACCGGCTGGCCAGCCAGGTCGAGGTGTCGGACCGGTTCCACATCAAGCCGCTGCTCCGCGCCGTGACCTTCCCGCATCACGCCTACGTGCTGGCGATCGGCATGGGCGCGGTGCGGCTCGTCGAGGTCGACGCCGACCTGCCGCCGTCGGAGGTGAAGGTGCCGGGGCTGCCCAAGGACATGTCGGACGCGCTCGGACGCCGCAGCCACGGCGCCCGAACCGGCGCGGGGACGAGCGGCGAGGAGCAGAGCGAGCACGCGCTGCTGACGCGCTACGCCCGCGCGGTCGACCGGGCGCTCCGGCCGGTGCTGTCGGGGCACGGCCGGCCGCTGATCGTGGCCGCGACCGAGCCGCTCGCCTCGGTCTACCGGGCGGTGTCGAGCTATCCGCACACGGCGGCCGAGGCGATCGGCGGCGCCGCCGACCGCACGCCCGACCACGAACTGGCGGCGGCGGCGCGCAAGGTGCTCGATGGCATCTACGCCGCCGAGATGGGCGAGCTCGCCGCGCTCTTCGCCGCCCGCGAGCCCCAGGGGCGCGCCGTCACCGACATCGCCCAGGCGGCGCGGGCGGCGACCTTCGGCGCGGTCGACACGCTCGTCGTCGACATGGACGCGGTGGTGCCGGGGACGGTGGCCGACGACGACGGTGCGGTCGCCTTCGGCGAGGGCGGCCAGCTCGGCACCTACGGCGTCGTCGACGAGATCGCCCGGCGCACGCTGCTCGCGGGCGGGCGCGTCGTCTCGGCGCGGCGCGCGGACATCCCCGGCGGCGGCGACCTCGCGGCGATACTGCGCTACCCGCTCTAGAGGACGCCCTCGCGCTCGTAGAAGCGGCGGAGGCGGGGATCGAGCAGGACCGGGCGATGGCACTGGAAGATCGAGAGCTCGGCGATGTGGTTGGCCTCGACGAGGGTCCATGCGTCGGGCGTTATCACGATGTCCCAGCCGACGTAGCGGCGCGGGAACCTCCGGGCCACGGCGAGCAGGCCCTCGCACATCTCCCCGAAGCGCGGGATCTCGACGCCCTCGATCTGCGCCTTGGTGTCGGGATGGGTCGCGTGCCGTACCCGTTGCGGATCGACGCTCGGCAGGCGGATGGCCGGGCCGAGCCGCCCGGTGGCGAGATCGATGCCTGCCGCAAGCCCCCCGCTTGCCCAGTTGTCCACGGTGGCGGCGAGCGACGACCCGAACCGGTGGGCAGCCGCGCCCACGAACACGTCGCCGGCGTCGTAGTCCCAGGCTGTCATCGCCCGGATCGTGTTGGCCGAACCGGGATAGATCGTCGCGGCATACGCATGCTGTTGGATCCGCGGGGTGACGAGCTCCCCGGGTCGTGGGGCGGGATCGGCGTCGTCCGGGCGGACGATGCGGACCCCGACGCCGCCGCCGACGTTGCCGCGGGGCTTCACCACGAGCTCGCCGCGCGCACGCAACAGCGTCTCGAAGTCCGCGGCCTCGTCGGTATAGATGATGATCCTTCCGTTGACGTTCTCTGCCAGCACCGGCGGCGTGCTCGCGCCGATGGCGCCCATGAGCAGGGCGAAGAACAGCTTGTCGCGGCAGCATTCCCAATCGCCCGGCTCGATGGTCCGGCCAGGCGAGCCCGCGCTCGAATCGGGGAAATAGTCTTCGGGCCGGTAGCGTTCGAAGTCGTACTCGCGCGCCCGGTCCGGGTAGAAGCCGTGGCGCCGGCAAAAGCGGAACTGCTCGGCGGTGATGTCCGGGAACTTTCCCCGCAGGTATCGCAGAGCCAGCATCGGGCTCCGTGGCCCATAACGTCGCGTCATTTTTGTCACAATCCTCCCGTGGCTAATCGCCTTGCCACCAGTGATCGCGGCGATCTCGAACGTTCGCTCAGTCGGTAGGCCGCCCGGCTACGGTGCGTCCGGCCCTCGAAACACGACGCCAAGACCGCCCGTCCGCGACTTGCCTGGGGGCGGCAACGGCCTTTCTCCAAATCCCCTTCGCACATCCGAGCCCGGCCCGGCGAAAGCGTAAAAAGCCGGAGCGTAGTATGCCGCAATCAGCGAAGAAATCAAACGATCTATCGACGGCGATTCGGCGGCGATACGTGGCGTGTCGGATTGGCGTTTCAGGATCATGCGAGCTTGCCTCCTCGTCTCCCGAGGCGAGTGCAACAATTGGCCGCCGTTTCGCATCGGGGGCGCCAAGCCAGCTTCGGCGACTTTGCTTCAACGGCCTGCTATGGTCCGGCCGGAAACGGGGAGGAAGGAATGCGGGTAGCCTGCGTCGGAGAATGCATGGTCGAGCTGACCCTGCCGCGTGAGGACGGGGCCGAGGGCCGGGTCGGCTTCGCCGGCGACACGCTGAACGTGGCGGTCTACCTGAAGCGCGCGGCGCCGGAGCTCGAGGTCTCCTACGTCACCGCCCTCGGCACCGACCCGCTGTCGGCGCGGATGCTCGGCTTCTTCGCCCGCGAGGGGCTCGACACCGGGCTGGTCGAGCGGCGGCCCGACCGGGTGCCGGGCCTCTATGCGATCAGCCTCGACGAGCGGGGCGAGCGCAGCTTCACCTACTGGCGCGACAGCTCGGCGGCGCGAACGCTGTTCCTGCCGCCGGCGGAAGTCATGCCCGAGCGGCTGGCCGGCTTCGACCTCGTCTACCTCTCCGGGATCACGCTGGCGATCATGGCGCCCGAGGCGCGGCGGGCGCTGGCGGCGTTCCTCGCCGGCTACCGCGCCGGCGGCGGACGGGTGGCGTTCGATTCGAACTATCGCCCGCGGCTCTGGCCGGACGCGACGACGGCCCGTCGCGAGATCGACGCCTTCTGGGCGGTCACCGATGTCGGGCTGCCGTCCCTCGACGACGAGATGGCGCTACATGGCGACCGCGACGCCGCCGCGGTGGCGGCGCGGCTGGCCGCCGCCGGCGTCCGGCGCGGCGCGCTCAAGCGCGGCGCCGCCGGGCCGCTGCCGCTCGGGCAGCTCGACGCGCTGCCCGACTTCCCGCCGGCGGCGCGGGTCGTCGACACCACGGCCGCCGGCGACAGCTTCAACGGCGGCTATCTCGCAGCGATGCTGCAGGGGCGGGCCGAGGCCGACTGCCTCGCCGCCGGCCACGCCACGGCGGCCGAGGTCGTCGGGCACCCGGGCGCGATCATCCCGCGCGGCTGACCTTTCAGCCCTGGTCGGCGGGCCCGATCCGCGGCGGGCGCAGCGGGGTCGGGAAGGGATCGACCGCCTCGCTCGGCGGCAAGGGCTCGATCCGCAGCGACGGCTCGCGGTGGCGCGGCGCGGGCTCGGCCCGCACGACCCGCTCGGTCGCCATGACCGGCGCCGGTTCGACGTCGAACCCGGCCTCGTGGCTGGCGGCGAGTCGCGGCCCCATGGCGTCGCGCGCCCGGCGAAACACCAGCACGGTCTGCTCGCCGGCGGCGGCGCTGCGGAACCAGCCGCGCGGCCCCTCGGCCGGCAGGTGCTCGGCGCGGACGTACTCCCAGCCCTGGCGGGCCACCTCGTTGATCGCGTCGGTCAGCGTGTGGGCGAAGAGCTCCTCGGTGCCCTTGATGCCGCGGATCTTCTTCGCGCGCCGCGGCGCCGGCACCACCTTGTAGTCGTACTGGGTCATGCTTTCCCCGCCTCCCTGGGCGCCCGGGCGTCACTCGATGCCGAGCTTCGCCCTGACCAGCGCGTTCACCGCCTGCGGGTTGGCCTTGCCGCCGGTCGCCTTCATCACCTGGCCGACGAACCAGCCGGCGAGGGACGGCTTGGCAACCGCCTGCGCCGCCTTGTCCGGGTTCGCCGCCACCACCTCCGCGACCGCGGCCTCGATCGCGCCGGTGTCGGTGACCTGCTTCAGACCCCGCTCGGCGACGATTGTCGCCGGATCGCCGCCCTCGGTCCAGAGGATCTCGAAGACGTCCTTGGCGATCTTGCCCGAGATCTCGCCGGAGCCGACGAGGTCGAGGAGGCCGCCGAGCTGCCCCGGCCCGACCGGGCTGTCGGCGACGGCGCGGCCCTCCTTGTTCAGCCGGCCGAAAAGCTCGTTGATCACCCAGTTTGCGGCTGTCTTTCCGGACAGCTCCACCGTGTCTTTGACCGTTCGGCCATCTTGCCCCAGACGCCGCATCACCGCTTCAAAGTAGTCAGCGCTGACTTGTTCTGCAGTCAAAACCGATGCGTCGTACTCTGTTATCCCGAAAGTCGTTACCAAGCGGGCCTTCTTCGCGTCCGGCAGCTCGGGCAGCCCGCGGCCGATCGCGTCCACCCAGGCCTGCTCGAGCTCGAGCGGCAGCAGGTCCGGGTCGGGGAAGTAGCGGTAGTCGTGCGCCTCCTCCTTCGACCGCATCGAGCGCGTCTCGCCCTTGTTCGGATCGTAGAGCCGGGTCTCCTGCTCGACCGTGCCGCCGTCCTCGAGGATGGCGATCTGCCGCCGCGCCTCGAACTCGATGGCGGCCTGGATGAACCGCATCGAGTTCATGTTCTTGACCTCGCAGCGCGTCCCGAGCTTCGGGTCGCCCTTGCGGCGCACGCTGACGTTGACGTCGGCGCGGAGGCTCCCCTCCTGCATGTTGCCGTCGCAGGTCCCGAGGTAGCGCAGGATCTGCCGGAGCTTGCGCACGTATTCCGCCGCCTCCTCGGGCCCGCGGATGTCGGGCATCGACACGATCTCCATCAGCGCGACGCCGGTGCGGTTGAGGTCGACGAACGAGAGCTCGGGGTCGAGGTCGTGGATCGACTTCCCGGCGTCCTGCTCCAGGTGGATGTGGTCGATGCGGACCTTGCGGGCTATGCCCGGGGCCATGTCGACGAGCACCTCGCCGCCGCCGACGATCGGGTGGTAGAGCTGGCTGATCTGGTAGCCCTGCGGCAGGTCGGGGTAGAAGTAGTTCTTCCGGTCGAACCGCGACACGAGGTTGATCGCCGCCTTCAGCCCCAGCCCGGTCCGCACCGCCTGCTCGACGCAGTATTCGTTGATCACCGGCAGCATCCCCGGCATCGCCGCGTCGACCAGGCTGACGTTGGTGTTCGGCTCGGCGCCGAAGGCGGTCGAGGCGCCGGAGAACAGCTTGGCATTCGAGGTGACCTGCGCATGCACCTCCATCCCGATCACCATCTCCCAGTCCCCGGTCGCCCCGGCGACGAGCTTCGGTTCCGGCTCTCGATAGGCTAGCTCGGCCATTGCGTCCCCGACATGCGTCCGCGCCGTCCTTAGCCCCGCGCAGACCACGGCGCAACCGCGGACCCCCTTGCTCCTCGAATCGCATGTACGGATTCCACGCGCGATCCATAGGGCAGAAATCGTTCGCAATCAGTCCGTTGTCCCAACTCGCCGTCAGGCGATGATGTCGGGCGTGATCTCGTCGCTCAGGCGCTGGATCTGGTCCTTGAGCAGGAGCTTGCGCTTCTTCAGCCGGCGGAGCGCCAGCGGGTCGGCGCGGCCGCCGGCGTCGAGGGCGGCGATGGCGTCGTCGAGGTCGCGGTGCTCGCGCTGCAGGAGCTCGAGCTTCACCCGCAGCACTTCCTCGCGCGGCATCGTCGGCGGATTGGTCATCGGCGCCCCTTGCAACCCGTCCGATCTATACGCGCAGCGGGATCGCGCATCCAGCCCCGCCGCCCTTGTTTTCCAGGGGATGTCCCACCATCTGAGGGCATGGCGGGGCTGCCGGATCGGGGTCCCGCCGGGAGTCGCTTGAGACAAGGGCTTGAGGAATGACCAAGGTGACCTTCGCCTCCCATCCCTATCTGCTGGGGTTCGAGCAGCTCGACCGGCTGGTCGAGCGGACCGCCAAGGCTGGCAGCGACGGCTATCCGCCCTGCAACATCGAGCAGCGCAGCGAGACCTCCTACCGGATCACCCTCGCGGTGGCCGGCTTTGGCGAGGACGACCTGGCGATCACGCTCGAGAACAACCAGCTGACGGTGCGCGGCCGGCAGGCCGACGAGCCCGAGGGCCGGGTGTTCCTGCACCGGGGCATCGCCGCGCGGCAGTTCCAGCGCAGCTTCGTGCTGGCCGAGGGCGTCGAGGTTTCCGGCGCCGCGCTCGAGCACGGGCTCCTGCACATCGACCTCGACCGGCAACCGCCGGAGACCGTCGTGCGTTCGATCCAGATAAACGGCAAGCGAGCCTGACGGAGGCAGACATGACCGATTTCCCCAGCCTTCCGGACGAAGGCAACCCCGAGACCTCGAAGCGCATCGTCTACGTGCGCGAGGTGAAGACCGCCGACCTGCCGGAGGAGATCCGCGCGCACACCGCGCTCGACCACCTCTACGCGATCCACGCCGCCGACGGCTCGGTGCTGGCGCTGGTGCCCGAGCGGGCGCAGGCCTTCGTGGTCGCGCGGCAGAACGACCTGTCGCCGGTCAGCGTCCACTAGGACGCGAAGCCCCGCGGAGCGACGCGCCCGCGGGTGCCCGGGGTGCTCGGGGTCGAGCATATGGGTCAAGCCATTGGAATCGCTGGATTCAGGCCCCGAGCGTTAACCGGATTTCAACCGTTGCCCGGGTTCGGAGATCATGCCCCCTTGGGGGAGCTGCGCCACGCCTGCGGACCCGACCCGAGCCCGGGCTCACATCGGGATCACCCCGAGGCCGCGCAGGTAGATCGCGGTGCCGCTCTCCAGCATCTCGTCGGCCGAATAGGGGCTGCGGCCGCCGGGGCGGCCGCGGCCGAAGAGCTCGACCACGCCGTGGCTGAGCGCCCAGACGTGGTTGGCGACCATGGTCGGCGGCGGCCGGCGGTCGGGCGGCAGGCCCGCCGACAGCCGGCCGGCCGCCCGCACCAGCACCGACATCGCCCGCTCGGCCGCCCGCGCGAGGTCGGGGCTGCCGGCGATCGAGACCCCGCTCTCGAACATGGCGACATAGTAGCCGGGGCTCTGCCGGGCGAAGTCCAGGTAGGCGCGGCCGATCGCCATGAAGGACGAGAGGGGCGAGGGGCGGCCGTCGTTCTCCGCCCGCTCCAGCCGGTCGGCGAACATCACGAACCCCTGCCGCGCAACCTCCTCGATCAGCTCGTCGCGGCCGCGGAAGTGCCGGTAGGGCGCCGCCGCGCTGACCCCCGCCGCCCGCGCCGCCTCGGCCAGGGTGAAGCCGAGCGGCCCGCGCTCCTCGACCAGCCGCAGCGTCGCCGCGATCAGCGCCTCGCGCAGGTTGCCGTGGTGGTAGCTCTTGCGCGGCTCGGCCTCGGGATCGTCCATCCGCCGATCTAACCGGCGGGTCTGCGCCGCGGCAAGCGAGTGCAACCCCCCGTGCATCGGCGCCGATCTTGCCCTATGCAGGCGCGATGCTCTGGCCGCTGATCATCGTCCTCGTCCTCGTCGTGCTGAACGGCTTCTTCGCCATGTCCGAGCTGGCCATCGTCTCGGCGCGCAAGGCGCGCCTCGAGGCGATGGCCAAGGCCGGCAACCGCGGCGCCGCGCGCGCGATCCGGCTCGCCGAGGATCCGACCGGGTTCCTCTCGACGGTGCAGGTCGGGATCACGCTGATCGGGATCTTCGCCGGCGCCTATTCCGGCGCCACCCTGTCCGAGCCGCTGGCCGAGGCGCTGCGCCGGATCCCGGCGGTCGCGCCGATGGCCCCGACGCTCGCCTTCGTGCTCGTCGTCGTCGCCACCACCTATGTCTCGCTGATCGTCGGCGAGCTGGTGCCGAAGCGGCTGGCGCTGCGCAACGCCGAGGGGATCGCCGCCCGGGTCTCCGGGCCGATGGCGACGATGGCCACGATCGGCCGGCCGGTGGTCTGGTTCCTGACGGTCTCGACCGAGGCCGTGCTCGGGCTCCTGCGCCTGCGCGGCGAGCCGGCGAGTGCCGTCACCGAGGAGGAGGTCAAGGCGATGATCGCCGAGGGCACCGACGCCGGCGTCTTCCATGCCGCCGAGCGCGAGCTGCTCGAGGGCGTCATCCACTTCGCCGACCGCCCGCTGCGTACGATCATGGTCCCGCGGCATGCGATGCACTGGATCGACGCCGAGGATCCGTTCGACACGGTGCTGGCCGAGGTGCTGGCGGCGGGCCACTCGCGCTTCCCGCTCTGCGCCGGGACGATCGACGAGCTGATCGGCTTCGTCCACGTCAAGGACATCCTCGACCTGCAGCTCCGGGGCGGCCGCAACCTCCGCGAGGTCGCGCGTCCGCCGCTGACGGTGATCGAGAGCCTGCCGGCGCTGCGGATGATCGAGCTCTTCCGCAGCGAGGGGGTGCATCTGGCGATCGTCGTCGACGAGTACGGCAGCGTCGAGGGCATGGTGACGCCGACCGACATCCTGACCGGGATCGCCGGCGACCTGCCGGACCAGGGCGACGAGGACGCGCCCGGTGCGGTCCAGCGCGAGGACGGCAGCTGGCTCCTCGACGGCAGCATGCCGATCCACGCCGCCGCCCGCATCCTCGGCAGCGAGGCGATGGAGGACGGCGACTATGCGACGCTGGCCGGCCTCGTCATCGACGGGCTCGGGCATCTGCCGACGGTCGGCGAGCGGCTCACGGCCCACGGCTGGACCCTCGAGGTCGTCGACCTCGACGGCCGCCGCGTCGACAAGGTGCTCGCGAGCCGCCCCGACGGCGCGAAGCCGGGCGGACCGCAGCAAGCCCGCGATTGACCCCGGGCGCCAACGTCCGCATGCTCGGGGCATGAGGGGGAACAAAGCGCGCGCCTGGCTGGCCGGTGTCCTCTGCGGGCTCTTCGCCTTCGCAGGGCTCGGGGTGCCGGCGGAGCACACCCGCATGGTGCTCGATCGCGCCTCCCTCGAGCTCGCCCGCGGGATGCCCGACGGCACGCTCCCGGCGCCCTGCCACGACGGCATGGACATGGGCCACGGCCCGGCCGACCAGCATGTCGCCATGCCGGACTGCCTGGCCTGCGTGCTGATGGCGGCGCCGGGCATCGCCTGGGCCACCCTTCCGACGCTCGCCCGCATCGGCGCGCCGGAAATGGCCGACCTGGCGGTCGAGCGGGCCTCGCTCCGGCTTCAGGCCGGCTTCGCAGGCTCCCACGCCCGCGCGCCTCCCGCGTCCACTCTCTGAGCCCGCGCCGTCCCGGCGGGGACGGCCGTCTTCATTCAGCCGCGGCGCCGGGCGCCGGCGGCCAGCAGGGATTGGAAGCATGCAGAAGCTCATTCTCGCCGCGGCGGTCGCCGTCGTGGCTCCGTGTGCCGTTCAGGCGCACGTCACGCTCGAGACCGCCGAGGCTCCGGCCGGGACCTACAAGGCCGTGCTGCGCGTGCCCCACGGCTGCGAGAGCGAAGCCACGCTCAAGCTCCGGGTGCAGATCCCCGAGGGCGTCATCGCGGTCAAGCCGATGCCGAAGGCCGGCTGGGAGCTCGAGACCGTCACCGGCAAGTACGCGAAGAGCTACGACTACTACGGTACGCCGATGACCGAGGGCGTCACCGAGATCGACTGGACGGGCAGCCTGCCCGACGCCTTCTACGACGAGTTCGTCTTCCGGGGCACGCTCACCGACGCCTTCGCGCCGGGGACGATCGTCCATTTCCCGGTGATCCAGGAATGCCGGGACAAGACCGAGCGCTGGATCGAGATCCCGGCCGCCGGTCAGGATCCCGACAGCCTCGAGATGCCCGCCCCGGGGGTGAAGATCCTGCCGGCCAAGGGCGGCGACGACTGAGGGCGGCCGCTTGCGCCGCCTCGCGGCCGCCGTCCTGCTCGCAGCGGTCCTCGCTGCGGGCGACGCCTCGGCGCACGCCCAGCTCGTCGCGACCGACCCGCCGGCGGGTGCGGTCGTGCCGACGGCGCCCGCCGCGGTCACGCTCACGTTCAGCGAGCCGGTCGGGCCGCTCGCGGTCCGCTGGTTCCCCCCCGCGGGAGACCCGGTCGAGGTCGTCCCGACGGCCCGGGGCGCGCGCCTGCTCGTGCCGGTGCCCGCCGCCGCCGGCCGCGGCACCCAGGTCGTGAGCTGGCGCGTCGTCTCGGCCGACGGCCATCCGGTCGGGGCGAGCTACAGCTTCTCGATCGGCGCGGCGACGACGGCCGTGGCGGCGCCGGCGGCGCCGTCGGCCTGGCCGGCGGCGCTCGGCCGCGGCCTGCTGACGCTGGCGCTGGTCTTCGGCGTCGGCGGCGCGGTCGCGGTGCGGCTGCTCGGGCCCGCGCCGCGCGCGCAGCGGCTCGCATCGGTCGCGGCGCTCGCGGCGCCCGCCCTCGCGCTGCTGGCGTCGGGCCTGCAGGGCATCGACCTCCTCGGCGTCCCGCCGGGAGCGCTGGTGACGGCCGCCCCGTGGCGGTCGGTCCTCGCAAGCCCCTTCGCGGGGAGCGCCGCTGCCGCCGCGGCGGCGGGCCTCCTGGCGGCAGCGGCCCTCCGCCGGCGCGGGCTCGTCCTAGCCGTCCTCGCCTGGGCGTGCGCGGCGCTGTCCTTCGCGCTCTTCGGCCACGCCGCGGACGCGCCGCCGCGCTGGCTGGCGGCGCCGGCCGTCGCCATGCATGCCGCGGCCTTCGTCTTCTGGATCGGCGCCTTGCCGTGCCTCGCCGAGCGCACGCGCGCCCGCGCGCTGCTGCCGGCGCTTCGGCGCTTCTCGCGGATCGCCGTCCCGCTGGTCGCGGGGCTCGTCGCCAGCGGCGCGACCCTCGCGCTGCTCGAGCTGCGGCATCCGTCGGATCTCCTGGACACCCCGTATGGCCGGCTGCTGGCGGCCAAGCTCGCGCTGGTGCTGCCGCTGCTCGCCCTCGCCGCGCTCAACCGCCTGCGGCTGACGCCGGCGATCGCCCGCGGTGCGCCGCACGCGCCGGAGGGCCTGCGGCGCTCGATAGCGGCCGAGCTGGTCCTGGCGGTCGCGATCCTCGCGCTTGCAAGCGGGTTCCGGTTGACGCCGCCGCCGCGGGCGCTCGACCTGCGGCCCCTCGAGATCCCCGCGCACCTGCATGGCAGGACGGCGATGGCCATGGCCACGCTGTCGCCCGGCAGGCCGGGCCCGAACACCGTCGCGATCGCGATCATGGGCGCGGACGGCGAACCGCTCGACCCGCTCGGCGTCACCGTCGCGCTCGCCGATCCGGGGCGCGGGGTCGAGCCGCTGCGCATGGAGGCGGTCCGGGACGGCGACGGCTGGCGGGCCGGGCCGTTTCCGCTGCCGCACGCCGGCCGCTGGGACCTGACGGTCAGGGTGCTGGTGAGCGATTTCGCCGAGGAGACGCTCGGCGCGACCGTCACGCTGCCCTGAGCGCCGCTACCGCCGGCCGCCGACCTCGTCGATGTGGAGCAGGAGGTCGGCCGGGTCGTCGAAGACGCGGATCGCGCCCGCCTCGCGCAGCTCGCCCGCGCCGTAGCCGCCGCTCAGCAGGCCGATGCCGAGGGCACGGCAGCGCACCGCGGCGAGCATGTCCCAGATCGCGTCGCCGACCACCATGGCCGACTCGATCGGCGCCCCGAGGCGCTCGGCGGCGGCGAGGAAGAGGTCGGGGTCGGGCTTGGCGTAGCGGACCATGTCGCGCGTGACGACCGGCGTCACCGCCGGGTCGACCCCGAGGGCGGCGAGGTTGACCTGTGCGGTCTCCATCCGGCCGCTGGTGGCGATCGCCCAGGGGATCCCGGCCTCGGTCAGCCAGGCGAGCAGCTCGCGGGCGCCGGGCAGCGGGCGGATCGCGTCGCGGTAGCGCCGGTAGGCCTCGGCGTGGCCATGCCGCAGCCGCTCCGCGAGCTCCTCGCTGTAGTCGAGCCCGGTCTCGCGCAGGAGCTGGTTGGAGAAGAGCCCGCCGCTCATCCCGATCCGGCGGTGGATGCGCCAGACCGAGAGGTCGATGCCCTCGGCGTCGAGCGATTCCTTCCAGGCGAGCACGTGCTGGTAGACGCTGTCGACCAGCGTCCCGTCGAGGTCGAAGAGGAAGACCGGCTGCGTCCGCATCGCGCGCCCCCTCAGCCGAGCGGTCCGATATAGTCGCCCTTGCCGAGCGTCACCCCCTCGTGCCGGAGGATGTCGTAGGCCGTCGTCACGTGGAACAGGAAGTTCGGCAGCGCGAACTTCAGCACGTAGTCGGCCCCGGTGACCTGCACCGTCGCCCGGCCGATCCGCGCCTCGATCACCGTGTCCTCCCGCCCGTCGAGCGCCGACCGCGGCACCCGCCCGAGGAAGGCGACCGTGCGGGCGATGCGGTCGGCGAGGTCGGCGAAGCTCTTCTCCTCGTCGGCGAAGCCCTCGTTCTCCACGCCTGCGACCCGCACCATCGCGAACTTCGCCGTATCGCTCGCCCGCTGCACCTGCCCGGCGAGGGTGAGCATGTCGGGCGCGAGCCGCGCCCCGAGCAGCGTCTCCGGCGCGATCCCGCCGGCCTCGGCGAACGCCCGCCCCTTGTCGAGTATCGCCGACAGCCGCTCGAATCCGCGCAGGAACACCGGCACCGAAACGTCGTAAAGCGTGATCGCCATCGCACTCCCCCCGCCGGCCGTCCGCCGGCACCGCAGGTCACACCAAACCGCCGCGGGCGGCAAGGCCCGACGGTGACAAGCCGGGCCGCCCCGCCTAGTCTCGCGCGACCGGCACGAGCGGAGGGCGGGCGATCGGCGAGCGCGACGGCATGCGGCCCGGCGGCCGCCTGATCCTGCTGCTCTTGACCCTCTACGCGATCGCGATGATCGCGCCCGATTTCCTGCGTGTCGTGCATCCCTTGGCGTCGCTCGGCCTGACCGCCGACGCCGACGGCCGGATCTTCGAGGTGCAGGGCCCGTTCGACACCGAGGCGCAGTCGCCGGCCTGGCGGGCCGGGCTGCGCGCCGGCGACCGGCTCGACTTCGACGCCATGCGCTGCACCACCGTCGACAGCGAGCTCTGCGCCACGACGCTCGCGCTCTGGGGCGGGGTCAACCTCTTCCTCCCCGGCCGCAGCGTCGTCCTGGCGCTCGCCGCCGACGGCGACCGGCCGGCGCGGACGGTGACGCTGGTCGCCGAGCCGCGCCCGTCGAACTGGCTGCTGCGGGCCATCGTCCTGCTGCAGCAGGCGGCCGGCGTCGCGGTGGTCCTCGGCTCCGCCTGGCTGGTCTGGACCCGGCCCGGCCCGATGACCTGGGGCTTCTTCGCCTATTGCGTCTTCTTCAACCCCGGGCAGGCTTTCCTGTTCTACGCCTGGCTGCAGCAATGGCCCTGGGCGCTGCTCGCCCAGCACGTCTCGTCCTGCTTCCTGCAGGCGGGCGGCTACGCCGGGCTGCTGCTCTTCGCCCTGCGTGCGCCGGTCGACCGCACCGAGGGCCGCTGGCGGCGGCTCGAACGGGCGCTGCCCTGGCTGGCGGCCGCGCTGCTCCTGCTCTCGCTCATGACGCTGGCGAGCCTCTTCGGCCGCCCGGCCGAGCTCGCGATGCGCGCGGCCGCGCTGATGGGCTTCGCGGTCGGCGTCGCCGTCGTCGCGATCCTGATCGGGCGCCGCGGGCTGCTCTCGCCGCGCGACTACCAGCGGATGCGCTGGGTGATCTGGGGTGCGCTGATCGGCCTCCCGGCCTACCTGCTGGCCGAGCTCCTGCTCGAGACCTCGCTGCTGCACGGGCTGATCGACGACGGCCCGGCGCTCGACGAGCTCACCGGCGCCCTCTACACCGTCAACGGCATCCTCTGCCTCTTCGTCGTCGAGGCCGTCCGCCGCCCGACCGTGGTCAGCGTCGCGATCCCGCTCAGGCGGGCGACCGTCCTCGGGCTCTTGCTGAGCCTGCCGGTGCTCTTGCTGCACCGGCAGCTCGAGGTGATCGACGAATACTTCCGCATGCCCGAATGGGCCTGGCTGCTGGTGGCCTCGGCCCTCGTCTACCTGCTCGCCCGGCTGCACGAATATGCGACCGAGCTCGCCGAGCGGCTGTTCGACTTCCGCCTGCGCCGGGCCGAGCACGAGCTCGCCGCCGCCGGCGCCGCCATCGAGCGCGCGACGACCCTCGACGAGATCGACCGGGCGCTGGTCGAGGCGCCGATGCACGCCCTGCGCCTCGCCTCCGCCGCCGTCTTCCGCGGCGAGGAGGCGGGCTTCCGACGCCGGACCAGTGCCGGCTGGAGCCCGGGCGACCTCGAGCTGCTCGGGACGGACCATCCGCTGATCCCGCCCGGCCCGTCGGCCGAGCCCTATCGAATCGGGCAGGCTGCGGGCGACGGCCTGCCCGGCGACCTGGCGCGGCCGGTGCTGGCGGCGCCGGTCGCCAACGCCCGCCGCTGCTACGCGCTGGCGCTCTACGGCGAGCACGAGTCGGGCACCGACCTGGCACTCGCCGAGCACGAGCTGCTCGGCCGCCTCGCCCGGAGCGCCGAGGCCGGCTACGCCGAGATCGAGGACGCGACGCTCCGCGCCCGCATCGCCGAGCTCGAGGGCGAGCTCGCGCAATCCCGCGCCGCCGCGCGCACGTGACGCCGCCCGCGCACTGGCAAGCCGGCGCGATTTCGCCTATCTCGGCCGAACCACCAACCGGGGACCCCATGGCCCGCTTCCTCATCACCTCCGCGCTGCCCTACATCAACGGCGTCAAGCACCTCGGCAACCTCGTCGGCAGCCAGCTGCCGTCCGACGTCTACGCCCGCTACCTGCGCGCGCGCGGCCATGAAGTCCTGCTGATCTGCGCCACCGACGAGCACGGGACCCCGGCCGAGATCGCCGCCGCCCAGGCCGGCGAGCCGGTCGAGGACTATTGCGCCCGGCTCTGGGCGATCCAGAAGGAGCTCGTCGAGGGCTTCCGCCTCTCCTTCGACCACTACGGCCGCTCGTCGAGCCCGCAGAACCATGCCCTGACCCAGCATTTCGCCGGCAAGCTCGCCGACAACGGCCTGATATCGGAGGTGGTCGAGCGGCAGATCTACTCCCCGGCCGACGGCCGCTTCCTGCCCGACCGCTACGTCGAGGGCACCTGCCCGAACTGCGGCTACCCGCGCGCCCGCGGCGACCAGTGCGAGAACTGCACCAAGCAGCTCGACCCCACCGACCTGATCGACCCCCGCTCGGCGATCTCCGGCTCCACCGACCTGGAGATCCGCGAGACGAAGCACCTCTACCTGCGCCAGAGCCTCTTGCGCGACGAGCTCCGCGCCTGGATCGAGTCGAAGACCGACTGGCCGGTCCTCTCCACCTCGATCGCGCTGAAATGGCTCGACGACGGCGACGGGCTGCAGGACCGCTCGATCACCCGGGATCTCCACTGGGGCATCCCCGTGAAGCATGGCACCGAGCCCTGGCCCGGCATGGAAGGCAAGGTCTTCTACGTCTGGTTCGACGCGCCCATCGAGTACATCGGCGCCACCGCCGAATGGGCCGAGGCGACGGGCCGCACCGACGCCGACTGGCGCCGCTGGTGGCGCACCGACGAGGGCGCCGCCGACGTCACCTACGTCGAGTTCATGGGCAAGGACAACGTCCCCTTCCACACGCTGAGCTTCCCCGCCACCATCCTCGGCTCCGGCGAGCCGTGGAAGCTCGTCGACTACATCAAGTCGTTCAACTACCTGAACTACGAGAACGGCAAGTTCTCGACCAGCCAGGGCCGCGGCGTCTTCATGGACCAGGCGCTGGAGATCCTGCCGTCGGACTACTGGCGCTGGTGGCTGATGGCGAACGTGCCGGAGGGGTCGGATTCGAACTTCACCTGGGAGAGCTTCCAGGCGCAGGTGAACAAGGACCTCGCCGACGTGCTGGGCAACTTCGTCAGCCGCGTCACCAAGTTTGCCGCCGCCCGCTTCGGCGACGCCGTCCCCGAGGGCGGCGCATGGACCGAGGCCGAAACCGCGGTCGCCGCCGACATCGCCCGCCGCCTCGCCGCCTACGAGGCCGCGATGGATGCGATCGAGCTCCGCAAGGCCAGCCAGGAGCTCCGCGCCATCTGGGTCGCCGGCAACGAGTACCTGCAATCCGCCGCCCCCTGGACCGCGATCAAGGCCGATCCCGCCCGCGCCGCCGCCATCACCCGCTTCGCGCTCAACCTGATCCGCCTCTACGCCGCCCTCTCGCGCCCCTTCCTCCCCGACACCTCGGACGCGATGCTGGCCGCCCTCCGCCTCGAAGAGGCTGCCTGGCCGACCGACGTCGCAGCAGCCTTGCAAGCCCTCTCGCCGGGCCATGGCTTCGACGTCCCCGCCGTCCTCTTCGCCAAGCTCGACGACGCCCGCAGCGCCGCCCTCGCCGCCCGCTTCGCCGGCACCGGCGGCGCGTGACGTCAGCGTCGCGTCAGCGGGCGCATGCCATGATGCGGCCCATGCGCCGCGCCGCCGCCCTCGCCCTCCTCCTCGCCGCCGGCCCCGCCACCGCCGGGCTCGACGACATGACCCGCGCGCGCGAGGCGCTCGAGCGCGGCGAGGTGCTGCCGCTCGTCACCATCCTCGACCTCGTCGAGAAGCGCATCGACGCCCGCGTCATCGAGGTGGAATTCGAGCAGGCGGACGGCAAGTACGTCTACGAGTTCGAGCTGATCACCCCCGACGGCCGCCTGCTCGAGGCGGTGGCGGACGCCGTGACCGGCGAGATCGTCTCGATCGGCGAGGATGGCGACGACTGATGCGCGCGCTGGCGGTGGAGGACGACCCGCGCATCCTGCGCGACCTATCGGCGGCGCTCGGCAGCGCCGGCTTCCGCGTCGAGACCTGCGGCGACGGCGAGGAGGCCTGGTTCCTCGGCGACACCGAGGACTACGACCTGATCGTCCTCGACCTCGGGCTGCCGCGCATGGACGGCCTCGCCGTCCTCAAGCGCTGGAGGAGCGCCGGCCGCGACACGCCCGTCCTCGTCCTCACCGCCCGCGGCGCCTGGACCGAGCGCGTCGAGGGCATCGACGCCGGCGCCGACGACTACCTGCCGAAGCCCTTCCACATGGAGGAGCTCGTCGCCCGCGCCCGCGGCCTCGTCCGCCGCGCCGCCGGCCGCGGCGCCGCCACCCAGCAGATCGGCGCCCTCGCGATCGACGCGAACCGGATGACCGCGTCGCTCGACGGCGTGCCGCTCGCGCTCTCGCCGCTCGAGTACCGGCTCGTCGCCTACCTCGCGCTGCACCGCGACCGGGTCGTGGCGCCGACCGAGCTCCTCGAGCACCTCTACGGCGACGACGACGCCCGCGAGGCGAACGCGCTCGAGGCGCTCGTCGCCCGGCTCCGGCGCAAGCTCGGCCCCGGGATCATCGGCACGCGCCGCGGCTTCGGCTACTTCCTCGAAGCCGCCGACCGCTGACGGCGCGCGGGTGAAGCTCGATTCGATCCGCCTGCGCCTCGTCGCCGCCGGGGCGCTCGCCGTGCTGGCCTCGCTGGTGCTCTCGGCCGTCGGCCTCGACCTCCTCTTCGAGCGCCACGTCCGCCGGCTCGCGCTGGTCGAGCTCTCCGCCGACCTCGACCAGCTCGCCGCCGGCCTCGACGCCGGCCCCGGCGGGCTCAGGATGGCCTCGCCGCCGAGCGACCCGCGCTACCTGCAGCCCCTCTCGGGCCTCTACTGGCAGGTCGAGCCCCCGGACGGCCCCCTCGCCTCCCGCTCGCTCTGGGACGGCGCGATCGCGCTGCCGCCGGGCGAACCGCGCGACGGCCGCCCGCACGAGCACCTCGCCCCAGGCCCGGGCGGCGCGCCGCTCCTCGTCCTCGAGCGCACCGTCTACGCGCCGCGCTTCCCCCCGGAGGGCGTGCGGATCGCGGTCGGCCTGAAGAACGCCCAGCTCCAGGACGCCGCCCGCGCCTTCGTCCGCGACCTCGCGCCCTACCTCGCGCTCCTCGCCGCCTTCCTGACCGTCGCCGGCTGGCTGCAGGTCCGGGTCGGCCTCCGCCCGCTCGCGACCGTCGGCGCCCGCGTCGCCGCGATCCGCGACGGCGCCGCCAGCCGGCTCGGCGAGGACTTCCCCGCCGAGGTGCGCCCGCTCGCCGCCGAGGTCGACGCGCTGGTGGAGGCGCGCGAGGAGGAGACCCGCCGCGCCCGCACCCGCGCCGGCGACCTCGCGCATGGCCTCAAGACCCCGCTGCAGGCGCTGATCGGCGAGGCCGGGCGGCTGCGCGCCGCCGGCGCCACCGAGGCCGCCGACGGCATCGAGTCGATCGCCGACGCCATGCGCCGCCACGTCGACCGCGAGCTCGCCCGCGCGCGCCTCGCCACCGCCGGCCGCGCCGTCGCCTCCTCGCCGGCGCTCGTCGTCGAGCGGCTCCTCGCGGTCATCCGCCGCACCACCGACGGCGCCCGCGTCGGCTGGACCGTCGAGGCGCCCCCCGCGCTCCGCGCCCGCGTCGACGCCGACGACCTCACCGAGGCGCTCGGGGCGCTGCTGGAGAACGCCGCCCGCCACGCCGCGACCCACGTCGCGGTCGCCGTCCGCCGCGCCGGCCCGATGCTCGAGATCGAGATCGCCGACGACGGTCCCGGCATCCCCGAGTCGCGCCTCGCCGGCATGACCGCGCGCGGCGCCCGCCTCGACACCGCCGGCCCCGGCGCCGGCCTCGGCCTCGCGATCGCGAGCGACGTCGCCGAGGCCGCCGGCGGCAGCCTCTCGGTCCAAAACCGGACCCCCGGCCTCGCGGTCCTCCTCGCGGTCCCCGCCGTTCCGCTTCCCTGACGGCCGCCTGACGCCCGGCGTCAGAACCGCGTCAGCCCGGATGTTGCAGAAGTGCGCCGCGAGGGGCGCACGGTGCGCTCCCGAAGGAAGAAGGAAGCCAGCATGGCGACGATCAACGGAACGAACGGGCGCGACATCCTCAACGGGGGACCGGCCTCCGACCTGATGTACGGCTTCGCCGGCAACGACACGCTGCGCGGCCGCGCGGGCAACGACAGCATCTACGCCGGCAGCGGCCACGACGACGTCGACGGCGACGCCGGCAACGACCTCGTTTTCGGCGCGCTCGGCAACGACGACCTCGACGGCGGCACCGGCAACGACAGGCTCTACGGCGGCGACGGTAACGACGAGCTCGACGGCGAGGCCGGCAACGACCTCCTGAGCGGCGGCAGCGGCCGGGACGAGCTCGACGGCGGCGCCGGCAGCGACACCCTCTACGGCGGGCTCGACCGCGACACGCTGAGCGGCGGCGCCGGCAACGACACCCTCTTCGGCGGCGCCAGCGCCGACATCTTCGAGTTCGACGACGACGACACCGGCACCGACCGGATCGCCGACTGGACCGACGGCGTCGACCGGATCGACCTCGAGGACTTCGACCTCGGCCCGGGCCGAGTGCTCGCCGCCGGCCGGCAGGTCGGCGACGACGTGCGCTTCACCTTCGACTCGACCGTCATCGTGGTCAGCGACGCCGAGCTCGCGAACTTCGGGAACGCCGACTTCATCTTCTGACCGCGGCCCGCCGGAAGGTCGCCACCGCGGCCCGGCCTGCGTCCACCCCGGACGCAGGCCAACCGCCCCCGTCATATCTGCCGCCAGCGTGGAGCCCTTGGCGGCGGTGACCGCGCCGGAGCGGGTGTCGGCGCAGCACCAGCGGTCGGCCTCCGCTGCCACCGGGATCGGCATGGGCGTCGCTGCAACTTCCAGGGTGGGCTCGTCGACCGGGTCCGGCGGCACCGCCGCTGGCACAGCATCGCGCGGGCGGGCCTGCAGATCGAACACGAGGATCAGCGTGCGCCGCCCGCCTTCCGACGCTTCAGGCCCAACACGGTTCGGTGCGGGCCGGGCTTGGCCACGCCGCGGCGGCGGCCAGCATTCGGATGGGTCTCGCTCGGGAAGGACATGAATGGACGGACGGCAGCGGAGGGCCGCGTGCGGTCAGAGGAGGCCCTTGGCCTTGAGGTCGGCGGCAAAGGTGACCAGCGGCATGACCAGGGTGAGCGGCCTATCTTCCAACGGCTCGGGTCCATAGCCGGCATACCATTGCGCGGCACGCTCGTCCTTGGCGTCGACTATCAGCAGCACGCCGCCGGTCTCGGCCGCGATCCGCAGGCAGCGCAGCGCCACGGCCGCGAGAAGTTGCCCGCCCAAGCCCTGACCGCCGACGGTGACATCGGTTGCGATCGGAGCCAGCTTGAATCCCGAAACCTCGTGCTGCGCCAGCCCCTTCGTCATTGACGCCGGCACGACCTCGTGCGCCACGGCGGACGGAGCGATGGTGTAGAAGCCGAGGACGCGATTGGGCGTTGCGACGTCGATCGCGCAGAAGGTCTTGGAGGCATTCTGTTCGTGGCTTTGGCGCGCATAGCGCCGGAGGAAGTCGTTCATCGCCGGATCGCCGCAGTCGAAGGACTGACGATCGTGCGATTTCGCGATGGCTTCCTCTTTCCAGGCGGGAAGCGTCATAGGGTGTCGGGCAACGCTGCGATGGCCGCACGCAGCCTTGCGTTGGGCTTGGGCGGATTTTCCAGCAGCTCAAGCACCCGCGCGTGATCGCGCCCCGACAGGCGAACGACTTCGGCCGCCTCGATGACGGCTTCCGCTTCCCGCAAGGCGGACTGGGTCACGAAGTTGGTCAAGTCGGTGTTGCGCAGCGCGGCAGCGCGCACCAGCTTGGCCTTGGTCTCCGGCGAAACGCGCAGATTCATGCGCTTGTTGTCATCTACGGCAGCTTGGGGCATCTCCGTCATCCTCGCAGATGGTACGTATTCAAGATGTACGCGATCCGAGCCTGATTTTCAAGATCGTGCGTCTTGATGACGTACGCCGGGCGTTGCGGCGTTTTCCGCTCTGAAGGGTCGGCCGAGACCTTGGCTCGGCCGCAGGAGAGGCACCGCCGGTCGGATTTCCCGCCAGGAGAGGGACTTGGAGGGCTGTGGAGGAGATGTGGTCGTCATCACCGCCCGGTGCCGCGCGCCAATCGCAAATTGGCCGGAGATGTCGGGCCTCCGGCCATCGATTCGCGCGAGCTCAGGGTCAGCCGTGGTCCCAGCTGCGGTTCAGCGTCGTGCCCTTGGCGCGATAGGTCCTGTTGTCGGGGCCCTCGAGCGCGACGTTGAAGATCTCGCCCCACTTGTCCCAGATCAGCCCGGTCGCGGCCCAGGCCTTCAGCCGGACGTTGCGGGCGTCGCCGGGCAGGTCGACCTGCTGCGAGTATCCGGCGGTCTTGTCGCCCGACTCCCAGCGGCGGTTCTGGTTGAACTCGCCCTGCCCGTCGGCCTCGGTCCAGGTGACTTCGAAGCGCGCGACGTAGGCGCCCGAGTGCTGCACGCGGACGAAGCCGTTCGGGTAGCGGACCGCCTGGGTCTCGGTGTAGTCGGTGGTGAAACCCATGGTCGCGAAGCGGTTGTCCTTCAGGAACGCCACCTGGTAGGCGACCGGCAGGCCCGGGTTGTCGCGGCGGTAGGTCGCGTCCTTCTGGATGTATTCCTTGAGCCCGGCGATCTCGCCGTCGGCCGCGCCGTGGAAGAGCTGTACCGGCGTAGAGGCGCCGCCGCCGATCGCGAGCACGGTGAAGGTCGCGTTCCGCACGATGCTCTCGTACTTCGACTTCAGCTCGCCCCCGACGGTCACGCCGCCCGAGGTCGCGTGCTCGAAGGCGCCCTTGAGGTTCGCCGAGGTGTCGACCGACGAGGTCTCCATCTTGACCATCAGGATCCGCCCGTAGTCGACGCTGCGGACATAGGCCGGCGGGTTCCTGGCATCGAAGGCCGCCATCGCGTTCTCGGCCGTCACGCCGTCGCCGAAGACGTCGGCGGCGTTCTCCGGCGTGTTCATCGTCACGGTGTAGAAGACCTGCTTGTAGTAGGCGACGACCACCGACCGCTCGGTGTTCGAGGTGGTCGAGAGCTGTGCGGAGGCGTTGCCCGACGCCCACTTGGCGTTGAAGCCGAGCTCCAGCGACAGCTGCTGCGACGAGAAGGCCTGCGAGATGTTGAGCATCGAGCGGGCCGCGTTCACGTAGCCCTCGTGGGCGGCGCCGGCGTTCCAGGCCTCGAGCTTGGCGTTGACGAACTCCCGGACCGACGATTCGGTCGGGACGAGCCGCGCGCTGGGCTCGCGCATGCCGGGCAGGTCGATCGACAGCGTGCAGGTGCCGCGCGGCAGCGAGATCGGCGTCGGCTGGCCGTCCATGAGCTGCTCGTTGGCGAGGATCAGCGCGCCGGGGAAGGCGACGCCGGTCGAGGGGCTGAGGAGCGCCACCTCGTTCAGGGTCTTCGAGAGCGAGGTCTTCGTCTTGGTGCAGATGATGACGGCGTTGTTGGACGAGGTCCGCTCCTTGAGCGGGATCGCGGTCGTCGAGCCGTCGGGAGTGACGCTGAGGACGACGCGGGGGTCGTAGTTCAGGCCGAGCAGGTATTGCGATATGGAGAGCTTGAACTCGCTGCTGGTGAGACTGGTCACGCCGGAAATCCTCCGCTTGGCTTGAACGCGGGCGAGACTGGCGGCGATTCCGTGAAGAGAGCCTTAAACTGGTGCGGGCAGCCGGGCTCGAACCGGCACTCCCGAAGGAAGCGGATTTTCGTACCACTTCGGCTTCCGCCGCCGCCTTCCGGATTCGTTCGGGAGGCGTTCGTGGTCTGGACTATCCCTTGGCCCTGGCCGGATCCGGCTGTAGGCCCCGCCCGTCTAGTCTCTACACCTTCCCTCCGCCGGAGGGCTTGGCTCGGGATCGCCACCGGTCGGCCATGCAATCGATGGCCCGTGAGGTTTCCCCGAATTTGAGCGGCTATGACCCCGCGGGTTTCCCCGCGGGCACTCGTCCTGCAAGTCCGCTGCGTCTACCGATTTCGCCATGCCCGCGCACTGCCGCCAGAGCTAGCGGGTTCCGGGCCGGGGATAAAGCCCCGGCGCGAATCGGGAGGGCGACGGTATGGCTTGCCGCGGTGCAGCAGATCGCCTATGTAGGCCGTGCGCCGGGACGACCCCGGCTGCGCGGCGATGGCGCAAGGAGCCCGGCTCCGGCATCGCGAACCCCTCGGATTGTTTTCGTCACCTGCGCCTGACGAAGGCGCATCTCCCCGCGGCGACCTGCCGCGCGGGAAGGAGTATGGACGTGACGACCACGACCTTCGCGGACTTCGGCCTGGCCGAGCCGCTCACCGCCGCGCTTGCGCGCGCCGGCTTCGATGCCCCGACGCCGATCCAGGCGCAGGCGATCGCGCCGCAGCTCGCGGGGCGCGACATCCTCGGCATCGCCCAGACCGGCACCGGCAAGACCGCGGCCTTCGCGCTGCCGATCCTGCACCAGCTGCTCGAGCTGCGCGGCCGCCCTGCGCCGAAGACCTGCCGGGCGCTCGTGCTCGCGCCGACCCGCGAGCTCGCGGTGCAGATCGAGGCGGCGTTCCGCAGCTTCGCGGGCGGCGCGCGGCTCGCGACGCTGCTGGTGCTCGGCGGCACTTCGCGGAGCGCGCAGGTGCGGGCGCTGGCGCGCGGGCTCGACGTCGTGGTCGCGACGCCCGGGCGGCTGACGGATTTGATGGACGATGGCTCGATCGCGCTCGACCAGACCCGCTGGGTGGTGCTTGACGAGGCCGACCGCATGCTCGACATGGGCTTCATCCAGCCGGTGCGGAAGATCGTCGCGGCGCTGCACCCGCGCCGGCAGTCCGCACTCTTCTCCGCCACCATGCCGGCCGACGTCGCCGGGCTCGCGGCGAGCTTCCTGCGCGACGCGGTGCGGGTCGAGGTGGCGCCGCAGGCGACGACGATCGAGCGGATCGAGCAGCGGGTCGAGGCCGTCGACACCGCCGCCAAGCGGGCGCGGCTGGCGCAGATCCTCGGCGATCCCGAGGTGCGGCGCGCCATCGTCTTCGCCCGCACCAAGCGCGGCGCCGACCGGGTGGCGCAGAACCTCGCGAAGGACGGCATCGCCGCCGCGGCGATCCACGGCAACAAGGCGCAGAACGCGCGGCAGCGGGCGCTCGGCGCCTTCCGCGGCGGCGAGGTGCGGGTGCTGGTCGCCACCGACATCGTCGCCCGCGGCATCGACGTGCCGGGCGTGACGCATGTCGTCAACTACGACCTGCCGGACGCCGCCGAGAGCTACGTACATCGCATAGGGCGCACCGGCCGCAACGGCGCCGACGGGATCGCGATCACGCTCTGCGCCCCGGACGAGACCGAGCGGCTGCGCGCGATCGAGAAGCTCACGCGCACGACGCTGCTCGCACCGGGGCCGGCGCGCGCCCGCCCCGCCGCCGCGCCGAAGCCGCGGGTCGCCGCGCCGCGCAACCGCCGGCGGCCGCGCAGGGCGGCCTGAAACGGGAGCCGGATGATCGCTTCGCCCACTTCCTTGCACGGCGACGCTGTCGTTGAGCACGGCCGGGGGCAAGGGTGGCGCCGGGATGCCCGGAACGCGAGGCGATCAGCCGGAGCCCGCATGACAATGGTACCGCTCCGCGGCCCAGGGAACGCAGTCCGCTTAACCAATTGCCTTGAAAGCGCCTTCTGCCTCGGGCCGGGCTCGGCTACGCTCGATATTGGGGGCGCCGCGGCGTTAACCATGCTCGGGCCGCAGCGGCGTCAGGCCGACCCCGGGCGGAACCGTCGCAGCCAGCGGCGCAGCGGCCCGAGCTCGTCCATCTCCTCCTCGATCCGGGCGAGGATGCGCTCGTCGGGCTCGACCTCGAAGAGCTCGTCGAGCTGCAGACCCATGCTGGCGATGCGGCCCGATTCGAGGCGGCGGACGACGAGCTTGCCGCCGGGGACGGCGAGGCTCGCGTCGAGCGCCGGCTTCTTCAGCCGCTCGGCGGCCCAGTCGGCGAGGGTGATGTCGCGCGGGTGGTCGCCGAAGTCGAGGTCGTAGAACTGCTCGACCTCGCCGATCCTGGTCTCGCCGCGGATCGGCAGCTCGCCGAAGAGGAGGCCGAGCCGGCGCGAGACGTCGGGGCTCTCGCGGAACAGGCTGTCTAGGCGGGTCAGCCGCTCGCGGCCGATCAGGAAGTAGGCGTAGTCGCCCGCCTTGAGCGGCAGCGCCTCCGAGGGCTCGAGGATGTGGCCCTTGCGGACGACCATGACGACGCGGGCCCAGGCCGGCAGGCGGTGGAGGCCGAGGACGAGGGTGTCGGCGGTCGCCGGATAGCCGACGATCTCCTGCTCGTTCTGTCCGGGGATGTCGATCTCGACCCGGCTGCTCTTGTGCGTCACCTGCCTGAGCGCGACGCCGAGGCGGCGGGCGGCGGTGGTCAGGGTCGAGCCCTGCACGAGGAGCGACAGCAGCACCACGAAGAAGGCGGTGTTGAAGTAGGTGCCCGAGTTCGGCGCGCCGGCGAGGGTCGGGATGGCGGCGAGGAAGATCGAGACGGCGCCGCGCAGGCCGACCCAGGAGACGAAGAGCTTTTCGTTGCGGGTGAAGCCGAAGGGCGAAAGGCAGAGCCAGACCGCGAGCGGGCGCGCGACGAAGGTCAGGACCAGCGCGATCAGCACGCCCTGCCAGGCGAAGTTCCAGAGCGTCGACGGGGTCACCAGGAGGCCGAGGACGAGGAACATGACGATCTGGCAGAGCCAGGTCACGGCGTCGTGGAAGCCGACGATCGAGGGGTAGGCGCGGGTCGGGCGGTTGGCGACCACGAGGCCGGCGACGTAGACGGCAAGGAGCCCGCTGCCGCCGGCGAGCGAGACGGCGGCGTAGATCAGGATGGCGCCGGTGACGGCGAAGAGGGGGTGCAGGCCGCCGGGCATGGCGACGCGGTTGAGGATCGCCACGAGCGCAAGGCCGCCGGCGAGGCCCAGGGTGGCGCCGAGCAGGCCCTGCTGGGCTATCTCGAGCACCACCGACCAGCCCGAGGCGCGCGGGCCGGCGAGGATGAACTCGGTCAGCACGACGACGAGGAAGACGGCCGTGGGGTCGTTGGTGCCGGATTCGATCTCGAGCGTCGATCCGACCCGGCTCTGCAGCCGGAGCCCGCCGGTCCGGAGCAGGAAGAAGACCGCCGCCGCGTCGGTGGAGGCGATGATCGCGCCGAGCAGCAGCGCCTCGATGGGCTTGAGCGCGAAGATCGCCCAGGCGGCGGCGCCGGCCACGGCGGCCGTGATCAGCACGCCGGCGGTGGCCAGCAGCAGCGACGGCGCGACGACGCCGCGGAAGACCGAGAGCCGGGTACGCAACCCGCCGTCGAACAGGATCACGGCGAGCGCCACCGAGCCGATAAGGTAGGTGACCGAGTAGTTGTTGAAGACGATGTGGCCCGGCCCATCCTGGCCCGCGAGCATGCCGACGACGAGGAAGACGAGGAGCAGCGGCACGCCGAAGCGGGTCGCGACCAGGCTCGACGCGATCCCGAGCAGCACCAGCGCGGCGCCGACCATGATCGCGGTGTTGACGAGGTCGAGGCCGTGCATGGCGGCGGAGGCTCCGGGCGGGGTTCGCCGGCGACTATGGCGGGAGCAGTGCCGCCGAGGCAAGGCGATGGGCCGGGGCGGCGGCTTTCGCCAAGCCCGACCTACCCCGCTTCGAGCTCGGCCGCCATCGCCCGGAGCGCCGCGGCCGCCGCGGCCAGCGCATCGGGGTCGTCGCTGCGCGCGACGAGGTTGGCGCCGAAGACGCCGTCCCGGCTGAAGGGGTAGCTGCCGATCGCGACCGCCGGGTGCGCCTCGGCGACGATCCTGAGCGGACCGGCGATGGTGCCCTCGGGGCGCATCACCCGGAAAGTCTCGGAGAGGAGCGGCCGGCCGCCGGTCAGCCGCGGGAGCAGGCCCGCGACCATCGCCTCGAAGACCGCGGGGACGCCGGCCATCACGTGGACGTTGCCGAGGCTGAAGCCCGGGGCCTTGGAGACCGGGTTGTCGATCAGCTCGGCGCCGTCCGGGATGCGCGCCATGCGCAGGCGCGCCTCGTTCAGGTCGCGCTCCGGGTTGGCGTAGTTCGATGCGAGGATGGCGCGGGCGTCCTCGCGCACGTCGATCGGCACGCCGAAGGCGGCGGCGACCGAGTCGGCGGTGATGTCGTCGTGGGTCGGGCCGATGCCGCCCGAGGTGAAGACGTGGGTGTAGCGGGCGCGGAGCGCGTTGACGGCGGCGACGATCTCGGCCTCGACGTCGGGGACGGTGCGGGTCTCGCGCAGGTCGATGCCCTTGGCGGCGAGCGCCTGGGCGAGGTGCGGCATGTTGGTGTCGCGCGTGCGGCCCGAGAGGATCTCGTCGCCAATCGTCAGCATGGCGGCGGTGGGGTTCGGCATGCTTGTCCTCCTCGCGGCGGCGGCGCAGGGTCGGGCGATGCTGTTCAAGACCCCGCTCGTCCGCGGCACGCTGCTGCGCCGGTATAAACGATTCCTCGCCGACGTCATGCTGGAAGACGGCCGCGAGGTGACGACCCACTGCGCGAACTCGGGTGCCATGACCGGGCTGAACCAGCCGGGGACGACGGTCTGGCTCGAGCCGATGGAGGGGCCGAAGCGCAAGCTCGGCTTCGCCTGGCGGCTGGTCGAGCTCGACGGCGCGGGCTTCGTCGGGATCGACGCGAGCCTGCCGAATCGGCTGGTCGCCGAGGCGCTGGCGGCGAAGGCGATCCCGCGGCTGGCCGGCTACGCGCGGGTGCGGCCGGAGGTGCGCTACGGCGAGGCCAGCCGGGTCGATTTCGTGCTGTCGGGCGAGGGCCGGCCGGACGCCTACCTCGAGGTGAAGAACGTGCACTTCCAGCGGCAGCGGGGGCTGGCGGAGTTTCCCGACGCGGCGACCGCGCGGGGCGCGCGGCACCTGCGCGAGCTGGCGGCGGTGGCGGCGGCCGGGCATCGGGCGGCGATGCTCTACGTGGTGCAGCGGGCCGACTGCGCGTCGCTCCGGCTCGCGGCCGATCGCGACCCGGCCTATGCGGCCGCCTCGTCGGCGGCGCGGACGGCCGGGGTCGAGATCCTCGCGCACGCGGTGCGGATCGACCCGACGGGGATCTGGATCGACCGGGAGCTGCCGTTCGAGGGGTAGCGGTTGCGTTGCAAAACCGGGGGGCAGGCGCTACATCCCGAAGGCATGACGTCGGGAGAACCCGCCTTGGACAATATCCTCCCAGGCCGCCTCAACCGGGACGGCATCCGCATCCATACGCCGGCGGACTTCGAGGGGATGCGGACCGCGGGCCGGCTCGCCGCCTCGATCCTCGACCGGGTCGGGCCCCTGGTGGCGCCGGGGGCGACGACGCTGGAGCTCGACGCTGCCATCCACGAGATGATCCGCGCGGCCGGCGCCACGTCGGCCACGATCGGCTACAAGGGCTACCGGCACGCGAGCTGCATCTCGGTCAATCACGTGGTATGCCATGGCATCCCGGGCAGCCCGATCCCGACGGGGAAGAACGAGCGGAAGCGGCTGGACGATGCGCTGCAGCAGGGCGACATCCTCAACATCGACGTGACGGTGATCGTCGACGGCTGGTTCGGCGACAGCTCGCGGATGTATTTCGCCGGGACGCCCAAGCCCTATGCGGAGCGGCTGATCGGCATCACCCACGACGCGCTGATGGAGGGGATCGGGCAGGTGCGGCCCGGCAACACCTTCGGCGACATCGGCGCCGCGATCCAGCGCTTCGCCGAGGCGCACCGCTGCTCGGTCGTCCGCGACTTCTGCGGCCACGGGCTCGGCCGGGTGTTCCATGCCTCGCCCAATGTGCTGCACTACGGTCGCTGGGGGGCGGGGCCGGTGCTGGAGCCGGGGATGTTCTTCACCATCGAGCCGATGATCAACCTCGGCCGGCCGGAGACGAAGATCCTCGACGACGAATGGACGGCGGTGACCAAGGACCGGTCGCTGTCGGCGCAGTTCGAGCATTCGGTCGGCGTCACCGAGACCGGGGTCGAGGTCTTCACCCTGTCGCCGGCGGGACGGTTCCATCCGACCTGGGATCGCCCCTGAGGGCGTTCCACGCGCGGCTCACGCGCTCCAGCGGTAGAGCCAGATTTCCGAGGCGCGGGTGTCCTGGCTGTCGAGCCAGAGGCGGAACTCGGCCGACGGGGCGTCGCCGGCGACGAAGTGGAAGGCGACGCGGGCGAGCGTCGCGTCGGGCAGGCGGGTGATGTCGAGGCTCTTGATCTCGCCGGCACTGGCCTGCAGGCGCGGGACGACGCTCGGGAATTCGACCATGCCGAGGTCGAAGTCGACGACGAAGACCCGCTCGCGGGCGTCGATGATCGAGAGGCCGCTGCGGGTCGAGACCACGCGGGCGAGCGGCAGCTCCTCGACCTCGTCGAGCGCCCAGGTCACGCGGTAGTTGAAGCCCGCCTGGGAGCCGGCCAGCAGCGGCGCCTCTGGGCGCCAGAAGACGACGATGTTGTCGGCGAACTCGTCGGCGCTCGGGAGCTCGGTCAGCATCACCGAGCCCTTGCCCCAGCCGGTGTCGGGCTCGACCCAGGCGCTGGGGCGGAGCTCGTAGTGCGCCTCGCCGTCCTCGAAGTCGCCGAAGGCGCGCGAGCGCTGGATGAGCCCGAAGGACTGCGGGTTCTCGTCGGCGAAGGCCGAGGTCTCGACCTTGGTCGGGTTCCGGAGCGGCCGCCAGAGCCGCTCGCCCGAGCCGTTGACGATGCGGAGGCCGTCGCTGTCGTGCACGGCGTTGCGGAAGTCGTCGATGTTGCCGCGGCGGTCGGGGCCGAAGAAATACATCGAGGTCAGCGGCGCAATGCCGATCGCGGTGATGTCGCGGCGCGGGAAGAGCATCGAGCGCACCTGCATGACGGTCTCGACGCCCGGAGCGAGCGAGAAGTCGAAGGCGCCGGCGACCGAGTCGCTGTCGAGGAGCGCGCTCATCCGCAGCGCGCGGTCGCCCGGCCGCGGCTCCTGCAGCCAGAAGGCGGTGAAGATCGGGAACTCCTCGGCGTCGGGGCCGCCGGTGCCGATGGCGAGGCCGCGGGCCGAGAGGCCGTAGATCGCGCCATGCGCCACGGCGCGGAAGTAGCTCGCGCCCTGGAAGACGGCGAACTCGTCCCAGACGCCCGGGCGGTTCAGCGCGTTGCGGATGCGGACGCCGCTGAAGCCGAGGTCCTGGGCGAGGTTCGAGGGCGCCTTGCCGTTCTTGTAGGGGAAGTAGTCGGGGGAGAAGTCGAAGAAGTCGACCGAGAAGGGGATGCGCTCGGCGACGCCGTCCTTGACGGCGTAGATCTCGATCGCGTCCTGGTAGGAAAAGCCGGGCGGCAGCAGGTCGACCTGGAACGGGCGGCCGTCGGCGAAGAGCCTTTTGTCCTCGCGGAAGCGGATGGCGCGGAACTGGTCGTACTTCAGGTCGGCGAAGGGCTCGGTGAGCTTCATCAGCGGACGGCGGTAGGGCAGCGCCGCCATGTCGTGGGCGCGGGCGACCACCGTGTCGAAGCTCCAGGCGGCCGGCGCCGGCTGGTCGGCCCATGTCGGGCGCGCGATCGCGACTCCGCCGCCGAGGAAACCGGCGACCGCGGAACTGACGAAGGTGCGGCGATCCATCCTTGCCCCTGATTCGGATGGGTTTTGCTCCAACCCCTGAGCGGATCTAAGCCCCCGGGGCGCCCGCCTCAAGGGGTCGTCCCCCGGCGACGGCGCAGGACGGGACCGCCGGGTCGCTCGACCACGAAGGCCACCCCGCGCGGGCCGAGGGTGACGCGGCCGGAGGGGGCGTCCTGCCAGTGGTGGCCGGGGCGGGGCGGCAGGTGGAAGGCGACCTCGTGGCCGCTGCGGTTGAAGAGGACGGCCAGCCGGCCGTTGCCGCCGGCACCGAGCACCATCGCGAGGGCGGCGCCGCGGGCCGATTGCCAGTCGTCGGCGGTCTTGGCCTGGCCGCCGGGGGTGAGCCAGGCGACGTCGGGGATGCCGTCGGCGGCGGCGCGGCCGGTGAGGAACTCGGGGGCGGAGAGCGCCGGGTGGGCGCGGCGGAAGGCGGCGAGGGCGGCGGTGAAGCCTTCCAGATCGCGGTCGCGGCCGTCCCAATCGAGCCAGGTGATGCGGTTGTCCTGGGCGTAGGCGTTGTTGTTGCCGCCCTGGGTACGGCCGAACTCGTCGCCGGCGGTCAGCATGATCGTCCCGCGCGAGGCGAAGAGGGCGGCGAGGAGGGCGCGGATGTCGCGTTGGCGGAGGGCCTTCACGGCGGGATCGTCGGTCGGGCCCTCGACGCCGTTGTTCCAGGAGAGGTTCTCGCCGTGGCCGTCGCGGTTGTGCTCGCCGTTCGCCTGGTTGTGCTTGTGGGCGTAGGCGGCGAGGTCGGCGAGCGGGAAGCCGTCGTGGGCGGCGATGAAGTTGACCGTGCGGGTGGCCGGTGGGTCGAAGCTGTCGGAGGAGCCGGCGACGGCGGTGGCGATCTCGCCGAGCATGTGCGGATCGCCGCGCCAGAAGCGGCGGACCCGGTCGCGGTAGCGGTCGTTCCACTCGAGCCAGGAGGGCGGGAAGCGGCCGAGCTGGTAGCCGCCGGGGCCGATGTCCCAGGGTTCGGCGATCAGGATGCGGTCGGCGAGCAGCGGGTCGGCGGCGATCTGCGCGAAGATTTCGGCGTGCGGCTGGAAGCCCCGCGCGGTGCGGCCGAGGATCGGGGCAAGGTCGAAGCGGAAGCCGTCGACGCCGGCGTGGCCGACGAAGTGGCGGAGGGTGTCGAGGATCAGGCGGCGGGTCGCGGGGTGGTCGCAGGCCAGCGTGTTGCCGGTGCCGGCGTCGTTTATCAGGCGGCCGTCGGGGGCGTGGCGGAAGTAGGCGGTGGCGTCGAGGCCGCGCAGCGAGAGGGTGGGGCCGTGGGCGTCGCTCTCGCCGGTGTGGTTGAAGACGACGTCGAGGATGACGCCGATGCCGGCGGCGCGGAGGGCGGCGGTGGTCGCGGCGAGCTCGGCGATGCCGCCGGGGCAGAGGCGGGGGTCGGGGGCCATGAAGGCGACGGGGTTGTAGCCCCAGCCGTTGGTCAGGCCGAGGGGGCCCAGGTGGCGCTCGTCGATCCAGGCGGTCACCGGCATCAGCTCGACGGCGTCGACGCCGAGGCGGACCAGGTGGTCGAGGACGGCCGGGTGGGCGATGGCGGCGACGGTGCCGCGGAGGGGCTCCGGGACGTCGGGGTGGAGGATGGTGAAGGCCTTGACCGGCAGCTCGTAGATCAGCCCGCCGGGACGGAAGACCGGCGGCTCCGGGCGGCGCGGCGGCGGCAGCGCGGCGGCGATCGCCTTCGGCATCAGCGCCGCGGTGTCGATCCCGGCCTCGCGCGGGGCGGCGAGGCGGGGGTCGTAGGCGAAGGGGCGGTCGAGGGCGGTGGCGCAGGGATCGACGAGGAGCTTCGAGGGGTCGAACCAGAGGCCGCGCTCCGGGTTGTACGGACCATCGGCGCGCAGGCCGTAGCGGGTGCCGGCGCCGAGGCCTGGCAGGGTCGCGGCGAAGACGCCACCCTCGGCGCGGTCGAGCGGCACGCGGGCGAGCTCGCGCTCGCCATCGAAGGGACAGGCCCAGATGCGCTCGGCGGTGCCGGACCAGACGGCGATTTCGAGCCCGCCCGGGACCGGGCGGGCGCCGAGCGTCGTCGTGCCGGTCAGGTGATCACGTCCGGCTTGTCGCGGCCGGTGTGGGCGCGGATGCCGGCGACCTCCTCGGCGGCCTGGATCAGGTCGGCGAGGGCGGCCGAGGTCTCCAGGCCGAGCTTCTTCGGGTCGTCCTCGTAGCGCTCGATGTAGACGCGGAGCGTCGCGCCGGAGGTGCCGGTGCCGGAGAGGCGGAAGACGACGCGGCTGCCGCCTTCGAACATCACCCGGATGCCCTGCTTCGCGGACACCGAGCCGTCGATCGGGTCCTTGTAGGTGAAGTCGTCGGCATCGGCGACCTTCAGCCCGGCGACCTTGGTGCCGGGGAGCTTGGAGAGCTTGGCGCGCAGCTCGTCGACCAGCGCGTTGGCGGCGGCGGTCTCGACGCCCTCGTAGTCGTGGCGGGCGTAGTAGTTGCGGCCGTACTCCTTCCAGTGCGCCTCGGCGATCTCCTTGGCCGGCTGCTTGCGAGCGGCGAGGATGTTGAGCCAGAGGAGGACGGCCCAGAGCCCGTCCTTCTCGCGGACGTGGTTGGAGCCCGTCCCCGCGCTCTCCTCGCCGCAGATCGTCACGAAGCCGGCGTCGAGGAGGTTGCCGAAGAACTTCCAGCCGGTCGGGGTCTCGTAGATGCCGATCTTGAGCTTGGCCGCGACGCGGTCGGCGGCGGCGCTGGTCGGCATCGAGCGGGCGATGCCGGCGAGGCCCTTGGCGTAGCCGGGGGCGAGGTGGGCGTTGGCCGACAGCATGGCGAGCGAGTCGGAGGGGGTGATGAAGATGCCGCGGCCGATGATCAGGTTGCGGTCGCCGTCGCCGTCGGAAGCGGCGCCGAAGTCGGGGGCGTCCGGGCCCATCATCTCGTCGTAGAGGGCCTTGGCGTGGACGAGGTTCGGGTCGGGGTGGTGGCCGCCGAAGTCGGGGAGAGGGGTGCCGTTGCGGACGGTGCCCTTGGCGGCGCCGAGCCGGTTCTCGAGGATCTCGTGCGCATAGGGGCCGGTGACGGCGGACATGGCGTCGAAGGCCATGCGGAAGCCGCCGGCGAACATCGCCTTGATGGCCGGGAAGTCGAAGAGGGTCTCCATCAGCGCGGCGTAGTCGGCGACCGGGTCGATGACCTCGACGGTCATCTTCTCCAGCGTCTGCGTCCCGAGCTTGTCGAGGTCGAGGTCGGGCGCGTCGGAGATCTTGTATTCGTCGATCTCCTTGGTGCGGGCGAAGATCGCCTCGGTGATCCGCTCGGGCGCCGGGCCGCCGTTGCCGATGTTGTACTTGATGCCGAAGTCCTCATGCGGCCCGCCCGGGTTGTGGCTGGCCGAGAGCACGATGCCGCCGAAGGCGCGGTACTTGCGGATCACGTTGGAGGCGGCCGGCGTCGACAGGAGGCCGCCCTGCCCCACCAGCACCCGGCCGAAGCCGTTGGCGGCGGCCATCTTGATCGCGATCTGCACGACCTCGCGGTTGAAGTAGCGGCCGTCGCCGCCGATCACCAGCGTCTTGCCGGCGAAGTTCTCCAGGGAGTCGAAGATCGACTGGATGAAGTTCTGGACGTAGTTCTCCTGCTGGAAGTGCGGCACCTTCTTGCGCAGGCCCGAGGTGCCCGGCTTCTGGTCCGTGTAGGGCTTGGTCGGTCGGGTCTCGATCATTCCGGGGCTCCGTGAGGCAGAAGCGAGGCGTAGAGGTCGGCGTAGAGCGCGGCGCTGCGGTCCCAGGACACGTCGGCCTTCATCCCCTGGCGCTGGATGGCGGCCCAGGCCTTGGGGTCGCGCATGAGCTGGGTCGCGCGGCGCAATGCGCCGGCGAAGGGGGCGGCGTCGACGGGCGTGAACTGGAAACCGGTCGCGACGCCGGCGTTGAGCGCGGCGATGTTCGCGTCGATGACGGTATCGGCGAGGCCGCCGGTCCGGCCGACGATCGGCACGCAGCCGTAGCGCAGCCCGTAGAGCTGGGTCAGGCCGCAGGGCTCGAAGCGCGACGGGATCACGATGGCGTCGCCGCCGCCCTGCATCACGTGCGACAGCGCCTCGTCGTAGCCGATGACCACGCCGACGCGGCCGGGGAACTCGGCGGCGAGCGAGTGGAAGGTGGTTTCGAGCCCCGACTCGCCGCTGCCGAGGACCGCGAGCCGGAGGCCGGCGCCGACGATGTCCTGGGCGGTGATCCAGGCGAGGAGGTCGATACCCTTCTGCCAGGTCAGTCGGCTGACCAGCACCAGGAGCGGCGAGCCATCGGACTGCAGGCCGAAGCGCTCCTCGATGGCGGCGCGGTTCTTCGCCCGGCCGTCGAGCTTCCGCGCCGAGTAGGTGGCGGGCAGCAGCGGGTCGGTCTCCGGGTTCCAGACGTCGGTGTCGATGCCGTTGACGATGCCGTGCAGCACCGGCTTGCGCGCCGAGATCAGGCCTTCGAGCCCCATGCCGTAGGCGGGCGTGGTGATCTCCTCGGCGTAGGTCGGGCTGACGGTGGTGATGGCGCTGGCGCTGGCGAGCCCGGCCTTCAGGAACCCGACGCCGCCGTGGAACTCGACGCCGTCGATGGCGTAGGCCTGCGGCGGCAGGTCCAGGTAGCCGAAGGCGCCGGGCGGGAACCAGCCCTGGAAGGCGATGTTGTGGATGGTGATGACCGACGGCTTGCCGATGCCGTAGTAGCGCAGGTAGGCGGGCGCGAGGCCGGCCTGCCAGTCGTGGGCGTGCACGAGGTCGGGCACGAACTCGGCGACGGCGCCGCGGGCGATGTCGGCCGAGGCGCGGCAGAGCGCGCCGAAGCGGCGCCAGTTGTCGGGGTGGTCGACGCCGTCGGGCCCGAGGTAGGGCCCGCCGGGGCGGTCGTAGAGCGCGGGCGCGTCGAGGACGAGGAGCGAGAGCCCCTCGGCCTCGGCGGCGATCAGCCGCGCCGGGGCGCCGAAGAGCGCGGTGAACTCGTGCACCACGCGCGGGCGGGTCAGGTTGCCCATCACCGAGCGGTAGCCGGGCAGGAGCGTGCGCATCTCGATGCCGCGGCGGGCCATCGCCGGGGGCAACGCCCCGGCGACGTCGGCGAGGCCGCCCGTCTTGATCAGCGGGTAGACCTCGGAGGCGACCGAAAGGACTTTCATCAGCCGAGGCGGTCGATCATCGGCTGGGTGATCAGGCAGATGCCCGACTCGGTGCGGCGGAACCGCTTGGCGTCGAGCGCGCCGTCCTCGCCGACCACCAGCCCCTCGGGGATCTTGACCCCGCGGTCGACGACGACCCGGCGGAGCTGCGCCTTGCGTCCGACGTCGACGTCGGGCAGCAGGACGGCCTCGTCGAGGCCCGAGAAGGAATGCACGCGACAGCCGGTCGAGACCAGCGAGTGCCGCACCGTCGCGCCGGAGACGATGCAGTCGCCGGCGACGAGGCTCGAGACGGCGCTGCCGCGGCGGCCGTCGATGTCGTGGACGAACTTGGCCGGCGGCTTGATCTCGGCGTAGGTCCAGATCGGCCAGGAGGTGTCGTAGAGGTCGAGCTCGGGTATGACGTCGGTCAGGTCGATGTTCGCCTCCCAGTAGGCGTCGACCGTCCCGACGTCGCGCCAGTAGGCGACGCCTTCGTGGCTCGACCGCACGCAGGAGGCGCTGAAGCGGTGGGCGACGGCCTTGCCGTGCTCGACGATGTAGGGGATCAGATCCTTGCCGAAGTCGCGCGACGATCCGGGGGTCTCGGCGTCGCGCCGGAGGAGGTCGGCGAGGAACTTGGTGCGGAAGACGTAGATGCCCATCGAGGCGAGCGCCATGTCGGGCTGGCCGGGGATGCCCGGCGGGTCGGCGGGCTTCTCGACGAAGGCGGTGATCTGGTCCTTCTCGTCGACGTGCATCACGCCGAAGCCGGTCGCCTCCATCCGCGGCACCTCGAGGCAGCCGACGGTGACGTCGGCCCCCTGGTCCACGTGCTGCTGCAGCATCAGCTCGTAGTCCATCTTGTAGATGTGGTCGCCCGCGAGGATGACCATGAACTCGGGCTCGTAGTCGGCGATGATGTCGAGGTTCTGGTAGACCGCGTCGGCGGTCCCCTCGTACCACTGGGTCTCGGAGACGCGCTGCGACGCCGGCAGGATGTCGAAGCTCTCGTTCCGCTCCGGGCGGAAGAAGTTCCAGCCGCGCTGCATGTGGCGGATGAGGCTGTGCGCCTTGTACTGGGTCGCGACCCCGATCCGGCGGATGCCCGAGTTCAGCGCGTTCGAGAGCGCGAAGTCGATGATCCGGACCTTGCCGCCGAAATAGACCGCGGGCTTCGCGCGCCGGTCGGTCAGTTCCTTGAGCCTGCTGCCGCGTCCGCCGGCCAGGACATAGGCCATCGCATCACGCGCGAGCGGTGACGTTCTCTTCTCCAACTCACCCTCCCAATGGTCGCTGTTTCCGGCCCGTCGGGCCCTCAGTTCGTTTCGAGTTCCAGCCAGACCGTCGCCAGCGGCGGCAGGGTCAGGTGCCCCATGATGCTGCCGTCGCGCTCCTCGGCGTCGATGCCGCCCATGTTGCCCATCCCGCTGCCGCCATAGACGCCGGCGTCGGTATTCATGATCTCCTTCCAGCGGCCGGCCTGCGGCAGCGGCACGCCGTAGCCGGTGCGCGGAACCGGCGTCAAGTTCGAGACCACCGCGACGGGCGGCTGCCCCGGGGCCTTGCGCACCCAGGCGAAGACCGAGTTCTGCCGGTCGTCGGCGATCAGCCAGGAGAAGCCATCGCCCTCGCAGTCGCGCTGGTGCAGGGCCGGCGTGTCCCGGTAGAGCTTGTTCAGGTCGCGGACCAGCGCCTGCATCCCCTTGTGCGGCTCGAGGTCGAGCTGCCACCAGTCGAGCCCGCGCTCCTCGGACCATTCGTGGCCTTGGGCGAACTCCTGGCCCATGAACAGCAGCTTCTTGCCCGGATAGCCCCACATGAAGGCGTAGTAGGCACGGAGGTTCGCGAACTTCTGCCAGCCGTCGCCGGGCATCTTGGCGATCATCGAACCCTTGCCGTGCACCACCTCGTCGTGGCTGAGCGGCAGGACGAAGTTCTCGCTGAAGGCGTAGAGGAGCCCGAAGGTCAGGTCGTTGTGGTGGTATTTCCGGTAGGCCGGGTCGAGGGACATGTACTTGAGCGTGTCGTGCATCCAGCCCATGTTCCACTTGAAGCCGAACCCGAGGCCGCCGTCGTAGACCGGCGCCGAAACCTTTGGCCAGGAGGTCGACTCCTCGGCGAAGGTGACGCGCCCCGGGTGCTTGCCGTAGACCGCGCGGTTCATCGCCTGCAGGAAGGCGACGGCTTCCAGGTTCTCGCGCCCGCCGTACTTGTTCGGGATCCACTCGCCCTCGCGCCGCGAGTAGTCGAGGTAGAGCATCGAGGCGACGGCGTCGACGCGCAGGCCGTCCACGTGGAACTTCTCGGTCCAGTAGAGCGCGTTGTTGATCAGGAAGCTGAACACCTCCTGCCGGCCGAAGTTGTAGATCGCGGTGTTCCAGTCGGGATGGAACCCCTGCCGCGGGTCGGCGTGCTCGTATAGCGCCGTGCCGTCGAAGCGCGCCAGCCCGTGCTCGTCGGTCGGGAAGTGCGCCGGCACCCAGTCGAGGATGACGCCGATCCCGGCCCGGTGCGCCCCGTCGACGAAGCGCGCGAACCCCTCGGGCGGCCCGAACCGCGCGCTCGGCGCATAGAGCCCGGTGGTCTGGTAGCCCCAGGACGGATCGTAGGGGTGCTCGGAGATCGGCAGGAACTCGATGTGGGTGAAGTTCATGTCGGCGGCGTAGGGAATCAGCGTGTCGGCGAGCTCGTCCCAGCTGAGGAACCGCTCCCCGTCCCGCCGCCAGCTGCCGGCATGCACCTCGTAGATCGAGATCGGCGTCCGGCGGGCGTCGGCCTCGGCCCAGAACGCCCGGTGCGCCTTGTCGCCCCATTCGTGGTCGAGCTCGGGCGCGACGATCGACGCCGTGGCCGGCCGGAGCTCGGAAGCGCGCGCGAAGGGGTCGGCCTTCAGCGGCAGCCGGCCGCCGTCGGGGCCGAGCAGCTCGTACTTGTAGCCGAGGCCGGCATGCACGTCGGGGATGAAGATCTCCCAGATGCCGGTGTCGCGGCGCAGCCGCATCACGTGCCGCCGCCCGTCCCAGCCGTTGAAGTCGCCGATCACCGACACGCGCCGGGCGTTGGGCGCCCAGACCGCGAAGTGGACGCCCTCGGCGCCCTCGTGCTGCATCGGGTGCGCGCCCATCCTGTCGAACAGCCTGAGGTGGCTGCCCTCGCGGATGTAGTAGTCGTCCATCGGTCCGAGGACAGGCCCGAAGGAATAGCTGTCGGTGACCCACCACTCGCCACCGGCGTTTCGTGCGCGGTACTTGAGCGGCTGACGGGCCTTGAGCGTCAGCGGCCCCTCGAAGAAGCCGGCGTCGTGGCGCCGCTCCAGCGTGCCCGCCGACGTCCCGTCGAGCGTGAAGGCCTCGAGCTCTGCGGCGCCGTCGACGAAGGCGCGCGCGACCAGCGCGTCGCCCGCCTCGTGCACGCCGAGCACCGCGAACGGGTCGCCGTGCGAGCCCGAGACGATCGCCTCGATCTCCGGCATGTCGATCAGGCCGATCGGCGGGCGCGCACGCCGGCCGCGCTTCACTGGCTCCTTCGTCACCGGCGTTTCCCCCGCGTTGTTCTCATTGGCAGTCGAAGGCTACAGGCTGATGCCCCAGATGTCCCCGGCATATTGACGGATCGTGCGGTCGGAAGAGAACCATCCCATCCGCGCGGTGTTCAGGATCGCCTTGCGCCACCAGGTCGACGGGTCGGACCAGAGCTCGTCGACCCGGCGCTGGGCGGCGGTATAGGCATCGAAGTCGGTGGCGACCATGAAGTAGTCGTGGTCGTAGAGCCCGCCGATCAGCCCGCTGTAGCGGCCCGGGTCCTCGGGCGAGAAGACGCCGGACGAGATCGACGACAGCGCCTGGCTGAGCTCGGGCGAGCCCTCGATCACCGCCCGCGGGTCGTGGCCGCCGGCCCGCCGCTCGGCGACCTCGGTGTCGGTCAGGCCGAAGATGATGATGTTCTCGGGGCCGACCAGTTCGCGGATCTCGACGTTGGCGCCGTCGAGGGTCCCGATCGTCAGCGCGCCGTTCAGCGCGAACTTCATGTTGCCGGTGCCCGAGGCTTCCATGCCCGCGGTCGAAATCTGTTCGCTGAGGTCCGCCGCCGGCACCAGCACCTCGGCGAGGCTGACGTTGTAGTTGGGGACGAAGACGACGCGCAGGACGTTCCGCACCGCCGGGTTCGAGTTGATTACCCGCGCCACGTCGTTGGCGAGCTTTATGATCAGCTTGGCGTTGTGGTAGGTCGGCGCCGCCTTGCCGGCGAAGATCTTCACCCGCGGGGTCCAGTTGTATTCCGGGTGCGAGCGGATCTGGTCGTAGAGCGACACCGCCTCGATGATGTTGAGGAGCTGGCGCTTGTACTCGTGGATGCGCTTGACCTGGATGTCGAAGAGCGCGTTGGGGTCGAGCCGGATCCCCATCCGCTCGCGCACCAGCTTCGCCAGCCGGTCCTTGTTGTGCCGCTTCACCCGCGCGAACTCGTCCTGGAACGACGGGTCGTCGGCAAAGGGCTCGAGGTCGCGCAGCCGGTCGATGTCGTCGAGGAAGCCCGGGCCGATCGTGTCGACGATCAGCTTCGTCAGATCGGGGTTGCACTGCTGCAGCCAGCGCCGCGGGGTGATCCCGTTGGTCTTGTTGTTGATCCGGTCCGGGAACATCTGGTGCAGCTCCTTGAAGACCGTGACCTTCAGGAGCTCGGAGTGCATCGCCGCGACGCCGTTGATCGAATGGGCGCCGACGAAGGCGAGGTTGCCCATGCGCACGCGCCGCTCGCCGGTCTCGTCGATCAGGCTGATCGCGCGAATCTCGGCGTCGCTCATCTTGTGGACGAAGCGGGCGTCCTTCAGCAGCCGGGAATTGATCTCGTAGATGATCTGCATGTGGCGCGGCAGCAGCCGCTCGAACAAGGGCACCGGCCAGCTCTCGAGCGCCTCGGGCAGGAGCGTGTGGTTGGTGTAGGCGATCGTGCCCTGGGTCAGCTCCCAGGCCTCGTCGAACTCGAGCTCGTGCTCGTCGATCAGGAGCCGCATCAGCTCGGCGACGCAGACCGCCGGATGCGTGTCGTTGAGCTGGATCGCCACCTTGTCGGCGAGGTTGTCGAAGCGGCCGTACTGCTGCTTGTGCCGCCGCAGGATGTCCTGCACCGAGGCGGACGAGAAGAAATACTCCTGCCGCAGCCGCAGCTCCTGCCCGGCCGGGGAGGCGTCGGCCGGATAGAGCACGCGGGTCAGCGCATCGGCCCGGTTCGACTCGGCGAGCGAGCCCAGGTGGTCGCCGGCGTTGAAGGCGTCGAGCTTGATCGGGTCGATCGGATCGGCCCGCCAGAGCCGGAGCGTGTTGACGCGGTGCCCGCGCCAGCCGACGATCGGCGTGTCGAAGGCGGTCGCCTTCACACGCTCGGCCGGGTGCCAGACGAAATGCTCGGTGCCGCCGTTGGCGTCGTGGAACTCCACGTGCCCGCCGAAGCCCACGTCGTAGGCAGCCTCGCGCCGATCGAACTCCCACGGGTTGCCGTGCTCGAGCCAGGTCTCCGGCATCTCGGCCTGCCAGCCGTCGAGGATCTCCTGCCGGAACAGCCCGTGCCGGTAGCGGATGCCGTAGCCGTAGGCCGGCACGCCGACGGTCGCCATGCTCTCCATGAAGCAGGCCGCGAGCCGCCCGAGGCCGCCGTTGCCGAGCGCCGCGTCGGCCTCGATCTCGGCGATCTCGTCGTAGTCGACGCCGAGCAGCTTCAGCGCCGCGCGCATCGAGTCGGTCTGGCCGAGGTTCGAGACCGCGTCCCGCATCAGCCGGCCGATCAGGAACTCGAGGCTCAGGTAGTAGACCCGCTTGTCCCCTTCCATGTAGGTGCGCCGGGTCGCGTTCATCCAGTATTCGATCGCGCGGTCGCGGGTGACCAGGATCACCGCCTGCAGCCAGTCGTGCGGCTTGGCGACCTTCGGGTCCTTGCCCACCCGGTAGGTCAGCCCGTCCACGATCTCCTTCGCCAGGATCTCGGGGTCGGCCGAGCGCGGGTCGGGCGCGGGCAGCGTATGGAGGGAAAGCGTCATGGTCGTCCCCTTGGCCTCGACGGATTCGGCGGATCGCAGCGCTCTTCCAGCGCCTTCGACCCTCGGAGTATCGAGACGCCCCTCCCGGAAGGCTGCCTTGCGGCACGGGACACTACGACTCTTCCCACAGGCCGATCAAGGGCCTGCGCGCGGCCGGGTCTTCAGCCCACGACCTCGGTCACGCCGCCGTTCATTCCCGACCATTCGAGCGGCGCGCCGAGGAAGGCCTCGACCTCGGCCAGCGTCTCGGGATCGAAGTGCTTGCCCGCCCGCGCCTCGGCCAGCACGTCGCGCCAGGTGGCGAGGTAGTGGAGCTTCAGCCCGTGCTCCAGCAGCGCCGCCTCCGAGCGGGCGAAGATGCCGTAGAAGAAGACGACGAAGGTATGTCCGACCTCGCCCCCCGCCGCCCGCACCGCCTCGGCGAAGCGCAGCTTCGAGCCGCCGTCGGTCGCGAGGTCCTCGACCAGCAGCACCCGGGCGCCCTCGGTCAGCGCGCCCTCGATCTGGGCGTCGCGGCCGAAGCCCTTGGGCTTCTTGCGCACGTAGAGCATCGGCAGCGCCAGCCGCTCGGCGATCCAGGCGGCGAAGGGGATGCCCGCCGTCTCGCCGCCGGCGATCGCGTCGAAGCGCGCGAAGCCCGCGTCGCGCAGCAGCTTGGCGCAGGCGAAGTCCATCAGCGTCGCGCGCACGGCCGGGAAGGAGATCAGCTTGCGGCAGTCGATGTAGACCGGCGAGGCGAGGCCGGAGGTGAACTTGTAGGGCTCGCCGCGGCGGAAGTTGACCGCCTCGATCTCCAGCAGCATCCGCGCGGTCAGCCGCGCCATCTCCGCGTCGCCGGGAAAGCCGTTCGCGTACATTCCCTCTCCTCTCAGGCCTCTTCCGGGGACCGGAAGGCGGCTCCCCGGGGCTCGGGCAATCGTTGAAATCCGGTAAATGTCCGGGCCTGAAGTCGTTTCATATCAACAACTTGCCGGTTTGCCCGGGCCCGGACAACCCCGCGCGCCTCCGTCTCAACCCGCGACCCGCCAGTGCAGCGGAAACCCGGGATCGAACACCACGACCGGCCCCGCCCCGGTCTCGACCGTCTCCGGCACCGCGACCGGTCCGGCCGAGCGCTCGAGCGTGATCGTGCCCTCGTTGGGCGGCAGCCGGTAGAACGCCGGCCCGTGCAGGCTCGCGAACCCCTCCAGCCGGTCGAGCGCCCCTTCCTCCTCGAAGACCTGCGCCAGGCAGGCGAGCGCCACCGGTGCCGTGAACACCCCGGCGCAGCCGCAGGCCGCCTCCTTGGCGTGCCGCGCGTGCGGCGCGCTGTCGGTGCCGAGGAAGAAGCGCGCATCGCCGCCGGTCGCCGCCGCCAGCAGCGCCAGCCGGTGCTTCTCGCGCTTGAGGATCGGCAGGCAGTAGTAGTGCGGCCGCACGCCGCCGACGAACAGGTGGTTCCGGTTGAGGATCAGGTGGTGCACCGTCAGCGTCGCGCCGACGTTGCGGCTGTCCTTGACGAAGTGCACCCCCTCGGCCGTCGTCACGTGCTCGAGCACGATGCGCAGGTCCGGCAGCGTCCCGCGCAGCGGCGCCAGGATGCGCTCGATGAACGAGGCCTCGCGGTCGAAGACGTCGACCTCGGCGTCGGTGACCTCGCCGTGGATGCAGAGCGGCAGCCCGATCGCGGCCATCCGCTCCAGCACCGGCATCACCGCCCGCATCGAATGCACGCCGTGCGCCGAGTTGGTGGTCGCCCCCGCCGGATAGAGCTTGACCGCGGTGACGAGCCCGTCCGCCGCGGCCGCCGCCACGTCGTCCGGATCGGTGCGCTCGGTCAGGTAGAGCGTCATCAGGGGGGTGAAATCCTGCCCCGCGGGCAGCGCCGCCAGGATGCGGTCGCGGTAGGCGGCGGCGTCGCGCGCCGTCGCGACCGGCGGAACCAGGTTCGGCATCACGATCGCGCGCGCGAAGTGCCGCGACTCGGGCAGGACGCCTTGCAGCATCGCGCCGTCGCGCAGGTGCAGGTGCCAGTCGTCGGGGCGGCGGATCGTCAGCGTCTGCATGCCGCCGGCATAGACCGCCGGCCTGCGGCAGACAAGCGGGGTGCGGCCGGCTTCGGACCGGGCCAGCCCCCCGGAGAGGCCTCGATCAGGCGTCGCTGCCGGGGGCGTCGATTGGTTTCACGTCCTGCTGCCAGCCCTGGCCGGCGGCAAGCAGGCACGACATGCCGTCGGTGTGCGTCACGAGGATGGTCCAGGTCCCCGTGCTCTCGGAACTGTAGACCTCGATGACCGCGTCGTCGGCGTGCAGCCCGACGCTCTTCAGCGTCTCGCCGAACTTCTCGGCGAGCTTCTTCACCACCTGGCCGCGGTCGGCGCAGGCCTGGCTGTCGCCCGCCTGCGCGCTCGGTGTGCCGGCGAGGAGCGCCAGCGCCACTGCGACGCGGACGAGGAGCGTGAGCTTGGGCATGGTCGGTTCCTTGTGACGGGGCGACGCCGGGGCGGGACCGGGTCGCAGAAGATTTCCGGGCCGGCCGGGCGGCCGAAATCCGAACGATGCGTTAACTCTGATCCCAATTGGCGAAAGCAATGTTAACGATGCGCGCTCTGGTTGCGCACGGCGCGCAACGGCGTGAGCGCCACGAAATCTTCTTGCGTTTCAGCCGGGCATGCGCCAGTGACTGTTGCGGCGCAGCAAAGATGGCCCGGTGCCGATGCCGACGGATACCCACCCCTATCGCTCGGTCCTCTACATGCCTGGCTCGCGGCCGCGCGCGCTCGAGAAGGCGCGGTCGCTGCCGGCGGACGCGCTGATCCTCGACCTCGAGGACGCGGTGGCGCCGGCCGAGAAGCCGCGGGCGCGGGAGCTCGTCGCCGAGGCGGTCCGGGCCGGCGGCTACGGCGGGCGCGTGCTGCTCGTCCGCGTCAACGGCCTCGACACCGAGTGGGGCGAAGCGGACGTCGCGGTCGCCTGCGCGGCGGGCCCGGACGCGATCCTGCTGCCGAAGGTCGAAGGCCCGGGCGACCTCGCGCGGGCGGCGGCCCTGCTCGAGGCGCACGGCGCGCCCGAGTCGTGCCGGCTCTGGGCGATGATGGAGACGCCGCGGGGCGTGCTGAACGCGGCGGCAATTGCGGCCGGGCATCCCCGCCTCGCGGGGTTTGTGCTCGGGACCAACGACCTCGTCAAGGACCTGCGGGCCGAGCACGTGCCGGACCGCACGCCGCTCCTGGCGAGCCTCGGGATCTGCCTGCTGGCGGCACGTTCTGAAGGGCTCGTCTGCGTCGATGGGGTCTACAACGCCTTCCAGGACACCGAGGGCCTCCGGGCCGTCTGCGAGCAGGGCCGGGCGATGGGCTTCGACGGCAAGACCCTGATCCATCCCGATCAGCTCGCGGTCGCCAACGAGGTCTTCGCCCCGTCGGCCGCCGACGTTGCGCTGGCCGAGAAGCAGGTCGCGGCCTTCGAGGACGCGCAGGCGAAGGGCGAGGGCGTCGCGGTCGTGGACGGGCGGATCGTCGAGAACCTGCACGTGGTGACGGCGCGGCAGCTCCTGGCGCGCGCCGAGGCGATCGCGGCACTGGAGGGCGCATCGTGACGCTGCTGATCCTGGGGCTGATCCTCTGGACCCTGGCGCATTCGGCAAAGGCGGTGGCTCCGGGGCCGCGCGGGGCGCTCGACCGGTCGCTGGGCGCCGGGCCGGCACGCGGGGTCATGGCGGCGGTGATCCTCCTCGGGCTCGTCCTGATCATCGTCGGCTTCCGCCGGGCGCCCTTCGTGCCGGTCTACGACCCGGCGCCGTGGGCGATCCACCTGAACAACCTGCTGATGGTGATCGCCGTGCTCCTGCTCGGCCTCGGGCACTCGAAGAGCCGCGCGAAGGGCTGGCTCAGGAACCCGATGCTGACCGCGGTCGTGGTCTGGGCCGTCGCGCACCTGCTGGTCAACGGCGACGCGGCGTCGCTCGTCATGTTCGGCTGGCTCGGGCTCTGGGCCGTCCTCGACATCGTGACGATCGACGCCCGCGGCCCTGCCTGGGTGCGCCCGACCGGTGGCACCGTCGCCGGGGACATCCGGTGGGTGGTGATCTCGGCCGTGGTCTTCGCGGTGATCGTCGGCATCCACACCTGGCTCGGCTACCCGCCGTTCCCGGGATGACCAAGACCTCGGCGGGCAACTTCTTCGAGGACTTCCGGGTCGGGCAGGCGTTCGAGCATGCGGTGCCGCGGACCGTTACAGACGGGGACCGGGCGCTCTACTGCGCGCTCTACCCGACCCGGTTCGCGCTCGGGTCGTCGGATGCCTTCGCGCGCGTCTCGGGGCTGATCGGGAGTCCGATCGACGATATCGCGGTGTTTCATGTCGTCTTCGGCAAGACCGTCCCGGACATCAGCCTGAACGCCGTCGCGAACCTAGGGTATGCCAACGGGCGGTTCCTGAAGCCGGTGTTTCCGGGCGACACGCTGACGGCGACGAGCGAGGTCATCGGGCTGCGCGAGACCTCGAACGGGCGGAGCGGGGTCGTCTGGGTACGCTCGACCGGGTGGAACCAGCGGCGCGAGGCGGTACTCGAATACTGCCGCTGGGTGATGGTGCACAAGCGCGACGCGGGCGCGCCGGCGCCGGAGCCGGTAGTGCCGGAGATGCCGGCGGCGGTGGCGGCGTCAGACCTGGCGGTGCCGGCGGGGCTCGACTTCGCGCGCTACGACTTCGCGCTGGCGGGAGAGCCTTGGCGCTGGGAGGACTATGCGGTCGGCGAGCGGATCGACCATGTCGACCGGACGACGATCGAGGAAGCCGAGCACATGCTGGCGACGCGGCTGTGGCAGAACACCGCCAAGCTCCACTTCGACGTCACCCGGCGCGACGACGGCCGGCGGCTGATCTACGGCGGGCACGTCATCAGCATCGCCCGGGCGCTCTCGTTCAACGGGCTCGCCAACGCGCAGCTCGTCGCGGCGATCAACGGCGGGAGCCATGCCAGTCCGTGCTTCGCCGGCGACACGGTCGGCGCCTGGTCGGAAGTGCTCGACAAGGCCGAGACCGCCGTTCCCGGCGTCGGGGCGCTGCGGCTCAGGACGGTGGCGACGAAGGCGGGCGCTCCGGCGTTCGCGCTGCGCGACGGTGCGGGGAAGTACCTGCCCGAGGTGCTGCTCGATCTCGACTACTGGGTGCTGATGCCTGCGGGGGGTATCGGTGAAAATGCAACCTACTGAAAGTGAACGATTTTGCTCGGCGGCTTTAACCGGGGCGTAATCTTTCCGGGGCGCGCCGACGGCGCGCGCGGGCGAGCCTTGCAATCGCCGGGCAAGCGGTGTCATTAACGAAACGGGTCGAACGCGGAGGTGGGAATGGCTGACGTCAACCGTGGCAACCGACCGCTCTCGCCACACCTGCAGATCTACCGGCTGCCGCTGACGGCGCGGATGTCGATCTTCCACCGCTTCACCGGCATCGGGCTGGGGTTGTCGGGGGTGCTGATCGTCTGGTGGTTCCTGGCGGCCGCCTCGAGCCCCGGGTACTTCGGCATGGTCGACGGGCTCCTGACCTCGTGGATCGGGACGCTGGTCATGCTCGTGTCGCTCGGGGCCTTCTGGTACCACTTCTTCAACGGCATCCGGCACCTGGTCTGGGACACCGGCACCGCGCTCGAGATCGGCGGCCTGCGCAACGCCGGCTACGCGGTGATGGCGGCGGCCGCGATCATGACCGTGATCACGCTGATCGTCGCGATCTGAGGGGAGGCGCCACCGATGCAGTTTCAGACTGACAGGCAGCGCGTGCAGGGGCTCGGGACCGCCGGGCACGGGACCGGGCACTGGTGGAGCCAGCGGCTGACCTCGGTGGCGCTGGCGCCGCTCGGGGTCTGCTTCGTCTTCCCGTTCGCCCAGGCGCTCGGGGGCCCGTGGGAGCGGGTCATCGAGGTCTACGGGCATCCGTTCAACGCGGTCGTCGCGATCCTCTTCCTCGGGGTCGGCTTCCTGCACCTGCAGCAAGGTATCCAGGTGGTGATCGAGGACTACGTCCACGACAAGCCGGTCAGGGTCGCGATGCTGCTCGCCAACGCGCTCCTCTGCGCCGCCTTCGCCTTCACCGGCATCTTCGCGGTCGCCAAGATCGCCTTCGGCTGACGGAGATCCGCATGGCCGCCTACGAGTTCACCGATCACACCTTCGATGTCGTCGTCGTCGGGGCCGGCGGGTCCGGGCTGCGCGCGACCCTCGGCATGGCCGAGCAGGGGCTCCGCACCGCCTGCATCACCAAGGTCTTCCCGACCCGCTCGCACACCGTGGCGGCGCAGGGCGGGATCGCCGCCTCGCTCGGCAACATGGGGCCCGACAACTGGCAGTGGCACCTCTACGACACGGTCAAGGGGTCGGACTGGCTCGGCGACACCGACGCGATGGAGTATCTCGCGCGCGAGGCGCCGAAGGCGGTCTACGAGCTCGAGCACTACGGCGTGCCGTTCTCGCGGACCGAGGACGGGCGGATCTACCAGCGGCCCTTCGGCGGCCATACCACCGAGTTCGGCGAGGGGCCGCCGGTGCAGCGGACCTGCGCCGCGGCCGACCGGACCGGGCACGCGATCCTGCACACGCTGTACGGCCAGTCGCTGAAGCACAACGCGGTCTTCTTCATCGAGTATTTCGCCACCGACCTCCTGATGACCGAGGACGGCATCTGCCAGGGCGTGCTGGCCTGGAGCCTCGACGACGGCAAGCTGCACCGCTTCAACGCCAAGATGACCGTGCTCGCGACCGGCGGCTACGGGCGGGCGTACTTCTCGGCGACCTCGGCGCATACCTGCACCGGCGACGGCGCCGGCATGGTGGCGCGGCAGGGGCTGCCGCTGCAGGACATGGAGTTCGTGCAGTTCCACCCGACCGGCATCTATGGCGCCGGCTGCCTGATCACCGAGGGGGCGCGCGGCGAGGGGGGGTATCTGACCAACTCCGAGGGCGAGCGCTTCATGGAGCGCTATGCGCCGACCTACAAGGATCTGGCGTCGCGCGACGTGGTCTCGCGCTGCATGACGCTGGAGATCCGCGAGGGGCGCGGGGTCGGGCCGCTCAAGGACCATATCCACCTGAACCTCAACCATCTGCCGCCCGCCGCGCTGGCCGAGCGGTTGCCGGGGATTTCGGAGTCGGCGAAGATCTTTGCCGGCGTCGACGTGACCAAGGCGCCGATCCCGGTGCTGCCGACGGTCCACTACAACATGGGCGGCATCCCGACGAACTACTGGGGCGAGGCGTTGAACCCGACCGAGCATAACCCCGACCGGATCCAGCCTGGGCTGATGGCGGTGGGCGAGGCCGGCTGCGCCAGCGTGCACGGGGCGAACCGGCTCGGGTCGAACAGCCTGATCGACCTCGTCGTCTTCGGGCGGGCGGCGGCGATCCGCGCCGGCGAGGTGGTGGAGCGGGGGACGGCGAACCGGCCGCTGAACCCGGCGTCGGTGGAGAAGGCGGTGGAGCGGTTCGACAGGCTGCGCCACGCGGACGGGTCGGTGCCGACGGCGGCGCTGCGGCTCGAGATGCAGAAGACCATGCAGGAGGACGCGGCGGTCTTCCGCACCGACAAGGTGCTCGCCGAGGGCTGCGAGAGGATGGAGAAGGTCGCGGCCAAGATGGCGGACCTCAAGGTCACCGACCGGTCGATGATCTGGAACTCGGACCTGATGGAGACGCTCGAGCTCACCAACCTGATGCCGAACGCGCTGGCGACGATCTTCTCGGCGGTGGCGCGCAAGGAGAGCCGGGGCGCGCATGCCTCGGAGGACTGGCCGAACCGCGACGACGAGACCTGGCGCAAGCACACGCTCGCCTGGGTCAACCCGGACGACAGCGTGACCCTGCGCTACCGGCCGGTGCACGTCGACCCGCTGACGCCGCAGGAAAAGGGCGGGATCGACCTGAAGAAGATCGCGCCCAAGGCCCGGGTCTACTGAGGAGGTTACGATGGCCGAGTTCACGCTGCCGCAGAACAGCCGGATGGTGACCGGCAAGACCTGGCCACGGCCCGAGGGCAAGAACGTGCGGGCGTTCCGGATCTATCGCTACGACCCGGACACCGGGCGGAACCCCCAGGTCGACACCTACTACATCGATCTGGACGACTGCGGGCCGATGGTCCTGGACGCGCTCCTGAAGATCAAGAACGAGATCGACCCGACGCTGACCTTCCGCCGGTCGTGCCGCGAGGGGATCTGCGGGTCGTGCGCGATGAACATCGACGGGACGAACCGGCTCGCCTGCATCTTCGGCATGGACGAGATCCTGGGCGACGTGAAGATCTACCCGCTGCCGCACATGCCGGTGATCAAGGACCTGGTGCCGGACCTGACGATGTTCTACGCCCAGCACGCCTCGATCAAGCCGTGGCTGGAGACCGAGACGCCGGAGCCCGAGCGCGAGTGGAAGCAGTCGGTCGAGGACCGCAAGAAGCTCGACGGGCTCTACGAGTGCGTGATGTGCGCCTGCTGCTCGACCTCGTGCCCGAGCTACTGGTGGAACGGCGACCGGTACCTGGGGCCGGCGGCGCTGCTGCATGCGTACCGCTGGATCATCGACTCGCGCGACGAGGCGACGGGGGAGCGGCTCGACGACCTTGACGATCCGTTCAAGCTTTACCGCTGCCACACGATCATGAACTGCGCCCAGACCTGCCCGAAGCACCTGAACCCGGCGAAGGCGATCGCGGAGATCAAGAAGCTGATGGTCGAGCGGCAGATGTGACGGCGCCGGGTCCAGAGTCCGGACCGGGCATCCCGTCCGGGGCTTGTCCGGGCTCTTTCCCGCCGCCTTCGCCGCCTGGGTGCGCGAGAGCTGGCCTGGGAAGGCCGCCCTCGTCGCCATCGACGGCAAGACCTCGCGCCGGAGCGGCGATCACGGACGCTGGGACGGCGAAGGCGAGACCGCGCCGCTGCACCTCGTCTCCGCCTTCGCCACCACTGCCCGCCTGATCCTGGCGCAGGAGGCGGCGCCCGACAAGGGAAGCGAGCTCGCCGCCATCCCGCTGCTGCTCGACCGGCTCGGCGCCGAGGACGGGCTGAAGGGCGCCCTCGTCTCGATCGACGCCGTCGCCGCCAATGCCCGCATCGCCGCGGCGATCACCGGGAAGGGTGCCGACTGGCTGCTCGCGGTCAAGGCCAGTCGACGCTCCGCGCCGAGGTCGAGGCCGCCTTCGCCGCCGCCCATTCCTCGCCGGGCTCGGCGAACTGGAAGAACCGCTGGTAGCGCCGGCAGGTCGACGCCGTGCTTGCCGGCGAGGCGCGCCACCGCCAGCACGCTCAGGTTCGTCGTCTGCGCACTCACCAGCCCCAGCGTCAGCTAGCTCAGCGTGTCCCGCCGGTCGTTGCCCAGCGTGGACGCTCCTTTGGCGAGGAAGAGCCCCCCAGAAGAATCCATCCCCTCGCCCTCGCCAACCCACTGTTGTGTAGGCTAATCGAGAAGTACAACGACCGGCGGCTGCACTCGGCGCTCGGATACCGCAGTCCCGCCCAGTTCGAGGAGGCCCCCCCCCGCTCCGGCACCCGGTCAAAACCGCAGCCTGACATCTGTCCGTCCCGAGGACCCACTCCATGAACCTCTTCACCTTTACCTGGAGTGGACCCCTGGGGGCGGACGGATTTCAGGCTGCGGTTTTGACCGGTGCCGGCGTTCTCCTCCTCGAACTGGGCGGGGCTGCGGTATCCGAGCGCCGAGTGCAGGCGCCGGTTGTTGTACTTTTCGATGAAGCGGGGCTTGCTCCGCGACGTCGTCGAAGGTCTCGAAATCCATCGGGTAGACGCCCTCGACCTTGAGGGTCTTCATCAGGCTCTCGGCCATCGCGTTGTCGTACGGATTGCCACGGCGCGACATGGAGCCTTCGAGGCCGGCTGCTGCGAGCCGGTCGCGGTAGGCGAGCGCCGCGTACCGCGACCCGCGATCCGAATGGTGGAGGCAGCCCGCGGTCGGCGACCGCGTCCCGATCGCAGCCTCCAGAGCCGCGAGGGTCAGCCGGGCGTCGATCCTGCGGCCGATGGCGTAGCCGACGATGCGGCGCGACCAGGCGTCCATGATCAGCGCGACGTAGACGAAGCCCGAGGCGATCGCGACGTAGGTGAGATCGGCCACCCAGAGCCGGTTCGGATCGGAGAAAGGCGGGAGCCCGCGTGTCCGATCCGGGAAGATCGGCTGGTCGTGATCGCTGTCGGTCGTGGCGACGAAGCGCCGGCGCTGCATCGGGTTCAGCCCGTGTTCGCGCATCAACCGCTTGACCTTCTTGTGGTTTACCGCCCATCCGGCCGGACGAAGCGCCGCCTGCATGCGCCGCCAGCCATAGGCCTCGAAGTCGTCCTTGATGACGTGCATCGCCTCGACCAGGGCCGTATCGTCGGCGCCGGGCGAAGGATCCGCGTAGAAGCTCGACCGCGCGATCTCCATCAGGCGGCATCCCGCGGCGACGGAGACCCCGTCGGGCCGGTGATCACGGACATGGGCTCGCTTCTCGGCAGGCGTCCTTGCCGCAGAGCCCCCTTTACGAACTCGAGCTCCAGCGCCTGCCGACCGACCAGCCGCTCGAGGGCGGCAATCCGCGCCTCATACTCCTGGATCAGGTCGGCCGCCCGCGCGTCGTCGTCGAACGCGCCGGCCTCGTACTTGCCGACCCAGACCCGGATCAGGTTGCGCGAGAGGTCGTGGCGCTTCGCGAGCCCGTGCAGCGTCTCGCCGGCCAGGAATTCCTGGGCGACCTGACGCTTGAACTCGATGCTGTGAGTTCGGTGCTTCACCATGGCTTCCATCCTTCGAAAAGCCCGGCGCACCGGTCAATTCCCTTCAACCATCCTGTCCGCCCCAAGGGGCCCACTCCAACCAGGGGTAAAGAGGTACGGAGAGTGCGGGCGCGCAGAGACTGGTCTCGGGGCTGTTCTGGAGCCGCAAAGTGAACAGCCCTGCCGCTGTAACCATCGAAAACAACGAAATCCAACTACGAGAATGGGCGGAGAATTGGTTGCGTCGGGGGTTGGCGGAGCAACGGGGACTGGCATCAAGTGTTCTCTTGTGGATGTCGCTCCCATTTTCAAGGAATTTCTGATCCTTAGGCACGTGATCGAGAGCGGAGTCTTGTCAGGCCTGTTTGTGCGGCCCTGGTGTCGCCGGCCGAGGCAGTGACGCGCGGGCCAGAGCCAGATCTCTGAAGGCGAGCTCGAGGCTCGGAGAATACTTCTGGTTCGCCCCGTTGATGAAGAGCACGTCGGCCGATGATCACGGATATAGGCGCGCTTCTCGGCAAGGGTGCGTTTTTTCGAGCCCTTACTCCCGCACCCGCCGCGAGCGCTCGCAGCGTCGGTGGGGTCGCTGTCGCGTAGGCGTTTAGAAGTTCTTTTCAAATCTACCGCGAAACGATCACGAAACGATCCCGCATATTGACGAAGCGCAGTGACGTATGAAAGTCTGGCCTGAAGATTACTTTCAGGAGCCACCATGCCAGACCAGCGTCTGACCCGCTACGACATCGCCGACGCGCAGGCGGGGGGGCAGCGGCGGCCGTTCGCGCGGGCTGTCCGGGCGGGCGACTTCGTCTATGTGTCGGGGCAGGTGCCTACAGTCGGGGGCGAGGTCGTCGCAGGCGGGATCGTCCCGCAGACCGAGCAGGTGATCGCCAACCTGAGGGGGGTGCTGGAGGCGGCGGGGTGCGCGCTGGCGGATGTGGTGAAGGTGACATGCTGGCTTGACGATCCACGCGACTTTCGTCGTTCAACGCGGTGTTCGAGAAGCATTTCGTCGACGCGCCGCCGGCGCGGTCCACGGTGCGGTCGGCGCTGATGGTCGATGCCAAGGTGGAGATGGACGCCGTGGCCTACAAGCCGCTCGGTTGAGAGGGCGATCGTGAAGGTTCTGATCCTGGAGACCGCCGCCGGGGCGGTCGACTACGTGGCGGCGAGGATCGCCGGGCGGCTGGAGCGCGCGCCGGAGACGGTGCTCGGCCTCGCCACTGGCGGGACGATGGAGGCGGTCTACGAGCGCCTGATCGGGCTGCATCGCGCGGGGCGGGCGCGCTTCGCCGGGGCGACGAGCTTCAATCTGGACGAGTATGTCGGGCTCGCGCCGGACCATCCGTGTTCCTACTGGCGCTACATGCGCGAGCAGCTGTTCGATCATGTCGACATGGATGCCGCGCGGGCGCAACTGCCACGTGGCGACGCGGCCGACCCGGAGGCGGAGGCGGCGCGCTACGAGGCGGCGATCGCGGCGGCGGGGGACGTGGGGCTGCAGCTGCTCGGCATCGGGCACAACGGGCACATCGGCTTCAACGAGCCGACGTCGAGCCTCGCGTCGCTCACCCGGCTGAAGACGCTGACCCGGGCGACGCGGGAGGCGAACAGCCGCTACTTCGCGCGGTTCGAGGACACGCCGCGGCTGGCGATCACCATGGGGATCGGCACGATCCTGCGGGCGCGCGAGGTTCTGCTCCTCGCCACCGGCCGGGGCAAGGCGGAGGCGGTGGCGGCGATGGTGGAGGGGCCGGTGACGGCGATCTGCCCGGCCTCGGCGCTGCAGTTCCACCCGCATGCGACGGCGGTGCTCGACGCCGGCGCGGCGGCGGGCCTGAGGCTGCGCGACTACTACGAGGAGGTGCATCCCGGCGGCCGCGACCCGGCTTGACCCGGGCGGCGCGGTGCGTGGAACAGGCGCCGTTTCCCGCGTGAGATTCCGGGCATCTCTTCGAAAAGCAATCTTTCGAGACCTCTGCGAAAGGCCGGGCACGCACGGAAAGCGTGGCTTTGCCCGGGGGGTGCTCGGGGTCGAGCAGGTAGGTCAAGCCATTGGAATCGCTTGATTCATGCCCCGGGCGTTAACCGGATTTCAACCGATGCCCGGGGGCCGCGAAGGCCCCTCCGGGATGACCGGAAGACTTCCGCAGAGCCCTCCTTTCACGACCTTCGATGCACCTCGTCGAGCGCCGCGCGCATGGCCGCGACGCGCGCGGCGTCGGTGCGGCGCGCACCGGGCGGCTGGAAGCCGAAGGCGGCCACCTTGCCGTGGGGTGGGGGGACCGGCTCCGAGCAGGAGGCGTGGATCTCGCTCAGCGGCAGGCGCGAGAGCGCGGGCAGCGTCTCGGGCGAGACGCCGGCGCCGGGCATGACGGCAAGCCGCCCGGCCGCCGCCTGCATCATCCGCCCGAGCCGGTCGGTGCCGTCCACCGCGCGCGCCGCGCCGCCGGAGCTGAGGATGCGCGGAATGCCGAGATCGGCCGCGAGCGCCACGGCCTCCTCCGGGTCGGGGGCGAGGTCCACCGCGCGGTGCAGCGTGACGTCCATGCCCTCGGCGGCCCGGAGGAGCCGCGCCAGCAGCGCGCCGTCGAGCCGGCCGTCGGGCAGGCTGGCGCCGATCACCACGCCCCGCGCGCCGGCGGCGCGCAGGTGGGCGATCTCGGCCTCCATCGCCGCGGCCTCGGCGGGGGTCCAGACGAAGTCGCCCGCCCGCGGCCGGATCATCGCGAGGGCGAGGATACCCTCGCGGGCCGCGAGGGAGACGAGCGCGGGCGATGGGGTGAGGCCGCCGAGTCCCAGCGCCGCGCAGAGCTCCAGCCGGTCCGCGCCGCCGGCCCGGGCGGCGAGGAGGCCCTCGGGATCGTCGACGCAGACCTCGAGCAGGATGCGGGTCATCGGGCAAACCGGGCGGAGGGGCGAGCCAGCGGGACGAACGGGACGCTCGGGTCGTAGGGGAGATGGCGGAGCCGGCGGCGGCGGTTGGGGATGCTGGCGATGTCCTGGTTCACCGCCCCGTCGGTCAGCGCCATGAGGTTGGGGTTGGCGATGGGCGCGAGCTCCGGCGAGAGGTAGCCGGACTTCACCACCAGGAGCCGGACGCCCTTCGGGTCGAGGCCGAGGCGGGCGAAGTCTGCGAGCGTGTGGTAGGGGCGCCGGCGTCCGGCGAGGACGAGGGTGATGCCGCCGATCGCGACGACCGCCTGGCGCTCCGGTTCGCGACCGGGATCGTCGAGCCGCAGGACCCGGACCGGGACCGTGACCGAGACGCCGGCCGGGTCGAGGCTCGCGCCGATGCGGAGGTCGAGCGTCGCGCCCTCGCCGGCGGCGAAGCAGGCGGCGACGGCGGGCGCGTCGGTGATGCCGGCGACGAGCGCGTCCTGCCAGTCGCGCTCGATCAGGGCGGCGAGGACGTCGGCGCGGTCGCCCACGCCGCCGCCGGTGGGGTTGTCGCCGGAATCGGCGAGGATCACCGGCGCGGTGGTGGCGGCCGCGGCGCGGTCGAGCATCTCGGCGAGCGGGCCGGTGACCGGGCCGAAGCGGAAGCCGTCGCGGGCGGCCCAGAAGCGGGCGGCGATCTCCTCGGCCGCGGCGCTCGCGGCGGCCCGGTCGGTGCCGGTGACGACGGCGGCGGCGGTGGCGCGGGGCTCGTCGGCCCAGACGTAGCCGATCATCAGGTCCGCCTTCCAGACGCCGGGGCGGCGGTCGAAATCCGGCAGGCCGGCGTAGAGCGCGCGGGCCGGCTCGTCCTCGGTCGAGCTCCTCTCACCGGGGAGGAGGAGCGGCACCGGCGCCCAGACGACGCCCGGGCGCTCGTCGCCGGAGAGGCGGCGCAGCAGCATCTCCCAGGCGGCCTGCATCGTCTCGCGCACGTCGATGTGCGGCGCGGTGCGGTAGGCGGAGAAGATGTCGAGGGCGTCGACGATACGTTGGGTGACGTTGCCGTGCAGGTCGTAGCTGGCGGCGACGGGCAGGTCGGGGCCGACGGCGGCGCGCACGGCGGCGATCCAGTCGCCCTCGGCGTCCTCCATGCCTTCGACGTGCATGGCGCCGTGCATGGCGAGGTAGACGCCGTCGACGGGAAGCGCGCGGGAGAGGCGGTCGAGGAACTCGGCCTTGAAGGCGTCGTAGGTGGCGCGGGCCACCGGGCCGCCGGGCACCGCGCGGGCGTGGAGGAGCGGGACGGGTTCGACGCCCTCACGAGGGAGGAAGGCGAAATAGTCGGAGGCGGCGAGATCGGGGCCGCGGAGGACGCGGAAATCCTCCTCCCGCATCAGCACGGGGGAGGAGGTGGAGCATTCGGTGTGGATGCCGCCGACGGCGATGCGCGGCATGTCAGAGCCTCGGGTGCAGCCGCGCCTGGGCGGCGAAGCGGAGCCAGTCCTTGGCCTCGAGCGGCGTCCAGGCGGCTTCGGCCACCGCGAGCAGGCGCGGGAAGACCATGGCGTTGAAGTAGTCGCGATCGTGGAAGTGCTCGCACCAGATGCCGGCCTGCACGCCCTGGAGCCGGGGACGGAGCTCCTCCGGGAAGCTCTCGCCGGCCTCGTAGGCGTAGGTCTGCTCCGGGGTCGAGGAGCCGGCCCAGCCGGCGCCGGGATCGCGCCAGGCGGGGGAGGCGGCCATGTCGAGATAATAGGCCTGGCCGGGCGAGATCACGACGTCATAGCCCTCGCGCGCCAGCGCGATGCCGACCTGCGGGTTCTCCCAGGCCATCAGCAGCGTGTCCTCGGGCGGCACGCCGCCGCCGTGGGCGACCTCGTTCCAGCCGACGAGGACGCGGCCGCGCTCGGTGAGCATCGCCTTGAGGCGGCGCATGAAGTGGGACTGGAGCTCGAAGGTGCCGGCGAGGCCCTCGCGCTGCATCAGCGCCCGGGCGAGCGGCGAGGCGAGCCAGGAGTTCGCCGCCACCTCGTCGCCGCCGACGTGCAGGCGGCGGGAGGGAAAGAGCTCGACCATCTCGTCGAGGATGGCGGCGAGGACGTCGTAGGTGGCCTCGACCGCCGGGTTGAGCGCGTTGTTCGGATAGCCCTGCACCGAGAAGTAGCTGCCGGCCGGCTCGTCGGGGTCGACGAGGTGCGGCAGCGCGGCGAGGATCGCGGTGGCGTGGCCGGGGGTCTCGATCTCGGGCACCACCTCGATGCCGAGGCTGGCGGCATGGGCGACGACGGCGCGGACCTCGTCCTGGGTGTAGAAGGCGCGCCGCGAGGCGGAGGGGTCGCCGAGCTGCGGCAGCAGCCGCGCGTCGGCGCCGCGGGTGGCGCCGGTGGTGGTGAGCTCGGGGAAGGCGCGGACCTCGAAGCGCCAGCCCTCGTCGTCGGTCAGGTGCCAGTGGAAGACGTTCAGCCGGTGCCAGGCGAGGATGTCGAGGAAGCGGCGCACGTCGTCCGCCGGCCAGAACTGCCGCGAGACGTCGAGGTGGCAGCCGCGCCAGCCGTAGCGCGGCGCGTCCTCGATGGTGCCCGAGGCGGGGAAGCGGAAGGTCTCCGGCCGCTCGGCGGCGCCGTGCAGCATCTGCAGGAGTGCCGTGAGGCCGTGGCGGCGGCCGGCGTCGTCGGCGCTCTCGAGCCGGATCGTCTCGGCGAAGCTCAGGCGATAGGCGCCGGGGGCGAGGCCCGGGTCGCGGGCGAAGGCGACCGGGCGGCCGCCGGGGAGGGGCGAGAGCGAGACGGCGGCGGGGGCGGCGCCGAAGAGGCGGCGGTGGTGCGCGCCGGCCTCGGCGAGCGCGCGGAGGTCGTCGCGGGCGGTGCCTTCGGCCGCGGTGAGGGCGACGGGGGTGTCGCCGGGACGCAGGTCGGCGTTGGCGGGCCAGGGCAGGATCGCGAAGGGTTGGGTCAGGCGGCCCTCGGGCAGGCGCGCCGGCGGCGCGTCGGGGACGCCGGCGCCGAGGGCGAGGTCGCCGGTGTCGGCATCGACGTGGCGGCCGTCGGCGAGGGTCAGGTAGGCGGTCTTCACCCCGTCGAGGCGGTGGGCCGGCGCCCGGTTGAGCCCGGTCGCGCGGAAGGTCCAGGCGCCGCCCGGCGGCACGGTCAGGCCCGTCGGCGGAGCGAACTCGTGGTAGTTGGCGTCGCGGCGGAGGAAGGTCGCGTTCTCCGGCGCGGGCGCGTCGGGCAGCACGCGGGTGATCGCGGTGTAGGACAGGCGGAAGCCGGCGAGGGGCTCGTCGCTCAGGTTGTGCAGGGTGACGGTGAGCGTCCCGGCCGGAGCGGGATCGGGGGACCAGGAGTTCTCGACGCGGTAGGCGGGCATGGATCGTCTCGCGGTGGTTGGGATGGGATCGCGGCGCGCGAGCTCAGGCGGGCCGCGCGGCGGGGCGGTCGTAGTCGTCGGACTGGCTGAAGGTCCGCGCGAGCGCGGGGACGCCCGCGGTCAGGCCGCAGTCGACGGGGAGGCAGGCGCCGGTGATGGCGGCGGCGCCGGGGCCGGCGAGGAAGGCGACGGCAGCGGCGATGTCCGCGGGCGTCGCGACGCGGCCGAGCGGATAGTGGGCGGCGGCTTCCTCCATGACGCGGGGATTGGCCTCGCGGCGGGCCTGCCAGGCGCGGGTGGCGACGGTGCCGGGGGCGATGGCGTTGGCGCGGATGCCGCGGCGGCCGTACTCGACGGCGATCAGCCGCGTGAGGTGGATCATGCCGGCCTTGGCGGCGCTGTAGGCGGGGTGGCCGAAGACGCCGAGGCCGTTGACCGAGGCGATGTTGACGACCGAGCCCCGGGTCGCCTCGAGCGCCGGGCGGAAGGCGTCGAAGCAGTACCAGGCGGCGTCGAGGTTCAGCGCGCGGTCGGCCTGCCAGTCGGCGAGCGTGGTGGCGCCGAGGCTCGGGGCGCGGGCGGCGCCGGCGTTGTTGACGAGGGTCCGGACCTGGCCCCAGTCGGCGACGCGGGCGGCGAGGGCCGCGACGGCGGCGGGATCGGTGATGTCGCAGGCGAAGGCTCGTGCCTGCGAGCCCATGGCGGCGGCGGCTTCCTCGGCGCCGGCGGGGTCGCGGTCGACCAGCGCGACGCCGGCGTGCGTCCCGGCGAGGCTCCGGGCGATGGCCTGGCCGATATCGCCGGCGCCGCCGGTGACGACGGCGATCGAGGGGGATGCGGTCATCTCAGTCTCCGAGAACCTGGCGGTCGTCCTTGTCGCGGTGGCGGACGAGCTGCTCCTTGATGCCGCGCAGCAGGCGGGCGGAGCGCGGGCGGTCGGCATAGGCGACCAGCGTGGCGAGGATGTCGATCACCGCGAGATAGGCGAAGCGGGTGGAGGTCGGGCGGAAGATGTTCAGTCCCTCGGGCAGGTCGACGTGGATCACGAGGTCGGCGGCCATCGCCACCGGCGAACCGCTCTGGGTCAGCGCGATGGTCGGGGTGCCGCGCTCCTGCAGCACGCGGAAGCAGCGCACCAGCTCGTCGTTGCGGCCGGTGAAGGACGAGCCAAAGACCACGTCGCCCGGCTCGCTCGCGGCGGAGATCATCAGGTTCATGCCGTGGTCGGAGGAGGCGGAGATGCGGCAGCCGAGGCGGAACAGCCGGTTCCGCAGCTCGTGCACGATCATCGACGAGTTGCCGCCGGCACCGAAGGCGTGGATCATCTCCGCCCCGCGCAGCATCGCCGCCGCCTTCTCCACCGCGGCGACCTCGAGCCCCTGGTGCATCTGGTAGAGCGCGTTCTGCGCCTTGGTCACGATGTCCTCGGCCACCGCGCCCGGGGTCCGGCCTTCCGATTCGGGCTTGAGGTAGCGCAGCCCGACGAACGAGGAGCGGGCGAGCTGCAGCTTGAAGTCGGGGTAGCCCTGGCAGCCGAGCCGCCGGCAAAACCGGGTCACCGTCGGAGGCGAGACCTCGGCGCGCTCGGCGAGGTCCACGATCGAGGCGTTGACGGCGAATTCCACGTCGTTCAGCACTACTTGCGCGAGCTGCTTCTCCAGTCCGGACAGCCGGTTCGCCTCGTCGGTGAGGGCGCTGAAGATGTCCATGTCGCTCCTCTCGTGCGCGGGCCTGATCGCCTCGCTCACGAAAATCATTTTCTTTCTGGTTGACATATCGCCACAAGATGCAGGATCAATCCATAGGAAAAATCGCTCGCCGCCGAAATGATTTTCATGGCTTCCCCGATGCGCGACCCCGAAGTCAACCCTTTCCCTGCCGCCGACGCGCCCCGCCGCGCCATCTGGGAGATGCTCGTCCCCCGGGACATCGACGCCTTCCTCGCCGCCGACTGGGGGCCGATCGCCGACGACTTCGTCGAGGCCAACTTCACCGGGCTCAACGCCCGGTTCCTGCCCTCGCCGGACGACTGGCGGCTCTCGTTCCCGACGCTCGCGGCCTATCGCGACGAATGGCTGCGCCAGGCGCAGGACGCCAGGGCGGCGCGCCAGGCCGGGCACTACGCCGAGGAGGCGCGTGCGGCGATCTTCCGCGCGACGCGGCTCGAGGAGATCGAGGTCGACGGCGAGGCGGCGCTGGCGCGCAAGCGGTTCGACGGCGGCATCCGGCGCGCCGACGGCGGCTTCGACCGCATGAACTGGCAGACGCTCTACATCTGCCGGCTGGCGGGCGGGCGCTGGCGGATCGCCGGCTTCGTGGGCTACCTGCCGCACGTGAAAGACTGAAGGACAGGACGATGCGCATCTTCACCGCCGCCCTCGCCACCGAGACCAACACCTTCTCGCCGATCTGCATCGACCGCCGCGGCTTCGAGGACTCGCTCTACGCCCCGCCCGGCCAGCATCCCGACACGCCGACGCTCTGCACCGCGCCGATCACCGTTGGCCGGGAGGTCTGCCGCGAAAAGGGCTGGACGCTGGTCGAGGGCACCGCCGCCTGGGCCGACCCGGCGGGGATCGTGAACCGCGCCACCTACGAATCGCTCCGTGACGAGATCCTCGGCCAGCTCGCCGCGGCGCTGCCGGTCGATGCCGTGGTGCTCGGCCTGCACGGCGCGATGGTCGCCGGCGGCTACGACGATCCGGAGGGCGACCTCCTCGCGCGGGTCCGGGAGATGGTGGGGCCGGAGGTGCTGGTCTGCGCCGAGCTCGACCCGCACAGCCACCTGACGGCGAAGCGGGTCGCGGCGGCGGACTTCTTCACCGTCTTCAAGGAGTTCCCGCACACCGACTTCGTCGACCGCGCCGAAGACCTCTGGCGCATCGCCGTCGAGACGCTGGAGGGCCGGGTCCGCCCGGTGATGTCGGTCTTCGACTGCCGGATGATCGACGTCTTCCCGACCTCGCGCCAGCCGATGCGCGGCTTCGTCGACCGGCTGATGGCGATCGAGCGCGACGACCCGAAGGTGTTGTCGCTCTCGGTGATCCACGGCTTCATGGCCGGCGACGTGGCGGAGATGGGCACCAAGACCATCGCGGTCACGGATGGCGACGCCGCGCACGGCGAGGCGCTGGCCCGCCGGCTGGGGATGGAGCTCTTCGCCAACCGCGGCAAGCACCTGATGCCGATGGTGGACGAGACGGAGGCCGTCGCCCGCGCCATGGCCTCGGCCGCGCATCCGGTGGTGATCGCCGACGTCTGGGACAATCCGGGCGGCGGCACCGCGGGCGACTCGGTAGTGATCCTGCGCGAGCTGATGGCGCGCGGCGCCGAAGGCGTCGCCGTCGGCACGATCTGGGATCCTATCGCCGTGCAACTCTGCATGGTGGCGGGCGAAGGCGCGGTGATCCCGCTCCGCTTCGGGGCCAAGTCCGCGCCCTTCACGGGCGATCCGGTGGATGCGACGGTCGAGGTGCTGCGGCTGGTGCGGTCGGCCGAGATGCGATTCGGCGACAGCCTGGTGCCCTTCGGGGACGCGGCGCGGATCCGGCTTGTCGGCACCGGGATCGAGGTGATCCTCAACACCGTCCGGGCGCAGAGCTTCGATCCCTCGCTTTTCGGCGCGCTCGGGCTCGACCCGATGGCAGTGCGCATCCTTGTCATCAAGTCGACCAACCACTTCTACGCGGCCTTCGCCCCGATCGCCGCCGAGATCGTCTACTGCTCGGCCGGCCGGCCCTATCCCAACGACCCGGCGACCAACCCCTACCGCAAGGTCCGCCGCGACATCTGGCCGATCTCGCCCGACCCGTTCGGGACGGAGTCGGCGCCGGGACCCGATCCGCAACCTATACGGGAGGCATCGTGATGACCTTTCCCTGGCCCGAGCCGGGCACGCCCCTCGAGGCGGTTCAGACCCCGATGCCGGTCATCGACGAGGACCGGCTCGCCGGCAACATCGCCCGGGCGCAAGCCTACCTGGACACCCACGGGCTGGCATTCCGGCCGCATATCAAGACCCACAAGATCCCCGCGGTGGCGCGGGCGCAACTCGACGCCGGCGCGGTGGGGATCAACTGCCAGAAGGTGACCGAGGCCGAGGCCTTCGCGGACGCGGGCTTCGACGACATCCTCATCACCTACAACGTCCTCGGGGCGGCGAAGCTCGCGCGCCTCACGGAATTGAACGCGCGGGTGCGGCGGCTGAGGGTGATCGCCGACAGCGCGGCGACGGTCGCAGGCTATGCCGCGGCCTTCGGGCCGGAGCGGCCGCTCGCGGTGCTCGTCGAGTGCGACACCGGCGGCGGGCGCGTCGGCGTGCAGAGCCCGGAAGCGGCGGTGGAGGTGGCGCGCGCCATCGCCGCCGCGCAGGGGCTCCGGTTCGAGGGGCTGCTCACCTATCCGCCGGTCGGCGGCGCGGCGGCGGTGGAGAGCTTCTTCGGGGCCGCGATGGCGTCGCTCGCGGCGGTGGGGCTCGACTGCCCGGTGCGCTCGAACGGTGGCAGCCCGGACTTCTTCTCCGCCCATCTCGTGCCCTCGGCGACGGAGCATCGCGCCGGCACCTACGTCTACAACGACCGATCGATGGTGCGGGCCGGCCATTGCGGCCGCGAGGACCTGGCGATGCATGTCCTCGCCACCGTGGTCTCGCGGCCGACGCCGGATCGGGCGGTGATCGACGCGGGCTCCAAGGCGCTGACCTCGGACCTGCTCGGGTTCGCCGACCACGGCGAGATCGAGGGGCTGCCCGGTGCGCGCATCGTCTCGCTGTCAGAGGAGCACGGCGTCGTGGACCTCGCCGCCTGCGAGGGGCGGCGGCCAGAGGTGGGCGAGATGGTGCGGATCGTGCCGAACCACACCTGCGTCGTCTCGAACCTCTTCGACCGGATGGTCTTCCACCGGGGCGGGACGGTGACCCGCGTCGAGGCGGTCGCGGCGCGGGGCACGGTCTGGTAGCCTCGCGCCATGACCGAGCCCGTCGTCGCGCTCGTGCCCGAGCGGATCTTCGATGGCAGCCGCTGGCACGAGGGCACCGCGCTGCGGATCCGCGGCGGCCGGGTCGAGGAGATCGCGCCGCCCGAGGCGGACGACCGCGTCGAGTCGCTCGAGGGCTGGCTGGTGCCGGGCTTCGTGGACCTGCAGGTCAACGGTGGCGGCGGGGCGCTCCTCAACAACGACTGCACGTCCGAGGGGATCGCGCGCATCTGCGCCGCGCATGCCGCGGGGGGCACCACCGCGGTCATGGTGACGCTGATCACCGACCGTCCGGAGGCGGCGCCGGCGGCGATCGCCGCGGTCGCGGCGGCGCGGGCGGCGGGGCAGGCGGGGCTCCTCGGGCTGCACCTCGAGGGGCCGCACTTGTCGGTGGCGCGCCAGGGCACGCACGACCCGGCGCTGATCCGGCCGATGACCGACGCCGACCTCGCCGTCGTCGCGGCGGCGCCGGGGCGGGTCGGGCATCTGGTGACGACGGTCGCGCCGGAGAGCGTGAGCGCGGAGCAGGTGCGGGCGCTGGCCGCGGCGGGGGTCGTGGTGAGCCTCGGGCATACCGACGCCGACGCCGTCGCCGCGCGCGGTCATGTGGAGGCGGGCGCCCGGATGGTGACGCACCTCTTCAACGCCATGAGCCAGCTCGGCCACCGTGCGCCGGGGCTGGTCGGCGTGGCGCTCGACGATCCGCGGATCGCCTCGGGGCTGATCGCGGACGGCTTCCACGTCGATCCGGCGGCGATGGGGATCGCGCTGCGCGCGGTCAAGGGGCGGATCTTCCTGGTGACGGACGCGATGTCGACCATCGGGACCGACCTGCCGGGGTTCACGCTGAACGGCAGGCAGGTCTACCGCCGCGGCGGGCGGCTGACGCTGGCGGACGGCACGCTGGCGGGGGCGGACATCGACATGATCGCGAGCGTGCGCTTCGTTGTGAAGCGGCTCGGGCTTCCGCTCGAGGAGGCGCTGCGCATGGCCGCGCTCTATCCGGCCGAAGCCGTGGGGGCGGCGACGCGGGGCGCCCTCGGGCCGGGGATGAAGGCCGACGCGGTGTTGCTCTCGCCAGCGCTCGAGGTCAGGGGCACCTGGATCGACGGGCGGCGGGTGGCGTGATTGTCTGCTTCGACATCGGCGGCACCACCATGAAGGGCGGCCGCGCACGCAGCGTCGAGGAGATCGAGGTGCTCGAGCGCGTGCCGACGCCGACGCGGCATCTCGACGCCTTCGTCGCCGTGCTGGCCCGCGCCGTCGCGGACTGCCCGGTGCCGCCCCGGGCGCTCGCGGCGGCGATCCCGGGGATCGTGGACGTGGACACCGGGCTCGGCCGGGTGGCGAACGTGCCCTGCCTGACCGGCATCCCGATCCGGGAGCGGCTGGAGGCTGCGCTGGGGCTGCCGGTCTTCATCGCCAACGACGCAGACTGCTTCGCGTTGGCCGAGGTCGCGGTGGGCGCCGGGCGCGGGCACCGCGTGGTCTTCGGGGTGATCCTGGGCACCGGCGTGGGCGGCGGGCTGGTGATCGACGGCCGGCTGATCAACGCCGAGGGCGGCTTCGGCGGCGAGTGGGGGCACGGGCCGGTGGCGGCGCGCCTCGCGGGCGAGCCGCCGGTCGAGATCCCGCGCTATGCCTGCGGCTGTGGGCTGACGGGGTGCCTCGACGCCACGGTCTCGGCGCGGGGAATGGAGCGCCTGCACCGCGACCTCAACGGGGCGGCGGCCACGAGCCTCGAGATCGTCGCCGCCTGGCGCGCGGGCGATCCGGCGGCGCGGCGGACGATCGAGATCTGGCTCGAAATCGCCGCGCCGCCGCTGGCGGTGCTGGTCAACGCGACGGCGGCGGATATCCTGCCGGTGGGCGGCGGCCTCGGCGGCAGCGCCGAGCTGATCGCGGCGCTCGACGGCGCGGTCAGGGCGCTGACGCTGCGGCGCTTCACCCGGCCGCTCGTTGTCCCGGCGCTCTGCCGGGTGGAGCCTGGGCTAGTCGGCGCGGCGGCGCTGGGGCTGGCCGCCGCTGGACCTGGCGCATGAAAATGAATTACATAGCGCTGTCTTGGATCAGCTAAAAAATGTTGACTTTTGCGTCAGGCCTCGCCAGGATGAGAAAATAAATTACATTACAATGGGGGCGCAGCATGAAGGTGGGCATCATCGGCCTCGGCTACCGGCTGGGCTATCTGGGCTACGTCTTCAACGCCATCGATCCAGACTTCGAGATCGTGGGCTATGTCGACCCCCAGCCGGCCGGGCTCGCCACGCTCGATGAGCGCGGCATCTCGGCCGGTCGGAGGTTCGCCACCCCCGAGGAGCTGATCGCGGGCGAGAGCTTCGACCTCCTGATGATCGGCTCGCCGAACCACATGCACCTCGACCATATCCGCTTGGGGCTCGAGGCGGGGCTCAGGGTCTTCTCCGAGAAACCCATCGTCGCCTCGCTGGAGCAGACCTACGCGCTCGCGCGGCTCCTCGCGGTGCATGGCCAGGAGCGGCTGCTCGTTGGGCTGGTGCTGCGCTATGCGCCGATGTACCGGGACCTGCGCGCGGCACAGGCCGAGGGTCGGCTCGGCAACATCGTGTCGATCGAGGCGGCCGAGCACATCTTCCCCTACCACGGCGCCTTTTTCATGCGCGACTGGCGGCGCTACGAGAAGTTCTCGGGCAGCTTCATGCTGGAGAAGTGCTGTCACGACCTCGACCTCTACAACTCCATCATCGGCGCGCGCCCCGAGCGGGTAGCGAGCTTCGGCGGGCGCAAGACCTTCGTGCCGGAGAACGACCCGCGGCGCGAGGGGCTGAACGACCTTGAGCTCTTCCACCGCAAGCCGACCGGCTGGAGCGGCTCGGACCAGGTGTTCGACAGCGACGCCGATATCATCGACTATCAGGTCGCGATCGTGGAGTATGCGAACGGGGTGGGGATGAACTTCCACACCAACCTGAACGCGCCCGACCAGTTCCGCCGCTTCGCCATCTTCGGCACGCGGGGCCAGGCGGAGGGGGACTTCATCCGGGGGGTCTTCGACGTGACCGACGTGCTGACCGAGGCTCGGGTTCTCCACAAGGAATATGCCGCCACCGCGCTCTCGCAGCACTATGGCGCCGACGAGCGGATGGCCGAGGAGGTGGTCGAGCACGTGATGCGCGGCGGGCCGCTGCCGGTCTCGCCGCTCGACGCGCTCGAGGCCGGGATCCTCGCCCTTGCCATGGACGAGGCGCGCAAGACCCGCCAGGTCCTGGACCTGCGCCCGATCTGGGACCGCTTCGACGCCGCGCTCGCGGCGAAGGCGGCGTGATGCGGACGCAACGCACGGCTCTCATCGCCTGGGCGTTCCTGGCGCCGGCGCTTTTCTATGTGCTTTTCATCGTCGCTTGGCCGCTGGTCCAGACGGTGGTCCTCTCCTTCACCGACGCCTCGCTCAGGAAGACGACGAACTGGGTCGGCTGGGCGAACTACGAGAAGATCTTCAACGCCACCTTCGCCACGGTCATCGGGCGGACCTTCGTCTGGACCTTCTTCTCGGTGGCGCTCAAGATGATCATCGGGACGATCGGGGCGGTACTGCTCAACGCGGCGGTGCCGGGGCGGAACCTCTTCCGCATCCTGATCATGCCGCCCTGGATCGTGCCGATGGCCATCGGCATCTTCATGTGGGGCTGGATGTACAACGGCCAGTTCGGGATGATCTCGGGCCTGCTGCAGCGCTTCGGGGTCGTGGACGGCCCGGTGGCCTGGCTCGCCTACGGCGGCACCGCCTTCTGGGCGACGATCGTCACCGACGTCTGGATCGGGGTGCCGCTGGTCACGATCTACTTCCTCGCCGCGATCCAGGCGATCCCGAAGGATCTCTACGAGGCCGCCTGGACCGACGGCGCCGGGCGCTGGTACCGGTTCCGCCGCATCACCTTCCCGCTGATGATCCCGGCGATCATCACCATGTCGATGCTTTCGCTGATCGCCACCTTCAACAGCTTCGACATCATCTGGATCCTGACCCAGGGCGGGCCGAACGGCGCCACCACCACCATGATCATCGACACCTACCAGACCGCCATCGGCTCGCGGAAGTACGGCGAGGGCGCCGCGCGGGCGGTGGTGATCTGCATCTTCCTCAGCCTCTTCTCGCTCGCCTACTTCCGGGTGACGCGGAGGCTCCAGCCGGAGGGCGGGAAATGAGCGTGACCGGTGACGCGATCGGCAAGGTTCCCCCCGACATCACCGCGGCGGCCGAGGAGGCGCCGAGGCCGGCGCTCCCCCGCAAGGTGAGCCGGGCGGAAGCCACGCCGCTCATCGACCGCTACGCCTGGTACGAGGTGGTGGCGATCTACGCGGGGATCTTCCTTTTTCTGTTCTTCCTGCTCGCCCCCTTCATCGAGGGCTTCCTCGTCTCGCTGAAGCCCTTGTCGCAGCTCTTCTCCTCGCCCTACCGCTTCATCCCGGAAAACGCTTCCTTCGCCGCCTACGTGACCATGTGGCAGAGCGTCCCGGGCTTCGCGCGCTACATCTTCAACAGCATCTTCATCTCCTCGGTGGCGACGGCCATCGTCCTGCTGGTCGTCGTCCCTGCCGCCTATGCCTTCTCGCGGTTCGACTTCAGGGGCGCGGGGCTGGTGCTGGGGGGGTTCCTCGCGGTCAACATGTTCTCGGGCGCGGTCTTGATCATTCCGCTCTTCCGGCTGATGCGCAGCCTTGGGCTCCTCAACACCTACGCGGCGATGATCGTGCCGGGTGTGGCTTTCCTCATCCCCTCCGCGATCTGGCTCCTGCGCACCTACATGATCCGCATCCCGAAGGAGTTGCACGAGGCCGCCTACATGGACGGGGCCGGCTATCTCTACACGCTGAGGCGCGTGATCCTGCCCATCGCCATGCCGGGGATCATCGTGGTTGCGATCACCACCTTCATCGGCGCCTACGCCCAGCAGTTCATCTTCGCGCTGACCTTCAACTCCAAGGCCGAGTTCATGCCGCTGCCGGTCGGCCTCTTCGCCTTCTTCGGCAAGCAGGAGGTGGTCTGGAACGAGCTGATGGCGGCGTCCTTCGTGGGCATCGCCCCGGCGATGATCGTGATCTTCTTCCTGCAGCGCTACCTCGTCGGCGGGCTGACCGCCGGTGCCGTGAAACAATGACGATCCAACAGAGAGGGAGACCTAGATTGACCCAACCGATCAGGAGCCTCATCGGCGCAGCCGCGCTGCTCGCGAGCACCGCGCTGCCCGGGCTCGCCCAGGACCAGGTGATCTCCTGGATCTACTGCGGCGACACGCTCGACCCGGTGCACATCAAGTACATCGCCGAGTGGGAGGCCGCCAACAAGGGCTGGAAGGTGGAGCCCGAGCTCGTCGGCTGGGCGCAGTGCCAGGACAAGGCGACGACGCTCGCCGCCGCCGGCAGCCCGCCCGCGCTCGCCTACGTCGGCTCGCGCACGCTGAAGGAGCTTTCCGCCAACGACCTCATCGTCGAGATACCGATGACCGACGAGGAGAAGGCCGCCTACTATCCCGGCATCGTCGGGACGGTGACCTTCGACGGCACCCAGTGGGGCGTGCCGATCGCCTTCTCGACCAAGGCGCTCTACTGGAACAAGGACCTGTTCAAGCAGGCCGGCCTCGATCCCGAGGTGCCGCCGAAGACCTGGGCGGAAGAGCTCGAGATGGCCAAGGTCATCAAGGAGAAGACTGGCATCCCGGGCTTCGGGCTCTCGGCCAAGACCTTCGACAACACCATGCACCAGTTCCTGCACTGGGTTTACACCAACAACGGCCAGATCATCGACGCCGACGGGAACATCGTGATGAACAGCCCGGAGGTGCTGGCGGCGCTCGAGGGCTACAAGTCGATGGTGCCGGTCTCGGAGGAGGGTCCGACCGCCTACGAGCAGAACGAGGTTCGCGCGATCTGGCTCGACGGCAAGGTCGCGATGATCCAGGCCGCGGTCGGCGCCGCGTTCCGCGCCGATGAGGCCAAGATGAACTGGGGCGTCGCGCCGCTGCCGCTCGGCCCCTCGGCCAAGGGTCCGGGGACGCTGCTCATCACCGACAGCATCGCCGTCTTCAAGGATTCGGGCGTCGAGGAGAAGGCGATCGAGTTCGCCAAGTACATCACCTCGCCGGAGGTCCAGGAGCAGTACGAGAATGCCGGTGTCGCCGGGCTCACGCCGCTCAGGCCGTCGGCGGCGGTCGACAAGATGGTGGCCGAGAAGCCCTACTGGAAGCCGTTCATCGACGGCATCGAGTTCGGCGGGCCGGAGCCGCTCCTGACCGACTACAAGGGCTTCCAGAACGCCATGATCGCCATGGTGCAGTCGGTGGTGACCGGCGACGCCGATCCTCAGGCCGCGCTCGACAAGGCCACCGCGGAGATCGAGGCCTACAAGTAGGCCCGCCCTTCGCCTTCCGATCCCCGCGGCGCCGCGCGCCACGGGGAACTTCAAGACAAGCCACGAAGGAGATGCCCCGTGGGTGAGCTTGCCCTGCGCAACATCGTGAAAAGCTTCGGCCACATCGACGTGGTGAAGAGCGTCTCGCTCGACGTGCGCGAAGGCGAGTTCGTCGTCTTCGTCGGCCCCTCCGGCTGCGGCAAGTCGACGCTGCTCAGGATGGTCGCCGGGCTCGAGCACACCACCTCGGGCGACATCGTCATCGACGGCAAACGGGTGAACGACCTGCCGCCGGTCAAGCGCGGCATCGCCATGGTGTTCCAGAGCTACGCGCTCTATCCGCACATGACCGTCTTCGAGAACATCGCCTTCCCGCTCCGGGTGGAAAAGGAGCCGGAGCAGGAGATCCGCCGCAAGGTCGAGCACGCCGCGCGCATCCTGCATCTCGATCAGCGGCTGCAGCAGAAGCCCGGGATGCTGTCGGGCGGCCAGCGCCAGCGCGTGGCGATTGGCCGGGCGATCGTGCGCGAGCCGAAGATCTTCCTCTTCGACGAGCCGCTTTCGAACCTCGACGCGGCGCTGCGGGCCGACATGCGGATCGAGCTGACCAAGCTGCACAAGCAGCTCGGCGCCACGATGATCTACGTCACCCATGATCAGATCGAGGCGATGACGATGGCGGACCGGATCGTGGTGCTCTCGGGCGGCGACATCGCCCAGGTAGGCACGCCGATGGAACTATACCACAAGCCCGATAACGCCTTCGTGGCGCAGTTCATTGGCAACCCCAAGATGAACATGCTGTCGGTCAGCTGCGTCGGGGCCGGCCCCGAGGGGGTGACAGTGGAGTACGGCGGGCGAACGGCCACGATTCCGGTCGAACCGGGACGCGTCGCGTCGGGGCAGCCGCTCCGCCTCGGCATCAGGCCCGAGCACGTGCGGGCGGGCGAGGCGGATCTGGCGCTGACGCTGACGCCGTCGGTGATCGAGCGGCTCGGCCAGCAGACGATCGGCTATGCGCCGCTCGACGGCGGGGATGAGAACTTCTGCCTCGTGCTTCCGGGTGAGATGCCGATCGAGGCCGACCGCCCGCTGACCTTCGGGATCCGCGCCGTGGACTGCCACCTGTTCGACGCGGCGGGCAAGGCGTTCGCTCGTCGCATGGAGCTGCCCCTCGCGGCGTAGGTGCGAAGGCGGCGACCACGCTTGGCCGTCACGGCGCCTTGCCGTGCTGGGGGAAGCGGCAGCGCGACGGGCTTCAGCGAGAGAGGCGGGAAGAGTCGGGCCCGCGGCCGCGACACCGATCCACTCGTCGAAGCCCTGGTCCGTCGGCCAGCGGCCCACGGACGCGACGCCGGGGCACGCCGCGAACTCGCTCGCGACCAGCACGCGCCGCTGGCGGCTGACCTCGGTGGCGACAGCTGACTGGGCTGCCGATCAGTGGAGCGGGGTCCTTACCTGCTGACGGGGGAAGGCTGCGGGGCTCGGCGGCTGGACCTTCGTGACGCGGGTTTCGCTCGCCACGCTGCAGGCGACCGGCATGGCGCCTTCGGCCTCTACAGCTCGACTGCGGCGCTGGCGACAGGCTGGCCGAAGAGAGCCTGAAACTGATGAACTTCGCACGCGAGAAGCAGTGCACGCCGTTCGCGCTCGGCGCTGTTGATCGGGCGCTGCTCGATCCGGCCCGGCAATCAGTCGATGGCGCTCGCCGGTAGCACCAGTGGACTGGTCACATGCGGACGCTCGCGGAGTTCCTGAGCGAGGGCGAACCTGAACGCGGCGTCGCACCGCGCCCCGACCTTGGCGGCCCGGTTCGAAGCCGAGCGCTGGAGCGCATCGATCGGGATGCGCGAGAGCGACAATCAGGATGCGAGCATCGCTGCCCCGGCCATGGGCCGGGGCAGCGTGGTGATCGCGGCCGGTCGGGCTATGCAGGTACTTTCCCTGTTTGCGGATCGGCTCTGATAACTGATATAGCCTTACAGAAGCGGACATTCAGAACACATGCCGCGCGTGCCCGCGCGAGATCGAAGGCGTGCCGGGGGTGAGTGCGCCACGACGGCCGTCAGGGCGTTTCGATGCGCAGGGCCTCGATGAGACGGTCGCGCTGGCGAAGGGCGGCTCGCGCCGCTTCGGGGTCGGCGGCGGCGCAGGCGTTGATCAGGCATTCGGCGGCGACGACGAAGGCGCCGATGCTGTTCGACAGGAAGCTCGAGTCGTGGTCCACGAGGATCGCCGCCCGCGAGGTGGCGACGAGGGGCGAGGTCGGCCGGTCGGTGAGGGCGACTGTGGCGAGGCCGCTCCGCCGCGCGACGGCGGCCACCTCGGCGACCTGGGTCGAATAGGGGGCGCAGCTCGTGGAGAGCAGGACGTCGCCCGGCGAGAGCGCGGCAAGGCCCTCGGCGACGCCGAGGCTGCCGTCGTCGAGGAGCGCGACGTCGGAGCGGATCATGCGCAGGCCGTAGACGAGGAAGCTCGCGACGGAATGGAACTGGCGGATGCCGTGGACGGCGACGCGACGCGCCGAGACGAGAAGCGCCACGGCGGTGTCGAACGCCGCTTCGTCGAAGCGGTCGATGAAGCGGTCGATGTTGGCCTGGTTCTCGTGGCAGAGCCGTGTCGCCGCCGCCCGCGACGACGCGCCGCCGCCGAGCGCCGACGCGGCCTGGCGGGAGTAGAAGGCGCCGGGGGCGGTCATCGACGCGGAGAGGAGCACCTGCTGCAGGCCGGGGAAGCCCGGGTAGCCGAGGGCGGTGGCGAGGCGGGTGAGGGTCGAGGGGTTCACCCCGAGCGCCTCGCCGAGCGTGGTGATCGAGAGAAGGGCCGGGTCGCCGACCATGTCGAGCATGCGGCCGAGCGCGTCCTGGGCCTTGGCGCCGAGCGAGACCGCCGCCTCGCCGCGGGCGACGGCGACGGCGAGGGCGCGCAGCTCCTCGATGGTCTCAGGCGGTCGTTCCCGTGCAGGCGCCCCGTCCGTCGGCATCGTCATGGATCCTCCACTCGATCCCACGGTCCTCGACGGTGAAGAGCGCCGTGGCAAGGGTGTTCTCGTGGTCGGGATCGTCCGGCGCGTCCCGGCGGATCGGCAGCCCGGGGCCGTCCGTATCGCGGAGGATCGCGAGAGGCTCGCGCCCCTCGGCGAGCAGCGCATCGCCGCGCGCCTGGCGATCGCGGGACGACTGCGTGACGATCTGCGCGCCCGGGTGGTGCAGCGCGTGGTTGGCATGGAGCGCCGGGGCCGTGACCTCGACGATCGAGGTCTCGCCGCCGCCGAACTCGACGGAGAGGATGCGCCGGTCGCGGCGATGGGTCAGGGCGAAGTGGAAGCCGCCCGAGGCGGGCGCCGCGCGCATGAAGCCTTCGGCGGCGTCCAGGGTCGCGCATCCGAGAAGCGCGCGGCCGATCGCCATGCGCGGGACCTCCGGGGCAACGCCGGTCAGGCGGATGTTGTTGACCGTCTGTACGAGGCCGGCGTCGGTCCAGGCGAAGGTATGGCCGGGAATCGAGCCCGGATAGCAGAAGCCGCGGAAGCCGGGCGCGCCGTCCGGCGCCACCTCGGCGACGAAGCAGCTGCCCCGGAAGAAGGGCAGGCCGTCCTCGTTGTGGGCGAGGATCGGCGTCTCGCCGGGCAGCATGACGGTGGTGCAGCCGTCGGGCACCGTGGCGCGCAGGTCGCCGCGGCTGTTCCACGCCATCACCTGCGCGAAGGGCAGGCCGAGGCCCTCGGCCAGCCCCTCGATCTCGGCGAGGACGGACGGAAAGCGCGCCCGCGTCGCCTCGGCGAGGCGCGCGACCCGCGCCATATGGTGCGGTGCCGTGATCTCGGCCCAGGGCGCCGAGGGCAGGAGATGGCGGTGCACCGCCGCGCGGCCGGCCCGGCCGAGCGCGCGGCCGATGTCCCGGGGCGCGCCGCCGAGGCGGACCCAGCCGAGGGGCCGCTCATTCGACATGCTGGAGGAAGTCCTTGAGCCGGTCGCTGGGTGGGCGCGACAGGATCTCGGCCGGGTGCCCGTCGACCGAGATCTTGCCGTGCTCCATGAAGATGAGCCGGGTGCCGACCTGCCGGGCGAAGGCCATCTCGTGGGTGACGACGACCATGGTCATCCCCTCCTGCGCGAGGCTGCGCATGACGTTCAGCACCTCCTGCTTGAGCTCGGGGTCGAGCGCCGAGGTCGGCTCGTCGAAGAGCATGACCTTGGGCCGGATGGCGAGCGCCCGGGCGATGGCGACGCGCTGCTGCTGGCCGCCCGAGAGCGCCGAGGGCACGTGGTTCGCCCGCTCGGCCAACCCGACCTTGCGCAGGAGCTCCAGCGCCTGCGCCTCCGCCTCCGCCTTGCCGAGGCCGCGGACCTTGCGGGGGCCGAAGGCGACGTTCTCGAGCGCGGTCATCTGCGGGAAGAGGTTGAACTGCTGGAAGACCATGCCGGCCTCCTGGCGGATCTGGCGGAGCTGCCGGCTCCCGGCCTTGACCGAGATCCCGTCGACGACGAGGTCGCCGCCGGTGATCTGCTCGAGGCCGTTGATGCAGCGCAGCAGCGTCGACTTGCCGGAGCCCGAGGGGCCGATCAGCACGACGACCTCGCCGACGTCGATGGCGAGATCGACCTCGTCGAGCACGGTCAGCGTGCCGAAGTGCTTGGAGGTCTTGCGGAACTCGATGATGCTCACAGGATCCTCATCCGCTTTTCGATCAGCCGCAGGATCAGCGTCAGCGTGCCGGTCATGACGAGGTAGAGGACGGCGACCGCGGTCCAGATCTCAACGGCGCGGAAGTTCGAGGCCATGATCTCCTGCCCCGTCCGGGTCAGCTCGCCCACGCCGATGACGATGAAGAGCGAGGTGTCCTTCAGGCTAACGATGAACTGGTTGCCCAGCGGCGGGATCAGCCGGCGGAAGGCGAGCGGCCCGACGATGTAGAGCAGCACCTTCCACTGCGGCAGGCCGATGGCGAGCCCCGCCTCGGTCAGCCCCTTCGGGATCGACAGGAAAGCGCCCCGGACGATCTCGGCGATGTAGGCGCCGGCGTTGACGACGATGGCGAGGATCGCCGCCGACATCGGGTCCATCCGCACCCCGGCGAGCACCGGCAGCGCGAAGTAGAGGAACATCACCTGCACCACGATCGGCGTGCCGCGGATCAGCTCGATGTAGGCGAAGCCGATCGCGTTCAGGATCGGCCCGCCGTAGGCGCGCATCAGCCCGGCGACCAGGCCGAGGATCGTGCCGCCGACGAGGCCGGCGGCGGCGATGAGGATGGTGATCTTCGCGCCCTGGAGGAGCTGGGGCAGGAAGGTCGGGACGACGGACCAGTCGATCTCCAAAGGGGGTCTCCGCTGGCAGGGGGAAGCAGGGGGGCGGCCGCAGGGGGCCGCCCGTTGGCGATCAGCTGGCGGGCTTCGTGCCGAACCACTTCTCGTAGATGGCGTCGTAGCGGCCGTCGGCCTTCATGTCGGCGAGCGCCGCGTTGACCTTCGCCGTCAGCTCGCTGCCCTTCGGGAAGCCGATGCCGTACTGGTGGGCCATCATCTGCTCGCCGACCGCCTTCACCGCGCCGCCGCCGGCGGTCTTGATGTAGTAGAGCACGTTCGGCGTGTCGTGCATCGCCGCGTCGACGCCGCCGGTGCGAAGCTCGAGATAGGCGTTGTCGATGTTCGGGAACTTGCGGAGCTCGGTGTCCTTGAAGTTCTCCTCGGCATAGTCGGACGACGAGGTGCCGGTCTTGACCGCCAGCGTCTTGCCCGCGAGATCCGCGAAGCTCGCGATGTCGCTGTCGGTCGGCACCATCAGCATCAGGCCGCTGTCGTAGTATCCGTCGGAGAAATCGATGACCTTCTGCCGCTCCGGCTTGATGGTGATGCCGGCGAGCGCGACGTCGACCTGGCCGGTCTGGAGCGCCGGAATGATGCCGGCGAAGTCCATCGGGCGAAGCTCGTAGGTGACGCCGATCTCCTTGGCGATCGCGTCCCACATGTCGATGTCGAAGCCGGTATAGTGATCCCCGTCCTTGAACTCGAAGGGGACGAAGGCGGTGTCGGTGGCGACGACGAGATCCTGCGCCTGCGCCGCGCCGAGGCCCAGCCCGAAGGCGAGGGTGGCGGCGCCGAGCAGCGTCCTGAGGCTTTTCATCTTCCTATTCCCCGTTGTGAGCGATCGGCGCAAATTCGGCGCCGGTGCGCAAAATGATTTGCATATCGCATGCGGCCATGCACGAAGTTTTGCGTGCCATCGCCGCCGCACATAAGGATCAGAACCTTGCCCAATCACGTCTTCGGCCGTTCCACCAAAGGACGCCTGCCCGTCGCCGCCAGGGGCGACGGCTGCTACATCGTTGACGCACAAGGGAAACGCTACCTCGACGGCTCGGGCGGCGCCGCGGTCTCCTGCCTCGGCCATTCCGACGCGAAGGTGCGTGCGGCCATCCGCGGCCAGCTCGAGTCCCTCGCCTTCGCCCATACCGGCTTCTTCACCTCGGCTGCCGCCGAATCACTGGCCGACCGCCTTGCGCAGGAGGCTCCGGCCGGTCTCGACCGGGTCTACCTCGTCTCCGGCGGGTCGGAGGCGATGGAGGCGGCGCTGAAGCTCGCCCGCCAGTACATGGTCGAGACCGGCCAGCCCGGCCGCCACCGCGTCATCGCCCGCCGCCAGAGCTACCATGGCAACACCCTCGGCGCCCTCGCCGCCGGCGGCAACGCCTGGCGCCGCGCCCCCTTCGCGCCGCTGCTCGTCGAGACGAGCCACATCTCGCCCTGCTACGAATACCGCGAGCGCCGCGAGGGCGAGAGCGTCGAGGCCTACGGCCTCCGCGCCGCCGACGAGCTCGAGGCCGAGATCCTGCGCCTCGGGCCGGAGACGGTGATGGCCTTCCTCGCCGAGCCGGTGGTCGGCGCCACCGCCGGCGCCGTGCCGGCCGTGCCGGGCTACCTCCGGCGCATCCGCGAGATCTGCGACCGCCACGGCGTGCTCCTCATCCTCGACGAGGTGATGTGCGGGATGGGCCGCACCGGCCACCTCTTCGCCTGCGCCGAGGACGGGGTCGCGCCCGACATCCTCGCCATCGCCAAGGGCCTCGGCGCCGGCTACCAGCCGATCGGCGCCATGCTCTGCACCGGCGCGATCTACGACGCCATCGCCGCCGGCAGCGGCTTCTTCCAGCACGGCCACACCTACATGGGCCACCCGATGGCCGCCGCGGCCGCCGGCGCCGTCCTCTCCCGCCTCCTCGACGACGGCATCCTCGCCCGCGTCCGGCCGCAGGGCGAGAAGCTCGACGCCGCGCTCCGCGCCGAGCTCGGCCAGCATCCCCACGTCGGCGACATCCGCGGCCGCGGCCTCTTCCGCGGCATCGAGATCGTCGCCGACCGCGAGAGCAAGGCTCCCTTCGACCCGGCGCGCGGCATCAACAAGAAGATCAAGGCGCTCGCCTTCGAGGCCGGCCTCATCTGCTATCCGATGGGCGGCACCATCGACGGCGTTCGCGGCGACCACGTCCTCCTCGCGCCGCCCTTCATCATCGAGGACGCGGAGATCGACGAACTGGTGACGAAGCTCTCCAGCGCGATCCGCGGCGCGCTCGCCGCATGAGTCCGCTTCCCCGCATCATGGTCGCGCCGAACGGGGCGCGGCGCACCAAGACCGACCATCCGGCGCTGCCGGTCACGATCCCCGAGATCGTCGCCTGCGCCACCGCCTGCCACGCCGCGGGCGCCGACGGCCTGCACGCCCACGTCCGCGACGCCGAGGGCCGCCACGTCCTCGACGCCGGCCTCTACGCCGAGCTTCTCGCCGAGCTCGCGCGTGTCGTCCCCGCGATGCAGGTGCAGGTGACGACCGAGGCCGTCGGCCGCTACACGCCCCGAGCAGCGCCGTCTCGTCGAGACGCTGCGGCCGCCGGCGGTCTCCATCGCGCTGCGCGAGATCACCGCCGAGCCGGACATGCGCGTCACCACGCGCTTCTTCCGCTTCTGCGCGGAGGCCGGCATCGCGGTCCAGCACATCCTCTACGACGCGGACGAGGTCGATCGCCTGGCGTCCCTCGTGCGGGACGGCACCGTTCCCGCCGACGGCCTCCAACTCATCCACGTCCTCGGCCGCTACGCGCCGGGGCAGGTCTCCTCGCCGGCCGATCTCGCGGCCCCCGTCGCGCGGCTCGCCGCGACCGGCCTCGCGGCCGACTGGGCGGTCTGCGCCTTCGGCCCGTCCGAGACCGCCATCCTGGTCGAAGCCTGTCGCCTGGGCGGCAAGGCCCGGATCGGCTTCGAGAACAACCTCTTGAATGCCGACGGCACGATCGCCTCCGACAATGCCGAGCGCGTGGCCGAGCTCGACGGTCAAGTCGGGCGACAAACCCCTCCTTGATCGAAAGGCGGGAAGCGGACGCTGCAGCAGCCACGTCGGTGGGAGCCAGCCTCGCCGAAGCGGACGTTCGTGCATCCCGTGTTCCCGTACACGCGACGGACGGACCGTTCCCGGTGACGTCAGCCGGACGATCGGCCGGCGTCGGAAAGCCGCTGCCGCGGGGTTCGAGACAGGTGCATCGCCTGCGGCGTCGGCAGGTAGGAGCACCCGGGAACCTTGATGACCGAATCCCAATAGGTCCGGACGGCTGTTCCGCGATCGACCTCGCCGCCCGCTTCCACGATGGCGACCTTCGCCCCCTCGGCGGCGAGCCGCGCGGACCTCGGGCCTCGGGCGAGTCCGGCGTGACGGCGGGCCGGCCGAGGAAGTCCGCTCCGGCGACGTCGTCTGGTTCGCTCCCCGCGAGAAGCACTGGCACGGCGCGTCACCCGCAACTGCGATGAGCCACATCGCCGTCCAGGAGGTCAGCGGCGGCAAGGTCGTCGCGCCCGACTTCGAGGTCGGCGCCGGCATGCTCGCCCTCTTCCGGCACGGGCTCGTCGTCGCCGCCGATCGGGAGCCGAAGACCGGTTCCGACCGATGGCCCGCGGCCCGACGCCCGGCCCGGCCGACGACCTCGGGCAGTCGAAGATTTTCCGCCGCCGCGGAATAAACCTTGCCGCTCTCCGGTCTGGACCTGTGAGGCGGGCGCGCGGCGCGTGACCTGCGCTCGGAAACAGGAGCGACACCATGACCGAACCCGATACCGACGAGCCCGGGGCCGACGCGGACGGCATCGACCGCCGCGGCTTTCTCGAATGCATGACCTGGGCCGGCACCGGCGTGCTCTGGTCCCTCTCCGGCGGCCTGCCGCGGGCGATGGGCCTCGGCAAGGCGATGGCCGCCGAGGCGGCCGCGCCTTTCACCTTCCTGCAGATCAGCGACAGCCATGTCGGCTTCGACAAGGCCGCCAATCCCGACGCGCGGGCGACGCTGCGCGAGGCGATCAGCAGGATCAAGGCGCTGCCCTCGGCGCCGGCCTTCATGATCCACACCGGCGACATCAGCCACCTTTCCCAGGACCAGGAGTTCGACGATGCGAGCGAGATCATCAAGGAAGCCGGCCTGCCGGTGTTCTACGTGCCCGGCGAGCATGACCTGCTCGACGAGGGCCAGGGCGTTTCTTACCTCGACCGATACGGCAAGGGCTCCCGCGGCGCCGGCTGGTACAGCTTCGACCACCAGGGCGTCCACTACGTCGCCCTCGTCAACGTCGTGAACCTCAAGGCCGGCGGCCTCGGCAACCTCGGCGCCGACCAGCTCGCCTGGCTGCAGGACGACCTCGCCGGCCTCGCCTCGAGCACGCCCATCGTCGTCTTCGCCCACATCCCGCTCTGGACCGTCTATCCCGAATGGGGCTGGGGCACCGAGGACAGCGCGCAGGCGCTGGGCCTGCTCAGGCGGTTCGGCTCGGTGACGGTGCTGAACGGGCACATCCACCAGGTGATGCAGAAGGTCGAGGGCAACGTCGCCTTCCACACCGCCCTCTCGACCGCCTTCCCGCAGCCCGCGCCGGGAACCGCGCCGTCGCCCGGACCGATGACCGTGCCGGCCGGCGACCTGCGCAAGTACCTCGGCATCGCCACGGTCGACTTCGTCCGCACCGGCGAGCCGCTCGCCATCATCGACCGGCCGCTGGCCGGCTGACCGCGCCAACCCTCGAACCCCAGAAGGAGATCATCCGTGAAACGCCTCCCCCTCGCCCTGCTGGCGGCAGCCGCCCTGGCGGTTGCCGTCCCCGCCGCCGCCCAGGACGTCGCGGCCGGATCCCCGACCGTGACCGTCTCGATCGAGAACTTCACCTTCTCGCCGGAGACCGTCACGGTGGCCCCCGGCACCACCGTGACCTGGGTGAACCGGGACGACATCCCGCACCTCGTCGTCGATACCGGCAAGGGCTTCCGCTCGAAGGCGCTCGACACCGGCGACAGCTACTCGTTCACGTTTGCGAGCCCCGGGTCTTTCGAGTACTTCTGCGCCCTGCACCCGCATATGACCGGGAAGGTCGTCGTCGCGCCGGGCGCCGGCTGATTCCACGACGGACGGCGGGCTCGGACGATGCAGCAGACCCTTACCGCGCGACGCTTCCCGCCGCCGTTCGGGCCGGGCGCCATGCTGGCGCCCCTCGCCGGGCTCCGGCGGACCCTCGCGCGCGCCCTCGCCCCGCGGCAGGCGCGGTCAGAAGCCTGGCTCCTCGCCATGCTGCGGTCGGACGAGACCGCCGGCCCGGCGCTCACCGCGGCCGAGGCGGACCGGTTCCGCGACACCGTGCTGCCGCACCTCGACGCCGCCTACAACCTGGCGCGCTACCTCAGCCGCGACCCGGTCGCGGCCGAGGACATCGTGCAGGACGCCTTCGTCCGCGCCTTCCGCGGCTTTGCCCATTTCCGGGGCGGCAGCGCGCGGGCGTGGATCCTCGCCATCGTGCGCAACTGCTGCCACACGTGGCGCAGCGGCCGGCAGCGCGATCTCGACGTGATGGAAGCCGGCTGGGGGAGGACGCCTTCGACGATCCCGACGCCGTTGCCGCTGCCGACCCCGAGACCCCGGAAACCGCGCTCATCCGCAGCGACGAGGCCGGAGCGGTGCGTGCCGTCCTCGAAGCGCTGCCCGCACCCTTCCGCGAGGTCATGGTGCTGCGCGAGATCGAGGACCTGAGCTACCGCGAGATCGCCGAGATCACCGGCCTGCCGCTCGGCACCGTGATGTCGCGGCTGGCGCGGGCGCGGGACGCCTTCCGCGCCGCCTGGCACTGCCGGCTGCCGCAGGGGGAGGCGACGCCATGACCGGCGAGAGCCCGCGGCCGTGCCCGGAGTGGCGCCTGCGCCTCAACGGATTCGTCGACGGCGAGCTCGACGCCGCCCACGCGCTGCAGATCGAGCGCCACGTCGCCGGCTGCGACGGCTGCGCGGCCGAGGTCCGCTCGCTCCGGTCGCTGCGCACGGCGGTCGGCGCCGACGGCGTCCGCTGGCGGGCGCCGGAGGCGCTGCGGGCGCGGGTGCAGGCCGCGATCGCCGCGGAGACCCTCGCGGCGCCGGCCCCGGGGCGCGACTGGCAGGCCCGGCTGCGCGCCGCGCTCGGCTTTCTCGGACGCTGGAGCTTCCTGCCGTCGGCCGCCGCGGTCGCCGCGGCGCTGTTCCTGGTCCTGTCGCCGCACGGGGGCGCGAACCTGGAGGGCGAGCTCGTCGCGAGCCACGTGCGCTCGCTCCTCGCCGATCACCTGACCGACGTCGCCTCGTCCGACCACCACACGGTCAAGCCCTGGTTCGCCGGCAAGGTCGACTTCTCGCCGCCCGTGGTCGACCTCGCCGACCGCGGCTTCCCGCTGATCGGCGGCCGGGTCGACTACGTCGGCGGGCGGGTGGTGGCGGTGCTGATCTACCGGCGCAACGGCCACCTGATAAACCTCTTCGTCTGGCCGGAAGCCAGCCCCTCGCACGCCGCCGTCGAGCGCGAGGGCTACTCGCTGCTCAACTGGTGGCAGGCCGGGCTGACCTTCTGGGCCGTCTCCGACCTCAACCCGGTCGAGCTCGCCGAATTCCGCGACGACTTCGCCGCCGCGGCGCCACAATGAGCCGCGGGCCGCGGCTACGCTCGACCTCGCTGGCTCGGGCTCTGCCGAACGACTCGAAGACGCCTCGCCAGCATCAAGCTCGAGTGCCGGCTGGGCGACGACGTCATTCTCGGAACCATAGGCGACGGTTCTACCGCCGGCTGCGATGCGGCCGTCTGGCGTGATTGTCGGTATCGGTAGTTTGCATGCCCCCGCAACCAGCCAAATGTACGCCAGGCTGCGCCAGCATACGACAGCAGGGCGAAGGGCGGAAAGGTCGGCGAGGGTGGCGAAGTAGACGCTGCGGCCGACCTCACCGCCGAGCGAGGGCTGGGAGGAGAAGTCGAACTCGGCGAGCGCGTTGATGGCGGAGCCGCGCCATGAGGCTGGCGGACCATATCCGCGCCGGGCACAATCGTTCCAGCAACCTCTTGCACGAGAGGCTTGCCTTCTTGCCCGAGTCCCGTGCAGAACCAGTCAACCGCCGCGAAATCGCGGCCAGAAGAGCAAGGCGACCGTATCGTGGGCCCGGCGCAACCCTTGCCGGCCGTCGGGCGCGACAATGGCTCAACGTGGGAGGAAACCGAGGATGCGGACTGGAGCGTGCTTCATGGCGGCGGCGAGCCTCGCCGTGCTGGTGACCGCGGGCGGCGCGCAGGCGCAGGACGGCAAGGTCGCCGCGGTGATCAAGGGCCTGGACAACCCGTTCTTCCAGACCATGCAGCAGGGCATCGAGGGCGCCGCCAAGACGCTCGGCGTGTCGGTGACGACCCAGGCGGCGCAGAACATGGGCGACGCCACCGGCCAGGCCGACCGGCTCGCCGCGATGGCCCTGCAGGACTACGGCTGCTACATCGTCAACCCGATCAGCACCACCAACCTCGTCCAGGCTCTGGTGCCGCTGGCCGCGAAGAAGGTGCCGATCGTCAACATCGACAGCCAGGTCGACGTCGACCAGGCCAAGGCCGCCGGCTTCGAGATCACCACCTACGTCGGCACCGACAACGTCGCCGCCGGCCGCCTCGCCGGCGAGGAGATGCTGAAGATCGTGCCCGCCGGCTCCAAGGTCGCGCTGATCGCCGGCATCGTCGGCGACATCGGCAGCAACGCCCGCATCCAGGGCTTCAAGGAAGCGACCGAGGGCAAGCTCGACGCCGTCGTCATGGTCAGCGCCGACTGGGACCGCGAGAAGGCCTTCACCGCCGCCACCGACATCCTGAAGGCGCATCCCGACCTCGCCGGCTTCTTCTCGGCGAACGACATCATGGCGCTCGGGGTCCAGCGCGCGGTCGACGCCGCCGGCAAGAAGGAGGTCAAGGTGATCGGCCTCGACGGCATCGTCGACGCGATGAAGTCGGTCGAGGCGGGCGGCCTCGCCGCCACCGTCGCGCAGTATCCCTACGTCGTCGGCGCCATGGGGGTCGAGGCCTGCAAGGCGGCGATGGCCGGCAAGGCGATCCCGGCCCGGGTCGACGCGCCGGTCCTCGTCGTCAACAAGGCCAACGTCGAGGCCTCGCTGAAGAACTTCCCGCAGCCCGGCGGCGACTATCCCGATCCGCTTCGCGACCTGCTGAACTGATGGCGGCGCCCGATCCGGCGTCGGCGGCCGCCGGGGCGCGCCGCCCTTCCTGGGTGGCGAACCTCGCCTCGCCGGCCTTCTGGGCCGACTGGGCCTCGGCCGTCGGCCTGATCGGGCTCGTCGTCGTCTTCAGCCTGCTGCAGCCGGTCTTCCTCAGCGTCGCCAACATCCAGGCGCTGCTGGTCGCCTCGGCGATCCTGATCGTGCTCAGCATCGGCCAGACCTTCGTCATCATGACCGCCGGCATCGACCTGTCGCTGGCGGCGCTCGTCATGCTCGGCGCGATCGTCCTCGGGATGACCAACGCCGCCGGCCTGCCGATCGGCTTCGCCTGCATCCTCGCCGTGCTGGTGACGAGCGGGCTCGGCTTCCTCAACGGCCTCTGCATCACCGCCGGCAAGATCCCCGACTTCGTCGTCACCCTCGGCTCGCTCTCGGCCGTCACCGGTCTCGCGCTGATCCTCTCGGGCGGCGAGCCGACGATGGTCGGCAGCACCTTCCTCCTGCGCCTCGCATCCGGGTCGGTCGGGATGTTCGGCTATCCGTTCATCGTCGCCGCCGTCGTGGCGATCGTCTCGCACGTCGTCCTCTTCCACACCCGCTTCGGCACCCACCTGATGGCGACCGGCGGCAACGCCGAGAACGCCCGTTCGCTCGGCATCCGGACGGGCCGCATCCGCATCGCCTCCTACACCATCTCCGGCCTCTGCGCCGGGATCGCGGCGATCCTGCTCGTCGCGCGCATCGGCTCGGCCGAGCCGACGATCAACACCAACCTGCTGCTGAACTCGGTCGCCGCCGTCGTCCTCGGCGGCGTCAGCCTCTTCGGCGGCCGCGGCAGCATCCTCGGCCCCGTCCTCGGCGCGCTGATGCTGACGACGCTCGTCAACGGCCTGACGCTGCTCAGCGTCTCGGCCTTCTACCAGCCGCTCGCGGTCGGCTTCATCGTCGTCCTCGCCGCCCTCATCATGCGGTACCAGAAATGAGCGAGCATCTCTCGGAGCGGCCGACCGACGCCATCCTCTCCTGCGAGGGGCTCGGCAAGAGCTTCGGCGCGGTGCGGGCGCTCAGCGACATCGCGTTCTGGGCGCGCCGCGGCGAGGTGACGGCACTGATCGGCGACAACGGCGCCGGAAAATCGACCCTGGTGCGCTGCCTCGTCGGCGTCCACCAGCCCGACGCCGGCAGCATCCTCTTCGACGGCGCGCCGCACCCTTCTCGAACCCCGACGAGGCGCGCAAGGCCGGCATCGAGACCGTCCACCAGAACCTGTCGCTGATCGACGAGCTGACCGTCGCCCAGAACCTCTACCTGAACCGCGAGATCGTCCGTCGCATCGGCCCTTTCCCGCTCCTCGACCGCCGGGCGATGGACAAGGGTGCCCTCGCCATGCTGTCGCGCCTCTCGATCAACGTCCCCTCGGTCGGCCAGCGCGTCCGCCGGCTGTCGGGCGGCCAGCGGCAGGCGATCTCGATCTGCCGCGCCGTCGGCGCCGGCGCCAAGGTCGTCGTCATGGACGAGCCCACCGCCGCCCTCGGCGTGCAGGAGACCGCCAACGTCGAGGCGCTGATCCGCCGGCTGAAGGAGGAGCATGTCAGCGTGATCCTCGTCAGCCACAACTTCGACCAGGTCCGGCGGCTCTCCGACCAGGTCTGGGTGATGCGCGCCGGCCGCGTCGTCGCCTCGGTCCGCGCCGCCGAGACCACCGGCAACCAGCTCGTCGCGCTGGTCACGGGCGCCCATTGAGCGGCCCTTGGCGCGGTCGCGTCCCCCGGCGTGGTGTAGATGCCGGGCAGGGCGCCAGCGCGGGTGGATGGCCACGGGACCGGTCGATCGGATGCCGGCCCCTCATGCGGAACGCGTCCGCCGCGACCGCCACGCGGCCCGTCCGCCTCCGCCGTCCGCTGCCCCTCCCCGGCGGGCCCGAGTCCCGGCGGCCACCCCGCATCCCCCTTCTCCTATCGGGTAGTGCCCGGGGGGTCGAGGGGGGCGGCGAGCGCCCCCCTCGGGCCGCCTCGCGAGCCGCCCCGGTCCTCCGGGAGCACGGGAGGCAGCGCCCGGGCCTTCGGCCCAGAGGCCCGCGCATGCGGGCGACGGCGCCAAAGCGCCGCGGGCCCCCTCCCGCCCCTCTCCGAGCGGAAGCTGCACCGCTGCCAGGGACACGCCCTTGGCGCGCGCTGGAAACGGTTAAGAAGCAATGAAAATCTCGCGAAGAATCAGTGCTATGTCAAAGGCTTGCGCTTTGCCCGCACCCTCCCCGCGCTCCGCGGGCGGGACGGGTTTCCCGCGCAGGTCCTGCTGATCCCCAGTCGGCGCCGGCCCCGTCAGCGGCGGCCGACGTCCCCCAATCCTCGAGGAGTTCCGCCATGACGATCCTGCGCGTGGGCCTCGTCGGCCTCGGCGAAGTCGCCCAGTCGATCCACCTGCCGGTCCTGCGCGACCAGCGCGACCGCTGGCGGGTCGCGGGCGTCTTCGACCTCTCCCGCAAGCTGATGGACCTCTGCACCGCCCAGAACCCCGGCGCCGTCGCCTTCCCCTCCGCCGAGGCGCTGATCGCCTCGCCCGACGTCGACGTCGTCTTCGTCCTCTCCTCCGACGAGACCCACGCCCCCCTGGTCAAGGCCGCCATCGCCGCGAGGAAGCATGTCCTGCTGGAAAAGCCCGCCTGCCTGACCGTGCGCGAGATCGACGAGCTCATCGCCCTCGCGCAGGGCTACGACCGCACCATCTTCGTCGGCTACATGCGCCGCTACGCCGGCGCCTACCTCGCCGCCAAGGCCGAGCTGCCGCGGTTCGAGGACATCACCCACGTCCGCATCTTCGACCTGATCTCCGAGGGCCGCCACTTCCTCTCGAAGAGCCAGACCATCCTCTACCCCGACGACGTCGACCCCGAGGCGCTCCGCCGCGGTGCCGCCGCCCGCCTCGCACTGATCCGCGAGGTGGTCGGCGAGGACGCCCCCGACGACCTGGTCCGCGCCTACCGCGGGCTGACCGCGCTCAGCTCGCACCACATCTCGGCGATGCGCGGCCTCCTCGGCGAGCCGAAGGGCGTGGTCGCCGCCCACCGCACCAACGGCGGCGCCAACACCGCGATCCTCTTCGACTACGGCCACTTCATCGCCAACTACGACGCCGTCGTCGATGACCTCGGCGTCTTCGACGCGATGATCGAGGTCCGCTCGAACGTGAAGCGGGTGCGGATCATCTACGACACACCCTACATCCGCAGCCTGCCGACACGCCTCGAGGTCACCGAAGCGACCCCTGCCGGTCCCGTCAACCGCACCCTGGGCCCGATCTACGCCGACGCGTTCTCGAACGAGCTCACCAGCTTCCATGGGCATATCGGAGCGGGCACGAAGCCTTTGACCGACCTCGAGGACTCCCGCCGGGATCTCGCGCTGATGGCCGCGGCGATCGAACGCATGCGGGCAAGGCACCCCTGACTGTCGACGACACGGATGCGGGTTCTACCCGCTGGTGAGTTGCTGCACGCCCGGCGCCTCCTGCGCTACCGAGGGCCGGGTCGGCCAGCGCGGCGAGGCGTTCGACCTGCCTCACGGACCAGGCGCGCGCCCGGACCCTCGGAGAGCCGCCCGGGACGCGCCGGCCTTTCCCCGACTGAGCTCCTCCAGTCCTTCCGGATCGCAGATGGTCAGGTGGGGGCATCCGGTGTCGACCAGCCCCAGGTCGCTGAGTTTCCTCAGCGTTGTCGAGACCGATTGCCGCGTGACCCCCGTCATGCTCGCAAGGTCGGCGTGGGAGAGCGACGTGGCGAGCTGGATCGACCCGCCGTCGGCCTCGGTGCCGTAGAGATTGGCGAGGTGGAGGAGGAGGTTGGCGAGCCGCTCGGTGGCCGAACGCGTCCCGAGCATCTGGGCCAGCGCCGAGTAGCACTTGGCCTTGAAGATCAGCCCGTCGATGATGCCGCTGGCCAGCGCCGGGATTTCCGCCGCCATCTGGCGCAACGGGTCGCCCGGCAGGTGCAGGATGCGGGCGCTCGTCGCCGCCACCCCGGACCACATGTGGCGGCCGCGGCCGTAGACCTCCGGGCCACCGACGAAGTTGCCCTCGTGCCAGTAGGCGAGCGTGATCTCGCGGCCGGTCGGCGAGATGTAGAAGACACGGACGCGTCCGCTCTCGACCAGATAGATCCCGTTGTTCGGCTGACCCTGGCTGAAGAGCCGCTCGCCCCTGTGCACCACCTTTCGACGGCCGGCCGCGACGACCCTTTCCACCTGCGCTGGGCTGAGCCCGCGAAGGAGCTTGGGCGGCCCCCCGCTCAGCACGCTGCCGTCGGGCGTCATGATCGCCCCGGCGGAGTTCCCGGCCGCCTCGGGTCCGACACGTAGCTGGGCCATCGCGCTCTCTCCTGACCTCCTCCCGGCACCGAGGCCGCCGTCCAGGCCTGCATTATCGCATTATCCCGATCGGGTTAATCGGCAAATATTTGCCTTCCGGAGCCGGTCGCGCTTTCCGCCCCGGCCTCGCGGCGGCATGGTCCTTCCCGAGGACTCGCCGGACTGATGCCAGAAGGCGACCGCGCCCGGCTGCAACGGCCGAGCAGCGGACGCGCGGCTCCCCGGGTCCCACGGACAAAACGAACGAAGGAGCACGGACCATGCCGTCCGGCAAACCCAACATCGTCTTCTTCCATGTCGACAACCTCGGCATGGGCGAGCTCGGCTGCTACGGCGGCGGCATCCTGCGTGGCGCCGACACCAGGCGGATGGACCGCTTCGCCCGCGAAGGCGTGAAGCTCACCCACTATGTCGTCGAGCCCCAGTGCACCCCGACCCGCTCGGCGCTGATGACCGGCCGCTACCCGATCCGCTCGGGCAACCACACGATCGCCCTCGGCGGCAACGCCGGCGGCCTCGTCGCCTGGGAGCGGACGATCGCCGAGATCCTCGCCGACGCCGGCTACACCTCGGCGATCTACGGCAAGTGGCACATCGGCGCCGAGGACGGCCGCTTCCCGACGGACCACGGCTTCGACGAGTGGTACGGGCCGTTGCGCACCTACGACGAATGCATGTGGCTCGAGGATCCGCACTACGTCCCGGAGCGCGACGGCTTCAGCCACATGCACGAGGGGCGCAAGGGCGAGGGCGCCTGGCCGCTCCTCGACGAGCAGTTGACCATGGAGACGAAGAAGACCTGCGACCTAGAGTACCAGAAGCGCGCGCTCCGCTTCATGGAGAAGGCGGTGGCGGACGAGAAGCCCTTCTTCCTCTATTTCAACCACTCGTTGATGCACTTCCCGATGTCGCCGCGCGACGAGTTCGTCGGCAAGAGCACCAATGGCGACTGGGGCGACTGCCTGCTGATGCTCGACCACGACTTCGGCGCGCTGCTCGACAAGCTCGACGCCCTCGGCGTAAGCGACGACACCATCGTCGTGATGTGCGGCGACAACGGCGCCGAGGACCACCTCGCCGGCCGCGGCACCGGCGGCTTCTTCGACGGCTCCTACTTCAGCTCGGCGGAGGGCGGCATCCGCACGCCGCTGCTGATCCGCTGGCCGGGCCACATCCCGGCCGACGTCGAGAGCAACGAGATGGTGCACGTCACCGACATGTTCACCACGCTCCTGCGCTTCGCCGGCTGCGAGCCGCCGGCCGACCGTCTGATCGACGGCGTCGACCAGACCCCCTTCTTCCTCGGCGACAGCAAGGAGTCGGGCCGCGACCATTCGATCGTCTGGCTCAAGGATGAGCTCCATGCGGTGAAGTGGAAGGACTTCAAGATCAACTTCAAGCGCCAGCAGCACTTCCACGACCCCGAGCTGCCGCTCGGCTTCGCCCGGATCACCCACCTGCAGGAGGACCCCAAGGAGCGCGAGGCGGTCAACCAGCGCTACGTCCGCTGGTGGGTGATGCAGCACGCGCACCGGATCGTCCGTGACTTCGAGGAGAGCGTGAAGCAGGAGGCGCTGATCCCGCCCGGCGCCCCCCTCGACTTCGTGCCAGCGCCTTACCGCTGAGCCCGGATCCGCTCGAACGATCCGGCGCGTCGGGCGCCGGCCCGACCGGCGCTCAACTGGCCAATCGTATGGCCACTTTCTGTACGCTTTCCAGCTCGTCCAAGCTATTGGCGCCGCAACTGGAATCGCCTTCGGCTCCCGGCGACCGAGTCCGCCGGCCGGAGAGCCTGCGGCCCGGCCCGAGGAGGCCACCGACGATGACCTGCTGCGCTCCCCTCTCCCTCGCCGGCGCCGACCCCCGCGACGGCATGGTCCGCCTCGCCGGCGGCGCCTTCACGATGGGCTCCGACGCCTTCTACCGCGAGGAGCGCCCGGCGCGGCCCGCCCGCGTCGATCCCTTCTGGATCGACCCGACCCCGGTCACCAACGCCGACTTCGCCCGCTTCGTCGCCCTGACCGGCTACGTCACCGTCGCCGAGCGCCCGCCGCGGCGCGAGGACTATCCCGACGCCGACTCCGCGCTCCTCGTCCCCGGTTCGCTCGTCTTCGTGCAGCCCGGCCGCCCGGTCAGCCTCCGCGACCCGCGCGCCTGGTGGGCCTACCTCCCGGGCGCCGACTGGCGGCATCCGCAAGGCCCAGGCTCCAGCCTCGCCGGTCTCGACGACCACCCGGTCGTCCAGGTCGCCTGGGAGGACGCCCGGGCCTACGCCGCCTGGGCCGGCAAGGCGCTGCCCACCGAGGCGGAATGGGAGTTCGCCGCCAAGGGCGGCCGTGACGGCATCTACCCCTGGGGCGACGAGCTCGCCCCCGGCGGCCGCCACATGGCCAACACCTGGCAGGGCCGTTTCCCGTTCGAGAACACCGGCGAGGACGGCTTCGACCGCACCTCCCCGGTCCGCGCCTTCCCGCCGAACGGCTACGGCCTCTTCGACATGGCCGGCAACGCCTGGGAGTGGACCGTCACCCCCTACGCGGCCGGCGGCGCCACCCCCTCCTGCTGCCAGGCGGGCGCCGGCGTCCGCCAGCGCGTCGTCAAGGGGGGCTCCCACCTCTGCGCCCCGGCGCATTGCCACCGGTTCCGCCCCGCCGCCCGCCAGGGCGAGGACGTCGACACCGGCACCTCCCACATCGGCTTCCGCTGCGTGATCCGCGACTGAAGCCCAGCCCCGAGACCCGACCCATGGCCTTCCTCCCGCAAACCGGCTCCCGCGCCGCCCCGGCCCTCCGCGACCCTAGCCTCCTCGCCCGCGAGAGCCTCGCCGGCATCCTCACCGCCCTTGCGCTGGTGCCGGAAGTCATCTCCTTCTCCTTCATCTCCGGCGTCGACCCGAAGTCGGCGCTGGTCGCCTCGATCGTGCTCTGCCTCTCGATGTCGGCCCTCGGCGGCCGCCCGGCGATGGTCACCGCCGCCGCCGGCTCCGTCGCGCTCGTCGTCGGACCGATGGTCGCGAAAGACGGCGCGGGCTACATCCTGCCGACCGTCCTCCTCGCCGGCGCCATCCAGATCGCCTTCGGCGCCGCCGGCATGGCGCGGCTCACCCGCTTCATCCCGCGCTCGGTGATGATCGGCTTCGTCAACGCCCTCGCCATCCTGATCTTCGCCGCGCAGGTCCCGCACGTAGCCGGCGGATCGCCCGCGGTGCTCGCGCTCTTCGCCGTCACCGTCGGGATCGTGCTCGCCGCCCCGCGGCTGACGAAGTCCATCCCGGGACCGCTCATCGCGGTCGTCGTCGTCACCGCGCTCGCCTTCGCCCTCGGCCTCTCCGTCCCCACGGTCGGCGGGGCAGGGGCGATGGCGCCCGGCCTGCCCGGCCTGACCGAGCTCCGCGTGCCCCTGAACATCGACACCCTGGCGATCGTCGCCCCGAGTGCGCTGTCGGTCGCCTTCGTCGGCCTGCTCGAAACCCTGCTGACGGCGAAGCTCGTCGACGAGATCACCGACACGCCTTCGCGCAAGGGCAAGGAATCCTGGGCGCTCGGCGTCGCCAACATCCTCGCCGGCCTCTGGGGCGGCATCGCCGGCTGCGCGATGATCGGCCAGACCGTGGTCAACGTCGAGATCGGCGGCGCCCGCACCCGCCTCTCCACGGCGGTCGCCGGCGTCGCCATGCTGCTCCTCGTCACTGTCCTCTCGGACCTCTTGGGCGAGATCCCCATCGTCGCCCTCGCGGCGGTGATGATGATCGTGGCGCTCCGGACCGCGAACTGGCACAGCGTCCGCCCGGCGACGCTGCGGCGGATGCCCCTCCCCGAGACGTCCGTCATGCTCGCGACCGTCGCCGTCACCGTCGCCACCGGCAACCTCGCGATCGGAGTCGCCGCCGGCGTGCTCCTCGCGATGGTGCTCTTCGCCCGCCGCGTCGCCCACGTCATCGCGGTCGAGCGCACGGTCAGCCCGGACGGCGCGACCGTCCGCTACGCCGTCGACGGGCCGCTGTTCTTCGGCAGCAGCAACGACCTCTTCGAGCACTTCGCCTGCGCCGACGACCCGGCGCGCGTCACGATCGACCTCGCCCGGTCGCACATCTGGGACGCGTCGAGCGTCGCCTCGATCGATTCGATCGTCGAGCGCTTCCGGAGCCGCGGCGCGGAAGTCACCCTGTCCGGCCTCGACCCTCGCAGCTCGCGCTTCTACGAGCGGCTCAAGGGAGCGGTCTGAAATGAGAGGCCGCCGCAAATGGGCGATCCAAGGCGTCCGGAGCCGCCGGTCCAAGGGGGGTGCAAGCCGCGCACAATATGTAAGTCATTCAAAACAAAGAAATATGCTCCCGGCCGTTAACCGAACGTTCATCGATGGCCGCCCGTTCGAAAGTCCTCGGGGTGGTCTTGCATCGACCTCTCGGAGCTGCGCGAGGCGCTTCGCTCCAGCTTGCCGGCACGCCGGCCCGCGCAGACAGGGCCGAATTCGGCCAAGGTGCCCTCCCTCCGAAATCACGATTGAGTCCATCGAGATTAGATACTAGCCTTTCCTCGAATCGACGGGGTGCCCGAAGTCTCATGCGAACCTTGCTCAACCCCGCGCTCGGCTTCCGGGCGCCCGATCTCCGGACCCGCGCGTTCGCACGAGGCTCGGCCCTCGGCCAGGGCCTCGTCGGCTGGATCCTCCCGGTGTCGCTGGTGCTCGCCTGGGAGGCGGCCGCGCGGACCGGGCTGATCTCCAGCACGGTGCTGCCGGCGCCCTCGGCGGTCGCGGCGGCCTTCTGGCGGCTGCTGCTCTCCGGCGAGCTCCCGCACAACATCGCGGTCAGCGCCGGCCGGGCGTTTGCCGGCTTCGCCATCGGCGGCTCGATCGGTTTCGTCCTCGGGATCGCCAACGGCACCTCGCGCCGTTCCCGCGACGTCACCGACACCACGCTGCAGATGGTCCGCAACGTCCCGCACCTGGCGCTGATCCCGCTCGTCATCCTCTGGTTCGGGATCGGCGAGGAGGCCAAGCTCTTCCTGGTCTCCCTCGGCGTCTTCTTCCCGATCTACGTCAACACGCTCCTCGGCATCCAGAGCGCCGACCCGCAGCTGATCGAGATGGGCCGGATCTACGGCATGGGCCGCTTGGAGCTCTTCCGCCGCGTCATCCTCCCGGGGGCGCTGCCCGCGATCTTCGTCGGCCTGCGCTACGGGCTCGGCATCATGTGGCTGACCCTGATCGTCGCCGAGACCATCGCCGCCTCCTCCGGGCTCGGCTACATGGCGATGCAGGCGCGCGACTTCATGCTGATCGACGTCGTCGTGCTCGCGATCCTGATCTATGCGCTGCTCGGCAAGCTTGCGGACAGCCTCGCCCGGCTGCTCGAGCGGCACTTCCTCCAGTGGCATCCCGCATTCCAAGGCAAGGGGGACAACCGATGACCGTGCTCGCACGTCCGCTGCACGACCTCCCGATCGACCCGCAGCCGCAGCCGCGGCGGGCCTCCGACCGCTTCGCCGTGTCGCTGCGCGGCCTCGGCAAGCGCTTCGGCGACAACCAGGTGCTGGAGGCGATCGACCTCGACATCGCCGAGGGCCAGTTCGTCGCCGTGATCGGCAAGAGCGGCTGCGGCAAGAGCACGCTGCTGCGGATCCTCGCCGACCTCGACAGCCCGACCTCGGGCAGCATCCTGCGCGGCACCGCGGGCCACCCGCCGATCCAGACCCGGATCATGTTCCAGGAGCCGCGCCTGCTGCCCTGGGCCAGCGTCGTCGACAATGTCGCAGTGGGCCTGACCGGCCTCGCCGGCGGGCCCGAGCTCGAGGCGCGCGCCCTCGCCATCCTCGACGAGGTCGGGCTCGCCCACCGGGCGCGCGACTGGCCGTCGGTGCTCTCGGGCGGGCAGAAGCAGCGCGTCGCGCTGGCGCGGGCGCTGGTCGGCCAGCCGCACGTCCTCGCCCTCGACGAGCCGCTCGGCGCCCTCGACGCGCTGACCCGCATGGAGATGCAGGATCTGCTCGAGCGCGTCTGGCGCCGGCAGGGCTTCGCCGCCGTGCTGGTGACCCACGACGTCAGCGAGGCGGTCGTCCTCGCCGACCGCATCGTGGTGCTCGATGGCGGCCGGATCGTCCTCGACCTCGATGTCCCGCTGCCGCGCCCGCGACGGCACGGCGCGGCCGAGCTCGCCCGCCTCGAGGCGCGCATCCTCGGCCAGCTGCTCGGCAGCGGCGCGCCCGAGGCGCGGCCGCGGGCGAGCTGACGGTCCTGCCGGAACTTCGATCAACCTCTGGAGAAGAGCGATGACCAAGCTTTCACGACGGCTGTTCGGCCTGGCCCTCGCCACCGGGCTGGCCGCTGCGGCCCTCCCCCTGCACGCCGCCGACAAGGTGGTGAACGTCGGCTTCCAGAAATACGGCACGCTGGTGCTGATCAAGGGCAAGGGGCTGCTCGAGGAGAAGCTGAAGCCCCTGGGCTACACGGTGAACTGGGCCGAGTTCGCCGCCGGCCCGCAGATGCTCGAGGCGCTGAACTCCGGCGCCATCGACATCGCCCAGACCGGCGAGGCGCCGCCGATCTTCGCCCAGGCAGCCAGCGACCGCCTGGTCTACATCGCCCACGAGCCGGCGGCGCCGCACGGCGAGGCGATCCTGGTGCCGAAGGACAGCCCGATCCAGTCGCTCGCCGACCTCAAGGGCAAGAAGGTCGGCTTCAACAAGGGCTCGAACGTCCACTACCTGCTGGTCAGGGCGCTCGAGTCCGCCGGCGTCCCCTACGACCAGATCTCGCCCCAGTTCCTGCCGCCCGCCGACGCCCGCGCCGCCTTCACCAACGGTGCGATCGACGCCTGGGCGATCTGGGACCCGTTCCAGGCCTCCGCCGAGCAGACGCTCGGCGCCCGCGTCCTCGCCGACGCCGAGGGGCTGGCGCCCAACTACCAGTTCTACCTCGGCGACCGTTCGTTCGTCACCGGCCACCCCGAGGTGATCCAGGCGCTGATCGCCTCGATCCGGGAGATCGGCGCCTGGATCCAGGCCAGTCCGGACGAGGCCGCCGCCGAGCTCGCCCCGTCGACCGGGATTCCGGCCGACGCCCTGAAGCTCGCGCTCTCCCGCCAGAGCTTCGGCGTCGCCCCGCTCGACGCCGAAGTGATCGCCAGCCAGCAGGCGGTCGCCGACACGTTCCGCAACCTGGGCCTGCTGCCGCACGCGATCAGCATCGACGACGCGATCGTCAATGGCAGCTGAGCATCCAAGGAGAGGATGCGTGCTGGACGGGAAAGGGCGGCACGCATGGTGTGACGTTGGTATGATGCACTATCAGCTTGAATACGCCATGCCGGAGAGTCGGACTCGAAAGTCGTGGTATCGAGCGATCCTGCGGGCCATGAGTTTGATCATTGCGATCTGGAAGAAGGCGCGGGCGGTTGCGGCAGCGCCTTCGAAGTCACGAGCGAGGCGTCGGTTGATGGATGCCCATGCGAAGGTGCGCTCGACCGCCCAGCGCCTGGGCTGGACGACGAAGCCGGCGTCGGTGCGCTTGATGATCTCGACCGGTCGCGGAGCGGCCGCAGCGAGCCGCCGCAAAACACTCTCTCAGACGTTGGAGCCTCCGGGAAACCCGGCGCGGTTCAGAAGCGCCGGCGCCTAGGCCGCAAGCGCCGCCGATCGAGCCGCTCGAGGAACTATCTGGGCGCTCGCCCAGCGGCATTTCTCATCCGGCATTGCATACGTAATCAAGGTGTGGTTCCTAGCTGCATGCAACGCGAGGGAGAATCATGGCGTGTGTGGAGGAGGCTCGATCGGAAGATGGGGCGACGAATGCGGGCGCAGTGACGAAGGAAAGCGTGCTCCAAGTGGAGCGCCGCGATTTCGTCGATCTGGTGCCGGAGAACCGGCCGCGGGTGCAGCCGATGCGCGGCTTCGACCCGGTCTACACCGACATCGTCGACTATATCGTGCGCTGCACGCACCTGATCTGGGACGAGCGCGACGTTGGGCTGATCTACACCCACTACACGCACAACCCGTATGTCTATCTGACGACGAAGGCGCTCTATACCCGCGAGGAGGTCGTCCACGACACCATCCAGCGGCTGGTATCGCTGCCCGAGCGCCGCGGTATGGCGACGCAGGTGATCTGGTCGGGGAACGAGGACGACGGGTTCTATACGTCGCACCTCGTCACGGGCACGGGGCGGCATACCCAGCACGGCCACTACGGGGCGCCGACGGGGCGGACGTTCACGTCGCGGACCATCGCCGACTGCATGGTCTACGAGAACAAGATCTATCGCGAGTGGATCGTCGCCGATACCATGGCGATCCTCAGGCAGCTCGGGCTCGACCCGCACCCGTTCGCCGAGGGGCTGGCGCGCGGGCACTTCGAGAAGGGGATGCTGGCGCTCGACATCGGCGAGAACCGGCGGCTGATCGGGCAGTATCCGCCGGAGGCGGAGCCGGACCTCGAGATCGCCTCGAACGACATCGAGCGGCACACGCTGCGGTGGCTGCACGAGGTCTTCAACCGGCGGATGTTCGGCAGGATCAAGGACGTCTACGCGCCGACGGTGATGTTCCACGGGCCGCTGATGGTCGAGCTCTACGGCATCGCCTCGGTGATGCAGCAGACGATCGGGCTCGTCGGGTCGTTCCCCGACGCGGCGTTCCTGCCGCAGCACGTCTGCTCGGTGCCCTGCGAGGAGGGCGGGACCAAGGTCGCCGTGCGCTGGATCATGGAGGGGCACCACCTCGGCTACGGCATCCTGCAGTCGCTCGGGGCGCCGACCGGCAAGCGGGTGCAGGTGATGGGGATGAGCCACTTCCACTACAGGAACGGGCGGATCGTCGACGAGTGGCGGGTCTACGACGAGCTGTCGCTGCTGATGCAGGTGAAGCTCGCCCAGATGGCCGATCGGCCGGGCGCCGGGGAGGCCTGAGCGGGTCCCTGCGACGGGCCCTTGTCCGGGGTGCTCGGGGTCGAGCGCCCATGTCAAGGTATTGATATCATTAGATTCAGCCCCCGGGCGTTTACCGGATTTTCACGGATTCCCGGGGCCCCGATCGTGTCCCGGGACTTGGTGTAGCGGTCGCGGCAGTCAGGCCCGTCCTGCGCGGGCAGGGAGGGCGCGGCCGGCGCGGCGGCGTTTTGAACGCCGGTCGCCGCATGCGCGGCTCCGCCTTCAGGCCCGAGGGAGTCTCCACGGTGCTTCAAACCAGGCGGTTCGCCTGTGGCCCAAGGGGGCGCTCGCCGCCCCCTTTGATCCCCCAGGCACTGCCCGATATGGCAGGAAGAAAGAGAAGCAGGAGAAAGTGGGAGAGAGGAGGGCGAACGAGGGGGCGCGACGGGCGCGCGCCCCGAGTTCGCCCGGACGTGCGGGGACACGATCCTCGATCGCGGTCAGCGGCCGATCTGCGCCCGCATCCGCGCCAGGACGTCGACGCCCATCTGCATCAAGAGGTCGAGGATGTCGAGCGGCACCCAGTTCTCCCGGATCAGGCCCTCGTGGTGCAGGTAGAAGTCCATCACCCGCATGCCGACTTGCCGGCCGGTCGGGCCGAGGCCGAGGAAGCCGCCGCCCGTGTGGGTGGCGGTGACGCTCGGCCAGCCGCCGGTCACCGAGATCGGGCCGTCGCCGATGCGGATGTAATGCTGGCCGCCCTTGCGGTTCGGAAAGGCGTTGCGGAAGGGCAGCTGGTGGTGGTCGACGAAGCCTGAAAGGCCGCGGGCCGTGCCGATGCCGGACGGCCCGTACCACATCATCCGCGGGTGCCAGTGCCCGCGCTGCGGCATGGACAGGAGGGCGTCGCGGCCGGCGTCGACCTGATCGCGGAAGGCGCCGAGGGTCCCCTGCATCGCCAGCGCCTGGGCGAGGCTCGCCGCCGACTGCGCCGGGTCGGTCGCGGTGAGGAGCAGGCCGTCGCCGGTGATCGGACCCGGCCACATGCCTTCGGCGCCGAGGCTCGGGGCAAGCGGCCGGAGGCCGGCCTGGCGGATCAGGTCGAGGATGTCCCAGAGGCAAGTCGACTGCACGATGCGGCCGTCGCGCACCTGGTGGACCTCTCCGTAGCGCAGATACACCGGGCGGCCAGTGGCCGGGATGCCGAGCCAGTCGGCCCGGAAGGTGCCGCAATGGTGGCCGACCATGGCGACATAGTCGCGGTCCTCGTAGGCGCCCGCGGCGACGATCAGGTCGCGGCGCTCGAGATCGGGGCAGGCGGAGAGGAGCGGCTCCCAGACCTGCGCAGCGATCGCCTCGACGCCCTGCATCTCGTTCAGCGGATGGGCGCCGCGCCACGCGGCGTCGGCGGCATAGAGACCGTGGAGTGCGGCAACCGCGCCGCCGGGGCCGGCCTCGGCCAGCCGCGCCAGGCCGGCGTGCAGCCGCCGCTTGTTCTCCAGATGGTCCGTCGGCATCTCGCCCTCACATGATGGCCGCCTCTCGCTAGCATCGTTGCAGACGATTGCAAAGACTCGTTGCAATCGTATTCACAAAGTGTTAACAGCCGGGCATCGCAGGACACGGGCGGCGCAAGTCCCCCGGGTCCGAGACGATCAGAAACGGCGCGAACCAGGCCCGGACCCAAAGGCCCGCGGCAGCTTGTCCAACAGGAGGATTCCGATGAAGGCACTTCTCATGGCGTCGGTCGGAGCGGCGACGCTCCTCGGAGGGGCGGCGGCCTGGGCCGACTGCGGCATCGAGAAGGGGTCGGTGCGGATCCTGTCGAACGACTTCGAGGCGCTGCACATCGTCGCGAGCGGCGCGGAGGAGTGCGCGAGCCAGACGGTCACCGTCACGAAGAACCAGACGACCGAGCACAAGACGATCCAGGTGCCCGCCCTCACCACCGATCCCGCGACCTACACCGTCGCGATGGTGGCGAACAACTCGATCGTGCCGCTCCTGAACGGCGGGCTGATCCGCCCGCTCGACGACTACGTGGCGAAGTGGGGCCAGCAGCTGCAGCCGAGCCAGCTCGTCAAGGTCGACGGCAAGGTCATGGGCATCGCCTTCATGATCAACGACCAGCATCTCGCCTATCGCAAGGATCTGCTCGAGCAGGCCGGCGTCCAGCCGCCGAAGACCTACGAGGAGGTCCTCGCCGCGGCGCAGGTCCTGCGCGACAAGGGGATCATGAAGGACCCGCTCGGGGCCGACCTCAAGCCGGGCTGGGACCTCGCGGAAGAGTTCGTCAACATGTACCAGGGCTACGGCGGCGAGTTCTTCGAGCCCGGCAGCCCCAAGCTCGCCATCGACAACGAGAAGGGCGAAGCGACCCTCGCGACGCTGAAGGCGCTCTCGACATACATGAGCCCCGACTTCGTCACCTACGACTCGAACGCGATCAAGCCGCTCTGGGAATCGGGAAAGCTCGCGATCGCCACCGTCTGGGGCTCGCGCGTCGGCGCCACCATCGACGCCGAGGGCGCGGCCCCCGGCGTCTCGGAGAATTCGGTGGTCGCGGCGATGCCGACGGTCGGCGGGGGCAACATCCCGGCCTCGAGCCTCTGGTGGGACGGCTTCGTCATCGCCAGGAACGTCTCCGACGAGGACGCCGAGGCGTCGTTCCGGGCGATGATGCACGGCATCCGCCCGGAGGTGGCCAAGGCGAACCCCGGCGTCACCGCCTGGCTGATCGAGGGCGCCGTGCCCACCCCGGCGCTCGCCGGCGTCTTCGCCACCGCCAAGGCGGGCGCCAAGCCCTATCCGATGCTGCCCTACATGGGGCTCCTGCACACCGCCCTCGGCAACGAGCTCGCCGAGTTCATGCAGGGCAAGGAGGACGCCAAGAAGGCGCTCGCCGACGTGACGCAGGCCTACGAGACGGCGGCCAAGGAAAACGGCTTCCTGAACTGATCCCCCCGCGCCGCCCGGCGCGGGACGCCCCGTGCCCCCGCGTCCCGCGCCCCTCGACGGATCCCCTCGATGCCGCACCGCACGTTCCTCGCCTTCATCGCGCCTTCGCTCGTGGTGATGCTGCTCTTCATCGCGCTGCCGATCCTGTCGGTCGCCTATCAGTCGCTCTACGTCGAGCACGAGCAGGTGGTGACGACGGTCGAGAGCTGCGGCCCGTTCGGCTGCCAGACCGAGACCAAGGTCGATGCCGAAGCGATGGCGAAGCTCCGCGCCGAAGAGCCGATGGGCCGGTTCAACTGGCTCGGCACCTACACCAACGCCTCGCACCTCGCCTTCGCCGAGGTGGCGAAGATCTGGCGCGAGGCGCCGAGCGTCGGCGCGGCGCTCGGGGCGATGATGAACCTGCCGCTCTACAAGGCGCTGTTCTTCACCGTCATCTACACCCTGGTGGTGACGCCCATCGTCATCGTTCTCGGCTTCCTGATCGCGCTCGGCGTCAACGGCGTGCCGAAGATGGTCAAGGGACCGGTGATCTTCTTCTCGCTGCTGCCGATGATCGTCACGCCGCTGATCGGGTCGCTGGTGCTGTTCTGGATGATCGACAGCCGCGGCATCATCGGCGGCACGCTGCAGGTGCTGTTCCGCGACCCCGACCTGTCGCTCAAGGCCTCGCCGACGCTCACCTGGCTGGTGCTGTTCTTCTACGGCGTCTGGCACATGGCGCCGTTCAGCTTCATCGTCTTCTACGCCGGCCTGCAGACCGTGCCCGACGACACGCTCGAGTCGGCGATGATCGACGGGGCGAGCCGGTGGGAGCGCGTCCGCTTCGTGGTGGTGCCGCACCTGGCACCCCTCGTCACCTTCGTCGCGCTGATCCAGCTCATGGACAACTTCCGGGTGTTCGAGCCGATCATCGGCTTCTCGGCCCAGGCCAGCGCCACCTCGCTGTCGTGGCTGATCTACAACGATCTGCGCGCCGGCGACACGCCGCTCTTCGGCTCGGCCGCCGCCACCTCGATGCTGACGATCATCGGCGTCGCCATCCTGCTCACGCCGGTGCTGATCCGCACCTGGCGCGAGTTCAACCGCAAGTCCGCGAGGTAGCCATGGCAAGCAAGGCAACCCGGCGCTCGGCCCCGCTCGTCGCGCTCTCGACCGCCTTCGTGCTGGTCTGGCTCGTCGTCGCCGCCTTCCCCTTCCTCTGGACCGCGTGGGGCTCGTTCAAGGTCGAGGCGGACTTCTTCTCGCGCATCGACTGGATGAACGCGATCACCGGCCCGGCGACGCTGCAGCAGACCGGCCACGCCTTCACCGGCGGCGGCTACTGGGGGGCGTGGATCGACCAGGGCTTCTGGAAGTCTGCCATCAACTCCGCGATCGTCGTCTTCTTCGTCGTCATCATCTCGCTGACGATGGGGACGCTCGGCGGCTATGCGCTGGCGCGCTCGGGCTACCGCTACACCTTCTGGCTGCTGATGGCCGCGCTCGTCTTCCGCGCGATGCCGCACGTCAGCCTCGTCTCGGGCTACCTCTTGCCGTTCTTCCAGCTGAACGTCTGGGGGATCCTGCCGACGACGATCATCGTGCTCGTGGCGATCAACCAGCCGTTCACGCTCTGGATGCTGCACTCCTTCTTCCTGTCGATCCCGAAGGATCTCGACGAGAGCGCCATGGTCGACGGCTGCTCGCGCTTCCAGGCCTTCCGCATGGTGGTGATCCCGGTGATGTGGCCGGGGGTGGTCACGACCGGGCTCTTCTCGTTCCTGCTCGCCTACAACGACTTCGCGGTGACCTCGCTGCTCCTGAGCCAGGACAACCAGACGATGATCCCGAAGATCGCGAGCTTCCTCGGCTCGACCCAGGCCGAGGGCAAGGTGATGTATGCCGTCGCGGCCGTGGTGTCGGCGATCCTGCCGCTCTTCCTGCTCGTGCTCTTCTTCCAGAAACAGATCGTCAGCGGGCTGACCGCCGGCGCGGTCAAGGGGTGAACCGATGGCGGAATTGCGCCTGAAGAACGTGTCGAAGCGCTGGGGCGCCTACGTCGGCGTCGACAACTTCGACCTCACCGTCGCCGACCGGGAGTTCCTGGTGCTGCTCGGGCCGTCGGGCTGCGGCAAGACCACGACGATGCGGATGATCGCCGGGCTCGAGGACGTGACCGAGGGCGAGATCTGGTTCGGCGACCGCAAGGTCAACGACCTCGAGCCCAAGGACCGCGACATCTCGATGGTGTTCCAGTCCTACGGCCTCTACCCGAACCTGAGCGTCTACGAGAACATCCGCTTCCCGCTGCGGGTCCGCCGCGTGCCGGCCGCCGAGCACCGCGAGCGGGTGCTGAAGGCGGCGAAGATGGTCGAGCTGATGGACTTCCTCGACCGGCGGCCGGCGGCGCTGTCGGGCGGGCAGCGGCAGCGGGTGGCGCTGGGGCGGGCGATCGTGC
>JAXMDF010000009.1:0-120779 GCA_046348975.1 Amaricoccus sp. | reverse complement strand
AATTCCCGCCCGTCCAGGAAGGCGTCGATCGCCTCCCCGCCCAGGTGCTCGGAGACCAGCGTCTCCAGGGCCGGATGCCGGCCGAGACCCTCCAGCGAGGGCCAGTTCTGCACATTCATACCCGTCTCACCACTCGACTTCTTGCTCTTGCGGGCATCCTCACGCATGCCCGGACCAGCCTGCCATATGGGTGCCGCCGGCACCAGCCGCCATACTCCTCGTGGTTGTCCGCAGCTTTCCGCCGGCGCGGCGCCGCCCCGGGCGCGCCATCCCCCGGCTACCGCCTGACCGACGCCGGGTCGTCGAGCGCCAGCGCCCCCAGCCACCTCTCCACCGGGTCGCCGCTGGAGATCTCGGCGCGGATGGTCCCGTCGATCATGAAGGTCGGCGTCACGTGGGCGCCGTTCTGCCGCGCATAGCGCGTGTGCCACCGCACCTCGCGGTCGAGGTCGGGGATCGCGAAGGCCGCGGCCAGCGGCACCCCGCCCCGCGCCTCGATGCGGGCGATGATGTCGCTGGGCGTCGCGTCCATGTTGGGCCCGTAGGCGTGCCGGGTGAACTCGAACGCCTCACGGTCGGCGTAGATCGCCGCCATCACCCGCCGCGCCGTCTCCCGTCCGTCCTCGGCGGTCGAGGCGGCGAGGATCGCGCGGCAGATCACCCCCGAGAACATGTGCCAGGGCTGCGACAGCAGCCGCACCTTCACCGTCAGCCGGTCCTCGCCGGCTGCGCCGAGCAGCTCGAAGAGCTTCGGGAAAGCCTTGGCCGAATAGGGGCAGGTCGGCTCGAGGAAGGCCTCGAAGACCCGCGCCCCCTGCCCCCAGATCAGCGGCTCGGCGCGCCAGGCGGCATCCGTCATCACCTTCCCCCGGAATGCGCTCCGGGGCCGCCCGACGCGGCCCCGGAACCCTCAGCTAGTTCAGCAGGCCGTTGCCGTCCATGTCGGCGGCGCGGAAGTCCGCCAGCACCTGCACGTCGTACTCGGCCCGGCTCACCACGCCGTCCTTGTCGGTGTCCATGGCGACGAAGAGCTCGGCCGGAATCGCCGACGCCTCCTTCTGGGTCAGCGTGTCGCTGGCGTCGGCGTCGAGCAGGATGAAGACGTTCGAGGTCATCACGCGGTACTCGGTCAGCTCGACCTTGCCGTCGCCGTTCATGTCCGCGACGTTCAGGTGGTCGCCGGTGAGCGCCGGCGAGCCGGCGAAGGCGCCGCCGGCGCCGAAGGCGAGGAAGGCCGCAAGCGCGATCGTTCGGGTCATCTCGTCTCTCCTCACTTGCCGGGGCACTTGAGCATGTGGCCGGCCATGCCGCCCATGGCGGCGCCGGCCGCCTCGAACATGCTGCGCCCGAGCCCGCCGCCGAGCAGGCTGCCGAGCGCCACGCCGGCGACGGCGCCGCCGACGGTCGCCGCGGTGCAGGCGAACTCGTGCTGCTTCGGCTCGGCGGGCTTGCTCTGCGCGCTCGCCGTCCCCGCCGCCAGCAGGGCCGCGAGCCCCACGGCCATGAATATCCGCATCTTTCCTGTCTCCTTGCTGCTCCAGCCTTGCCGTATCCGGCTGCCGACTGCTTCCTTTTGCCTCGCGGGCATGCCCCCACTGCGCCGGAGCAAAACCTGCCCGGCCGTTTGTCTGCGTTCGATGAGAAGCCCGCCCGTACATCGATCCTACGGCCGGGCATTGGCTCAGTCAATACTTGGTGCTTGCTTTGCGCGCCACAACAACGGGTGTGGAGGCGCCACCGCCCATTGCGGCGGCCACGACGACAATTCCGGCTTCCGGGAATCGGATCAATCGTCTAGATCTTGGGCAGCGCTCGCCGACGAGCGCGTCATCTGGTCAAGGAACCGACGTATGGCGCGACTGATCGTCATGGGCAACGAAAAGGGCGGCTCGGGCAAGTCCACCACCGCCATGCACCTGATCACTGCGCTGGTCCGTGCCGGGCATGCGGTCGGCGCGCTCGACCTCGACCTCCGGCAGAAGAGCCTCTTCCGCTATCTCGACAACCGCCAGGACTACATGCTGCGGCGCGGGATCGAGCTGCCGATGCCGCGCCGCATCCCGCTCGAGGCGAGCCTCCTCGACAGCCGCGCCGCGGCCGAAGCCGAGGACGCGCAGCGCTTCCAGGCGGCGCTCGCCGAGCTCGCCTGGTGCGACTACGTGGTGATCGACTGCCCGGGCTCCTACTCGACCTACTCGCGGCTCGCCCACGCCTGCGCCGACACGCTGATCACCCCGATGAACGACAGCCTCGTCGACTTCGACATGCTGGCGCGGCTCGACCCGGCGACCGGCCGGATCAAGGGCCCGTCGGTCTATGCCGAGATGGTGTGGAAGGCGCGCCAGGCCCGCGCCGCCACCGGCCGGCGGCCGATGGACTGGGTGGTGCTGCGCAACCGCATCGCCACCCTCGACGCCCGCAACAAGCGCCGGGTCGCGGCGGCGCTCGAGGAGCTCGCCCGGCGGATCGGCTTCCGGCTGATCCCGGGCTTCTCCGAGCGGGTCGTCTTCCGCGAGCTCTTCCTGTCGGGCCTGACGCTGCTCGACCTCAGGGAGACCGACCCGCAGGCGATCAGCATGTCGAACGTCGCCGCCCGCCAGGAGGTCCGCGACCTCGTGCGCGCGCTGGACCTGCCGGCGGCCTCCGTCGCCGCCTGATGCGGCTGCAGGCCTGCCTGAACGGCGGCCGGACCCGCCGCGACCACCCGGCCGTCCCGCTCACCCCGGCCGCGCTCGCGCGCGACGCCCGCGCCGTGCGCGCCGCCGGCGCCGAGAGCCTGCACTTCCACCCGCGCGACGCCGCCGGACGCGAGTCGCTGGCGGCGGCCGACGTGGCGGCGGCGCTCGAGGCCGTGCGGGCGGCAGTGCCCGGCATGCCTGTCGGCATCGGCACCGGCGGCTGGATCGCGCCGCGCGGGCCGGGCCGGATGGCGGCGCTGCGCGGCTGGACCTCGCTCCCCGACTTCGTCTCGGTGAACCTGCACGAGCCCGACGCCGACGACGTCATCGCGCTGATGCGGGCGCGCGGCATCGCCGTCGAGGCCGGGCTCCGCGACGCCGCCGCGGCCCGCCGCTTCGTCGGCTCGCGTTACCCGCGCTACAGCCTGCGGGCGCTTGTGGAACCGTCGGCTGGCTCGTCCGCCGAGGCCGAGCGTGCCGCCGCCGAAGTTCTCGCGGTCCTTGAGCACGCCGGCGTGCGGCTGCCCCTGCTGCTGCACGGCACCGGCGACAGCGTCTGGACCATGGTCGGGATGGCGGCCGCCCGTGGCTTCGCGACCCGCGTCGGGCTCGAGGACGGCTGGGAGCTGCCCGGCGGCGCTGTCGCCGCCGGCAACGCGGCGCTGGTCGCGGCGGCGGCCCGCATCCTCGCATGAGCGAAAACCCTTGGCGCAATCCCGCCCGATCGGTGATCCTTGAACCGGCCGGCTCCGGGTGACCCATGAGCGAACCGCTTCCCGAGCGCCTGACGCTCCGCCGTGCCAGCCGCCGCCCCGGCTGGGTGGCGCTGCTGCTGCGACTGCTGCTGGTCTTCGCGCTGATCGGGGTGGCGCTCGGCGTCCACTGGTTGGATCGCGGCGGGCTGCACGACAACACCGGCCAGCCGATGACCTTTCTCGACGTGCTCTATTTCACCATGATCACCGTCACGACCGTCGGCTACGGCGACATCGTGCCGGTGACCGAGCGCGCGCGCCTGTTCGACACCGTGCTCGTCACGCCGATCCGGATCTTCATCTGGCTGATTTTCCTCGGCACTGCCTATCAGTTCCTGCTGCGCAACGTCTGGGAGGGATGGCGGATGAGCCGCATTCAGAGCCAACTGCGGGACCACGTGATCGTCGCGGGCTTCGGCACCAGCGGCAACGAGGCCGTGCGCGAGCTCTTGCGCCGCGGCTTCCCCCACGAACGGATCGTGGTGATCGACACCGAGCAGGCCGCCCTGGAGCAGGCGGCGGCCCTCGGCGTCGCGGCGCTGCAGGGCGACGCGACCCGCAACGCCACCCTCGCCGCGGTGAAGGTCGAGCGCGCCAAGTGCATCGCGGTCGCCGCCGGCCGCGACGACACCACGATCCTGATCGTGCTGACCGCCCACGGCATGGCGCCCGGCGCCCCGATCAGCGCCGTGATCCGCGCCGACGACAACGAGGACCTGGCCCGCCAGGCCGGCGCCACCACCGTCATCAACCCCGCGAGCTTCGCGGGCCTGCTGCTCGCCGGCTCGGCCCAGGGCCCCCACCTCGCCGAATACATGACCGACCTCGCCGCCGCCTCGGGCCGCGTCGCCCTCAAGGAGCGCCAGGTGACCCCGGCGGAGGTCGGCCGGCCGCTCTCGGCGATCGGCACCGGCCTCGGGGTACGGGTCTACCGCGCCGGCAACATCTTCGGCTTCTGGGAGCCCGAGTCGGGCGCGCTGCAGGCCGGCGACACCATCCTCGAGATCGTGCCTCGCGACGTCGAACGCCCCGCCTGAGCGGCGGTCGCGTCCCCCGGCGTGGCGTAGATGCCGGGCCGCAGGGGCAGCGCGCCAACGCGGGTAGCTGCGAGACCGGGTCGATCGGATGCCGTCATGCGGAGACGCGTCCACCCTCCGCTGCCCCTCCCCGCCGGGCCGCGAGCCCCGGCGGCCGACCCGCCTCCCCTTCTCCTATCGGGCAGTGCCCCGGGGGGCGAGGGGGGCGGATGAGCGCCCCCCTCGGGCCGCCCCGCGAGTCGTCCGGTCCTCCGGGAGCAAGGGAGGCAGCGCCCGGGCCTTCGGCCCAGAGGCCCGCGCATGCGGGCGACGGCGCCAAAGCGCCGCGGGCCCCCTCCCGCTCCTCTCCGAGCGGAAGCTGCACCACGCACGGGGACAGGACCTGAGCGGCGCCGAACGGAGTAAAGATCTGGTAAAAATCGCGATAAAATCTCAAGCAAAATCAATTGCCTGCATTTTCCCCGCACCCCCCGCGCTCCGACGCATTCCGGTAGATAGGACATGTGCCAAATGGCCAACCTCGGGCCCGTTTCTCGTAAGCGGTGTTGTCAGGCCACGGGCCTTGAGCGCAGCAGGCGCATAGGCCCAGGGGAGCAGCTGGTCGATCTGGCTCTGGGGATGGCCGCCGACGATGCGGGCGATGACATCGGTGAGGTACCTCCTTCAACGCATTCTGCGCCCGAGAAGGCTTCGTACGTCAGGCGGTCGCTGCCGCCCTCGCCGGAAAGAGGAGGGGGCCGAAATCGGTCGCCCTTGCCGAGCGCTTCCTTGAAGCGGTGCGACGCGTCGCATGACAAAGGTTCTCCTCTCCGCCACAGATTTTGCGCATCGGACTGGCATCTCGGTTCAAGCATCGCGCCTTGCCTTCCGTAACGCGTCCTTCGGGCGGAAGTGGAATGGGCACGGCCTGGCTGTGGTCGAGATTGCCGGCCAGCGCGGCGGGGCCGGCGGCAAGGTCTGGGCAGTGTCGCTCGACCATTGCTCGCCCGAGCTGCGCGCGCTGCTTCAGCCGGCCGCTCCGAGCCCCTTGAAGCCGGGGACGTGTTCTACCCCGCGGACACGATGCCGGCGCTCGCGCCGTGGACTTCTCGCCCGCGGCCGCCGATGCTCTGGCGCGATGGAACCGCGCAGCAGGGTCGGGATCGGGGCGGCGGGCTGGGGCTACGCCGCGGCGCTGCCGCTCGTGCTGGCGCCCGGCATCGCGGAGGCGCATGCGTCGGAGCGCGGCATCATCCTGACGCTGCCGACCGGGCGCTACATCGTCGCGGCCGCGGCCGCGGTGGCGCTGACCGCCCTCGTCCTGCCGCTGGCGCCGCGGCTGCCGGTCCTGCGGCCGCGGCGCCTGCTGGCGCTGCCGCGGCCGCCGGCCGTCGGGAACTGGGTCGGCTGCGCGGGGCTGCTGGCGCTGGTCGCGCTCGGGTTCCTCGGGCCGCGCGACCCGCTCGAGAACCTGCTGCCGCTGACCGTCTGGACGCTGGTCTGGAGCGGCCTCGCGCTTGCCTCGATGCTCGTCGGCAACCTCTGGCCGGCGGTCGAGCCCTGGAGCGCCCCGGCCGGCGCGCTGCGCCGGAGGCTCGGCCGGACCGGCGCGATCGGCCTCGCGCGGCTCGGCGCCTGGCCGGCGGTCGCCGGACTCCTCGGCATCGCCTGGTTCGAGCTCGTCTCGCTCGCGCCCGCGGATCCGGCGGTGCTCGCCCGCGCCGTCCTCGGCTACTGGCTCGTCGTCCTCGTGCTCGCCGTCCTCGAAGGCCCCGGCTGGCTCGCCACCGGCGAGGCCGTCACCCTGCTCTTCGGCTTCGTGTCGCGCATCGCGCCCCTGTGGTGGCAGGCCGACGGCCGGCGCCTGCGGCTCATGGCCGGCCTGCCGGGGGCGCAGATCGCCGCGATGCCGCCGCTGACCCCAAGCGCCGCCGCCTTCGTCGCGCTGATGCTCGCCACCATCAGCTTCGACGGCCTGTCGCGCACCTTCTGGTGGCTGGGCCTGATCGGGGTGAACCCGCTCGACTATCCCGGCCGCTCGGCGCTCGTCGCCGCCAACACCGTCGGGCTGCTTGGCGCCTGGGCGCTGACCGCGGCGTCGATTCTCGCCGCCGCCGCCCTCGGCCAGCGGCTGGCGGGCCGGCGCGGCGCGCTCTGGCCGGCCGCGGCGCGCGTCCTGCCGAGCTTCCTGCCGATCGCCGCCGCCTACCATGCGGCCCACTACCTCCTCGACCTGCTGACCGGCGGCCGCTACGCCATCGCCGCCCTGAATGACCCGCTCGAACGCGGCTGGAGCCTCTTCGGCCTCGCCCACGACTGGGCCTCGTTCGGCTTCCTCTCCGACCGCGCCGCGGTCGCGGCCATCTGGAACGCCCAGTTCGCGCTGATCCTCGGGGGCCACCTGGTCGCGGTCGTCCTCGGCATCCGCCTCGCCGACCCCGCCCCGCTGCGCGCACACCTGCCGATGACCGCGCTGATGGTCGGCTACACCGTCCTCGGCCTCTGGCTGCTGTCGACGGCCACCGCCGGCTGAAGGGCGCGAAATCCCCGTGGACTTTGCCCCGGCCTCCCCACATGCTCCCGCGGGGACGCCGGGGCACGCCGGCGCGCGCGGCAGCGGAGGCTTCGATGGTTTTCAGGATCGGTGCGCCCGGGCGGCGCGACGTGCTCAAGGGGCTCGCGGCCGGTGGCGCGCTGGCGGCGACGGGCCTCCGGCCCGGCTGGGTGCAGGCGCAGTCGGCGGCGCCGATCCGGATCGGCTTCCAGGTCCACCGCACCGGCATCGGCGCCGCCTACGGCCGCTGGTACCAGCGGACGGCCGAGGCCGCGCTCAAGGTGCTGAACGACCAGGGCGGCATCGCCGGGCGGCCGGTGGAGATCTCCTTCGAGGACGACGGCACGGACCCGAAGCGCGGGGCCGAGGTGGTGGAGAAGTTCGCCTCCCAGGACATGGACGTGGTCTACGGCACGCTCTTCTCCAACGTGGTGATGAGCTCGGCCGCCCGCGCCGGCGAGCTGCGGATGCCGTATCTGGTCTGCTCCGAGGGCCACCACGTCGCGTCGGGCGCGCTGAACCGCTGGACGCTGCAGCCCGGCATCACCGACGTGAAGAGCCAGGTGCAGTCGATGGCGCCCTGGGTGGCGGCGAACCTCGGCAAGAAGGTCACGATGCTCTTCCCCGACTATGCCTTCGGCTACGACCACCGCGACTTCTTCTCCAAGGCGATGGAGGCGCAGGGCGGCGAGATGCTGGCGCTGATCGCGATCCCGCCGACCGAGACCTCCTTCACCCGCTACCTGCCGAAGATCCCCAAGGGGACCGAGGTGCTCTACCACGTCATGGTCGGGCCGGCGGTGCTGACCTTCGTCAAGGAGCTCGGCGAGTTCTACGGCAAGGCAGGCCATCCGGAGATCTTCGGCTTCATCGACTCGCTCGAGGCGGTCGACATCGCGAGCCCGGGCCTCGAGTTCCTCGACGGCACGCATTTCTGGGAGGGCAACCCGCGCTACAAGCAGCCCGACTCGACCGAATTCGACGCCTTCTTCCGCAAGGCGGTCGGGGTCGACGACAACGGCGCCGCGGCCAGCGACCCCAAGGAGGTCTCGACCTACGCGCACATGTTCTCGGCCTGGGAGACGCTCTTCGTGATCAAGGCCGCCATGGAGGCCGCCGGCTACAAGGGCCCCGACGACCGCCAGGCCTTCGTCGAGGCGATCGAGGCGATGACGACGATGCCCGCCTCCAACGAGCACCCGCAGGGCGACAAGGTCTTCAACGGCAAGACCCACCAGGTCTTCGGCCACCAGTTCATCTCGAAGGTCGAGGACAAGAAGCTCGCGGTCGTCCACACGACGACGATCGAGGACGGCATGTATCCGGACGAGGTCGACTACACCACGATGCCGTTCTGACCGTCGACCGGCCGGGCCGCCGGGGGAAGGCCGGCCCACGGCGCCGGCCGGCCGGCGGACGCCTCGGCGACGAAGTCTTCGAAGACCGCCCGCGGCCAGTCGAGCGGCGCGTCGACCCAGGTGATGCCGTCGGGGCCGCGCAGCCAGTGGCCCTCCCAGATGCGGACGACGTGCGCGGCCATCGAGTAGCTGAACTCGCCCATGATCGGCCGGTCGTCGCGGCGCATCACGTCGGTGACGAGCGATTTCACGCCGAGCGCGTCGGCGAGCTGCCAGGTCAGCGCCAGCGCCTCGGGGTCGATCGCCTGCGCGCTGAGGTCGCTGACCCCGCTGCCGCTGGCGCGGAAGTCGCCCGGGCGCACGATCCGCCGGCTCGCCCAGCCGCGGTCGCCCTGGACGACGACGCGGGTGTCGAAGCTGTTGCCGGGCACGAACTCCTGGAAGAGCACGTAGCCGCGCTCGTGCAGCCCCTTGAAGCGGCCGCGGCGCAGGACGTCGATCAGCGGCGTGCGCCGGCCCCAGCGCCGCGCCTTCCTGTCGCGCATGAACGCCATCGACCCGAGCCCGACGCTGAACATCTGCCGGATCAGCAGCAGCGCCTCCTCGCGGGTCTCGATCAGCGCCACCCCCTCGCTGCGCACCCCGCGCGACATCTTCGCGACCAGCGGGAAGGGCAGCGTGTCGAGGGCAGCGCGCGCGTCGGCCTCGCGCCAGTAGACCCAGGTGCGCGGGCTCGGGATCCCGAGGGCGGAAAGCAGGTAGGACTGGTCGATCTTGTTCTCGAAGGACTGCCGCAGGATCCGCGGCGGCCAGACCGGGAGGCCGTAGACGTCCTCGAGGAGCGCCATGATCTGCGGCGACGCGTCGGTCCAGGGGGTGTGGAACCGGTAGCGCCAGATGAAGGCGTCGTAGCCGGCGATCCGCTCGATCGCCCCGGGGAGCAGCGGCTCGATGACGTCCGCCTCGATCCCCATCTCGTCGGCCTGCGCCTTCCACATGTCCGAGAAGGACTGCGGGTTGCCGTCGGTATGGCGCTCGATCAGATCGTGCCCGATCGCGATCCTCAATTTCGCCTCCGCCAATCGGGCCCGCCGCGACAGTGTCGCCGGAAGGCCGGAACGTCAAGCCAGCCTGGTTCCCCGGTAGCTCCTCGGCGGGCAGCATTCCGCGCCGATTGACAACGACGGCTACATCGGCTGGGCCGAGTTCGAGCGGAACCAGGAGACGCTGGCAGCCAACACCTACGGCTGGGCCGGTGGCGCGAAGTCCGGCCGCGGTGGAAAAGCCCTGCTCGCAGGCATCCTGACCTGCGGCCGCTGTGAACGGGCTCTCTCCATCGCCTATGCCGGCAGGCCACCCGGCCGCCCCACGTATCGCTGCGAGCGGGCACAGATCGCCCGGGGCCTCGACCGCTGCATGACCTTCGGCGGCTCTCGCGTTGATGCCGCCATCGCGGCCGAGCTCCTGCGCGTGGTAGGATCTATGGCGATCGAGGCGGCGCAGGAAGCCGAGCGCATGCACGAAGAGGGAGAAGCCGAGAGACGGCGGATGGCGGAGCTCGACCTCCAGCAGGCGCGCTACGATGCCTCGCTGGCGGAACGTCGCTACGCCGCCTGCGACCCGGACAACCGCCTGATCGCGGCTCAGCTGGAGCGCGCCTGGGAGATGACGCTCCGCCGCGTCGAGGCCTGCACCGAACGTCACGAGGCGCTGGTCGCACCGAAGCATGCGGCGCCAGCACCTGACCGGTTTCGCCGCCGATCTCGCCGCCGCCTGGAGTGCGCCCGGCGTCACGATGCGCGCACGCCAGCAGCTCCTGCGCGCTCTGGTGATCGACATCATCGCCGACGTCGACGAGGCGGCGCGCGAGGTCATCCTGACCATCCACTGGCGCGGCGGGCAGCACTCGCAGCTCCGCGTCGGTAAGCCGAAGACCGGCGAGCACGGCTACCGGACCCCGGAGGAAGCGCTCGCCGTCATGGCATGGATGGCGGGGCGCTGGTCGGACGCCGACATACGCCGCATCGCTCAACCGGATGGGTATCCGTACCGGACAGGGAAAGACCTGGACGCCCCACCGCGTCGGCTCCATCCGCAAGGTGCATGGCATGCACGCCTACCGCTCCGCCGAGAAGAACGGCGAATGGCTCACCATGAGCGAAGCCGCAGCGAAGTCTCGGAGTGACCAACCACGCCATTCGCAGGCTCGTCAGGGAGCACGTTCTGCCTGCGGAGCAGATCGTTCCCGGCGCACCGTATCAGATCCGCGGCATCGATCTCGAAGACGAGGCCGTCATCATCGCTCTGAGCCGGAAAGGTCCGCCGCGTCGGCACGATCCGGAGAACCAACTCTCCATGTTTCCAGATACTTGAAGAAAGAGGGCACAATGAACGCCTCGTCGCGATGCCGCGCTCGGCGGCGTTGTTGTCGAGCTCGAGCCTGCCGTTGTCGAGATGGACGCGCATGCGCTCCATGCGGGCCAGGGCGTAGCGGATGGCGGCGGCGAGGGGACGGCGACTCCGAGACGGCCTGTTCTCAGCAGACGGACGAAGGAAGCCTCTACAGGTCGATGGGCCAAGTGTCGGAAAGGCGATAGCCCTCCTGGAAAGGGTCCGAGGGATCCACCATCAGCTGCTGAGTGCCTACGACCCAAGCCCGGCCGGAGATGACGGGGATGATTCCCGGCGTTCCCTTGACGTCGATCGCCCGGTCGATCCGGCAATGGAACTCCGTGTCGATGATCGACTTTCCCACGAAGGGGTCGCCGATCTTCATCCGGCCCTTCGCATGCAGTACGGCCATGCGCGCCGAGCAGCCGGTTCCCGTCGGCGAGCGGTCGATCTTGCCGGGGCGGATGGCGACCGCGTTCTTCCCGACGAGCATCCCGTCGAGGTCCGTTACCGGATCGGTGAACTGGCAGAAGGAGATATGCGCCCAGTCGTTCGCCGGATGCCTGAACCCCAGCTGCTCGTTCGCGGCCTTCGTGATACGCATCCCCGCCTCCGCCAGCGCCCGCGCGTTCTCGGGACGGATCTCGATCCCGACCGCGGCGGCGTCGACGAGGACGAAGCTGTCGCCGCCGTAGGCCGTATCGACGGTCAGGGTCCCGAGGCCGGGGACGTCCAGCGTCGCGTCGAGCTTGTCCGCGAAGGAGGCGACGTTGCGGACGGTGATACGCTTGGCTTTGCCGTCGCGGCACTCCGCCTCGACCTCGATCAGTCCGCCCGGCGGCTCGAGCACCATGTGCGTGACCGGCTCGACCATGGGGATGATGCCGGTGTCGAGCAGCACCGTCGAGACGCAGATCGAGTTGGAGCCGGACATCGGCGGCGTATCGGCTGGCTCCATGATGATCCAGCCCATCTGTGCCCTGGGGTTCTTCGGCGGCACCAGCAGGTTGACGTGGCGGAAGACCCCGCCGCGCGGCTCGTTGAGCACGAAGTTCCGCAGCGTCTCGTCCTTGGCGATCCAGCGCGACTGCTCCCAGACGGTGTCCCCGGGCGGCGGGGCGACGCCGCCGACGATGACGTCGCCGACCTCGCCTTCGGCATGGCAGGTGACGACATGAACGATCTTCGAGGTGCGCATCGCTTTCTCCGTTCCATGGTTCCTGCGCAGAGGGGCCGGCGGCCTATGCCGGCTCCGAGAGGCCATCCCTTCCCAGCCGGTCGAGCATCGCCACCTCCGCCGCCGACAGGGCGATCCCCTCGGCCGCCGCGCGCGCCCGGGCGGCGAAGCGGCGCTGCGACGGCAGGCGGGCGCCCTGGCCGAGGATCGCCGCGAACAGGCTCTCGGCGCGCACCTGCGGATCGCCCCGGCCGGCGGCGAACCGCTCGGGACAGAAGGCGATCACGAGCTCACCATGGCTCGGCAGAAGGGCCATGGAGCCGAGGCGCTCCCACGCCTCCGGGCTGGTCAGGTCGCCGATCATCGCGCCGGCAAGAAGCTCGATCATCGTCGAGATCGCCGAGCCCTTGTGACCGCCGAACGGCAGCATCGCCCCGCCGAGCGCTGCGTCGGGATCGGTCGTAGGCATGCCGTCCGCGTCGATCGCCCAGCCGTCGGGCAGCGGCGTGCCCGCGAGGCGGTGAAGTTCGATCTCGCCGCGCGCAGCGACGCTGGTGGCGAAGTCGAAGACATAGGGCGGCCCGTCCTGGCGCGGCCAGCCGAAGGCGATCGGATTGGTGCCGAAGAGTGCCCGGATACCGCCCGCCGGCGCGACGCTGGTGTAGCTCGGGCACATGGCGAGCGCCGCGACGCCGCGGGCGTTCAGCGCCTCGATCTCCGGCCAGAGAGCGGAGAAGTGCAGGCAGTCGTTGATCGCGAGGGCCGCGATGCCGAGGCTCCGCGCGCGCTCCGCCAGCACGGGAGCGCCGGTCTCGAACGCGAGCGGCGAGAAGCCCCCCCGGGCATCGACCCGGATCACCGCGGAGCCGTCGTCGATCAGCTGCGGCTCGGCCCGGGGCTTCACCTTGCCGGCGGCGAGCGAGCGCAGGCAGCCCTCGATCCGGTAGATGCCGTGCGACTTGCAGCCGTCGCGCTCGCCGGCGACGATGACCCGCGTGACTGCTCCCGCCTGCTCCGGCGACAGCCCGGCGCCCGTGAAGATTCGCTCGACGCGGCCAAGCAGGGTTTGCAGGCTCAGGACGGTGGATTCAGTCACCGGACGGACCTCCGTATCGGGGGCGGTTGGGCGGGGCCGAGGTCGCGACGCAGCCGAGACCTGGGCCGGGCGAATCGTGGCGCTTCCCTATTGCGTACTTTTTGTATTTTGGATAAATCCTGCGATTATGCAACGGTGGAATCTATGGGGGATTCCCGCGGCGGCTTCGGAGACATCGCATGAAGATCATCGGGATAGACGTCTTCGCCTATGACCTCACCTATGCCCATGGCGAGTACGTGATGTCCGGCGGCAGGGCGGCGCAGGCGCAGTCGTCCACCCTCGTCCGCCTGCGCACCGACGAGGGTCTCGTCGGCTGGGGCGAAGCCTGCCCGCTCGGCGGGACCTATCTGCCGGCCTTCCCGGCGGGGATCCGCGCGGCGTTGCGGGAGATGGCGCCCTGTCTGATCGGTCGGGATCCGACGCGGATCACCGCGCTCCACGACGTGATGAGCGACGTTCTTCTCGACCAGCAGGCCGCGAAGAGCCCCGTCGACATCGCCTGCTGGGATATCCTCGGCAAGGCCGCCGGCCTGCCGATCGCCGCGTTGATCGGTGGCGTGACGCAGGAGAGCTTCCCGCTTTACGAGGCGGTGCCGCTGACCTCGCCCGAAGAGATGGTGGAGTTCTGCCACCGCCGCGGCGAGGCGGGGATCAGCCGCTTCCAGCTCAAGGTCGGCAACGACCCGCACGAGGACGCGGCCAGGACCCGGGCGGTAGTGGAGGCGACGGGCGGCAAGGCCTTCATCGTCGCCGACTCCAACGGCGGCTGGAACCTGCGCCAGGCGGTGGTCGCGGTGCGCGAGATGGACGGCCTCGACGTCATCGTCGAGCAGCCGTGCCGCGAGCTGGCGGACTGCGCGCTGGTCCAGCGGATGAGCAATCTTCCTCTCTCGCTCGACGAATGCGTGACCGGCGTGAACGAGCTCTACCGGGCGAAGTTCGACGCCGGCGCGGTGGCGATGAACATCAAGATCGGCCGGCTCGGAGGCATCAGCGGCGCCGTGCGGATCCGCGACTTGGCGACCGAACTCGGGATGATCTTCACCCTCGAGGACGTCTGGGGCGGGGACGTGGCCAGCGCCGCGATCGCCCAGGTGGCCGGGTCCGCGCGGCCCGACAGCCTGATGCACGCCTCCTTCTTCAACGACTGGACGAACGAGCACGTCTGTGGCTACGCCCCGCGCTCGGCAAACGGCCGCGGCCAGGTCCCGCAGGGGCCGGGCCTCGGCGTCGAGGTCGATGAAGCCATGCTCGACACCCCCGTCTTTACCGTCGAATGACATCCGGACTGCGCCGCGGGGGCGATCCTGCGGCGCGGCGCTCCCGCTACAGCGCAATAGGTCGGCGATGATCGCGCGTGATCATCTGCTGGATCTGCCGGACGATCTGGTCGGCGTGGGCGTTGGCGATACGATCGGCCGCCTCCACGTCGCGCGCCTCGATCGCCGCGATCAGCTCCTCGTGCTCGACGACGTATTGCCGGGGAAGCTGATCGTCGTACGAGGAATAATAGATCCGCAGGATGCGCCGCCCCTCGTCGAGCAGGCGGCAGAACAGCCCGGTGTAGTAGGGGTTGCGGCCGGCCTCGGCGATCGCTGCGTGGAAGTCGCGATTGGTGGCGATCATCGCCAGCGCATCCCTCGCTTCGACAGCCTCGACGAACTTGGCCTGATGGGCACGGATCCCGGGAAGGTCGGCCGGGCGGTGATACTCCGCCGCCAGCCGCGACGTGACGCGATACATCAGCGTCAACGCGTCGAAAAAGGTGTGAAGGTTGAGGAAGTCGATGCTTGCCACGACCGTCGATCGGTTCGGCAGGGTCTGGACCAGCCCCTCGCTCGCCAGCCGCACCAGGGCTTCCCTGATCGGCGTTCGCGACATGGCGAACTGCTCGGCCAGCACGATCTCGTCGATCGGGCTCCCCGGCGCCAGCACCAGGTTGAGAATGTCGTCGCGCAGGGCGTTGTAGATGATCCTGCCGCCCTCGCCGCGCTTGCGCTCCGAATGCAGCGCCGCGGGTTTGTCGTCCATCGCCAACTCCTTGTCGACATGAAGAATACTCTTTGGCTCGCCCCGATCAAGGGCAGACTGGCTGCCCGCTGCTGCCATTCCGTACGGCGCAGGCGACCAGATCCTTGTCGACAAATAAAATCCAATGAGTATACTGTGGCGCCAATAGAGATTCGCCCGAGCGCCCCGCACAGGAGAGACTGATGAAGTCCCGCATATTCACCGGCACGATCCCGGCCCTGATGACCCCCTGCAAAGCCGACCGGACCCCGGACTTCGACGCGCTGGTGAAGAAGGGGCAGCAGTTGGTCGGGCTCGGCATGACGGCCGTGGTTTACTGCGGCTCGATGGGTGACTGGCCGCTGCTCACCGATGCGCAGCGGATGGAGGGTGTCGAGCGGCTGGTGAAGGCCGGCGTTCCGGTCATCGTCGGCACCGGCGCAGTCAACACCGCCTCGGCGGTCGCTCTTGCGGCCCATGCCGCCCGGGTCGGCGCCGCGGGCCTGATGGTGATACCGCGCGTGCTGTCGCGTAGCAGCGTGGTCGCGGCGCAGAAGGCACACTTCAAGGCGATCCTCGCCGCCGCGCCGAAGCTGCCGGCGGTGATCTACAACAGCCCCTACTACGGCTTCGCGACCCGCGCCGACCTCTTCTTCGCGCTGCGCGCCGAGCACCCGAACCTGATCGGCTTCAAGGAGTTCGGCGGCAACGCCGACCTCTCCTACGCCGCCGAGCACATCACCTCGCAGGACGAGGACGTCACGCTGATGATCGGCGTCGATACCGCCGTCTTCCACGGCTACGTCAACTGCGGCGCGACCGGCGCGATCACCGGAATCGGCTGCGTGTTGCCGCGCGAAGTGCTTCAGCTCAACGCTCTCTGCGCCGCGGCGGCCGCCGGCGACGCCACGGCGCGCCGCCTGGCCAAGGATCTCGACGACGCACTGATGGTTCTCTCGACAGTCGACGCGGGGCCCGATCTCGTCCTCTACTTCAAGCACATGATGGTGCTGAAGGGCGACGCCGAGTACAAGCTGCACTTCAACGAGACCGACGAGCTCTCGGCGAGCCAAAAGGGCTTCATCGAGAGCCAGCTGGCGCTGTTCGACAGCTGGTACGCCGATTGGGCAAAGCAACCCGACGTGATGAAGTTCGCGGCCTGATCGGCCCGTTCTCCTCGGGAATGTCACGAGGCTGAGCACGGAACGTCATGCTCGTGAGCGCGACAGTGCTCACGAGCGCCACGATCAGGTCGCCAGAGGCGGATCGCCCCAAGGCGCTGGAGATATGTCGATGAACTACGTTCCCCTCGGCAAGCATCTGGTGAGCGGCCAATGGATCGGCATTGGCGAGACCTTCGTCTCGTCGTCCGCCCGTGGACCCGCATCGACCTTTTTCAAGGGAGACCACGGCCTTGTCGGGAAGGCTTGCTCGGCTGCCGCGACGGCCTTCCTTTCTTATGGTTCGCGCCCCCGCGAAGAGCGGGCCGGCTTCCTCGTCCCCATTGCCGAGGAAATCGAAGCCCGGGCGGATGCGATCAGCGACATCGGTTCGTGCGAGACCGGCCTTCCCCCTGCCCGACTCGAGAGCGAGCGCGGCCGCACCACGGCCCAGCTCCGCCTCGCCGGAACCCTCGGCCTGATCCATGGAAACGATGACGCTGCCATTGGTCCGACACCCGGCAATCAAGGCCGTCGGCTTCACCCGGTCCCTCGCCGCCGGGCGCGCGCATTCGATCTGTGCGCCGTGCGGCCAGAGCCGATTCCCTTCTTCGGCAAAGCTCGGTTCGGTCAATCCCATATTCGTGCTACCCAAAGCTCTGGAGACGCGCCCCACCGCTTTCGCAGGCGAAAACACGTTTTGTATATAGCTTGTATTCTGTAAGGCGTCGATGTGTGATTTCCTTCAGTTCCGAGATCCAAACCGAATCACAACCACCAGCCAACAGGAGGCTCTCTTGAAGTACCGGAACGCCCTCGCCGGCCTTGCCCTCGCCGCCGGCCTCGCGAGTCAGGCACAGGCCGACAAGCTCGACGACATCATCGCTTCCGGAACGCTGCGCTGTGCAGTCGTGCTCGACTTTCCACCGATGGGGTCACGCGATGCGGACAACAACCCGATCGGCTTCGACGTCGACTACTGCAACGATCTCGCCAAGGCGCTCGGCGTCACCGCCGAGATCGTCGAGACTCCGTTCCCGCAGCGCATCCCGGCGCTGATGAGCGGGCAGGTCGACGTCGGCGTGGCCTCCACCTCCGACACGCTCGAGCGCGCCAAGACGGTGGGCTTCTCGATCCCCTACTTCGCCTTCGAGATGGTCGTTACGGCGAACGACAAGACGGGGATCAAGACGTTCGAAGACATGAAGGGCAAGGTCGTCGGCGCCACCGCCGGCACCTTCGAGGCGATCGCGCTCGAGAAGCAGGTCAAGGAGTGGGGAGCGGGCGAGTTCCGCCCGTACCAGACCCAGGCCGACGTCTTCCTCGCGCTCAGCCAGGGCCAGCTTGACGCGACGGTCTCCACCTCCACCGTCGCCCAGGCGAACATCAAGACCGGCAACTATCCGGGCATCTCCGTCGCCGGCAAGGCGCCCTTCGACATCGACTACGTCGCGCTCTTCACCAACCGCGACGAGTACGGGTTCCTCAACTATCTGAACCTCTTCGTGAACCAGCAGGTCCGTACGGGCCGGTACGCCGAGCTCTTCGAGAAGTGGGTGGGCGGCGAGCCGCCGAGCCTCATGGCACCGAACGTCTACCGCTGATCCGAACGATCGGGGGGCGCCCGCGCCCCCCGCATCATGCCGTCCACGGGGGGAGCCGATGTTCTCATACAAGTTTCAGTGGAATCAGGCCTTCGCCAAGCTTCCGCAGATGCTGGACGGCGCCTTGATAACGATGCAGATCGCCATCCTGTCCATGGCGATCGGCATCCTGCTCGCGATCCTCCTCACGGTCTTCCGGCGCTCGGGCAACCGCATGCTCTCGGGCATCGCGACGACCTGGGTCGAGATCGCGCGGAACACTCCGGCGCTCTTCCAGATCTACATGGCGCACTTCGGCGTCGCGAGCTTCGGGATCCACTTCAGTCCCTACGTCTCGCTGCTGATCGGCATCACGTTCAACAACGCCGGCTACCTGGCCGAGAACTTCCGCGGCGCACTGAAGGCGATCCCCGACACCCAGGCCCGCGCCGGTCGTTCGCTCGGCATGACCGCCAACCAGGCCTTCGGCTACATCGTCCTGCCGCAGATGCTGCGCATCGCCTTCCTGCCGATGACGAACCAGATGGTCTGGGCGGTCCTCATGACCTCGCTCGGCGTCACCGTGGGCATGAGCACCGACCTCTTCGGCGTCACCCAGGCGCTGAACGCGCTGACCTTCCGCACCTTCGAGCTCTTCTCGCTCGCGGCAGTGATCTTCTACCTGATCGTCAAGGTCATTCAGCTCGCCGCGCGCCTGATCGGCATGCGCCTCTTCCGGTCCTGAGGGAGACAGGGATGTTCCATACCGCCCTCACCGCTTCGGACTTCATGTTCCTCGCCAGGGGCGCGGGGATGACGCTGCTGGTGACCGCGATCTCGGTCGCGCTCGGCACCTGTCTCGGCATCGCCTGCGGCATCTTCCGCTTCCAGGTCGGACCCTGGTGGGCGGCCCCGGTGACCTTCCTGCTCGACGTCTTCCGATCCGTCCCGCTGCTGATCCAGCTCGTGCTGGTGAACGCGTTCCTCGGCATGGTGCTCAAGCTGAAGATCTCCGGCTTCACCGTCGCCTGCGGGGTGCTCACGTTCTACACCGCTGCCTACTGCGCGGAGATCGTGCGAGGCGCCATCGAGGCCGTGCCCGTCACCACCCGGCGCGCGGCCCGGTCGCTGGGCCTGACCTGGTGGCAGGACATGGCCAGCATCGTCACGCCGCTCGCCACCCGCGTGGCGCTGCCCTCCTGGATCGGCCTGGCGCTGGGGGTGATGAAGGACTCCGCCCTCGTCTACATCGTCCAGGTCACGGAGCTTCTGAAGGCGACCCAGACCCTCATCACCCGCCTGCAGGAGCCGCTGCTGCTGCTCATGATCTGCGGGCTCTTCTACTTCGTCATCAGCTTCCCCCTTGCGCGCCTCGGCGGCTATCTCGAAAGGCGATGGTCCAATGATTAGCATCGAGAACGTCCATAAGTCATTCGGCCTGCTCGAAGTTCTCAAGGGCATCGACCTGACCGTCGCCAAGGCCGAGGTTCTGAGCGTGATCGGCGGGTCCGGTTCGGGAAAGTCGACGCTGCTCACCTGCATCAACGGGCTCGAGCCGATCGATTCAGGCCGGATCGTCGTCGACGGCACTGTGGTCCACGACAAGTCCACGAACCTCAACAAGCTTCGCCAGAAGATCGGCATCGTCTTCCAGCAATGGAACGCCTTTCCGCACCTGACGGTGCTGGAAAACGTGATGCTGGCGCAGCGCAAGGTCCTCGGCCGCTCGAAGACCGAAGCCGAGGCCGAGGCGGTGCGCCAGCTGACCCACGTCGGCCTCGGCGAGAAGCTCAAGGTCTATCCCTCGCGCCTTTCGGGGGGGCAGCAGCAGCGGATGGCGATCGCGCGTGCGCTCGCCATGTCGCCGAACTACATGCTCTTCGACGAGGTGACTTCCGCGCTCGATCCCCAGTTGGTCGGGGAGGTGCTGGACACGCTGCGGATGCTGGCCTCGGAAGGCATGACGATGATCTGCGTCACCCACGAGATGAAGTTCGCACGCGAGGTTTCCGACCGCGTGGCCTTCTTCCACAAAGGGGTGATGGCCGAGATCGCCCCCCCGGCCGAGCTGTTCAGCGCGCCGAAGACGGAGGAGCTGCGCACCTTCCTCGCCGCGACGCACTGAGCCGCCATGCCCATCCCGAAGGTCATCGTGATCGGGGCGGGCGTCGTCGGGCTCACCGCGGCGATCGCGCTCCAGGCACGTGGCCTTGCGGTCACGGTTCTCGACCGCGAAGGACCGGCCGCCGGCGCTTCGGCCGGCAACGCGGGGGCCTTCGCCTTCTCCGACATCCTGCCTCTCGCCTCGCCCGGAATCCTGCGCAAGGCGCCGGGATGGCTGCTCGATCCGCTCGGGCCGCTCAGCGTGCCGCCGGGATACGCTCTGAAGATCGCGCCCTGGATGCTGCGCTTCGCACGCGCCTGCGCGCCCGATCGGGTCGCCGCGGCGACGGCGGCCCAGACCCGGCTCATGGACCTTTCGAAGGCCGAGCTGGAACCCTTTCTCGCCGCGAGCGGCACGCTGTCCATGCTGCGCAAGGAAGGCAACCTGCAGGTCTACGAGTCGCGCGCCGAGTTCGAGGCTTCGCTGCCCGGCTGGACGGCGCGCGAAGCCCACGGGATCGCCTTCCGGCACATGACCGCACCCGAAATGGCCGAGCTACAGCCCGGACTCGCCCCGCGCTTTACCCACGGCACCTTCACCCCGGACTGGTACTCGATCGCTGACCCGAAGCTCTACACCCTGGCGCTCGCCGCGCATTTTCGCGAGCGAGGCGGCTCCGTCGAGCAGTCGGAGGTGACGGCGCTCGCTCTCGCGGGCGACGGAGTCGAGCTGCGCTCGAGCGACGGTGTGGCACGCCGGGCGGATTGCGTGGTCCTCGCGGCCGGAGCCTATTCGCACCGGATCGCCGCCACGCTCGGCGATCGGATTCCGCTCGAGACGGAACGCGGCTACAACACCACGCTTCCCGCCGGCGCCTGGGATCTCCGCACGCAGTTGACCTTCGGGGGTCACGGCTTCGTCGTCACCCGACTTTCGTCCGGCATTCGGATCGGTGGGGCCGTGGAGCTCGGCGGGCTCGACCGGCCGCCGAACTTCGCGCGGTCGGAGGCGATGCTCGCGAAGGCGCGCGACTTCCTGCCGGGTTTGAAGCCCGAAGACGGCGTCCAGTGGATGGGCTTCCGCCCCTCGCTGCCCGACAGCCTGCCCGCGATCGGTCCGGCGCGCGCAACGCGGCGGGTGATCCACGCCTTCGGCCACGGTCATCTGGGTCTCACGCAGGCCGCCGGGACTGCCCGCCTGGTCGCCGACCTCGTCACCGGCGCTCCGCCGGCGATCGATCTCGCCGCCTTCTCGCCGCAGCGGTTCCGGTAGGCCGCGACATTCTCCCGAGGATCAAGCATGGCCAACCACACCTTCTCCTGCATCGACGGACACACGTGCGGCAACCCGGTGCGGCTCGTGTCCGGCGGCGCGCCGCGGCTCGAGGGCGCCGACATGCTGGAGAAACGCGCTCACTTCCTGCGCGAGTTCGACTGGGTCCGCACCGCGCTGATGTTCGAGCCGCGGGGCCACGACATGATGTCGGGCTCGATCCTCTATCCGCCGACGCGGCCGGACTGCGACGTGGCGGTGCTCTTCATCGAGACCTCGGGCTGCCTGCCGATGTGCGGCCACGGCACGATCGGCACCATCACCATGGGCATCGAGAACGGCCTGATCCATCCGCGCACGCCGGGCTCGCTCGCCATCGAGACCCCGGCAGGCAGGGTCGAGATCGCCTATCGCCAGGAAGGCCGCTTCGTCGAGGAGGTCCGGCTGACCAACGTCCCGGCCTTCCTCTACGCCGAGGGGCTGTCGGCGGAGGTGGACGGCCTCGGCGAGATCGTGGTCGACGTCGCCTACGGCGGCAACTTCTACGCCATCGTCGAGCCGCAGAAGAACTTTCGCGACATGGCCGACCACAGCGCGGGAGAGCTCGTTGGCTGGTCGCCACGCCTGCGCGCCGCGCTGAATGCGAAGTACGAGTTCATTCACCCGGAGCATCCGGCGATCAACGGCCTCAGCCACATCCTCTGGACCGGGGCGCCGATCACCGCCGGCGCTCATGCCCGCAACGCGGTCTTCTACGGCGACAAGGCGATCGACCGCTCGCCCTGCGGCACCGGCACCTCGGCGCGCATGGCGCATCTGGCCGCGAAGGGCAGGCTGTCGGTCGGGGACGAGTTCTGGCACGAGAGCATCATCGGCTCGATCTTCAAGGGGCGGGTCGAAGCTGCGGCCACCGTCGCGAACCGGCCGGCAATCATCCCGTCCGTGGCGGGGTGGGCGCGGATGACCGGGATCAACACGATCTTCGTCGACGATCGCGATCCCTTCGCCCACGGCTTCGTTGTCAAGTGAGGCTGGCCCGCTCGCGCACCGGCTGCTTTCGCTTCCGCAGTAGGTCGCGTACGGCGCGGGTGCCGGCGTCCGGCACGAAGCTCGGGCGGATCAGGGCGAGCAAGCCGGAGAGCCGGACCGAATCGGCGACGTCGGTCTGTCGGTCTTGCGTCCGGGCACGTCCTTCACCTGCGCGACGTTGGCTAGGGCGGGATGAGTTTGGGTTCGGTCGTATCCTGCCTCGGCGAGGTAGTTGCGGCATTCGGTTGGGGTGACGGTATCGAGGATGTGGGCGATGGCGTCGCAGAGGGCGTCCTGGGTGCGGGCGGCGGTCTTTCGGAGCCGGTGCTTGAGCTTGGAGAAGAACATCTCGATCGGGTTGAGGTCGGGGGAGTATTTCGGCAGCAGGAAGAGGCGGGCGCCGGCGGCGCGGATGGCGCGGCGGACCGCGGGGCTCTTGTGGGAGCCGAGGTTGTCCATGACGACGATGTCGCCGGGACGAAGGGTCGGCACCGGCACCCGCTCGAGGTAGAGGCGGAAGCTCTCGCCGTCGATCGGCCATCGAGGAGCCAGGGCGCCTCGACCCGGTCGTGGCGCAGCGCCGCGAGGAAGGTCATGGTCTTCCAGCGGCCGTGCGGCGCGCGGCCCTTCAGCCGCTGCCCGCGCGGCGCCCAGCCGTAGAGCGGCGCCATGTCGGTCCTGGTCCAGGTCTCGTCGATGAAGACCAGGCGCGCGGGGTCGATCCCGCCCTGCCGCCTTTGCCACCGCGCCCGCCGCCGCGCCACGTCCGGCCGCTCGCGCTCGTCGGCGATCAGGGTCTTTTTTTTTATGCGAGAGCTCTGCAGAAGTCTTCCGGTCGTGGCCTGGGCCCCCCAATGCCTCCGGACAACGGTTGAAATCCGGTTAATGCCCGGGCCATGAATCCAGTGGCGGGGCTGCAGGGGATTGTTCGAGGAAAATCAGTGAGAACCACGATCAGCGACAAGGCGGCGCCCTGTCCGCTCGACCAAGGAACCGGGCGTTCCGGGTGCCGGCGCCGAACCGGCCTGGGTCTCCGACTTCACCTACGTGGCCACCTGGTGGGCTTCGCCTACGTCGCCTTCGTCATCGACGCCTACGCCCGGCGCATCGCCGGCCGGCGGGTGTCGCGGAGCATGCAAGCAGGCTTTGTCCTCGATGCCCTGGAACAGGCGCTGCACGCGCGCCAGCCGAGGCGCGGCGCCGGCCTCGTCCACCACAGCGACCGCGTGCAGTACTTCGATCCGCTGGAACGCCTCGCCGAGGCCGGCATCGTGCCTTCGGTCGGCAGCGTCGGCGACAGCTACGACAACGCCTTCAAGGACGGTGATCGGCCTGTTCAAGGCCGAAGTCATCCACCGGCGCGGACCGTGGCGCAGCCGCGAGGACGTCGAGATCGCCGCCCTCGAATGGGTCGACTGGTTCAACACCCGCCGACTGCTCGAGCCGATCGGCCACATCCCACCCGCCGAAGCCGAAGACCGCTACTACGCCGAGCTGGCCACCCGCCATGTCGCCGCGTAGGACTCAAGCCAACCTGCCTCCGGGAAACCCGGCGCGGTTCACGGCGCGGTTCAGACGACATCCTTCGTTCTTTGCTGGCGGTTTCGATCCACGCCCCCGCGCAGGGGGCGACCATCTGACGCGGTTGTAAATGCCGCTTCAATATCGTTTCGATCCACGCCCCCGCGCAGGGGGCGACCTTCGTTAGAGCATATAGACGTCAGGCACAATAGACGTTTCGATCCACGCCTTCGCGCAGGGGGTGATTTGCGTATTTTGACTGAATGTCTGGATCTTGCCTGATCCACGCCCCCGCGCAGGGGCGATCATCTTCTGGCATCAAGAGCCTTGCGGGAGCGTGTTTCGATCCACGCCCCGCGCAGGGGGCGACTTTTTCAGCGCTCCTTCAAGGTGCCCTCTCGAGCCGATCCACGCCCCGCAGCGCAGGCCGGCCAGTTCCACCCGGCCGAATAGTCGCCGGATCCACGCCCCTGCGCAGGGGGCGACACACTGGCTCGATTCCATGATCTGCGGTGTCAGGCGCCTGATCCACGCCCTCGCGTAGGCGACCTCGTTGCGCGGGCCGGCGTTGTGCCGCGCCGGCCTTGATCCACGCCCGGCGGGGGCGCACTGCCCTCGGCACTCCAGCGAAACCTATCGCGGGCTTGATCCACGCCTCGCGCAGGGCATACCGAGGCCACGGGCAGGCGAGGCTCCTCGGAGGCGTTTCGATCCACGCCCCGCGCGGGGGCGACCTACGAGCTGTACAGCCCGATCTCCGAGTTGCGGTTTCGATCCACGCCCCCGCAGGGGGCGACCAACACCGCCGCAGCGTCGATTGGCGCAACTGGTTTCGATCCACGCCCCCGCGCAGGGTGACGGCATCTTCGCCGTCATGTAGCCAAACGAGGTTTGATCCGCCGCCCGCGCAGGGGCGACCCGTCTACGCGTCACCATCCCGGCGAAAAGCTTGATCCACGCCCCTGCGCAGGGGCGGAATTCCGGCAAGCCGGCCCCCATCCGGCTCACTCCATGGTTTGATCCACGCCCCGCGCAGGGGGCGACAAGGGCGATACGCCAAAACGCCGTGCGAACACGTTCCCGCCGATCCACAGAACAGAACACCACGCCCTCTTCTTCTTTCTTCCCGCGCAGGGGGCGACGCCAGCTTGGTTCATGCCGCGTCGCCTTCGGGCCGTTTCGATCCACGCCCGCGCAGGGGGCGAGCGCCTTGCTGCATGATCGGGCTGTCACCGAGTTTCGATCCATCACCCCGCGGGGCGACGCCGACGGACAGCCCATTTTACGATCTCGGCGGTTTCGATCCACGCCCCCGCGCAGGGGGCGACCCTCTGGCACATGCACATCTGCGGCAGCGACGGCGGTTTCGATCCACGCCCCCGCGCAGGGGGCGACGGGGACGCCACCGCCGGAGACAGCGGCATGAGGGCGGGTTTCGATCCACGCCCCCGCGCAGGGGGCGACCTACGCGACATGATGCGGACCGCAGCCGTTCGTGTTTCGATCCACGCCCCCGCGCAGGGGGCGACCGCGGCGAGATTGGAATCAGCCGCGATTGCACGGTTTCGATCCACGCCCCGCGCAGTGCGGGGCGACCTCCGAACGGGACAAACGCGTCAAGCACGGAACGTTTCGATCCACGCCCCCGCGCAGGGGGCGACGCAAACCTAGCCGCGACGAACGACGTGACGAAGCGTTTCGATCCACGCCCCCGCGCAGGGGCGACAAGGCCCCAGAACTCTGAGTCCACCATGTCTTTGCTTCGATCCGTCGCCCCGCGCAGCGGGGCGACAGGCATACCATCGAGAGGGTGCCCATGAGACATGGAGTTTTCGATCCACGCCCCCGCGCAGGGGGCGACGTGGCACCGGGCGTGCCTCGCGGGTGGGCCCGAGCTTGTTTCGATCCACGCCCCCGCGCAGGGGGCGACGTCCGGCCCAAGGCAACTCTGTCCTGGTATGTGAGGTTTCAGATCCACGCCCCTGCGCAGGGGGCGACTCGGGCCGAGGTCGAGGAAGACGTCCTCGTAGTGGTTTCGATCCACGCCCCCGCGCAGGGAGCGACACGGTCACCGGCTCTCCACCGATCGTCAACCCGAAGTTCTCGATCCACGCCCTCTGCGTAGGGGGCGACCCTGCCTGGCCCTTTCCTCGCGGGGGCGGCATGCTCGGATCCACGCCCTGCGCAGGGCAGGGCGACCGCCCCTACACCTCCTGATCATACCGGTTTCGATCCACGCCCCGCGCAGGGGGCGACCCCACCCGAAGTACGAGGGCCAGCTGTACGGCCCGAACGCTTGATCCGCCCCCGCGCAGGGGGCGACGGAGGCAAGATCGGCACGCGCGAGCTGCGCTACGGTTTCGATCCACGCCCCCGCGCAGGGGGCGACCGGGCGACGGAATGAAGAAGCCGCGCGGCCTCCTCGAGGGTTTCGATCCACGCTCCCGCGCAGGGGGCGACGGTGAAGATGGTCTCGGGCACCTCGACCTCGAGGTTTCGATCCACGCCCCCGCGCAGGGGGCGACCCTGGCTCGAGGCACTGACTGGCGCGGCCTCGGAGTTTCGATCCACGCCTCCCCGCGCAGGGGGGCGACCCAGCGGCAACCAGGGCTATCGCGGCGGGAACTCGTTTCGATCCACGCCCCCGCGCAGGGGGCGACGCGCGGTGTCGAAAGGAGCCCCGCCCAGACCATCGCGCGTTTTTGCGCGATCCACGCCCCCGCGCAGGGGGCGACCGTTCACGATCGGTCCTTTCGGGCCTCTTCCAAGCGTTTCGATTCACGCCCCGCGCAGGGGGCGACCCCCCGCGCCGGTCAGATTGTCACGCCTACACGACGTTTCTGATCCACGCGCCCCGCGCAGGGGGCGACTCTCAAGCGAGATGTTGCGTTTATCGCAATTAATAGTTTCGATCCACGCCCCCGCGCAGGGGGCGACCACGAAACGTCTTCGCTGTGAAACCGGTTTCGATCCACGCCCCCGCGCAGGGGGCGACGGTGATCTGTGCCGCCGCGTCCCCGTGCGTGTGCGCGTTTCGATCCACGCCCCCGCGCAGGGGCGACACCGGCCCCGGTCTTAGCGCTCGTGGTTGAGGTTTCGATCCACGCCCCCGCGCAGGGGGCGACCTTGCCTCGCCTCGGGGCCTGCGTGTGCTCACGCGGTTTCGATCCACGCCCCGCGCAGGGGGCGACATCAGGCGATCGTAGTTCATGGCAGCTTCAGTTTCGATCCACGCCCCCGCGCAGGGGGCGACCCAGGCCCGGGATGGCCTCGAGGGCCTCTTCACCGGGTTTCGATCCACGCCCCCGCGCAGGGGCGACCACTGTCCGCCGCCAGCGGTGTGGGCCACCCAGTAGTTCTTGATCCACGCCCCCGCGCAGGGGGCGACGTCGCGCGGGGCGTCATGGCTTGCGATCCTGCGTGCGTTTCGATCCACGCCCCCGCGCAGGGGGCGACCCGCCCACTGCTCCCGCACGATCGGGCTTGGCGCTGTTTCGATCTCACGCCCCGCGCAGGGGGCGACTTCGGTGGCCCTTACGCCTTACGATTCCAGCAGGTTTCGATCCACGCCCCGGCGCAGGGGGCGACTGTCGGCGATCTCTTTAACGTATTCGTCGGTAGGCTTGATCCACGCCCCTGCGTAGGGGCGACGTCGGCGTCGAGGTAAATACGCGTCGGCGATTCCAGTTTCGATCCACGCCCCCGCGCAGGGCGACTTTCCGATTTTCTCGACGTGGCTGGCTAGCTGGATGTTTCGATCCACGCCCCCTGGCGCAGGGGGCGACCACCGGCCGACCTGTTCAGGGTTCGGTTTACAAAAAGTTTCGATCCACGCCCCCGCGCAGGGGGCGACTCCTGCGCGACGCCTTGCCGCGACTCGCCATGCGCGTTTCGATCCACGCTCCCCGCGCAGGGGGCGACACCCGGATGTCTCCCCAATCGCCGGGGTCGGTTCGTTTCGATCCACGCCCCGCGCAGGGGCGACCTCTTGGCTCCGGATGCTCGTGCTCGTGCCGTTGCCGTTTTTCGATCCACGCACTTGATCCACGCCCCCGCGCAGGGCGACGGATGACCAGGCTGGCGATCTGCAGCAGCGAGTTGTTTCGATCCACGCCCCCGCGCAGGGGGCGACGTTCGCTCGGCACCGTCGTCTGCATGCCTCTCGGCGTTTCGATCCACGCCCCCGGGCGCAGGGGCGACAACAGCCTCTGGATGAGGAAGGCGTAGTGCCGCCAGTTTCGATCCACGCCCCGCGCAGGGGGCGACCGGTCGATAAAAATCCTGCACTTCGCCACATGGCTGTTTGATCCACAGCCCCGCGCAGGGGGCGACGAGCAACATGGGGGTGGCGCCGATTTCCGGCGTGTTTCGATCCACGCCCCCGCGCAGGGGGCGACCCGTCATCAACTCAGCCCCGGAGACGTTCTGATGGCGTTTTCGATCCACGCCCCGCGCAGGGGGCGACTCGACCCACGCCGGCGTTTCCCAGGCGCCGGAATTGTTTCGATCCACGCCCCCCGCGCAGGGGCGACTGCGCTGAGACTGCCTTGCCAGCCGCCACCGGCGTTTCGATCCACGCCCCCGCGCAGGGGGTGACGGCAGTCGACGGCAATGCCGTCGGGCGACCGTCGCCGGGCCGGCGAAGTTCTTGACGTAGTCGGCGTTTCGATCCACGCCCCCCGCGCAGGGGGCGACTGCTGCCGTCTTCGGTAGTGAATATCCAACTCGATGTTCTGATCCACGCCCCCGCGCAGGGGGCGACCGAGGCCGACAGCTGGCGCAGCAATGCTGCGAAGGTTTTCGATCCACGCCCCGCGCAGGGGCGACAGGCGATCGGGAGCTTCGATCCATCCTCGGGGTGTTTCGATCCACGCCCCCGCGCAGGGGGCGACCCGTGGCGGACCATCACCCTCGATCGCAACGGTTTCGATCCACGCCCCCGCGCAGGGGCGACCTCGAGTTGCCGCTCGATGTCCGTCGTGTGCTGTTTCATCCACGCCCCGCGCAGGGGGGCGACCCAGATGCCCGCGATCGCGTCACGCCCTGCCTGGGCGTTTCGATCCACGCCCCGCGCAGGGGCGACTCGTCGACCGGCGAAGTCCTGACGTAGTCGGTGTTTCGATCCACGCCCGGCCTTGGCGGCAGTGACCTCGACCTGGCGTTTCGATCCACGCCCCCGCGCAGGGGGCGACGACCGGCTGACCAACGTCGCCTTCTCCTTCACCAACCGTTTCGATCCACGCCCCCGCGCAGGGGGCGACCTTCCAATTCGTAGTGCCTTGATGCCGGGCAAGAAATCGCCTTCTCGGAGCGAACCTGCATGTTAGTCGACACGGGAGCCGCGGGAGCCGGGTCCGCGGCAAGGCGATACTAACGATTTCAAAGAGCTGACCGCAGCGCGAACCGACCGCGGTCTTGGGGCACGCTTCCGGTTCGCACGACAGTCAGACGATCAGCGGTCCGCTCAAGTCAACCGCCGGCTTGGCGCCGACGTGCTCGACGCGACGCTTCCAGTCCGCCCCCAGATGATAGTACCGCAGACTGTCGGCGGACGCATCGATCATCCCCTCGAGCCGCGCTTTCATCGCCACCCACTGCGCCGGATCGACCTCGATCTCGAAGACCGAGAACTGCACTCGCTGGCCGAAGTCCTGGCAGGCCCGCGCCACGCGGCGCAGGCGCTTCCTCCCCGCTGGTGTCGTGGTATTCACGTCGTAGGTCACGAGCACCATCATTTCCAGAACCATGGCGGATAGGCGTCGAGGTCGCCGCGAAGGTGGCGGGCCAGCATCTGCGCCTGCAGCCAGGGCACGAGGCCGAAGGGCGCCTTCTCGCCGAGGAACGCGTGCTGGCGCTCTTCCCTCTTGCGCTCCTGCCAGGCGGTCAGGACGAGCTTGCGGGCGTCGTCGCCGAGGAGCACCGCGCCGCCATCCATCGCACGGAAGTCGCCGGCGCGGAGCTGGCGGCGGTTGACGAGCGACAGCGCCAGCCGGTCGGCGACGGGCGCCCGCAGCTCCTCCATCAGGTCGAGGGCAAGGCTCGGCCGACCGGGGCGGTCGCGGTGCAGGAAGCCGACGGCGGGGTCGAGGCCGACGCTCTCGCAGGCGCTGCGGCAGTCGTGGGTGAGCAGCGCGTAGAGGAAGGAGAGGAGCGCGTTCATCGCGTCGAGCGGCGGGCGGCGCGAGCGGCCGCGCCAGCGGAGCTCCGGGTCGGGCGAGCGGATCAGGATGTCGAAGACCGAGAAGTAGAGGCTCGCCGCCTCGCCCTCGGAGCCGCGCAGCGCGTCGAGGCCGGCGTCCGTGTAGGTGATGCGGCGAAGGACGTGGGCCATGCGCGCGACCGCACCGTCGAGGCTCGCAGAGGCTTCCGGCGCCATCTCGGGCCCGTAGTCGCGCAAGGCCCGGAGCAGCACCGCGCGCTGGTTCGCGACCTTGCCGATCAGGAGCGAGCGGACGATGTCCTCCGGCGTGTCGCTCGCGCGGTACTGCGCGCGGCGGAGCAGGACATTGCCGCTGACCGGCCCCTCGACCCGCGCCTGGAAGCGGCCGGCCCGGTCGAGGAGGACGAGGGTGATGCCGGCGACCGCACAGGCGCCGATCAGGGCCGGGGAGACGAGGACCGGGCCGAAGGCGACCACCGAGGCGATCATGTGCAGCGGCACGCGCGCCTTCACCTCTCCCTCGACCTCGGCGACGAGGTTTTCGCCGTCCTTGCGCAGCGCCGCGCCTTCGGTGGTGACGTAGACGGTGTTGAGGAGTTGCTTCACCGCGCCGCCCCCTCACCGCGGACCGACCTCGGCGGCGACCATGCGGTCGCGCCAGGCCCGGGCGGGACGAACCACCGCCTCGGGCCGGCAGAGGTCGCGGAGCGAGCAGGCGCGGCAGCGGGCCTTCACCGTCGTGGGTGGCGGCGTCTCGCCGGAGGCGAGGACGCGGGCGAGGTCGCTCGCCGCGGCCTCGGTCATCGCGCGCAGTTCGGCGTCGAAGGGCACGACCACCCGCCGCTTCGTCTCGGCGTAGAAAAGCGCGCCCTGCGGTACCGGCGCTCCAGTCATCTCCTCGAGGCAGAGGCCCTGCGCGCAGAGCTGCACCTCGTCGGCCCGGTGGAGCTTCGGCTTGCCACGCTTGTACTCGATCGGGAACGGAACCTCCCTGCCCTCGAACTTCGGGAACTCGACCACGTCGGCGACCCCCGCGAGGTCCAGCCGCCGCGACGCCAGCGGCAGGCTCATCACCCGCCGCACCCCGCGGGCGTGACGGCCGCCGCCCTTGTCGGCGACAGCGTGGAGCACCGCGCCCTCCGCGGTCAGGGCGTTCTCCGCCCAGAGCCCTTCGAGGTGAATGAGCGCGGCCTGCCGCAGGCAGTAGACCGCGTGCTGGAGGGCCGAGAGCGGGATGGGCTCGCCGGCCGGATCCATCAGAGCAGATCCAGAATCTCGACCCCGGCCGGCAGCGCCGTGCGGTCCACTCGTATCGCATAGTCCGAGAAGCGCCGCGCCGGCGGCAGGTTGTCGAGCCGCGCGTCGATCTCGCGGAACTCGCCGTCGACCGAGCGCCCGACGGTGATCCGGTCGAAGAGGCCGTGCGCGGGGGCGTTGCCGAGGGCGCTCTCGTGCCGGAAGGCGACGAGCCGGCGGCTCGCCATCTCGCCGCGGGCGGCCGAGTGGTCGTGCTCGAACATCGAGACCAGCGCCTCGAACAGCAGCTCGAGGTCGGCGTCCGTGAAGCCGGTACGCTCGGCGAGCTTCGCCGAGACGAAACCGTGCGCGACGTAGAGGCCGTAGGGGATCACGTGCTTGCGGCCCATCGTGCGCTTGTCGCCGCGCTTCTCGGTCTCTTCCGAGGCCTCGGCGCGGCGCTCGTCCCGCTCCTTGTCGCTGGTCGCCGCCATCCGGGTGATGGAGACTTCGAGCGGCAGCACCGGCTCGACGGAGCGGGCGAAGGCGAACTGCACCGGCCCGCGCACCTGGCCCGCGTTGATGCCGGTCGAGAGCACCCCACCGAAGGTCCGCACGTCCCAGAAGTTGCCGCACATCCAGTCGCGGATCGCCTTCGCCTCCTCGTCGCCCTTCGGCGTCAGCTTCGGGGCCTTCGCGACCGAGGCGTCGTCGGGGCGGACGGCGGCGTAGGCTTCGCGGTGCTTCTCGTTCAGGACCGCGCCCTCGGTGACGTAGATGTGGTGGCCCGGCCCTTCGCGGGTCAGCTCGACGTAGTTGCGGATCTTGCGCTTGAGGCAGACGTCGGTGACGAGGCCGTGGCCGGTCTCCGGGTCCATCCGCGGCATGTTGCCGGCGTCGGGATCGCCGTTCGGGTTGCCGTTCGTCACGTCGAAGACCAGCGCGAAGTCGATCCGGCGGGCAAGCGGGGCGGTCATGCGTCCTCTCCTTCGGAAGCTTCGGCGGGTTCCTCCGCCCCTCGTGCGAACCGTTCGGCCTTCTCGTGGTAGTAGCCGATGGCGAAGCGCGCCTGCTCCTCGAGGCGCAGCGTCTTCGGCAGGTCGGGGGGGAGGTGGGTCATGATCCCGGCCACCCGCGGCTCGATCCAGCCGCCCCTGCCACGCTTGCGCGCATCGGCGACATGCACCTTGAGGCCCCGCAGCAGCGTGGCGAAGACCCGCGCCGGGGTGGACGAGGCGGCGGCGTAGTAGCGGTCGCCGATCGGCGCGTTGACCCGGCCGAGGGCGGCATACTGCGCCCCCTCCATCACCGCGAAGAGGCGGCCGAGCTGGTAGGCCGCATTCGGACTGTCCTCGTCGAGACCCACCTTGACCTCCTCTTTCATGTTGCGGACCAGCACGGCCTTCATCACCGCCGCGCGCAAGGCGTTGACGCTCTGGTCGGCGCGCGCGCGCATCAGCGCGGTGGCGAGCAGCGTGCGCGGATAGGGCGTGCCGGTCAGGATCGCGCGCATCCAGTCGCCGGCGAGGTTGGGCGGGACATTCTCGCGCTTGCCCTGCACCGCGAGCTCGATCAGGTACCGCCACAGGCCGGGATGGCCCTGGGGGGCGGGCTCGATCGCCATGTCGGTCAGGAACTTCTGGTAGTTCGCGGTGATCGCGCCGAATCTGTCCTCGACGTAGAAGCGTACCGAAAGCCGCGCGGCGTTCGGGGCGAGTCCGAGCACGAAGAAGCGCACGTTTGCCGCCAGCTTCGGCTCGACATCGGCGAGCGGCCGCCCGTCGCGGATCGCCGCCAGCTTCTCGCGGACCGACCCGGCCTGCGCCGCGTCCTCGTCCGCGACGGCCTTGGCGTTCGGGGGGCGCGCCGCCTCGCCGCTGAAGAAGGCGCTGAACATTGCCTCGGCCTGCCGGGCCACTTCCTTCTCGTCGCACTCCGCCCAGAAGACCGTCGAGGCGTCGCCGATCTGGATCCGCTGCTCGCTGTCGCGGGCGAGGAAGATGTTGAGCGCGGTGGTGTAGGCGAAGGCGGAGGCTTCCGAGACCTGGGCATTGTCGCCCTGCTCGTGCTCGTAGGACGTGAAGGCGTCGAGGTTGTAGGAGACGAGGCTCGCGCCCGCGGTCTGCGCCCCCCACACTCCCTTGATCGACGGATGCAGGCGGGCGACCGGCCCGGGCGCGCCGGAAACGAGGCAGACCTTCGGATCGGCCGCCTCCGCGCCCGCCTTGCGCGCCCACGCCGCCTTGGCTGCCGGGCGGTCGTGGAGGAAGCCGTGATCGCCCCACTCGGACGCGAGCGCGAAGACGACGTTCAGGTCCCGCAGGCCCTCGTCCCAACCGAGCGCCGGGAAATCCTCCGGCTGCCAGCGGCCGAGGAAGCCGAGGAAGGCGAGGAGGCCGGCGTCGTCGGTGCCGGCGAGCCAGTCGCGGTGACGCGCCTTGAAGGCCTCATGCTCCTGCGCCGTCCGTCTGCCCTCCCCGGCGGTGACCCCGAGCGCATAGGCGGTCTTGTCCCAGAGGAAGTTCGGTGCGATGCCGACCGTCCGCTTCACGGCCTGCGGGACGCGCAGCGCCGCCGGCGTCCGCTTCTTGTCGTCGGCGCGCAGGTCGATGGCGTGCGCGGGCGTCCCGTCCACGCGCAGCGTGACGACGAAGCCGATCTTCTCGGTCGAGAACCCGAACGGCGGCTTGCCGTCCATCCGGTCGTAGGCGCGCACGAGGGAGGCGAGCATGCTCATCGCAGGATCTCCGCCGACCCGGGCGGCGGCACGGCGATCACCCCCCGCTCCAGCCGTGCCCGGAAGAACAGCGACGGCCGCCCCGGCGCCGCGTGGTCGATGTCCCAGAGCATGAGGCCGAGGTCGCGCGTGTCGTCGAACGCCTCCGGCAGAGGCTCGCCATGCGGGACCAGCCGGAAGCCCGCCGCGAACTCTCGCGTGCCGAGGCAGGGCTGGTGGAAGCACTGGCCCCGCGCCGCCCGGCGGTTGAAGGTGTCGAGGTGCTTGCCCTCGCTGTCGTCCGCGCCGGCCTTCGCGGTCAGCTCGAAGTGGGCCTCGATGAGGTATGCGGGATCGACCAGCACCGTCGACGCCCGCTGCTGGCGGTCCTCGTCCACCACCAGCCGGACGCCATCGAGTTCGTCGCGCCGCATCGCCGAACGGATCGCCCCCGCCGGCGCCTTGTGCCCGACCTCGTTGCGGCGGATCGACTGGAAGCGGATCGGCCGCAGCACGTGGATGCGATCGACGACCCAGACGATCGCCGGCTTCCAGTGGATCGCCTCGAGCACCCCGCGCGCCGCCGAGGGCGTGATCGCGTCGTAACTGACCCGCTCCACCTTGGTCTCGGGGCGGGTGAAGAGGCCGTAGGGCCCGCCGACCCACAGCCTGACGCCGAAACCTCCCGCTTCATTCTGGTAGCTCATCCTGCTTTGCTAGCCCATGGTTGACTCTCGCATGCGGAGTCGCACGATTGAAGACAGGGCGGCCAACGCCGTCCTTCAGAAGTCAGGAGCACCCATGCGTCACCGTAGGTTTCGCATATCAATGGTGATTGGCAAATTCAAGGCTTCAATCCTCTTTGAAATCGATCCTCCATAGACTTGTCAATAGGTCACGTCGACATCAGCGTGCGGATCGAAACACTCTTATAGCATCATCACTGCTTTTGCAAGATGGCTCAGGTCACGGCTCTACGTGGCCTGAGCGTCAGATATTCCAATGCTCCTGGCGCAGGTATTCCACATCCTGCCACCACAACCCGCTGTCCTCGTGATAGAGGTCTAGGCGCTCCTCCTTCAGCACGCAGAACTGGTCGCCGCGCTGCTTGGGCGCCGCGAACTCCGCCGCTCGAACGTCAAGGAGCCGTTGGCGCGCGTTCGCCGGCACCAGCACGACGTGCCGCTGCAGCGCCCTCGCCAAGATGCCGGTCGGCACGCCCTCGATTCCGAGCTGCGCGATCGGCTCGACCGCCGCACCACGCGGGATCACCACCGGCAGCATCGTACTGTCGATCATGCGGAACTTCTCCGCGACCGTCCGGAACGGGAAATCCGTGCCGCTCATCGGGGGAGACCTGAAGGCGTGACAGAGGTCATGCCGATCCAGGCCGTTCCCGTGCCGCAGCCGGTCGTAGCTTTGGCGGAAGTAGCTCTCGATGGCCTCCAGCGACTGGAGATCGGCCGCGTGGACCTCGCTCGCCCGGTCCAGGTCGCCGATCAGCGATCGGATCTCCTTCGGCGCCGGATAGTCGGCGTTGGTGAAGAAGGTCAGGCAGCTTTCGTCCAGCGACCGGCGCCCCTCGCGGTTGACCCGCCCCGCCGCCTGCAGCATCTGGTCGAGCCCAGCCTTCGCCCGCCAGCCTACCGGGAAATCGACGTCGACCCCGGCCTCGATCAGGCTCGTGGCGACCAGCCGGCACGCCTCACCGTCCTTCAGCCACCGTCGCACCTTCTTGAGAATGTCCTGCCGGTGCGCCGCCGTCTGCCGCGTCGTCAGGTGCACCAGCCCCTCGACGCCCGCCCGCTTCGCCGCCTTGAACAGGTCGAGCGCGTGCCCCCGGCTGTTGACGATGACGAACCCCTGGTCGGTCCCCCGCAACGCCGCGATCAGCGCGGCATTGTCCATCTCCCCGCCGTCGACGATCCGCGCCCGCCGCATGCGCTTCGCCAGGGCGGCCGGCTCCGGCGCCAGCTCCCGCACCGGCGAGAGCGCGGCCTCGCCCCGCAGCGCCAGCGCGACCGCGGGCTGGGTCGCGGTGCAGAACACCACCGTGCAGCCCCAGTGCCGCGCCAGGCAGTCGAGCATCCTGAGGCACGGCTGCAGCAGCGCCTTCGACAGGGTCTGCGCCTCGTCGAGCACGATCACGCTGCCGGCGATGTTGTGCAGCTTGCGCGCCCGCGACGGCCGGGCGGCGAAGAGGCTCTCGAACAGCTGCACGTTGGTCGTCACCACCACCGGCGCCGCCCAGTTCTCCATCGCGAGGCGAAGCTTGTCCCGACCCTCGCGGCGCTCGTTTCGCTCCTCGTCGATCGCCGAATGGTGCTCCAGCACCACGGCTTCGCCGAGAGCCTCGCGGAAGATCGTCGCCGTCTGGTCGATGATCGAGGTGAACGGAATCGCGTAGACGATCCGCCGGTGCCCGTGCAGCCCCGCGTGGTCGAGCGCGAACCCGAGCGACGCCAGCGTCTTCCCCCCGCCCGTCGGCACCGTGAGGGTGAAGAGCCCGGGCGCGAGCGCTGCCCCGCTCCGGACATGCGCGAGGATGCTCCGGCGCAGCGGATCGATCTCGCCGTCGGTCGGCAGCCCGGCCACATGCGCGTCGAACCGGGCCCGCAACGCCGGAAGGCTTTCCCGGAGCAACGGCCAGTCGCGCTCCGGCTGCCAATGCTCCAGCTCGGCGTAGAACCGCTCGGTGTCGAGATAGTCCGCGTCCACGAGGCACGAGAAGACCATCCGCACGACCACCGACAGGTCGAAGGCCAGCGTCTCCCTCGAGACGCGGGCGGCGATCTCGGGAAAGACCCCGTCGAACCCGAGCGCCACCTCGTCCGTCCAGCCGGGATCGAGCCGCGGCGCAAAGCGCTCGATCCGGGAATTCAGGCAGGCCTCGCTGTCGTTGCTCCGGTCCGGCAGGCCCGCATGATGCCCGAGGATGCAGTAGGCCAGCAGATCCGCAACCATCTTCGTCTCGATCCCGCCCGCGCCAGCCGCCTCCCGCACGAGCTGTGCCCCTCCGGCGGTCGAATGATCCACCGAGGAGCCGAGCTTCTTGAGATACGCCTGGAAGCGCGGGTCGTACTTGCCGAGATCGTGCGCCAAGCCGGCGAGCTCAGCGGCTCGCGGCAGCCCCATTGGCTCCGCAAACGCAGATGCCGCGCGGGACACGGCAAGGAGATGGTCCCGCAAAGGTTGCGCGTCGCTCTGATCCTCCCGCCGCCCGGAATGCGCAAAGAACATCGATGGCACACCGTTCGCCGCGGTCGGAGATCGCAGGCCTATCATCGCGACCCGACAACGCCAAGATGGCCCGCTCGGCCGTCCAGGGGAATCGCTCGAGCGGCGCGGGATCGCGGCACGCGCGGCGCGAGCCCGTGTCGACCACCGTTCGAGTCGGTTGCGGACGCGCCGCCGAAGCTGCCGCGCCGGGACGCCTGAAGCGCTGGAGATGCCGCATGAACGGCCAAATGTGAGCAGCTGGCTAATTCTCCCGAACAAATACTCTATAGAGACCTCTGCGAAAGGCCGGGCCACGAACGAAGCGCCGCTTTGCCCGGGGGGTGCTCGGGGTCGAGCACCTAGATCAAACCATTGAAATCACTGGATTCAGGGCCCGAGCATTAACCGGATTTCAACCGTTGTCCGGGGGCATTGGGGGGCCCAGGCCACGACCGGAAGACTTCTGCAGAGCTCTCTATATTTCATACACTCGAGTTTTGTGCGCGACTTACGCACCCATGCCGGGACAGCCCGGGGCAACTTCGAGTGCGGCGCCCGCGAAAGCTGCTCGCCGCCCTTTCTCCGCGAAGCCAGCAACCGTCCGAGCGATTGCCCTGCCCCGGCCGTCGAACCGCCTCCCCGAATTGCTTGGCGCCACGGCGGGGTTTCTGCTACCCCTTGGGGTTTCAGGGGTCCGGGCGGCGCGGGTGGACCGCCGGGGGCGAAACGGGAGGGAAGGCATGAGCTTCGGCGACATCCTCGGACAGATCATGCAGCAGGGCATGGCCGGCCAGTCCGGGACGCAGGATCGGCTGCAGAACGCCGCCAACAGCCTCGGCCAAGGCGGGGGCGGCGGCGGGCTCGACCAGATCTTCGGGCAGATCACCGGCGCCCTCAACAAGGCGGGCCTCGACACGGCCGGGCTCCAGCAGGGCGCCGGCGGCTTCGCCGACAAGGCGCGCGACTTCCTCGGCAAGGAGCAGGTGGGGTCGCTGTCGGGGGCGCAGATCGGCGGCATCGGCGCGCTCGCCGGCGCCATCCTCGGCGGCGGGCTCGGGGGTGCTGCGCGCGGCGGCACCATGGCAATCCTCGGCACCCTCGCCGTCAGCGCGCTGAAGCGCGCCGCCGAGGGCCGCGCCGACGCCGCCGCGGCCCAACCGCAGGTCACCGAATCCGAGGTCAAGGCGATCACCGGCCCCGACGCCGAGAAGACGCTGCTCAAGGCGATGATCAGCGCCGCCAAGGCCGACGGACAGATCGACCAGGACGAGATGAAGAAGATCGTCGGCAAGATCAGCGCCGACAACGTCACCGACGAGGAGAAGAAGTTCGTCCTCGACCAGATGTCGGCGCCGATCGACATCGCCGGCCTCGCCGCCGAGGCGCGCAACCCGGCGCAGGCGGCGCAGATCTACGCCGCCTCCATCCTCGCCATCGACGCCGACACCGACCAGGAGAAGCAGTACCTGGCCGACCTCGCGAGCGCGCTCGGCCTCGACGCGACGACGGTCGCGCAGCTGCACCAGATGACTGGCGCCAAGGCCGCCTGACACGCGAACGGGCCGGCCGTCGCCGGCCGGCCCGCCGTCCCGACCGGTCGGGCGCGCTACTGGGACACGATCGAGTTGACCTGGGCGCGCTTGGAATCGTCGCTGGCCGACGAGCCCATGACGTTCTCGATCTGGGCGATCTGCGACAGGGTCAGCGCGTCGACCTGCTGCGCGTCGACCCCGAGCTTGGCGAGGTCGGCCTTGGTCGAATCCGACAGCTGCCGCACGCCGAGCCGCTGGGTCTGCGTCGCCTCGTTGCCCAGGATCGCGGAGATCTGCTGCTTCTTGACCGTGTCGCTGGTCTTGGACGCGGTCACGTTCTCGATCTGCGCCAGCTCCGCCAGCGTCAGGTAGTCGACGCCGGAGGCGTCGAGCCCGAGCGCCGCCATGTCCGACGAGACCGACGAGCGCAGCTGCGCCACGCCATACCGCCCGACGCCGCCCCCCGACGCCTCGTTCTCGCCGATGATCGTCTGGATGTGTTCCTTCTTGAGGTTGCTCGAATCAGCCGAGCTCAGCACGTTCATGATGCTGAGGACCTGGGAATCGGTCAGGCTGTCGGGCGGCGGCGTGGCGATGCCGAGCACCGCCAGGCCCTGCGATGCCGATTCGGTCAGGCTGGCGGCGAGGCCCGAAGTGCCCGCGGCGAGGGTTGCCGACAGGGCCGCGGCGGAAACGGCCAAGAGAAGAGTGCGTTTCACGGCTACTCCTTTCGCTGTGATGCCTTGGTGCGGACGGCCTCCCGCCGTCCCATGCTGCCCAAACGCCACGCCCGGCGCATGGTTCCGCATCCGGGTAGAGGCGCAGCCGCTCCTGGAAATGCCGCGGCGACCGCTAGGATTGAGCGGCAACGGCGCCCGTCCGGGCGCAGGGCATCGCCGAGCGGCGCGGCTTCGCGCGCATCGCGTCGCTCCAGTGCTGGCCGGTCGCGACATCGAGCGCGACATCGCGTCGATGCTCGGGGCGGAGGGCGTCGCGCTGATGGTCTGGAGCCCGCTCGCCGGCGGCCTCCTGTCGGGCAAGTGCGACGGCGAGGGCGTCGCCGCCGACGGCCGGCGCGCGAGCTTCGACTTCCCGCCGGTCGGCTGCGCCCGGCCGCCCGGCGTCCTCGCCGCCGGGGCTCTTGAAAGCCGGCCGGAGCCTTCCCAGATCGGTCCTGTCCGGCGCCGCGATGCGGGCCGGGCGGCAAGTCCAGGGCCTGTCCGTATGGAAGGCCCGCCCGATGTATCGCTTTCTGGAGGATGCAATGCGAACCTTCGACTTCACCCCGCTCTACCGTTCGACCGTCGGCTTCGACCGGCTGGCGAGTCTGCTCGACCAGGCCCTGGCGTCCGACGTGACCCAGAACAGCTACCCCCCGTACAACATCGAGAAGACCGGCGAGAACGCCTACCGGATCACCCTCGCGGTCGCCGGATTCGCCGACGACGAGCTTTCGGTCGAGGCCCGCGACGGCCAGCTGGTCGTGACCGGCCGCAAGGCCGAGGCCGAGGACAAGGCCAGCGTCCTCCACCGCGGCATCGCCACGCGCGCCTTCGAGCGCCGCTTCCAGCTCGCCGACCACGTGCGCGCCGTCGAGGCCGTCACCGAGAACGGGCTGCTGCACATCGACCTCGTCCGCGAGGTCCCCGAGGCGCTGAAGCCCCGCAAGATCGAGATCGCCCGCGGCAAGGCGGCGATCGAGAGCCAGGCCCAGGCCGCCTGACCGGCGTCCGGACGGCAATTCCGAGGGCCCGCCGCAAGGCGGGCCCTTTCGTTTGCCGCGCCGATTAACGCTGGCCGCGCGCCTCGCTTGCGCAAAGCCCCGCGCCGGCCTCTGATGCGAGGATTGCAGGGGGATGGCGGCAGCTTTGTGCGAGTCGGGCGACTATCCGGGGAACGGCACTCCGGTTTCGGCGATCCTGCGGATGGCCGACCGCTACCGGGCCGACGCCCTCGCGCTGCTCGCGCCCGGCCGCCGCGGCGACCCGGTGGCGGCTGCGCCCGGCCGGCTCCTCGCGCTGCAGGCGATCGAGCTCTACCTTAACGCCTGGCTCCGCGTCGCCGGCGAGACCGGCCGCCAGATCCGCAGCCGCCAGCACGACCTCGCCGGGCGGGCGCAGGCAGCGCTCGCCAGCGGCCTCGGGTTGCGGCGCCGGACGGCCAGCCATCTCGCCCGGCTGACAGCGGACCGCGAGTACCTGCGCGTCCGCTACGCCCCGGACGAACTCGGCGCGCTGTCGCAGCTGAACCGGCTGACCGCCACCCTCGACGAGGTTGCCCGCAAGGTGCGCGCCGCCGCCGCCCGCCCGGCGCCCGCGTCCGCACCCGCTCCGAGGCCCCGCGTCGCGATCGCGGCCGGCGAGCCGTTGCTGCCGCCCTGGCAGGCCCCTGCCACCCCGTCCGGCGCCGCGGGGGCGACCCGCTAGGCTCGCTGGTCGCGGGTCGCCGGCAACGCCGCCTCCTGCTTCCGCCCGCGTGCGGTATAGGTCCCGAGCTCGTCGCGGGCGGCGCGGATGCGCTCGATCTGCGCCGCCCCGGCGCGGACGCCCGCGAGGCTCGCGAGGATCAGCCGGCTGTTGCGCTCGGCCCGCGCCTTGAGCGCGACCAGGAATGCCTCGGGCAGGTCGGTCTCGGTCTCGAGCACCTCGGCGATCGCTGCCTCGCGCCGCTCGACCAGCGCCTTCAGGCCCGAAAGCGGCCCGTTCAGGATCAGCTTCCGCTCGAGGTCGAGCAGCCGCAGGATCCGCGCGTAGCGCGCCGAGGTCAGGATATGGGAGATCATGCGTCCCGGTTCCCTTGTTTCAGGATGTCGAAGACCCGCTCGGCGAGACCGATGCCGCCGCGCTCGGCGAGCAGCTGCGCGTACTGCTCGGTAAGGAGGCTGCCGAAGGCGTCCTCGCCGGCGCCGCCGCCGAAGCCCTGCGGCGTTGCGTTGAGGCCGGTGTACTGCAGCATCTCCGCCAGGAAGGTCGCCTCGAAGTTGCGGGCCGCCTCGCGCGTGCGGATGTCGTCGCGGTCGTGCGGCGCCTGGAGGCGCGGCGCGGCGGACGTGAGCGGAGGCAGTTCCATCGCGGACTCCCGAGGCTGTCCCCGGAGCCTTGGCCGTGGCCGGTAAAGAAATCGTAAGGCTTCGCGTGCATTTCCGCGGCAGGATCTCGCCAGAGGCTGCGCCGAATGATCGCCCAGGACCCGACCGCCGCATCGCGCATCGCCGTCGCCGTCCCGTCCCGCGCCGACCCAGCCCCCGAGGAGGCCCAGCCCGCCGACCCGGCCGGGCGCCTGGCGGGCGACTTCGGCGAGCTGGTCGCGGCGGTTTCGCGGCACCCCGTCGCCGCCGTCCGGCGAGCCCCGCCGCGCGCCTCCGCGGCCCTCGGGGCCGCAAGCGGCGCAGAGTCCGATGCCGCAAGCGGCCCCGAGGCCGATGCCGCCGCGGCGACCCTCGTCGTGCCGGGCGCCGCCGCGCCGCCGGCGCCCCCTGCGGTGCCGGGGGCGCCGAAGGAGGCGCCGGCAGCCGTCGCGGCGGCAAGGCCGGGACGCCTCGCCGTGGCGACCGCGGCGGCAGCGGTCGCCGGCGCCGCCGCCCCGCCCCCGGCGACCGGAGCCGTCACCGATGCGGCGGCGAAGGCCCGCCCGGCCCTCGCTGCGCCGGCGGCGGATCGGGGAACGCCCCCAGCCGGCACCGCGCCGATCGACGATGCCGCGCCGATGGACGACGACGCCGCGCCGGACCCGTCCGGGCCGAAGCCGGCCACGCCGCAGGCCCCGGTCCCGGCGCAAGGCCCGGCCGGCGGCGGCCGACGACAGGAAGACCCGGCGGCCGCGCCCGCCTCGTCCGACGACACGGCCGGCGCGGCCGGTCCGCGCAGCGCCTCGCCGGCCCCCCCGGTGAGTCGCGACGGCGCCCTGCGCATCGCCGCCGCAGCCGCCGCCGAACCGCCAGCCGCCGACCGCCCGCTCGTCCTCGATCCGGCGGCGCCGGCGTCCTGGCATCTCGCCCGCGGCGCCGACCCCGTGCAGCGGGATGCGGCGACCCCTGCGGCCGCGGCAGCCTCGCCGCACGCGGCGGTGGGCCAGATCGCGGTGGCGGTGTCGCGCAGCTCGGAGCGGCACCTGGAGATCCGGCTCGATCCACCCGAGCTCGGCCGCGTGCAGATCCACCTCACGCCGCAGGACGGCGGCGTGCAGGCGGTGGTGCTGGCCGACCGGCCGGAGACGCAGGACCTGCTGCGCCGCCACGCCGAGGCACTGGCGCGCGAGCTCGGCGATGCCGGCTACGGCAACGTCACGCTCGACTTCGCCGCCGGCCAGCAGGCCACGCCCGAGCGGCACGGCGACGGGACCACGGCGCTCCAGCTCGCCGGTGCCGGGCGCGAGGTCGCCGAGGCCGCGGCGGCGCCGGTCGCCGCGCCGGTGCGTGCCGCCCCGTCCGGCGCCCTCGACATCCGTCTCTGATCCAAGGAGCCTGGCATGGAGATCAGCTCGACCACCGCCTCCGCGGCCTCGACCAAGAGCGCGGCGACCGCTGCCGCGACCACAAGCAGCACCGACAGCGCTGCCTCGGCCGGCGACTTCCAGACCTTCCTGACGCTTCTCACCACCCAGATGAAGAATCAGGACCCGCTGAAGCCGATGGATTCGACCGAGTTCGTCTCGCAGCTCGCGAGCTTTTCCGCGGTCGAGCAGCAGGTCAAGACCAACGACCGGCTGCAGGGCATCCTCGACGCGGTGTCGGGCGGCAGCCCGGCCGGCCTAGCCGAGTGGATCGGCCGCGACGTGCAGGTGGCGGCCAAGGCCGACTACGAGGGCGAGCCGGTCGAGGTCGCGGTGACGCCGCACGACGGTGCCGACAGGGGCGTGCTGGTGGTGACCAACGACTTCGGCCAGGTGGTCGCACGGGTCCCGGTCGCGGGCGACGCCGAGACGGCTACCTGGGACGGCACCGACAGCGCGGGCAACGCGGCCGCCGACGGCCGCTACGGCTTTACGCTGCAGAGCTACCAGGGCGACGTACTGCTGGGCGAGACCGCCGGCAAGGTCTTCTCGACCGTGCGCGAAGTCCGCCTGGTCGACGGCTCGCCCGAGCTCGTGGTCGCCGACGGCACGCAGGTGCCGCTGTCGGAGATCGGCGGCGTGCGCTGACGGCCGCGGAACCGCTGGACGCCCAGAATCGGCTTTGTTATAGCCTCAGCCGCGCAAGCGCGTTCCGGCGTAGCTCAGTGGTAGAGCAGTTGACTGTTAATCAATTGGTCGCAGGTTCGAATCCTGCCGCCGGAGCCAGACTTCCCGGGGAGCTGATCGGTGTCGCTGAAGCCGGCGGCATCGCCCACCGCTTCACGGCGCCTCCTCGCGCACCGTCCCGGCGAGTTCGGTGACCATCGTCTTCTGCTTCGAGTCGGGGTGAAAGAACCTCCCGGCCGCCTGTCGCCCGGTCGCGATCAGCCGCTGGATGTGGCGGACGCCGCGGTCGAGCTTCGAGGGGTAGTCGAGGTCGAGCGACAGCTCGACCTGGCGGATCTCGATGTGCCGGTAGCGCTCGGCCAGCGCCGGGCCCTCCAGGCGGAGCTCGTTGATCTTGTCGATGAAGGCGATCTCCTGGTCGAGCGCCAGGTTGCCCGAGAGCTCGTTCCGGCGGTCGATGATCTCGGGCATCGTCACTGGCTCGCGCGCCGATGCCAGCGGGTTGATCCGGACCACCCAGATTTCGTCCGGTGCGGGCGCGAGGTTGGTGAACTCGCGGATCGGCGGGTTGCGCGCGAAGAGGCCGTCCCAGCAGAGGTGCGGCTCGCCGGCGGCGTCGGTAGCGGTGACGGCCCGGAACAGCGGCGGCACGGCCGCCGAGGCGACCACCTGGTCGACGCCGAGCGCCGCGCTGTCGAAGGCGAGCCCGCCGCCCTGCAGGATGTCGGTGGCGCCGACGAAGATCTCGGGCGGGCTGCGGCGCGCGTCGGGCGGGGGCAGGACGAGGTGCCTCGCCAGCAACTCCCGCAGCCGCGGCTCGGCCGGCGCGTAGATGGCATAGGGACTGACCTCCCAGGTGATCGGCAGCCGTGCCAGCGAGACCGACCAGAAGTTGACCGCGGCGTCGACCGGGTCCTGCGCCGAGACCTCGTTCCAGAATGCCGCGAGCGCCGCGCCCGCCGCGGCCGGGCCGCCCCCCGGCCGCACCAGCCCGGACCAGGCCAGCGACGCGCAGACCGCGCCGCCCGAGGTTCCGCTCAAGGCGACAAGTTCGATCCGCCGGAAGTTGTGCGGCTCCAGCAGCTCCATCAGCACGCCGGCCGCGAAGGCCGCATGGCTGCCGCCGCCCTGGCAGGCGATCGCGACTCTCCTGGCTTCGGACATGGCGCTTCCCGCTCCCCGACGAGGTCCGGACACCCGCGGCGGATCGGACCATGGTCGCGACGATAGCACAAACCGCCGTGCCCGTCGGGCCCTTCCCGCATCGACACCCGCCGACCCCGCGCACGAAGACAAATCACATGAAAGCCAAATACTTAGCTTCGCGGCGTTTACCGCATCTCAACCTTGTCCGAGGCCCCGTCGCGCGGCGGCCGCGGCAGCGGCGGCGGCACGAAATCCCCGGCGGCCGCGCCGTCGAGGGCGGCGCGGAGCTCGGCCAGCCCGGGCTCGACCGCGACGGCGAGCGTCACGTCGGCGCCGCTCGCGACCACCCGCCCCATCGCCGAGATGACCGCGACCAGCCGGGCGTCGGCGCCCGCGCCCTCAAGCACCGGCCCGCCCGAGGCGCCGAAGTTGACCCCGCACCGGAGCGCCAGCACGCCGCCGACGTCGGAGGCGACTGGACAGGGCGCCTCGAGGGTCGGAAGCTGCGGACGGTCGCGGGCATAGCTGACGATGGCCAGCGCGCCGTCGCCGAGGGCGCCCGCGGCGATGGGGGCCGCCGCCCCGGCCGGCACCGGGGAATCGAGCGCGAGCAGCGCCAGGTCGGTGCTGACCGCGGCGAAGTCCGGCACGCCGTCGAAGATATAGGCCTCGTCGGTCACCGAGCGGACGACCTCGCGGAGTGCCGCATACTCGCCCTGCCGGAAGCCGGCGACGAAGCGGAGCTCGGAATCGGGCACCCGCGCGCCGGTGCGCGGATGGAACAGGCAATGGGCGGCGGTGGCGACGACGGCAGGCTCGATCAGCGTCGCGGTGCAGAAGCGGCGGCCGGCGATGTTGAGCCGCCCGACGGCGGCGTATGCCGCACCCTCCTCGGCATCCAGCACCCGGCGCTCCGGCGCCTCCTGCGCCGCGGCGGCGAAGGCCGCGAGCAGCGGCAGCAGCGCGAGAAGCCTCATGCCGGACCGAGCGCCGGCGGCCGCGGGCCGCCGGTCGCCCAGTCGAGGAGCTCGACGGTATGCACCACCGGGACCGCGGTCCCGAGCCCGATCTGCAGCATGCAGCCGATGTTGCCGGCGGCGATGACCGCGGGCGCCTTCTCCTCGAGCGTCGCAACCTTGCGGGCGCGGAGCTCGCCGGAGATCTCCGGCTGCAGGAGGTTGTAGGTGCCGGCCGAGCCGCAGCAGAGGTGGGAATCGCGCGGCTCGACGACCTCGAAGCCGGCGGCCCGCAGCAAGGCCTTCGGCGGCTCGCGCACCTGCTGGCCGTGCTGCAGCGAGCAGGCGGCGTGGTAGGCGACGCGGAGGGGCGGCGCGGCCGGGGCGTCGAGGCCGAGCTCGTCCATCAGCTCGCTGACGTCGCGCGCGAGCCCGGCGACGCGGGCGGCGTCGGCGGCGAGCCCGGTATCCTGGAACATCCAGCCGTAGTCCTTGACGGTGGTGCCGCAGCCCGAGGTATTCACGACGATGGCGTCGAGCCCGCCGCCGTCGATCTCGCGCACCCAGGCGCGGATGTTGGCGGCGGCCGCGGCGTGGCTGTCGGCCTCGCGCCCCATGTGGTGGGTCAGCGCCCCGCAGCAGCCGGCGCCCGCGGCGATCACCACATCGCAGCCGTGGCGGGTCAGCAGCCGGATCGTCGCGGCGTTGATCCCGGGGTCGAGCACGCGCTGGGCGCAGCCGGCCAGGAGCGCGACCCGCTTCCGCCGCACGCCCTCGGCCGGGAAGGCCCCCGGGATCAGCCCGTCCGCCGGCGGCAGCGTCCCGGGCGCGATCTCGAGCATCGCCGCGAGCCGGCGCGGCAGCAGCCCCGTGAACGGCCGCCCCAGCCGCGCCGCGACGAGGGCGGCGCGGAAGCGCGCCGGATACGGCAGGACGCGGGCGAGCACCGCGCGCAGCGCACGGTCGAGGAACGGCCGGCGATACGTGCGCTCGATGTGGGCGCGCGCATGGTCGACCAGGTGCATGTAGTGGACACCCGACGGGCAGGTCGTCATGCAGGCGAGGCACGACAGGCAGCGGTCGATGTGCTTGACGGTCTTCTCATCGGCCGGGCGGCCGGATTCGAGCATGTCCTTGATCAGGTAGATGCGGCCGCGCGGGCTGTCGAGCTCGTCGCCGAGCACCTGATAGGTGGGGCAGGTGGCGGTGCAGAAGCCGCAATGCACGCAGGTCCGCAGGATCCGGTTCGCGCGCGCCGTCACCGGATCGGCGAGCTGCTCCGGGGTGAAGCTCGTCTGCATCAGGCCGCCCGCGCCGGTGCCATTCGGCCCGGATTGAGGATGCCGCGCGGGTCGAAGCGCGCGCGCAGGCCGGCGGCGATGGCGGCGACCGCGGGCGGCTCGGGATGGAAGACGCCCCGGCGCGCGGCGACCTCGGGCGCGGCGCGGACCAGCGTGGCATGGCCGGCAACGCCGGCCATCGCCGCGCGCACGTCGGCGTCGGGGTCGGCGAGAACCCAGACGAGCCCCCCGCCCCAGTCGAGGATCGTTTCCGCCGGCGCCAGCCGCGCCGCCAGCGGCGGCCCGTCGGTCGGCCTGACGGAAATCCGCCAGACCGCGCCGTCGCGCCCGGCGAAGGCGGCGGCATCGCGCACCTCGGCCCAGCCGCCCGGGCCCTCCTCGACGCGCGCCGTGCCGAAGCGGTCGAGGGCGGCGGCGAGGGCGCGGGCGCGGTGCTCGACCGAAGCTGCGAACCCCTCGAGCCGCAGCAGGGTGCGCGAGGCGTGGTGCGCGGCGCCGCTGACCTGGTAGGGGGTGGCGAGGGCCGCGCGCATGGCGCTGCCGGCGGCGGCCGGATCGAGGCCGTCCAAGACCAGCGTGGCGGTCGTCTCGGGCCGCGGCAACAGCTTGAAGGCGACCTCGGTCAGCACGCCGAGCGTGCCGTGGCTGCCGGCCATCAGCTTGACGAGGTCGAGGCCGGTCACGTTCTTCATCACCCGCCCGCCGTTCTTGACGATCGTCCCGGTGCCGTCGACGAAGCGGACCCCGATCATCCCGTCGCGGCAGGCGCCGGCCTGGATGCGCCGCGGCCCGGAGGCGTTGGTCGCGGCCATGCCCCCGACCGTGGGGACGCCGTTCGCGCCGGTCAGCGGCCGCGCGTCGAAGGGCTCGAACGGCAGCATCTGCCCCTCGGCGGCGAGCGTCGCCTCCACGTCGGCGAGCGGCGTGCCGGCGCGGACGACCAGCGTCAGCGCCCCCGGCTCGTAGAGCGTGATCCCGCTGAGCCCCGCCGTCGAGAGCCGCTCGGCGCCGAGGCCGCCGCCGCGCGTCCCGCCGCCCTCGATGGCGAAACCCCCGTCGGGCGCCGTGCGGATCAGCGCCGCCAGTTCCTCCTCCGACTCCGGCCGATGCTCGCTCGCCAAGGCAAATCCTCCCGCCCCCGAGCATGTCGCCATTCCCCTCCCCGACGCAAGCGGCGGCACCGCCCGGGAAAGCCTGTTCGCTGGTGGGCCCCGAGCAGCCTTTTCCTTCTGCCTTCGACCGGGACAGCCCCGCGGGCAGCGGCCGGCTCGCGGGTGGGTGGGCGGGGCGAGGCGGCCGCTGCCCGCCGTCGGCGAAGGCTATGCCGCCCGCCGGCTCCGCGTCGCCGCGAGCGGAAACACCTTGGCCGGGTTGAGCAGCCAGCGCGGGTCGAAGACGTCCTTGACCCCGAGCTGCGCCTCGAGGTCGGCGGGGGCGTACTGCAGCGGCATCAGGTCGCGCTTCTCGACGCCGACGCCGTGCTCGCCGGTCAGGCAGCCGCCGACCTCGACGCAGAGCGCGAGGATGTCGGCGCCGAGCGCCTCGGCCTTCTCGAGGTCGCCGGGCCTGGAGGCGTCGTAGAGGAGCAGCGGGTGCATGTTGCCGTCGCCGGCGTGGAAGACGTTGGCGACGCCAAGCCCGTAGCCGGCGGTCAGCTCGCCGATCCGCCGCAGCACGAAGGGGAGCTCGGAGACCGGTATGGTGCCGTCGAGGCAGATGTAGTCGGCGATCTGGCCCATGGCGCCGAAGGCGGCCTTGCGGCCCTTCCAGATCAGCGCCGATTCGGCGGCGGAGCGGCTCTCGCGGATAACCTCGGGGCCGTGCCGTTCGGCGATGGCGATGATGCGGGCGAGTTGGTCGGCGATCTCGGGCTCGGCGCCCTCGACCTCGACGATGAGCAGCGCCTCGACGTCGGGGTAGCCGGCGTGGGCGAAGGCCTCGCAGGCGCGGATGCAGGGCCGGTCCATGTACTCGATCGCGACCGGCAGGTGGCCGGCGCGGATGATGTCGCTGACGGTGGCGCCGGCGGCCTCGCACGAGCCGAAGCCCATCAGGACCGGGCGCGCGCCCTCGGGCTTGGGCAGGATGCGGAGCGTCGCCTCGGTGACGACGCCGAGCTGGCCCTCGGAGCCGCAGACGAGGCCGAGGAGGTCGAGGCCGGGGGCGTCGAGGTGCGCCCCGCCGAGCTCGACCACGGTGCCGTCGGCGAGGACGATGGTCACGCCGAGGAGGTTGTTGGTGGTCACCCCGTACTTCAGGCAGTGCGCCCCGCCCGAGTTCATGCCGATGTTGCCGGCGATGGCGCAGGCGAGCTGGCTCGACGGGTCGGGGGCGTAGAAGAAGCCGGCCTCCTCGACGGCGCCGGTGACGGAGAGGTTGGTGCGGCCGGTCTCGACGCGGATGCAGCGGTTCTCGAAGTCGGTCTCCAGCACGCGGGTGAGGCGCGAGACGCCGAGCAGCACGCAGTCGGCGGTCGGCAGCGCCCCGCCGGCGAGGCTCGTCCCGGAGCCGCGGGGGACGACCGGGACGCCGAGCTCGTGGCAGGTGCGCAGCACGGCGGCGACCTCGGCGGTGGAGCCGGGCAGCACGACGGCGAGCGGGGGGCAGCGATAGGCGCTCAAGGCGTCGCACTCGTAGGCGCGGAGCTCGGCCGCGTCGTGGATGACGGCGTCGAGGACGGCCTGCAGGCGACGGACGATCTCGGGCTTCTTCGCGAGGATCGCCGGGTCGGGGTCGGGCATCTGCATCGCGGGGGCCTTCGTCTCCGGTTCGCCCGATGGTAGGACCGGGGGACGGGCAAGCCAAGGGCCGGGAACTGCCGGCGGCCCCGAGGCATTGAAGCCGGACGGAGGCGAAGATGCAGGCTAGGACGCCGGCCCCGGTCCCATGTGCGCGCTGCCCGCTGCGGGAGCGCGTCAGCTTCCGCAACCTCAGCGACGAGGAGGTCGCCTTCATGGGCGGCTTCAAGCGCGGCGAGCTGATGGTCGCGGCCGGCGCGACGATCCTGCTCGAGGACAGCGCGAGCCCCCACCTCTACACCATCCTCGAGGGATGGGCGTTCCGGCATAAATCGCTCGAGGACGGGCGGCGGCAGATCCTGAACTTCGCGCTGCCCGGGGACCTGCTCGGCCTGCAGGTCGCGATGATGAACGACATGCAGCACACGGTGACCGCGCTGACCGAGGCGCGGCTCTGCGTCTTCCAGCGCGACAAGGTCTGGACGGTGTTCCGCGACCATCCCGAGCTCGCCTTCTCGATGACCTGGATGGCGGCGCACGAGGAGCAGCTGCTCGACGGCCACCTCCTGAACGTCGGCCAGCGCAGCGCCATCGAGCGCGCCGCCTACCTTATCCTGCACCTCTACGAGCGCGCCGAAACGGTGGGATACGCCGGCAACAACGCGCTGCAGGCGCCCTTCGGCCAGGGCCATTTCGCCGACGCGCTCGGTATCACGCCCGTGCACATGAACCGGACGCTGCGCAAGCTGCGCGAGCAGGAGCTCGTCCAGTGGCGCGAGGACGCCATGGTGATCCTCGACCGGCCCCGACTCGAGGCGCTCGCCGCGTACGAGCGCGTCGAATCCCGCCCGCGCCCGCTGATCTGAGCCGACGCACCGTATTGCCATCGTGGATACGCCGCGTCAGGTTCGCCCCATGGCAAAAGCCCGCGCCTCCAGCTCCGAACGTCGTCCCGCCGCGCGCGCCGGCGCCGATGCACCCGAGCCCAAGGGCAGCATCAATCTTCGGATCGAGGCACACACCCGCCGGCTCATCGACGATGCGGCGGCGATCCTCGGCTAGTCGCGCACCGAGTTCATGTGGAGAGCGCCCGGAGGCAGGCCGTCGATGTCTTGCTGGACCAACGCCTTTTCACTATCGATTCCGAGCGTTACGATGCCTTCCTCGATGCGCTCGACAATCCCCCGGCCCCGGGCCCGAAGCTTGCGGCCCTGATGCGCCGGGTTCCGGCATGGCGGAAATAGACCGAACGCCGGAATCGACCAAACCTGCCCTGTCTGCTCCGGTTCCCCTGACGCCGGATCGTGACCTGTCGGCGTTCGATTGCGGCGAACCGGCGCTGAACGACCGGCTGCGCCATCGTGCCCTGAAGAACGAAAGCCGGTTCTCGCGCACCTATCTCGTCTGCGCGGGCAATGCGGTCGTCGGCTATTTCTGCGTGTCGGCGGGATCGGTCGAACGCGGCATTGTGCCTGACCGGATGCCCCGCAACGCCCCCGACCGGATTCCGGTCTCGGCGGTCGGGCGGCTGGCGGTCAGCCGAAACCACGCGGGCAAGGGCCTCGGCGCGGACCTGCTGGCCGACGCGCTGGGCCGGATCGCCTCGGCCTCGCACATCATCGGCGTCGGCGCGGTGCTCGTGCAGGCGAAGGACGATGCCGCCAGACGCTTCTACGCCGATCTCATCGAATATCCCGCGGACAGCCGCTCGCCGTTCCTGCCCATCGAGACCTTGCTGGCGAGTTTCGCATGAGTTTGCCTTGACCGGCCGGGGGCGCGGGACGACGCTGAGGGACGGCACCGAGGAGAAGCGAGATGTCCGGACGCAGGCTGGTTCCCGCAGCGCTCGGCCTGATCTGCGCGCTCCTGCCCGCCGGCATCGCCGCGGCTGAGAGCAAGGGCGCGCTCCCCGAGCGGCGGGTCACCGTCGAGGCCGGCGTCGACTTCTACGGCAGCGACCTGCGCTCGATCTACGGCACGACCTTGCCGATCTGCCGCGACGCCTGCCTCGCCGAGGACGCCTGCACCGCCTTCACCTTCAACACCAGGGCGAGCGCCTGCTTCCTGAAGTCCGACGATGGCGCCCGGACCACCTTCCCCGCCGCCCTGTCGGCGACCCTCGCCCCGCAGCCCGCCGGCCTCGCCGCTCGCGCTGCCGCCAGGGCCGCGACGCTCGGCTTCCTGCCGACGTCCCGGCTCGAGGCCGCGCGCGACGCCGCCCTCTCGGCGGGCTTCCCGCCGGCCCCGATCGCCGAGGCCGACGTCGCGGCCCGGCTCGCCACGCTGGAGGCCGAGGTCAACCGCAGCGACTCCGCCGCCGCCTGGGCAGCGCTCGCCGACTTCGCCACCACCGCCGCGGTCGACGACTACGGCCAGCGCACCGCCCTCCGCGACCTCGCCGTCGCCGCCGGCATCAACGCCTACCTGCGCGCCGGAACGGACGCCGAGGCCGGCGAGGCCGCGCGGCTGACCGGGGTCGCCCTCGAGGCCGACGGCGAGGGCCGGGCGTCGCTCGATGCGCTGAGGCTCGCCGCCGACCTCGCCCCCGGGCCGGCGATCGCCGCGGCGGTCGAGCGCGCCGAGGGCCTCTACGGCTTCCGCGTCACCGACCGGCAGGTCGACTTCGAGGCGGCCAGCCCGCGCGCCTGCTTCACCTTCTCCGAGCCGCTGGCCGCCGCCTGCGTCGATTATGCCGACTTCGTCCGCGTCGACGCCGGGACCTTTCCGGTCGCCGCCGAAGGCAGCCAGCTCTGCCTCGACGGCCTCGCCCACGGCAGCCACTACCAGGTGACGCTGCGCGCGGGCCTGCCGTCCGCCGGTGGCGAGACGCTGCGCGCCTCGGTCGGCCAGGAGGTCTACGTCCGCGACCGCACCCCGGCCGTCCGCTTCGCCGGCCGCGCCTACGTGCTGCCGAAGAGCGCCGAGGCGTCGGTCCCGATCGTCGCCGTCAACACCGGCGCCGCAGCGCTCAAGCTCTACCGCGTCGGCACCCGCAACGTCGCGACGGTCCTCGGCAACGGCGACTTCGGCAGCCCGCTGACCGGCACCGCGGAGGCGGCGCTGCGCGACACCCTCGGCGAGCCGGTCTGGCAAGGGACCGGCGAACTCGGGCAGGAGCTCAACAAGGACGTGACGACCACGCTGCCGATGGGCGACGTCGTCGCCGGCCTCGCGCCGGGCCTGTACGTCCTGACCGCCCGCGTCGCCGACAGCCCGGCGCGCGAGGACTGGGAGGCGACCGCCACCCAGTGGTTCGTCGTCACCGACCTCGGCATCGCGACCCTGACCGGTGCCGACGGCCTGCACGTCTTCCTGCGCGGCCTCTCGGACGCCACCGCCCGCGCCGGCGTCACGGTAAAGCTCCTCGCCCGCAACAACGACGTCCTCGGCGAGGCCGCGACCGACGCCGACGGCCACGCCCGCTTCGACCCCGGCCTCTTGCGCGGCCGCGGCGGCGCCGAGCCCGGCCTCGTGACCGCCGAAGCCGGCCAGGACTACGCCTTCCTGAGCCTCGCCGAGCCCGGCTTCGACCTCTCCGACCGCGGCGTCGCCGGCCGCCCCGCCCCGCCGCCGGTCGACGTCTTCGTCTCGACCGAGCGCGGCGCCTACCGCCCCGGCGAGACCGTCTTCGCCACCGTTTTGGCCCGCGACGACCGCGCACGCGCCATCGACGGCCTCACCTTGACCGCGATCGTGACCCGCGCCGACGGCGTCGAATACGGCCGCTTCCCCCTCCCCGACCAGGGCGCCGGCGGCCGCACCCTGACGCTGCCGATCGGCCCCGGCGCGCCCACCGGCGGCTGGCGGCTCGCCATCCACGCCGACCCCGAGGCGCCGCCGCTCGCGACGACCTCCTTCCTCGTCGAGGACTTCACCCCCGAGCGCGTCGACCTGAAGCTGACGCTCCCCGACGGCCCGATCGACCCGGCCAAGCCGCCCGTCCTCGACGCCCGCGCCGACTTCCTCTGGGGCGCCCCCGGCGCCGACCTCGCCCTCGAGGGCGAGACCCGCGTCGCCATGGCCCGCGACGTCCCCGGCCGCCCGGGCTTCCTCTTCGGCCTCGAGGACGAGCCCTTCGACGCCGGCTACGCCGCCCTGAACCCCGCCACCACCGGCGCCGACGGCACCGCCGAGCTGCCGCTGGTCCTGCCGCAGTCGGGCCCGGTCAGCCGCCCGCTGACCCTGACCGCCACGCTGCGCGTCCGCGACGGCTCCGGCCGCCCGGTCGAGCGCAGCCTGACCCGCCCGCTCCTGCCTCCGGCCCCGCTGATCGGCGTCCGCCCGCTCTTCGACGGCGCCGTCGACCAGGGCGGGACCGCCGGCTTCGAGGCGATCGCCCTCGGCCCCGACCTCGCCCCGACCGAGCTCAAGGCCGTCGGCTGGACGCTGTCGCGCATCGACACCGACTTCCAGTGGTACGAGCAGGACGGCGTCTGGAACTACCAGCCGGTGACGCGCCGCAGCCGCGTCGCCAACGGCACGCTCGACCTCTCCGGCACGCCGCAGCGCCTCGACCTGCCGGTCGACTGGGGCCGCTACGAGCTGTCGCTGGCGGCGACCGACGGCCGCTACATCGCGACCAGCGTCGGCTTCGACGCCGGCTGGGGCGCCGCCGCCGCCGGCTCCGAGACCCCCGACTTCCTCGCCCTCTCCCTCGACCGCAAGGCCTACGCGGTCGGCGACACCGCCCGCGCCCGCGTCGTGGTCCCGAACCCGGGCCAGCTCCTCGTCGCCGTCATGGGCGACCGGCTGATCGAGGCGCGCACGCTGCCGGTGCCGGCCGGAGAGGCCATCGTCGACCTGCCCGTCACGGACGCCTGGGGCGCCGGCGCCTATGTGACCGCGACGCTGATCCGCCCGATGGACGTCGCCGCCGGCCACAACCCGGCCCGCGCCATCGGCCTCGCCTGGGCGCCCGTAGACCCGGGCCCGCGCCGCCTCGCCGTCGCCTTCGAGGGCCCCGCCGAAGCGAGCCCCCGCACCACCACCGACGCCGTGCTGAAGATCGGCGGCCTCGCGCCCGGGGCAAAGGCCTATGCGACGATCGCCGCCGTCGACGTCGGCATCCTGAACCTCACGGGCTTCGAGGCCCCCGACCCCGACGGCCACTACTTCGGCCAGCGCCGCCTCGGCGTCGAGATGCGCGACGTCTACGGCCGGCTGATCGACGGCCTCGCCGGCACCCCCGGCCGGCTCCGCTCCGGCGGCGACGCCGGCCTCGGGTTCCGCGCCCCGCCGCCGACCGAGCGGCTGGTCGCGACCTTCTCCGGCGTCCTCGAGGCCGACGCCGACGGCCGCGTCCGCGCCCCCGTCTCCCTCCCCGACTTCAACGGCACCGTCCGGCTGATGGCGGTCGCCTGGTCCGCCGACGGCGTCGGCCAGGCGACGAGGGACTGGCTCGTCCGCGACCCGGTCGTCGTCCAGGCGAGCCTGCCCCTCTTCCTCGCGCCGGGCGATTCCACCCGCCTTCGCCTCGACCTCGCCCACGCCAAGGGCCCGGCGGGCGACGTCTCGGTGACGCTGACCGGCGACCCCGGCCTGCTGCCTGACGGCGGCAGCTTCACCGGCACCCTCGCCGACAAGGGCCGGCTGACCTTCGAGGCCGCCCTCGCCGGCACGACGCCCGGCGACCATTCCCTGACCGTCGACACCGTGACCCCGGCCGGCGAGCACCTGCTGAAGCAGCTGACCGTGCCCGTCCGCGCCAACGACCCCGAGCTCGCCCGGCAGGACCGGATCGAGCTCGCCGCCGGCCAGACGGTGACACTGGACGCCGCCGTCCTCGCCGGCCTCGCGCCCGGCACCGCGCATGCGACCGTCGCCCTCGGCCCGCTCGCGGCCTTCGACGTCCCGGGGCTCCTGACCTCCCTCGAGGCCTACCCCTGGAGCTGCACCGAGCAGACCGTCAGCCGCGCGATGCCGCTCCTCTACTTCACCGCCACGGCCGAGGCCCTCGGCATCGCCGGCGCCGCGCAGGCCGGCGAGCGCATCGACGAGGCGATCCGCCGCGTGCTGGCCAACCAGAACGGCGCCGGCGGCTTCGGGCTGTGGAGCGCCGAGGCCAGCGGCGACGGCTGGCTCGACGCCTACGTGACCGACTTCCTCTCGCGCGCCCGCGCGCAGGGCCACCCGGTCCCCGACTTCGCCTTCCGCTCGGCGCTCGCGAACCTGACGAACCTCGTCAACGGCTACCCGGACTTCGAGAAGGGCGGCGAAGACCTCGCCTACGCGCTGCTGGTCCTCGCTCGCGAGGGCCGCGCCGCCATCGGCGACCTGCGCTACTACGCCGACACCCGCGCCGGCGCCTTCGCGACCCCCTTCGCCCAGGCCCAGCTCGGCGCCGCCCTCGCGCTTGCCGGCGACCAGCCCCGCGCCGACGCCATGTTCCGCCGCGCCGGCCTCGCGGCCCAGGCCGGCGAGCCCGAGCAGCTCTTCCGCACCGACTACGGCACCGGGATGCGCGACGCCGCCGGCGTCCTGGCGCTGGCCGCCGAATCCGGCAGCGACGCCGTCGACCGCGCCGCCCTCGCCGGCATCGTGACGGCACCGCGCACCGACCTCTCGACCCAGGAGCAGCTCTGGACGCTCATCGCCGCCCACGCGCTGGCCGGCGACGCAGCCCTCGCCGGGATCAGCGTCAACGACGCCCCCGCGACCGGCCCCGCGCTGCGCCTCGCCCCCGGCGACCTACCGGTCCGCATCGCCAACGCCGGCGGCGACCCGACCCTCGCCGTCGTCACCGCCTTCGGCATCCCGACCCAGCCCGAGCCCGCGCAGGGCAACGGCTACCGCATCGAGCGCCAGCTCCTGACCCTCGACGGCAAGCCCGCCGATCCCGCCGCCATTGCCCTCGACGACCGCCTCGTGGCCGTCGTCACCGTCACGCCCGAGCGCGACATCCAGGCGCGGCTGATCGTCTCCGACCCGCTGCCCGCCGGCCTTGAGATCGAGAACCCGAACCTGCTCCGCTCGGGCGAGACCGGCCAGCTCGCCTGGCTCGACGCCGACGACGTCGCGACCCACGCCGAGTTCCGCGCCGACCGCTTCGCCGCCGCCGTCGACTGGCAGGGCGCCGCGCCCTTCCGCCTCGCCTACATGGTCCGCGCCGTCTCGCCCGGCACCTTCCACCGCCCCGCCGCCAGCGTCGAGGACATGTACCGCCCCGCCTACCGCGCCCGCACCGACGCCGGCAGCGTCACCGTGAAGCCGTGAGGCGGGCATCGCCGGTCGCGCCCTCGCCCGCCGACGCTCTCGATGAGCACGGCCTGCGCCTGCCTGGGGCTGGCGCACCTCGGCCGGAGGGTCCCGCAGCCGAGCCGTCGATCAATAAGGCCGACCATGCCGCCAGGCGCGACCGCCGGGTGCGCCTGCCCGGGGGGCAGGCAGGCGCAGGCCATGCGTGCGCACGGCCGGGGACAACGGCGACGCTACGCCCGGGCCGGAAAGCGGCGGGTTTCCTTGTCGATCGTTGCCGAAGCAGCCCCGCCCCTCTCGTTCCTGCCGCTCTCGCCCTGGCCGCGGATTGCCAGGTCCGGCGCATGCAGGACTATCCGCAGCCCCGCCCGGCCCGCGAGAGGCGCCTGCGTGAGCCGAGCCGTTTACCTCACCGCCCCACGCCGCTTCGGCCAGAGCACCCCTCGTGGTACGTTCGAAATCGGGGGCGCTCCGGCGTTAACCATAACCCGGGCCCTGCCCAGCCGGCACCGCCCCCGCCCTGCTTCGCCCGATGAGGTGGCCCGCGCTCCTCGCCGCCACCCTCGCCCTCGGCGGCCTCGCGATCGCCTTCGACCGCTGGGTCGCGGCCACCGTGCTGCCGCCGCTCGATCCGCCAACGTCGACCGTCGTCCTCGACCGCCGCGGCGCCCTCCTCGACGCCTATACCGTCGCCGACGGCCGCTGGCGGCTGCCGGTCGCGCTCGACGCCGTCGACCCCGGCTACCTCGCCCAGCTCGCCGCCTTCGAGGACCGCCGCTTCCGCCGCCACCCGGGCGTCGACCCCGTCGCGCTGGCCCGCGCCGCGGTGCAGTCCTTCGCCACCGGCCGCGTCGTCTCCGGCGGCTCGACGCTGACCATGCAGGTCGCGCGCCTGCTCGAGGACGGCCCGACCGGCACCGTCCAGGGCAAGCTCCGCCAGATCCGCGCGGCCCTCGCCCTGGAGCGCCGCCTCGACAAGGACGCGATCCTCCGGCTCTACCTCACGCTCGCCCCCTACGGCGGCAACATCGAGGGCGTCCGCGCCGCTTCCCTCGCCTGGCTCGGCAAGGAGCCGCGCCGGCTGACCCCGGCCGAGGCGGCCCTCCTCGTCGCGCTGCCGCAGTCGCCGGAAACCCGCCGCCCCGACCGCGACCCGGCCGCCGCCCGCTCCGCCCGCGACCGGGTGCTCGCGCGCGCCGTCGCCGCCGGCATCCTCGACCCGGCCGAGGCCGCCGCCGCCCGCACCGAGCCTATACCGACCGTCCGCCGCCCATTCCCAGCACTCGCGCCTCACCTCGCCGACCGTCTCGCCGCCACAAACCCCGGCGCCGGCATCATCGCGACGACCATCGACGCATCCCTCCAGTCGAGCCTCGAGGCGCTCCTCACCGACCGCGCGCGATCCCTCGGCCCCGGCATCAGCGCCGCGCTGATCGCAGCCGATATCCGGACGGGCGAGATCCTCGCCCGCATCGGCGCCGCCGACCGCCTCGACCAAAGCCGTGGCGGCTTCGTCGACATGAGCCGCGCCGTCCGCTCGCCGGGATCGACGCTGAAGCCGCTGATCTACGGCCTCGCCTTCGAGGCGGGGCTCGCGCATCCGGAATCGATCGTCGAGGATCGCCCGATGCGCTTCGGCAGCTGGGCGCCGCAGAACCTCGACCGCAGCTTCCTCGGCGCGATCACCGCGCGCATCGCGCTGCAGGCCTCGCGCAACCTGCCGGCGGTCGCATTGCTCGACGCCATCGGCCCGGCGCAGTTCCTCGCCCGCCTGCGCCGCGCCGGCGACACCCCCGCGCTGCCGCCCGGAACCCCGGGCCTCGCCATCGCCCTCGGCGGCCTCGGCGCAACGCTGGACGACCTCGTCCGCCTCTACGCCGCCATCGCCGACGGCGGCACCGCCGTCGCCCTCCGCGAGACGCCCGCGGCCCCGGCCGCCGCCGGGCTGAAGGTCCTCGACCCGGTCCCGGCCTGGTACGTCGCCGACATCCTCGCCGGCACCCCGCCGCCGCCCAACGGCGCCACCGGCCGCATCGCCTTCAAGACCGGCACGAGCTACGGCCACCGCGACGCCTGGGCGATCGGCTTCGACGGCGCGCACGTGATCGGCGTCTGGTTCGGCCGCCCCGACGGCGCCTCGGTCCCCGGCGCCCTCGGGCTCGAAGCCGCCGCCCCGGCCCTCTTCGACGCCTTCGCCCGCCTCGCGCCCGAGCCGCTGCCGCCACCGCCCCCCGGCGCGCTGACCGCGAGCACGGCCGAACTCCCCGCGCCGCTCCGCGTCTTCCGCGACCGCAGCGCCACCGAGGCCCCGGGCGGCCCGGCGATCGCCTTCCCGCCCGACGGCGCCCGCGTCGACCTCGGATTGACCCATGGCGCCGGCCAGCCGCTGGCGATCCGGCTCGGCGCCGGCGCCCCGCCGTTCCGCTGGCTCGTCGACGGCGCCCCGATCCCGGTCGACCCGTTCAGCCGCCAGGCCGAATGGCGCCCCGACGGGACCGGCTACGTCGACCTCGCGGTCATCGACGGCTCGGGCCGCGTCGCCCGCGCCAGCGTCTTCGTGCAGTAGGCCCTACTCGGCCTGCTCGGCCGGAGCGGGCGCCGCTTCCTGCTTGGGCCGGCGGCGCGGACGGCCGCGGCGCGGCGCCTCGGGCGCGACCGCCTCGACCGGCTCGGCGGCCGCCTCGGGCTCGGGCACGATGCTCATCGCCTCGCCCCCAACCGCCTCCGGCACTAGCACAGGCTGAGGCTGCGGCTCCGGCCGCGGCGCCAGCGCCGCCACCGGCGCCGGCTCCTCGATCCGCGGCTGCCGGCCCTCCGGCGTCTCGATCGGCCCGGCCATGTCGAAGGAATCGTCCGGGTCGATCATCGCCAGACCCGACCCGTAGGGCTGGTTCATCGGCGGCTGCCGCCGCTGCCCCTCGAAGCCTTCTTCGCGCGGCCCGTCCTCGCGCTCCTGGTTGAAGCCGCGGCTCTCGGCCAGCTGTCGCTGCGCCTCGCCGAGCATCCGGCTGTAGTGCTCGGAGTGCTGCAGGTAGCTCTCGGCGGCCACCCGGTCGCCGGCGACCTGCGCGTCCCGCGCCAGCGCCTGGTACTTGTCGATGATCTGCTGCGGCGTGCCGCGCACCTTGCCGTCGGGGCCCGCGCTCTCGAACACGCGGTTGATGATGTTCCCCATGCTGTTGTTGCGGCGCTGGCCGTTGTTGTGGCTGCCGTTGTTGCCAGGCTTGTTCCTGGAACGCGACTTGTTCGATGGTCTCATGCCGTGGTGGTTTCCGCCATTGTTGGCTTCGGGCCCGTTGCGGGCTGCCTCGGCAGCCTCGACGTCCCGCGTGTGTCAGTGCACCTATTCGGATCCGCCTTGCGTCACAGCGATCTATTCGGACGCCCGCCGGCAGGATCAACCGCAGATATAACCATCCCGTCCCGAAAGACAAGCGCGATTTCAAGGCTCAGCCAGGCTCCGCCGCCTCGACCACCCGGTCGCGCCCATCGAGATCGGGGTGCACGGCGACCCGCGCGAACCCCGCCGCCCGAAAGAGCGCAGCAACGGCCGCCCCCTGCCCCGCGCCGATCTCGACGAGCGCCCGCCCGCCCGGCGCCAGCACCGCCGGGATCGCCGGCGCCAGCCGCCGGTAGCTCTCGAGCCCGCTCGGCCCCGCCGTCAGCGCATGCCGCGGCTCCCAGTCACGCACGTCGGGCGCAAGCTCGTCGAGCTCCGCCTCGGCAATGTACGGCGGGTTCGCCACCACCAGCTCGAACCGCTCCGCGACCCCCTCCGTCCAGTCGCCCGCCCGGAACCGCGCCCGGCCTCTGACGCCGAGCGCCTCGGCGTTCGCCCGCGCCACCGCCAGCGCCGCCGCGTCGATGTCGACGCCGAGGCCACGCGCGCCCAGCCATTCGGCAAGGAGCGTGACGAGGATCGCCCCGCTGCCGACGCCGAGATCCAGGACGCTGGCAGCCGGCCGGCCGGCGAGCGCCAGCGCCACCAGCGTCTCGGTTTCGGGCCGCGGGTCGAGCACCGCACCGGTGACGGCGAACTCGCGGCCCCAGAAGGCGCGCCGCCCGGTGATCTGCGAAACCGGCCGGAACCGCTCGCGCTCGCCGAGCATCCGCTCGAAAGCCGCACGCGCCGCCGCCGGCAACGCATCTCCCGCCACGAGCGTCAGCCGGTCCGGCGGCAGGTCCAGCGCCGCCGCCATCAGCCGCCGGGCGTCGCGCGCCGGGTCGGGCACGCCGGCGGCGGCGAGCCGGGCGGCACCGGCGGCCAGCGCCGCCCGCACCGTCATGCGTCGAGGTCAGCGAGCTTCGCCGCCTGGTCGGCGGTTGCCAAGGCCGCGATCACCTCGTCGAGGTCGCCCTGCATCACCTGGTCGAGCCGATACAGCGTCAGCCCGATCCGGTGGTCGGTCAGCCGCCCCTGCGGGAAATTGTAGGTGCGGATCCGCTCCGAGCGGTCCCCCGAGCCGACTTGCCCCTTGCGGTCCGCCGCCCGCGCCGCGTCGCGCCTCTGCCGCTCCAGGTCGTAGAGCCGCGCCCGCAGCACCTGCATCGCCCGCGCCCGGTTCTGGTGCTGCGATTTTTCCGACGACGTCACCACGATCCCCGTCGGCAGATGCGTGATCCGCACCGCAGAGTCGGTGGTGTTGACGTGCTGCCCGCCCGCCCCCGACGAGCGCATGGTGTCGATGCGGATGTCCTGCGCCGGGACCTCCACGTCGACGTCCTCGGCCTCCGGCAGCACCGCGACCGTCGCCGCCGAGGTATGGATCCGCCCGCTCGCCTCGGTCGCGGGCACCCGCTGCACGCGGTGCACCCCCGACTCGAACTTGAGCGCCGCGAAGACGCCCTTGCCGGTCACCTCCGCGACCAGCTCGCGGTACCCGCCGAGCTCGGTCGGCGACGCCTCGACCACCTCGAACCGCCAGCCGTGCGCCTCCGCGAGCCGCTGGTACATCCGCGCGAGGTCGGCCGCGAAGAGCGCCGCCTCGTCCCCGCCGGTCCCCGCCCGGATCTCGAGGATCGCCGACCGCTCGTCGGCCTCGTCCTTCGGCAGCAGCGCGACCTCGACCGCCCGTTCCGCCCCCGGCAGCGCCGCGTCGAGCCGCGCGAGGTCGTCCTCGGCCAGATCCTTCATCTCGGGATCGTTCCGGAGCCGCTCGGTCTCGGCGCGCTCCTCGACCAGCCCGCGCCACGCCCGGATCGCCTCGACGACGGGCTTCAGCTCGGCATACTCGCGCGACAGCGCCGCGAGCTCGGCGGCGCCGAGGCCGGTCGCGAGCTTCGCCTCGAGGAACTCGAAGCGGCCGAGGATCTGGTCGAGCTTCTCGGTCGGGACCATCCGCGCCTCTTGCGCGAGACGCGAGGCCGCCGCAAGCCCCTACCCCGCCGCCGCCCGCCGCCGCAGCGTCCCGAGCGTCAGCGCCGCCGCCGCGGTCGCGAGCAGCCCGCAGAGCGCGATCGCAGCCACCATCGGCGTCGCGGTCCCGTCGAAGAACGGCCCCGCCAGCGCGATCATCACGCCGCCGGTCAGCATCTGCAGCGTGCCGCCGAGCGAGGACGCGAGCCCGGCGATGTCCGGGTGCGGGTCGAGCGCCATCACCATCGTCGTCGGCATCACGACCCCGAGGAAGGCGTTGGCGCAGAACAGCATGCCGATGATCAGCGGCAGGCTCCCGAAGCCCGCGAGCAGCAGCAGGAGCAGGAGCGTCGTCAGCGTCGCGAACGACGCGACGGCGACCAGCACCATCCGCCCCATCCCGAACCGCTCGCCGAGCGATGCGGCCATCTGCGAGGCGGCGAAGAAGCCGATCGCGTTCGCCGCGAAGGCCAGGCTGAAGCCGGTCGGCGACAGCCCGAACTGCTCGGTGTAGACGAAGGACGCGCTGGCGATGAAGACGAAGAAGCTCGCCATCGCGAAGCCGCCGGTGAAGGTCAGCCCCATGAACTCCGGGTCGCGCAGCAGCCGCCCGGCGCCGGCCGCCAGCGCCCGCGGCGTCAGCGCCGCCCGATCCTCGGGGGCCAGCGTCTCGGGCAGCACGAAGGCCGTCAGCCCGAGGCTCAGGAACGCGAGCAGCGCCAGGACGCCGAAGATCCCGCGCCAGCCGACGACCTGCATGACCCCGCTCCCGGCGAGCGGCGCCAGCATCGGCGAGATCGAGATCACCAGCATCACCATCGCCATCAGCCGTGTCGCCTCGGGCCCGGAGTGCAGGTCGCGGATGATCGCCCGCGGCACCACCATGACCGTCGCGGCGCCGAGCCCCTGCACGAACCGCGCCGCGATCAGCGCGCCGATCCCCGGCGCCAGAGCGCAGCCGAGCGTGCCGAGCAGGAAGATCCCGACCCCGATGTAGAGCGGCGGCTTCCGCCCCATCCAGTCCGACAGCGGCCCGTAGACGAGCTGCGACACGCCGAAGGCCGCAAAGAACGCGCTCAGCGTGAACTGGACCGCCTGCGGCGACGCCGCGAGATCCGCCGCGACTTCCGGCAACGCCGGCAGGTACATGTCGATGGCGAACGGGCCCACGGCCCCGAGCAGGCCGATGACCACCGCGATGCGGACCATTCCGGGTTGGGTCGCCATGAGATCACCTGTCGGGGGTTGCCGGGCACCATCGGGGCACGCCGCCCGCCATTTCGTCCGATCCGGGTCCGCGGTCAATGCCGGAGACGGCGGATGCGACGGTTGAAACAGTCGCGTCGCCTTCGATCTTCGCTAGCTTCAGTCCATGAACCAGCATTCACGCACGCTTGCTTTCGCGGATCCTGACAGCTCCTACCACCCGCTTGCCGCCGCAGACATCATCGCGCGCAACGAGCGCTGAGCCTTGCCCAACGTCGAGGTTCGGGAAGCAGCCGCACTCCGGATCGACGAAATCTATCGCTACACGCGCTCGCGCTGGGGCAGGGAGCAGGCGAGCCAATACGACGAAGGACTGTTCGAGGCGTTCGAACGGGATCGCCGCAGGCGCCCTGCCTCCTCGACCGATCCCGGCCGAATTCGGCGTTGCCGGACACACCGCCCGGTACGCCCACCACGTCATCTACTGGCGCAGGACACGCGAAGGCAAAGTCCATATCGTGACGGTGCTACACGAGAGAATGCACCAGATCGACCGGCTCCGCGACGACTTCGGATTGTAGCGAATCCCAGTCGGAGCTCAGGCGACGTGCGGGCAACCCTTACCAAATGATTTAAGCGGCGGAACTTTATCGTTTAAACTCAATCGCTTGCATTTTCCCCGCACCCACTACTCCGCCGCCTGCGGCGCCGCCGCGCGCTCGGCCTCGATCTCGGCGGCCTTCTTCTCGACCAGCTCGACGATGTGGTCGATCATCCCCTCGTTGCCGAGCTTGTGGTGCTGGCGGCCAGCCAGGTACACCATCCCCGAGCCGGCCCCGCCGCCGGTAAAGCCGACGTCGGTCATCAGCGCCTCGCCCGGCCCGTTGACGACGCAGCCGATGATCGACAGCGACATCGGCGTCTTGACGTGCTCGAGCCGCTTCTCCAGCACCTCGACGGTCCTGATCACGTCGAACCCCTGCCGCGCGCACGACGGGCACGAGATGATGTTGACCCCGCGGTGCCGCAGCCCCAGCGCCTTGAGGATCTCGAACCCCACGCGCACCTCGTCGACCGGGTCGGCCGACAGGCTGACGCGGATCGTGTCGCCGATCCCCATCCAGAGCAGGCTTCCGAGCCCGATCGCCGACTTGACGGTCCCGGTCGTCATCCCGCCCGCCTCGGTGATCCCGAGGTGGATCGGCGCGTCCGTCGCCTCGGCCAGCGCCTGGTAGGCCGCCGCCGCCAGGAAGACGTCCGACGCCTTCACGCTGATCTTGAACTCGCGGAAGTCGTTGTCCTCGAGGATGCGGATATGGTCGAGCCCGCTCTCGACCATCGCGTCGGGGCAAGGCTCGCCGTACTTCTCCAGCAGGTGCCGCTCCAGCGACCCGGCATTGACCCCGATCCGCATCGAGCAGCCATGGTCCTTCGCCGCCCGGATCACCTCGCGGACGCGCTCGGCCGACCCGATGTTGCCCGGGTTGATCCGGAGGCACGCCGCCCCCGCCTCCGCCGACTCGATCGCCCGGCGATAGTGAAAATGGATGTCGGCGACGATCGGAACCGGGCTCTCGCGCACGATCTCGCGCAAGGCCTTGGTCGAGGCCTCGTCCGGGCACGACACCCGCACGATGTCCGCCCCCGCATCGACGCACGCCAGCACCTGCGCGATCGTCGCCTTCGCATCGCTGGTCAGCGTGTTCGTCATCGTCTGGACGCTGATCGGCGCGCCGCCGCCCACGGGCACCGGCCCGACCATGATCCGGCGCGACCGGCGGCGGTCGATGTTGCGCCAGGGGCGAACGGGATTGTGGGTCATGGAAAGTCCGTGCTGCTCGGCTCGGGCACGGAAGATAGAGGAGCCCCGGGGAAATGTCACCCCGGGGCCAGGGTCACTGGATCGCGACCGCCGGAACCACTTGCGCCTGCTGCGCGCCGAAGGCCTGCGAGATCACCTCCGGCACCTCCTGCACGACCGGGAAGTGATCGGCCACCGACTGCGGCACCAGCAGCACGTCCTTGGCGGCGCGCGTCCCGCGGCCGAGCGGCCCGCGCAGGGTGTCGCCGACCTTGACATAGACCGAGCCCGCGTTGCCGGCCCAGATCATCGGCGTCTCGATCCCCTCGGGCGGCGAGTAGGTCTCGCCCTTCTCGAGGATGCGCTCGAAGAGCACGGTCCCGTTCTCCTGGTACACCCGGATCCAGGCCGCCCGCTCGGCCACGACCACGATCTTCGGCGCCGCCGGCGCGTCGCCCGCCGGCACGACGCTGCCCGCATCCTGGGTCGCCGCCGCCTGGATCAGCACCGGCGGAACCTCGGGCGTCGCCACCGCCGGCACGGTCGTCGTCGGGGCGCCCGGCGCCGCGGGCAGCGGCGCGCCTTCGCCCGCCAAAAGCCCGCCCTTGTCGGGGTCGAGCGCCGCGATCGGGCCGTCGCGCGGCACGACGATCGGGACCTCGAGCTCCTGCTTGCGGTAGAGCTCGGCCAGAGCCGTCGTCGCTACCGGGCTCGCCAGGTCGCCCAGCGTCGGCTCGTCGAAGGCCGGCATCGCCGGCGCCGGCGGCTCGTCGGCCTGCGCCATCGCCACCGGCAGGTCGTCGACCGGCGCGAACTGGACGCGCTGGATGTTCTGCAGCACCGTCCAGCCGCCATACCCGAGCCCGAGCGCCACCGCCGCGAGCACCACCAGCGACCCGAGCGCCGCGAAGGGCACGCTTGCGAGCGCCCCGCCGGCCTGGTCGAGCCGCGCGATCGCGAAGTCGGGCCGGAACCCGCCGGCCGGCTGCACCGCCACCGCGCCCTTTCCGGTGCGCACCGGGGCGCCGGCCTTGCCGACGAAGCCGCTCTCGAGGCAGAAGCGGTGGAAGACCTCGTCCGGCTCCATGCCCAGGTAGCGGGCATAGGACCGCACGTAGCCGGCGATGAAGCTCGGGTTGGGGAAGACCTCGGGCTTGGCGTCCTCGATCGCCGCGATGTAGGCCGCCTTGATCCTGAGGTCGCGCTGGATGTCGAGCAGGGTCTTGCCGAGCGTCGCCCGCTCGCCCCTGAGCTCGTCGCCGAGCCGATATTCGTAGGGGCCGAACGTCCTCGCCCCAGAGTCGTTTACCATGTTGGCCATGGGTCCGCCTGAACACCCATCACTCAGTCCCGCCTGTCTCTGCCTGCCGCCGAATCACAGCCGACGGATTCCTCGCTTTTTCCGCACGCTATCACGTTTTCTGTCAGCATGGCAGGCCTGCTTGCGTCGATCGGCGCCGGATTGGAGGAAACGCGACACGATGTTGCGCGGAGGAAGCATGCGGCTGGGATTGATCGCTCACCGATTACTCCTCCTCTCGATCAGCCTTGGGCGGAAACGCGCCGAAACGGATGCTTCGATCGAGGATGCGCGCCGGGAATTAACGGCCCGTGAATAGCTAGGCGGCGTCGTCCGAAAGCCCGAAGTGCTGGCGCAGCACTGCATTGATCCGCGTCTGCCAGCCCGGCCCGCCCGCCTTCGCCGCCTCCACCACGGCCGGATCGAGGCTGATCGTCACCTGCCGCTTCCGCTTCGCCGCCAGCATCGGCAGCCGCCCGCGCTTGGCACGCGCGAAGTCTGCCGGCGTCCATGGTGGATTGTCAGGATCGGCGAGCGCCGACGCGGTGATCTCCGCGTCCTCTTCGGGGTTGGCATGTGGATCGTTCGCGTTCGCGCCGCCGCCCGGCCCGGTCGGTCCGGACAACTGCGTGCAGCTTCCCGCCGATCATTCCGAAAGAGACCCTTCGCAGTTCACCGCGGTCAAAGCGAAGGTCATCGAACGTCAGGCATTTGTCCCAATCGAAGCGCCGGATCGCTTCGAAGCTCACTTTGTGCTCGAAGAGGTTGCGGTCCGCCTTCGCATCGTCCCACTCGAACTCCGTGTCGTGCATCGGACGATTTAATATAGGAGAGCTCTGCAGAAGTCTTCCGGTCGTGGCCCGGGCCCCCCAATGCCCCCGGACAACGGTTGAAATCCGGTTAATGCCCGGGCCCTGAATCCAGTGATTTCAATGGCTTGATCTAGGCGCTCGACCCCGAGCACCCCCCGGGCAAAGCGGCGCTTCGTTCGTGGCCCGGCCTTTCGCAGAGGTCTCCATAGGTATGAAAATTGCGGTAGTCAAACGGAACCGCCGGCCGGCGGCCCCCAGGCCCGCCGGCGGTCGCTCTAGTAGATATAGCGGATCTGGTCGCTCCAGTAGCGCTCCATGCGGCGGAGGCTGGCGTTGATGTCCTCGAGCCGCATGTTGCCGAGCACCTCGCGGCTGAGGATCCCGGCGGCGTGGCGCTGGAAGAGCTGGGCGATGATCGTCCGGATCGTGCGACCCTTCTCGGTCAGCCGTACCCGCACGGCGCGGCGGTCGACGTCGCACTTCTGGTGGTGCATGTAGCCGCACTCGACGAGCTTCTTGAGGTTGTAGCTGACGTTCGAGCCCTGGTAGTAGCCGCGCGTCTTCAGCTCGCCCGCAGTCACCTCGTTGTCGCCGATGTTGAAGAGGAGCAGCGCCTGCACCGAGTTGATGTCGATGATCCCGAGCCGCTCGAACTCGTCCTTGACCACGTCGAGCAGGAGCCGGTGCAGCCGTTCCACCATCGACAAGGTCTCGAGGTAGGCGCCGAGGAAATCCTCCCGGGCGGACGTCTCCGGCAAGGCCGCAACCTTTGCGTGCATACTCATTATGTCACTCCGGGCAGTATGGCTCCGGCGGCAACCCTCCCGCAGATTCCTGTACAAGTCGTTAAGCCGCCCCGGGCAGCCTTTCATCCCATCGAATGATGCACCCTAATCCGTCGGACGATTTCTTGGTGCTGCTTGGGCCCGTCTTCGGAACCGGCAATCCATCGATAGAGGTCATGATCGTTCTCCGACAATAGCGCCTCGAATTGCTCGATTTCCGCCTCGTCGAGCCCCGCGAGCGCCGCGTCGGCGAAGCCGCCGAGGATCAGGTCCATCTCCCGCGTCCCCCGCCGCCAGCTCCGGATCCCGAGCCGCCGCAGCCGCACCTCGCGCGCCTCGCCCATCGCCCCTCCTTGCCGGCCCGCGGCCCGCGGCCTATGACACCGCGTCCCATCATCCGGTGCCCCATGGCCTTCCTCTCCGATGCCCTCGCGCGCATCAAGCCCTCGCCGACCATCGCGATCACCGCCCGCGCCCGCGAGCTCAAGGCCGAGGGCCGCGACATCATCAGCCTCTCGGCCGGCGAGCCCGACTTCGACACGCCCGCGAACATCCGCGCCGCCGCCAAGGCCGCCATCGACCGCGGCGAGACCCGCTACACCTCGCCCGAAGGCATCCCCGAGCTGCGCCGCGCCATCGCCGCCAAGTTCGCCCGCGAGAACCGCCTCGACTACCGCCCGGAGCAAGTGATCGTCTCGACCGGCGGCAAGCAGGTCCTGTTCAACGCGCTCCTCGCCACCATCAACCCCGGTGACGAGGTCATCGTCCCTGCCCCCTACTGGGTCAGCTACCCCGACATGGTCGCCCTCGCCGGCGGCACCCCGGTCGTCGTCGAGGGCCGCCTCGAGCGGCGTTTCAAGATCACCCCCGCCGACCTCGCCGCCGCGATCACCCCGCGCACGAAATGGCTGATCTTCAACTCGCCGTCGAACCCGACCGGCGCCGGCTACGGCGAGGCCGAGCTCCGCGCGCTCACCGACATCCTCGTCGCGCACCCGCACGTCTGGGTGATGACCGACGACATGTACGAGCACATCGCCTACCCGCCCTTCGTCTTCTGCAGCCCGGCCGAGGTCGAGCCCCGCCTCCACGACCGCACCCTCACGGTCAACGGCGTCTCGAAGGCCTATGCGATGACCGGCTGGCGCATCGGCTACGCCGGCGGGCCCCTGCCGCTCGTCAAGGCGATGACCGCGATCCAGAGCCAGTCGACGTCCAACGCCTGCTCGGTCAGCCAATGGGCCGCAGTCGAGGCGCTGACCGGCCCGCAGGACTATATCCCCGAGGCCGCCCGCGCCTTCCGCCGCCGCCGCGACCTGGTCGTCGCCGGCCTCAACGCCTGCCCGGGGATCGACTGCCCCGAGCCCGAAGGCGCCTTCTACGTCTACCCCTCGATTGCGGGCCTGATGGGCCGCCGCACCCCGGACGGCCGCACCATCGCCACCGACGAGGACTTCGCCGCGGCGCTGCTCGCGGCCGAGGGGGTCGCCGTCGTCTTCGGCGCCGCCTTCGGGCTCAGCCCCAATTTCCGGATCAGCTACGCCGCCGCCGACGACCTGCTGGCCGAGGCGGTCGGCCGCATCCGCCGGTTCGCGGAAAACCTCGCCTGACCGGCGAGGCGCCGGCGGCCGGCCCGCGCGCCGCCCGCCGGGAATTCGTGCGCCCGCGCGGGTCGCGCGGGCGCCGGATACCTCAGTTCGCCGGCTTCGCCGGCTCGGCCGGAGCGGTGGTGGCCGGGGCGGTGGTGGCCGGAGCCGTGGTGGCCGGAGCCGTGGTGGCCGGGGCGGCCGGAGCTTCCGTCGTCGCGGGCGCCGCCGGGGCGGGCGCCGGGGCCTCGCTCTTCGAGCCCATGAAGAAGTAGATCAGGAGGATCACCACCACGATTGCGGCGATCCAGTACCACGTGCGCGTCATCCTGCCCTCCAGTTGGCGTTCTGCCCGGGGCGAGCCCGGCGCCTCCTCGACATGAGGGAGCCGGCGACCCGATGCAATACCCCTCCGGTCGGTTTCTCCGTCCGGCGGGAAACGGCCGCGGACCGGATGGTCCGGATCCCGGGGCCGCATCTTCACTTATGCCACGATCTGCACTATTGTCGAAAGATGACCGGGGCGCTGCTCCGGTTTTTTATCCGTGCAACGATCAAAAGGATGCCAAGGCCATAGCCCGCAGACCGCACAACGCACCGCCCACCCGCGACACCGGACCCCGCGTCAACGAGCGGATCCGCGCCCCCGAGATCCGCCTCATCGGCGCCAACGGCGAGAACGTGGGGGTCATCACCCCCGACCGCGCCATGGTGATGGCCGAGGAGGCCGGGCTCGACCTCGTCGAGATCTCGCCGAACGCCGTGCCGCCCGTCGCCAAGATCATGGATTTCGGAAAGTACAAGTACGAGACCCAGAAGAAGGAATCCGAGGCGCGGAAGAAGCAGAAGGTCATCGAGATCAAGGAGATCAAGTTCCGTCCCAACACCGATACGCACGACTACGACGTCAAGATGCGGTCGGTGATGAAGTTCCTTGAGGACGGCGACAAGGTCAAGATCACGCTGCGCTTCCGCGGCCGCGAGATGGCCCACCCGGACCTCGGCCGCAAGCTGCTCGAGCGCGTCGCCGACGACGTGACCGAGCTCGGCAAGATCGAGGCCATCCCCCGGCTCGAGGGCCGGCAGATGGTCATGATGATCAACCCGGTCAAGCACTGACTCAGGGCCGCACGCCGCGGCGATAACGGCGGTCGCGGCTTCGGGAGGGGTCCGCGGGAATGACTCTGTCCGCACCCATGCCCGAGGCAGGCACCGCCCGCCTCGTCCGCCACTGGCGGGCGCTCTGGCCGCTGGCCTGGCCCGTCGTGCTGAGCCGCGCCGGCATCGTCGTCATGGGCATGGCCGGCGTCGTCTTTTCCGGCCGCTACGGCACCGACGCCCTCGCCGCCTTCTCGATCGGCAACGCCATCGCGATGCCGCTGATGGTGGCGGGCTTCGGCTGCGTCGTCGGCGTCGTCGCGCTCGCCGCCCGCGAGTACGGCGCGGCCTCGCCCGACCTGCCCGCCGTCGCGCTGCGCGGCCTCGCCTGGAGCGCCGCGGTCGGGTTGGTCGCGGGCGTCCTGACCCTCGCCGCCGGCCCGGTGCTGCGGCTGATCGGCCAGTCGCCCGAGCTCGTCGCCGGCGGAACCGCCGTCGCCTGGATGTCGGCGCCCGGGGTCTTCGCCCAGATCGTCTTCGCCGCCGCCAGCTTCTACCTCGAGGGCACCGCCCGCCCGCAGCCGGGCCTCGTCGCGATGGCGATCGCCACCGTCCTCTGCATCGCGCTCACCTGGCTCCTGGTCGGCGGCCACCTCGGCTTTCCCGAGCTCGGCGCCGCCGGCGCGGCGCTGGCCGCGACCATCGCCCGCCTGCTGATGGCGGCCGGCCTCGTCCTCTGGATGCTGCGGCTCCCCGAGTTCGCCGGCCACCTGCCCGACCACGGCGTCTGGGGCCCGGGCGGCTGGCCCGCCGGCGCCGAGATGCGCCGGATCGGCATGGCCGGCGGCGCGGCTTACTTCTTCGAGACCGTCGCCTTCGCCTCGCTCGCCCAGGCCGCCGGCCTCCTCGGCGCCACCGCGCTCGCCGCCTACACCATCCTGCACAACGTCGAGACCACCGTCTTCATGATCGGCCTCGGCATCTCGGTCGCGACCGCGGTCCGCGTCGGCCATGCCGCCGGCGCCGGAGAACGCGCCGAGGCGCGCACCGCGGGCATCGCCGGCATCAGCGCCGCCACCCTGCTCGCCGCGCTGACGGGCCTCGCCCTCGTCGCCTTCGCGCCCACCGTCGTCGGCTTCTACAGCGACGACCCCGGCCTCGTCGCCCGCGCCGCGCCGCTCCTTGCGATCCTCGCCATCTCGATGGTCTTCGACGCCGGCCAGGTCGTGCTCGGCCAGTCGAACCGCGCCCTCGGCGACAGCTGGGGGACGACGCTCTGCTTCTTCCTCGCCTTCTGGTGCGTGATGATCCCGCTCGCGCTCGTCCTCGCCTTCCACGCCGGGCTCGCCGAGGCCGGGCTCTTCCTCGGCACCGCCGCCGGCTGCGTCGCCGCCGTCGCCTTCCTCGGCCTCCGCTTCCGCCACCTGCTCGCGCGCATCTGAGCGACCTCCGCAGGACGAGCCCGAGGAATCATGCCACGCCTCGCCGCTCGGGACGTCGTCCGCCGCCGCGTCCCGACGAGACCCCGCGCCCCTGCCTGCCCTTCCTGCCGGGGCGCAACCCGCGCCCCCTCCCGTGCCGCCGCGTTCTCTCTCTTCCCTTTCTTCTCTTTCTTCCTTCAAACTTATCGGGCAGTGCCTGGGGGGATCAAAGGGGGGCCGGCGAGGGCCCCCCTTTGGGCCACAGGCGAGCCGCCCGGTTTGAAGCGCAAGGGAGAATCCCTCGGTCATGAGAACGGAGCCGCGCATGCGGCGACCGGCGTTCAAAACGCCGCCGCGCCGGCCGGGCCTCTCCATGGCCGGGAAGGACGAGCGTGACCGTTGCGAAAGCTGCACCGACACGACCCTCGAATGAGCGGCCAACGATGAAAAGCGGGTTAAGCCTTCAGATAATGTTCGTTGAACTTCATATACTTAATCTTTGTGCGCGACTTGCATGCCCCGCGAGCCGGCGCCTCCGGGCGCCTTGGACCGACCGTGTGCAGAGGCCCGTTTGAGCCATGGCCCGCCAGCGCAACCGCGTGCTCGACTTCCTCGCCTTCCTGCCGCAGGGCGCCTTCCTCGCGCTGGCCCGCGCACTCACCTGGCGCGCCCGCCTGGCGCTCGGCTCGGCCGTCCTCCGCGCCGCCGTCGCGCTGCTCCCCGACTTCCGCCGCCGCATCGACGGCAACCTCCGGCTGATCTTCCCCGCCATGCCCGCCGGCGAGCGCCGCCGCATCGCCCGCGCCGTCGGCGACAACTTCGGCCGCACCTTCGTCGAGACCTTCTCCGCCCGCGACTTCCAGCGCCGCGCCCCCTGGACCGACCCCGCCGGCCCCGGCTGGGACGCGTTGCAGGCCGCCCGCGCCGAGGGCCGCGGCATCCTGCTGGTCGGCGGCCACTTCGGCCAGTGGGAGGCCGTCCGCGGCGCGCTCAAGGCCCGCGGCATCGAGGTCGGCGCCCTCTACCGCCCGATGAACAACCCCTGGCTGGAGCGCACCTACGTCGCCAACATGACCGAGCACGGCGCCCCCATGCTGCCGCGCGGCGGCGCCGGCATGCGGGAATTGATCCGCCACCTGCGCGCCGGCGGCGTCGTCGCGATCCTGCTCGACCAGTACGTGATCGACGGCACGCCCATCGACTTCCTCGGCCAGCCCGCCCTGACCGGCACCGCCATCGCCGCCATCGCCTCGCGCTTCCGCGTGCCGATGATCCCCGCCTACGGCACCCGCCAGCCGGACGGCGTCCAGATCGCCATCGACTTCGAGGCCCCGCTGACGCCCGGCAGCGCCGAGGCAATGACCCAAGCCGCCGCCGACAGCCTCGCCGCCCGCGTCCGCGCGACGCCCGGCCAATACTACTGGCTGCACCGCCGCTGGGTGAAGCGCTTCGACCGATAGCCCCGCGTCAGCCGCGCCCCCAGTCGGCCGCCTGCATCTCGTGCAGCCGCGAGGCGGTGCGGGCGAACTCGAAGGCCCCCTCGCCTTCCGGGTAGAGCGAGTCCGGCGGCGCCGCCGCCGAGCAGACCAGCCGCACCTTCCCCTCGTAGAGCGCGTCGACCAGCGTGACGAAGCGCTTCGCTTCGTTGTTGCGCGCCCGGCTCAGCATCGGGATGTCGTCGAGGATCAGCACCTCGACCGCCTCGGCGATCGCGAGGTAGTCCGCGGGACCGAGCGGCTTTTCGCACAGGTCGCCAAACGAGGCCCGCGCCACGCCACCGCGAAAAGCCGGCAGCGCCACCGCCCGCCCCTGCACCGTCAGCGTCAGCGGCGCGCCCGGTCCCCCGGCGAGCCGCGCCCAGGCCGCATCGAGCGCCGCCGTCGCCGCCGGTCCGAGCGGCGTGTGATAGACCGCCTCTCCGCGCAGCCGGTCGAGCCGGTGGTCGGTGGCGCTCGCCAGCTCGTGCACCTCGAGCCGATCCTTGATCAGCGCGATGAACGGCAGGAACAGGTTGCGGTTCAGCCCGTCCTTGTAGAGCTCGTCCGGCGCCCGGTTCGACGTGGTCACGACCACGACCCCGCGCTCGAACAGCCGCTCGAACAGCCGCCCGACCAGCATCGCATCGGTGATGTCGCTGATTTGCATCTCGTCGAAGCAGAGCAGCGTCGCCGAATCCGCCACCGCGTCCGCGACCGGCCGCACTGGGTCGGTCACCCCCTTCTCGCGCGCCGCCGCGATCCCGCGATGCACCTCCTGCATGAAGGCATGGAAATGCACCCGCCGCTTCGGCTCGACCGGCGCCGCGGCGAAGAAGAGGTCCATCAGCATCGACTTGCCGCGCCCGACCCCGCCGTAGAGGTAGAGCCCCGGGACCGGCTTCTCCTCGAGCCTGTCGCGCCCCCAGCCGAAGAGCCCGATCCCGACCCGCTTCGGCTTCGCCGGCTGATAGTCGGCGAGCCGCATCGCCAGGAGCTGCAGCTTCTCGACGGCCAGCCGCTGCGCCGGATCGGCGTCGATCGCGCCCTCGGCGACCTTGCGCCGGTAAAGCGCCATCGGTCCTTCGGTCACGGGCGCTCAGTCCGCGAAGTGCAGGTTCACGCGCCGGTTCTCCCGGCCCTTCTTCTCGACCTTGCCGATCCTGAGCCGTCCGATCTCGGCCGTCGAACGCACGTGCGTCCCGCCGCAGGGCTGCAAGTCGACCGTCGCCTCGCCCTCGCCGATCCGCACCAGCCGCACGCGCCCCTGCCCCATCGGCGGCTTCACCTTCATCGTCTTGACCATCTCCGGCCGCGCCGCCAGCTCCTCCTCGGAAATCCACTCGGCGCTCACCGGCAGCCCCGCTGCGACCCAGTCGTTGAGCCGCGCCTCCAGCGCCGCGATATCGTCGGGCGGCTCGGGCATGTCGAAGTCGAGCCGCCCCTTGTCCTCGCCGATCGACCCGCCGGTGACGCCGTAGGGCAGCACGACCGACAGGAGGTGCAGCGCGCTGTGCATCCGCATCAGCCGGTAGCGCCGCTCCCAGTCCAGCCGCAGCCCGACCGCATCCCCCGGCGCCGGCAGCGAGCCATCGACCAGGTGCACCACCCGCCCCCGGTCGCCGTCCGGATGCACCGTGTTGGTGACGACCGCCTCGCCGCCGCCGAACAGGATCCGCCCGGTGTCCCCGGGCTGGCCGCCGGAGCTCGCGTAGAACAGCGTCCGGTCGAGCTCGATCCCCTCGGGTCCGGCGGCGGTCACGGTCGCCGACGCCTCGGCCAGGTAGGCATCGTCGCGGAAGAGGTAGTCGGTCATGCGGGGCTCCCGTGGTCCGCTCCCTGCCTAGCATCCCCGCCCGGGCCGTCAAGAAAGCCGCCCGGGCGCCCATCGACGCGCGTGCGACAGACGCAACAAAAAACACTTTGACGACCGCCCCCCGCCGTTCCACCTTCCGCGGCGCCCGCCCCGGAGCCCTCCGATGACCGAAGCCAAGCCGCTGCCGCTCGCGCCGATCCTGGTCGCCGGGTGTCTCTTCCTGCTGGTCAGCTTCGGCATCCGCGCGAGCTTCGGCGTCTTCCAGATCCCGGTCGCCGAGCATTTCGGCTGGCCGCGCTCGGCCTTCTCGATGGCGATCGCGATCCAGAACCTTGGCTGGGGTTTCGGGCAGCCGCTGTTCGGCGCCCTCGCCGAGCGGTTCAGCGACCGCAAGGCGATCGCGCTCGGCGCGGTCGCCTACGCCCTCGGGCTCGTGCTGACCTCGCAGGCGACGACGCCGGGCGGGCAGCAGCTGGTCGCGATCCTCGTCGGCTTCGGCATCGCCGGCACCGGTTTCGGCGTCATCCTGGCCGTCGTCGGCCGCGCCGCCGCGCCGGAGAAGCGCTCGATGGCGCTCGGGGTCGTCACCGCCGCCGGCTCCGGCGGCCAGGTCGTCGGGCCCCCGATCGCCGAGGCGCTGCTCGGGGTCATGCACTGGCAGCAGGTGATGCTGGTCTTCGCCGCCGCCATGCTCGCCACCCTGGTCCTGCTGCCGCTGGTCAAGGGGCCTGCCCGCACCATCGCCATCGCGCACGAGCCGATGGGGCCGGTCGTCGCCCGCGCCGTGCGCGATCCGAGCTTCATCCTGATCTTCCTCGGGTTCTTTTCCTGCGGCTACCAGCTCGGCTTCCTGACCGCGCACTTCCCGGCCTTCGTGGCTGAGGTCTGCTCCCCGGTGCCGGCCGGCGGCATGCTGGCGTCGCTCGGCATCACCACCACGTCGGCGCTCGGCGCCGCCGCCTTCGCGCTGATCGGCCTCTTCAACATCGGGGGCACGCTCGTGGCCGGCGCCCTCGGGCAGCGCTTCCAGAAGAAGAACCTGCTGGCGCAGATCTACCTTGGCCGCACCATCGTCGCCGCCGCCTTCATCCTGGCGCCGATGACCCCCGGGAGCGTCGTCCTGTTCTCGATCCTGATGGGCTCGCTGTGGCTCGCGACCGTGCCCTTGACCTCGGGGCTCGTCGCCTCGATCTGGGGCGTCCGCTACATGGGGACGCTCTACGGCATCGTCTTCTTCTCGCACCAGCTCGGCGCCTTCCTCGGCGTCTGGCTCGGCGGCCGGCTCTACGACATCTACGGGACCTACACCCTGGTCTGGTGGGTCGGCGTCGGCGTCGGCGCCTTCTCGGCCCTCGTCCACCTGCCGATCCGCGAGCGGCCGGCAGCGCTGCCGGCGTAGCCGCCGAGGCCATTGCCCGGGGGTGCTCGGGGTCGAGCACCCACATTAAGCGTCTGATTTCGCTAGATAACGCCCCCGAGCATTAACCGGATTGAAAGGTTTGTCCGGGGTCGCGGAGCGGGCCTCGGGTCAAGCTGACCGCATTGTCGGAGCGCCTTTGCGCTCCGGAGTCGTTCTCCCCGCGTGCGCAAGCGCACGCGGGGCCCCTGCGCGCCGTTGCGCGCGCCAACCCACCCCCCCTTCCCCCCCGCCCAAGCTTGGGCGGGGGGAACCTGCCCGATAGGTCAGGGAGGGAGAAAGGCAAGACAAGGCAGCCGGTTGTGGCTGTTCGTTCAGGCGCTCGCCTCGGCCGGCAGGTCGTCGAACGAGGCGTAGTTGAGCGCGTAGAGCCGGGCATAGAGCCCACCGCGGGCGACGAGCTGGGCGTGCGTCCCGGTCTCCGCCACCTCGCCGTCGCGGAGCACGATGATCCGGTCGGCGCCGCGCACCGTCGCCAGCCGGTGCGCGATGACGAGCCCCGTGCGGCCTTCCAGCAGCCGCTCCAGCGCCTTCTGGATCAGCATCTCGGTATAGCTGTCGACGCTCGCCGTCGCCTCGTCGAGGACGAGGATCCGCGCGTCCGCCACCAGCGCCCGCGCGAAGCTCACGAGCTGCCGCTGCCCGAGCGACAGCCCGCCGCCGCGCTGCCCGAGATCGGTGTCGTAGCCGTCGGGGAGCGCCATGATGAAGTCGTGCGCGCCGACCGCCTTCGCCGCCGCCACCACCTCCTCGCGGGTCGCCTCCTGCTTGCGGTAGCGGATGTTCTCGAACACCGTCCCGGTGAAGAGGTAGGGCTCCTGCAGCACCATCGCGATCTGCCGCCCGAGCGACTCCTGCGTGACGTGCCGCACGTCGTGCCCGCCGACCCGCACCGACCCCTGCTGCACGTCGTAGAAGCGGTGCGCCAGCGCCATGCAGCTCGTCTTCCCCGACCCCGTCGGCCCGACCACCGCCACCGTCTCGCCCGGGTTCACCCGGAAGCTCACCCCGTGCAGCACCGGGTGCCGCGGGTCGTAGCCGAAGGTCACGCCCCTGAACTCGACCGACCCGTCCATGTCCGGGCCGAGCGCCACCGCATCGGGCGCGTCCTCCACCCCCGCCGGCACGTCGAGCACCTCGGTGATCCGGTGCCCCGAGGCCATCGCCCGCTGCATCACCGAATACTGCATGGTCAGCGAGCGGATCGGGTCGAAGAAGCGCTGGATGTAGAAGAGGAACGCCACCATCACGCCGACGTCGAGCGCCCGCCCGAGCACCCGCGCGCCGCCGACGACGATCACGACCGCCATCGCGATGCCGGTCAGCGTGTCGACGATCGGCACCATCACCTGGGCGTAGCGGGCGGCGCGGAGGTGGGCGTTCAGGTTCGCCCGCGCCTTGTCGTCGTAGAGCATGAAGTTCACGCGCTGCCGGTCCATGCTCTGCACCGCGCGCACCCCGTTGATCCCCTCCGCGAGCGCTCCGTTCGTCGTCGACTGCGCCTCGTGCGCCGCCATGAAGGCCTCCCGCGCCCGCGGCAGCCAGATCAGCCGCACGACGAAGAGAACCGGCATCACCGAGAGCGTCAGCAACCCCAGCCGCCAGTCGAGCCAGACCATCACGCCGACGATCCCGAAGAGGAGCGCGATGTCCCCGACCGACAGCACCGAGGTCTCGAGGAACTCCTGCATCGAGTTGACGTCGCCCTGCAGCCGCGACATCAGCCGGCCGACCTCGGTCTTGTCCATGAACGAGAGCGAGACGCGCTGCAGGTGGGCGAACATCGCCCGGCGCATGTCGGAAAGGACGTTCTCCGCGGCCTGCCCGACCACGGTCTCCTGGGTCCAGCTGGCGGCGTAGTTGACGAGGATGGCGACCGCGAAGGCGGCGAAGGACCAGGCGAGGACCGCGCGGTCCGCACCCGGCCCCATGCCGCGGTCGATCGCGTGGCGGATGATGAGCGGGATCGCGAGCTGGGTGAGGGTGAAGACGAGGACAGCGGCGACCGCGATCAGCATCTGCGCCCGGTAGGGGCGGACGAAGGTCCAGATGCGGCTGAGGATCCGGCCGTCGAAGGCGCGGCCGAAGATTTCCTCCTCGATCCGGGTCGAGCCGACGACGGCCCGCGGCGGTCGGCCGCCGCGCTCGGAGGTCGGGTCGCGGCCGCCGGTCTCGACCTGCTCGCGCATCATTCCGCGGCCTCCTGCGGCGTCAGCTGCAGGTCGTGCAGCGCCCGGTAGCGGCCGCCGAGCGCGAGGAGCTCCGCGTGGGTGCCCTGCTCGACGATCGCGCCCTCGTCGAGGAAGAGGATGCGGTCGGCGTGCATCAGCGACCCGAGCCGGTGGGCGATGATGATCGTCACCCGGTCCCTGCCGTGGCTCTTCAGCGCCTTGCGGATGCGCTGCTCGGTGCCGGCGTCGATGGCGGCGGTCGAATCGTCGAAGACCATCACCGCCGGCCGCGTCATCAGCGCCCGCGCGATCGCGAGCCGCTGGCGCTGCCCGCCCGAGAGCGAGACGCCGCGCTCGCCGACGACCGTCCGGTAGCCGGTCGGCAGCCCCAGCACGTAGTCGTGCAGCTGCGCCGAGGCGCTGGCGCGCTCGATCCGCGGCACGTCCGCCCAGGGGTCGGCATAGGCGATGTTGTTCTCGAGCGTCGTCGTGAAGAGGAAGCCGTCCTGCTGCACCACCGCCACCGCCTGCCGCAGCGACACGAGCGTGACGTCGCGGATGTCCTGGCCGTCGATGGTGACGCGGCCCGAGCTCGGGTCGTAGAAGCGGGGGATCAGGTGGGCGATCGTCGACTTGCCGCTGCCGGGGCGGCCGACGATGCCGATCGTCTCGCCGCGCCTGGCCTCGAAGCTGACGCGGGAGAGCGCCGGGCGGCGGGTACCGGCGTAGGCGAAGCTCACGTCCTCGAAGCGGAGCGTGCCGTCGGCGACGGCGAGCGGCCGCGCGCCCGGGCGGTCGGCGATCTCGACCTCGATGTCGAGGAAGCCGAAGAGCCGCGCGCCGCAGGTCGAGGCGCGCGAGAAGGAGTTCACCATCAGCCCGAGCTGGCGGACCGGCATCTGCAGGATGGTCATGAAGGTCAGGAACGAAGTCAGCGTGCCGACCGTCATCTCGCCCGCCGCCACCTTGCGCCCGCCGACCCAGAGCACGAGGCCCATGGCGAGGAAGAAGGAGAAGGACATCGCGCTGGTGTTCCGGACGCGGATCCCGACCCGACGATGCGCGAGGTCGAGCGCGCTCCGCGAGGCGCGGTCGAACTTCACGAGCTCCCAGGCCTGCGCGGCGAAGGCGCGCACGACCCGGATGCCGCCGAGGTTCTCCTCCATCACGCGGCTGAGCACGGAGAGCCGCTCCTGGAGGTCCAGCCAGGTGGCGCGCAGCGTCAGGTGCGTCGCCGAGGAGCGCCAGGCGACGAAGGGGACGAAGGAGAGGGCGAGGAGCCCGAGCGTCGGGTCGGTCGAGATCAGCATCCAGCTGCCGATGCCGATCAGCATCGCGAGCAGCACCATGCGCACGAGGCCGGTCGAGAAGAACATCCGCACGCCCTCGAGGTCGAGCATGCCGATGGTGATGAGATCCCCCGAGTGGACGCGGTCGTGGAAGGAGAAGCTCAGCCGCTGCACCTTCTCGTAGAAGGCGAGGCGGAGCTCGTAACCCACGTGGTGGCCGACCGATTCGCCGTAGTAGTTCTGCACCATGGTGAAGAGGCCGCGGAAGACGCTGACGGCGAGGAGCGTCAAGGCCGTCGTCCAGAGCGCCGCCTCCGCAGCGCCGGCGGCCGCGCCGCCGCTGACGACCGCCTGGGTCTGGTCGACGGCGTGGCCGAGCAGGCGCGGAATCGCGAGCTGCAGCGCCGCGGCGACGAAGGTCGCGCCGATCGCGGCGCCGGCCTGCCAGGGGTGGCGCAGGTTCATCCGGGTGATCCGGACCAGCGCGTTCACGCCTCGGCCCCAGCCGGCAGCCTTCACGTGCGCGAGGGAGTCCTCGCGCGCGGAAGCGGCCACCTGGCTGAGGGCATTCATTCGAAGGGCTCGCGGAAAGCGACGGGCCGACGCGACGGCCGACCACGGGACTCGGGGGAAGCCGGACCCTAGCCGTTTGCCCGGTTGTTGACCAGTCCCTATCGCCAGGGTTGTGCGGGCCTGCCGCGACAACCAGGACCGACGCTCAGCCGCCCGGCCCCGCGCGACCTTCCAGCTCGCGAAGAAACCGGCGCAGTGCAGCGGCATTCCTCTGCCCGCGCCGATCTTGGACGTCGATGATCCACACGGTTTTCCGGGCGACGGTGTAGAGCAGCGAGAAGACCGTTCCCTGGATCAGATACTCACGACGCCATGCTGACGCGCCTCTGCTGCCGCGCACCGCCAGCGTGCGTCGCGCGCAAGGACCGTCAAGCCTCGACGCCGGCGATCCGGCTAGGCCGAGGCCTTGATGAAGGTGCCGTTCTGCAGCTCCTTCATCGCCGTCATCAGCTCGGCGCGGGTGTTCATCACGATCGGGCCGTGCCAGGCGACGGGCTCCTTCAGCGGCCGGCCGGCGACCAGCAGGAAGCGGATGCCCTCGGGCCCCGCCTGCACTGTCACCTCGTCGCCCGAGCCGAAGCGGACCAGGGTCCGGTTGCCGCTGAGGTCGCGGATGTTGAGCTCCTGCCCGCGGAACTCCTTCTCGACCCGGACGCCCTCGGGCGCCGAGGCGTCGCGGAAGCTGCCCGATCCGGCGAAGACGTAGGCGAAGGCGTTGGCGCGGGTGTCGACCGGCAGCGTCTTCCGCACGCCCGCCGGCACCGAGACGTCGAGGTAGAGCGGCTCCGCCGCGATCCCGTCGACCGGCCCCTTGCGGCCCCAGAACTTGCCGATGATGATCTTGACCACCGTCCCGTCGTCGTCGACGACCTCGGTGACGTCCTTCCCCTCGATGTCCTGGTAGCGCGGCGCCGTCATCTTCAGGGACGACGGCAGGTTCGCCCAGAGCTGGAACCCGTGCATCCGCCCTGAGGCCGCGCCGCGCGGCATCTCCTGGTGCAGGATCCCCGATCCGGCGGTCATCCACTGCACCGACCCCGGCCCGAGCACCCCGCGGTTCCCGAGCGAATCCGAATGCTCGACCGAGCCGTCGAGCACGTAGGTGATCGTCTCGATCCCCCGGTGCGGGTGCCAGGGGAAGCCGGCGGCATAGGCGCGCGGGTCGTCGTTGCGGAAGTCGTCGAGCAGCAGGAACGGGTCGCTCTCGCCGGGATCGCCGAAGCCGAAGACCCGGTGCAGATGCACGCCCGCGCCCTCGACCGTGGGCTCGGCGCGCGACTGGGAAGCGACGGGACGGAACGACATGGCCTTCCTCCTCCATTCGATGTCGCGCCCCATATGCGCCCTGCCCGGCCCGCTGCCTAGCCTGCCCGGCGCGACGCTCCGTTTCCATTTCCGGCGCGGATCGTCCATGGTGGCCCGGCGCGAGCGGAGGAATTCCCATGAAGATCGGCATCGTCGGCACCGGCCAGGTCGGCAGCGCCGCCGCCTATGCGATGGCGCTCCTCGGCACCGCGACCGAGGTGGTGCTCGTCGACATGGACCCCGCCCTCGCCCGCGCCCAGGCCGAGGACATCGCCCACGCCGTCCCCTTCGCCTCCGCCACCCGCGTCGGCTCCGGCGGCTACCGCGACCTCGCCGGCGCCGGCATCGTCATCGTCGCCGCCGGCGTCGCCCAGCGCCCGGGCGAGACCCGGCTGGCGCTCCTCGGCCGCAATGCCGAGGTCTTCCGCGACGTCACCGCCCGCGTCCTCGACGCCGCCCCGGACGCAATCCTCTTGATCGCCTCGAACCCCGTCGACGTGATGACCCAGGTCGCGACCCGCCTGTCGGGCCTGCCCGCCACCCGCGTCATCGGCTCGGGGACGATCCTCGACACCGCCCGCTTCCGCTGGCTGGTCGGCCAGCACCTCGGCATCGCGCCGCAGTCGGTCCACGCCTACGTCCTCGGCGAGCATGGCGACAGCGAGGTGCTGGCCTGGTCGTCGGCCCGCGCCGGCGGCGTCAACCTCTTGTCCTTCGCCGAGCAGGTCGGGGCGCCCGCGACCCCCGAGGTGCGCGCCCGCATCGACGAGGGCGTCCGCCGCGCCGCCTACACCATCATCGAGGGCAAGGGCGCCACCTGGTACGGCATCGGCGCCGGCCTCGCCCGCGTCGCCGCCGCCATCGCCCGCGACGAGGGTGCCGTCTTTTCGGTCTCGATCGCCACCCCCGAGGTCGAGGGCGTCACCGACGTCGCCCTCTCGATCCCCCGCGTCCTCGGCCGCACCGGCGTCACCGCCGACCTCTTCCCCGACCTCGCCCCCGACGAGCACGAGGCGCTCCGGGCGAGCGCGACGCTGTTGCAGGAGCTCGCCGACGCGGTGCCGCTCTGAATAGAGCCGAACCGTCACCCCCGGGGCGATGCCCACGAGATCGGGGCATCGTAGACCACCGTCCAATCCGACAGCACGACGCGGAGCGCTGCGACGATCGCGCGTCCTTCGCGCTGGAACGCCTCGTCGGGGGTCATGCCCGGGGCGTCCGCGGACATCTCGTCGTAGCGCTCCGCCCAATCGACGATCCAGTCCGCAAGCGCATCCGGGATCGGGAGCTGGGTCGGATGCATCGCCCGGCACTCCCGGTCCCAGACCCCGGACGCGCTCAAGCGGTAGCTGACGTTCACGTAGCGGTCGCCTCCCGCGCTGTCGTCGGTATCCATGCCGTGCTCTTTCCCTTGGCGATGCCCGCCTTCCGCCGCTAACGTCGCGGTCCGCGGATGACGGGCGAACGATGAACCACCTCTACTACGGCGACAACCTGGCTGTCCTGCGCGACCAGATCGCCAGCGAAAGCGTCGATCTCGTCTACCTCGACCCGCCCTTCAACTCCAACGCCAGCTACAACGTCCTCTTCAAGGGTCCGTCCGGCAACGCCAGCGCAGCGCAGATCGAGGCCTTCGACGACACCTGGCACTGGACCGACGCCGCCGAGGAAGCCTTCGCCGAGGTGCTGCGCTCGGGCAACGGCGCCGCCGCCGAGATGCTGCGCGCCATGCGCTCCTTCCTCGGCGAGAACGACATGATGGCCTATCTCGCGATGATGGCCATCCGGCTGATCGAGCTGCACCGGGTGCTCAAGCCGACCGGCAGCCTCTACCTGCACTGCGACCCGACCGCGAGCCACTATCTGAAGATCCTGCTGGATGCGGTGTTCGGGGCCAGCAACTTCCAATCTGAGATCATCTGGCGGAGAACGACAGGTCGGTCTGTTGGGAAGCGATGGCCGCGTGTCCACGACGTCATCCTGTTCTTCTCGAAAGGGCACGAGCCAAAGACGTTCAACGTTCAAATCGGTGCCATGAATGAGCAGTGGCTAGGGCGAGAGTATCGATTTGAGGACGAACGGGGCCGCTACATGTTGGCCGATCTCACTGGCGCAGGGCTCCGGAATGGCTCAACTGGCGCGGTCTGGCGGAATATCGACCCCGCTCAAATTGGGGCTGGCAGGCACTGGCGTTATACGACGGATCGATTGGACGAGCTTGACGCGGAGGGAATGCTTCATTGGCCCGAGAAGGGCCGCTATCCCAAGCTCAAGAGCTATCTGAAAGCGGACGGCGGCTCGATGGTGGGAGACATATGGGCTGATATCAATACTATAGGGCGAACCGCTACGGAACGCCTCGGCTACCCCACCCAGAAGCCCGTCGCCCTGCTCGAGCGCATCGTCGCCGCCAGTTCCAACCCCGGCGACGTGGTGCTCGACCCCTTCTGCGGCTGCGGCACCACGGTGCACGCGGCGGAGAAGCTCGGGCGGCAGTGGATCGGCATCGACGTCACCCACCTCGCCATCGGCCTGATCGAGAAGCGGCTGCGCGACGCCTTCCCCGGCGTCGCCTTCGAGACCCACGGGGTGCCGCAGGACCTCGCCGGGGCGCGCGACCTCGCCCGCCGCGGGCGCGAGGACAAGAACTACTATTTCGAGTTCGAGAAATGGGCGCTCAGCCTGATCGCCGCCCAGCCCGGCAACCTCGGCCGGAAGGGTGCGGACAAGGGCATCGACGGCAACCTCTACTTCGGCAAGACCCATCGCGCCATCGTCTCGGTCAAGGCCGGCGACAACGTCGGCGTGCCGATGATCCGCGACCTCCGCGGTGTCATCGAGCGCGAGAAGGCGGAGATCGGCGTCTTCCTGACCCTGACCCCGCCGACGGCGCCTATGACGCGGGAGGCTGCGGCGGCCGGACAGTTCGAGATGGACGGCTTCGCCCCGGTCCCCCGGCTCCAGATCGTGACCATCGAGGAGGCGCTCGCGCTCCGCGACCGGGCGGTGAAGCTCCCGGCCCGCCGCGACGACGCCTTCAAGCGCGCAGCCCGCGAGGAGGCGCCGCAGCGGCAGGGAAGGCTGGATCTGTGAAGGGGCTGAGGTTTCCCCGCCGCATCCGGGTCCACCCGTCGCGTAGCGCGGACTTCAAGGCGGGGCACCGGGTGGCCGCCCGCGCCGCCATCGCCTGGCTGTACTGGTACACGGCCATGATGAGGGACCCCAAGGCCGTGGCCATCCTGCACTCCGCCGCCTTCGCCCTCGGCCAGGCCTTCGCGCATCCGCCGCCGCCGCAGCCGCCGTCGAAGAAGCAACGCAGCGACCGGCCGACGATCGTCTTCCGGGTGCGCCGCGGCCGCATCCGTGTCTCGTTCCGGAACATCCGCTGACGCGCGTGCGGGGCCTGGCGATCTCCCCGCTGCGCGGCCAAGTATGAGCGGCCGGTTAATCCTCCGGATCAAATCTGTTATATTTCAGTCGCTTAAGATTCGTCCGCACCCTGCACGGCCCCCGGACCCGGCCCTGCATTTCGGGCCTTTGATCCGCCTCCGGCTTCCGGCATAACCCGCACGCGAAGCCGGAGGCTCCCATGCACGACATCCGCCTGATCCGGGACGACCCCGTGGCCTTCGACGCTGCGCTCGCGCGCCGCGGGCTCACCCCGCTCGCCGCCGACGTGCTGGCGCTCGACTCGACCCGGCGCGCCAAGATTGCCGCCGCCGAGACCGCGCTTGCCGAGCGCAACGCCGCGAGCAAGGAGATCGGCGCCGCCAAGGCGCGCGGCGACGAGGCCGGGTTCGAGCGGCTGCGCGCGCTCGTCGCCGAGCGGAAGGAGACGATCGCCCGGCTCGAGGCCGAGGCCGCCCATGCCGACGCAGCACTCCTCGACCTCTTGCAGGGCGTCCCCAACCTGCCGCTCGCCGACGTCCCCGACGGCCCCGACGACAGCGCCAACGTCGAGCTGCACCGCTGGGGCAGCCCGAGGAACTTCGCGACCCCGCCGCTCGAGCACTACGAGATCCCCGCCGCCCGCGCCGGCCTCGACTTCGAGGCCGCCGGCCGCCTGTCCGGCAGCCGCTTCGTGGTGATGAAGGGCGCGATGATCCGCCTGCACCGCGCGCTCGCCCAGTTCATGCTCGACACCCACGTCGAGAAGCACGGCCTGACCGAGGTCTGGACCCCGGTGCTGGTCCGCGACGAGGCGATGTACGGCACCGGCCAGCTGCCGAAGTTCGCCGAGGACAGCTACCAGACCACCAATGGCTGGTGGTTGATCCCGACCGCCGAGGTGACGCTGACGAACCTCGTCGCCCACCAGATCCTCGAAGACTCCGAGCTCCCGATCCGGATGACCGCCCACACCCAGTGCTTCCGCTCCGAGGCGGGCTCGGCGGGCAAGGACACCGCCGGCATGCTGCGCCAGCACCAGTTCGAGAAGGTCGAGATGGTCTCGATCGTCCGCCCCGAGGACGGCCGCGACGAGCTCGACCGCATGACCCGCTGCGCGGAGTCGATCCTCGAGGCCCTCGGCCTCCCCTACCGCACCGTCGTCCTCTCGACCGGCGACATGGGCTTCGGCGCCCGCCGCACCCACGACCTCGAGGTCTGGCTGCCCGGCCAGGACACCTTCCGCGAGATCTCCTCGGTCTCCTTGTGCGGCGACTTCCAGGCCCGCCGGATGAACGCCCGCTTCCGCCGCGGCGAGGGCGCGCGCCCCGAGTTCGTCCACACGCTGAACGGCTCCGGCCTCGCCGTCGGCCGCACGCTGATCGCCGTCCTCGAGAACGGCCAGCAGGACGACGGCTCGGTGACGCTGCCCGCGGCGCTCGCCCGCTACCTCGGCGGCGCCACCCGCGTCACCGCGGAGGGCGCCCTCGCCTAGACTCCCCGCGCGATCGCCGCGACGCCGGTCCGCGCCAGGTCGACGAGGCCGAGCGGCCGCATCAGCGCGATGAAGGCGTCGACCTTCTCCGGGGTCCCGGTGATCTCGAAGACGAAGCTCTCGAGCGTGGTGTCGACGACCCGCGCGCGAAAGACGTCGGCGAGCCGCATCGCCTCGACGCGGCGCTCGCCGGTCCCCTGGACCTTGATGAGCGCCAGCTCGCGCTCGACCGCCAGCCCCTCGACGGTCAGGTCGTGGACGTCATGGACGGGCACCAGCCGGCCGAGTTGCGCCTTGATCTGCTCGATGACCGCCGGCGTGCCGGTCGTCACGATGGTGATCCGCGACACGTGCCCCAGGTGGTCGGTCTCGGCCACGGTGAGGCTCTCGATGTTGTAGCCCCGCCCCGAGAACAGCCCGATGACGCGGGCGAGCACGCCCGCCTCGTTGTCGACCAGCACGGCGAGCGTGTGCTTCTCCTCATGGTCGTCGAGCGGGCCGCGCAGCTCGTAGGCGCTGTGCCGGTTCGATCCCTGCTTGATCGCGAGCGCGTTCATCCTTCCTCCCCTCAGACCAGCACCGCGCCACCGGCCTCGATGGCGCCGGAGGTCGAATCCTCGCCGAGCAGCATCTCGTTGTGGGCCTTGCCCGACGGGATCATCGGAAAGCAGTTCTCGTGCTTCTCGACCACCACGTCGACGATCACCGGCCCCGGGTAATCCAGCATCTCGGCGATCGCGTCGTCGAGCTTCGCCGGGTCGGTCACCTGGATGCCCTTTGCCCCGAAGGCCTCGGCCAACTTGACGAAGTCGGGCAGCGCCTCCGACCAGCTCGACGAGTAGCGCTCGCCGTGCAAGAGCTCCTGCCACTGCCGCACCATGCCGAGGCGCTCGTTGTTGAGGATGAACTGCTTGACCGGCAGGCGGAACTGCACCGCCGTCCCGAGCTCCTGCATGTTCATCAGCCAGCTCGCCTCGCCGGCGACGTTGATGACCAAGGCCTCGGGATGCGCCACCTGCACCCCGATCGACGCCGGGAAGCCGTACCCCATCGTCCCGAGGCCGCCCGAGGTCATCCAGCGGTTCGGCTCGTCGAAGCCCATGTATTGCGCCGCCCACATCTGGTGCTGGCCGACCTCGGTGGTGATGTAGCGGTCGCGCCCGCGGGTCAGCGCCTCGAGCCGCTGCAGCGCGTGCTGCGGCTTGATCACCTTGTCCGAGTTGCGGAACGCGAGGCAGTTCCGCCCGCGCCAGAGCTCGATCTGCCGCCACCACTTCCCGACCGCCTCGGCCCGGGTCTTCGACCCGCGCGCCTTCCAGAGCGCCAGCATCTCGGACAGGACCTCGCCGACGTCGCCGACGACCGGCACCTGCACGTGGATGTTCTTGTTGATCGACGAGGGATCGATGTCGACGTGCACCTTGTACGACCCCGGGCTGAAGGCATCGACCCGGCCGGTGATCCGGTCGTCGAAGCGCGCGCCGATGCACAGCATGAAGTCGCAGTCGTGCATCGCCCAGTTGGCCTCGTAGGTGCCGTGCATGCCGAGCATGCCGATCCACCCCTTGCCCGACGCCGGATAGGCCCCGAGCCCCATCAGCGTCGAGGTGATCGGGAATCCGGTCGCCGCGGCCAGCTCGCGCAGCAGCCGGCTCGCCTCGCGCCCGGAGTTCACGACCCCGCCGCCGGAATAGATCACCGGCCGCTCGGCCCGCTCCAAGGCCTCGACCGCCGCGAGGATCGCGCCCGGGTCCCCCTTGGTCCGCGGCTGGTAGTGCGAGACCTTCGCCTCCTCGGGCGGGACGTAGAGCGCCGTCGCGAACTGGACGTCCTTGGGGATGTCGACGAGCACCGGCCCGGGCCGCCCGTGGGTTGCGACGTGGAACGCCTGGTGGATCGTCTCGGCGAGCCTGCCCGGGTCCTTCACCAGCCAGTTGTGCTTGGTGCAGGGCCGGGTGATCCCGACGGTGTCCGCCTCCTGGAAGGCGTCGTTGCCGATCATGAAGGTCGGGACCTGCCCGGTCAGCACGACCATCGGGATCGAGTCCATCAAGGCGTCGGTCATGCCGGTGACGGCATTGGTCGCCCCCGGGCCCGAGGTCACCAGCACGACCCCCGGCCGCCCGGTCGAGCGCGCGTAGCCCTCGGCCGCGTGCGTCGCCCCCTGCTCGTGGCGCACCAGGATGTGCCGGATGTCGTTCTGCTGGAAGATCGCGTCGTAGATGGGAAGTACCGCGCCGCCCGGATAGCCGAACACCGTGTCGACGCCCTGGTCCTTGAGCGCCCGGACGACCATCTCCGCCCCGGTCATTTCCCGATTCATCTTCGCCCCTCCCATCCTTGCGTGCCCGATTGCTCCTTCCGGCACGCCGTGTCGAGCCATAAAAAAACCCCCGCTCAGGGGGTTACGGCGCCCGGTCCCGCTCCGGCCCTATGGCCGTCGCCGGTTCCCGCGCCGCGCACCGATGGTTACTGACTGCCGCATGCGATCCTCCGCGGCCTTCCTAATCCAACCCGCCCGGCCCGGTCAACCGCTTCCGCTGCATTAAATTGCCGCAACGGCGCGCGATCCGTACTTTTCTTTCGCCATCCGCCGCCCAATCCGCTTGCCTGAGCGAAATACAGCCGTTACCAACGCGGCGGGAATGCGAAAACGGACCGACGAATGAGGCGGTTGCTGCGCCTGGCGGGCGCGATCGACGCGACAAGCGGCTTCTTCGGTCGCATCTCCGCCTGGCTGGTGCTGCTCAGTTGCCTGATCAGCGCCGGCAATGCGACGTCGCGCTACCTCTTCAACCTGAGCTCGAACGCCTGGCTCGAGATCCAGTGGCAGATGTTCGCCGGCATCTTCCTGCTCGGCGCCGCCAACGTCCTGCAGCTGAACGAGCACGTCCGCGTCGACCTCCTCTACGGCCCCCGCTCGCATCGCGGCAAGCTCTGGACCGACGTCGTCGGCATCACCCTCTTCCTGATCCCGTCGATGCTGACGATGATCTTCTTCTCGTGGGAGTTCTTCCTGACCGCCTTCCGCAGCGACGAGCATTCCTCGAACGCCGGCGGGCTGATCCTCTGGCCGGTCAAGCTCCTCCTGCCGCTCGGCCTCTTCCTCGTGCTGCTGCAGGGGATCGCCGAGCTGATCAAGCGCATCGCCGGCCTTCGCGGCGACCCCGACGAGACCGTCGAATACGAGAGGCCGGTGCAGTGACGCGGTCCGGACGGGGGGCCGCCTGAGATGCTCGAATACGGCGCCATGGCCCCGACCATGTTCGGGGGGCTGATCGTCTTCCTGCTCTTCGGCTTCCCGGTCGCCTTCTCGCTGTCGGCGCTCGGCCTCTTCTTCGGGGCGCTGGCGATCCACGTCGGCTACTTCGGGCCGGAGTTCCTGCAGGCGCTCCCCTACCGGACGTTCGGCATCATGTCGAACGAGCTCCTGCTCGCCATCCCCTTCTTCACCTTCATGGGCGCCATCCTCGAGCGGTCCGGCCTCGCCGAGGACCTGCTCGAGGGTATGGGCCAGCTCTTCGGCCCGGTCCCGGGCGGGCTCGCCTATGCGGTGATCTTCGTCGGCGCCATCCTCGGCGCCATCACCGGCACGGTCGCCGCCTCGGTCATCGCCATGGGGATGATCACCATCCCGGTGATGATGCGCTACGGCTACGACATGCGCATCGGCACCGGCGTCGTCGCGGCCTCCGGCACCATCACCCAGGTCATTCCGCCCTCCCTCGTCCTGATCGTCCTCGCCGACCAGCTCGGCGTCTCGGTCGGCGACATGTATCTGGGCGCCGTCGGCCCCTCGATCCTGCAGCTCCTGCTCTTCACCCTCTTCATCCTCGCCGTCTCGATCATCCAGCCGCACCGCGTGCCCCCGCTGCCGAAGGAGGCGCGCACCCTTCGCGGCTGGGCCCTCGCCTCCAAGGTGCTCTGGGGCATGGTCCCCTCGCTCGTCCTGATCTTCCTCGTCCTCGGCACCATCTTCCTCGGCCTCGCGACCCCCACGGAGGCCGGCGCCATGGGTGCGGTCGGCGCGATCGTGCTCGCCTTCCTGCACCGCCGCTACACCCGCGCGATGATGTGGCAGGCGATGGTGACGACGGCGCGGATCACCTCGATGGTGGTCTTCATCCTGATCGGCGCCACCGTCTTCAGCCTGGTCTTCCAGGGCGTGAACGGCGGCCGCTGGATCGAGCACATGCTGTCGAGCCTGCCGGGCGGCGTCGTCGGCTACCTGGTGTTCGTCAACGTCTTCGTCTTCTTCCTCGCCTTCTTCCTCGACTTCTTCGAGATCGTCTTCATCGTCGTGCCGATGCTCGTGCCGGTCGCCCGCGCCCTCGGGATCGACATGATCTGGTTCGGGCTGCTCCTCTGCGTGAACATGCAGACCTCGTTCATGCATCCGCCCTTCGGCTTCGCGCTCTTCTACCTCCGCGCCATCGCGCCCAAGGAGGTGAAGACCTCGGACATCTACTGGGGCTCCTTCCCCTGGATCGGGCTGCAGCTCGTGCTCGTCGCGATCATGATCTTCTGGCCGCAGTCGGTGACCTACTGGATCGCGCCGCACGCGACGCTGGACGCCACGGCCGTCGAGCACGCCCTCGACGAGATCGCCCCCCCGCCCGGCGCCGGGGGCGAGCTCGGCGCGCCCGACCTCGGCATCCCGGCCCCCGACTTCAGCCAGCCCGCCAAGCCATGAACACCAGCACGGAGTGCAAACCCATGAAACGACGCAGCTTCCTCAAGGTCGCCGCCGGCGGCGGCGCCGCCGCGACCCTCGCCGCCCCCGCCATCGCCCAATCGCAGCCCAAGGTCGCCTGGCGCCTCACCTCCGGCTTCCCGCGCTCGCTCGACACCATCTTCGGAACCGCCCAGACCTTCGCCGACCACGTCAAGGCGATGACCGACGGCAACTTCGAGATCGAGGTCTTCCCCGCCGGCGAGATCGTCCCGACCCCGCAGGCGGCCGAGGCCGTCGGCACCGCCACCGTCGAGATGGCGCACACCTGTTCCTACTACTACTGGGGCAAGGACCCGACCTTCGCCCTCGGCACCGCCATCCCCTTCAGCCTCAACGCCCGGCTGATGAACGGCTGGCTCTACCAGGGCGGCGGCAACGAGCTCTTGAACGCCTTCTACGCCAAGCAGAACCTCTACGGCATGCCCGGCGGCAACACCGGCGTGCAGATGGGCGGCTGGTGGCGCAAGGAGATCAACGGCCTCGACGACCTCAAGGGCGTCAAGATGCGGATCGCCGGCATCGCCGGCAAGGTGATCGAGAAGCTCGGTGTCGTGCCGCAGCAGATCCCGGGCGGCGACATCTATCCCGCCCTCGAGCGCGGGACGATCGACGCCGCCGAGTGGGTCGGCCCCTACGACGACCTCAAGCTCGGCTTCTACAAGGTGGCGCCCAACTACTACTACCCGGGCTTCTGGGAGGGCGGGCCGGCGATCCACTTCTTCGTCAACCTCGACAAGTGGAACGCGCTCTCGCCCGCCTACCAGGCGATCCTGCAGAACGCCGCCGCCTACGCCAACACCGACATGATGGCGAAGTACGACACCAAGAACCCCGAGGCGCTGCGGACGCTGGTCGCCGGCGGCACCAAGCTCAAGGTCTTCCCGCAGGACGTGGTCGACGCCGCCTACACCGCCGCCCACCAGCTCTACGACGAGATCTCGGCGCAGAACGCCGACTTCAAGGCCATCTTCGACAGCGTCAAGGCCTACCGCGGCGAGGGCTACCTCTGGTGGCAGGTCGCGGAATACAGCTACGACACCTTCATGATCCGCAACCGCACCAAGGGATGAGGCCCGCGCGCGGCCGGTTTCCGGTTCGATCCGGAATACCGGCCGTCCGCACCCCTTCAGGCGGGGCCGATGCCGCCGCCTCGCGTCAGAGGCTCTCGGCGGTCACCGTCACGAAGCGGATCGGCGCCGTGTCGAGCGCGACGTCGAGCATGCCGATGCGGCTCAGCATCAGGTCGAGCGCCCGGCGCGCCTGCGCCTCCGGCGCCTGGTCGAGGACCACGGCCATCGTGCCGTCGCGGAGCGATTCCGCGGTGTCGTCGGTCAGCTCGTGGCCGACGAAGAAGACCGCCCGCCCACGCGGGTGCCGGCGCAGCACGTCGGCGACCGCCGCGTTGCCCGCCCCGACGTTGTAGAGCCCGACGAGGTCCGGCCACATCTCCAGCGCCCGGTGCAGCAGGTCGCCGCACCGCCGCGCCTCGTCGCGCCCGAACCCCGCCCAGGCGAACCCGAGGCCCGCGCGCGGCGCGTCGCGGAAGTAGTCGGAGAAGCCGCGCATCCGCTCGCGGTGCACCTGGTAGATCGGGTGGCAGATCGCCATGACCCGCCCCGTCGCCGGCTGCATCCGCGTGAGCAGCATCGCCGCGGTCCGCCCGGCGGCGTAGTTGTCGATGCTGACGAGGTCGCCCTCGTCGGCCGCCCGTGTGACGACATGCACGACCGGCAGCGCCGGCGCGACGGCGGCGACGGCCGCGCGGATCTCCGGGTCGTCCGGCACCGCCAGGATCAGCCCGGCCCGCCGCGGCTCCGTCGCCGCGATCCGCGCCGCGATCGCCCGTGCGTCGGTCTCGTCCATGAACGTCCGGAAGACGCGCACCGCCGGGTCGAGCGTCGCCGCGATCCGCTCGAACGCGCGCGACAGCCGCCGGTAGAAGGTCGTCTCCGGCCGCACCAGGATCACCTCGACCCGCAAGAGCCCGCGGTGCACCTCCGGCAGCCGCCGCGGCCAGTCGAGGGCGCGGGCGGCGGCGACGACCTTCTCGACCGTCGCCGGCCGCACGCCGCCGCGCCCGTTCAGGACGCGCTCGACCGTCGCCGTCCCGACCCCCGCCCGCCGCGCGATCTCGGCGAAGGTCGGGCCCACGCTCAGGCCGAGGCCGCCCAGAGCCGCCGCGCGATCTCCGCCATCTGCAGCGACTCTGCCCAGCGGTCGGTCGTGTCGTTGCCGTCGCGGCCGATGATCGCGTAGGGCTTCGGCCCCAGCTCGCAGGTGAAGGCCAGCGTCGCGTCCGGGCCGCTCCTCCGCCGCCAGCTCGCCATCCCGTAGCCCCACCAGCGTTCGAAGAGCTCGACCCACATCCGGTGCGCCGGGAAGGAGATCTCGACCTGCACCTGCTCGCGCGAGGCCACCCGCCCGTGCAGCGCGTGCGAGCTGTCGAGGATGCGCTCGATCATCGCGTGGTTCGCGTCGTCGACCGGCCAGGCGAACTCGCGGCCGACGAGGAAGTGCGAGAGGTCGGCCAGCAGCGGCAGGTCGGGCATCGCGTCGAGGATGTCGAGGACGAAATGAAGGTCCGTCGTCATCCGGTCGCGGTGCGTCTCGACCAGCACCGGAAAGTCGACATCCTCGGCCAGCCGCATCCAGCCCTCGAGCAGCGGCAGGCAGTCCGCCAGCCGCCGCGGCCGCACGTCGGGCTGGATGTCGAGGTGCAGCGGCGGGAACTCGGCCGCGATCTCGAGCACGGGCTTCAGGTCGTCGACGGTCTTCGGAAAGCACTGCCCCTCGCCGACCATCCCGGCCGGCCCGAGCAGCCCCGCCAGCCGCGCCACCTTCGCGCGGTCGGTCCAGTGCGTGCTGACCCCGTCGAAGCCGGCCCCGGCGATCATCGCGACGTTCTCCTCGAGCGAGCGCTCGAAGCCGTCGGTGTGCCGCCGCTCCATCGCCCAGAGCGACTGCAAGACCGCGAGCCGCCGGGTGTCGGTTGCCGCCATCGGAGCCTCCGTGAAAGATCGTCCCGACTACTCCTTCGGACCGGCCCGGTCAAAGGTCAGCGGTGGATCGCGAGCAGCAGCACCAGCAGCGCGATCCCGGCGCGTCGCGGCAGCACGGTCGTCATCGCGCCGCCGCGCTCACCCCGGCGCCACCGCCGGCTCCGGGCGGCCGCGGACGTCGAGGACGCGCGCGAAGGTCATCCCCGCCCGCGGCTCGGCCCGGCGCGCCTCGGCGTCCATCCCCTCCTGCGCCGTCGTCACGAACAGCGTGCCGAGCCCGGCGCCGCCGAACGCCGGGCAACTGGTCCGCGTCGCCTCGAAGCGCTCGGCGCGCACGAGCCGGCCGTCCGGGTCGTAGCAGGCGACCCGCCCGGCCCCCCACTGCGCGTTCCAGAACCGCCCCTCGGCATCGACCACCGCCCCGTCCGGATGCAGCCCCGCATCGGCCAGCCCGAGGAACACCCGCGGCTCCCCTTCCGGCCATCCGGTCGCCGGGTCGAGCGGCAGTACCCAGACCGTACCCGCGTGGGTGTCGGCGAAATACGCCCGCGCGCGCCCGGCATCGAAGCAGATCGCGTTCGGGATGGTGAGGCCGCCGCGGATCCGCCGCAGTTCGCCGCGCCAGAGCCGCCAGATGGCCCCGGCGCCCGGCTCGGCCTTCTTCCCCATCATCCCGATCCAGAAGCCGCCCCACGGATCGGCCCGCCCATCGTTCGACCGCAGCCGCCCGCCCTCGTTCGGCAGCGCGACGACGAGTTCCCGTTCGCCGCTCGCGAGCGCGAACCGCCAGAGCCCCGACTCGGTCGCCACCAGCAGGTGATCGCGGTCGATCCATCCCGCCGCCGAGGCGAGCTCGCCCAGCTCCCAGCGCAGCGGCCGGTGGCCGTCGCGGCTGAGCAGCGCACCGCCGAGGATGTCGAACCAGAAGAGCTGCCCCCGCTCCGGGTGCCAGAGCGGCCCCTCCCCGAGCTCGCAGCGCCGCTCGTCGAACACCGTCACGCTCGGCCCCCGAACCCCAGGAACGCCGCCGTCTCGGAATCGAGCGCGCCGAACAAGCGCCGCTCCATCTGCCCCGCCTCAACCGCGATCGTCGGCACGCTCGCCCCCGAGCAGCCGGTCGCGCACCTCCGAAACCGCATTGGCATGCGCCTCGAACCCCTCGTAGGTCGCGAGCGTCCGCGCATGCCGCGCGAGCTCCGGATAGGCCGGCGCGGTCACGTGCACCACCGACGTCCGCTTCATGAAATCGAACACCGACAAGGGCGACCCGGTCCGCGCCCAGCCGCTCGTCGGCAGCACGTGGTTCGGCCCGGCGACGAAGTTCCCCAGCGTCACCGGCGAATGCTCCCCGAGCAAAATCTCCCCCGCATGCTCGAGCCGCCCCAGATACCGGAACGGCTCCTTCGACAGCACTTCGAGATGCTCCGGCGCATAGTCGTTGACGAACGCGATCGCCGCCGCCTCGTCCGGCGCCAGCACGATCCCCCCCATCGCGCCCCCCAGCACCGCCTGCGAGAACCCCCGCCGCTGCTCCCCCATCCCTGCCCAGTACCCGGGGATCGCCGCCATCGCCTCCTCCGCCACCCGCCGGCTCCAGGTCACCAGGTACGCCGAGCTGTCCGGCCCGTGCTCCGACTCGATCAACAGGTCCAGCCCCGCGACCCGCCCGTCGGCCGTGTCGTCGGCCAAGACGATCAGCTCGCTCGGCCCCGCCGGCGTCCCGGTGTCGAGCAGGTGCGCCACCCGCCGCTTCGCCGCCGCCACCCAGGGGCTCCCCGGCCCGACGATCTTCGCCACCCGCGGCACCGTTGCCGTGCCGTAGGCGACCGCCGCGACGCCCTGCGCGCCCCCGGCCCGGAACACCTTGCCGATCCCCGACATCCGCGCCGCCACCAGCGTCGCCGCGTCGATCCGCCCGTCCGGCCCCGGCGGCGTCACGACCACGATCTCCGGCACCCCCGCCACCCGCGCCGGGATCGTCGACATCAGCGCCACGCTCGGAAACGCCCCCTTCCCGCGCGGCACGTAGCAGGCGACCGACGGGATCGCCCGCGTCCGCTCGCCGGCGAAGGCACCGGGGCGGATTTCGTGCAGCCACATCTCCTCGGGCTTCTGGTCCTCGTGGAACCGCCGGATCGACTCCGCCGCATATTCCATCGCCGCCCGCACCTCGGGCTCCAGCGCCGCCTCGGCCGCGTCGAACTCCGCCGGCGTCGCCGCAATCCCGCCGGCCTCGACCGGCGCCCTGTCGAACTCCCGCGCAAACCGCGCGAGCGCCTCGTCGCCGTCGTCGCGAACCGCGGCGATGATCGCGTCGACCTTGGCCTCGAAGTCCGAGAGGTCGGCCTCGGTGCGGGTGAGGAGCCGCCGGCGCGCATCGGCCGACAGCGTGGCGAGGTCGTGGAGGTTGATGTGCGTCATGGGCCCTCAGATCGAGGCAAGGATGCCGCCGTCGACCGGCAGGCAGGCGCCGGTGATATAGCGCGCGGCGTCGGACAGAAGGAAGACCACGGCGCCGGCGAGGTCGACGGTGTGGCCGAAGCGGGCGATCGGAATCTTGCCGAGCATCTCCGCCCGCCACTCCTGGTCGGGTCGAGCCCGCCCAGCGCCGCGGCCGCCGCCGCGCCCCCCGCGCGGACCGCCTCGACGCTGGTCACGTCCATGGCGACCGGCGCGATCCGCCCTCCGCCGAATCTCTTGGCGGCCGCGACCGTCAGCTTCAGCGAATCCGCCGCGCGTGCCGCGGCGGCGACGTCCGCACCGGCGTCGGCGAGGGCCCAGGCGAGCCGCTGCCCGATGCCGCGGCTCGCCCCCGTCACGAGCGCTCGCTTGCCCGCGAGCGAGAAGGTGTCCGTCATTCCGGCGCTCCCCCGAAGCAGGCTGCGACAATGCCATGCCGGCGCGATGCGGCCCCTGGACGGCTACCGGCTCCGAACCGATGCGGCAAGGGCCGCCGACAGCGCGATCGCGCCCGCAAGCCCGAAGAACGCGCCGATGATCTCATCGCGCGCGCGGGGCGCGATCGCCACCGTCACGCCGCCTTCGCACGGATCGTCGGGATCGCCGACACGTCGACCGACCGGGCGGCGGTCCAGGTATCGAACGCGCTCTGCATGCCTGCCCAGACGTCCGGGCCGTTCCCGAACAGCTTGCCGAGGCGCACGGCCACCTCGGCGCTGACGGGCTTCCGTTCCGCGAGGATGTCGTAGAGGTGCTGGTGCGAGATGCCGAGCAAGCGGGCGATCTCGGCCTTCGGCCTGCCGACCGCGGGGAGGATGTCCTCACGGAGGAGCGCGCCGGGGTGCATCGGGCAGCGATCGGGGTTGCGCGTCGTCACCGCTTCCTCGACGTCATGGGTGATGAAGAGCACCCTCAGCCGGTGCCGCTCCCCAGCCCCGCGAAGACCGCCGCGGCGATCGCGACGAAGGGCCCGGCCGGGATGCGTCTGCCGATCGCGAGCGACCGGGCACGCCTGCGGTCACTGGGCGGCGGCATCCACGAAGCGGCCGTCGATCGCCTCGGAGAGGTCCACGTCGGCGCGCAGGATCCCGGCCTTCAGCGCCGCGGCCTTCACCTGCGGCACCACCGCCTCGGTGAAGTGGCCGGCGAGCTCGTCCTTGTTCTCGGCCAGCGAATAGTAGACGAGCCCGTCGAAGGCCGTCGCCAGCTCCTCGGGCTTCGCCCCCACTGCCTCCGCGATGATCGCCCGCCCGCCCGGCGTGTCCGCCTTGTAGTCGGCGAGCGCCGCGTCCCAGGCCTTGAGCAGCGCGACGATGGCCCCCGGCCGCTCGTCGGCGAACTCCTCGCGCACGACGAAGACGTCGGAGATCAGCCCCGGGCTCTCGCCCGCGGAAAAGATCATCTTCACCTTCGGGTTCTGCTGCATTGCGAGAGTCAGGTACGGCTCGTAGGTCACGGCAACCGGCACCTGCCCCGCGACCAGCGCCGCACCGGCGTCCGCCGCCGGCATCGGCACCTTGACGATGTCGTCGATCGTCATCCCGTTCTGCGCCAGCGCGTAGTTCAGCAGGATTTCGCTGGTCGTCCCCTCCTCGAAGGCGACCTGCTTGCCCTTCAGCCCCTTGATGTCCGTGACCGACCCGTCCGAGACGATCGCGTCCGCCGTCTTCGACACGTCGAGCAGCGCCACGATCTTGATCGGCAGCCCCGCGGCGATGAAGTTCATCGCCGTGTGCGTCGCGATGTTGCCGGCCTGCAGCTGCCCGGCCGCCAGCGCCGCGTTGATGTCGGCGTCGGTGGTGAAGTTGACGATCTCGACGTCGGCGAGCCCCTCCTTGCCGAACAGCCCCTTCTTCGCCGCCACCTGCCACTGCCCGTAGCCGAGCCACGGCACGATCCCCATCCGGATCGGCCCCGGCTCCGGCGTCGACGGCATCCCGGCCGCAAGCGCCCCCCGCGCGGCAGCGGCGGCCAGCACCGCCGCGGCACCCGCCTTCAGCACCGCGCGGCGGTCCGGAGCCCAGAGCATCCTTGTTCTCCCGGTCGGTCCTCAAGTCCCGTTGCCGCCCAGTTGATCCGACCGCGGGCCGACGGTCAACGGCAGGACACCTGCGGAGCCTCTCCCTCCCGGCGCGCTGGTCGCCGCGGCACGTCCCGGGACGCGACCCCGAGGCCCCGGACATGGTTGAAATCCGGTTAACGGCCGGAAGCGATACCTAGTGAAATCAGCACCTTGAGCCATTTGCCCGAGCCCGGACAACCCCCGGACAAAAGACGCCGACCAGCCCCCGATCTGCCCTCCTACCCCGCCAGGTCGAGCACCCACAGCAGCCCGCCGAGCGTGAAGAATGACCCGAGCGTCATCGCCAGCATGGCGACCGCCGCGGTCGCGCCCTGGCCGTACTGGGCCGCCAGGATCGGGTAGATCCCCATCGCCGGGGTCGCCGCGACCAGCACGCCGGCCGCGGCGAGTTCGGGGTCGACCGGCACGCCCGCGACCCGTAGCAGCGCGAAGCCCGCCGCAACCGCCAGCGGATGCAGCAGGAGCTTGCCGGCGACGACCGTCGCGACGCGGCCGCCCTGGCCCGCGCGGCGCACGCCGACCAGCGTCCCGCCGATCACCACCAGCGAGACGGCGGCGCTCGACCGCGCGACGAGGTCGAGCGCCTGCACGATCGCCGCCGGGACCCTGACGCCGGTCAGCGCCACCGCCAGCCCGGCCGCGAGCGCCAGCACGATCGGGTTCGTCCCCACCCGCCGCGCCGTGCGGACGGCGCCGCCACCGGGGCCCGACCGCTCGGCGAAGACGAGGACGAGCGGGATCATCACCAGGTTCTCGACGATCATGTTGAGCGCCAGCGCCCGGTCGGCCAGCGCCGGCAGCGCGATCAGCAGCATCGGGTAGCCGATGAACCCCGAGTTGGCGCACGCCATGCCCATCGCCTGGAACGTGCTCGCCGCCCCGTCGAGTCCCGCCCGCCGGCCGAAGCCGTAGCCGATCGCCAGCGTCGCGAGCGACCCGCCCAGATAGGCCGCGAGGTAGCCGCCGTCGACGAGCGAGGCGAGGTCGTGCGCCGTGACCGCCCGGAAGATCAGCGCCGGCAGCGCCAGCATCACGACGTAGCGCCCGAGCGCCCGCAGGTCGCCGGCCTGGAACACGCCGGCGCGCGTGACCAGCCAGCCGAGGCCGATCAGCGCGAAGATCGGCCCGGTGATCCCGAGGACCGCGCTCATGCCGCTCCTCGCACCTCAGGGCAGGTTGACGAAGCCGTCGCGCAGCGCCTTGCTCCAGCTCTCCGACAGCCGGGCGAAGGCCGGGTCGCCCGGCTCGATGCGCTCGCGCGTCGCGATCCGGCAGGCGTCGCGGCGGATCGTGACGAGGTCGAGCGGCATCCCGACCGAGAGGTTCGAGCGCAGCGTCGAGTCCATCGAGATCAGCACCGCCTTGCGCCCGTCCTCGAGGCTGGTCTCGGGGCGGACGACGCGGTCGAGGATCGGCTTGCCGTACTTGTGCTCGCCGACCTGCAGGTAAGGCGTGTCGTCGGTCGCCTCGATGAAGTTCCCCTCGCGGTAGATCAGGAACAGCCGCATCTGCCCGCCCCGCCGCTGGCCCGCCAGCAGCATCGACGCCGACGCCGAGACGTCGGTGCGCTTCATCCGGTCGTCGATGTCGACATAGACGTCGTTGAGCGTGCGCCCGACGATCTCCGCCACCTCAAGCATGCTGCCCGCCTGCATGATCGAGGTCTTGTCGACGGCGTCGGTGCGGACGATCTCGTGATTGAGCTTGGCGATGACCGTCTGCGTGACCGAGAGGTTGCCGGCGGTCAGGAGCACGACGACCCGCTCGCCCGGCTCCTGGAAGACGTACATCTTGCGGTAGATCGCGATATTGTCGAACCCCGCGTTCGTCCGGGTGTCCGACAGCATGACGATGCCGGCATCGAGCAGGAGGCCCACGCAATAGGTCATCGGAGCCTCCCGAGGCACTGCGGCGCCGGCACCCGCCGGCAGCCCTCTCTAGCGCCCTTCGGGGCGGGGATGCCAGCGGGGAGCGGGCGCCGCAGGGCGCGTCAGCCGCGCCGGGCGGCGTCGATCGCAGCCACGTCGATCTTCTTCATCTGCATCATCGCCTCGAACGCCCGCCTGGCCTCGCCGCCGCCGGCGGCCATCGCCTCGGAGAGCGTGCGCGGCGTGATCTGCCACGACAGTCCCCATCGGTCCTTGCACCAGCCGCAGGCGCTCTCCTGGCCGCCGTTGCCGACGATGGCGTCCCAGAGCCGGTCGGTCTCCTCCTGGTCGTCGGTGGCGATCTGGAACGAGAAGGCCTCGCTCTGCTTGAACATCGGCCCGCCGTTCAGCCCGATGCAGGGGATGCCGGCGACCGTGAACTCGACTGTCAGCACGTCGCCCTTCTTGCCGGACGGGAAGTCGCTCGGGGCCCGGTGCACGGCCGTGACCGCGCTGTCGGGGAAGGTCTCGGCGTAGAAGCGGGCCGCGGGCTCGGCATCCTTCTCGTACCACAGGCAGATGGTGTTCTTCGGGATCGCCATCACTTTTCCTTTCACGTCGGCTCCGGACGGAACGTCCCCGCCGCCGCGGCGTTCCCGCGAGCCGCTACTGCTGCGCGGCGACCATCACCGTCACGTCCATTGCCTCGACCCCGCCGCCGCGCGAGACGCCGCGGATCGGGGCAGCCTCGCGGGCGTCGCGCCCCGACCCGAGGCGGATGTAGCGCTCGTCCGGGCAGCAGCGGTTCGCCGGGTCGAAGCCGATCCAGCCGAGGCTCTCGTTGTGGATCTCGGCCCAGGCGTGGGCGGCCTCGCCCACCTCCTCGCCGTCGCCGGTCAGCAGATAGCCCGTCACGTAGCGGGCCGGCATGCCGGCGGCATGGGCGAGGGCGATCAGCACGTGCGCATGGTCCTGGCAGACGCCGCGGCCGAGCTTCAGCGCCTCGGCGGCGGTGGTCTGCGGACCGGTCGCACCCGGCTCGTAGGCGACGGCGTCGGCGACGGCCGCCGACAGCCGGTGCGCGCGATCGAGCGGGCCGAGGTCGTCGAGCCCGTCGAGCGCCGCGTCGCGCAGCTCCAGCAGCGAGCGCGTCGGCGTAGTCGCCACGGTCGCCTGGCGGTAGGCCTGCGGCCAGATGGTCTCGCGGTGGCCGCGCAACACGCCCGAGGTGTCGCTGGTTTCGACCGTGCCCTCGACGACGACGGCGATGCGCTCGACCGGGCCCTCCACGGTCATCGTCGTCACCGCGTCGCCGGCCCCGTCGACGAAGCTCGCGCCGAAGGCCGCGCCCTCGGCACTGACCGACCAGTCGCGGACCCGCTGGCCGGCGTTCGTCGCCGGGGTCAGCCGATGGCTCTGGGTGACGAAGCGCATCGGCTTGTCGAAATGGTAGAGCGTGCCGTGCCGGACGGTCAGGCGCATCACTGGACCCCGAAGAGGTAGACGTCGGCCACATCCTGGCCGAGCGCCCCGTTCTGCTGGATGAAACGGGTGAGGAACTCGTGCAGCCCCTCGCGGATGATGTCCTCGACCTCGGCCTCGGCGAGCTCGCCCAGCATCGCATGGACCCGCTCGTTGGCGTGGGTGCGGCTGCCGTAGGCGTCGGCGAGGCGGCCCAGGTGGTTGCCGACCTGGTCGAGGCAATGCAGCAGCGACCGCGGGCAGGCGCGGTTCAGGATCAGGAAGTGGGCGATCTTGCGCGGCGAATACTCGCCGCCATACGACCAATGGAAGGCGCGGTAGGCCGAAAGGGCGCGCAAGAGCGTCGTCCACTGGTAGGTGTCGATCGACCCGCCCACCATGTCGGTCGTCGGCAGCAGCACGTAGTACTTCACGTCGAGCAGCCGCGCGGTGTTGTCGCCGCGCTCGAGATAATAGCCGATGTTGAGGAAGTCGTAGCCGTCGTTCTGCAGGTGCGTCCCCTCGGCGGCGCCGCGCATCAGCGCCCCCTGCCGCTTGGTCCAGTCGCAGAGCTGCGGCAGGAGCGCCGTCGAGCGCGGGCGCCGCTCGATCTCGCGCAGCTCGAGGTAGGCGCCGTTCAGCGCGTCCCACATCTCGGTCGTCAGCGCGGTGCGAACGGCGCGGCCGTTCTGTCGCGCGGTCTCGATCGAGGAGACGACCGAAGAGGGGTTCTCGCGGTCGAAGAAGAGCCAGGTCTCGACGTCGCGCTGGCGGAAGGTCTCGCCGAACTTGGCCTCGAAGCCCACCGACGAGCCGGCGGCGGCGACGAGCGAGGCCCATTCGTTGCGGTAGCCCTCGCCGGCCGAGGGCATCAGCGCCATGCGGTAGCCGACCTCGAGCAGGCGCGCCATGGTCTCGGCCCGCTCCATGTAGCGGGCGATCCAGTAGAGGCTTTCGGCGGTGCGGCTGAGCATCAGTCGGCCAGGACCCAGGTGTCCTTGACCCCGCCGCCCTGGCTGGAGTTCACCACCAGCGAGCCCTCCTTGAGCGCGACCCGGGTAAGCCCCCCGGGACAGAGGTGGATTTCGCGCCCGACTAGGCAGAAGGGGCGCAGGTCGACGTGCCGCGGCGCCAGCCCGTCGCCCTCGAAGGTCGGGCAGGTCGAGAGCGCCAGCGTCGGCTGGGCGATGAAGTCGGACGGGTTGGCCTTGATCCGCTCGGCGTAGGCCACGACCTGCTCCTTCGTCGACTTCGGCCCGACCAGCATGCCGTAGCCACCGGAGCCGTGGACCTCCTTCACAACCAGCTCGGCCAGGTGCTCGAGCACATACTGCCGGTCGGAGGGGTCCGCGCACTTCCATGTCTGCACGTTCTTCAGGATCGCGTTCTCGCCCAGGTAGAAGCGGATCATCTCGGGCACGTAGGTATAGACCGCCTTGTCGTCGGCGACCCCGGCCCCCGGCGCCGAGCAGATGGCGACTCCCCCTGAACGGTAGACGTTCATCAGTCCGGGGACGCCGAGCATCGAGTCGGGGCGGAAGCAGAGCGGGTCGAGGAAGGAATCGTCGATGCGGCGATAGATCACGTCGACCTTCTTCGGCCCCTCGGTCGTGCGCATGTAGACGAAGTCGCCCTGCACGAACAGATCCTGCCCCTCGACCAGCTCGATCCCCATCTGGTCGGCGAGGAACGAATGCTCGTAGTAGGCGCTGTTGAACGAGCCCGGCGACAGGATCACGCAGACCGGGTCGCCCTCGGTCTTGGCGGGCGCGACGCTCGCGAGCGTCCGGCGCAGGCGCGCCGGATAGTCGTCGACCGGCTCGATGCGGGAGGCACGGAAGAGCTCGGGGAACATCCGCATCATGATCTCGCGGTTCTCCAGCATGTAGGAGACGCCGGAGGGCGTGCGGCAGTTGTCCTCGAGCACGAAGAAGTCGTCGGGGCCGGTGCGGACGAGGTCGATGCCGACGATGTGCGAATAGACCCCGGCCGGCGGGTCGATGCCGACGACGGCGGGCTCGTAGGCCTCGTTCTGGAACACGAGGTCGGCCGGGATGACGCCCGCGCGCACGATCTCGGCGCGATGGTAGACGTCCCAGAGGAAGGCGTTGAGCGCCCGCGCCCGCTGCTTGACCCCGCGCTCGAGCCGGCGCCACTCGGACTCGGTGAAGACGCGCGGCATCATGTCGAAGGGGATCAGCCGCTCGGTGTCGCCGCCTTCGCCGTAGACCGCGAAGGTGATGCCGATGCGGCGGAAGAGCGCCTCGGCCTCGTGCTTCTTCTGGGCGAGGGTCTCGGGCGAGGTGGCCTTCACCCACTCGACCAGGCGCTCGTAGGCGGGGCGCACCTTGTCGCCGTCGAACATCTCGTTGAACGTCGCGATGCCCGCCTCCCCCGCAGCTGCCGGGTCACTAGAATCGACCGTCCGGAAAAACGCAAGCCGCATCCCGGGGTATGGCGGGCACCCGGTGATCGGCCGATGATCGCTGCCGCAGCCGGATGCCGCTTCCTTGGGCAGCCTGCCTCCAATTTGGGCGGAACCGGATCGAGCCTACCGGCGGTCGCGGTCGTCGGGGCGCCCGATGCCGCGGAAGACGGCGCGGAACGGCAGCGCCCAGAGGACGCCGAGGCCGACGTAGACCAGGAGCTCGACCAGCGGGTTCGGCCGGTCGAACCGGTCGACGATCGTCACCGCCGCGACCACGTAGAGCGGCATGCCGACGAGCAGGATCACGAGCGACCAGCGCCGGCGGGCGCGCCAGGAGAGGCTCATCGGCTCATCCAGCGAAGGGGTCGGTGACGAGGATGGTGTCGTCGCGCTCGGGGCTGGTCGAGAGCAGCGCCACCGGGCAGCCGATCAGTTCCTCGATGCGGCGGACGTACTTGATCGCCTGCGCCGGCAGCTCGGCCCACGACCTCGCGCCAGCGGTGGTCTCCTGCCACCCCTCCATGGTCTCGTAGACCGGGGTCACGCGCTCCTGCAGCGCGGCGGCGGTCGGCAGGTGGTCGAGCCGGGTCCCGTCGAGGTCGTAGCCGACGCAGATCTTCAGCTCCTCGAAGCCGTCGAGGACGTCGAGCTTGGTCAGCGCGATGCCGGTGACGCCCGACGTCGTGCAGGTCTGCCGCACCAGGACCGCGTCGAACCAGCCGCAGCGGCGCTTGCGCCCGGTGACGGTGCCGAACTCGCGGCCGCGCTCGCCGAGCCGCTGCCCGACGGCGTCGGTCTGCTCGGCCGGGAACGGCCCCTCGCCGACCCGTGTCGTGTAGGCCTTGACGATCCCGAGCACGAAGCCGATCGCCCCCGGCCCCATGCCGGTGCCGGTCGCGGCCATGCCCGCGAGGGTGTTCGACGAGGTCACGTAGGGATAGGTGCCGAAGTCGATGTCGAGGAGCGAGCCCTGCGCGCCCTCGAAGAGGATGCGGCGGCCCTCGCGCCGCTTCTCCGCCAGCACCCGCCAGACCGGCGCGGCATAGGGGAGCACCTTCGGAGCGATCTCGGCGAGCTGCTTCGTCAGGACGGCGCGGTCGATCGGCGCGGCCCCGAGCCCGCGGCGCAGCGCGTCATGGTGGGCGAGCAGCCGGTCGAGGCGGGTCTCCAGCGTCGCCGCGTCGCCCAGGTCGGCGACCCGGACCGAGCGCCGCCCGACCTTGTCCTCGTAGGCCGGGCCGATACCGCGGCCGGTCGTCCCGATCTTGGCGGCGCCGGCCGCCTCCTCGCGCATGCGGTCGAGGTCCTGGTGCAGCGGCAGGATCAGCGGCGCGTTCTCGGCGATCATCAGGTTTTCCGGTGAGATAGCAACGCCTTGCGCGGCGAGCTTGTCGATCTCGGCGATCAGCGCCCAGGGGTCGAGCACGACGCCGTTGCCGATGACGCTGAGCTTGCCCGGCCGCACGATACCGGACGGCAGCAGCGACAGCTTGAAGACCTGGTTGCCGATGACGAGCGTGTGCCCGGCGTTGTGGCCGCCCTGGAAGCGCGCGATCACGTCGGCGCGCTCCGACAGCCAGTCGACGATCTTGCCCTTGCCCTCGTCGCCCCACTGGGCGCCGACCACCACCACGTTGCCCAACCGTCCCCTCCCTCGGCATCCGGCCCGGGTATAGCCGCCGGAAGGAGCGGTCGGAAGGCCGGACTTGAATCACGCGCTCTCCGGCCGATCGAATCGGCCGCTCGGGATCGGAGGGGATTCCGTTCCTGTTATCAGCGGCTTGCGCGATATGGAACGCGCGTATGGAAAGCGTACAGAAAGCGGCCCATACGATTTGCGGGGATCGAGGGTCGACGCGGGGCCGCCCGGCTCTTGGATGGCGACGTTGTCGATGAGCACGGCCTGCGCCTGCCCTCTCGATTCAGCGTTTCGGCACGACGCTGCAACCGGTGTCCGGAGCTCCGGGCGCGCCCGGGCCGAGGCTGCTTTCGCGCACGACCAGCGCCGGGTCGATCATCGTCACCATCGGTTCGGGGAGCGGGGGGCCGGCGGCGACGAGTTCGAGCAGGCGCTCGACCGCGCGGCGGGCGACCGCGCCGACGGAGTAGTTGACGCTCGAGAGCGGGGTCGCCGCGTATTCGGCGAAGTCGATGTTGTCGAAGCCGACGACCGCGAGATCCGCGGGCACCGCGACGCCGGCGAGCTGGCAGGCGCGCAGCGCGCCGAGGGCGAGGGAATCATTGTCGGCGAAGAGCGCCGTCGGGGCCTCGGGGAGTGCCAGCAGCCGGGCGCAGGCGACGCAGCCCTGGGCGACGGTGCTGCCGCCGGGATCGAGGACGAGCGCCGGATCGAAGCCGATGCCGGCCCCATCGAGCGCCTGGGCGTAGCCCGCGCGCTTTTCGCCGTTGCCGCGGGCGCCCGAGCTGTCGAGCATGGCGATCCGCCGGTGGCCGCGCTCGATCAGGTGCCGGACCGCCTTGTAGCCACCGCGCCGCTCGTCGGTGCCGACGAGGTCCATTCCGCAGTCGCGGTCGCCGGCGAGCAGCACCACCGGCAGCCCGGCGTCGCGCAGCCGGCGTACGGCGTCGAGCGCCCGGTGGTCGTGCGGATAGACCAGCATGCCGTCGACCTGCCGCGAGCGGAACATCTCGAGGACGCGCCCCTCCTCGCCGGCGGCCCCGTTGGACGCGCCGAGGAGCGTGCCGTATCCCTTTTCGGCCAGCAGCCGCTCGACCGCCTGGGCCACGCGGGTCAGCACCGGATTGGTGACGTCGGTCAGGACCAGGCCGATCGTCTTGGTCTCGCGGCTGACCAGCGACTTCGCGACGAAGTTCGGCAGGTAGCCGAGTTCGTCCGCGGCGGCGCGGATGCGCTTGCGGGTCTCGTCGGGGATGCGCACGCTGTCGCGCAGCGCCAGGGAGACGGTGTTGACCGAAAAGCCGGTGCGGGCGGCTACGTCCTTGAGGCGGACGATCGGTCCGGGCATCGGAGCGTGCGCCTCCCGCGGTTCTGTGATCGTTAATACGACTTGCCGGCACGTACGGCAACCGCTGCAGGCGGAAAATAGCCGAAGCCCCGGGGAGTCGCGCCGCCTACTCCCAATTCTCCCTTGACCGAAGCCGAAGGCACGGGGCAGGTTAACGCTAATATAACGCCCGGGGGCTGCACCCGGTGGCGGTATGCTCGCGGGGGGAAGTCGTTGGGTGTGCTGACGAAAGGAAAGGCGTTCGGCAGGTTCTCGCGCGCCGCGCGCCAGGGCTCGGCAGCCGTGAGCCGATGCCGCGGGTGAACTTCGGGCGGATCGGCGGCAGCGGCGCCTCGCGGCTGGGATCGGACATCAGGATGCAGGGCTGAATTCCCCCGGGGGTCCCCAACCCCGCCCTGCTGCGCCCGCGCGACCCCCAACCGCGCGGGCGCTTCTTTTTTGGCCGGTGTCCCGGCGCCGCGCCCGGTGCTATGCCGGCGGGATGACCGACGGCTTCGCCCTGGACCACCGGACCCTCGCCGCGCTGGCGCGCGAGGTCGAGGAAGGCGACCCGATCGCCTGGGGATCGGTCGGGCTCGACCGCGGCACGGTCTACGAACTGATCGCCTCGCAGATCGCCGAGATGTTCGCCGGATATGCCGCGCAGGGCGTGCCGGCGGAGCGGCAGATGGTGATCGCGCTCGCGACCGTGGTGAAGCTCACGGTCGAGAATTTCGTGCTGCACCAGCGGCTGATGCGCGAGCCCCCGCCGGAGGGCTAGCCGCAAGCGGCGCGAGAATTGACGGATCGGCTCCCGAGTGGTAGGTTTTTCGCATAAAGACGGCACGTTATTGCTCCGATCGCGATTTTTGCCAGGGATTGCGCCGGCCCGGGTCCGTCAAGGGAGACTCTCATGCGTCTCTTCCCTCTGCTCGCCGGCATCGCCATCGCGGTCTGCGCCGCCCTGCCCGGCCGGGCGCAGAGCGTGCTCAGCCCGGACTTCGCCGCCACCAACGCCGGGCTCGACCCGAGCGAGCGGGCGGGTCGCGAGATCTGGATGTTCGCGACCGCGTTCAACGACCGCTTCTTCACCTATTCCTTCCCGCAGCGGCTGGGCGGGGCGATCGACTGGTACGCGATCCTGCGCGCCGACCGGCGCAACGACCTCTTCGAGGCCTGGGGGGCGATTCCCGATCCCGACTGCTGCATTCCGGGCGATCCGAACTGCCCGGCGCGCTCGCCGACCGAGACCTACGGGCTGCCCTGGTGCCCGGGCGACGACACGCTGCTGTCGTTCGTCGGGCGCGACGGGTATCGCGACCCGGCGTGCGACTTCCAGGACGCGCCGTTCGACACCTCGACGCCGCACGGGACGGTCGACCAGCGGCAGAGCGCCTGCGACCTGCGGTTCGGGACCTCGACCGGGGCGCTCGGGTTGCGCAAGTTCCCGAACCCGCGGTTCGACGCGAAGGCGTGGGACAAGATCGGCGGGTGGGAGGGTTATGCGGCTTTCCTGTCGGGGAACGCCGACGACCCCGACAGCCGGCAGAACCGGCTCTGGGACGGGTCGGTCGAGCCGCCCTTCCGGATCGGCATGGCCTGCGGGGCCTGCCATATCGCCTATGATCCGCTGAAGCCGCCGGCGGACCCGAAGCATCCGGCGTGGGAGAACATCGACGCTCTGGTCGGCAACCAGTACAGCCGGGTCTCGAACCTGCTCGGCAGCGGGCTGTCGCCGCACCGGCTGGAGTGGCAGCTGATCGCGCGGGCGCGGCCGGGGATCGTCGACACTTCGGCGCTGCCGATGGACTTCGTCTCGAACCCCGGCACCATGAACGCGATCATCAACTTCGCGCGGCGGCCGCTGCATACGGCGGAGGTGCTGAAGTGGCGCAAGGCATCGGCGTGCGCCACCGACGCCGCGCCCGACAGCTGCTGGTGCGAGCCGGGGCGGCAGGGGAAATGCTGGCTGCGCAGCACCGAGAGCGACGACGTGCCCTCGATCCTGAAGGGGGGCGAGGATTCGATCGGCTACGACGAGGCGATCCAGCGGGTCTATTTCAACATCGGGTCGTGCGCCGAGCAGTGCTGGGTGAACCACCTGACGGACTTGCGCGCCACCGATCCCGAGCAACGGAACTACGGGCAGACGCCGTTCGACATCGGCCAGTGCCGGCGCGACTGCGGCTCGTTCCGGGCGATCGAGGACCGGCTCGACGACATCCGGCACTTCTTCCTGACGGCGCGGCCGACCGACCTCTGGGTGGCGCGGGGGCTGGCGTCGCCGCGGGATCTCGAGGTGCGGCTCGACGCGGAGTTCGGCGACGGCGCTGTCGAGGAGGGGCGGCAGGTCTTCACCGACACCTGCGCGCGCTGCCATTCGAGCCAGCCGGGGAGCGCCGATTACCTGGCGACCGACCCGGCGGACCCGACGCTGCGGCTCGACTGGCTCGGCAACGACGAGGTGCATCCGGCATCGGAAATCGGGACCTATCCGGGGCGGTCGCTGCACTCGAACCACATGGCGAGCCGGGTCTGGGCGCAGTATGCGGCGGCGGCCGAGCAGGACCGCCCGGCGGACCCGCTCAGGCCCGAGGTGATGCGGGGCGGCGGGCGCGGGTACTATCGGAACATCTCGCTGCTGTCGGCCTGGGCGCATGCGCCCTTCATGCACAACAACGCCATCGGGCCGGAGATCTGCGGAACGCCGAGCGCCGCCTCGCCGCAGTTCTATTCCTCGCCCTACGTCGATGCGGCGGGGAAGCCGCTGGCCGATCCGCCGGGGTGCATGCCGTACGATCCGAGCGTCGAAGGGCGATATGCGCTCTACAAGGCGTCGATGGAGGAGCTGCTGCATCCGGACCAGCGCATCCCGAAGATGTTCGTGCTCGACAGCCCGATCGTCATCGACATCGCACCGAGGCTCGAGATCCTCGGGCATGAGCTCGGGCTCAGCCTGACGATCCCGGCGGAGTTCCCGGCGGTCGACGTCAACTCGCTGCGCTACAAGGACCTGATCCAGGACCTGGTGCTGATCGACAGCGACCCGGGCAAGTTCGAGACCAAGTACGCGACGCTCCTGACGTCGCCGCAGCGGCAGGAGCTGCGCGACGGGCTCGCAGCGATCCGCGGGGCACTGCTCGAGTCGGCGGCGATCAGCTCGATCGAGCTCGTCGCCGGGCACAGGGAGGCGGTGGTGGGCAAGGTGCAGGACCTGACGCTGCAGGTCGGCAACGACTTCGTGCAGCGCTACTACTCGAACCTGCTCGAGCACCAGGAGAACGCCGGGCACACCTTCGGCGAGGGACTGACCGAGCAGCAGAAGAAGGCGCTGATCGCCTTCGTGGCGACGCTCTGAGGGCCGGGCGATGCTCGAACGCGCGCTGCGGCTCCTGGTCGGGATCGTGCTGGTTCTGGTGGTCGCCGTCGCGGCGCTCTGGGCGATCCGGCTCGCGGGCTTCGGCTACCTGCTCGCCGTGAACCAGGAGAGCCCGGCGCCGGTCCGCCCCGACATCCCCTTCGCGCCGCTGACCGACCCGAGCCTGCACGACCCGGACAACCCGACCAAGGTCTTCCGCGTCGACATGGCCCGCGTCGAGCACGACTACCCGCTGACCCGCGCCGAGCGGGCGGCGCTGACGCCGGCCAACATCCTTTCGCTGAACCAGGAAGAGGTCGACCAGCTCTACGGCCGGCTGACCGCCGGGCCGATCCCAGACGGGCCGTACCTCGGCGACCTCTTCTTCTCCCGGGGCGAGACGCTGCGGCCGCGGCTGGAGGAGATACTCGGCGGGCTGGAGGGCCGGATCGCCGCCGAGAAGGTCGAGCTCGCAGAGGCGGCCGGGCGCGCACTCTGGAAGGGCAAGATGTTCTACCGCGACGACCGGGTGCTGCGGAACTTCGTCGAGGACTTCCATCCGCTGCGCGCGCTGATCGACGACCCGGACAAGCTGCAGAAGGCGACCGTGCCGCGCGAGGGCGCGCTGAAGTACGTGCTGCCGACCACCGACGTCTGGCTGGTCTTCCCGGCCAAGCTCTACTGCGGCCAGAGCCTCCTCGATGGCCGCCGCGAGTCGGTGATCATCGACTACGCCTTCACCGACGACATCCCCGGCTACCAGGAGCATCCGGACGCCCTCGCGGGCCGCAACGGACTGAAGATCCGCGACGAGATCCGCATGATCCGGCCGGGCTTCTACCTGGGGCGCGCCTATACCAACCGCATCTTCCTGCTGAACTTCATCCTCTACAACGACGCGGTCGCGAAGGCCGGACTCGAAGCCTTCGCGCGCGGGGACAAGGTGGCCGAGGATTGCTGGGCCGGCGAACAGGATCGGACCGCCGAGGGCAACTGACCCCGGCCGCGGCCGTTTTGGCCGCCTGCCTCGCCGCCGCCCCGGCAGCCGGCGCGCCCGCCCTCGTCACGCCCAGCGACACCGCCTCCGACTCGCTCCTCGCGACGGTCTTCCCCGGCGGCCTCCCCTACCCCTTCGAGGCGCTCCTCGACCGGCTGCGGGCCGCCGTCGGCCCCGGGAACGTCGCGACTGCGCTCATCCCGCTCGGCCGCTCGCTGCAACGCTTCGCCGCCGATCCCGACTATTTCGCCTCCCCGCGCATCGTCGTCGCGGTCACCGGCGACGCCTCCTCCGGCCCCGGGGACGCGCGGATCGCCGACCGGCTCTTCCTCGGCTACCAGCCCGCCGCCGACGCCATCGAGGTCATCGCCTACGACGGGTCCACCGGCGGCTTCGCCTTCGACGAGGTCGTCGGATACTCCGAGGGTGCCGCCCCGACGCCGGCCGAGCCGCGGGTCTGCTCCGCCTGCCACCAGTCGCGGACCCCGATCTTCTCGCGCCCGCTCTGGAGCGAGACGAACGCCAACCCCGAGGTCGCCCGCCGACTCGCCCCCCTCGGCGACGGCTTCCACGGCGCGCCCGTCCGCCGCACCGTCGACGACCTCGAGGCCTTCGACGCCGCCACCGACCGCGCCGCCCGCATCCCGCTCGCCAACTGGCTCTGGAGCGCCTGCCCCGACGCCGCCTGCCGCGCCGCCCTCCTCGCCGGCGCGCTCCGGGTCGGCCTGACTGGCACCGCTGGCCCGGCGTCCGCCGGCCTCGAAGCGCTCGCCGCCCGCTGGCCCGACGGCGCCGCCGCCATCTCGCAGGACCTGCCGAACCGCGACCCGCTGCTCGACTCGGACGGCGCCGACAACCCGCAAGCGACGGGCCTCCTCGACCCCGAGACCCCGCGCGCGGCCGTCCCGCTCTGGCAGCCCGGCCCGGGCAGCTTCGCGACCGCCGCTGCCGCGGTCGCCGCGCAGCTCTCGCCTGGCGACTTCGCCTGGATCGACGCCCGCCTCCGCCGCATGTCGGCCGCGACGACCACCGTTCCCCTCGCCTGCGAGACTCACGCCGCCCCCCTGCCCGACGGCCGCAGCGAAACCCGCTTCACGTGCACCGGCGAGCGCACGCGGATGGACGGCTTCTTCAGCCCCGACCGGCCCGGCCGGCTGTCGCTGCAGCTCGCCGGCGCCCCGCGCCAGCCCGACCTCGCCCTCGATCCCGGCGGGCCGGAGCTCGCGACGCGCGCCCGCGCCGCCGACGGCCGGCGCATCGAATGGCTGCGCATCGCCAAGGACGACGCCATCGCCCTCGCCGACGACCTCGCGCCGCTCGATCGGGCGCTCGCGGCCAGCGACCTCGCGCTCGCCGCCGGCCCGTTCCCGCGCGCGGCGGTCCTGACCCTGATCGCGACGCTCACCGGAGGCGGCGATGGCTGATCCCGACGACCACGGCGACTTCCTCGCGTGGCTCAGCCGCCGGCTCGTCTGGTTCAGCCTGGTGCTGCTCTTCACCGGCATCGTCGCCGGCGCCTATTTCGCCTGGCGGCTGACCCGCGACGAGGCCGAGACCTTCGCCGACCCGGTCGCGCAGTTCAAGTACGGCTCCACCGGCGGCGACCGCAACTTCGGCATCCCCTATGCCATGTGGCAGGTGATGCCGACGCTGTTCCGCGACCTGATGCCCGAGGGCCGTGAGGACGAAGGCTGGGCCGCCTTCGGCTTCATCTACGAGGATCCGGTGGACCTGCCGCCCGAGCTGCACCACCCGCGGCCCGTGGGGACGTCGCTCCGCAACACCATGGGCCTCGACCGCATCTTCCTCAACTGCGCCGGCTGCCACGCCGGCAGCGTCCGCACCGACGCCAACGGCAAGCCGCTCGTCATCGCCGGGATGCCGTCGAACACAGTCGACCTGTCGGCCTTCCAGGGCTTCCTCGCGAAGGCCGCCGTCGACGAGCGCTTCAGCGCCGACCGTTTCCTCGCCCAGATCGACGCCGAAGGGGTCGACATCGACCTCGTCAACCGGCTGGCGATCCGCTTCGTCGGCGTCGGGCTGGTGCGCGAGCGGCTGCTCGCGATCGTCGACCGCTTCGAGGACTTCGTGCACAACGAGCCGACCTTCGGCCCCGGCCGCTTCGACACCTTCAACCCGGCGAAGGCGCTCTTGAACTGGAACCTCGCCGACCTGCCCGAGCGCGAGCGCATCGGCGTCGTCGACTTCCCCGCCGTCTTCCTGCAGGGCGAGAAGACCGGGATGCAGCTGCACTGGGACGGCAACAACACCAAGGTTTCCGAGCGCAATCGCTCGGCCGCCTTCGGCACCGGCGCGACGCCGCCGATCCTCGACCGCGAGTCGCTGAAACGAATGGAGGACTGGCTCGCCGTCGCGGCGCCGCCGAAGTTCACCGACGTATTCCCGGGCCAGTTCGACGCAGCGCTGGCGGCGCAGGGGGCGCCGATCTACGCCCGCGAATGCGCCGAGTGCCATGGGACCTCGGGCCGCGACTTCACCGGCGAGTACGTCGGGAAAGTCACGCCGATCGGCGAGATCGGGACCGACCGCGGGCGGCTCGACAACTACACGCGCGACCTCGCCGTCAACCAGGATCTGCTCTACGCCGAGTTCGGTTCCGAGCGCTTCCAGACCTTCCGCAAGACGAACGGCTACGCCAACGCCCCGCTCGACGGGCTCTGGCTGCGGGCGCCCTACCTGCACGACGGCTCGGTGCCGACGCTCGAGGCGCTGCTCGCCCCGCCGGAGGAGCGGCCGGAGATGTTCCTGCGCGGCTACGACGTCTACGACCCGCGCGCGATGGGCTTCGTCAGCGCACCGGCGCGGATCGACCCGAAGGAATGGCCGCGGCTCTTCTGCTACGCAACCGACGCCCACGGCCTCGCGGAATGCCCGGCCGGCGCCCCGGCGATGAACGGCGCCTGCGACGCCGGGCCTTGCCGCGGCAACGGCAACGGCGGCCACCGCTACGGGACGGCGCTCGCGCCCGACGAGAAGCGGGCGCTGATCGAGTACCTGAAGACCTTTTAGGGGGACGGAGCATGGCATCGGCGAACCACCACCCCGGCCCCTGGTACAAGGTCGTCCGCGTCGTCTTCGTCCTCGCGATCCTCGGCGCCGCCGGCGGCTACTATGCCTGGTACAAGTTCTTCCGCACCCTTCCGCAGGAGGTCTGCGGCGACGTCGAGCCGTCGCGCCGCGCCGGGCTCTGCGCCGACCCGGCCGAGGAGCGGTTCAAGTACGGCTCGCTCGGCGCCGAATGGGCGCAGGGCATCCCCTATCCGATCTTCCACGTCATGCCCCGCGTCTTCGCCGACCTTATGCCCGGCCCGGGCGGCTACCGCGCCTTCGGCATCCCCTGGGAGGAAGGCCGCGAACTCCCGGTCGGCTTCTCCAAGAAGACGGTCGGCTTCCCGCGCATCACCCAGACCTGCGCCATCTGCCATGCCGCCCAGTACCGGACGAGCCCCGAGGCCGCGCCCGTCATCGTGCCGACCGGACCGTCGCACACCACGAACGCGATGGCCTTCCTCGACTTCCTCGAAGCGGCGGCGAGCGACCCGCGCTGGTCGGCGGACGGGATGATGCCCGAGATCGAGAGGAACTTCGACCTCGGGATCGACGACAAGCTGATCTACAGCTACCTGATCATCCCGCTCGCCAAGCAGCGCATCCTCGAGCAGGCACACGACTTCGCCTGGATCCACACCCACGGCCGACCCGCCTGGGGCCCGGGCCGCGACGCGCCGTTCAACCTGACCAAGTTCAACCTCATAAAACTCCCCGACGACGACACCGTCGACAACGCCGACTTCCCGTCGATCTGGAACGCCGGCCTGCGCGAGGGGACGTCGCTCAACTGGGCCGGCGAGACCCAGGATCCGCTCGCGGTCTACATCGACTCCGCCCTCGGCATCGGCGCGCCGCCGTCGACGGTGGTGAAGGACATGGAGAAGCACCGCGAGTATCTGCGGGCGAAGCAGCCGCCTCCCTATCCGTTCCCCGTCGACGAGGCGCTGGCGGCGGAGGGCCGGAACGTCTGGGCCTCGAACTGCGCCTCCTGCCACGAGCCGGGCGGCGAACGTTTCGGCAAGGTGACCCCGATCGCCGAGATCGGCACCGACCGCGAGCGGTTCGACACCTGGACCCAGGCCGACGCCGACGCGACAAACGCCAAGGCGCACGAGCTCGGCGTCGAGCGAAAGGCGATGGTCAAGGACGTCGGCTACGCCAACCAGCCCCTCGACGGCATCTGGCTGCGCGCCCCTTACCTGCACAACGGCGCGGTCCCGTCGCTGACCGCCCTTCTCGACCCGCCGGAGGAACGCCCGGCAAGCTACTGGCGCGGCTGCGACATCTACGACCCGGCGACGGTCGGCTTCCGCTCGACGCCCTCGGACGACGACTGCCCGCGGCTCTTCTTCTTCGACACGACCGAGCGCGGCAACGGCAACGCCGGCCACGTCTACGGCACGAAGCTATCGGCCGAGGACAAGGCCGCACTGGTCGAGTACCTGAAGACGCTCTAGCCCGCGGGGCCGCTACTCCTCCTCCGCCGCGGCGCCCCGCAACGCCTTCACCGCCCCTCGCCGTCCCTTCGCGTCCAGCCGGCGGCGGACCGAGCCGGCGGTGGGGCGGGTGGGGCGGCGCGGGACCGGGCGCTCCAGCGCGGCGAGGATCAGCTCGCGCAGCTTCTCGCGGGCTTCGGCGCGGTTCAGCGCCTGGCTGCGGTGGCGCTCGGCCGTGATGGTCAGCGCCCCGTCGAGCGCCCAGCGGCGGCCGGCGAGACGGCGCAGGCGCGCCTTGACCTCGGGGATCAGGCTTGGGGAGCGGTCGGCTTCGAAGCGCAGCGCCACCGCCGTCGAGACCTTGTTGACGTTCTGCCCACCAGGACCGGATGCGCGCGTAAAGGTCTCGCTTAACTCCCACTCTTGTATAGAAATTCCCTCGGTGATCCTCAACATCCTCAGGCCCCGCCAGCGGGCTTGAGCGCCACGTTAGTGCCACGAAACCACGTCACGTCCGCCGCTCCATGATCGCTTTCGCCCGCGCCTGATGGTCAGGATGGTGCGCCCGGTAGACGGCCTGAAGCGTCACCGCGCTAGTGTCGAACCAGCTCACCGCATCCTCGATCGTCATGCCGCGCTGGAACGCCCAAGTCACGGCGGTCCGCTTCAGATCGTGGGGGTGCAGGTCGGTCAGCCCGGCCCGCTCGCAGGCCGTCGCGAAGCTGCGCCGAATGGTGCCGCAGGGCTTCCCGCGCTCCATGACGACGTGCGAGCCGCCCGCCCTCGCCCAGCGACGCAGGTGGTCGAGCAGCCCCCGCGGGATCGCCACGTCACCACGACGCTTCTTCGTCTCGCGCTCACGGGCACCCTTGCGGTGGATGATCCCGCGCTCGAGGTCCACCCATCCGCTATTCAGGCTCTGTGTCCAGCGCAGCCCAAGGATCGCCTTGTGGCGCGTCCCGGTCGCCAGCGCGATCAGGATGAACCGGCGCAGGTGAGGCGGCGCCGCGCGCAGTAGCCGGGCCGCCTCGTCCCGTGTCAGGAACCGGTCGCGCGGGATCCCGGAATCTGTCAGTGTCACCTTCGGGGCGTAGATCAGCTTCCCCTCGGCCAGCGCGTAGTTCAGCGCGCTCTGCAGGACGCTCAGCCGGCGCCGGGTGGTGCTGTCCAGAACACCCGCCTGCGCCGCGTAGGCGCGGCAGGTAGAGCCCCTGACGGCATCGCAGGTGAGCCCGCCCCAGAACGGAGCGAGTGCCCGCACCGATGAAGCCAACGTCCGCTTGCCGGCCATCCCCGGCCCCTTGTCCCTCGCGTAGAGCGCTAGCACCTCGCCCACGGTCATTTCGTGCGGCTGAGCCGGTCCGGATCGCTCCGGCGCGCGGGTCGCGAGGTAGTCTCGGAGAGCGAGTTCAGCAGATCGTCGGCCGCTTTCTCCGCTGCAGCCTGTCCTATGCTGACGACCGGCGTCGAGGATGATCCAGGCGCCATCGCCTCTTTGCCAGAGGCGGGCGGGCTTGCGGGAGCGCGGCACTTCGTGAACCTCCGTAGGTCCGACTCGGACACGTAAAAGCGCTTCCCGATGCGGCTCGCCGTCAAGCGCCCCTCGCGGATCGCCCGGTAGATCGCCGTCACCTTGACTGTGGCGTGAATCGCCGCAGCCGCCTCCTCGACGGTCAGCAGCATCGGCCGCGCCTCCCTGATCTCGGCGTCCCGCGGGTGCGTCACGGCTCGTCGTCCATCTTCACGCCGAGCAGCCGAAACGCCTCCCGAATATCTCCTCGCGTCGAGGCCGCGCCGTTATCCAGGCCGCGCCTGTAGATGATGACCAGGAACGGGGCGATCCACTCTGGCGGCCGTTGCGGGAAGGTCACCACCGTTCCGGGCAGATCGACGTGCTGCCAGCCGCTCGATGTCTCCACGAATTTGCTCACGACCGCCCTCGCGCGTCGGTGATCTTGGGCGGCTCGGGGCTCCAAACGCGCACGTCGCGCCGATCCCGAATGATGTGGATTTCGCTCTTGCCATCGCCGTAGCCCAGCCTCTGCAGGCGCTCGGCGTGGGCTAAGGCGTCCGCCTCAGTCTCGCATTGACGGGCCGTCCCGTACCCCTCGTTGGGCCAGTAGACCGCGACCATCAGGCGATCGTAGCCGCTCACCCCGCTCACGGCTTGCCCCTCCCGCGCAGCCAGCGCCACCACGTCCGCACGTCTGCCCCCATCATCACGCCGCGGCAGAACGGACATCCGGCGCGCTCGCCGAATGCGCAGGTGACGAGGCCGAAGAACCACGCCGCGCAGCCGGCGATAAGCGCGCCCATGGCCATGTCGTTCATGGCCGCTCAGCCCCCGTCGATCTCCTCGCCTCGCTCGTCCGATCCGACGTCTGAACGGCGCGCAGGCTGACGCGGACGATCCCCTTGCACGGCCGGCCGTCGTTGCGCTCGTTCACGAAAACTGCTCCTCTGCCCATGCGTTCCAGTCGAAGTCGCAGCCGCAGCGCCAATGGATGAGCCAGCCTCCCTTACCATCGGGGAGATCGCCGAAGTCCGCAGGCACCTCTCCGCATTGCGGGCACTGCGGCTCGCTGACCGTCACCTTGGTCCCGGGCGGGAAGTTGCGAGATGCCAGCGCCAGGGTGTCGCCGAGCGACGTATCGCCATCCTTGTCGCCTTCGGCCGAGCCGACCCATCTCGGCCTATGCTGGTTGCAGTTCGGCCCGTGGTAGATGTCGGGCGCCTGCGTCGCGCGCATGGTCTCGTGGAGCTTCACGGCCTAGTCTTCCGGCCGGGGTGCTCACGCTCATAGCGGTCGCAGATGTTGCCGATGGCGTCGGTCATCGCGCGCTCTTCCTCTGGCGTCAGGTCCATGGCGACGGGGAAGGCGATCTCGATCTGGTGGATGCTCATGGCCTATTCCTTGAGCTCGAGCTGCTGCGCGAGACGGTCGCCCTCGCCAGTCTCGCGCAGGGTCGCCGAGATGATCTCCACCGTGTCGGTGTCCCCCGCGTCGCCAGCGTCGATCCTGATCTGCCCCAGCAGCGCCCGAAGGCGGGCGATCTCAGCCCGCGCGCCGGCGTCCCAATGGGGCCATGCATCGCGCGTGCGCCCGCAGACGCGGCAGTCTCCCATCGCCTGATAGTCGGGAGAGTAGTGGTGCGGCTTCAGCTCGTCGTCGCGCTCGCCCGGGCCGTCCCAATCGATGCTGTAGTTCATGCCGCTTTGACCTCGCGGATTTTCTTGTTGAGTTGCATCCCCAGGCCGGCGACGAGCATCCTCGGGAACTCCGTCTGACCGGCTTCGGTGAGATCGCAGGCACGGCCATCCTGCAGCCGCCGGAACAGCCCTCGCTTCACGAGGGTGCCGAGCGGGTTCGAGTAGCCGAAGATGTGCAACTCGCCGGGCACGTTCAGGGCGTAGAGCAACCGAGGGCCACGCTTTCCACGCCCCTGGTATACCACCCGGTCGGGATAAGCGCCGGCGAGCCAGAGGTACGCCTCCTGCATCGGGGTGAGCCTCATGGCCTACCCCTCTGGCTTGATCTCC
>JAXMDF010000008.1:0-126344 GCA_046348975.1 Amaricoccus sp. | reverse complement strand
CTCCTCGGGCGTCACCACGAGCTTGGTCAGCGCCCGGTCGCGGGCCGTGGTGGCGAAGACATGGGTCAGGTCCGCGCAGGCCTCGGCCGTCGTCGCCGACACCTGCACCCGCTCGAGCACGTGGCCGGCGCCGCTCGCCATCGCCTCGGCGCGCGGGTTCGGCCAGCCGTCGCGCGGCGCCACCAGCCGCAGCCGGTCGAGGCCGAAGTTCCACATCGCCCGCGCCGCCGCGCCGATGTTCTCGCCCATCTGCGGCCCCACCAGCACGAAGACCGGCTGCATGCCCGGCGGCCCTGCCTGCTCGCTGTCCGCCACCCGCGGCCCTCCTTGCTGCAGCCCGGGGGTGATACGCTCCCGGCCGGCACCGGACAAGGAGCGGCGCTTGCCGGCTTGTCCTCGGGCGCGGCGTCGCCTAGACGGGTGTTGCAGCTGCGAGGGGCCCATGGACAAGATCAAAGTCGCCAACCCGGTCGTCGAACTCGACGGCGACGAGATGACCCGGATCATCTGGGACGAGATCAAGAAGAAGCTGATCCTGCCCTATCTCGACGTCGACCTGCACTACTACGACCTCGGCATCGAGCAGCGCGACCGGACCGACGACCGGATCACGATCGACGCGGCGAACGCGATCAAGGAGTACGGCGTCGGCGTGAAGTGCGCGACGATCACCCCCGACGAGGCGCGGGTGAAGGAATTCGACCTCAAGCAGATGTGGAAGTCGCCGAACGGCACGATCCGCAACATCCTCGGCGGGGTGATCTTCCGCCAGCCGATCATCTGCCGGAACGTGCCGCGGCTCGTCCCGGGGTGGACGCGGCCGATCGTCGTCGGGCGCCACGCCTTCGGCGACCAGTACCGGGCGACGGACTTCCGCTTCCCGGGCAAGGGCAAGCTCACGCTCAAGTTCGTCGGCGACGACGGCACGGAGATCGAGAAGGAGGTGTTCCAGTCGCCGGGGTCGGGGGTGACCATGGCGATGTACAACCTCGACGCCTCGATCGCCGACTTCGCGCGCGCCTCGATGAACTACGCGCTGAACCTCGGCTGGCCGCTCTACCTCTCGACCAAGAACACGATCCTGAAGGCCTACGACGGCCGCTTCAAGGACCTGTTCCAGGAGGTCTTCGACGCCGAGTTCGCCGCCGCCTTCAAGGCCAAGGGGATCACCTACGAGCACCGGCTGATCGACGACATGGTGGCCTCGGCGCTGAAGTGGTCGGGCGGCTACGTCTGGGCCTGCAAGAACTACGACGGCGACGTGCAGTCGGACACGGTGGCGCAGGGCTTCGGCTCGCTCGGGCTGATGACCTCGGTGCTGATGACGCCGGACGGCAAGACCGTCGAGGCGGAGGCGGCGCACGGGACGGTCACGCGGCACTACCGGCAGCACCAGAAGGGCGAGCAGACCTCGACCAACTCGGTCGCCTCGATCTACGCCTGGACCGGCGGGCTCAAGCACCGCGCCAAGCTCGACGACAACGCGGCCCTCGCCCGCTTCGCCGACACGCTGGAGAAGGTCACCGTCGACACCGTCGAGGCGGGCGCCATGACCAAGGACCTGGCGCTGCTGGTCGGCCCGGAGCAGAAGTGGCTGACGACCACCGGCTTCCTCGACGCGGTCGACGCCAACCTGCAGAAGGCGCTCGGCTGACCCTCCGGGCCGGCGAGGGGTGGACCCCGAGCCGGCTGCGAGTCGCGCACAAATTCTATGTCGTTGAAATTGCGGGGAATTGCGAAGAGATTTTAACCGCTTCGCAAGAATCTCCCGGCTCCGCGGCTCCGGCGGCCGGGCTCCGGAGCGGGGTCACAGCCCCTCGACGATGACGAGGTCGCGCTCCGCTGCGCCCTTGGCGTGGGCGAGCGCCGCCTGGTACTCGGGCGAGCGGTAGCAGGCCTCGGCGGCCTCGAGGGTCGGGAACTCGGCAAGCACGTTGCGCGCCCGGTCGTTGCCCTCGAGCTGGACGTAGCGGCCGGAGCGGGCGAGGAAGCGGCCGCCGTGCCCCTCGATCGCCCCGGTCGCGAGGCTGGCGTAGCGGCCGTAGGCCTCGGGGTCGGCGACCTTCACGTGGGCGATCCAGTAGGCGGCCATTTGTCCCCTCCCGCGCCGGGTCGACGCCCGGCGCCCGTTGCGGCCCGGACGCCCGGGCCCCGTGGTCAGTCGTCGAGCACCTCGGCGGTCTCCTCGCCCGACATGGCGAAGTCGAGGCCGTGCGCGGCGCGGATCTTGTCCTCGATGCGGAAGGCGACGTCGGGATTGTCCTTGAGGAACGCCTTGGCGTTCTCGCGGCCCTGGCCGATCCGCTCGTCGGCGAAGGAATACCAGGCGCCCGACTTCTCGACCACCCCGGCCTTGACCCCGAGGTCGATCAGCTCGCCGCGTTTCGAGATGCCCTCGCCGTACATGATGTCGAACTCGACCTGCTTGAACGGCGGCGCCACCTTGTTCTTCACGACCTTGACCCGCGTCGTGTTGCCGACGACCTCGTCGCGGTCCTTGATCGCGCCGATCCGCCGGATGTCGAGCCGGACGGAGGCGTAGAACTTGAGCGCGTTGCCGCCCGAGGTGGTCTCGGGGCTGCCGAACATCACGCCGATCTTCATCCGGATCTGGTTGATGAAGATCACCATGCAGTTGGAGCGGCTGATGGCGCTCGTCAGCTTGCGCATCGCCTGGCTCATCAGCCGCGCCTGCGCGCCGACCTGCGCCTCGCCCATCTCGCCCTCGAGCTCGGATTTCGGCGTCAGCGCCGCGACCGAGTCGACGACGATGACCGAGATGGCGCCGGACCGCACCAACGTCTCGGTGATCTCGAGCGCCTGCTCGCCGGTGTCGGGCTGCGAGATCAGGAGCTCGTCGATGTCGACCCCGACCTTGCGCGCATAGACCGGGTCGAGCGCGTGCTCGGCGTCGACGAAGGCGCAGACCCCGCCCTTCTTCTGCTCCTCGGCGATGACGTGCAGCGCGAGCGTGGTCTTGCCCGAGCTTTCCGGCCCGTAGATCTCGATGATCCGCCCCTTCGGCAGGCCGCCGATGCCGAGCGCGACGTCGAGGCCGATCGAGCCGGTCGAGATCGCCTCGATGTCGAGGGCGGGCGTCGATCCGAGCTTCATGATCGAGCCCTTGCCGAAGCTGCGCTCGATCTGCGCCAGCGCGGATTCGAGCGCCTTCTGCTTGTCCATGCCGCGTCTTTCGCTGAAGTCCAGAACCTGACTGGCCATGCCCTTATCCCACAGTTGCGAAGCGCCGGCAATCGGGGCACCGCCCCATGTTCCCGGCTTGTTCTTGTCGCTCACCATGGATACGAAACCGGAACATTGCAACGCAAATCTGCGCCTTCCCCGAAGCTTCCCGGGAAAAGTTAAGCGATGGTGAATCGGCTGTCCCGCGCACTGGCTCGACCGCGGGGCCAGCCGGATCCATACTGGCCGGGAAGCAGCAGGAGGGAACGCGGATGACCGCATACAGGGTCGGCTACCTGGTGGGGAGCCTGGCGAAGGAGTCGATCAACCGGAAGCTCGCCAGGGCGCTGGCGCGGCTGGCGCCGGCGGAGCTCGAGATGGCCGAGATCGGCTTCGGCGACCTGCCGCTCTACAGCTACGACTACGACAAGGACTTCCCGCCGACGGCGCGGGCGTTCAAGGAGGCGCTCGCGGCGCAGGAGGCCTTCATCTTCGTCACGCCGGAATACAACCGCTCGCTGCCGGGGGGCCTCAAGAACGCCATCGACTGGGCGAGCCGGCCCTACGGGCAGAACTCGTTCCGCCGCAAGCCCTCGGCGGTGATCGGGACCTCGCCGGGCATGCTCGGGACCGCGCTGGCGCAGCAGAGCCTGCGCGGCGTCATGGCCTTCTGCAACTCGCCGATGATGAACTCGATCGAGGCCTACATCCAGTTCAAGCCGGGGCTGATCACCGCCGACGGCGAGGTGACCGACGAGGGCACCGAGCAGTTCCTCAAGGGCTGGATCGACGAGTTCGCCGGCTTCGTCGAGCGCGTCTACACCGCGCTGCCGCGACCGACCTGAGTCAGCGGGCCCTTCGCGCCTGCGCCGCTTCGGCCTCGACACCGCCGAAGCGGCGGCTGCGCTCGTGGTAGCCGTCGACGGCGGCCGCGAAGGCGGCGACGGTGAAGTCGGGCCAGGCGGTGTCGGGGAAGTCGTACTCGGCGTAGGCGCCCTGCCAGAGCAGGAAGTTCGAGATGCGGAGCTCTCCCGAGGTGCGGATGATCAGGTCGGGGTCGGGCAGGCCGGCGGTGTCGAGCGCGGCCGAGACGCTGCCCTCGGTGATCGCCGAGGGGCGCAGCGCGCCGGCGGCCACCTCCTGCGACAGCGCGCGCACCGCCCGGGTCAGCTCGTCGCGGCCGCCGTAGTCGATGGCGATCGACAGCGTCAGGCCGTGGCAGTGGCGGGTGTGCGCCTCCATCTCGGCCATCAGCTGCTGCAGGTGGCGCGGCAGCCGGTGGCGCATGCCGATGAAGCGGACGCGGACCGCGTTGCGGCGCAGCCCGTCCATCTTGCGGCGGATGTACTGGCTGAAGATGCGCATCAGCCCCTCGACCTCGGCGAGCGGCCGGCGCCAGTTCTCGGTCGAGAAGGCGTAGAGCGTCAGGTGCGTCACCCCGAGCTCGGGGCAGGCCTTGACGATCTCGGAGACGCGGCGGGCGCCGCGCGAATGGCCGGCCAGGCGACCGAGCCCGCGTGCCTCGGCCCAGCGACCGTTGCCGTCCATTATCACCCCGACGTGGAACGTCGGAGCATTCGTTTGCTGCATCGCGAAAACCACCTGCCCGATGGGGTCAATATGCACAACGCGTCGCGGGCACAACAGACGACTTTGGTTTATTCCGCCGGGCAGACGGGCGGAAAGCCGCCGGGGTTCCGCTCAGAGCAGGCGGGCGAGCCCGAGCGGCAGGCGGGGCGCGTTCAGCGACATCACCCGGTAGAGCTGGGCGTAGAGGAAGACGGTGACGAAGAAGAAGAAGGCGCTCGCCAGCACGCTCGGGTAGGCGAGCGCGGCGAAGACCGCGGTCAGGAGCGGCAGCGACCAGGTCACGACGCTGGTCGCGGGGTTGCGCAGGTGGGTCGGGCCCGCCGGCACGATGCGGCGGGCGTAGCGGCGGTGGGCGAGCATGTGGAAGTGGACCCGGTCGGGCTGGCCGATCGAATGGCCCTCGCGGCGGGCCTTGCGGCGCATGGACGCAAGCGTCTCGATCACCGGGTAGGCGCAGATCAGGATCGCCGTCCAGGCCGAGGTCTCGGGGTTGCGCATCGGCAGCAGCACGCCGAGGCCGGCGAGCAGGAAGCCCGCGAAATAGGCGCCGCCGTCGCCGAGGAAGAGCTTGCCGTAGGGGAAGTTGACCAGGAAGAACCCGAGGAGCAGCGCCGCATAGAGGATCGCGAGGGCGAAGACCAGGTCGTCGCCGACCCGGTGCGCCACCCAGGCGAAGGCGGCGAGCATGATGATGACCGAGCCCGACGCCAGCCCGTTGAAGCCGTCGATGATGTTGATCGCGTTGGCGACCCCGCCCATGGAGAAGCCGGTGAAGAGCACCGCGACGATCCAGAACGACAGGAGCCAGTCGACGCCCGGCAGGTAGACCTTGTGCATGGTGTAGCCGGTCAGGAGCGCGAAGAGGACGCCCGCGCCCATGGTGGCGAGGAGCCGCCAGCGCACCCCGACCCTGCCGGTCAGATCCTCGGCGAGCCCCGCGGCGAGCGGCGGGACGGCGGCGATGCCGACCAGCAGCCACGGCAGATCCAGGCGCCCGGGCAGCGCCGGCCAGACCAGCAGGTAGGCGGCCGCCAGCGCCACGCCGCCGATCCGCGGGGTCGGAAGGGTGTGGAACTTCTGCACGCCCCGGGTCGCGTCCTCGGTGAAGCGCCCGTGCCAGCGCTGGGTCGCGACCACGATCAGGCAGACGACCAGCGACAGGAGCAGGGCGAGCAGCGCCGGCAGGGCGATGTCGCCGATCCCGATGGTCGGATCGAAGCCCAGCATGCCCCGCTCTTCACCCCTCGTTCTTGTGGTTGATTGCGGATGACTAGCGGAATTCGCGAGCCGATGCGACAGGTTTCGCGCCGATGCCGATCCGGTGCTCGTCGAGCCAGGCGTTGATCCGCCAGGCGAGGCTGCGCCAGTGCGGGTCGACCGGAATGCCGTGGCCGAAGCCGCGCATCACCTCGATCTCGGCGCCGTAGGCGAGCCCGATCGCCCAGAGGTCGGTGACCGGCACGAAGGCGTCGCCGTCGCCGATGAGCGCCAGCGTGCGCGCCCGCCGGGCCAGGAACCAGGCCGGCAGGTCCCAGGTCAGCCCGTCGAGCAGCGCCAGCGGGCTCTCGTGCTCGGGGACGAGCGCGACGGCGTCGATCCAGGCGTCCGGGGTCTCGGCGGTGAAGAGCGCCCGCCGGGCCGCCTCGCGGGTGACGCGCGCGCCGCCGCCGGCCTGGGCGAGGAGCAGCGCCGCCAGCACCTCGGGCGCGCCGGCCGAGAGCTGCCAGAGCGACGGCCCGAGCCCATAGGGCCCGGGCGAGGCGACGAGCACGGTGCCGGCGACCGGCCGCCGCGCCGCCAGGTGCTGCGCCACCAGCCCGCCGAGCGAATGGCCGACCACGACCGGCGTTCCCAGCGTGTCGGCCGCCGCGGCGGCGCGGGCGACATAGTCGCGCAGCCGCGCCGGCGACCCGGTGAGGGGGCCCGACAGCCGCGGCGCCAGCACCCGGTGGCCGCGCGCCGCGAACCAGGGCGCGACGAAGCGCGTCCAGATCTCCGGCCCCGCGAAGGCGCCGTGCAGGAAGAGGATCGGCGGCTTCTCGGCCATGCGGGCACCTCCGGAGGCGCTTCTTGCCTGAACCGAACGGTTCTGTCGAGCGAATCAACGGCTTGCCGCGGATTCCGGCGGCGGCCAGCCGTCGAGGTACGGGCGGATCAGCGCCATCGGGTGCGCGCGCAGCGTCAGCCGGAGCGCGGCATAGTCGGCGACGATCTCCTCGCCGAGGGTCATCGGCGGCAGCTTTACCGGCCCCTCCTCGTCGCCCTCGCCGCCTTCGAAGAGCGGCAGCGGCGCGTCGCCGCCGATCGCCCTGACCTGCCAGAGCGCCTCCCGCCGCGTCAGCCCGAGGCTCGCGAAGGCGTCGGCCTCGGCGAGCTTCGCCAGGAGCCGCGGCGGCGTCCCGGCCCGGCGCCACAGCGCCGCCACCTCGCGATAGCCGTTGCCGCGGGCGGCGGCGATCCAGTCGGCCTCGTCCTGGGCGACCCCCTTGATCTGGCGGAACCCGAGCCGGAGCGCCAGCCCGCCCCGCCCGTCGGGCTCGAGCGCATTGTCCCAGGCGCTCGCGTTCACGCAGACCGGCCGCACCTCGACCCCGTGCGCGCGGGCGTCGCGCACGATCTGCGCCGGGGCGTAGAAGCCCATCGGCTGGGAGTTCAGCAGCGCGCAGGCGAAGACCGCCGGGTGGTGGCACTTCAGCCAGGCCGAGGCGTAGACCAGGAAGGCGAAGCTCGCCGCATGGCTCTCGGGGAAGCCGTAGCTCCCGAACCCCTCGATCTGGTTGAAGCAGCGCTCGGCGAAGTCGGGCGGATAGCCGTTCGCCGCCATCCCCCGCAGGAACCGCTCGCGAAAGGTGTGGATGGTGCCGACGTTCTTGAAGGTCGCCAGCGACCGCCGCAGCCGGTCGGCCTCTTCGGGTGTGAAGCCGGCGCCGATGATCGCGATCTGCATTGCCTGCTCCTGGAAGAGCGGCACGCCGAGCGTCTTCTCGAGCACCGCCCCGAGGGCGTCGGATGGAAACGAGACCTCCTCCTCCTTGCGCCGACGGCGCAGGAATGGATGCACCATGTCGCCCTGGATCGGGCCGGGGCGCACGATCGCGACCTCGATGACCAGGTCGTAGAAGCAGCGCGGCTTGAGTCGCGGCAAGAAACTCATCTGCGCCCGGCTCTCGACCTGGAAGACTCCGAGGGAGTCGGCGCGGCAGAGCATGTCGTAGACCGCCGGGTCCTCGCCCGGCAGCGTCGCCAGCGTGAAGCGCTGGCCGCAGTGCTCGGCGAGCAGGTCGAACCCCTTGCGGATGCAGGTCAGCATGCCGAGCGCCAGCACGTCGACCTTGAGGATCCCCAGCGTGTCGATGTCGTCCTTGTCCCAGCAGATGACCGTCCGGTCCTCCATGGCGGCGTTCTCGATCGGGACGAGCTCGTCGAGCCGCCCCTCGGTGATGACGAAGCCGCCGACGTGCTGCGACAGGTGGCGCGGGAAGCCGATGATCGCGTCGACGAGCTCGAGGGTCAGCGCCAGCCGCCGGTCGGTCGGGTCGAGCCCGATCTCGCGCACCCGCTCGGCCGACAGGCTCGACGACGACCAGCCCCAGATCTGCGACGACAAGGCCGCGACCGTGTCCTGCGACAGCCCCATGGCGGTCCCGACCTCGCGGATCGCGCGCTTGGCCCGATAGTGGATGACGGTGGCGCAGATCCCGGCCCGGTGCCGTCCGTATCGCCGGTAGATGTACTGGATGACCTCCTCGCGCCGCTCGTGCTCGAAGTCGACGTCGATGTCGGGCGGCTCGTCGCGCGCCTCCGACACGAAGCGCTCGAAGACCATCGTCCCGACTTCGGGGTCCACCGAGGTCACGCCGAGGGCGAAGCAGACCACCGAGTTCGCCGCCGACCCGCGCCCCTGGCAGAGGATGCCCTGCGCCTTGGCGAAGTCGACCGCGTCGTTGACGGTCAGGAAATAGGGCGCGTAGTTCAGCCGCCCGATCAGCGCGAGCTCGTGCGCCGCCTGCGCCTCCACCTTCGCCGGCACGCCCCGGGGATAGCGCGATTTCAGCCCCTTGGCGGTCAGCCGCGCGAGCCGGACCTGCGGTTCCTCGCCTTCCCAGATCTCCTTCGGGTACTCGTAGCGCAGCTCGTCGAGCCGGAAGCGGCAGTCCGCGGCGACCTCGCCCGCCCGGTGCACCGCATCCTCGTGCCCGGCGAAGAGCCGCAGCATCTCGGCCTCGGAGCGCAGCCGCCGCTCGGCGTTGGCCTGCGCCGCCCGGCCGATCGTGTCGATGCGTCGCCCCTCGCGGATGCAGGTCAGGACGTCGACCAGCCGCCGGCGGCTGCCATGGTGCATGATCGGCTCGGCCGAGGCCACCAGCGGCAGCCCGAGCGCCGCGGCGATCCGCGCCGCGCGCGCGATCCGCGGCCGGTCCTGCCCGTCGTAGCGCGGGGCCGCCAGCAGGTGCGCGCCCGGGTGTCCCGCGGCCGCTGCCCGTGCGCGGGGCAGCCAGCCGCGCAGGTCGCGGCCGGGCGGCACGTGCAGCAGCAGGTGCACCTCGGGGCCGAGGTCGTCGAGGTCGGCGAGGTGCAGGATGCAGTCGCCCTTGGCGGCCCGCTGCGCGCCCTTCGACAAGAGCCGGCAGAGCCGCCCCCATCCGGTCCGGTCGCGCGGCAGGGCGGTCAGCTCGAACCCGTCGGCGAGGCGGAGCCGGGCGCCGGGGACGAGCCGCGGGACCGGCGAGCCGTCGCGGGCCGCCTCCTTCAGCTCGTGGAAGGCGCGGACGAGCCCGGCGACCGAGTTCCGGTCGGCGATGGCGAAGGCCGGCAGGCCGAGCTCGATCGCGCGCAGCGCATACTCCTGCGGATGGCTGCCGCCGGTCAGGAAGGTGAAGTTCGAGGTGATCGCGAGCTCGGCGAAGGCCATGGATCAGGCCCCGGGTCGCGATGGGATAGGAGATCCGTTCGCGCTCTTGCACGGTGTCGCCCGCGATGAGCACGGCCTGCGCCTGGCTGGGGCTGGCGCACCTCGGCCAGTCGCCGGCGCATCCGGGCCGTCCGGCAACACCTCCCACGACACCGCCAGGCGGAACCGCCGGCTGTGCCAGCCTGGGGGGCAGGCAGGCGCAAGCTTCCCGGGGCGGGCAGGGCGCCGGCCGGCCTGCCCTGGCCGGAAGAGATCCGCCGAAAAGGCACCCTTCGGGTTTCGAATCCCGCCCGACGTGCTACGTTGGGGAAAACTGCAAGCCTGAGGAGGAGGCCCATGAGCATCATCCAGATCGACGACTACGCGCGTCAGCTCTACTCGGCGCACGGCGACCGGGCCGAGTACGAGGCGGCGCAGAAGGCCAAGGACAGCGCCGCCAAGGGCGACACCGAGACCGCCGACCAGTGGCGGCAGGTGCGCGAGGCGATCCGCGTGCTGCGCGGCCCCAACGCCAGCTGACCGCCGGCGCCGGGGGCTTCCGGCGCTTTCGCCGGATCCCGCCGGCGCCGCTGCCATTCCGGCCGGCCGCGCCGTGGCCGGCCGTTCCCGTCTCCGGCCTTCTTCTTCTACCTCATCGGGCAGTGCCAGGGGGGGTCGAGGGGGGGCCGGCGAGGACCCCCCCTCGGGCCGTCCCGAGACCTGCTCGGTCCTCCGGGAGCAAGGGAGCCACCGCCCGGCCCTCGGCCCAGAGGCCCGCGCATGCGGGCGACGGCGCCAAAGCGCCGCGGGCCCCCTCCCGCCGCTGCGGACGCCGGCCCCCGGCATCCCGGCACTTGCGCCGTGCCGCTTCGCGGGAGCCGGTCCGGAACGCTCCGCCGGGACCCCGGACAATCCTTGATATCCGGTTAATGCCCGGGGGATATATCCTTTTATTTCAAATGCTTGTCCCATGTGCTCGACCCCGGGCAAACCTCTCCTCATGCGAACAGCCCCTGGACGAACCAGCCCCCGGAGAGCTCGGCGCCCTTGGCCTCGTAGATCCAGAGCCGGGCGCCGTCGTCGGTCTCGACCCGCCAGTAGTCGCGCGCACCCGAGCGCCAGCCCGGGTCGTCGAGCCACCATTCCGGCGCGATCCGCTCCGGCCCGAAGGCCGCCGCCCGCCGCCGCGCTCGCCGCCGCCAGACGAAGCTCCCGGGCGGCGCGGCGTCGTCCCCCGGCGCCAGCGGCTCGGGCGGGAAGAGCAGCAGCGGCCGCGGCGCGGCGGGCTCCGGCCAGCCCGCCGCCGGCGCACTGAACGCCGCCGCCATCTCGCTGGCGCCCTTCTCCGGGATGTGGCTGTCGGCCGGATGCAGCCGGACCAGCGCCTCGAGCCCGAGCCGCGCGCCGAGCCGCCCGAGGAGGTCGGCCAGGCCGTCCTCGGGCGCGGGCTCGGTTCCCAGCCGGCCGCGGTGCTGCGCCGGCCCGAGCGGCTCGGTCGCGGTGGCCTCGAGCCGGATCACCTCGATCCCGAAGCCCGCGTCGACCTCGCCGAGTTTCAGCGCCAGCAGTGGCCGGATCGCCTCCGGCCGGGCAGCGGGCCGGGCGAGCCCGGCCTCGCGCCGCTCGGCCGTCCCGTCGGTGCGCACGAGCGTCAGCCGCACCCGCCGCGCCCCGCGCCCGGCGGCCGCGAGCCGGGCGCAGAGCGGCGGCAGCAGCCGGTCGATGCCGGCAAGCACGTCCGCCTCGAGCCCCACCGGCTCGGGCAAGGTCAGCCGCAGCGCGAAGACGTGCGGTGGCCGCGCCGGCGAGACCGGCTCGGCGACGCGCCCCAGCGCCTGGTCGAGCCGCAGCACCACCCCCGGCCCGGCCCGCCGCGCCAGCTGCGCCCGCGGCAGCGCGACGAGGTCGATGACCCGCCGCAGCCCGAGAAGCTGCAGCCCCGCCACCTCCTCGGGATCGAGCCGCAGCGCCGCCACCGGCAGCGGCCCGATATGCGCGAGCGTCGCTCCCGGCGCCACGATCCGGCCCGCGCCCGCCCCGCCGTCCCGCGGCACCGGCGGCGGGGCGCCGCGCTCCCAGCGCCGCTTCTGCGCCCGCGAGCGGGTCGCGCGCGCCTCCTGGTCGATGGCGTCGCCTGCGTGCGCCGGGAACGCCCCGGCCCCGGCGAAGCGCGCCACTGCCCAGGCCGCGCCGAGCGTATCGGCGAGCCCGATCCCCAGCGTCAGCCCGAAGCCCGCCGCCTCCGCCTCGACCTGCGCCACGAGCCCCGCCTCGCCGCCGAAGAGCCCGGCGCAGCCGGTGACGTCGAGGACCAGCGCCTCGTCATCCTCGGCGACCCAGGGGGTGAACCGCCCGGCCCAGCGCCCGAGCGCCGCCAGGAAGGCACGTTCCCGCGCGGGATCCCCGTGCCGCGTCACCAGCTCCGGGGCGATCGCCCGCGCGTCCCCGAGCGCCATCCCGCGCCGCACCCCCGCCGCCTCCGCCGACGCCGTCAGGCTGGCGAGGACGAGCGCGTTGCGCCGCTCGGCCACCACCGCCAGCGGCGCCGCCGCGAGCTCGGGCTCGGCCCGCAGCACCCGCTCGGCGGCGAGCCGCGGGAACCAGAGCGAAAGGATGCGGCGCGGGACCATCGTGGAGCGACTCGAGATTTGTTCCGCATACGTTCACATTCCGGGTCGATGGAGTCGAGTCGTCCGACCGTTGTTCCTAATGCGGCGGTGCGTCGCCGGCGGCTGGACCCCGGGCGGCATCCGGGCTATCGGGCGGGGTCATCCGAGGGGGCCCGATGTCCGCCGAGCGTTCGCGCCTGCTGTCGCTGCAGATGGTCTTCGCGCTGAACGCGCTGGCGCTGGCGGTCTGGTTCCCACGCATCCCCGACGTCAAGGAGGCGCTGCGCCTCGACGTGCTGACGCTCGCCTTCTGCCTGTTCGGCATGCCGGTGGGGACGATGCTCGGCTTCCTGAGCGTGCCGCGGCTGATCCGAAGGATCGGCACGAGGGCGACGGTGAAGTGGGGCGGATCGGGCTTCTGCCTCTGCTTCATCCTGCCGGCGCTGGCGCCGAACCCGGTGACGCTGGCGCTGGCGCTCTTCGTCTGCGGGCTCGCGATCTCGGCGATCGAGGTGTCGATGAACGCCAAGGCGAGCCAGACCGAGCGGGTGCTCGGGCGGCGGATCATGTCGCGCTGCCATGCCTTCTGGAGCTTCGGAACCGTGCTCGGCGGGCTCGTCGCCGGCGGCTTCGCCCAGGCCGGGATGAGCTTCCTCGCCCAACAGCTGGTGGTGCAGCCGCTCTTCGCGGCGGCGACCGTGTTCTTTGCGCTCCGGCTCATCCCCGACGAACCGGCGGCGCCGGCGGAGGAGAGCGGCGGCTTCGCGCTGCCGTCCGCGGCGCTGCTGCTGACCTGCCTGGTGCCGATCGGGGCGCTGCTGATCGAGGGCGCGATGATGGAGTGGTCGGCGGTCCTGATGCGCGAGTGGAAGGGGGCGGGGCCGTTCCTGACCGCCTTCACCTTCTCGGTCTTCGCGCTGGCGATGGCCGGAAGCCGGCTTGCGGGCGATAGGCTGGCGGAGGCCCTCGGCCCTCGCGCCGTGATCCTGCGATCGGGGATCCTGATGGCGCTCGGGATCGTCGGCTTCGGGCTGGCGCCGGGCTTATGGCTGGCGCTGCCGGCGGCGGCGGCGGTCGGCGCCGGCTGCGGCAACATCTACCCGCTGACCATGTCGATGGTCGGGCAGCTGCCGGGGCCGCGGCCGGAGCGCAACGTGGCGACGCTGGCGCTGGTTGCGTTCAGCGCCTTCCTGATCGCGCCGCCGCTGATCGGCGGCCTCGCGCACCTGGTCGGGCTGCCGCTGGCGCTGGCGCTGCTGGCGCCGCTCGGGCTCGCGCCCGTCGCGATCGCGCCGCGACGGCGGGGTCAGCCGCAGTAGACCTTGGTGACCTTGTCGGACTTGTCGACCTCGACGTTCATCCGGTCCTCGCGATAGTCCATCGTCGCCGCCGCGCCCGGCAAGAGCAGGCGGGTGTTCTCCGGGAAGTCGGCCTTGACGTCGGCAAGGCTCTTGCCGACCCAGTCCTGGTGCTCGGACGCCGGGCAGGTCCCGGCCTTGGCGGTCTTGCCGTGCTCGAGTTCGGCGCAGGCGGCGAGCGCCAGCAATCCGAGGCCGGCGACGAGGATTCGGGTCATCGCGGAAACTCCTTGGGGGTTGGCAGGGCCGGCGTCAGCCGCACTGGACGCTGGTGATGACGTTCGAGGAGTCGACCTTGACGGTGATGCGGTCCTGCACGAAGGCCGGGCCTGCCGACTGGTCGGGATAGAGGATGCGGCTGCCGGCGGGCAGGGCGGCCACGTTGGCGTCGGCGGCCGACTTGCCGACCAGCCCCTGCAGCCGTCCGGCGCCGCAGGGGTTGTCCGGGCCGACCCGTTGCAGGCCGTTGCTCTCGACGGGCGGGGCGCCGACGACCTGCTGGCCGGGGCTGCACGCCCCGAGCGCCAGCGCGAGGCACAGGGACAGTCCGCAGGCGGAGGACAGACGCATCATGCTTCCCTCGTTCGATTTGCGCCGAGGGAAGCACGCGGGCCGAGGCCGTGGCAAGGGGTCGCAGCAGGCGATCGCGAAAGGGGTGCGGGCGAAAGGCAAGTGATTGATAGTGAAGGAAGAAATCTTGCGGCGCTAACCTGGCGTTTACCCTTGCCCGCGGGCGGCGGTGGTGTCCCGAGCGTCAGGAGGGGGCCCGCGGCGCTTTGGCGCCGTTCGCCGCATGCGCGGCTCGGCCTTCAGGCCCGTGGGCGTCTCCCTCGCTCTTCGTTCCCGGGCGGAGTCCCGGGGCGGCCCGAAGGGGGCGCTCGCCGCCCCCCCTCGACCCCCCTGGCACTGCCCGATAGGTTGAAGAAGAAGGGTCAGGAACACGCGGGAGGTGCATGGGGCGGCTTGTCCGTGCGCCCGCGGGCTGTGCCGGGGAGCTATCCCACGCCGGGAGACGCGACCCGGGCGGCAGCGCCTTCGAGCTCGCGCTCGGCGCGCAGGGCGTCGCGGTCGCGGCCGATCGAGGCCGTGGCGAGGAGGCGGCCGCCGCGCAGGAAGCGGACCTGGCCGTCGCCGGAACCGACGTCGCCCGCGACCTCGGTCGCGTCCCAGCGGTCGGCGTGGCCGACGTAGTCGATGCGGGCGTCGTAGTGCTGGCTCCAGAAGAAAGGGACGTCGACATAGGGCGCGCCGCGGCCGAGCATTTCGAGGGCGACCGCCTGGCCCATGCGCTCGGCGACGACCCAGTGCTCGATGCGGGCCGTGCCGTCCTCGGCGTTGGGGTAGGGGTAGCGGGCGATGTCGCCGGCGGCGAAGACGCCGGGGGCGCTGGCGGCGAGGCTGGCGTCCACCAGCACGCCGCGGTCGATGGCGAGGCCGGCGGCCTCGGCGAGGGCGATCCGCGGGCGGACGCCGACGCCGGTCACGACGAGGTCGGCGGCGAGGCGGGTGCCGTCGTCGAGGACGACGGCGGCCTGCTCGATCGCGGCGGGCTTGTGGCCGAGGTGGAAGACGACGCCGTGGCGCTCGTGCTCGGCGCGGACGAAATCGCTGAAGGCGTCGCCGAGGATGCGGGCGAGTGGCTTCCGGTCGGGCGCGACGACGTGGACCTCGAGGCCGCGGGCGACCAGCGAGGCCGCGACCTCGAGGCCGATGAAGCTGGCGCCGACGACGACGGCGGTGCGGCTGCCTTCGAGGCGGGCGACGATGGCGCGTAGGTCGGAAAGCGCGCGCAGGGTGAAGACGTGCGGGAGGTCGGCGCCGGGGATGTCGAGGCGGACCGGTTCGGCGCCGGTCGCCAGGAGGAGCTTCTCGCAGGGGAGGCCGCGGCCGTCGGCGAGGGTGACCCGGCAGTTCTTCGGATCGATCGCGCCGACCGTGGTGCCGAGCTCGAGGCGGATGCCGCGGCGCTCGTAGAAGCTCAGCGGCTTGAGGTAGAGCCAGGACTCGGGGGCCTGGCCGGCGAGGTTGTCCTTGGAGAGGTTCGGCCGGTCGATCGGGCGGTCGGCCTCGGCCGATAGGATCGTGAGCTCGCCCTGGAAGCCCTCGGCGCGCAGCCGCTCGGCGCAGGCGAAGCCGGCGGCGCCGCCGCCGACGATGACGAAGCGGCCGGCGCCCGGGTCGGGCGACGGCACGGCGGGGGCGGCGGGTCTCGGCAGCTTGCCGGTGACGCGGATGGTGTCGCCGTCGCGCTCGACCTGCCATGTCCCGACGTTGTCGAAGGCGGGCGCCTTCAGTGCCGCGCCGGTCCGCAGGCTGAAGCAGGCGTGATGCAGCGGGCAGCGGACGGTGTCTCCGACCAGGAGCCCGTCGGCGAGCTGGCCGTGGTAGTGGCTGCAGAGGGCGCCGATCGCGAGGATCTCGCCGCCGACGCGGGCCACGAGCACCGGGTCCTTGCCGACGTGGCCGGCGAGCATGGCGCCTTCGGGGAGGTCGGCGGCGGGGATGCCTTGGGCGAGGTCGGGGCCGGTCGGTGCGTCTTCCTCGGTGGCCATCGGGCGCTCCTGGGTGCGGCGGCGCGGGCGGGCTCCTTTCCCGCCGTCGCGCGCGCGGAGGCCTCGGTGGCCTCCGGCGGAAGTATTCAGGAGGAAGGCGCCTGGGGCGCGCTTCCTCAGCCGCGGTTCATGCGGTTGCCGATCAGGTCGTCGACGACGCCCGGATCGGCAAGCGTCGAGGTGTCGCCGAGGGCGCCGTAGTCGTTCTCGGCGATCTTGCGCAGGATGCGGCGCATGATCTTGCCGGAGCGGGTCTTGGGCAGGCCGGGAGCCCACTGGATGAGGTCTGGGCTGGCGATCGGGCCGATCTCCTTGCGGACCCAGGCGACCAGCTCCTTGCGCAGATCCTCGGTGTATTCCTCGCCGGTCATCAGCGTCACGTAGGCGTAGATGCCCTGGCCCTTGATCGCGTGCGGGTAGCCGACGACGGCGGCCTCGGCGACCTTGGGGTGGGCGACGAGGGCGGATTCGACCTCGGCCGTGCCCATGCGGTGGCCGGAGACGTTGATGACGTCGTCGACGCGGCCGGTGATCCAGTAGTAGCCGTCGGCGTCGCGGCGGCAGCCGTCGCCGGTGAAGTAGTAGCCCTTGTACTGGCTGAAGTAGGTGTCGACGAAGCGCTGGTGGTCGCCGTAGACGGTGCGCATCTGGCCGGGCCAGCTGTCGGCGATGCAAAGCACGCCCTCGCACGGGTTGTCGTGGATCTCGGCGCCGGTCGAGGGCTCGAGGACGACGGGCTGGACGCCGAAGAAGGGTTTCGTCGCCGAGCCGGGCTTGGTCGCGATGGCGCCCGGGAGCGGGGTGATCAGGATCCCGCCGGTTTCGGTCTGCCACCAGGTGTCGACGATCGGGCATTTCCCCTTGCCGACGACGTCGTCGTACCAGTTCCAGGCCTCGGGGTTGATCGGCTCGCCGACGCTGCCGAGGATGCGGAGCTTGGAGAGGTCGTATCGGTCGACCCACTCGCGGCCCTGGCCCATCAGGGCACGGATGGCGGTGGGCGCGGTGTAGAAGATGTTGACCCCGTGCTTCTCGCAGACGGCCCAGAAGCGGCCGGCGTCGGGCCAGGTCGGCACGCCCTCGAACATCAGCGTGGTCGCGCCGTTGGCGAGCGGGCCGTAGACGATGTAGCTGTGGCCGGTGACCCAGCCGACGTCGGCGGTGCACCAGTAGATGTCGCCGGGGTGGTAGTCGAAGACGTACTCGTGGGTCATCGCGGCGTAGACGAGGTAGCCGCCGGTCGTGTGCACGACGCCCTTGGGCTGGCCGGTGGAGCCCGAGGTGTAGAGGATGAAGAGCGGGTCCTCGGCGCTCATCGGCTCGGGCGGGCAATCGGGATCGACCCGCTCGGCGGCCTCGTGCAGCCAGATGTCGCGGGCGGCGTCCCAGGGGACGTCGCCGCCGGTGCGCTTGACGACGAGCTGGCGGACGCCTGCGAGCCCGGCCACGGCCTTGTCGGAATTGGCCTTGAGGGGCGTGCGGCGGCCGCCGCGCGGGGCCTCGTCGGCGGTGACGACGAGCCTGGCGCCCGAGTCCTCGATGCGGGAACGCAGCGCGTCGGCGGAGAAGCCGGCGAAGACGATGGAATGGACGGCGCCGATGCGGGCGCAGGCGAGCATGGCGTAGGCGGCCTGCGGGATCATCGGGAGGTAGAGGACGACGCGGTCGCCCTTGCCGACGCCGAGCTCCTTCAGGACGTTGGCGAAGCGGCAGACTTCCGCGTGCAGCTGGCGGTAGGTGATGTGTTCCGAGACGGCGGGGTCGTCGGACTCCCAGATGATCGCGGTCTGCTCGGGGCGGGTCGCGAGGTGGCGGTCGATGCAGTTGGCGGCGACGTTGAGCGTGCCGTCCTCGAACCATTTGATCGAGACGTCGTGGTAGTCGAAGGAGGTGTTCTTGACCTTGGTGTAGGGGGTGATCCAGTCGAGGCGCTTGCCCTCCTCGCCCCAGAAGGCCGCGGGATCCTTGACCGAGGCCGCGTACTTCGCCTCGTAGGCTGCGGCGTCGATCAGCGCGTGGGCGACGGTTGCGGGCGACGGCTGGTGCATCTGGTCGGGCATGGCGGCGACTCCCCCCTGAAATTTCGTTGCGCGGGAGCTTAGGCCAAGCCGTGCCGGGGCGGAAGGCTTCAGGGCGCGCGGCGCGCTGCCGCGACCGCGACGGCAATGTCGCGGGCGACGAGGGCGGCGCCGAAGTTGTTCAGGTGGTTGCTGTCGTAGTAGAGCGGCCGGTCGCCGAGGTTGTTGATGCAGCGGCCCGGGAGGTCGCGGTTGCAGAGGGCGTCGGAGGAGAGGACGCGGAAGAGGTTCGGGCTGTCGATGGCGTCGAAGGCGGCGAGGATCGGGGCCTGGCGGCGGAGGAAGACGTCGTAGGCGGTCGAGAGCCGGACGGGGGAATCGGAGGCCTCGCGGCGGCGGGCGAGTTCCTCGGGGACGTTCCAGCCGGCCTCGGGGACGGGGTAGACGAGGACGACCTTGTGGCCGCGGGCGAGGAGGTCCTCGATGCCGGCGACGTAGGTCGCGACCACGGCGGCGGCGCGGTCGGTGGGAGCGGCGCCGATTGGCGTCAGCCAGTCGCCGGGGGGCCCGTCGGCGCCGCCCTCGCCGTTGTCGAAGGCGTCCGCGGCGACGCCGGAGATCCAGCGGGCCGCGAGGACGACGACCGGGAAGTCGGCGGCGTCGAGGTAGGCCTGCACGTCGCGGACGAAGGCGTCGCAGGCGGGGGAGGCGGCGGCGCCGGTGCGGGTGAGGCCGGGGATCGGCGGGCAGGCGCTGCGGGTGACGGTGTAGAAGCGGGCGCCGGAGGCGGCGAGGGCGTCCCAGACCGCGCCCTGGAGGGCGTCGGCGTGGCTGTCGCCGGTGAAGGCGACCGAGGGCCGCGTGCCGTCGACGAGGCAGGCGGCGACCGGGTGGTGGGGGTTCGGCTGGTCGAGGTCGGTCTTGCAGGCGGCGCGGTGGGGGTTGGTGTCGGCGACGCTGGCGAGGATTTCGCGGACGGCGGCGGGCTTCGACGTGGCGAGCCCGTGGGTGAGGAGGCCGGCGAGGCCGACGGCGGAGAGGGCGGCGAGGGTGGCGGCGGCGAGGGCGAGCGGGCGGGCGGGGCCGGCGGTGCCGCGGCGGCGGCGGAACGGGCGCTCGACGAAGGCCCAGGTCGGCCAGGCGAGGAGGAGCGCGAGGCCGCCGAGGGCGAGGAGGGCTGCGGGCGGCAGGGCGTCGCCGAAGCGGAGGCGGGCGAAGACCAGCACCGGCTGGTGCCAGAGGTAGGCGGAGTAGGAGACGAGGCCGATGCCGACCGCGGCCGGGTGGGAGAGCAGGCGGGCGGTGGTGGTGCCGGGTACGGCGAAGCGGATGACGAGGCAGGTGCCGGCGACGGCGAGGACGTTCGGGGCGACGCCGGGGAGGCGCGGGGCGAGGGCGATCGCGGCGGCGATCAGGGCGAGGCCCGGCAGCGCGCGGCTCCGGGCGCGGTCGGGCGGCGGCGCGAGGGCGAGGAGGGCGCCGGCGGCGAGCTCCCAGCCGCGGAAGGGGAGGAGGAAGAAGGCGGCCGACGGGTGGCGCAGGGCGGTCCAGGCGGCGAGGGCGAGGCTGGCGGCGGCGAGGAGGGTGATTGCCGGCAGGAGGTGGCCGTGGCGCCAGCGCCAGAGGAGGGCGAGGAGCGGCGGGAAGAGGATGTAGAACTGCTCCTCGACCCCGAGGCTCCAGGTGTGCAGGAGCGGCAGCCGGTCGGCGGCGGGGCCGAAGTAGTCGAGGATGGTCCAGAACCAGACGTTCGAGACCGAGAGGGCTGTGGCGAGGAAGCTCGCCGAAAAGCCCTCGAGCTCGGGCGGGGACATCCAGGCGACGGCGAAGGGAACGCAGGCGAGGAGGACGACGGCGAGGGCGGGGAGGATGCGGCGGGCGCGGCGCTCGTAGAAGCCGGCGATCGAGAAGCGGCCGAGGGCGAGGTCGCGGGCGAGGATGCCGGTGATGAGGTAGCCGGAGATGACGAAGAAGACGTCGACCCCGAGCCAGCCGCCGGCGAAGGCGGCGAAACCCATGTGGAACAGCATGACGGGGAGGACGGCGACGGCGCGCAGGCCGTCGATCTCGCGGCGATAGCCGTGGGTGGCGGCCGCGGTGGGCTGCGGCGCGCGCGCCGGTATCGCTAGGGTGTCGCTCGGCATGTCCCGGCAGATCCGCTTCCCGGGCGCAGCATGGCCGACGACAAGGGGCGGTTCAACGGCCGCGCTCGGCGCATCGCTTCGGCGAGCGTGTCCTTCTGCAGCGCGGCGAGGACGGCGGCGCGCGCCTCCGGGCAGGCGACGCCAGCGGCGGCGTCCGACTGGTCGATGACGGCCATGAGGGGGGCGTGCTCGTGGTCCCGGGCTGTGCCGACGTCGACGACGAGGTTCGCCTGGACCGCCTCCGGGACCATGCCGAGGGCGTCGGCCGCGACCTGCTCGAGGATCGGACAGAGGCGGTCGGCGACGGCGTCGGCCCGGGCGCCGGTGGCGGCGAGCAAGAGGGCTGCGGCGAGGACGAGCGGGCGCATGGCGAGCCTCCGGTACGATCCGCGCCGGTCTGCACGTCGGAGCGACTGCTGCGAAAGACCGGCCCGGACGAAGCGTAGCTTTGCCCGGGGGGTGTCCGAGCTCGGACAATGGGGTTAAGTATTTGGAATCGCTGGATTCACGCCCCGGGCGTTGACCGGATTTCAACCGTTGTCCGGGGGTTTGGTCGTGTCCCCGGGCGTGGCGCAGCTTCCGCTCGGAGAGGAGCGCGAGGGGGCCCGCGGCGCTTTGGCGCCGTCGCCCGCATGCGCGGGCCTCTGGGCCGAAGGCCGGAAATGGTCTCCCTTGCTCCCGGAGGACCGGGCGGCTCGTGAGGCGGCCCGAGGGGGGCGCTCGACCCCCCCGGCACTACCCGATAGGAGAAGGGGAGGCCGGTGGGCCGCCGGGGCCCGCGGCCCGGCGGGGAGGGGCAGCGGACGGCGGAGCCGGACGGGCCGCGTGGCGGTCGCGGCGGACGCGTTTCCGCATGACGGCCGGCATCCGATCGACCCGGTCTCGCACTGCGTTGGCGCGCTGCCCCTGCGGCCCGGCATCTACGCCAGGCCGGGGGACACGACCGGGCCGAACGCCCCGCGTCGATGACCCGGAAGACCCTGCAGAGGTCCGTCAGATCTCGACTTCGACAGCCTTTCCTGCGGCCTTCGCCAGCTCGACGACGCGGGCGGCGACGGCGAGGTCCTGCAGGCCGACGCCGGTGCCGTCGAAGAGCGTGATCTCGTCGGCCGAGCGGCGGCCCGGGTGGGCGCCGTTGATCACGGCGCCGATCTGGGTGATCGCGGATTCCGGCTTGCTGCCGGCGGCGAAGGCGTGCTGCGCCTCGCCGATCGAGATCGACTGGGCGACTTCGTCGGTGAAGACGGTCGCGTCGGCGACGAGGGCGGTGTCGACCTCCTGCTTGCCCTTGGTGTCGGTGCCCATGCAGGCGAGGTGCGTGCCGGGCTTGACCTGGGCGCGGCTCAGGATCGGGTCGAAGCTCGAGGTGATGGTGATGATGACGTCGGCCTCGGCGCCGAGCCGGTCGAGGTCGACGGCCTCGAAGGGCAGGCCGAGCTCGGCGGCGGTGTCGGCGAGCCGCGACAGCATCTCGGGGTGGAAGTTCCAGCCGATGACGCGCTCGAAGCCGCGCTGGCGGGCGGCGGCCCGCATCTGGAAGGCGGACTGGTGGCCGGCGCCGACCATGCCGAGGACCTTCGCGTCCTTGCGGGCGAGGTGCCGGATCGAGACCGCGGAGGCGGCGGCGGTGCGGGCGGCGGTCAGGTAGTTGCCGCCGACCATCGCCACGGCCTTGCCGGTGTCGGGGTCGAACAGGAAGACCGTCGACTGGTGGTTGCCGCCGAGGCCGCGCTCGAGGTTGTGCGGCCAGTAGCCCCCGGCCTTGACGCCCAGGGTCTGGCCGGCGCGGTCGAAGCCGCCCTTGAAGCCGTAGAGGGCGTCGGCATGGCCGATCGCCTCGCGCACGACCGGGAAGTTGTAGGCGTCGCCGCGGCCCATCGCCGCGAAGACCTGCTCGACGGCGGGGATCGCCTCGTCGAGCGGCAGGAGCTCGGGGCAGGCGGCTTCGGGGACGATGATCATGGCGGGCTCCGGCGGCGAAAAGGATGGTCGGAGCGCCGTTGCGCTCCGGAGTCGTTCTCCCCACGCGCGAGACGCGCGCGGGGCCCCTGCGCGCCGTTGCGCGCGTCTCCCCCACCCCCTTCCCCCGCCCCCCAGGGGGCGGGGGAACCTGCCCGATAGGCTTAGGAGAGAAGGGAAGGAAGAAGGGCAGGCTAGCGTAGGGTGGGTGATCCACCCACCCTAATAGGCCTTGCCGCGGGCGCTGACCGGCCAGAGGGTCTCGACCTTGCCGTTTCGTACCCCGACGTACCAGTCGTGGACGTTGCAGGTCGGGTCGCAGTGGCCGGGGACGAGCTTCAGCTTCTCGTTGATCTTCAGGACGCCGTTCGGATCCTCGATCACGCCGTGCTCGTCGGAGCACTTGATGTATTTGACGTCGTCGCGGCCGTAGACGAAGGGCAGGCCGGAGTCGACCGACTGCGCCTTGAGGCCGGCGTCGCAGACGGCGAGGTTGGGCTTGGCGTGGGACATGACGCTCGTCAGGATGAAGAGCGCGTTCTCCCACTCGCCGTGGTCGATGCGGTTGCCGTCCTTGTCCTTGATGCGGCCATAGTCGGCGTCCATGAAGGCGTAGCTGCCGCATTGCAGCTCGTTGTAGACCCCCGAGCCCGACTCGAAGTAATAGCTGCCGGTGCCGCCGCCCGAGACGAGCTGGGGCTCGAGGCCCTCCTTCTTCAGCCCTTCGACCGCATCCTTGACCTGGGCGATGGCGGCGTCGAGCTTGGCCTGGCGGTCGGCGTAGCTGTCGAGGTGCTGCATCGCGCCCTGGTAGGCCTGGATGCCGGTGAACTTGAGGCCGGGCGCGGCGGCGATCGCCTTGGCGATCTCGACCACGGCCTCGGTCGTCTTCACGCCGCAGCGGCCGGCGCCGCAGTCGATCTCGACGAAGCACTCGAGCGTGGTCCCGTGCTTCTGGGCGGCCTTGGAGAGGTCGGCGACGTTCTTCACGTCGTCGACGCAGACGATGATGCGGGCGCCGTACTTCGGCAGCCGCGCCAGCCGGTCGATCTTGGCCGGGTCGCGCACCTGGTTCGAGACCAGGATGTCCTTGATGCCGCCGCGGGCGAAGACCTCGGCCTCGGATACCTTCTGGCAGCAGACGCCGACGGACCCGCCGAGGCTCTCCTGCAGCTTCTGCACGTCGACGGACTTGTGCATCTTGCCGTGCGACCGGTGGCGCATGCCGTGCGACTTGGCGTAGTCGCCCATCTTCTTCACGTTGCGCTCGAGGGCGTCGAGATCGAGGATCAGACAGGGGGTCTGGATCTCGTCGACGGGCATGCCGATGGCGGCGGGGATGTCGTAGCCGACCTCGAGCTCGGCGATGTTCTCGTGCTTGGTCATGGCTTTCCCCTCACTTGAGCCAGGGCAGCTTGTCGAGGTCGACATTGCCGCCGGTGATGACGACGCCGACGCGCTTGCCGGCGAAGACGTCGCGGTTCTTCAGGATGGTGGCCAGCGGCACCGCCGAGCTCGGCTCCATCACGATCTTCATCCGCGCCCAGATCAGGCGCATCGCGTCGACGATCTCCTGCTCGGAGGCGAGCAGCACGTCGGTGACGTAGTTCGACACGAAGTGCCAGGTGCGTTCCTTTAGCGGCACCTTCAGCCCGTCGGCGACGGTGTTCGGCGCGTCGTAGGCGACGATATGGCCCTGCTTGAACGACTGGTAGGCATCGTCGGCCTGCTCGGGCTCGGCGGCGTAGATCTTCGTCTGGGGGGCGATCGTCGAGAGCGTGAGGCAGGTGCCCGAGATCATCCCGCCGCCGCCGATCGGCGCGACGACCGCGTCGAGGGACCCGAGCTCCTCGATGATCTCCTTCGAGCAGGTCCCCTGGCCGGCGATCACCCGCTCGTCGTTGTAGGGATGCACGAAGTCGGCGCCGGTCTCGGCCTGCACCCTGGCAAACACCTCCTCGCGCGAGCTGGTCGACGGCTCGCACTCGGTGATGACGCCGCCGTAGCCGCGGACGGCGTCCTTCTTCGCCTGCGGCGCCGTCCGCGGCATCACCACGTGGCAGGGGATGCCGCGGCGGCCGGCCGCATAGGAGAGCGAGAGGGCGTGGTTGCCCGAGGAGTGCGTCGCGACGCCCTTCTTCGCCTTCTCGTCGGAGAGGCCGAAGACGGCGTTGCAGGCGCCGCGCACCTTGAAGGCGCCGGCCTTCTGCAGGTTCTCGCACTTGAAGAAGAGCTCGGCGCCGGCCAGCTCGTCGATGAAGCGCGAGGTCAGGATCGGCGTCTTGTGGATGTAGGGCTTTACGCGCTCGTGCGCGGCGAGCACGTCGTCCCAGGTCGGGATATAGAGGTCCTCGGCGGTGTCGACGGTCATGTCAGGCGGCCTTCGCCAGGGTGGCGGCGGTGCCGCGGTAGTATTCCTGCGCCGCGGCGACGCCGCTGCCAAGCTTGATCGGGAAGTCGAGGTCGACCATCGCCATCTCGGCCGTGGCGATGCCGGAGAGCGCCATGACGTCGGTCAGGGAGCCGAGGTGGCCGATGCGGAAGAGCTTGCCCGCGACCTCGCCGAGCCCGACGCCGAAGGCGACGCCGTACTTTTCGGCCGCGTGCGTGACGACCTTGGTGCCGTCGAGGCCGGCGGGCACCATGACCGCGCTGACCGTCTCGGAGTAGAGCTCGGGCGACTGGGCGCAGAGCTTCAGCCCCCAGGCGTCGACGGCGCGGCGGATGCCCTCGGCGAGGCGGTGGTGGCGGGCGAAGATGTTCTCCAGGCCCTCCTCCTGGATCATCTTCAGCGATTCGCCGAGCCCGAAGAAGAGGTTGACCGGCGGCGTGTACGGGAAGCCGCCCTTGGGGTTGGTGTTCAGCATGTCGCGGAAGTCGAGGAAGCAGCGCGGCAGCTTCGCCGTCTCCATGGCGGCGACGGCCTTCGGGCTGGCACCGACGATGGCGAGGCCGGTCGGCAGCATGAAGCCCTTCTGGCTGCCGGTGACGGCGACATCGACGCCCCACTCGTCCATGCGGAAGTCCATCGAGCCGATCGAGCTGACGCCGTCGACGAGCAGGAGCGCCGGGTGCTTCGCCGCGTCCATCGCCTTGCGGACCGCCCCGACGTCGGAGCGGACGCCGGTCGCGGTCTCGTTGTGGGTGACGAGGACCGCCTTGATCTCGTGGTTCTTGTCCGCCTCGAGCGCCGCCTGGAACTCGGCCGCCGGCGCGCCGGCGCCCCAGGGCGCGTTGAGCTGGACGACGTCGAGGCCGTGCCGCTTGCACATGTCGATCCAGCGGTGGGAGAACATCCCGTGGCGGCAGGCGAGGACCTTGTCGCCGGGCGACAGCGTGTTGGAGATCGCCGCCTCCCAGCCGGCGGTGCCGGTCGCCGGGAAGAAGATGACCTCGCCGTCCTTGGTCTTCAGGACCTGCTTCACGCCGGCGAAGAGCGGCTTGAAGATCGCGGCGAAGCTCGCCGAGCGGTGGTCGATCGTCGGAACGTTGCAGGCATGCCGCAGCCGCTCGGGGATGTTGGTCGGACCGGGGATGAAGACCGGGTTCTGGCTGGACATGGACGTTCCCTCCGTTTGGTTGCGAAGGGTGTAGCAGCGCGCCGGCGGATGCGCAATTTTTTTGAAATAGTTTTTCGCCGTGCGCGCGAGGGATGTAATTTATTGAAATGGCGATGAGAAGCTCTTTTTCACCGGCGGGCGGCGCGTCGCGTGTTCAATCCGCGTCGCGTGTTCAATCGTCGGCGCCGTGGCCCCGCCGCGGTCGTCGGGGCGGCGGTCGTCGGCGGCGCGATGCCTGCCCCCCGGACTGCGGGCTACCGGGGCGGGGCGGGGCGCCCTAGCATGGGGTTCGGGATGGCCGGGGAGGACGCGGGATGGACAACACGCTGAAGCGGACGCGGGGGCGGCCGAAGGCGTTCAACGCCAGGACCGAGCAGACGACGATCCAGGCGCTCGACCGGGCGGTCGCGATCCTGAAGGTGCTGGCGGGGGGCGAGGGGATGTCGCTGACCGAGCTCGCCGAGGCATCGGGCGAGGCGCCGGCGACGGTCTACCGCGTGCTCGCCACCTTCGAGGCGCACGGCGTCGTCGAGGTGCAGCCGGCGACGCAGCTCTGGTTCATCGGGAAGGAGGCCTTCCGCATCGGCTCGGCCTTCCTGGGCCGCACGAGCCTGGTCGAGCGCGCGCGGGGGGTGATGCACGGGCTGATGGCGGAGACCGGCGAGACGGCGAACCTCGCGATCGCCGACGGCGGGCAGGTCGTCTTCATCAGCCAGGTCGAGACCCACGAGCCGATCCGCGCCTTCTTCCCGCCCGGGACGCGCGGGCCGATCCATGCCAGCGGCATCGGCAAGGCGCTGCTCGGCCACTGGCCGGCGGCGGCGGTGGCGCGGATCGTGCGCGAGCGGGGGCTCGCGGCCTTCACCGAGCGCACCATCACCGACCCGGCGCGCCTCGCCGGGGAGCTGGCGCGGATCCGCGCCCAGGGCTGGGCGGTCGACGACGAGGAGCACACCGAGGGCATGCGCTGCATCGCGGCGCCGATCTTCAACGAGTTCCGCGAGGCGACCGCCGGCGTCTCGATCTCGGGCCCGACCGTGCGCATGGCGCGCTCGGGGAACGCCGAGCTCGGGGCGCTGGTCCGCGCGGCCGCCGACCGGATCACCGAGGCGATCGGCGGCACGGCGCCGTGAGGGCAGCTTGCGGGGCTGCCCCGTCCGGGGCTTGTCCGAGCCCGGGCAAGTGGTTCAAGGTGTTGATATGTAACGATATCCCCTCCGGGCGTTAATCCGGACTTCACGATTGTCCGGGGGGTCCGGTGGCGTCCCGGGAGGGGGTGCGGGTACCGCTTCGGAGTGACTTCCGAAGCGGCGCGCGGAAGGTCCGCGGCGCTTTGGCGCCGGTCGCCGCATGCGCGGCTCCGCCTTCAGGCCGGAACGGGTCTCCCTTGCTCTTCATTCGCTCGCGGGTCTCGGGGCGGCCCGAGGGGGGCCCTCGCCGGCCCCCCTCGATCCCCCCGGCACTGCCCGATAGGATTGAAAGGAAGAGAGCTCTGCAGAAGTCTTCCGGTCGTGGCCTGGGCCCCCCAATGCCCCCGGACAACGGTTGAAATCCGGTTAATGCTCGGGCCATGAATCCAGTGATTTCAATGGCTTGATCTAGGTGCTCGACCCCGAGCACCCCCGGGCAAAGCGGCGCTTCGTTCGTGGCCCGGCCTTTCGCAGAGGTCTCTTGGAAACAATCGCTTGGCTTCTTTTGCGCGATGGTCCCGCGGAGGAACCTCTATGCGCCGAGGAAGTGCCGGACGAAGGCCGAGCCCGCGACCGCGGCGCCGTAGATGAAGCCCGAGGCGACCGCGAGGCCGACGAGGCCGACGGCCGCGCCGGCCATCACCGCGAGCCCGTCGCGGCCGAGGAGGCCGACCGCCATCAGCACCAGCGCGAGCCCCGGGATGCTGTTGCCGAACGGCACCGGCAGGAAGACGACGAGCGCCAGGATCAGCCCCGCGACGCCGATCATCCGCTTCCCGATGACGCCGGTCAGCGGCAGGAGCCGCGGCCGCATCAGCCGCTCGATCCGGTGCAGCCGCGGCGCGATCCGCCCGACCAGCCGCGCGAAGTCGCTCCGCGCCAGCGACCGCCGCCGCAGCGACCCGGGCAGCCACGGCCGCTGCATCCCGAGCGCGAGCTGCGCGGTCAGCAGGATCAGCGGCGCCCCCAGCACCGCCGAGATGCCGGGCAGCGCCACCGGCAGCACGTTCGGCGCCGCAAAGAGCACGATCAGCGGCCCGTAGGCGCGCGCCGCGAAGGCGTCGATCATCTCGCCGAACGAGATCCGCTCGCCCTCGGCGGCCTCGGCCAGCGCCATGAGCACGCCGGAAATCCGCCGGCCGCCGCGCTTCGCCTGCGGCGCGGACGGGCCGGACGGCACCTCCGGCGGCAGCGAATCGGGCATCGGTCGTTCCTTTCGGAGCGCAGCCCCGCCGGCGGCGGTCACGACTGCGGCACGTCGGTGCGTTCCCAGGCCTTGTTCTGGCCGACGTCGTTCTCGTAGACGTAGCTGTCCTTCACGCCCGGCAAGGTCTGGAACTCGTGCCGCAGCGTCTCGGGGAAGATGCTCGAGTGGATGACGCCGGTGAACGGCGGCACCGGCTTGAGCACGTCGGCCTGCGCCAGCGAGCAGGTCATCTTCATCCGCTGCCCCTCCGCCTGGGCGTTGGCGATCAGCTGGTCGGCGGCGGCGCGGCTGACCTCGAGCCTCTGCGCCTCGACGAAGTAGTCGAAGCGGGCATGGTAGCGCTCGTAATAGTCGACGTAGCGCGGGGTCATCCCGTAGTGGATGTCGCCCCGCCGCGGCAGATCCGGATGGGTGAAGGTCCCCGCGGGGTCATACAGCACCTGCTGCGAGCCGTTGATCAAGAGCCCCGCGTGCTCCGAGTTCCCCGACTTCTCGTTCACCATCGAGATCAGCGTCACCGACGGCGGCTCCGGGCTCACGTAGCGCGCCCGGTCGATCTCCGCCTGGGTCGCCGGCGTATAGATCTCGCATCCGGCGAGGCACAGGGCCGCGACAGCCAGCAACAGGGCCCACGGCCCCCCGCGCGAAGGCTCAGGAATTGAAGATGGCAAGGAAGATCAGGACCGCGATCGCCGCACCGAACACGTAGACCCAGAAGCGGATGAACCCTTCGAAGGTTCGCTGGTGCTCCGCCACCGCCGCGTCCTGCCGTACCGGCTCCATCGCCTGCCTCCAACACACAACGCGCGGCTCGCTGCGGCCGCGTCCGGCCGCTTTCTAACTCGAACCGCCGGCGCTGTCAGTCACCTTTTCGACGCATCCGGCGCCGGGCCGTCCGCGGCGAGCGTCCGGCTCACCCGAGGTCGAGCGCCTGCAGCCCCGCCGCTCCGGCCGTCGCCGCCTCGCAGAGCCCGGCGACCTGCGGCAGCAGGGCATGCACGTGAAAGCTCGCGAGTGCGCCGCGCGGCCCGCCTTCGCCCTCGGCCAGCGCCGCCTTCAGCAGATAGTGCCCGCCCAGCGTCAGCGCGAAGGCGCGCAGGAACGGCACCGCCCCGGCAAAGCGGTCGTCGGGATCGGCCGCGGCCATCCAGCCGGTCGCCGCCGCCAGCCCCTGCGCCGCCGCCGCCAGCCGGGCGCCGAGGTCCCCGGCCGCCTGCCGCGCGGTTTCCTCGACCTCCTCGACCAGCCGCTGCGCCAGTGCCCCGCCGTCGGCGAGCTTGCGCCCGACGAGGTCCATCGCCTGGATGCCGTTGGTGCCCTCGTAGATCGCCGTCACCCGGACGTCGCGATAGAACTGAGCGACGCCGGTCTCCTCGACGTAGCCGGCGCCGCCGAAGACCTGCATCGCGAGCGCGCTCACCTCGCAGCCGGCGTCGGTGCCGAAGGCCTTGGCGATAGGGGTCAGGAACGCGCCCCGCGCGCGCCAACCCTCGTCGCCGGTCGCCGCCGCCATGTCGAGCGCCAGCGCGCAGTCGAGGCAGATCGCGCGCGCCACCGCCACCGTCGCCGTCATCGTCGCCAGCATCCGCCGCACGTCCGGATGCCCGGCAATGGTCGCGGTAGCCCCGGCCGGCGTCCGCCCCTGCCGCCGCTCGCCGGCATAGGCCCGCGCCGCCTGCAGCGCCGCCTCCGCCTGCGAAAGCCCCTCGACGCCGACCCCGAGCCGCGCGTTGTTCATCATCGTGAACATGGCCGCCATGCCGCCATGCTCCTCGCCGACCAGCCAGCCGGTGGCGTCGGCGAACTCCATCACGCAGGTCGGGCTGCCGTGCAGCCCCATCTTGTGCTCGAGCGACAGCGCCCGCACGTCGTTGGCTGCCCCCGGCCGCCCCTCGGCGTCCGGCAGGAACTTCGGCACCAGGAAGAGCGACAGCCCCTTGGTCCCCGGGCCGCCGTCGGGCAGCCGCGCGAGCACCAGGTGGCAGACGTTCTCCGCCATGTCGTGGTCGCCCCACGAGATGAAGATCTTCTGCCCCGTCACCCGGTAGGTCCCGTCGCCCGCTTGCTCCGCGCGCGTCCGCACGGCGCCGACGTCCGAGCCCGCCTGCGGCTCGGTCAAATTCATCGTCCCGGTCCAGGTCCCGGCCACGAGCTTCGGCAGGAAGACCGCGCGGACCTCCGGCGGAGCGTGGTGCTCGAGCGCCTCGATCTGTCCCTGCGACAGCAGCGGGCAGAGCGACAGCGCCAGGTTCGCGCCGGCGAAGATCTCGTTGACGCAGGCGAGCACGACCTGCGGCAGCCCCATCCCGCCATGCTCCGGCCGGGCGGCGAGCCCGACCCAGCCCCCCTCGGCGATCGCGCGATAGGCGTCGGCGAAGCCCGGCGTCGTGTGCACGATCCCTTTCTCCAGCCGCGCGCCCTCGAGGTCGCCCGCCCGGCGCAGCGGCGCCAGCACGTCCTCGGCCAGCCGCGCCGCTTCCCCGAGCACCGCCGCCGTCGTCGCCGTCGTCGCCTCGGCGAAGCGTCCGGTCTCGGCCAGCCGGCCGGCGCCAAGCACCCGGTCGAGGTAGAAGCGCATCTCGGCGACCGGCGCGCGGTAGCTCATGGGCGGGACCCCCGCGATTGCGGCCGCCGGGCCGCGCGGCTAGAGAGGCGCGGACTCTAGGCCGCGCTGCCCGGAGCGACAAGCGGAACGCCGATGCCCATGGGCCCCCAGAACACCGTCAGGCTGTCGGACAGTGCGCGCGGCATCTCCGCCGCGGCCGGGCTGCTGCGCGCCAGCGCGCTCGTCGCCTTCCCCACCGAGACCGTCTACGGCCTCGGCGCCGACGCTGGCAACGACCGGGCGGTGGCGGCGATCTTCGCCGCCAAGGGCCGGCCGGCGTCCAACCCGCTGATCGTCCACGTCACCGACCTCGCCGCCGCCGAGCGCCTCGCCGACTTCCCGCCCGAGGCGCGCGCGCTCGCCGCCCGCTTCTGGCCGGGCCCGCTGACGCTGGTCCTGCCGCGGCGCCCCGATGCCGGCATCGCCGAGCTCGCCACCGCCGGCCTGCCGACCGTCGCGTTGCGGGCGCCGTCGCACCCGCTGGCCCGGCGGCTCCTCGCGGCCTTCGGAGGGCCCGTCGCGGCGCCGTCGGCCAACCTTTCGGGCCGGGTCAGCGCCACGGCCGCGGAGCACGTCCTCGACGGCCTCGGCGGCCGCATCGCCGCCGTTCTCGACGGCGGCGCCTGCCCGGTCGGCGTCGAGTCGACCATCGTCGGCTTCGAGGGCGCGACCCCGACCTTGCTCCGCCCCGGGGGCATCGCGGTGGAGGCGATCGAGGCGCTGCTGGGCCGCCCGCTCGCGCCCCCCGCCTCGGCCAGGGTCACCGCGCCGGGCCAGCTCGCCTCGCACTACGCTCCGAGCGCGACGCTGCGCCTCGACGCCGCCCGGCCGGGACCGGACGAGGTCTGGCTCGGCTTCGGGTCCGGCGGCGACGGCGGGCGCCCCGGGCTAGACCTCTCGCCCGCGCGCGACCTGGCGGAGGCCGCCGCCAACCTCTTCGCCCACCTGCGCGCCGTCGACGCGCTGGCGGCCCGGGAGGGCGCCGCGCGGATCGCAGTCGCGCCGATCCCGCGCGAAGGCCTCGGGCTGGCCATCAACGACCGCCTCGCCCGGGCCGCGGCGCCGCGCGGTCCATAGGTGACGCGGGTTGATTCCTCCCGTGCCGGACGTCCCCGGCATCGTCGCTGCTGCGCCGCGCGAGGGCGTCAGGCCGGGACCGGCGCCGGTGCCAGCCAGGCGGCGAAGTCGGCCTTGGCGCGGTCGGTGTAGCCCTTGTAGCGGTCGCGACGCCCGCGCCGGCCGCCGCGGGCGTCGTCGAGCGGCGGGAAGAGCCCGAAGTTCACGTTCATCGGCTGGAACGTCCGGGCGTCCGCGCCGCCGGTGATGTGGCGGAGCAGGGCGCCCGTGGCGGTGGTGACGGGCGGCGGGTCGAGGGGCCGGCCGCGGCGCTCGGCGGCGGCGAGGCGGCCGGCGAGAAGGCCCATCGCGGCGCTCTCGACATAGCCCTCGACGCCGGTCACCTGGCCGGCGAAGCGCAGCCGGGGGTCGGCCTTCAGCCGCATCGCGCCGTCGAGGAGGCGGGGCGAGTTCAGGAAGGTGTTGCGGTGGATGCCGCCGAGCCGGGCGAAGCTCGCATTCTCGAGCCCGGGGATGGTCCGGAAGACCTCGGTCTGCGCCCCGTGCTTCATCTTGGTCTGGAAGCCGACGAGGTTGTAGAGGGTCCCGAGCGCGTTGTCGCGGCGGAGCTGCACCACCGCGTAGGGCTTGACGCCGGGCGCATGCGGGTTGGTCAGGCCGACCGGCTTCAGCGGCCCGAAGCGCAGCGTGTCGCGGCCGCGCTCGGCCATCACCTCGATCGGCAGGCAGCCCTCGAAGTAGGGCGTCCCCTCCCAGTCCTTGAACCCGCTCTTCTCCGCCGCCAGCAGCGCGTCGACGAAGGCCTCGTATTGCTCGCGGTCCATCGGGCAGTTCAGGTAGGCCGTCCGCTCCGCCTCGGTCTCGCCCTTGTCGTAGCGCGACTGGAACCAGGCCTTGCTCAGGTCGACGGTCTCGAAATGCACGATCGGCGCGATCGCGTCGAAGAAGGCGAGCGCGGACTCGTCGGTCAGCGCCCGGATCGCCGCGGCGAGCGCCGGCGAGGTGAGGGGCCCGGTGGCGACGATGACGCTCGACCAGCCGGCCGGCGGCAGCCCGGCGACCTCGCCGCGCGCGATGGTGACCAGCGGGTGTGCCTGTATTCGGGCGGTGATCTCGGCCGAGAAGGGGACCCGGTCGACGGCCAGCGCGCCGCCCGCCGGCAGCGCGTGCCGGTCGGCGCTGGCGATGACGAGGCCGCCCGCCCGGCGCATCTCCCAGTGCAGCTGCCCGACGGCGTTCTGCTCGTCGTCGTCGGAGCGGAAGGAGTTGGAGCAGACGAGCTCGGCCAGCCCGTCGGTCCGGTGGGCGAAGGTCCCGACCGCGGGCCGCATCTCGTGCAGGACGACCGGCACGCCGGCCTCGGCGGCCTGCCAGGCGGCCTCTGAGCCGGCGAGGCCGCCGCCTATGACGTGGATCGGTTCGATCTTCATGGGCGAGGGTCTAGGCCAGCCGGCAGGAAATGGGAAGGCCGCGGCACCCCGCGTCCCTTCGCCACATTGCGCTGGGCGGTCGAGGCGACGAGGAGCTCGGCTCCGAGCCACGCTTCGCCGGGAGGCCCCGATGCGCCTGCTTTCGTCCCTCGTGCTGGCGAGCCTCGCCGCCGGCGTCCCGGCCTTCGCCGGCGACTGCGACGTGCCGCTGGCGGCGGCGATCAAGATGTTCACCGTCCCCTACCGGATGCACTCGGTGACGACCGGCGGCGCGGCGGCGGCGCTGGCCGGCGGCAAGCCGGTGCAGGCGGACATGATCGCGACCCCCGACAAGATGTACATCGAGGTCAAGGGCCACTGGCACGCGATCGAGCGGCCGAAGCCCGACGAGGACGACAACGTCGCGGCGATGAAGGCCGGCAAGGTGAGCTGCAGCAAGCTGCGCGACGAGGCCATCGACGGCGTTGCGGCCTCGGTCTGGCAGGTCGACCAGAAGGACGACGAGGACTTGAAGCAGCAGACGGTCTGGATCGCCGACGACAGCGGGCTGATCCTGAAGGGCGAGTTCCAGATGGACGTCGGCGGCGGCGACGCCGGCAAGAGCACCACGACGATCGACTTGTCCTACACCGACGTGACGCCGCCGCCCGGGGTGAACTGAGCCGCCGCATTGCGGCCCCCGGCGGCGCGCCGTATGACATCGGGAGTTCCTGGCCCTCGCGGAGGCGGCCGATGCGACTTCTCCTTCCTTCCCTCGCGGTCCTCGGGCTGGCCCTGCCGGGCGCGGCGGCGGCGGGCGGCTGCGACGCGGCGCTGGCGGCGGCGAAGAAGCTCGACACCGTTCCCTACAAGCTGCATTCGGTGACGCTGGCGGTGGGCGGGGACGCGGCCGATGCCGACCCCGAGGTCGCCGACATGATCGCGACCGACGACAAGCTCTACTTCGAGGTCGACGGGGCCTGGCAGGCGGTGCCGCGCGACATGTCGGGGCTCGGCGACCTCGATGACGACGTCGCCTCGGGCGACGTGACCTGCCGGCAGCTCGCCGACGCCGACGTGAACGGCGTCGCGACCGCCGTCTATGCCATCGACGACAAGGCGCAGCAGGACGTGACCTCGCAGACGGTCTGGATCGCCAAGGACAGCGGCCTGATGCTGCGGGCGCAGTCGGTCATGGACGAAGGCGACGACGGCGGCGGCAAGAGCCAGACCACGATGGACTTCTCGTTCGACGACGTGAAGGCGCCGGAAGGCGTCGAGTGACCGCCATGCGCCTGTCCGGGGGTTGTCCGGGCCCGGACGAACATGTAATAGGTTGATATTAAAGGATATGTCTTCCGGTCGGTAACCGAATTTCAACGATTGTCCGGGGGGCTGGGAGCGTCTCGCGGGAGGTCGTGGAAGCTGCCGGGACGGGCATGCTCGTCCTTCCCGGCCATTGAGAGCTTGGGTCGGCGCGGCGGCGTTTTGAACGCCGGTCGCCGCATGCGCGGCTCCGCCTTCAGGCCTGACGGAGTCTCCCTTGCTCTTCAAACCAGGCGGCTCGCCTGTGGCCCAAAGGGGGGCCCTCGCCGGCCCCCCTTTGATCCCCCCAGGCACTGCCCGATGAGGTAGAAGAGAAGAAAGAGAAGGACTTGCCGGCGCGGGAGGGGGCGTGCGCCCCGAGGTCCGCGGGGCGCGGGGAGGCGCGACGTTTCGTCGGGACGAGGCGGCGGAGGATGTCGCAGCGGCGAGGCGTGATCGTGGGGATGGCTCCGTACGCACCGGCAGCACCGCGCGCGGGGCGCGCGACCGGGCGGAAGGGGCGATCGGACCGGCGTCGCGCGCTTCGCGCTCGCCGGTCCGTCAGGGCTTTCGCAGGTGGCCGCCTCAGGCGAGGGCGGTGCTCCGGGTGCCGCGGGCGTCGAGGGACAGCCGGCCGGGGCCCGTCACCGCGAGCAGCAGCAGGCCGCCGGCGATGGTCAGGTTCTTCTGGAAGTTGATGATCTGGCCGACCCGGTCGTAGCCTTCGAGCGCCTGGGCCGGCACATAGTGGAAGAGGACGCCGGCGACGACGGCGAAGGCGGCGAGCGCCAGCGCGGCCCAGCGGGTCTGCCATCCGGCGAGGATCGCGAGCCCGCCGAAGAGCTCGAGCGCCGCGGCCGGGATGGCGAGGAAGCCCGGGATGCCGCCCGAGGCGGTGTAGGCCATCGCGGCCGGCAGGTCGGCGAACTTGCTCCAGCCGGCCAGGATGAACATGAAGGCGAGCAGCACGCGCGCGAGGAGCGCGCCGGCGGACTTGGTGGGCATCGAGGAAACTCCTTTGCGGTGGCGCAGGCGGCGCGCCGACGCGCAACAGGTAGCAGGCGCCGGCCCGGAGACAAAGATGGCGCTGAGTGACACTTCGTTTCCGGATCGGCGATAACGGCCGGGGCCGGCGCTATTCCTCGCTGTCGCCGTTCTCGGCGACGAGCGCCACCGAGACCACGTGCTCGTCGGCGGCGGTCGCGAAGACGCGGACGCCGCCGGCGGAGCGCGAGCGGAAGGAGATGTCGCTGACCGGCACGCGGATCGACTGGCCGGCGTCGGTCGCGAGCATCACCTGGGCGTCGATCTCGACCGGGAACAGCGCGACCAGCGGGCCGCCGCGCATCGCCTTGTCCATGGCGACGACGCCCTGGCCGCCGCGGCCGCGCACCGGGTAGTCGTGCGAGGACGAGAGCTTGCCGGCACCGTTGGCGGTGATCGTCAGCAGCAGGTCCTCGGCCGCCGACATCTCGGCGTAGCGGGCCTGGCCGAGCTCGAAGCTGTCGCTGATAGGCGCGTCGGCGGCCTCCTCGTCCTCCTCCGGCTCGACCTCCTCCTCGCCGGCGCCCACGACGGCGCGGCGCATCTTGAGGTAGGCCTCGCGCTCGTCGGGGGTGGCCTCGAAGTGGCGGATGACGGCCATGGAGACGACCTCGTCGCCGGAAGCGAGGCGGATGCCGCGGACGCCGGTGGAATCGCGGCCCTTGAAGACGCGCACGTCGGTCGCCGGGAAGCGGATGGCGCGGCCGTTGCGGGTGGTCAGCATCACGTCGTCGGCCTCGGATGCGATGCCGGCGTTGATGAGCCGCACGCCGTCGGGGAGCTTCATGGCGATCTTGCCGTTGCGCATCACGTTGGTGAAGTCGTCGAGGGCGTTGCGGCGGACGTCGCCCTCGGAGGTGGCAAAGACGATCTGCAGGCTCGCCCATTCCTCCTCGGGCACGTCGACCGGCAGGATGGCGGCGACCGAGACCCCCTGCGGGATCGGCAGGATGTTCACGATCGCCTTGCCGCGGGCGTTGCGCCCGGCCAGCGGCAGCCGCCAGGTCTTGAGCGTGTAGACCATCCCCTCGGTGGTGAAGACGAGGAGCGCGGTATGGGTGTTGGCGACGAAGAGCCGGGTGACGAAGTCCTCGTCCTTGGTCGCCATCCCGCCGATGCCCTTGCCGCCGCGGCGCTGGGCGCGGTACTCGGAAAGGGGCGTGCGCTTGATGTAGCCGCCGGCGGTGACGGTCACCGCCATGTCCTCGCGCTCGATCAGGTCCTCGTCGTCGAGGTCGGCATCCCACTCGATCACCTCGGAGCGGCGCGGGACGGCGAAGAGCGTCTTCACCTCGCGGAGCTCGTCGGCGATGATCGCCATGATCCGGCCGTGCGAGCGCAGGATGTCGAGGTAGTCGGTGATCTTGCCCGCCAGCTCCTCGAGCTCGTCGGTGACCTCCTTGACGCCGATCGCGGTCAGCCGCTGCAGCCGCATGTCGAGGATCGCGCGCACCTGGGCGTCGGAGAGGTTGTAGGTGCCGTCCTCGTTGATCCGGTGGCTCGGGTCGTCGATCAGCGCGATGTAGGGCGCGATGTCGGCCGCGGGCCAGCGGCGGGTCATCAGCCGGTCGCGGGCGTCGGCGGGGTCTGCGGAGGCGCGGATCGTCGCCACGACCTCGTCGACGTTGGAGACGGCGACGGCGAGGCCGCAGAGGACGTGGGCGCGTTCGCGGGCTTTTCGGAGCTCGTAGGCGGTGCGGCGGGCGACCACGTCCTCGCGGAAGGCGATGAAGTGGGTGAGGAAGCCGCGCAGGTCCAGCGTCTCGGGGCGGCCGCCGTTGAGCGCGAGCATGTTGCAGCCGAAGCTCGTCTGCATCGGGGTGAAGCGGAAGAGCTGGTTCAGGACGACGTCCGGGGTCGCGTCGCGGCGGAGTTCGATCACGACGCGGACGCCGAAGCGGTCGGATTCGTCCTGGACGTGGGAGATGCCTTCGATCTTCTTCTCGCGGGCGAGCTCGGCGATCCGCTCGACCATGTTGGCCTTGTTGACCTGGTAGGGGACCTCGGAGACGATGATCGCGGTGCGGCCGCGCACCTCCTCGATCCGCGTCCGCGAGCGGATGATGACGGCGCCGCGGCCCTCGTGGTAGGCGCGGCGGGCGCCGGAGCGGCCGAGGATCAGCGCGCCCGTCGGGAAGTCGGGGGCCGGGACGTACTCCATCAGCTCGGCGACGGTGAGCTCGGGGTTCTCGATCAGCGCCAGCGTGGCGTCGATGACCTCGCCGAGGTTGTGCGGCGGGATGTTGGTCGCCATGCCGACGGCGATGCCGCCGGCGCCGTTGACGAGCATGTTGGGGAAGCGCGCCGGAAGGACGGTGGGCTCGAGGTCCTTGCCGTCGTAGTTGGGCTGGAAGTCGACGGTCTCCTTGTCGATGTCGGCGAGGAGATAGCCCGCGACCTTGGCCATCCGCACCTCGGTGTAGCGGAAGGCCGCCGGCTTGTCGCCGTCCATCGAGCCGAAGTTGCCTTGGCCGTCGAGGAGCGGCAGCGACATCGAGAAGTCCTGCGCCATCCGCACGAGGGCGTCGTAGATGGCGGCGTCGCCGTGCGGGTGGTACTTGCCCATGGTGTCGGCGACCGGGCGCGAGGACTTGCGGTAGGGCTTGTCGTGGGTGTTGCCGACCTCGTGCATCGCGTAGAGGATGCGGCGGTGGACGGGCTTCAGGCCGTCGCGCAGGTCGGGGATCGCCCGGCTGACGATCACGCTCATCGCGTAGTCGAGATACGAGGCGCGCATCTCGGATTCGATCGCGACGGCGGGGCCGGAGTGGCTCATCCGCGGCGGCTCGGGACCATCGTCGTCGCGGTCGTCTTCGGGGGTGTCGGTCACGGTCGGAAGCGGTCCTGTTCAGCGCGGCAAGCGTTTGATAGGTTTATATGGATCGGGGCCGGAGAGGGCAATCGCAACCGGCCGCGAAAGGGGTGTCCGATGCCGCACGACCACGACGAATCCGGCAGCCGCCTCGACCCGATGGCGGCGCGGGTGATGGCGCTCGAGACGATCCTGACCGAGAAGGGCCTGATCGATCCGGCGGCCCTCGACGCGCTGGTCGAGCTCTACGAGAAGGAGATCGGTCCCCGCAACGGGGCCAAGGTCGTCGCCCGGGCCTGGAGCGACCCGGGCTTCGCCGACTGGCTGCGGCGCGACGCGACGGCCGCGATCGGCTCGCTCGGGTTCGGCGGGCGGCAGGGCGAGCACATGCGGGCGGTGTTCAACACGCCCGAGGAGCACAACCTGGTCGTCTGCACCCTCTGCTCCTGCTACCCGATCCCGGTGCTGGGCCTGCCGCCGGTCTGGTACAAGTCGCCGCCCTACCGCTCGCGGGCGGTGATCGACCCGCGGGGGGTGCTGGCCGAGTTCGGGGTGGCGCTTGATGCTGCGACCGCGATCCGGGTCTGGGACTCGACCGCCGAGCTGCGCTACCTGGTGGTGCCGATGCGGCCCGAAGGAACCGATGGCCTCGGCGAGGCGGCGCTCGCCGGGCTCGTGACCCGCGACTCGATGATCGGCACCGGGCTGGCGCTCCGGCCATGAACGGCCCGCAGGATCTCGGCGGGCAGATGGGCTTCGGGCCGGTCGCGGCGGAGCCGGACGAGCCGGTCTTCCACGCCGACTGGGAGCGGCGGGCGCTGGCGCTCACGCTCGCGGCCGGCGCGATCGGCGCCTGGCCGGTCGACGCGTCCCGGCATGCGCGGGAGGGCCTGCCGCCGGCCGAGTATCTCGCGTCGGGCTACTACGCGATCTGGATCAAGGCGCTGGAGCGGCTGCTGGTGGCGAAGGGCTTCGTCGCCGAGGCCGAGCTCGCCGCCGGCCGGGCGCTGGCGCCCGGGGCGACGCCGAAACGGGTGCTGCAGGCGGGCGAGGTCCGCGCGACCATCGCCCGCGGGTCGCCCTACGAGCGCGACCCGGGCGGGACCGCGCCGGCCTTCGCCGTCGGCCTCCCGGTGCGGACGCTGGTGATGCACCCCCGGGGCCACACCCGGCTGCCGCGCTACGCCCGCGGCAAGCTCGGGCGGGTCGAGGCGGTGCAGGGGTTCCACGTCTTCCCGGACTCGAACGCCCATGGGCGCGGGGAGGCGCCGGAGTGGCTCTACACCGTCGTCTTTCCGGCGCGCGAGCTCTGGGGCGAGGATGGCGACCCCAACGGCACCGTCTCGATCGACGCCTGGGAGAGCTACCTTGAGCCCGCCTGAGCCGCCGCTCCTGCCGCGTGCGCCGGGCGAGCCGGTCTTCGCCGAGGCCTGGCAGGCGCGCGCCTTCGCGCTCGCCGCCGAGCTCAACCGCCGCGGCCGCCTGCCCTGGCCGGCCTTCACCGCCGCCCTCGGCGCCGAGATCGCCCGGGACGGCGCCGACTACTGGCGCGCCTGGCTGCGCGCCCTGGAGGCCAGGCTGGCCGCCGAGGCCCTGGCGTTGCCCGAGGCGGTGGAGGCGACGACCGAGGCCTGGCTCGACGCGGCGGCGCATACGCCGCATGGCAGCCCGATCCGGCTGGGCGCCCGCTAGGGCGCCGGCGCGCCCCGCGCCACCTGCACCGTCTGGGTCGGGAAGGCGAAGACGAGGCCGCAGGCCACCGCGGTCGCCATCGCGTCGAGCAGCAGCAGCTCCTGCAGCCGGTAGAAGTCGTCCTCGTTCCGGGCGCGAAGCTCCGCATGCACCTGCACGTCGATCGAGAAGTCGCCGAGGCTCGTGATCCGCACCCGCGGCGGCACCGGCGCCGCTCCGTCGACCGGGTAGCTCTCGATCACCGCCAGCATCCGCCGGGCGAAGTCGGCGAGCCGCTCCGGGGTCGCGTCGTAGGTGAAGCGCAGCACGTGCTCGAAGAGCGTCGCGTCGCGGCGGGTCTTGTTGGTCACCTGCATCTTGGCGAGGTCGGCGTTCGGCACGGTGATCTCCATGCCGTCGTCGGCGCGGATGCGGGTGGAGCGCGGCCCGATCGATTCGACATATCCGGCACCGCCCGCGAAGATGATGAAGTCGCCGACCCGGAACGGGCGGTCGGCGAAGATCGAGACCCCGCCGAACAGGTTCTCGACCGTCGACTGCGCCGCCAGCGCCAGCGCGAGGCCGCCGACGCCGACGCCGGCGACGAGGCCGAGCAGCGGCACGCCGAGGAGGTTCGCGCCGTAGACGATGACGGCGGCGGCAGCGGCGAGGCCGGAGACGCGGGTCGCGAGGCGGAGGAGGTGGACGTCGTAGGCCGCCTCGAAGATGCCGGGGGCGGCGATGACGAGTTCGCCGAGGAGGGTGATCAGCGAGCGCACCGCCAGCGCCGCCGCGATCACGATCACCCCGAGGGTGATCGCCTGCACGATCTGCGACGCGAGGCCGGTGACGTTGACCTGTTGCGCCAGGTACGTGCGGAGGACGAGGGCGACGACCGCCGCCACCAGCGGCACCGTCAGCCGCCACGCCTGTGCCGGGATCGGGTGCGCGGCGGCGGCGCGGCGGATCGCGAAGAGGCCCCAGAGCACGACGAGGCAGAAGCCGGCGGCGAGGAGGACCACGGCCGCGATCAGCTTCCAGGCCGGGGTGCCGAGGACGACGGCCTCGAGCGGGGCGGGGATCGCGCGGACGAGCCACCCCGGCACCAGCGGGCCGGCGAAGCGGATCTGCTCGTCGCGCCAGCTTTCGTAGGGCGTCGGCTGCAGCACCGGCAGCGCGATGATCCGCGCATGGAACTCCGGCAGCCGCGCGACGGTGTCGGCGGAGAAGCGGAAGCTGCCGCGGTCGGGGCCCTCGGCGACGCGCGCGATCGCGATCTCGGTGCCGGGCAGCCGGACGAGGTCGGGCGCCGTCGCGCCGTCGCCCGGGAGCATGTCCGGGTCGATCGCGGGCATCCGCATCAGGATGTCCTTGAGCCAGCCGAAGGCCGCCGTTCCCGCCTCCGGGCGGAGCGCGATCGGCGTGCCGCTCAGGTCGAAGAGCTGGTCGTTGCGGGCGAGCACCTGCCGCAGGGCGCGCTGTCCGGCGAAGGTCGGATCGGCGCGGTAGGCGACATAGGCCGCGTCGAGCTCCCGCCCGAGGTTCGCGACCGAGGCCATCGTCGCCCGCGGGCTCGACGTGTCGACGGGCGCCAGCGGGGAGACGAACGGCGGGGTCTCGGCCGCGGCCGGCCGCAGCGCCGCCGCGAAGAGGGCGAGGAGCGCCAGCGCGAGGCAGGCGGCGGATCGGCAGGGTCGCATCGTCGGTCCCGTGGGCGGTTGCGTCGCGGCGACGCTAGCCGGTGGGCGCGGCGCGCGCGAGGGGCTCGGGCCTTGCCGTCGCGGGCGCGCCGGCTAGTCTCGGGGCGATGCAGACCGTCCATTCCCCGCGCCACGCCGGCCATGCCGGCAACGTCGAGCTGATGCCCGGCGAGATCGTGCCCGCCTTCGAGCTGCCGCGGCGGGCCGAGATCGTGCGCGCCCGCGTCGAGGAGATCGGCCTGGGCCCGATCCTCCCGCCCGATGCGCATCCGCTCGACGCCGCGGGGCGGGTGCATGCCCCCGACTACCTCGCCTTCCTGCCCGAGGCGTGGCCGCGCTGGGTCGCGAGCGGGCGCGGCGGCACGGCGATGCCCTTCGTCTGGCCCGTCCCCGGGCTGCGCGCCGACGTGCCGCCCGAGGACATCGACGGGCTCCTCGGCTTCTACAGCATGGATGCCGGCGCCACCTTCGTCGCCGGCACCTGGGACGCGGTGAAGGCCAGCCACGACGTGGCGCTGACCGCCGCCGCCCTCGTCCGCGGCGGCGAGCGCGCGGCCTTCGCGCTCTGCCGCCCGCCGGGCCACCACGCCGGCCCGCGCGCCGCCGGCGGCTACTGCTTCATCAACAATGCCGCCGTCGCCGCCGAATGGCTGCGCGGCAGCGGGCTCGCGCGCGTCAGCGTCCTCGACGTCGACTACCACCATGGCAACGGCACGCAGGCGATCTTCTACGCCCGCGGCGACGTGCAGGTGGTGTCGATCCACGCCGACCCGCGCGTCGAATACCCGTATTTCCTCGGCCACGCCGACGAGCGCGGCGAGGGCGACGGCGAGGGGTTCAACCTCAACCTGCCGCTGCCGCACGGCACCGACTTCCGCCGCTGGTCGGCGGCGCTCGAGATCGCCAGCGCCGCGGTCGCGGCCTTCGCCCCCGCGGCCCTCGTCGTCTCGCTCGGCGTCGACACCTACCGCGGCGACCCGATCAGCCGGTTCCGGCTCGACACCCCCGACTATCCGGTCATGGGGGCGCGGATCCGGGCGCTGGGGCTGCCGACGCTCTTCGTGATGGAGGGGGGATATGCCGTCGATGCGATCGGGGCGAACGCGGTGGGCGTGCTGGAGGGATTCGAGGGGTGAGCGCTCGTCGCCGCCGTCGGCGTGTATCAGGATTCCGACGGCCGGTGGATCGACCACCGGCGAGCTGCCCGGACCCGGAGATCGAACGGCCGGCGACCGAAGAGGAACTGGCGCAGGCGCTGCCCTTCGTCGATGCCCGTCCCGAACTTGCCGCCGGTACCCTGCGCGAGCGACCCGACCTCGCCGGACCGATGGAGGAGACGCGCCGGAGCCATCGGGAGCGGCAGGGGCTTGCGAAGGAGCCGTAACGGGGTTGCATCGGGCGCGACTCGGATACGGCGTGGGCTGAGGCCTATCTTGTGAGGGCATGAATCGGCTACCCAAGCTGTTGAGAGCCGCCTATAGTGCTCGCCGGAAGAGTGCGGCGAGGTCGAGGGGAAGGGATGCGCTGTCCGTTCTGCGGCAATATCGACACCCAGGTGAAGGACAGCCGTCCGGCCGAGGACCACGTCTCGATCCGCCGCCGGCGGTTCTGCCCGGCCTGCGGGGGGCGGTTCACCACCTACGAGCGGGTGCAGCTGCGCGACCTCGTGGTGATCAAGAAGAACGGCAAGCGCGAGGCCTTCGACCGCGACAAGCTCGAGCGCTCGATCCGGATCGCGATGCAGAAGCGGCCGATCGAGAGCGAGCGGCTGGACCAGATGATCTCGGGGATCGTGCGGCGGCTCGAATCGATGGGCGAGACCGACATTCCGTCGGAGACGATCGGGGCGATCGTCATGGAGACGCTGGCGCGGATCGACACCGTCGCCTACGTGCGCTTCGCCAGCGTCTACAAGAACTTCCAGGCGGCCGACGACTTCGAGGACTTCGTCGGGCAGCTCCGGCCCGCCACGGTCGGGCGCGACGAGGACTGATCCGATGAACGACGGTGCCCGGGACGCGGGCTGGATGCGCGCGGCTTTTGCGCTGGCGCGGCGGGGGCTCGGGGGCGTCTGGCCCAATCCGTCCGTCGGCTGCATCCTGGTGAACGGCGGGCGGGTCGTCGGCCGCGGCCGCACCGGCGCCGGCGGGCGGCCGCACGCCGAGGCGGCGGCGCTGGCGCAGGCCGGGGCGCGCGCGAAGGGCGCCACCGCCTACGTGACGCTGGAGCCTTGCGTCCATACCGGCCAGACCCCGCCCTGCTCGGCGGCGCTCATCGCGGCCGGGGTCGCGCGCGTCGTCGTCGCCATCGAGGACCCGGATCCGCGGGTGAACGGCCGCGGCGTCGAGGCGCTGCGCGCGGCCGGGATCGCCGTGGAGGTCGGCTGCCTCGCGACCGAGGCGGTCGCGCTGAACCGCGGCTTCCTGACCCGCGTGACCACCGGCCGGCCGATGGTGACGCTGAAGCTCGCCAGCTCGCTCGACGGCCGCATCGCCACCGGCACCGGCGAGAGCCGCTGGATCACCGGCCCCGCGGCGCGCGCCGAGGTCCACCTGATGCGCGCACAGTCGGACGCGGTGCTGGTCGGCGCCGGGACCGTGCGCTCGGACAACCCGCGGCTCGACGTGCGCGACCTCGGCATCCGCGACGCCAACCCGGTCCGGGTGGTGGTCAGCGGCGCCCTGTCGCTGCCGCGCGACGGCCACCTGGCCGAGACCGCGAAGCGGGTCCCGCTCTGGCTCTGCCACGACCAGGAGGCCGAGCCGGCGCGGCGGCAGGCCTGGACCGAGGCCGGCGCCGAGCTGATCGAGATCCCCTTCCAGGAGGACGGCCAGCTCGACCTCGCCGCGATGCTGCAGGCGCTCGGCGCGCGCGGGCTCACCCGTGTCCTCTGCGAGGGCGGCGGCCGGCTCGCGGCCGCGCTGATCGAGGCGGACCTGGTGGACGAGCTCGTCGTCTTCACCGCCGGCGTGGTGCTCGGGGCGGAGGCGATTCCCTCGGTCGCGGCGCTCGAGGTCACGGCGCTGCAGCTCGCCCCGCGCTTCCGCCTGCTCGATGCCGCCCCGATCGGCCCCGACATGCGCAGCCGCTGGCGACGCCGCAGCTGAACCGGTGGCGCCGACCGCCCGTGAGGCGAGAGGAAACTTTTCGCTGTTCAACCACCGGTATTGTGGATAAGCTTCCTCGCAGCCCGATCGCGGTCGGCCATGCCTCGCGATCGTGCCCAGTCCGACGAAGAGCGGCCGCCGCCCCCGCACGCGAGCCCGGCGGCCGAGAGCTGCGAATGGGGCGCCATGATCGAAGCCGACGGCCGCATGGACGAGGGAGAGCGCGACGGCATGATGCGCCTGTCGCAGCGCCTGGTGGCGCTGCACGTCGCGGGCATCGCCATCCTCGTCGTCGTGGTGCTGTCGAGCGTGGCCTGGATCTCGCGCGAGCACAACCTGCTGGCGCTGCACTCGTCCGAGAGCCTGGTCGAGGGCGGGCTCGACGCCTTCCGCGCCCGGCTGCGGACCCTCGTCAACGACTATTCGGTATGGGACGAGGCCTATGACGCCGCCCGCGCCGACGACCGCGGCTGGCTCTACAGCAACATCGGCAACGCCGCCGCCGAGATCGGCACCCTCGACCTGATCGTCTTCGTCGCCCCCGACACCGGCGCGTCCTTCGGCTGGCGGCGCGGCTCGCCGACCGAGGGCGAGCCGGATCTGCTGCCGCCGGGCCTGCTCGCGCCGATCGAGCGCGCCATGGCCGACCCGGACCAGGACCACGGTACGGTGATGGCGAGCTACCGCAGCGAGCCCTGGGTCTTCTCCGCCGCCCGCGTGCGCCCGGTCGATGGCGCGCCCGCCGGCGTCCCCGAGGCGATGCTGCCGATCCAGGTCCACGGGATGCGCCTGTCGGGCGACCGGCTGGCCATGATCGGGCACGGGATCCTCGTCAACGGCCTCAGCCTCGCCGACGCCCCGGCGCCCGGCAAGGCCAAGGTCGCGCTCGTCGACTTCGCCGGCCGCTCGATCGGCTACATCACCTGGGTGCCGCCCAGGCCGGGCGCCAGCATCCTGGGCCGGGTGGCGCCGCCGCTCGGGCTGGCGCTGCTCCTGGTGACGGTCGTCAGCGCCATCAGCTCGCGCTACGCCGTGCGCTCGGCGCGGCGGCTCGAATGCGCGCTCCTCGCCGCCAAGGCCGCCGACCGCAGCAAGACCGAGTTCCTCTCCAACGTCAGCCACGAGCTCCGCACGCCGATGAACGGCGTGCTCGGCGTGGCGCAGCTGCTGCAGACGACCCAGCTCGACGACGAGCAGCGCGAGCTCGTCGCCGTGCTCTTCGCCTCCGCCAACGCCCAGATGGCGCTGATCTCGGATCTGCTCGACTTCAGCAAGCTCGAGGGCGGCAACCGCCAGCTGGTCGTCGAGCCGTTCGAGCCCGCCTCGGTGCTGCGGGACGTGGCCGAGATGATGCGGGTCGCGGCGGACGGCAAGCTCATCACCCTCGACTGCAGCTGGGAGCCCCTGGCGGTCCTGACCGTGATGGGCGACCCGCACGCCTTCCGCCAGATCGTCACCAACCTGGTCGGCAACGCCGTCAAGTTCACCGACGAGGGCGGGGTCACGCTGGCGGCGCGGGTCGAGCAGGTCGAGGACGCGGTCGAGATCGCGGTGGCGGTCGAGGATTCCGGGCGCGGGATCCCCGCCGACGCGCTGCCGCACATCTTCGAGCGCTTCTACCAGGTCGACGCCTCGCTCAGCCGCACCGCCGAGGGGACCGGGCTCGGCCTCGCGATCAGCCAGAACCTCGCGCGGATGATGGGCGGACGGATCGACGTCGCGAGCCGGCTCGGGCTCGGGTCGGCCTTCACCTTCACCGCCCGCTTCCCCACGGTCGAGGCTCCGGAGGAGACGCGGGATGCCGCATGAGGCGACGGGTCCCGAGGCCGCGCACCCGATCCTCGTCGTCGAGGACAATGCGGTCAACGCGCTGATCATCAGCGCGATGCTGCGCCGGCAGGGCTACCATCCGCTGGTCGCCAGGGACGGGCGCGAGGGCCTGGAGATGAACGCCCGGCACCGGCCGCGGCTGGTCCTGATGGATCTGCAGATGCCCCGCCTCGACGGCTTCGCGGCCGCGTCGGAGATCCGCCGGGCTTGCGACGGGGATGCCCCGGCGATCGTGGCGGTCACCGCGAACGCCGCGGGCGCGATTCGCGGCGTCTGCCAGGCGGCCGGCTTCGCGTCGGTGCTCGCGAAGCCGATCGTCTTCGAGGACCTGATCGCCGCGGTGCATCGCCACCTCGGCGACGCCTGAGCTCAGGCCGCCGCGCGAAAGGTCCCGAGCTGCTCGAGGAAGGCGAAATGCTCGGGGCAATGCTCGGCATAGAGCCCGTGCAGCCAGTGCTCGGGCCGCACGCCGTCGCCGCACCAGAAGGTATAGTCCTCGAACAGCTCCTCGCCGGCCTCGATGTCGCGCAGCGCGACGCAATGGTCGTCGCAGAGCGGCGGCCAGGTGCCGAGCCCGACGTTGGCGTCGGGCGCGGCGCGGTGGTTCATGAACTGCATTCCGTCCCGGTACCAGAGGAAGCGGCCGGACGGACCGTGCAGGTAGCCGCCGTGCAGCGCGAAGCGAAGCTCGGCCGGGCGCAGCGTCGCGAGCCCGGGACCGTCGCAGACGTGCATCGACTCGTCCACCTGCCAGACGCGCGTGCCGGCGGCGATGGCACGGCCGGCGAAGACGCCGGTGCCATGCACGTGACTTCTGCGGAATTCGACCGGAACCTGCCAACCCACTCTTCGATGTTCCTCCCTCACGGAGCCTCCGGCACCTGGGACGGACGGCTCTGGCCAATGCGGAGGGCGGCGCCGGCGCCACGCACCGAAGTCGCTGCGCCCTCGGTATTAGTGAAATATTAGTAATGTTAACAAAGAGTTAATGTGTCACGCAGCCACGCCCGCGATGCCGCCTGCTAGTCGGTCCGATTTCGCGGCGTGCTTCTCGTCGCGTCTCTCAGCATCTCCCCCGAGATCTCGGACGAAGACGGCCACGCCCCGCCCCGGCTGCCGGTGTGGATGCGCCATCCGGCACCGCCCGTCCCGGCGAAATCCGGGCACCGGGCTCTGCCCGGTCGTTCAGGAAAAGCCCGAACTCGAAGCCAGCCGGCACCTGTTGCAGCCAGGCCGTGGCCTCGTCGCAGGCGCGCCTGATCCAGCCGTTCAAGTCGGAGGTCGAGATCGGCCTGGAAAGCCTTTCCTGGGAAAGATGGGCTTCCGTGAACCGCGCGCGGGCGCGGAACCCCTCTATCCCTCACCTCGTTCCTGCCTTCGGCGGCGAGCAGCTTGTTCGTGGCGAGATCGACCGGATGGAGGGCGTATCCGAAGCGCGCGTCGCGCTGGGTCGGGAAGAATCGATAGTCGCTGTCCACCGCCCAATCCAGCCGCGTCGTCTCGGCATTGTCGGAAACGACGGCACGATGGAAGGTATCGCTTCTTGCCTGCCAGGTGATGGCGATCCCGGCACCCGCGAGGGATCTCGTATCGGCCTCGACGGAATTGGCCAAGGCTTCGACCCGATCCGAGAAGAGATCGATATAGGAGTGGGGATTTCGGTTCTGCGCGAGGATGCGAAGCAGCCTATGCTGCAGGTCGGTCAACGGCATCGCATGCCTCGTCGAGCTCGGCGGCCAGGACGTAGGCCTCGCGGCCCCCCTCGACCCGCAGCGCGTCCGCTATGATTCTGGCATGCGCGACGGTGGGATGGCGCACCGGCTGCTTCGACCACAGGCACGCGGTGCCGAAGCGCGAGAAGGCCTCGGTGTAGAGACCCTCCAGCCTGGCCTTCGCGGTGTCCATCGCGGCCTCCATTCGTGGCGTTCAGGTAGGGCGCGCGGCGGCAGTGCGCAATATTGTCGCAGCCGCGAGCCGACGTCGAGGCGGCCGGCCATCCGATCTCCGGACAGCCCGCGCGATCACTGGGTCGTCAGGTTGATCGTCCGCACCAGGACAGCGGCGGCCGACGCCGCGGCGACGATGCGGGTCCACGATCCCAGGGCGGCCTCGGTCATGTAGATCGTGTCTTCGTCGCGGATGATGAAGTCGCGCGCGGCGAAGACGCCCTCGGGCCCCGCGAGGTCCAGGAGGTACGCCATCCGCTGGGTACCGACGAGGTCGGACCGGCCGAGCACGCGGTTGGCGACCTCGGCCGGCTCGTCGCGGAAGACGAACACGCCGCTGGCGTTGGCGGCGCGGCCGTCGAGCCCGTGGACGCTGGCGATCGCCTCCATCGCGGTCATGTTGCGCTTGTTGAACGGGACGCGCGCCTGTTCGACCGTCGCGCCGAGCGCCGTGAAGCTCCGGCGGTCCTCCTCGACGATGATGCGGTCGCCGCCGCGCAGCGCGATGTCGTAGCGCGGGTTGTCGTAGAGATCCTGCAGCCAGATGCGGCTGGTGCGGCCGTTGCGCTCGATCTTGATCTGGGCGACGTCGGGCACGAGGACGACGCCGCCGGCCATCGCCAGCATCGAGGACAGGCGCAGCGTGGGCGCCTGGATCGGGAACACCCCCGGCGCCTTCACCCCGCCCATGACGCTGACCGTGGCGCCGTCGCCGGCGACGCGGCGCACCTCGACCTGCGGGTCGGGCGTCTGGCCGGAAAGGCTCTGGGTGATGACCGCGCGCAGCTGGTCGGGGCTCTGGCCGGCCGCATGCACCTCGCCGGCGTAGGGCACGAAGATGTTGCCCTTCTGGTCGACCTGCAGCGCCTGCAGCTCGGTCGCCTTCTGGCCGACGCCGACGAGCAGCCCGGCGTCGACGTTCTCCCAGATCTGCACCGAGAGCGTGTCGCCGGGTCGGATGGTGTCGGGAGAGAGCACGGGCGCGTTGACGAAGCTCGCGTCGAAGCCGAGCGTCTCCGACGAGCGCGACGCGGCAGCGACGTCCGGCGTGACCTCGACCACGTGCATGCCGAGCTCGGTGTCGCGGCTGCCGCCCTTGATGCTGCCGGCGCTCGGGCCGGAGCGCGGCAGGATGGAGCAGCTCGCGAGCGCCGCCAGCAAAAGCACCGCGCGCGCGAAATGCCCCGTGGCGAAGCGCGAACCCTGCATCGATTGCCTCACTGCCTTGTCGTGCCGGCTTTGGCGCGGACGTTAGCGATTCCGCATCGGCGAGGCCAGTCGCAAACGTTGCGGCGAATCGGCCGCCTCCGCGGCGTTGCGCCGCGGCCACGCACGGCGCCGATGCCGCCTTGTCGCGGCCGGGGCGAGCGGCTAGGTAGCTTCGCCATGTTCACCGGGATCGTCAGCGACGTCGGCGTCATCGAGCGGCTCGAGGAGCGCGGCGACCTGCACGCGCGCATCCGCTCGGCCTACGCCCCGGCGACGATCGCCATCGGCGCCTCGATCGCCTGCGACGGCGTCTGCCTGACGGTCGTCGACCGCGGTCCCGAGGGCGACGGCTGCTGGTTCGACGTCGACCTCTCGGCCGAGACCGTGGCGCGCACCAACGTCCGCAGCAACCGCGGCGCCTGGGCGCCCGGGCGGCGGCTCAACCTCGAGCGCGCGCTCCGGCTCGGCGACGAGCTCGGCGGCCACATCGTCTCGGGCCACGTCGACGGCCTGGCCGAGATCACGGCTATCCGCGACGAGGGCGAGAGCCGGCGCTTCAGCTTCCAGGCCCCCGCCGCGCTCGCCCGCTTCGTGGCGCCGAAGGGATCGGTCGCGCTCAACGGCACCTCGCTGACCGTCAACGAGGTCGAGGGCTTGCGCTTCGGCGTCAACATCATCCCGCACACCCTGGCCGTGACCACCTGGGGCCAGGCGCAGCCGGGCGATCTCGTGAACATGGAGATCGACACCCTCGCCCGCTACGTCGCGCGCCTGACCGAATACGCGGCCGCCTGACGCGGCTGGCCTTCGGCCGGCGGCTGCGCTATCTGCCGCCCCGACGAAAACGGACGGACGCCCATGGACAGCCCCATCCAGTCGGAGTTCTGCGACGCTATCTCCTCGGTCGAGGAGATCATCGAGGACGCGCGCAACGGCCGGATGTTCATCCTGGTCGACCACGAGGACCGCGAGAACGAGGGCGACCTCGTGATCCCGGCGCAGATGTGCACCCCCACCGCCATCAACTTCATGGCGACCTACGGCCGCGGCCTGATCTGCCTCGCGCTGCAGGGCGAGCGGCTCGACGCCCTCGGGCTGCCCCTGATGGCGCAGACCAACTCCTCGCGCCACGAGACCGCCTTCACCGTGTCGATCGAGGCCCGCGAGGGCGTCACGACCGGCATCTCCGCCCACGACCGCGCCCGCACCGTCGCCGTCGCCATCGACCCGCGCTCGGGCGCGCAGGACATCGCGACCCCGGGCCACATCTTCCCGCTCCGCGCCCGCGAGGGCGGCGTCCTCGTCCGCGCCGGCCACACCGAGGCCGCCGTCGACATCCCGCGCCTCGCCGGCCTCAACCCCGCGGGCGTGATCTGCGAGATCATGAACGAGGACGGCTCGATGGCGCGCCTCCCCGACCTCGTCGCCATCGCCCAGCGCCACGGCCTCAAGATCGGCACCATCTCCGACCTGATCGCCTACCGCCGCCGCCACGACAACCTCGTCCGCGAGACCGCCGTCGAGACCGTCGTCTCGGAATACGGCGGCAGCTGGCAGATGCGGGTCTTCGCCGACACCGCCGGCGGCGGCGAGCACATCGTGCTGTCCAAGGGCGACCTCTCGACCCCCGCGCCCATGCTCGTCCGCATGCACGCGATGAACCCGCTCGAGGACCTCCTCGGCGTCCATCCCGGCCGCAGCCACCAGCTGCGCGACGCCATGCGGCTGATCGCCGCCGAAGGGCGCGGCGTCATCGTGCTCCTGCGCGACATGTCGATGAAGCTCGAGCTCGGCGACCACGTCTCGCCCGACCGGCTGCGCCAGTACGGCATCGGCGCCCAGATCCTCAGCGCCCTCGGGCTGCGCGAGCTGCTGCTGCTCACGAACTCCCCGAGCCCGCGCCCGGTCGGCCTAGAGGGCTATGGCCTGACCATCGCCGGCACCCGCCCGATCCCCGCGTCGGAGGCCTGACGCATGGCCGAGCACGAGACCCACGCGGCACTCCCCCGGCCGCGCCTCGACCCGCCGACGAAGCTCCTCTTCGTCGTCGCCCCCTTCTACCGCGACATCGCCGACGCGCTGGTCGCCGGCGCCACCGCCGCCGCCGAAGCCGCCGGCGTCGCCCACGAGACGATCGAGGTCCCGGGCGCCCTCGAGCTCCCGACCGCGATCCGCCTCGCCGACCGCTCGGGCGGCTTCGACGGCTTCGTGGCGCTCGGCTGCGTCATCCGCGGCGAGACCACCCACTACGAGACCGTCTGCAACGACAGCTCGCGCGGGCTGATGCTGCTCGGGCTCGACGGCCTCTGCATCGGCAACGGCATCCTGACCGTCGAGAGCCACGACCAGGCCGCCGTCCGCGCCGATCCCTCTCGCGGCGACAAGGGCGGCGGCGCCGCCGACGCCGCCATGCACCTGATCGCGCTCGCCCGCCGCTTCCGCGCACCCTCCCGGCCGCTCCCCGCCGGCAGCTTCCGCGTCGCCGACCGCGGCCCCGGCCACCGCAGCCGATGACCGCCCCGCGCATCACCGCGGCGCAGGCCCGCCGCATGCGCTCGGCGGCGCGCTTCTACGCCGTGCAGGCGCTCTTCCAGATGGAGGCGGCGGATGCGAGCCTCGAGGCCGTGCTCGAGGAATTCGAGACCCATCGGCTCGGCGCCGAGATCGACGGCACGACCTACGCCGAGCCCGACCTCGCGCACTTCCGCGCGCTGGTGACGGCCGCCGTGTCGGAGCAGGCCCGCATCGACCAGCTCGTGCACCATGCGCTGGTCGCGCGCTGGCCGATCGACCGCATTGACCCGACCTTGCGCGCGCTCTTCCGCGCCGCCGGGGCCGAGCTCGTCGGGACCGATACCCCGCCCAAGGTCGCGATCACCGAATTCGTGGACGTGGCCAAGGCGTTCTACCCGGACGGCCGCGAGGCCAAGTTCGTCAACGGGGTCCTCGACCATATGGCGCGGGCCGCCCAGCCGCACGCCTTCGCCTGACGGCGATCCGCCCGGCGCACCGGCGCCGGGCGGTCAGCAATCAGGCATTGCGCGATCCGTGGGCGAGCGAGCGGAGCTCGTCGCGCGGCAGCCCGATGTCCCGCAGCAGGTGGTCATCGAGCTCGAGCAGCGTCCGGTAGGCGCGGCGGTTCCGGGTCCGCTCCGCGGAGCGGCGGACGGCGTTTCTCAGTTCGTTCAGCATGGCCTGTTCCTCTCGACCGGCGTTCTTCGATGCCGGCGAAACTGCCGCGATGCTGTTTCAGCGCGACGGCGGCGCCCCGAAGGGCTGTTTCAATCGTCGCCCCCGTTCTTGCACGAATCGTCGCCCCTCGCGCACTTCTTCGGCTTCTTCTGTGCCTGCTGCTGCTTCTGCTGCTGCGCGGCCTTCTGCTGCTGCGCCGCTTTCTGCTGCTGTGCCGCCTTCTGTTGCTGTGCCGCCTTCTGTTGCTGAGCCGCCTTCTGCTGCGCGGCGGCCTTGTCCTGCGCCTGCTTCCGCGCCGCCGCCTTGTCCTGGGCCGCCTGCCTCGCCTTGGTGTCCGCCGCCTTCTGCTGCGCTGCGGCCTTGTCCTGCGCCTGCTTCTGCGCGGCTGCCTTGTCCTGGGCCGCCTGCTTCGCCTTGGCATCGGCGGCCTGCTGCTGGGCCGCTGCCTTCGCCTTCGCGTCCGCCTTGTCCTGGGCGTCCGCCTTCGCCTGGTCGTCCGCGGCGGCCTTGGCCTTCGCATCGGCCTTGGCCTGGTCCTGTGCGGCGGCCTTGGCCCTGGCCTGGTCCCGGGCCGCCGCCTTGGCCTTCGCGTCGTCGGCCGCCTCCGCCTTGGCGTCGGCGGCCTTCTCGGCGGCGACCGCCTTGCGGTCCGCCTGCGCCGCCGCCTTGGCGTCGGCATCCGCCTGCGCCTGCGCCCGGTCGCGCGCCGCCGCCGCGGCGCGGTCGTCGCGGCGCTTGTCGGCGGCCGCGGCCTTCTGCGCGGCATCGTCGCGCGCCGCGGCGGCCTTGGCGTCGGCCGCGGCCTGCTCCGCCGCTGCGGCCTTGGCTTCGGCCTTGGCCTGCGCCCGTTCGGCGGCGGCCCGGGCCTTGGCGTCCTTCTTCGCCTGCGCCGCGCTGTCCCTCGCCTGCTGCTGCGCCGCTGCGGCCGCGGCCTCGGTGCGCGCCTGGCGCCGCTCGGCGGCGATGGCGTCGGCGCGGCGCTCGTCGTCGAGCCGCTGGACGCGATCCTGCAGCCGGTCGGCCCGCGCCTCCGCCTGCTGCCGCTCGTCCGCCTCGCGCGCGGCGATGCGCTGCAGCCGCGCGTCGTTCTTGGTCCACGGCCCGCTCGGGCCGAAGCCGCGCACCACCGAACGCCCGTTGTCCGGATCGTCGACCACCAGCCAGCCCATCGCGTCGCGGCGCTGCGCCTCGTACTCGCGCCGCGCGTCCGGCGAATCGCGCAGCCAGCGCCGGTCCTGCGGGTTCCAGTAGCGGTCCCGCTCCCAGCTCCACGACCGGTCGGGGTAGTCCGGCGCGCCGTAGAGCGTCGGCCGCGGGTAGAACTGCCGGTCGCGCCAGTCGATCGGCCGCGAGCCGCTCCAGTAGCCGTCCCAGCCCTGGTTCTTGTGGTGATGGTCGTTGTCGTCGTCGCCGAAGAGCTGCTCGACCAGCAGCGCCGCCCCGAAGGCCAGGGCACCGGCCACCAGCGGGTTCGCGAGCGGGCTCTGCGCCTGCGTCACCGGCGCGACATAGGGCTGGGCCGTCGGCCGCGAGGTATAGACGACCTCCGGGTCGTAGCTCGGCACGTAGACCACCTTGGGGTCCGCCGGCCGGATCGCGATGCTGCCGCTGTCGTCCCGCGAGACGACCTGCGCCGCGTTGTCGGCGAGATAGCCGGTGTCCTTGGCCTCGACGCGCTTGCGCTGCACCGCGGCCAGCACGTCGTCGTCCTGGTTCACCATCGCGTTGCCGAGCTTCTCGGTCCATTCGAGCTGGTCCGACATCCGCTCGACCACCGTGGGGAAGCCCGAGGCCAGCACCGTGACGCTCGGATCCCAGTCGGCATTCTTCAGCCGGTCGGCCAGGTCGTCCTCCGACAGCTGGTCCTTCTGTTTCAGCAGCCGCTCGGCCTCGACCACCTGCAGCGGATAGGTCGACGCCACCAGCACCTGCGCCAGCAGCGCGTCCGGGTAAAGCGCGACCGGCGCGACCAGCTCGTCGAGTTCGTCGTCGGTCAGGAACGTCTGCTCGCTGTCGGCGGTGGTGTCGGCCGACAGCCGCTCGGAGGTGTTGGCGTCGATGGCGTCGCGCAGCCCCTGCGCGCTGTCCTGGGCCAGGGTGGGCATCGCCGCGGTGGCGAGCAGTGCGATGATGACGGTGGCGGCAGTGACCTGTCGCATGATGTTTGCTTCCCGACGGACACGTGTTTTTCTCCCGCGGAACAACCCGCGGCAGCCGGGCGGGTTCCCGGGCGGTCCGATCCCGCACGCTTCTACGCAGCCGAACGCCGCTCCCGTCGGGGGATTTTCATCCCGCCCGGAAAGCTGCCGGACCCCCGGGCAATCGTTTCGATCTGGTAAACGCCCGGGGGTGAATCTGTTCAATATCAATAGCTTAGACCCTATGCTCGACCCCGAGCACCCCCCGGACAAAATCGCGCGGCGGGGGTCAGCCGAACCGGTTCTCGCGCGGGAATCCGCGCGGCGCCATCCGTCCCGCGCTGGCCCGCGCTCCGACCCATTCCTCGAGCTCCGCCGCCGTGACGGTGCGGGTGCGCCCGGCCGGATCCTTCCACGTCAGCCCGTTTGCGAGGTCGAAGGTGATCGCGTCGGCCAGCCCGCCGTCCTTGTACCGCTGCAGCCGCACCCCCTTGCCGCGCCCCATCTCCGGCAGGTCCGCCGTCGGGAAGACCAGGAGCTTGCGGTTGTCGCCGACCACCGCCACATGGTCCCCCGCGACCCGCCGGCAGACCCGGGCGCGCACCCCGTCCCTGAGGTTCAGCACCTGCCGCCCCGCGCGCGTCTGCGCCACCGCCTCGTCCTCCGGCAGCACGAACCCGTCGCCCGCCTCCGACGCCAGCATCAGCCGGCCGCCCGGCACATGCACCGACAGCGCGACGAGCTGCGCCTCGTTCGGCAGGTCGATCATCAGCCGGATGGGCTCGCCCATGCCGCGCCCGCCCGGCAGCGTGGCGCAGGCCAGCGTGAACATCCGCCCGTTCGAGGCGAAGGCGAGCAGCCGGTCGGTCGTTTCCGCATGCAGGAAGAACCGCGGCCCGTCGCCGTCCTTGAACTTCAGCTCGGCCGAGGGATCGAGGTGCCCCTTCATCGCCCGGATCCAGCCCATCTCCGAGCAGACGATTGTGACGGGCTCCCGCTCGATCATCGCCTCGTAGGCGACCTCCTCGACCTCGGGCGCATCGTCGAACGTCGTCCGCCGCGCGCCCCCCGGCGCATCCTTGCCGAACGCCTTCCGCACCGCGCGGATCTCGTCGGCGATCCGCCCCCACTGCGCCGCCTCGCTGTCGAGGAGCGCGACGAGCTCCGCCCGCTCGGCCGTCAGCGCGTCCCGCTCCTGCCGGATCTCCATCTCCTCGAGCCGCCGCAGGTTCCGCAGGCGCATGTTGAGGATCGCCTCGGCCTGCACGTCCGACAGCGCGAACTCCGCCATCAGCACCGGCTTCGGCTCGTCCTCGGTCCGGATGATCTGGATGACCCGGTCGAGGTTCAGGTAGGCGACGAGCAGCCCCCCCAGCACCTCGAGCCGCGCGTCGATCTTGCCGAGCCTGAACCGCGACCGCCGCAGCAGCACCTCGCGCCGGTGGTCGAGGAACGCCCGCAGCACCTCCTTCAAGGTCGAGACCTGGGGCGTCCGGCCGTCGATCAGCACGTTCATGTTCATCGCGAACCGCGTCTCGAGGTCCGACGCCCGGAAAAGCATCTCCATCATCACGTTGGCATCGACCGTCCGCGCCCGCGGCTCCAGCACGATCCGCAGGTCCTCGGCGCTCTCGTCGCGGACGTCGGCGAGGATCGGCACCTTCTTCGCGTTGATGATCTCCGCCAGCCGCTCGATCAGCTTGCCCTTCTGCACCTGGTAGGGGATCTCGGTCACGACCACCTGCCAGGTCCCCCGCCCCAGGTCCTCGACCCGCCAGCGCGCCCGCAGCCGGAAGCTGCCGCGCCCGGTCCGATAGGCCTCCTTGATCGCCGCCCGCGGCTCGACGATGACGCCGCCGGTCGGGAAGTCCGGCCCCTGCACGAAGTCGAGGAGCTTCTCCTCCGACGCGCCCGGATGCTGGATCAGGTGCAGGCAGGCGCCGCAGAGCTCGTCGATGTTGTGCGGCGGGATGTTGGTCGCCATCCCGACCGCGATCCCGCTCGACCCGTTGGCGAGCAGGTTCGGGAAGGCCGCCGGCAGCACCACCGGCTCCTGCTCCGACCCGTCGTAGTTGTCCCGAAAATCGACCGCGTCCTCGGCCAGCCCCTCCATCAGCGCCGCCGCGGCGGCGGTCAGCCGCGCCTCGGTGTAGCGCTGGGCCGCCGGATTGTCGCCGTCGATGTTGCCGAAGTTACCCTGCCCGTCGACCAGCGGGTAGCGGACGTTGAAGTCCTGCGCCAGCCGCGCCAGCGCGTCGTAGATCGCCTGGTCGCCGTGCGGGTGGTAGTTGCCCATCACCTCGCCGACGATCTTCGCGCACTTGCGGAACGCCCCGTTCGGGTCGAGGCGGAGACCGCGCATCGCGAAGAGGATCCGCCGATGCACCGGCTTCAGCCCGTCGCGCGCGTCCGGAAGCGCCCGGTGCATGATGGTCGACAGCGCGTAGGTCAGGTACCGCTCGCCGAGCGCGCGGGCGAGCGGCTCGGACGTCATGCCACCGATGTCGCGGTCGTCGGTCTCGTCGGCCATAGATCTGGTGTAGCGGAGCCGCGGCCACCGGTCCAGCCCGAAGCCGCGGCGGGGTTCAGGCGGCCAGCCGCTGCCGCATGGCGTGCACCGTCCCGCGGCCGATCTCGAGGTAGTGGTCGGACCGGGTCAGGTCGATCAGCTCGCCCATCGCCAGGTTCTGCGCGTCCGGCGTGTAGGGCACGCGCGCGCCGTTGCAGGAGAAGGTGAGCTCCGAGAACGTCAGCCGGCCGTCGAACTTGAGGAAGTCGACGCGCACCTGCATGAAGTCGGCCGACAGCCGGCGCGCCTCCGAGACGAGGAGCGGCAGCTCGGCCGGCCGCGGCACCGCCCGCGGATCGGTGGGAAAGCCCCGCATGCCCATGTCGAGCCGCTGCCAGTCGGGGTCGTAGAAGGCATGCAGGATCCCGGCCTTGCCCTGCCGGCCGAGGTAGTCGCGTTCGGTGATGACGAGGAAGCACATGGGCTCGCCGTGGAAGCAGAAGGCCTTGTACTCGACCTTCTCGCGCGCCGCCGGCAGATATTCCTCGACCAGCCAGCGCTTGGGGATGTCGCGGTACTGCAGCTCGCCGTTCTTGCGCCAGTAGTCGATCGCCATCCAGCGCCGCAGCTGTGCGGCCAGCTCCGCCCTGGGCAGCCGCCGGCCGCCCTCGGCGACGATGTAGTTGTGGCCGCTGGCGAAGTTCGACTTCAGCACGAACCGGTCGGGGAGGTCGACGCGCTCGACCGCATCGGGATCGGTGCCGGAGGCGAGGAGCCGGGGCGCCTCGATCCGGGCGCCCTTCCAGCGAAGGTAGTCGCGCACCGCGAGCTTGTCGGCGGCGAGGGTGATCAGCGGGTTGGGGTGGTTGAGGAGTTGCCAGCGGATCTTCTCGTTGATCCAGGTCGGCTCGTCCAGGTCGGGAAAATGGTCGTTTCCCGTGCAGTAGAAGTAGGTGAGCGCTTCGCGGTCCGATCGGAAGGCCGTGTCGTAGGTCAGCGCCTGCAGGCTCTGCGGCGAGCCAAGTACGTTTCGTCGCAAGTGACCGATGCCGCGCGCCAGGCCAAGCCGAAACTCGGCCCGGCGGACATAGTCCTGCCGTCTCCGTCCATGTATGGGCATTGCTCGATTGCCTCGGGTTGGTTGTTATTTTTCCCGAAGGTTAATCGCACTGCGTCCTGGGCGCAAAGACTTTCTGCAGATTCTCGCCGGCCTGCGGTTCCCGGGCCCCGGCCTCGCTCCTCCCCGCTATACCGGCCGGACCCGGCCGCGCGCTGCCCAGGCGCGGCTCAGCTTCTCGGGGGATCGCGGCGCGGAGGCGGGCCGAAAGCTGAGCTCGCGCGCGATGCGTTCGCCGCGGCCGAGGTACCCCGGGGCGCTGGACAGGTCCAGCCGGCTGCCGAGCTCGACGTTCTTGACCAGTGGCATGAACGGATTGCGCGCCGCGCCCCCCGAGAAGGTCAGCTCGGAGAAGAAGACGCGGCCGGCGCATTCCATGAAGTCCACGCGGACGTGCAGGAAGTCCTCCGACAGCAGCCGCGCCTCGTCGATCAGCGCGGCCAATTGCCGCGGGCGTTCGGCGTTCGCCGCGGTCGACGTGTAGCCCCGCCAGTGGAAGTCGACCAGCTTCCAGTCGAGGTCGAACAGGGCGCAGTCGTATTTCGCACCCACGCGCCCTCTGATCACGAGGACGAAGACCGGCTCGCCGTGGAGGCAGTAGAACTTGTACTCGACGATCTTGTCGGTCGGGGTGACGAGCTCCTCGACCAGCCAGCGCTTCCGGAGGCCGCGATAGTGCATCTCGCCGGCGTGGCGCCAGTAGTCGAGGTTGTTCCAGCGCTGCAGCAGCGCGACGAGCTCGGCGCGCGGCGGGATGCGGCTGCCGTCCTCGAAGTGGTTCTGGCCGCTGCTCGCGGTCGACTTCAGCGCGAATCGCGCCGGCAACGTGGCGCAGAACAGGTCCTCGGGCGCGTCGAGCTGCCCGAGCATCTCGGGCGGGGAGAAGCGGGCGCCCTTGTACGCCAGATAGCGGCGCACGCCGAGCTTGTCGGCCGCGAGGCTCATCAGCGGATTCGGCCGGTTCACGAACTGCCAGCGGATCTTTTCGTTGATCCAGGTCGGGTTCTCGAAGTCCGGGAGATGGTCGTTCTTCAGCGCGTAGAAGTAGCTGACCGCCTCTTCGTCGGAGCGGAACGTGCCGTCGTAGATCTCGGGCTGGGTCGGGCCGGTGCCGAAGCCGATCTTGCGCCGCGCGTGGACGACCCAGCGCGTCGCCTCGCGCCGCCGGTCGATACGCCGCACGAAGGCGTCGCGGTCACTGAAAAGGCGAGGCATCCGTCACACTCCCGAAAGCGCACAATACTCCACGAACTCGCCGCCGGCGTCCGACCGCTCCGAATTCTAGTCGCAACCGGCTCGGGGAGCGACCGAATCTCCTTCCCGTGGTAAACGGCCACGCCGCCGAACGTCCAGACCCGTCGGTCCGGTCCCGAATGTTCAGGCGAGACGCTCGCATCGTCGACCGGCGGCGTGCGAAAAGCACTGCAGCGATGTGCTCCAAAGCGCTGGCCGGCTCTAACGCCCGAGCCTGTCGGGGCGCTGGCCTTTCGCCAGGCGAACTGAGCTCATATTATTCTATCCCCCACAAACCACACTTCCCCCCAGGGATCCGTCTTGCGCGAATCCAGACAGTCTCCCCCAATCACGTTGCTGTTATCCGATCTGCAGGTGATTCTCCATCGAAACCCGCACGGAGGCCCGGCAGCCGCTTGCAATGCGCCCGTCGCGAGCTAGTGCGTAGCCGAGCGCCGCCAGGGAGCCACCGATGCACCACGACCCGCTGCTCGTCATCGTCGCCATCGCCTGCCTGGCGGTGGTCGCTGTGCTGCTTGTCGGGGTCGGCGGCTTCGCTCGCGGCGGAGCGTTCAATCGCAAGCATGCGAACCGGATCATGCGGCTGCGGCTGCTGCTGCAGTTCATTGCGGTCCTGCTGATCGTGACCTACGTCTACCTCTCCCGGAGGGGGTAGCCAAATGGTGGTCCTGAGCCGCATCTACACGCGCACCGGCGATGCCGGCGAGACCGCGCTCGGCGACGGCACCCGGGTTCCGAAGACGGCGCTGCGGGTCGGCGCCTACGGGACCGTCGACGAACTCAACGCGACGCTCGGGCTGGCGCGGACGGAGGCCGGGGGCGCGATCGCGGAGGGGCTCGAGCGGGCGCAGAACGACCTCTTCGACCTGGGCGCGGACCTCGCGACCCCCGGGTTCGAGGACGACGCGGCCGCGCCGCGGCCCCGGCTCCGCATCGTCGCCGGCCAGGTCGCGCGGCTCGAGGCGGAGATCGACGCGATGAACGCCGGCCTCGCGCCGCTCCGGAGCTTCGTCCTGCCCGGCGGAACGCGCCTCGCGGCGGCGCTGCACATGGGCCGGACGGTCTGCCGGCGCGCCGAGCGCGAGGCGGTGGCGCTCGCCGCCGTCGAGCCGGTCAACCCCGAGGCCGCGCGGTATCTCAACCGCCTGTCGGACTGGCTCTTCGTCGCGGCGCGGGTCGCCAACGACGGCGGCCGGGCCGACGTGCTCTGGGTGCCGGGCGCCAACCGCTGAGGCGCAGGGCGGCGGTAACCATCGCGCCGAGGGCGGTGTTCAAAACGTCATGCGGATCTGCTCTAATCCGGCTTCGGGCGCGAGCCCAACCCGGATGCGGGGAAGGGAGCCGATGTTCACGCGCGAGCGCGTGCCGATGGTCTACAGCCGGGCGGAGCTCGTCAGCGACGCCGCGGTGCACCTGACCGGCCTCGTCGCGGCGCTGCTGGCGGTCCCGGTCCTGATCACGCTGGCGGCGGTCTGGGTCGGCGATGCCTCGACGGTGGCGGCGGCGCTCGTCTACGGCGTCTGCCTGATCGGCATGCTCGCCTGCTCGGCGATCAACAACATGGTCCGGCTGCCGCGCTGGAAGGACCGGCTGCGGCGGATCGACCAGTCGGCGATCTACCTGAAGATCGCCGGCAGCTACACCCCGTTCGCGGTCCTCGCCAGCGGCCATGCCGGGCCGTTCCTGACCGGCGTCTGGGGCGCGGCGCTCGCCGGGGCGACGCTCCGGCTGGTCAGCGCGGCGCGGCTGAAGTGGACGAGCATCGCGCTCTACCTGCTGATCGGCTGGGCGGGCGCCCTCGGCGGCGGATCGCTCTTCGCCCAGATGACGACGCCCGGCTTCGTGCTGATCGTCGTTGCCGGCGGCATCTACACCGCCGGGGTCGTCTTCTTCGTCTGGGAACGGCTGCCGTTCCACAACACCATCTGGCACGTCTTCGTGCTCGCGGCGACCTTCGTGCTCTATGCCGCGGTCCTGGTCGAGATTTCCCGCCACGCGGCCTAGCGGACGGGCGTCCGAACAGCCGCCTTGACGCCGGGCGCGGCGGCGGCGCTTACTTCCGCCGGGTGGGCCCGTCGGGGGGAGACGCCATGCGCCGCTGGCTCGCAGCCGGGATCGTTGCCGTCGCGTCGCTCGCCGGGATGCCGGCGCTCGCCGATCTCGGCATCTGCGTCGAAGGCACCTATCCGCCCTTCTCGACCACGCGCCCCGACGGCACGGTCGTCGGCTTCGACGTCGACATCGCCAACGCGCTCTGCGCCGAGATCGGCGAGAGCTGCCACCTGGTGAAGACGACCTGGGACCGGATGATCCCGTCGCTGGTCAACCACAAGTGCGACGCGATCATCGCCTCGATGTCGGACACCGAGGAGCGGCGGCGCTACATCGACTTCACCGACCGCTACTACAAGGCGCCGGTGCGCTTCGTCGGCCCGGCCGGCGCCGGACTGCAGGACACCCCCGAGGCGATGCAGGCGCGGGTGGTCGGCGTGCAGCGCGGCACGATCAACCAGACCTACATGACCGCGCATTATCCGGCGACGCCGCTCAAGCTCTACGGCAACCAGGAGCATGTGCTGCTCGACCTGACGCTCGGCCGGCTCGACGCCGTGCTCGGCGAGGCGCCGCAGCTCGAGGTTGGCTTCCTGCGCACGCCGGCCGGGCAGGGGTACGCCTTCTTCGGCGGCAATCACTTCGACCCGGCGATCCAGGGCGACGGGGCGGCGATCGGGGTGCGCAAGGAGGACGCCGCGCTGCGCGACCGGCTGTCGGCGGCGATCGCCGCCATCCGCGACGACGGCACCTACGACGACATCGCCGGGCGCTACTTCGACTTCGACATCTACGGCGAGTGAAGTCCCGCCGCCCTTGGCGGCGGCTACCCCCGGCGCAAGGGTTTCGCCACAAGATACGAGGGCTTCGTGACCGCCGCCGTCCTCTACATGGCGATCACGCTGGTCGTGGTGCTGCTCTTCCGCGCCCTCGAGGCGCGCTGCCTGCGCCATCTGGAACTGCGCTGGCCGCCCGCGGGCGCGGGGTATCGGGCGAAAGTCAAGTAACTGAAAAATACGGACTTTGCCTGCGACCGTTAACCCGGGGGAGGGGTTGCCGTGGGGGGCGTGCCCCGTGACTTGGCGCAGCGGCGGTCGGGGCTCGCGCTTAAGCCTTCGTCAACCCCCGGCCCCCTTAGCTGACGCATGCCGGACGACCGGCGGGCCCCGGGAAGGGAAGGATGCAGAGGGAAGCGACCGCCCTGCTCGTCGCGGTGCTCGCGGTCGCGGGCGAGCAGGCCGCAGCGGGATGCGCGCGGCCCGATGGGGTCGACGTCGCGGTCGGCATCCGCGAAGCGCCGCCCTTCATCACCGACGACCCGATCCGCGGCCGGCGCGGGCTGAACGTCGAGCTCTGGTCGAGCATCGAGCGCGAGCTGCAGGCCGAGGGCAAGATCGGCAAGACCGCCTTCGTCGCCTGCCCGCTCGGCGAGCAGCTCGGGGCGCTGGCGGCGGGGACGCTCGACGTGGTGATCTCGCCCTTGACGATCACCGCCGAGCGGATGGAGCGCTTCGACTTCACCCACCAGTACCTGAGCTCGGGCATCACGGTCGTCCGGCGCGCCGAGGGCGGCATCGACTTCCGCTATGCGACCGGCATCCTGCGCAAGACCGTCGGGCAGCGCGGCGTGCCGGCGGCGATCGGCCTGTTCCTCGCCGCCAACCTCGGGCTGGCGATGGCGCTGCGCTGGGCGCTGCGGCGCGAGGCGGCGGCGGGCGCCGGCGAGGTGCGGCAGCGGGTGCTGGGCGGCCTCGCGGTCGAGACGGTGGTGCGGACCGTGGGGCTGAAGGGCATGGGCGACGCCCGCTCGGCCTGGCTCCGGGCGCTCGAGATCTTCATGGCGGTGGTCGGCGCGGTGCTGTCGGCGACCGTCTTCGGCGTCCTCACCACCGCCCTCGTCGGCTCGATCGGCGGCAGCCGCGATCTCGCCGTCGGCGACCTGCCGGCGCTGCGGGTGGCGACGCTGGTCGATTCGACCTCGCAGGCGATGGTCGAGGAGCTGCTGCGCGCCGCCCCCGTCGCGAAGCGGCCGGCGCCGGTCATCCCGATCGACGACCACCGGCTGGAGCGCGTCTCGCAGTCGCGCAGGCCGGTCACGGTGACGAGCCCGGCCTGCGTGCCGCGCGCCGCGGCCGACCCCGGCACGCGCTGCGTCACCGCCGCCGCCTGGGGCGAGGCGATGGCGATGCTCGCGTCGGGCGAGGTCGACGCCGTGGTCGGGGACTGGGCACAGCTCTCCTACCTCGCGCGGCTGCCCGAATACGCCGACGCCGTCTCGGTGCAGGCGGCGATCTTCCGGCTCGAACCTTACGGCTGGGGGGTGTCGGCGCGGCGGCCGGAGCTGCGCGCCGCCATCGACCGGGCGCTGGTGCAGCGGCTGCGCAGCCCCGCCTGGCGCGGGCTGGTGCAGGGCTACCTCGGCACCGGCAGCATCTCGCCGGAATAGCCATGAACCTCGCGCTCCGCCCCGAACCCCGCGGCGAGGCCGCGACCGCGACCTCCTACGAGCCCTACTTCGCGACCGGCGCCTACGACCGGCGCTATCCGCAGCCGAACCCGACCGTGCTGCGGCTGATCCGCCGGCTGTTGCCGCCGGGCGGGCACGTCATCGACTACGGCTGCGGCAGCGGGCGCTATCTGCTGCCGCTGGCCGGCCATGCCGGCGTCGCGGCCGGCTTCGACATCTGCCCGGCGGCGCTGGCGCGGCTGCGGGAGGTGGCGCCTGCGGGGCTGGCCGTCCTCGGCCCCGAGGCCGACACGGTCCCGGCGCACGTGGCGCGGCACGGGCCGGCCGACCTCGTCCTCTGCCTGTTCGGGGTGCTGTCGCACGTCGAGGGGCGCGACGCGCGGCAGCGGCTGCTGCGCCGGCTGCGCGCGCTCCTGCGCCCCGGCACCGGCCGGCTGGTGCTTTCGGTGCCGAACCGGCGCCGCCGTTTCCGCGCGCTGCAGCGCCGGTCGGCCGGCGACGAGATCCGCTACGTGCGCCGGTTCGCCGAAGGCGCGGTCGAGCTCCCGTACAAGCTCTACGAGCCGCCGACGCTGGCGGCCGAGCTCGCCGCGGCGGGGTTCGACGTCGAGCGGATGGCGGCCGAGAGCCTGCTGCCCGAGACCGCCGTCGCCCGCTCGCCGCTGCTGCGCACGCTCGACCGCCTGGCCGCGCCGCTGCTGCCGGCATCCCGGGGCTACGGCCTGCTGGCGGTCGCCCGGCCCGAGACCGGCTGACGCGGCCCCGCCGACGAAAAAGGACCGCCTTGCGGCGGTCCCCGAGGACGAGGCGCGCCGACGCGCCCCGGGTCGAGCGCTTGGCTGCGCTACTTCTGGATGCAGGTGTCGGCGGTGTCCTTGGTGCATTCGTCGAGGCCGACGAAGACCGGATCGTCGACCTTCTCGCCCTTGACCAGCGACAGCATGACGGCGGGCGCCTTGTAGCCCATCTCGAACGGCCGCTGGCCGACCAGCGCGGTGACGAGGCCCTCCTTGGCGATCGCCACCTCGTCGCCGATGGTATCGGCCGCGCCGATCACGAAGTCGCCCGACTTGATCTTGTCGGCCATCGGCTTGAAGAGATCCCGGTAGGGTTGCGGGGCGCCGAACAGCGGCCAGCCGCCCATGATGCCGAAGCCGGCGAGGTCGGGGTTGGCGGCGAGGATGTCGGTCATCGCCTGCACGCCCTTGGCGCCGTCGTCGTTGGTGAAGACCGGGCAGCCCGAGACCTCGGTCCAGCCGCCTTCGCCGGCCAGCGTCGCGAGGCCCTCCTGGCCGGAGAGGGCGTCGCGCATGCCCTGGGCGCGGCGCAGGATGTTGTCGGCGGCGGCGTTGCCCTCGATGGTGCAGATCTTGCCGCCCGACGGCTTGGCCTTCTTCATGTACTCGCCGATCTTGAAGCCCATCGTGTAGTTGTCGGTGCCGAGGTAGGTCTTGCGGAGGGCGGCGTCCTCCTTGGCGAGGTCGGCGTCGACGGTCATCACCGGAATCGACGGATTGGCGGTGCGGATGGTCTGCGCGATCAGCGGCGCGTTCGACGGCGAGATGGCGATCGCAGCGGTCGTCGGCTTCGACAGGACGTCCTGCACGATCTGCGCCTCGCCGGCCTCGTCGGAGGTGGAGGCGGGGCCGGTGTAGAAGCACTCGTATTCGGAGTCCTTGTTCTCCGAGTTCCACTTCTCGCAGCCCTGGTGGATCGACTCGAAGAAGGGGTTGTCGAGGCCCTTCACCACGATCACGAGCTGCTTCTTGTCGGCGGAGAGGGCGGGGCCGGCGATAGCCATCGCTGCGGCCGCCGCCAGAAGCGTCAGTCTGGTCATTCTGATCCTCCCATCACGGCGAGGTCGCTGCAGGACCCCCGCCCTCGGTCTTCGCCGGGTCGCGGGAACAGCGCCTCCCTCGCCCCAGATAATATTAGCTGGCGCCGGCCGTCAACGTTTCTTATGGATAACGGCAAAGGGTGCGCCGAAGCTCTGGAGCCGCGATTCCGCCGCCGACATTGACGCGCGGAACGACGGCCGGCTTAGTCAAGGGGCCGCGACCGGCCGGAAGAGCCGGGAAGGCGGCCGCGCCGCGAAGGGAGGATTGACGGTGGCGGTTCTCGAGCTCGCCAACATCTCGAAGCATTTCGGCGCCATCCAGGCGGTCAACGACGTGTCCTTCGCGATCGAACCTGGCGAGGCGGTCGGGCTGATGGGCGACAACGGCGCCGGCAAGTCGACGCTGGTGAAGATGATCGCCGGCAACTTCCCGCCCTCGCACGGCACCATGCGGATGGACGGGCGCGAGATCGTGCTGCACCGGCCGATCGAGGCGCGGCAGCACGGCATCGAGATCGTCCACCAGGACCTCGCGCTCTGCAACAACCTGACCGCGGCGGCCAACGTCTTCCTCGGGCGCGAGCTCCGGCGGCCGATCGGGCCGGTGCGGATCCTCGACTACGGCGGCATGTACCGGCGCGCGGGCGAGCTCTTCCGGGAGCTGAAGTCCGAGACCCGGCCGCGGGACCTCATCCGGATGATGTCCGGCGGCCAGCGGCAGGCGGTGGCGATCGCGCGCACGATGCTCGCCGACGCCAAGATCGTGCTGATGGACGAGCCGACCGCGGCGATTTCCGTCCGGCAGGTCGCCGAGGTGCTGAACCACATCCGCCACCTCAAGGCGCAGGGGATCGCGGTCGTGCTGATCAGCCACCGCATGCCCGACGTCTTCGAGGTGACCGACCGGATCATCGTGCTCCGCCGCGGCCGCAAGGTCGCCGACAAGCCCACCGAGACGAGCTCGCCCGAGGAGATCACCGGGCTGATCACCGGCGCGATCGAACAGGTCTGAGGAGCTTCCCGAGATGTCCGCGACCCTCGACGACGCGATCTCCCGCCGGCAGCACACCTGGTTCTCGCTGCTCCTCTCCAGCCAGGCCTTCTGGGTGCTGCTCGCGATCGTGGTCGCCTGCGCGCTGCTCGGCCACCTGACCGAGGCCTTCTGGACCTCGAAGAACCTCTACAACATCACCCGCAACTTCACCTTCACCGCCATCGTCGCCCTCGGGATGACCATGGTGATCATCACCGGCGGCATCGACCTGTCGGTCGGGTCCGTCCTCTGCCTCTGCTCGATGGTGCTCGCCGTGACGATGCACGCGGGCTGGTCGATCTACGTCGGGATCCTCGTGGCGGTGCTGACCGCGCTCGTCATCGGCGCCTTCAACGGCGTCATGATCGCCTACTTCAACTTCCCGCCCTTCGTCATCACGCTCGGGATGCTGTCGATCGCGCGCAGCCTCGCGATGGTCGCCTCCAACAACACGGTGGTGTTCCAGTTCGGCCCCGACCACCAGAAGCTCCTCGCCCTCGGCGGCGGCTCGACCTTCGGGATCGCGAACCCGGTGCTCTACATGATCGTGCTCGCGCTGCTCACGGGCTTCGTGCTGCGCTGGACCAAGTTCGGCCGCTACCTCTACGCCATCGGCGGCAACGAGCATGCCGCGACGCTGACCGGCGTGCCGGTACGGGGGATCAAGGTCGCGGTCTACATGATCTCGGCCCTGTCGGCGGGGATCGCCGGGGTCATCCAGACCGGCTGGCTCGGCGCCGTCACCACCAACATCGGCGCCGGGATGGAGCTGCAGGTGATCGCGGCGGCGGTCATCGGCGGGGCGAACCTCGCCGGCGGCATCGGCACGGCCTTCGGCGCCATCGTCGGCTCGGCGCTGATCGAGATCATCCGCAACAGCCTGGGGCTCCTCGGGATCAACGCCTTCTGGCAGGGGACCTTCATCGGCGCCTGCATCATCATCGCCGTCGCCTTCGACCGCATCCGCCGCACCCGCTGAGGCGCGCCGGCGATTGCCGGCCCGGGCGACGGTGCTATGATTCGCCCTGGAAACGGCCACAGGAAGGGCCGAGCCTTGGGGGGATGCCGCATGCTGATGCATTTCGCGCTGGCCGCTTCGGCCGCGATGCTGCTGGTCGGAGCGCCTGTCCATGCGCAGGCGGGGCCGGAGGCGGCCGACCTCGCGCTGCCGTCGGCGGAGGTGACGCCGCATGAGGCCTACGTCCGTGCCCTCGCGCGCCAGGCCTACGTCTGGGGCTGGCCGATGGTGAACATGCTGAACCGCCGGGCCAGCGTCACCCAGGCGCCGCACCCCGGGCTGCTCGGCGGCATCCTGCCGGTGGCGCCGCAGGGCCAGATCGCGATGCTGCACGACTACATCAATCCGGACCAGCGGGCGGTCGCCTGCCCGAACCAGGACGTGGTCTACGGCCTCGGCTTCTTCGACCTCGACAGCCAGCCGGTGGTGATCCAGGTGCCGGACTTCGGCGACCGCTTCTGGGTCTATGCCACTTACGACCAGCGCACCGACCAGTTCGGCCAGCTCGGCAAGGCCTACGGCACCAAGCCGGGCTTCTACCTCCTGGCCGGACCCAACTGGAAGGGCGATGTGCCGGAAGGGATCGCCGGCGTGGCGCGGTCGCCGACATCGCTGGCCAATATCGCCCCTCGCATCTTCCAGAACGACACCGACGCCGACCGCGCGGCGATCCAGCCGCTGATCGACCAGGTGGTCGCCTACCCGCTGTCGGAGTTCGACGGCAAGATGAAGACGGTCGACTGGAGCGCGCTGCCCGAGATCCCGCAGCCGGTCCAGGCCGGCGGCGGCAGCGAGACGCGCTGGGTCGTGCCGGAGAAGTTCTTCGACGAGCTGCCGCAGGTGCTCGACATGGTGCCGCCGCAGCCGGGCGAGGAGGCGCTCTACGCCCAGTTCCGCTGGCTCCTCGCCGTGGCCGCGAAGGACCCCGTGCTGAAGGCCGCGATCGTCGACGAGGGCGTGAAGACCGAGGCGGAGGTGATCGGCCCCTTCCTGCAGTGGCGGCACAACGGCAAGCCGGCGGGCAACGGCTGGAACCGGTCGGTCAACAACGCCCAGTTCGGCGTCGACTACTTCGACCGGACCGGCACCGCCCGCTCCAACATCTTCGAGAACCGCCCGACCGAGACGCAGTACTTCTATACCGACGACGACGCCTCCGGCGCGGCGCTCGACGGGACGAGGATCTACGCCGTGACCTTCGCCGCCGGCCAGGAGCCGCCGGTGAACGGGTTCTGGTCGCTGACGCTCTACAACAAGGAGCACTTCTTCAACCCGAACGCGCTCGACCGATATTCGCTCGGCACCAAGAACACGACGCTCCGGCGCAACGCCGACGGGTCGCTGACGCTCTACGCCGGGGCGAAGTCGCCGGGGGCGGACAAGGAGTCGAACTGGCTGCCGGCGCCCGAGGGGCCGTTCTCGCTCTACATCCGCGCCTACTGGGGCAAGGAGCCGATCCTCGACGGCAGCTGGCAGCCGCCGAAGATCGAGGTGGTGCAGTAGGCAGCACGCCGGCGGCGGCTTGCCGCTCCCCAACGCGAGGCACTAGGGTGCCGTGCCCGGAGGCGCGGGCAGGGGGCTCGGCGGTGCGGTCTTTCCTCGTCCTTCTGTCGTTGCTGCTGGCCGGCGGAGCGATAGTAACGCCGGGCCGTGCGGCGCAGATGCCGGCGAGCCAGCCGCCGCACTACGTGGGCTCGGCCGGCTGCATCGCCTGCCACGGCGAGGAGGCCGGGCTCTGGAAGGGCTCCGACCACCAGCTCGCCTGGACGCTGCCGGGGCCCGACACGGTGCTCGGCGACTTCGCGGACGCGAGCTTCGAGAGCCGCGGCGTGACGTCGCGCTTCACCACCGAGGGCGGGAAATACTTCGTCGAGACCGGCGACGGGGCCGGGGGGCGGCGCAAGTATGAAGTCGTCGGCGTCGCCGGCATCCGGCCGCTGCAGCAGTACCTGCTGTCGCCGGAGCCGGGGCGGACGCAGGCCTTCGACATCGCCTGGGACACGGTGCAGCACCGCTGGTACGACCTCTATCCCGACCAGATGCTGCAGCCGCACGACGGGCTGCACTGGACCGGGCCCTACAAGAGCTGGGAGGCGCGCTGCGCCGAGTGCCACGCAACCGGCTACAGCCGGAACTACCAGCCGGCGTCGAACAGCTACCGGCCGCATGCGGCCGAGATCGGCGTCGGCTGCGAGGCCTGCCACGGGCCCGGCGAGGCGCACGCGGCCTGGGCGAAGGACCCGGACGGATACGATCCCAAGCTCTGGCCGGGGCTGACGCCGCACGGGCTGACGGTGGACCTCGCGGCTTCGGCGGAGGTGCAGATCGAGCAATGCGCCGGCTGCCACTCGCGGCGCGAGGATCTGCGCGACGGCAACCCGCTGCCGGGCACGCCGTACCACGACAGCTACACGCTGTCGCTGCTGCGCGAGGGGACCTACGAGGCGGACGGGACGATCCTGGCCGAGGACTACGAGCTCGGGTCGTTCCTGCAGGCGAAGATGTACGCGAGGGGCGTCCGCTGCAGCGACTGCCACGACCCGCATTCGCTGGAGCTGAAGGCCGAGGGCAATGCGGTCTGCGCGCAGTGTCACTCGCCCGCTGGCAACCCGCGGTTCCCGACGCTCCGGAAGGCGCTCTACGACGATCCGTCGCATACCTTCCATGCGATCGGCACGCCGGGGGCCGAATGCAAGAGCTGCCACATGCCGGAGCGGGTCTACATGGGCATCGACTGGCGGCGCGACCACGGCTTCCGGGTGCCGCGGCCGGACGTCTCGATGCAGACGGGCGGGCCGAACGCCTGCACCGACTGCCACAAGGACAAGGATGCCGCCTGGGCGGCGGCGGAGATCGCCAAGCGGTTCCCGGAGAGCACGCACCGCGGCCCGAGCTTCGCCACCACGATCGCGGCGGCGCGCTGGGATCCGTCGGCACGGGTCGACGACCTGGTGGCGTTGGCCGGGACGACCGGGACGGCCGGGATCGTGCGGGCGACGGCGCTCGACATGCTGACGCCGGTTGCCGACGCCGCCGTCGCCGACCGGGTCGCGCCGCTCCTCGCCGACCCCGACCCGCTGGTGCGCGCCGCGGCCGCGGGCGCGCAGCGGGCGGTGCCGCCCGACGCGCGGCTGGCGCGGCTGGCGCCGGTCCTTGGCGACCCGCTCGCCTCGGTGCGCGTCGAGGCGGCCAAGGCGATGCTCGGGGCCGATCCCTCGACCGGGACCGACGAGGCGCGGCAGGCGCTGGCGCGCGCGACCGCCGAGTGGCAGGCGAGCGTCGCGCTCCGGCAGGACTTCCCCGAGACCCACATGCAGATGGCCGGCGCGGCGCTGCAGACCCGCAACCTGCCGGCGGCGGAGGCGGCCTTCCGCGAGGCGGTCGCGATGGACCCGCAGCTCGTGGCCGGCTGGTCGATGATCGCGCAGATCCGCGCCGCGACCGGCGACGCCGCCGGCGCGCGGCAGGCCGTCGCCGACGGGCTCGCCGCCAACCCGGGCCAGCCGGACCTGACGGCGATGCAGGGCCAGCTCGGGCCGTAGCGTTCCACCGTGACGGCCTCGACGAGGCCCCGGGCATTCCTTGCTATCCGGTTAACGCTCGGAGGCGATATATAGCAATATCAATGCTTTAGACCACATGCTCGACCCCGAGCACCCCCCGGGCACGCGGGCCGGCGCCGCGTCAGGCGGGGGCGGCGTAGGCGGCGAGGAAGGTGGCGACGGCGGCCTCGGCGTAGGCGCGGACCCGGTCGGGCGCAGGCGGGGGCTGGTCGGCGAGGACCACATGCACCGTGACCGGATGGCAGCACATGCCGAGCAGCTGCCAGGCGGCGATCTCGGGATCGGCGATCGAGAGCCGGCCGCGGGCCTGCTGCGCCTCGAGGTAGGCGGTGAGCCGCCGGCGGCCGTGCGCCGGGCCGGCCTCGTAGAAGGCCTGCGCGAGGGCCGGGAACTTCTCGGCGGCGCCGATCACCATGCGCACCATCGCCACGTGGTCGGGCGAGGCGAGCTTGTCGATGAGGCTCGTGGCATGGGCGGTCAGGACGGCGGCGACGTCGGGGTTCTCCGGATCGAGCTCGACCATCCGCTCGGCGGTGGCGCGCTTGCTCTCCTCGATCAGCGCGGCGAAGAGCGCCTCCTTGCTGTCGAAGTAGACGTAGAGCGTGCCCTTCGACACCTTCGCCGCGCGGGCGATCTCGCCCATGCTGGCGGCATCGAAGCCCTGGCCGAAGAACACGCTCCGGGCGCCGTCGAGGATCTGCTTGCGCTTCGCGCTCTCGGGAACCGCGTCCGCCGCCTGGCGTTCGTCGAGAGCGGACTCGGTTGCCATTCATCTCCTCCGTGTGCCGGCGTCGCCGGCCAATTTTGACCGAACGGTTCGGTCATCTTGATCTGCGCCTTCCGTTGGGCTATGTCAACCGCCGACCGAACGGTTCGGTCAACGAATCGTGCCGGGCTGCGAAGCGGGAGGGACGCGCGATGCCGAAGGACCTGAACGAGGATCGCCGCCAGCCCCCGCAGCCGGTCGCCGTGCCGGCCCCGGCCTCGGCAGCGCCGGCTCCCGAGGCGCCGGCCGAGGCCAAGGCGGGCGGCGGCCGCAAGCGGATCGTGCTGTCGCTGATCGCGATCCTGGCGCTGGCGGGGCTCGGCTGGTTCGGCTTCCGCTACTGGACGGTCGGGCGGTTCATGGTCTCGACCAATGACGCCTACGTGCAGGCCGACTTCACCATCGTCGCCCCCAAGATCTCCGGCTATGTCGCGACCGTCCCCGCGGTGGAAAACCACCCCGTGAAGGCCGGCGAGCCGCTGGTCACGCTCGAGGACGGCGACTATCGCGATGCGCTGGCGCTGGCCGAGGCGCAGCTCGCCGGGCAGCGGGCGGCGCTGGTCCGGATCGACAGCCAGGCGGCGGCCGGCGACGCGGGCATCGCCCAGGCCGAGGCGCAGGTCGAGGCGGCCAAGGCCGAGGCGGCGGCGACCGCGGCCGACCTCGCGCGCTACCAGCGGCTCGCCAGCAACGACGTCGCCAGCGAGCAGCGGCTCGAGAGCGCCGAGGCGGCGGATGCCGCGGCGCAGGCGGCGGTGCGCGAGGCCGAGGCGGGCGTCGCGACGGCGCGGGCGAACCGGGCGGTGATCACGGCGCAGAAGGCCGAGGCGCAGGCGCAGGTCGCGGGGCTGCAGGCGTCGCGCGACAAGGCGCAGCGCGACCTCGACGCGACGGTGCTGCGCGCACCGTTCGACGGGACGGTCGGCAACCTCTCGGTCGCCAAGGGCGACCTGGTGGCGCCGGGCAAGCGGCTGCTGGCGGTGGTGCCGCTCAGCGAGGTCTACGTCGAGGCGAACTTCAAGGAGACCCAGATCGCCGAGCTCGCGCCGGGGACCCACGTCACGCTGCACTTCGACGCCTTCCCGGACCGCGACCTGACCGGCACGGTGCAGGGCGTGGCGCCGGCCTCGGGGTCGCAGTTCAGCCTGCTGCCGCCGGAGAACGCGACCGGCAACTTCACCAAGGTCGTGCAGCGGGTGCCGGTCAGGATCGCCGTGCCGGCGGATGCGGCGGCCGAGGGATGGCTGCGGCCGGGCCTCTCGGTCTCGGTATCGGCGGACGTCCGGACGACGCCCGCGAACGGGTGAGGCGCCGGCCATGGCCGCGCCCCAGGAGCCGGAGATCACCGCACGGAGGCTGATCGCCTTCTTCGCGCTGGTCTTCGGGATGTTCATGGCGATCCTGGACATCCAGATCGTCTCGTCGTCCCTGAGCGAGATCCAGGCGGGGCTGTCGGCGGCGCCCGAGGAGATCTCCTGGGTGCAGACGAGCTACCTGATCGCCGAGGTCATCATGATCCCGTTGTCGGGGTTCCTGAGCCGGGCGCTCTCGACGCGGGTCCTGTTCACCATCTCGGCGGCGGGGTTCACCTTCGCGAGCGTGCTCTGCGCGACCGCGACCTCGATCGAGCAGATGATCGTCTTCCGGGCGATCCAGGGGTTCATCGGCGGCGGCATGATCCCGACCGCCTTCGCCGCCGCCTACACGGTGTTCCCGAAGCGGGCGCAGGGCATGGTGATGGCGCTGGTCGGGCTGACCGTCACGCTGGCGCCGACCATCGGGCCGACGATCGGCGGCTACCTGACGCAGCTCTTCTCCTGGCACTGGCTGTTCCTCGTCAACGTGATCCCCGGCACGATCGCGGCCGTCACCGCCTGGCTGCTCGTCGACTTCGACGAGCCCGACTATGCGCTGCTGCGCCGGTTCGACTTCTTCGGGCTGGCGACGATGGCGATCTTCCTCGGCAGCATGGAGTACGTGCTGGAGGAGGGGCAGCGGAACGACTGGTTCGCCGACCGGACGATCGCGATCTTCGCCATGGCGTCGCTGGTGGCGGGGGTGGCGTTCTTCGCGCGCGTGCTGACGGCGGAGACGCCGATCGTCGACCTGCGGGCGTTCCGCGACCGCAACTTCGCGGTGGGCTCGGCGCTGACCTTCGTGCTCGGGATCGGGCTCTACGGGCTGACCTACCTCTATCCGCTCTATCTCGCGCGGGTGCGCGGCATGAACGCGCTGCAGATCGGCGAAACGGTTTTCGTGACCGGCGCCTTCATGTTCGTGACGGCGCCGCTCGTCGGTGCCTTCGTGCGGCGGACCGATCCGCGGCGGATCATCGTCGTCGGGCTGGTCGGCTTCGCGATCTCGAGCCTGGTCCTGACTGGGCTGACCGCCGACTGGGCGTTCTGGGAGCTGTTCTCGCCGCAGGCGCTGCGCGGGGTCGCGCTGATGTGCTGCATGATCCCGATCAACCTCCTGGCGCTCGGGACGCTGTCGCCCGACCGGATCAAGAACGCCTCCGGCCTCTTCAACCTGACGCGCAACCTCGGCGGCGCCTTCGGGCTCGCGGCGATCAACACGCTGTTGCAGACCCGCACCGACCTGCACGTGGCCCGGCTCGGCGAGCATGTCGCCTGGGGCGCGGCGGTGGCCGAGGAGCGGCTGGCGGGGATGACCCAGTCGCTGGAGCCGGTCCTCGGCGCCGATGCCGGAGCGGCGGCGCTGAAGCGGCTGGCGGGGTTGGTGCAGCAGCAGGGGATGGTCATGGCCTTCGCCGACATCTTCCTGATCGTCGGCGTGCTCTTCGCGACGATGGTTCTCTTCGTCCCGCTGCTGCGCCGCCCGGCCGGCGGTCCCCCGGGCGGCGGGGGCGGCGGACATTGACGAATCCGGTCGGTTGCCGTGAGGCGTCCGTCGCAGGCGACCCGCGGGGATTTGGCAAGCCATTGATATTGCAGGAGAATTTGTTGGAAAATTAATCACTTTTCAACGGTTTCCGTTCAGATGCGGTGGCCGCATTCGCGTTGGCCATACCCGGGCCGAACGCCGTGGTGGACCGCGCATGCGGCGGGGCGGCCTCTATCCCTGGACCGGGACGTTGGCGGCCAGCGGGGCCGCGGCGTGGGCCTCGGGGGAGACGCGGGCGCGCGGCCAGGAGACAGTGACGACGGCGCCGGTCGGGCGGGCGAACTCGGGCGGGCCCTGCGGCGCCTCGGAGGGTGCCTCGGCGTTGGCGAAGGAGACCCGCGCCCCGGTCCGCTCCAGCAGCGTCTTGGCGATGAAGAGCCCGAGCCCCATGCCGGCATAGCCGGGCCGCTCGTCATTGGGGGGCGGGGTGCGGCGCCGGACGAAGGGATCGCCGATGCGGCCGATCAGGTCGACCGGATAGCCGGGGCCGTCGTCGCCGATCACCACCCGAAGCTCGCTGTCGGTCCAGTCGAGGTCGATCCAGACCGTCGCGCGGGCGAAGTCGACCGCGTTCTGGATCAGGTTGCGCAGCCCCTGGATGATCTCGGGGCGCCGCGCGACCAGCGGCTGCACTTCGGGGCCGTCCTCGACCGGCGCGCCCTCGATGCGGGTGATCACGCTGACGCCGCGGGCGGCGTGCGGCGCTGCCGCCTCCTCGACGACGCTGGAGAAGGGCGCGTGCCGGACGAGCACGTCCTCCTTGCCGCGCGGCCCCATGCCGCGGAGGATCTCGCTGCAGCGGTTGGCCTGGGTGCGGATCAGCGCCGCGTCCTCCTGCAGCTGCGGCTGGCCGGCGAGCTCCTCGACGAGCTCGGTCGAGACGAGCTTGATCGTCGCGAGCGGCGTCCCGAGCTCATGCGCCGCGGCGGCCACCACGCCGCCGAGCGCCGAGAGCTGCTGCTCGCGGGCGAGCGCCATCTGGGTCGCGGCCAGCGCCTGCGACATCGAGAAGGTCTCCCCCGTGACCCGCCGGGCGTAGACGGCGAGGAAGGCGGTGCCGGTCAGCAGCGCCGTCCAGCTGCCGAAGGCGAGGACGTCCGGCAGCGCCAGCTCCTCGCCGTTGGAGAGTTGCAGCGGCAGGTAGAACTGGGTCAGCAGCGTGATGATCGCGGCCGCGACGCCGGCGAGCAGGATCGTGGCGCGCATGCTCAGCACCGAGGCGCTTATGGTCACGGGCGCCATGAGCAGCAGCGCGAAGGGGTTCTCGAGCCCGCCGGTCAGGTAGAGCAGCGTCCCGAGCTGGCAGAGGTCGAAGCAGAGCGTCAGCACCGCCTCGCGCTCGCTGAGCCGGCGGTTCTCGGCGGCGACCGTCATCGCGACGAGGTTGAAGACGACCGCCGCACCGATCACGATCGCGCACTTCGCGTGCGGCACCTCGATGCCGAAGCCGAAGTCGGCGGCGAGGAGCGCGACCGACTGGCCGATGACCGCGAGCCAGCGCAGCACGATCAGCGTCCTCAGCCGCACCCAGTCGCTGGGGGCATTGCGGGCGAGGAGCGGCAGGATCGGTTCCGGCATGGCCGCCCGCTTAGCAGCGCAGGCGGTTCCGCTCAAAGGGATTTGACCGGGCCGCGGCCTTGTGATGCACCCCGCCGCGTGCCAAGAATCCGGGGCGCGACCTGCGCGCGGAGGGTTCGCCCGTCGATGGCCCGCATCTCAGCGATCCTCGCGTCCGTCCTGGTGATCGTCGGGCTTTCGGTCGGCGCCTACGTGGTGGTCACCCGCGCCAACGCCGATCCCTTCGCCGACTGCCGGCGCGGGAATGTCGCGGGCGGCGCGGCGGCGATCGGCGGGCCCTTCGCGCTCGAGGATGGCGCCGGGCGCACCGTCACCGACGTCGACGCGATCACCGGGCCGACGCTGGTCTACTTCGGCTACACCTTCTGCCCCGACGTCTGCCCCACGGACATGTCGCGCAACGCGCTCGCGGCGGCCGACGTCGCCGCGAAGGGCGGCCACGTTGGCAACGTCTTCGTTTCGATCGACCCGGAGCGGGATACGCCGACCGTCGTCCACGACTTCGTGCAGTCGATCGACCCGGCGATCGTCGGGCTGACCGGCACGCCCGACCAGGTCGCCGCCGCGGCGCGGGCCTACAAGGTCTTCTACCGCAAGGCGGGCGACGACCCGAAGTACTACATGATGGATCATTCGACCTTCACCTACCTGATGGCGCCGAAGGTCGGGTTCCTCGAATTCTTCACCTCCGACGCGCGCCCCGAGGACGTGGCCGCGTCGGTATCCTGCTTCGCCGCGAAGCTGTGACGGCAACGGGAGGAGAGCCCGCGATGGACCTGCCGCTCGACGACATCGGCCCCGACCGAACCCTCCTGATCCTCGACGACGACGAGCCCTTCCTGCGGCGGCTGAGCCGGGCCATGGAGAAGCGCGGCTTCGAGGTGACGGCGGTCGACTCGGTCGCCGCCGGCCGCGCGGCGGCCGACGCGGTGCCGCCGGCCTTCGCCGTCGTCGACCTGCGGCTCGAGGACGGCAACGGGCTCGAGCTGGTCGCGCATCTGCGCAGCCGCCGGCCGGACGCGCGCATCGTCGTCCTGACCGGCTACGGCGCCATCGCCTCGGCGGTCTCGGCGGTGAAGATCGGGGCGACCGACTATCTGGCGAAGCCCGCCGACGCCAACGACGTGATGTGCGCGCTGCTCTCGACCGACGCCGGCCGGCCGGAGCTGCCGGAGAACCCGATGTCCGCCGACCGGGTGCGCTGGGAGCACATCCAGCGCATCTACGAGCTTTGCGACCGCAATGTCTCCGAGACCGCCCGCCGGCTCAACATGCACCGGCGGACATTGCAGCGGATCCTCGCCAAGCGCAGCCCGCGCTAGCGTTCGTAAACGTTTGGTCAACATCTGGGCCGCCATTCTGGCGGCGGATCGCGGGCGTCGGCCGTTGCCGCGCGGCAACAAGGACGGTTTGTTCGTATTCCAACCATCCAGGGGCGTGACAGGTGAGCGGAAATCCGCCAGATACAACTCATGATCGAATCATCCGCTTTTGAATGCACGCCAGAGGAGACCCTCGAATGCGCCGGGGTCGCCATTCCCTTCGACCCCGAGGTGATCACGCCGGCGATCCACCAGGCGATCCTCGGCGGCCGCTTCGAGGCCGAGGAGTCGCGGCAGATCCCGCACATCGTCCGGCCCGGCGACCGGGTGCTCGAGATCGGCGCCGGCATCGGCTTCATCTCGACGCTCCTGTCGCGGCAGCGGCGGGTCAGCCGGATCGTCGCGGTCGAGGCGAACCCCAACCTGCTCGACTATATGGTGCGCCTGCACGTGCGGAACCGCGTGCGCAAGGTGCGGCGGATCAACGCGGTCCTGACCAACGAGCCGGTGGCGTCGGCGACCTTCTACCTGCGGCAGGACTTCTGGATGGGCTCGCTGGCGGCGGCGCCCAATCCCTACGTGGGCACGGTGCAGGTTCCGACGATGAACCTCGACCAGTTGCTGCGCGACGAGGGGATCGACCTCATCGTCTGCGACGTGGAGGGCGCCGAGACCTTCCTGTTCCATGACGCCGACCTGTCGGGGGTCGACCGCATCTTCCTCGAAATGCACGATCACGTCACCGGCCTTTCGGGCGTGCAGCGGCTGTTCGGGACCATGGCCGGGCACGGCTTCGTCTACGACCCGCGGCATTCGACCGGCAGCGTGGTCCTGTTCCAGCGCCTCGGATCCCAGGACATCGTCCGGCCCTACGCCGGCTGAGCCGTCAGTCCGCCCCCCACGCCGCTTCGTAGATCGGCCCGCCGAGGATTTCGGCGGCGCCGGTGCGGCTGAGGTGGTCGTCGTCGACGTAGAGCGGCCGGCCGTCGGGGTCGGCGACGGCGCAGGCGGGGGTGCAGAAAAGGGGCGCGAGCGGGACGACCGTCACGCCGGGCTCGCGGGCGAGGTCGGCGAGGACCGCATCCACGCGGGCGTTGCGGGATGCGACCTCGGCGGCGGTGGGCGCGGGCGGCAGCGGCGTTCCGTGCATCAACTGCGCGCCGATGGCCTCGGGGACCGACCAGCCGATCTCGGGGACGCCGCCGAGGATGACGACGCTGCGGCCGGTGGCGCGGATGGCGGCGACGGTGTCGCCGAGGCCGGCGCGGAAGACGGCGAGGTTGTCTGCGACGGTGCCCGACGGCAAGGCCGCGTCGCGCGGGACGAGGATGGCGGTGCGCCCGGGCTCGTCGGAGCGGCTGCCCTCGGCGGCGAGCGCCCAGCGGCCGGCGAGGATCACCACCGGCATGTCGTCGCGGCCTTGCAGGAACTTCAGCACGGCGTCGGCGAAGTCGGAGCAGCGGTGGTCCATCCCGAGGTCGATGCGGTCGACGCCGAGGAGCGGTGCGCAGGCGGTCTGGCCGGCGGCGAAGCCGTTCTTGCCGGCGCGCACCGCGGCCGCCTCGACGCCGGGGAGCACCGCGCCGGCGTGCGAGTCGCCCCAGAGAAGGAAGTCGGCGGTATCTCCGGCGGGCTCGGCGCCGAAGCGGCAGGCGGGATCGCCGATGCGGCCGACGCCGCGGCAATGGTCGCCGATCGGGCTGGTGTCGTCGGCGGCGGCGAAGGCACGGGCGGCCGCGGGCGGCAGGCGGCCGGGCAGGCCGTCCGTGAGCGAGATGAGGGCGCCGGCGGCCGTCATGACGGCCATCGCGGCGACGGAGGCGGCGAAGACGGCGCGGCGGGTATGGAGCGGGCCCCAGGGGCGGCGGAAGGGGCGTTCGATCCAGGCCCAGGAGGCGGCGCCGACGGCGAGCGAGAGGCCGATGCAGGCGAGGGAGCGGAGCGGGCCGGGCTCGCCGTGGAGGATGCGGTCGAAGACGATGATCGGCCAGTGCCAGACGTAGACGGAATAGGAGATGAGCCCGACGAAGACGACGGGGCGCCGGCTGAGGGCCGCCCGGACGGCCGTGGGGCGGGCGCCGTGCAGCCAGATCAGCGCCGCGGTGCCGAGGCAGGGGGGCAGCGCGGCGAGGCCGGGGAAGCGCGTCGCCGGGCCGTAGGCGAGGACCGGGACGAGGATCGCCGCGGCGGCGGCCAGCGCGAGAACCTCGGCGGCCGCGCGGCTGCGCGGGACGGGCGGCGCGCCGAGGGCGAGGGCGGCGCCGAGGCCGAGCTCCCAGGCGCGGCTGTGCAGCAGGTAGAAGGCGGCCTGCGGGCGGCCGGTCAGGAGCGCGTGCTCGGAGAGGGCGAAGGACGCGAGGCAGATGCCGGCGATGGCGAGGACGGCGCGGCGGCGGCCGCCGCGGGCGATCAGCGCGAGGATCAGCGGGAAGAGGATGTAGAACTGCTCCTCGACCGCGAGGCTCCAGGTGTGGAGGAGCGGCGCCAGCCGGACGTCCGCGCCGAAATAGTCGCTGCTGGTGTTCCAGAAGAGGAAGTTCGACACGAAGAGGGTGGTGGCGACCGCCGAGCGCGCGAGCTCGGCGAAGGCCTTCGGCCCGAGCGCGACGAAGCCCGCGGCGAGCGTCGCGGCCATCGCCGCCATCAGCGCCGGCAGGATGCGGCGGGCGCGGCGCTCGTAGAAGCCGGCGAGGGTCGCGGGGTAGCCGGGGAGCTCGTTCCAGAGGATGCCGGTGATCAGGAACCCCGAGATCACGAAGAAGACGTCGACACCGACGTAGCCGCCCTCAAGGCCCGGCACGCCGGCGTGGGCGAGGACGACGGTCAGGATCGCGACGCAGCGCAGGCCGTCGATGTCCGGCCGGTAGTTCCTCGCCTGATCCAATCGTCCCGCCTCCGGCCTCAGCGGCGCGAGGTTCGGTTGGAACGCGGCGGAGCACAAGCCGCGGCGGCCGGTGCGCCGTTAGCGGCCCATCAAGACCTTTGCGCCAGCGTCGCGGGATGCAGCCGATCAAGCCGACCTCAGTCCTCGCGGTGCTGGCTGCCTGCGGTCTGCTCCTCGCTTCGGCGAGGGCGGAGGAAGCCGTGAAGCCGCCCATCGCTGCGGAGCTGGACGGCCTTTCGGAGGCGTTCGACGCGGTCATGCGCGACGCGCAAGCGTTCGCCGCGGCGGCCGGGCGACTGCAGGCCAAGGCGGCGACCGATCCCACGCTCACGAAGGCAGTTCAGGCGCGCCTCCGCGACATGATGGAGCGTTCGGACGGCCTCTCCCCCGAGATCCAGGCGTTCCTGGCCCCCCTCCTGCTTTTCCTGGCGGTCCCGCACGACGGGGCCGGAAGGCCCGCCGCGCCGCTCGATCTGGGCTTCGTCGCGGCGGACGACCGACGTGGCGTGGAAGCGGCGTTCATCGTGGGGCCAGGCCACCAGTCCCCGCCGCAGCGCTACCGCCTCGCCTGGCAGAACATGCCGGCCGGATCGCCCACGACACTCGGGATCACGCTAAGCCAAGGCGTGAACTTCCACATCGTCGGGAACGACTGTCCGGAGAGGCCGACCGGCTCCGGCAGCTGCGAGGTCACGGTCGCCTTCGACATCGCGGGCAACGCCATCCGGACCGATACGATCGTGGCAAGCTACGGGCTGCTCAAGAGGATGGCGGGGGTCTCCGGCCAGGGGGCCGGCTTTCCGCCGGCGGACCCGAGGATCGTAGCGCCGGTCGAGGCAACCGTTCGGCTGGACCCTGACCACCCCGACGGCGACAACCGCGTCACCTTCACCGTCGTCAACGCCGGACCGGGAGCGCTGCCGCCCTTCTCGCCGCGGATCGGGAGCCGGGAGGAAGGCTTCTCCCACTTCTGGCAGGTGGATCCTTCGAGCACCTGCGCGACCGCGACGACCGCGGCCGGCGGGAGCTGCACCCTCGTCCTGGCATTCAATCCCACGCACAATGGGCAGGAGAGCGTGATCTTTGCCTTGCCCGACCCGGCCGGCGAGGCCGATCCCCGCAAGCGTGGCGAGGCCTTCGGCTACGCCCGCGGTTTCGCCGAAACCCTTCCGCCCGGGCTTCTGGCCAACGGTGATCCCTGCCCTGCGCCGGGCGCCGCCGCGGAGGTGGTCCTCGGCCGGAGCATGGGACGGCTGGGAGTATCGGACGGGGCGACCCGGCTCGACACGCTGTCGTGCGGGGCGTGGCAGCGCGACGGCGAAGGCATGCGCTGCGCCGACCCCGGGATCCTCGAGGGAGGAACGCGACGCTTCTGGACGCGGGCGGACATGGGTCAGCCCTGGCGCCTGTCCTCGGTGGTCGCGGAGGTTGCGCGGGTGACGTGCCGCGACGGCCGCGTCGACCGCGTCCTTCACCCGCGACCGCGCTCCGACGATTCCGTCTTGCATCGCTGAGGCGCCGCGCCTATATGCGCTGACAACAGCGGCGGATCGGCCTTGCACCGGTTCTCCACCGATCTCCTCGGAACGGGCCGCGGGCCCGTTTTTTGTTATTTCGACCTCCGGAGTGCCCTTGGACGACCTGATCGCCAAAGCCGCCATCGACCGACGCCTCGCCGCGATCGTCCGGCCGACGATCGAGGGCCTGGGGTTCGAGCTGGTGCGCATCCGGCTGATGGGCGGCAAGCGGGCGGTGCTGCAGATCATGGCCGAGCGGCCGGCCGGCGGCATCGAGGTCGACGATTGCGCGAAGATCAGCCGCTCGGTGTCGGCCGTCCTCGACGTCGAGGATCCGATCGCGAGCGAATACGTGCTCGAGGTGTCGAGCCCCGGCATCGACCGGCCGCTGACCCGGCTGAAGGACTTCGAGCGCTGGGCCGGCTACGAGGCGAAGCTCGAGACCGGCGAGCCGATCGACGGGCGGCGGCGATTCAAGGGGATGCTCCAGGGTATCCAGGACGGCGAGGTGCTGCTCGAGATCCCCGAGGGGACGATCGGGCTCAACTTCGACATGATCTCGGACGCGAAGCTGGTGCTGACCGACGCGCTGATCGCGGAGAGCCTCGCCGGGCGGAAGGCCCAGGGGTTCGACCCGGAGGAATTCGACGAAGTCGTGACGGAGGACGATACCTCCGGCGAGGAAGAGGAAGACGAGGAAGTGAAATGAGCGTGACCTCTGCCAACCGGCTCGAGCTCCTGCAGATCGCCGACGCGGTCGCCCGCGAGAAGATGATCGATCCTGCCCTCGTGATCGACGCGATGGAGGATTCGCTCGGCAAGGCCGCGCGCTCGCGCTACGGCGCCGAGTACGACATCCGGGCGAAGATCGACCGCAAGACCGGGGATCTCGCGCTGACCCGGCACCGGCACGTGGTCGAGGAGCCGGAGAACCTCTTCACCGAGCTCACCGTCGCCGACGCGCGGCGGATCAAGCCGGACGCGCAGCTCGACGACTGGCTGATCGACCCCTTGCCGCCGATGGACTTCGGGCGGATCGCCGCGCAGTCGGCGAAGCAGGTCATCATGCAGAAGGTCCGCGAGGCGGAGCGGCTGCGCCAGTACGAGGAGTTCAAGGACCGCCAGGGCGAGATCATCAACGGCATCGTCAAGCGGACCGAGTACGGCAACGTCATCGTCGACGTCGGCCGCGGCGAGGCGATCCTGCGCCGCGACCAGCTGATCCAGCGCGAGGCCTTCCGCAACGGCGACCGCGTCCGGGCGCTGATCCGCGAAGTCCGGCACGAGACCCGGGGGCCGCAGATCTTCCTCAGCCGCACGGCGCCCGAGTTTCTCGCCGAGCTCTTCAAGATGGAGGTGCCGGAGATCTACGACCAGATCATCGAGATCAAGGCCGTCGCCCGCGACCCGGGCAGCCGGGCGAAGATGGGCGTCATCTCCTACGACAGCTCGATCGACCCGGTCGGCGCCTGCGTCGGCATGCGCGGATCGCGCGTGCAGGCGGTCGTCTCGGAGCTGCAGGGCGAGAAGATCGACATCATCCCCTGGAACCAGGACCCGGCGACATTCCTCGTCAACGCGCTGCAGCCGGCCGAGGTGTCCAAGGTCGTCTTCGACGACGACTCGGAGCGGATCGAGGTCGTCGTGCCCGACGAGCAGCTCAGCCTCGCGATCGGCCGGCGCGGCCAGAACGTGCGTCTGGCGAGCCAGCTCACCGGCTTCGACATCGACATCCTGACCGAGGCGCAGGAGAGCGAGCGGCGGCAGGCGGAGTTCGCCGAGCGCACCCAGCTCTTCATGGACACGATGAACGTCGACGAGATGGTGGCGCAGCTCCTGGTCGCCGAGGGCTTCACCAATCTCGAGGAGGTCGCCTACGTCGACCTCGACGAGCTGACCTCGATCGACGGCTTCGACCAGTCGACCGCGGAGGAGCTGCAGGCGCGCGCCCGCGAGAGCCTCGAGGAGATCAACGCGAAGGCGATCGAGCACGCCAAGGAGCTCGGCGTCGAGCAGAGCCTCTTCGACTTCGAGGGGCTGACGCCGCAGATGATCGAGGCCCTGGCCGAGGACGGCATCAAGACGCTCGAGGACTTCGCCACCTGTGCGGACTGGGAGCTCGCCGGCGGCTACACCACCGTCGACGGCAAGCGGGTCAAGGACACCGGCCTGCTCGAGAAGTTCGACATGAGCCTCGAGGAGGCGCAGACGCTGGTCATGAATGCCCGGCTGCAGCTCGGCTGGGTGAAGGAGTCGGACCTCGCCAAGGAGGAGGAAGCGGCCGAGGCAGGGGACGAGGACGAGGAGCAGGCCTGAGGCGTGACGCGCGGGGGGCGAGTGAAGACGGGCGAAGAGCCTGAACGGCGGTGCATCGTCACCCGCGAGACCGGGCCGAAGGCGGGGCTGATCCGCTTCGTGGTCGGCCCCGGCGACGAGGTCGTGCCCGACATCGCCGGCCGGCTCCCCGGCCGCGGCATGTGGGTCAAGGCCGACGCCGCGGCGCTCGGGCAGGCGGCCGGCAAGGGCCTGTTCGCCCGCGCGGCGAAGCGCCAGGTCCGCGTGCCGGGCGACCTCGCCGCCACCGTCGAGCGGCAGCTCGCGGCGCGACTCGTCGAGCTCGTCGCGCTGGCGCGCAAGGCCGGCGAGGCGGTCGCGGGGTTCGAGAAGACCAAGGAGGCGCTCGTCTCCGGCCAGGCGGCGCTGCTCCTGCAGGCCGCCGACGGCTCGGAGCGGGAAAGGGGCCGGCTGCGGCCCCCGGAGGGCGAAAACACGCTGGTTTCGTGTCTTTCCGGTCACGAATTGGGTTTGTCCTTCGCCCGCGATCGTGTGATACATGCCGCCGTGCTGGCGGGCGGTCTTGGCGACAGGATTCGAGACGAGGCCCTGCGGCTGTCAGGCATCAGGGATTGCACGACCCGGCTCCCCTCGGCGGAGGGGACGGGCGCTGGATCGGCGGAGGAAGGCCTCCGCGGGGAAGAGAACGGGAATGATGGATACCAAGGACAATGACCGCAAGGGCAAGACGCTCGGCCTGCGCTCCGGCGGGACCGAGACCAGCCATGTGCGTCAGAGTTTCAGCCACGGGCGGACGAAATCCGTCACCGTCGAGCACAAGCGCAAGCGCATCGTCCCCAAGCCCGGCGCGCCCGGCGGCGCCAACGGGGGGCGCCCAGGTGCGGCCGGCAACCTCTCCGAGTCCGAGTTCGAGCGGCGCCGCGCCGCGGTAGAGGCGGCGCAGGCGCAGGAGGCCGAGCGCCGGCAGAAGGAGATCGCCGCCAGCGCCGCGCGCGAGGCCGAGCTCGCGCGCCTCCGCGCCGAGAAGGAGGCCGCCGAGCGCGCCGAGAAGGAGCGCGAGATCCAGGAGCAGCGCGCCGCCGCCGCGGCCGCCGAGGCCGAGGCGAAGGCCGACGCTGCCGCCACCCGCGCGCAGAAGCAGGCCGCCGCGCCGCGCCCGCAGCCCGAGGTCGTCGACCCGGCCGCGGCGCAGGCGCAGGCCGCGCGTGCCGAGGCCGGCCGTCCGACCGGGCCGAAGAAGCTCACGATCGAGAAGGCGCCGGTCGCCGACGAGAAGCGCGGCCGCGGCAAGGGCGACGACGACCGCCGCCGCTCGGGCAAGCTCACGATTGCCAACGCCACCGACGAGGAGGGCCGCCAGCGCTCGCTGGCCGCCATGCGCCGCCGGCAGGAGCGCGACAAGCGCCGCGTCGCCAGCCATTCGGGCGAGCGGGAGAAGGTGGTGCGCGACGTTGCCGTTCCCGACGCCATCACCGTGCAGGAACTCGCCAACCGCATGGCCGAGCGCGTGGCGGCCGTCGTCAAGGTGCTGATGCAGAACGGCGTCATGGCGACGCAGAACCAGACCATCGACGCCGACACCGCGGCGCTGATCGTCGAGGAGTTCGGCCACCGGGTGGTCCGCCGCTCCGAGTCGGAGGTCGTGGACGCGCTCAACCTCGCCTCGGGCGACGACGCCGGCAACCTCCGTTCCCGGCCGCCGGTCGTCACGATCATGGGCCACGTCGACCACGGCAAGACGTCGCTCCTCGACGCGATCCGCAAGACCAACGTCGTCTCGGGCGAGGCTGGGGGCATCACCCAGCACATCGGCGCCTACCAGGTGACGACGCCGAACGGCGCGCTCGTGACCTTCCTCGACACGCCGGGCCACGCCGCCTTCACCTCGATGCGCGCCCGCGGGGCGCAGGTGACCGACATCGTGGTGCTGGTGGTGGCCGCCGACGACAGCGTGATGCCGCAGACCGTGGAGGCGATCAGCCACGCGAAGGCGGCGGGCGTCCCGATCATCGTCGCGATCAACAAGGTCGACAAGCCGGGCGCCGACCCGACCCGGGTGCGCACCCAGCTCCTGAGCCACGAGATCGTGGTCGAGGAGATGGGCGGCGACGTCCTCGACGTCGAGGTTTCGGCGCTGACCGGCAAGGGGCTCGACACGCTGCTCGAGGACATAGCGCTTCAGGCCGAGCTCCTCGACCTGACCGCCAACCCCGACCGCCAGGCCGAGGGTGCCGTCATCGAGGCGAAGCTCGACGTCGGCCGCGGGCCGGTGGCGACGGTGCTGGTGCAGAAGGGCACGCTGAAGCGCGGCGACATCTTCGTCGTCGGCGAGCAGTGGGGCCGGGTGCGCGCGCTGGTCGACGACAAGGGCGAGCGGATCGACGCCGCCGGGCCGTCGGTGCCGGTCGAGGTGCTCGGCCTCAGCGGCACGCCCGAGGCGGGCGACGTGCTGAACGTCGTCGACGACGAGGCCAAGGCGCGCGAGATCGCGAGCTACCGCGAGCGGCTCGCCCGCGACAAGCGCGCGGCGCAGGGGTCGGCGACGACGCTCGACCAGCTGCTGGCGAAGGCCAAGGCCGACCGCAACGTCAAGGAGCTGCCGGTCGTGGTGAAGGCCGACGTGCAGGGCTCGGCCGAGGCGATCGTGCAGGCGCTCGACAAGATCTCGACCGACGAGGTGCGCATCCGCGTGCTGCACTCGGGCGTGGGCGCCATCACCGAGTCGGACGTGACGCTGGCCGAGGCCTCGAAGGCGCCGATCATCGGCTTCAACGTCCGCGCCAACGCCCCGGCGCGCGAGTCGGCGAACCAGAAGGGGATCGAGATCCGCTACTACTCGATCATCTACAACCTGGTCGACGACGTGAAGCAGGCCGCCTCGGGGCTGCTGGCGCCGGAGATCCGCGAGAAGTTCATCGGCTACGCCAGGATCCTGCAGGTCTTCAAGATCACCGGTGCCGGCAAGGTCGCCGGCTGCCAGGTCACGGAGGGCGTCGCCCGCCGCTCGGCCGGCGTCCGGCTGCTGCGCGACAACGTGGTGATCCACGAGGGCAAGCTGAAGACGCTGAAGCGCTTCAAGGACGAGGTCCGCGAGGTGCAGGTCGGCCAGGAGTGCGGCATGGCCTTCGAGAACTACGACGACATCCGCGAAGGCGACGTCATCGAGATCTTCGAGACCGAGACGGTCGAGCGCCAGCTCGCCTGAGGCGCCGCCGGGCGCGCGACGCCGCGCGCCCGGCGATCCGGTTCCTGGACATCGAGGTCCTGCTGCGGCCGTCCGGCCGGCGCGGACCCCGCACCCGAATCGGACCGAGGGGCGCGGAATGTGGGTGGCGCACCACAAGGCTCCGTGATAGGCTGCGCACAATAGGACTAGGGGGACTTAAGGGGGCTATTGCCCCCGTCAACCGATAGTATTCGCGCTTGGCGTTGTTTGATCGTTTCTGCCGCTTGCCAACTTGCGGGTCTGGGACGGCTGGAACCGATTGGTTCGATCTGCGTGGTCTGCTTCCATGGGCGATCAAAATTGAAATCACGAGAGTAAATTGCGACAAGCTTGCAGTATCAATTCGCAATAGCCGCTTTGTGCGGCGGGGGTCGCACGGGTCCTGCGCAACGCCGGTGATTGTCTCGCGGTGAGCCGCCGCGAGGCACCTTTCTTCAGCCTGAGGAGGGAAAGCGATGTCTACTTCCATTCTTACGTCGAGACCGAGAGTGCCGGGCAATTTCGCGCCCGAGTCGACCGCCGCGGAGACCGGCCCGACGGCGGCGCCGCTACCGACGTTCAGCAATGATCAGATCGCCAGCTTCCTTAGCAGCGGCTACTGGGGCGGCATCGACTACCACTGGAACCTGGGGAACTCGGGGACGGCGCCGCAGGGCGGGGTCCTGACCTACAACGTCAGCGGCCTCTCCGCCGCACGGGCCGGCATCGCCGACCGCGCCTTCACCCTCTACGAAACGGTGCTGGGGATCGACTTCGTCAAGACGACGGGAACGGCCGACATCACCGTCGACGACAGCGATCCGGGGACCGCCTACGAGACCCACTCGGCCATCGGCAGCGTGATCACCAGCGCCTTCGTCAACGTGAGCGCCGACTGGTCCGGCGGCGGCAGCACCGTCGGCGACTACGTCTTCCAGACCTTCCTGCACGAGATCGGCCATGCGCTCGGGCTCGGGCACGCCGGAAACTACAATGGAAGTGCCAACTACGTCACCGACACGACCGATCCGAACTATGGCAACAACTCCAACCACTATCTGAACGATAGCTGGCAGGCGAGCATCATGTCGTACTTCGACCAGATCGAGAACACGAAGGTGGACGCGAGCGGCGCCTACCTCATCTCGCCGATGGTCGCGGACTGGATCGCCCTCGGCAACAAGTACGGGATCAGCTCGACCGCCTTCTCGGGCAACACCACCTGGGGCTTCAACACCAACATCACCAGCACGATCTTCGCCAATCTCGCGACCTACGCCAACCACACCGCCTTCACCATCATCGACTCGGGCGGAACGGACACCGTCGACTTCTCCGGCTTCTCCGCCAATCAGCGCGTCAACCTGAACGCCGAAAGCATTTCCGACGTCGGCGGCCTGACCGGCAACATGATCATCGCCCGCGGGTCGGTGATCGAGAATGCCGTCACCGGCGCCGGGAGCGACGTTCTGACCGGAAACTCGGTCAACAACACGCTGAATGCCGGCGCGGGTGCCGATTCCGTCAATGCCGGCATCGGCAACGACATCGTCCTCGACACCGATGCCATCAACTTCGACGCCTACAACGGCGGCAACGGAAGCGACACGATCAACTACAGCGCCGTCACGTTCTCCGGGGCGAACTTCGTCACCCTCAATCTCGGAACCGGCCTTGCCTCGATCTCGGGCGGCAACAGCGAGACCATCGCCAGCTTCGAGAACATCGTCGGATCAAAGGGCGGCGAGACGATCATCGGCACCACCGGGGCCAACGTCATCCGGGGCGCCGGCGGCCGGGACATCATGATCGGCGGGGCCGGCAACGACCGGTTCGACTTCGACCTGATCGCCGACTCCAAGGTCGGCAACGCGGTCTGCGACGTGCTGCAGGCGGGCGGCGGCAGCAACGCCGCCTTCGACCTGCCCGGCGCGGGCAACGGCGACAGGATCGACGTCTCCACGATCGACGCGAACACCGGTGCCGGCGGCGACCAGACCTTCATCTTCGGCGGCACCGGGGCCGGGCACATCCGCTGCATCAACTCGGGCACGACCACCCAGGTGCTCGCCTACGTCAACGGCGACAGCACCGCCGACTTCCAGCTCAACATCCAGGACGGCAACGTCCTGGCCTCCGCCTACACCGCCGCCGACTTCATCCTGTAGCGTCGCGGGCCGCCGCCCCGCTCCGGAGGCAGCGGCCCGGCGCACGCCGGGCCGCTGCCCTCTGGCACCTCGGGCGATCGCTCCATATATCTCGCCCGCAATCAGGAGGCGGGACGTGAGCGAGCGAGAGCGATTCCCCGGCTGGCACGGCACGACGATCGTCGCCGTCAGGAAGGGCGGCAAGGTGGTGGTGGCGGGCGACGGCCAGGTCAGCCTCGGCCAGACCGTGATCAAGGGCACCGCCCGCAAGGTGCGGCGGCTTACCCCGGGCGGCCATCCGATCGTCTGCGGCTTCGCCGGCTCGACGGCCGACGCCTTCACCCTGCTCGAGCGGCTGGAAAAGAAGCTCGAGGCCGCCCCCGGCCAGCTCCAGCGTGCCGCGGTCGAGCTCGCCAAGGACTGGCGCACCGACAAGTACCTGCGGAACCTCGAGGCGATGCTGATCGTGACCGACGGCACCGAGCTCCTGGTCCTCACTGGCGCCGGCGACGTGCTCGAGCCCGAGCACGACGTCGCCGCCATCGGCTCCGGCGGCAACTACGCCCTCGCCGCCGCCCGGGCGCTGATGGAGACCGACCTCGACGCCGAGGCGGTCGCCCGCAAGGCGATGGCGATCGCCGCCGACATCTGCGTCTACACCAATGCGAACGTCACCCTGGAGACCATCGCGAAATGAGCGAGCTGACCCCGCGCGAGATCGTCTCCGAGCTCGACCGCTTCATCATCGGCCAGAAGGACGCCAAGCGCGCCGTCGCGGTCGCCTTGCGCAACCGCTGGCGGCGCCGGCAGCTGCCGGACGACATCCGCGAGGAGGTCTATCCGAAGAACATCCTGATGATCGGCCCGACCGGCGTCGGCAAGACCGAGATCTCGCGCCGCTTGGCGAAGCTCGCCAAGGCGCCGTTCCTCAAGGTCGAGGCGACCAAGTTCACCGAGGTCGGCTACGTCGGTCGCGATGTCGAGCAGATCGTGCGCGACCTGGTCGACGCCGCCGTGGTCATGGTCCGCGACGAGATGCGCGAGCGGGTCAAGGCGCGGGCCCACGAGGCCGCCGAGAACCGGGTCATCGAAGCGCTCGCCGGCGACAACGCCCGCGACCAGACCCGCGACATGTTCCGCCGCAAGCTGCGCGAGGGCTCGCTCGACGACAAGGAGATCGAGCTCGAGGTCGCCGATACTTCGAGCCCGTTCCCGATGATGGACATCCCCGGCCAGCCCGGCATGGGGATGGGCGCGCTGAACCTCGGCGACATCTTCGGCAAGGCCTTCGGCGGCCGCAAGGTGCGCCGGCGGATGACCGTCGCCCAGTCCTACGAGCTCCTGATCGCCGAGGAGGCCGACAAGCTCCTCGACAGCGAGGCGGTGAACCGCGACGCCATCGCGGCGGTCGAGCAGAACGGCATCGTCTTCATCGACGAGATCGACAAGGTCTGCGCCCGCGCCGAGACCCGCGGCGCCGACGTCAGCCGCGAGGGCGTGCAGCGCGACCTCTTGCCCTTGATCGAGGGCACGACCGTCTCGACCAAGTACGGCCCGGTCAGGACCGACCACGTTCTCTTCATCGCCTCCGGCGCCTTCCACATTGCCAAGCCCTCGGACCTCCTGCCCGAGCTGCAGGGCCGGCTGCCGATCCGGGTCGAGCTGCGCGCCCTCACCGAGGCGGACTTCGTCCGCATCCTGACCGAGACCGACAATGCGCTGACCCGCCAGTACGCGGCGCTGATGGCGACCGAGAAGGTCGGGGTCGAGTTCACCGAGGATGGCATCGCCGCGCTCGCGCGCATTGCCGCCGAGGTCAACCGCGCGGTGGAGAACATCGGCGCCCGCCGGCTGCATACGGTGCTGGAACGGGTGTTCGAGGACCTGAGCTTCACGGCGCCCGACCGGCCGGGCGATTCAGTGACCGTGGATGCTGCCTTCGTGGAGAAGCACCTGGGCGAGCTCAGCCGTTCGGCCGACCTCAGCCGCTACGTGCTCTGAGCCAGGTTGCGGCCGGCGCCCGGCCGCAGCTTCATGCCATGCCGCTGGCGGTCGTGGAGCCAGGCGGCGAGCAGGCTCGCGGCGACCAGCGCCACGGCGCCGCTGCCGCTGAAGGCGAGGTAGGCCAGCAGGATCCCCGACCCGTGCGCGAGGGCCGCGATCGCGACGGCGAAGGCGACGAGGGTCGAGACGAGCAGGCTGGCGACGAGTCTTGGATTCAATTTCGGCGCTCCCGATGCCGGTAGTTCAACACGTCCGGCGTCACCAAACCGTAAACATCCACATTCGTGAGTATCCTTCTAGCGTGGGTTGTATCGGGAGCAAGACACAAACTTGCGCGGTGCTTGTAACATCGCGGCCGGGCGACCGCGTTTCTTCATCCCTGCGAAGTCCGGGCGGCGCGATTTCCGGTCTCGTCGGACGTCGCCGGCCGCGTGCGATTCCAGAAGGTTGCCGCGCGGTGTGCATGTAAAGGCCGGCGGCTTCGCGGTCCTCGCAGTGCGACCGGCCCCTCCCGCCGGCATCGACGCCACTCGTCCCCACGGCAGCGCGACACGAAGGGTTTACAGGTCGTGACACGCGAAGACGGGCCCCGAATGGGGGCCCGCCGCTGCGAATCCGAATCAACCTGAGGTGGTTCCGTGGACGCCGGTCAGACGAAGAACTGCGCCCCGTTCGCCGAGATCGTCGAGCCGTTGATGAAGGCGGCGTCGTCCGAGGCGAGGAAGGCGACGATGCGCGCGATCTCGTCCGGCTCGCCGAGGCGGCCCGCCGGGATCTGCGCGATGATCTTCTCGCGCACCGCCTCGGGCACCGCCATCACCATCTCGGTCGCGATGTAGCCCGGGCAGACGGCGTTGGCGGTGATCCCCGCCCGCGCCCCTTCCTGCGCCAGCGACTTGACGATGCCGAGGTCGCCGGCCTTGGTCGCGGCATAGTTGACCTGGCCGAACTGCCCCTTCTGGCCGTTGATCGACGAGATCACGATGACGCGGCCGAACTTGCGGTCGCGCATGCCCGGCCAGACCGGATGCACGGTGTTGAAGACGCCGGTCAGGTTGGTCTCGATGACGTCCTTCCACTGCTGCGGCGTCATCTTGTGGAACGGCGCGTCCCGGGTGATGCCGGCGTTCGCCACCACGATGTCGATCGGCCCGAGGTCGGCCTCGACCTGCTTGATCCCCGCCGCGCAGGCGTCATAGTCCGCGACCGACCACTTGTAGGTCTTGATCCCGGTCTCGGCGGTGAACGCCTTCGCCGCCTCGTCGTTGCCGGCATAATTCGCCGCCACCGTATACCCGGCAGCCTTCAGCGCCTTGGAGATCGACGCGCCGATGCCGCGCGATCCGCCGGTGACCAGAGCCACTCGTCCCATGGGTTTTCCCCTCCTGATGTTGTTCTGGAAAGTCGCCCGGCCGCGGTGGGCCGGGCGCGGGTCGGTCAGGCGATCACGGCCGCTCGACGCAGAGCGCGACGCCCATGCCGCCGCCGATGCAGAGCGTGGCGAGGCCCTTCTTGGCGTCGCGGCGCTTCAGCTCGAAGAGCAGCGTGTTGAGGATCCGCGCCCCCGACGCGCCGATCGGATGCCCGATCGCGATCGCGCCGCCGTTGACGTTCACGATCGACGGATCCCAGCCCATATCCTTGTTGACGGCGCAGGCCTGTGCCGCGAAGGCCTCGTTGGCCTCGACGAGGTCGAGGTCGGAGACCTTCCACCCGGCCTTCTCCAGCGCCTTGCGCGACGCCGGGATCGGCCCCGAGCCCATCACCGACGGATCGACGCCCGCCGTCGCCCACGACGCGATCCGCGCCAGCGGCTCGATCCCGCGCTTCTCCGCCTCGTCGGCGGTCATCAGGAGCACCGCCGCCGCGCCGTCGTTCAGCCCCGAGGCGTTGCCCGCCGTCACCGTCCCGTCCTTGGAGAACGCAGGCTTCAGCTTGGTCATCCCGTCGAGCGTCGCCCCGATGCGGATATACTCGTCCTTGTCGACGACCACGTCGCCCTTGCGCGTCTTCACCGTGTAGGCCGCGATCTCGTCGGCGAACCTGCCCGCCTTCTGCGCCGCCTCGGCCTTGTTCTGCGAGGCGAGCGCGAACTCGTCCTGCTGCTCGCGGCTGATCTGCCACTGGGTCGCCACGTTCTCGGCGGTCGTGCCCATGTGGTAGCCGTTGAAGGCGTCCCACAGCCCGTCCTTGATCATGGTGTCGACGAACTTCATGTCGCCCATCTTCTGCCCGGCGCGCAGGTGCGCGGCGTGCGGCGACAGGCTCATGCTCTCCTGCCCGCCCGCGACCACGATGGAATCGTCCCCGAGCATGATGTGCTGCGCCCCGAGCGCCACCGTCCGCAGCCCCGAGCCGCAGACCTGGTTGATGCTCCAGGCCGCGCTCTCCTTCGGCAGCCCGGCGTTGATGTGCGCCTGCCGCGCCGGGTTCTGCCCCTGGCCGGCGGTCAGGACCTGGCCGAGGATCGTCTCGGACACCTCGCCCGGCTCGACCCCGGCCCGCTCGAGCACCGCCCTGATCACCGCCGCCCCCAGGTCGTGCGCCGGGACGTTGGCGAAGGAGCCGTTGAAGCTCCCGACCGGCGTGCGGGCGGCGGAAGCGATTACGATGTTGGTCATGGGTCCCCTCCTTGAGCGGCGATCGAAATCCCGCGCGAACTAGGACGAATCGCCCCCCCGGGGCGCGTCGGCGCCCCTCGTCGCACGAAAATTACGCAGGCTCAACCGGCATGGCCGGCGAGGAAATCCGCCAGGGGCCGCCAGACCTGCGCCCGCGCCGCGCTGCCGACGATCATCCCCACGTGCCCCGTCCCGGGCCGCAGCACCCGGCCCATCGCCAGCGCGCGCCCGAGCGGCACGGCCAGCGGCGGCGGCGCGATGCTGTCGGTGCGGCCGCAGAAGACCAGCGCCGGCCGCAGGATCCGCCGCGGGTCGACCGGCTCGCCGAGAAAGCTCCAGCCGCCCGTCGCCGGCCGGTTGCGGATCTGCCAGCCGACGAGCAGGTCGCGCGCCGCGCCGAGCGGCATCGGCACGCCGTCGGCGAGCCAGTCCTCGAGCGCCACGAAGAGCTGCGCCGCCGGCCCCTCCGGGTCGAGCCGGGCGAGCTTCTGGAACTTCAGCGCCGCCTGCAGCGGGTTGACCAGCGCGAAGAGCTGCTGGAACAGCGACACCGGCACCATGCCGAAGGCCTCGCCCAGCGTGTCGAGCAGCGTCTCGGCCTGGCGGGCGTCGTCGGCGCGGATCAGCGCCCGGATGCCGCCCGCGAGCCCGAGGACCGGGCTGAAGTCCCAGGGCGCGCCGATCGTCGCCACCGCCGCCACGTCGTCGGGCACCCGCGCCGCGAGCCCGACCGCCAGCGTCCCGCCCATGCAGTAGCCGACGACCGGCACCGGCCGGCCGGACAGCCGCCGCGCCGCCGCCAGCGCAGGCAGCAGCCGCTCGGCGCCGTAGCGGTCGAGGTCGAATCCCGCCTCGGCCGCCCCGGCGCTCCCCCAGTCGAGGAGCAGCGGCCGGAGCCCCTGCGCCGCCAGCCAGCGCAGCATCGACCGCCCGGGCGCGAGATCGAGGATGTAGGCGCGGTTGATCAGGCTCGGGACCACCAGGACCGGCGGCCCGTCCGGCGCGGCCGCCTCGGGCACCGCCCCGTAGTCGAGCAGCCGCGAGCATCCGCCGCGCCAGACGGCCGGGGGATCGACCACCGCCCGCCGGTAGGGGTGCCGCTGCCAGACCTCCAGTCCGGCCGCGGTCGCGGCCAGCCGCGCCGCGATCTCGGCCGCGACCTCCAGCTGGTCGAGCCCCTCGAGCGCCGCCCGGTCGGCCCCGAGCTCCGCCGCCCAGGGAAAGCTCGGGTCGCCGGCGCGCGGCGCGGCCATCAGCGCCTGGCCGTAGGCGAAGAGCGCGACCCCGAGGTGGAAGGCAAGCGGGCTCGGCTGCCCGACCCGGTGCGGCGCCGCGCCCGCGCCGTTCATCGCTTGCGCGGCCGCGCTCCGAGCGACACCCGCGTCTTGAGCGCCGCATGCACCAGGTGGCGCTCCCAGAGGTCGAGGTAGGCGCGCGCCTGCCGCGCCGCCTCGGCCGGCTCCGGCTTTGCCGCCTCGATCTCCTCCGCCGCGTCCTGCCGGGCGTCCCTCGTCGCGTTCATCGGCGCCCCCTCGACCCCGGGGCCATTCGCAACTGCGAATAACCCTTTGCCGCCCTGCCGCACGGAGGCTAAGCTTAACGCCCGCGGATGGCATGCACTAGGAGAGATGCGCGTGGCCGACGATACCCAAGCCGCCGAGCCGATCATCATCAAGAAGTACGCCAACCGCCGGCTCTACAATACGGCGAAGTCGAGCTACGTCACCCTCGATCACCTGGCGCGCATGGTCCGCGACGGCCAGGATTTCGTCGTCAACGACGCCAAGACCGGCGAGGACATCACCCGCGGCGTGCTGGCGCAGATCATCTTCGAGGAGGAGGCCAAGGGGCAGACGATGCTGCCGTCGTCCTTCCTGCGCCAGCTGATCCGCCTCTACGGCGACTCGCTGCAGGGCTTCGTGCCCGGTTACCTCGAGGCCTCGATGGAGACCTTCGCCCGCAACCAGGAGGCGATGCGCGAGCAGGTCCGCCAGGCCTTCGAGGCCAACCCGGCGCTCGCCAACTTCGAGGCGCTCGCCCGCTCCAACATGGAGTGGTTCGAGAACGCCATCCGCATGTTCGCCCCCTTCGCCACCGGCATGGCGCCCAAGGGCGCCGCCGCCAAGCCGCCGCGCAAGGACGTGGAGCTCGACGAGCTCAAGGAGCAGCTCGCCCAGATGCAGGCCCAGCTCGCCAAGCTCGCCAAGAACGGCTGACCCGTAGGGTGGGTGCTCGCACCCACCTTTCGCTCACCCGATCGCCCGCCGCCCGGCCTCGCCGGCTCCCGGCAGCTGCGGCCGCGCCGCCGGCCGGCCGCAGAGATGCCCCTGCAGGCAGTCGATGCCCTTCTCGCGCAGCCAGCCGGCCTCGGCCTCGGTCTCGACGAACTCGGCGATCGTCAGCATCTCGAAGTGCCGCGCGACGCCGGCCAGCGCCTCGACCAGCACCTGCGCGTCCGGCTGGACATGCACGCCGCGGATGAAGGCGCCGTCGATCTTGACCATGTCGAAGCGGAAGTCGCGAAAATACTTGAACCCGGTCGCCCCGGCGCCGAAGTCGTCGAGCGCGAAGGCGCAGCCGGTCGCGCGCACGTGGTCCATGAAGTCGATGGTCTGGTCGACGCTCTGCATCGCGTCGTGCTCGGTGACCTCGAGGATCAGCCGGCCGAGCAGCCCCGCTTCCTCCCGCGCCGCCCGCGCGAAGATATCGAGCCACTCCTCGTCGCCCATCGACAGGGGCGACATGTTGACCGACAGCCGCAGCCCCGGGTCGGCCTTCAGCGCCCGCAGCGCATGGGCCAGCGCCAGCCGGTCGATGGCGCGCCCGAGCGGCCCCGCCTCGACCGCCGGCAGGAAGGCGCCCGCCGACAGGATCTCGCCGCCGGGCGTCCGCATCCGCGCCAGCATCTCGAAGAAGGCCGGCCGGCGCGGGTCCTTCGCCTGCACCACCGGCTGGTAGTGGAAGCAGAGCCGCCCCTGGACCAGCGCCTGCGCCACCGCGAACCGCAGCCGCGCCTTGGCCTCGAGGCGGCTCGCCGCCACCACCGCCTCGGCGGCGTCCGGGGCCCGCAGCAGCTTGAACAGGTCGAGCGAGGGAAGCTGTTCCATGGCGAGGGGCCTCTTCTTGTGCTGCGGTCGGCTTTACCTAACGCCACGTTCTTTAAATGTTCGTGAAGCGCCGAAAATTGTCCGGGATCGACGGCGGGAACCATCGCCGATGACGCCGCGTTCCGGCGCAGCGACTGCGCAGTGTGGGGGGCGCCGCCGATGGAACGTCTCTTCACCAGGATCGCCGGCAGCATCGCGGCCTTCACCGGCAGGCCGCTTGCCTTCATCCTGGCGCTGACCTCGGTGATCGTCTGGGCGGTCACCGGCCCGATCTTCGGCTTCTCCGAGGTCTGGCAGCTGGTCATCAACACCGGGACGACCATCGTGACCTTCCTGATGGTCTTCCTGGTGCAGAACTCGCAGAACCGCGACGCGGCCGCGCTGCAGGCCAAGCTCGACGAGCTGATTCGCGCCCTCGAGCCGGCGCGCAACCACTATATCGGCATCGAGCACATGACCGACCGGGAGATCGAGGAGATCCGCACCGAGCTCGAGTCCGAGTGCGAGGACCGCGACGCGGCGCCCTCGCACGAATCGATCGGCCGCCTGCTCGGCCGGCGCTGACCGCTGGTCGGGGCGACTGGATTCGAACCAGCGACCTGCGGTACCCAAAACCGCCGCGCTACCAGGCTGCGCCACACCCCGACGCCCGAGCCTCTAGCGCAGCCCGGCCCGGGGCGAAAGCGGAAAGCCGCCCCGCCTTCCAGCTTCCTCTTGCCTTGAACACCCCCCGCGGAGCGCGCCGACCGTGCCGCCCGCACCGACGTCCGGTATTCGCCAAGCGCGGCCCGAGGGCCCGGGCAATGGTGAAAATCCGGTTAACGCTCGGGGTCGATATCCTTCAATATCAAAGGCTTAGACCACATGCTCGACCCCGAGCACCCCCGGGCACACCCTACCCGCCGCAGGCCCAGGCCCCGCCCTTGACCGCCGGGTTGCGCATCTCGGCGCCCGGCTCGATCCCGAGCTGCTCGGCCAGCCCGCCGTTGATCTCGAGCACGTACTGGATGTCGTTGCCGCCGATCACCGGCGTCTCGTCCATCGGCTGCGCCTGGCTCTTGATCCGCTCCAGCTTGCCCTTCCCGTCGAAGAACAGCATGTCGAGCGGGATCAGCGTGTTCTTCATCCAGAAGGCCACCGGCTGCGGCTCGTCGTAGACGAAGAGCATCCCCGAGAACTTGGGCAGGCTCTCGCGGAGCATCAGCCCCTTCTCGCGCCCTTCCTCGGTATCCATCACCTCGACGTGGAAGCGCAGCGACGTGTCCGCGTCGCGCAGGTCGACCACGTCCGGTGCGCAGTCCGCCGCCCGCCCCGCCGCCGCCCCGGCGAGCGCCAGCGCCAGCGCCAGCGCGGCGCTAGCCGATCGCATCGCCGGCCATGCGCAACCGCACCACGTAGTCCCAGCTCCTGACCTCATAGACCATCGGCCCGCGCGGTCCCGCCGTCACCCTGACCGCAAGCACGTCGCCGGCCACCACCTCGCCGTAGCCGTACTGCCGGAGCGTCTCCATGTGCAGGAACACGTCCTCGGGCCGGCCGTAGATGTTGATGAAGCCGAATCCCTTGACCCGGTCGAACCATTTGACCCGCGCCGGCTCCAGCGGCCCCGCCGCCTCGGCCTCGGGCAGCGCCGGCGGCTGGCTCCCCGGCGCGGGCGCGGTCGGCACGATGTCGAGGACCTCGACCGCCTGGCGCCCGCGCTCGGTCACCTGCACCTTGAGGACGATCTCGGCGCCCTCGGCCACCGAGGTGAAACCGAAGACCCGCAAAACATTGCTGTGCAGGAGAATGTCCCCGTCGCCGTCCGAACTGACGACGAAGCCATACCCCTTGGTCGTGTCGAACCATTTCACATGACCGCGGACAACCATGGTTCGATACTTTCCGACGTCACAAGCGCGGTGGTCCGCCACTACATCCGACACTCACCAAACTCCGCGGGAACGCGCTGGCAAGCTCCCCTGCGTCAACGTACCTGTTTCGAATGTTAACGCAACGGTGAAATTCCAAGCCTCGCATCGCGCACTACTGATACGATTATCGGCCATCAGATCCGGGCGAGGAGCTCCTTCTTCTTCGCCTCGAACTCGGCCGCGGTCAGGATGCCGCGCGCGTGCAGCTCGGCCAGCCGCTCGAGCTTGGCGAAGGTGTCGTCGGTCTCGCCGGGCCGCGACGCCGAGGCGTCGGCCGGCGGCGGCGCGCCCGGGCCGACGATTGGCAGGTCCGACAGGGCGACCGGGCCGAGCTGGCTCGAGAAGCCCAGCGTGCGCGTGCCGCCCTGCTGCTGCGAGAAGCCGCCCAGCACGTGCTCGCCGGTATCGTGGACCGTGACCCGTCCGCCCCGCTCGATGGCGAGCCGCCGGGTCGCGGGGAAGAAAGCGTAGCGGAGTCCGTCCTGCGAGCCGGTGGAGGCCGGGATGCCGAGCTCCGGCGGCCACCAGCCGCCCGACCGCTCGGCCGCGACCAGGCTCGGGTCGGCCAGCAGCGCGACGAGGTCGGTGCAGAGCGCGTCGACGCGCGCCTTCAGCGCGTTGTTGAACATGTCGCCGACCATCACCATGCCGCCCTGTGACCACTGGCCCATGCCGCCGAGCTCGGGAATGCTGAACTGCGCCTGGCTGCGGCCGCCGGCGAGGAGCGCCAGCGCCAGCGCGACGCCGGCCTCGGGGCTCGCCTGGTGGCGCGCGGCGATCTCGCCGACGCGGCGGCGTCCCTCCTCGGTCAGTGCGGCCATGGTCGTCCCCCCTTGCGCGGAGCGGCGGCCTAGCACGGCGGGGCTGCCGATTGCCAGCCCCTTTCAGGCGAAGCGGCTCATCATCGCGAGGGCGGCGAAGGCGAGGAGCAATCCGGCGGCGTCGCGCAGGGTGAAGGCCTCGCCGAAGGCGAAGACGCCGAGGCCGGTGAGGAGCAGGATGGTGATGATCGAGTACCAGACGCCGATCGAGGCGAGGGGCATGTGCTTCATCACCAGCACCCAGCCGGCGGCGGTGGAGCCGTAGACGAGGATGCCGACCACGAAGGCGGCCGAGGCGAAGGAGGCCTCGCGCTGGGAGGCGAGCTTGAGGAAGTAGTCGCCGATCAGGGTGAAGACGGCGATCAGCAGGATGAGCAGCGGAAACCGCATGCGGGCCCGGATCAGCCGCGCTTGCGGACCATGCCGACGATCCAGAGCAGCACCACCGAGCCGATGACGGCGACGACCACCGCACCGACGAAGCCGGTGGCCGCGAGGCCGAAGAGCCGGAACAGGAAGGCGCCGATGTAGGCGCCGATCACTCCGACGACCAGGTTCTCGACCAGGCTGTGGCCGCGCTTCATCACCTGGTCGGCGACCCAGCCGGCGATCAGCCCGACGACGAGAAAGCTAATCCAGCCCAGTCCGCCCATGCGCGATCCCCCGGTTGCCGGCGATCATTTCGCAGGGAAGCGAGGCCCGAGTCCAGCGCGATCACGGGTTGAGGCGGGTCACGTCCCAGGGAGCGGCGGGGTCGGGGCGGGTCCAGCGGAAGCGGTCGTGCAGGCGGTGGGCGCCGTCGGCCCAGAACTCGAGCTCGAGGGGCGCGATGCGGTAGCCGCCCCAGAACGGCGGGCGCGGGGGGTCGATGCCGCGCAGCGCCGTGACCTTGGCGACCTCGGCCATCAGGGCGGCGCGGCTCGAGAGCGGGCGCGACTGCTTCGAGGCCCAGGCGCCGAGGCGGCTCGCCAGGCTCCGCGAGCGATAGTAGGCGTCGGCGGCGGGGCCGTCCTCGCGGGTGACGGTGCCGCGGCCGCGGATCTGGCGGCGCAGGCTCTTCCAGTGCAGCACGAAGGCGGCCTTGCCGGCGGCGTCGATCTCGCCGGCCTTGGCGCTCTCGTAGTTGGTGTAGAAGACGAAGGCGGCGGGCTCGATGTCCTTCAGCAGCACCATGCGGACGTTGGGCATGCCGGCGGCGTCGACGGTCGCGAGCGCCATGGCGCTCGGGTCGTTGGGCTCGACCGCCTCGGCCTCGGCGAGCCAGGCGCGGGCGATCGCGAAGGGATCGTCGCCTGCGAAGATGCCAGTCCGGTCCGCCATGCCCGCCTCCTCGCTCCCGTGCGCCAGCCATAGGACGCGGGAGCGGTGCCCGCAACGCTGTCCGGGGGATGCCCGACCCCGGGCAAACGATCAAGTGATTGATATATATAGATATTAAGCTTTGGCGTCAACTATTTCCCAATCCATGTTTACCGTTGGATGTTCCGGAGAGAAAAATTCCTTAATTCATGCTGGGGTGTATTCGGGCTATTCTACTCTCTTCGATTAACGGATTGAATATTTTCTGCCTACTCCCGCCCGAGCGTCCGGCGCGCGATGCGCCCTGGCCAGCGTCGGGGCCGGTGGTTCGGGGGATGGACGGAGCGGTGCGAGGGGCCCGCGGCGCTTTGGCGCCGTTCGCCGCATGCGCGGCTCAGCCTTCAGGCCCGGGGGAGCCTCCCTTGCTCTTCGCTCCCGGGCGGCCCTCGGGACGGCCCGAGGGGGGCCCTCGCCGGCCCCCCTCGACCCCCCCGGCACTGCCCGATAGGTTTGAAGGAAGTGCTTCGAGCGCGTCGACGTTCGCCAGAACGCGGCGGAGCAGCGAGACCAGGGTCGCGACCTCCTCGGACGTGAGGCCCTCGGTCATGTCGGCGTTGCCCTGGCGCAGCACCTCGCGGCCGGCGGGCAGGCGGGCGAGCGCCGCCGGGGTCAGCGACACGAGGCTCGACCGCCGGTCGGCGGGGTCGGGTTCGCGCCGGACCAGGCCGTCGCGCTCCATCCGGGCGAGCATCTGCGCCATCGTCGGCTGCTCGACCCGGGCCGCGCGCGCGAGCTCGGCCTGCGAGCGGCGCTCCCCGTCCTTGAGCGCGGTCAACACCGGGAGCTGCGCGGTCGCGAAGCCGAGCGCCCGCAGCCGGGCATCGCCGACCCGGGTCATGCCGCGCGCGATGCGGCTGAAATAGTGGCCCGGGCGGGACAGCGGATCCCAGTCGTCGGCCATTGCATAGGTGCCTATGTTATATTACATAGGTGACTATGTATATCTGGAAGGATGACGATGCAATGAACCGGATCGCGATCGTGGGCGGTGGCCCGGGCGGGCTGATGCTGGCGCGACTGCTGCAGCGGCAGGGGCTGGCGCCGGTGGTGTTCGAGCGCGACGCGCACGCCGGAGAGCGGCCGCAGGGGGGATCGCTGGACCTGCACGTCGAGACCGGCCTGAGGGCGATGCGCCGGGCCGGGCTCCGGGCGGAGTTCGAGGCCGCCGCGCGGCCCGAGGACCAGGGCGACCGGCTGTACGATCCGGCGGGCAACCTGCTCTTCGACCGCGACGGGAGCGGCGACGACCGGCCGGAGATCGACCGCACGGCGCTGCGCCGGATCCTGCTCGACTCGCTCGCGCCCGGCACGGTCCGCTGGGGCAGCCGGGTCGAGGCCGTCGTCCCCGAGGGGGATGGCTGGGCGGTCGCGGGGTCCGGGTGGCGCGCGCGCTTCGACCTCGTCGTCGGCGCCGACGGCGCCTGGTCGCGCGTCCGCCCGCTGCTCGGCGACGCGGTGCCGGCCTACGACGGCGTGACCTTCGTCGAGCTCGGCTTCGAGGGCGACCGCCATCCGCGGATCGCCGCGCTGACCGGCCGCGGCAAGATGTTCGCCGTCGGCACCAACCGCGCGCTCGTCACCCAGCGCAACGGGCTCGGGCACATCCGCGGCTACGCCGGCATCCGCATGCCCGAGTCGACCGGGCGGGACTGGAGCCGGTGGCCCGTCGAGGCGGTGCGCGCCGCCTTGCGCGAGGCCTTTGCCGACTGGGCGCCGCGGCTGACCGAGGTGGTCGAGAGCGGCGACATCCTCGCGGTCCGGCCGTTGCAGTCGCTGCCGATCGGCCACCGCTGGGCGAACCGGCCCGGGCTGACGCTGATCGGCGACGCGGCGCACCTGATGTCGCCCTTCTCCGGCGAGGGCGTGAACCTCGCGCTGGCCGATGCGGCCGACCTCGCCGAGGCGGTCGCCGCGGGCGGCGGCGCGGCGATCGCGGCCTTCGAGGAGAGGATGACCGCCCGTGCCGGGGTCGAGGCCGAGGGGGCGGCGCAGGGCCTGAACGCCGCCTTCTCGCCCGAAGGCGTGGCCGGCGTCCTCGACCACTACCGCGAGCGGGTCGCCATGCAGTGAGCCGGGCAACGCGGCAGGTGCGCCCTAGAGGGCGTCCTCGCCGGTCTCGCCGGTCCTGACGCGCAGCGCCTGCTCGACGTCGAGCACGAAGATCTTGCCGTCGCCGATCTTGTCGGTGCGGGCGGTCGTGGCCAGCGCCTCCATGACCGCCGGCACCGCGGCATCGGGCACCACCAGCTCGAGCCTGACCTTGGGGACGAAGCTCACGACGTATTCGGCGCCGCGGTAGATCTCGGTATGGCCGGCCTGGCGGCCGTACCCCTTGACCTCGGACACCATCAGCCCCTGCACGCCGACCGCGGTCAGCGCCTCGCGCACCTCGTCGAGCTTGAACGGCTTGATCACGGCAATGACCAGCTTCATCGGGGTCGTCCTTTCCCACGCGGCCGATGCCGGGGCCGCAGCGAGGGCCGGTGTGGCCCGACCGCGGGGGGAGCGCAGCGGTTCCGCGCCCCCACCCGATCGCTCAATAGACGTACGCGCGTTCGCCGTGCTCGGCGAGGTCGAGGCCTTCGCGCTCGGTCTCCGGCGCCACGCGCAGGCCGATCAGCATGTCGACCACCTTGTAGAGGACGAAGGAAGCCACGCCGCACCAGACGATGGTGGTGCAGACCGCCTTGAACTGGGTGATCACCTGCGCCGTCATCGTGACGCCTTCCGGGTAGCCGATGCCGCCGAGCGAGGTCGAGGCGAAGACGCCGGTCAGGATCGCGCCGACGATGCCGCCGATGCCGTGGACGCCGAAGACGTCGAGGCTGTCGTCGTAGCCGAAGTGCTCCTTCACGACCTGCACGAAGAAGTAGCAGGCGCCCGAGGCGATGAAGCCGAGGAAGATCGCCCCGACCGGCCCGATGAAGCCCGCGGCCGGGGTGACGGCGACGAGGCCCGCGACCATGCCGGAGGCGGCACCGAGCATCGAGGCCTTGCCGCGGAAGACCGCCTCGATCGCCGACCAGGCCAGCACGGCGCCGGCGGTGGCGGTGAAGGTGTTCATCATCGCGAGCGCGGCGCTGCCGCCGGCCGAGAGCGCGGAGCCGGCGTTGAAGCCGAACCAGCCGACCCAGAGGATCGAGGATCCGACCATGGTCAGCGTCATCGAGTGCGGCGCCATGATCTCCTTGCGGTGGCCGATGCGCGGGCCGATCAGCAGCGCGCCGACCAGGGCCGCGATGCCCGCGTTGATGTGGACGACCGTGCCGCCTGCGAAGTCGTAGGCGCCCCAGAGGAAGTAGAGGCCGTGCGGGTCCCAGGCCATGTGCGCGATCGGGAAGTAGACGATCGTCACCCAGAGCGCCATGAAGAGGACGATCGCGGAGAACTTCATCCGCTCCGCGAAGCCGCCGACGATCAGCGCCGGGGTGATGGCCGCGAAGGTCATCTGGAAGGCGACGAAGACGAGCTCGGGGATCGTGCCCGAGACGCTGTCCTTGGTGACGCCCGCGAGGAAAGCCTTGCCGAGGCCGCCCCAGAACAGGCTCTCGCCGCCGCCGAACGACATCGAGTAGCCGTAGAAGGCGTAGAGCACCATCACCAGCGAGGCGATGACGGTGCACTGCATCAGGACCGAGAGCATGTTCTTGGAGCGGACGAGCCCGCCGTAGAAGAGCGCGAGCCCGGGCAGGATCATGAACAGCACGAGCAGCGACGAGGTCAGCATCCAGGCGGTGTCGCCGCTGTTGAGCGCTGGCACCGCCGCGGCGGCGGCCGGGGCCGCGTCGGTGGCGTCCTGGGCGAGGGCGGGGCCGGCGGCGGCCAGGGCGAGCGCGAGCAGGCCCAGCTTTTCAACCATTCTCATCTCGGGTTTCCTTGCGGTTTCCGTTGTCTGCATGTCGCTCACAGGGCCTCGTCGCCGGTCTCGCCGGTCCTGACGCGCATCGCCTGCTCGACGTTGAGCACGAAGATCTTGCCGTCGCCGATCTTGCCGGTGCGGGCGCTGCCGGCGAGGGCCTCGACGACCTGCGGGGCGGCCGCGTCGGTCACCACCAGCTCGAGCTTGACCTTCGGGACGAAGTTCACGACGTATTCGGCGCCGCGGTAGATCTCGGTGTGGCCGGACTGGCGGCCGTAGCCCTTGACCTCCGAGACCATCAGGCCCTGCACGCCGAGCCCGGTCAGCGCCTCGCGCACCTCTTCCAGCTTGAATGGCTTGATCACGGCAATGATCAATTTCATCAGGTGCCTCGTCGTTGTTTTCGGGTGGCGCCAGCCGCGCCGATGAAGGCGATGCACGTCGCGTGCCAGAATCCCGGCATCTGCGTAACACTCTGGATTGCATGGACTAACCACGCCGTCCGAGAAGGCCCGCGCGAGCATCTGGCCAACTTTTAGGCGGACGTGCCGAAAGCTTGGGCGTTGTGCTCGATTGCGCGCCACGGGCGTCCGGGCGAGCGTCGTCCGGGGTTGCCGGCGGCGAAAGCGGCTGGCAACGCGGTGAGTTTGCGCGTAGCATCGCGGAAAACGAGCAGCGAACAGGGCATGGCCCGCACAGGAACCAAAGCGAAGAGGGCGCGGCCCCGGGTCGGGCGCGTGCGCCGGGTGGCGGGGGGCTTCGCCATGGCGATGCTGCGCGTGGTCGGCTGGATGGCGATCCGGCTGGCGGTCGTCGGCGTGCTCGTGCTCGGCGGGGCGACGGCTTACTACTACAGTCAGCTGCCGGACTTGGCATCGCTGCTCGACCCGCGCGAGGGCGGGTCGGTGACGCTGGTGGACGTCGACGGCGACACCTTTGCCTGGCGCGGGCAGCAGCTCGGGATCGCCATGGCCGACCAGGTGTCGCCGCACCTCGTCAATGCGATCGTCGCGACCGAGGACCGGCGGTTCTACTGGCACTTCGGCATCGACTTGCGCGGCACGGCGCGGGCGGCGCTGACCAACCTGCGGTCGGGGGACACCGTGCAGGGGGGGTCTTCGATCACCCAGCAGGTGGCGAAGCTGATCTGGTTCGACAACGCCCGGACGATCGAGCGCAAGCTCAAGGAGATCCCGGCGGCGCTGGCGCTGGAGGCGCGGTTCTCCAAGGACGAGATCCTGTCGATCTACCTGAACCGGGCGTATCTCGGGGCGAGCACCACCGGGTTCGAGGCGGCGTCGGAGCGGTACTTCGGCAAGTCGGCGGCGGACGTGACGCCGGCGGAGGCGGCGATGCTGGCGGGGCTGCTCCGGGCGCCGTCGCGGTTCGCGCCGACCAACGACCTGAAGCTGGCGCAGGCGCGGGCGAAGACGATCATCGGGCTGATGCAGGACCAGGGCTATCTGACCGCGGCGCAGGCGGACGAGGCGCGGGCGCATCCGGCGGTGCTGTCGCAGGCGGCGGCGGCGCGGGCGGGCGGGGCCTTCGCCGACTGGGTGATGGCGACGGTGCCGGATTTCCTCGCCAAGCGCACGACCGAGGACATCGAGGTCCGCACGACCTTCGACCCGCGCATCCAGAAGGCGGCGGAGGCGGGCTTGAGTGCCGTCTTCGACAACAAGCTGAAGTCGGGGTCGAACGCGCAGGCGGCGATCGTGGTCATGTCGCCCGACGGGGCGGTCAGGGCGATGGTCGGCGGGCGCGAGCTCGGCGCCGGCGAGGGCGAGTTCAACCGCGCGACCCAGGCGCAGCGGCAGACCGGGTCGCTGTTCAAGCCGTTCGTCTATGCCGCGGCGCTGCAGGCGGGGGCGAACCCGTTCGACCCGGTGCTCGACGCGCCGCTGACGATCTACGTGCCGGGGTCGGGGGACTGGTCGCCGCAGAACTACAGCCGCGACTACCTCGGGCAGATCACGCTGACCGAGGCGCTGGCGAACTCGATCAACACGGCGACGGTGCGGGTGTCGGAGGAGACCGGGCGGGCGCGGGTCCGGGCCGTGGCGCAGGACTTCGGGATCACCACGCCGATCGCCGAGGGGCCGGCGCTGGCGCTGGGGGTGTCGGAGGCGACGCTCTTGCAGATGACCGGCGCCTATGCGGGCTTCCTGAACCACGGCGTGAAATCGACGCCCTACGGGCTGACCTCGTTGCGGCGCAAGGCCGATGGGTCGGCGCTGATGCAGGGGGGCGGCGAGGCGCCGGTGCGGGTGCTGGACGACAAGGCGGCGGGCGAGCTCGTGTGGATGATGGAGCAGGTCGTCGATCATGGGACGGGCACGCGGGCGCAGCTGCCCGACGGGCGGCCGGTCGCGGGGAAGACCGGGACGACGCAGGCCGCGCGCGACGCCTGGTTCATCGGCTTCACCGCCGACTATGTCTGCGGCGTCTGGATGGGGTACGACGACAACACGCCCTTGAAGGGCACGACGGGCGGCGGGCTGCCGGCGGAGATCTGGCGCGAGACGATGACCAGGGTCGAGGACGGGATGCCGGCGTCGCCGCTGCCCGACTGGACGCCGGAGCGGCCGGTCGTCGCCGCCAACGTGATCCCGGGGGCGGTCAACGAGGTGCAGACGGCGGTGCGCAACGTCGTCCAGGGCGTGCTGAAGGGGCTGTTCGGGCGGAACTGACGGCCGGGCCTTGCCGGCGGGGCGCCGCTGTGCCAGAGGCTTGGCGACACCTTGATCGGCAGCTCCCATGGCCACGACCTCATCGACCGGCGCCCCCGGCGCGGCGGAAGCGCGGACCGCGTTCGCGGTGCTGGCGGCGCTGAGCGTCTGCCACGGGCTCAACGACACCATCCAGTCGCTGCTGCCGGCGATCTATCCGGTGCTGCAGGAGAACTACCTGCTGAGCTTCACCCAGATCGGGATCATCCATCTGGTCTTCCAGTGTACCGCCTCGCTGCTGCAGCCGGCGGTGGGCTTCTATACCGACAAGCGGCCGATGTTCCGGCTGTCGACCTTCGGGATGGGGGCGAGCCTGCTCGGATTGCTGATCCTCGCCTTCGCCACCCACTACTGGGTGCTGCTGATCGCGGCGGCCTCGATCGGGGTCGGGTCGTCGATCTTCCATCCGGACAGCAGCCGGGTGGCGCGGACGGCGTCGGGGGGGCGCTACGGGTTCGCGCAGTCGTTCTTCCAGGTCGGCGGGAATACCGGGTCCGCACTGGGGCCGCTGCTCGCGGCCTTCGTGGTGCTGCCGTTCGGGCAGCGGAGCATCGCCTGGTTCTCGGTGCTGGCGCTGGTCGCGATGGTACTGCTCTGGAACGTCGGGACCTGGGCGAAGGCCCAGTATCACCGCGCCCGGGCGGCAGGGCATGCGGCGGCGGCGCAGCCGTCGGCGCTGCCACCGCGGCGGGTCGTCTTCATCATCGGCATCCTGGGGATGCTGGTGTTCTCGAAGTACATCTACCTGGCGAGCCTGACGAGCTACTTCACCTTCTTCCTGATCGAGCGCTTCGGCATCTCGGTCCGGGACGCGCAGCTGCACCTCTTCATCTTCCTCGCGGCGGTGGCGGCGGGGACGTTCCTCGGCGGGCCGATCGGCGACCGGATCGGGCGGAAGGCGGTGATCTGGGTGTCGATCCTCGGCGTGCTGCCGTTCACCCTGGCGCTGCCCTTCGCCAACCTGTTCTGGACCGCGATCCTGTCGGCGACCATCGGGCTCGTCATCGCCTCGGCCTTCTCGGCGATCCTGGTCTATGCCCAGCAGCTGGTGCCGAACCAGGTCGGGATGATCTCGGGGCTGTTCTTCGGCTTCGCCTTCGGCATCGCCGGGCTGGGCGCCGCCGCCCTCGGGGCGCTCGCCGACTGGAAGGGGATCATCTTCGTCTACCACGTCTGCTCGTTGCTGCCGCTCTTGGGGCTGCTGACGGTGTTCCTGCCGGCCGAGAGGACGTTCCGGAGGCGGTAGAGGGGGTGCGGGGAAATGGTAAGTGGTTGTTTTTAAAGAAAAAAATGTTCTGATTTTAACTGGTTATAAGGACTCTGACCACTGCAACTTCGACCATTCGGATCGACCTAGCGATTGGTTCATCGCATGCCTGCTTGCGGCCCAACGCGGTAGTTCCGCCAATCTGGATCGTTCGCAAATCGCAGCACACGCGTTCGTCGGGCGCCGAGGTCATTCGACCGGGCCAGCTCGGGCAGGAAACGTCGATGGCCGAACCTCAGGCGCCCGGCTCGTCACGTGGGCTGACTTCCTCCAGACGGGTCGCAACCCGATCTTGCAGACGCCACAGCGTGCGATCGTAGATGCCGTTTGCCTGCAAATGGGTGATGGTGTTCAGCAGGTATTCTGCCATCGAGCCAGCCGACCCCGCCGCCGTAGCAAGCGAGGTAACCACCTGTTCTTCGCTGAGACCCGGCAAATAGTCGGGCGCAGCGCGGTTGACCGGAAACCCACCGCATCCAGCGGTCCCTCGCCGGTCATCAACCGCATCCAGCGGGCCGACATCCCAGAAACCACGAAGGGCATCTCGCGCTTGATTAGCGTTATCAGGGCGTTGTCGATGTCGTCTTCAGGCAGCCGGTACGCAATGCCCTCACAGGATCCGCCACGATCCAGCGCCATCATCAGGCCGGGGTTGACGGACGAGCCCCGAAAGCGGGTCATCCAGCCGATGCAGAAGCTCCGGTGCCACCCATGCGCTCGGGCCGGGCTTGCGGCAGTATAGGAGAAGCATGGGTTCCAGATCAGGGAGCCATAGGCAAAGACCCAAAAATCCCGTGTCGCTCCGAGTGCAGGCCGACTAGCATGGATGGCCGCCAGCGCGTTCGCGTGGTCCTCGTCGCTGGCAAGAGCGCGCTCGTGCCCGTGCGCGACAGGCTGCGCGACGGAGCGCGGCACCCGGGCGACCAGTTCGGATGTGAGGCGCAGACCGCGGGCCATGGCGAACTCTTCAACCTTGGATAGCGGATCCGTTTGTTGGGAGCGGGCGCTCGCGTCTATTCCACCATGCGGTGTGGGTCGTTGCTACGCCAGTCGCCCTAGAATTTCAATCGAGCTAGCGGGTTGGCGTTGGCCCATATGGCCAACGGCCGCTCGTGACGCAATGCGACACGGGCTCGCCCTGCCGGCCGGCTCGGATCTCGCGCCCCCGGCACGGCATGCCGGATTTGACCGTCGGCAAATCCGGCCGCGTCCGCCCCTACGGGGGCGGACGCGTTTCACGCGCCCGCCGGGGCGGCCCCGCCCGGATGCAGCCGTCCGGTGCAGGACGCGCGCCCCTTCGCCTCTGCGCTCGCGCGCTACGGCGAACGGCCCGGCCGAAGCAGTGCTTCGGCTTGTCGGGCCGCAGGCTCGCGGGCCATGGCCCGCTTAGCTCGATAGGACTGTTCCCGGCCTGAGGCAGCTGTTGAAGAAAGATCTGTCTCTGGCGGCGCGACGCTCGCGACGCGCCCTGGCCACGGGCTCGGACTTCGCGCCCCGGTGCGGCATGCCGGATTTGACCGTCGGCAAATCCGGCCGCGGCGCCCCTGCGGGGGCGGCCGCGTTTCACGCGCCCGCCGGGGCGGCCGCGGCCGGATGCAGCCGTCCGGGCCGGGACGCGCGCCTTCGCCTCCGCGCTCGCGCGCTCCGGCGAACGGCCCGGCCGACGCGATGCGTCGGCTCGTCGGGCCGGGACCTCGCGGGCTTGCGCCCGCTTCGGGCGAAAGGTCCCGGCGCGTTGCCGGTGGCGGGGTCGGGCCGGCGTGGCCCAATTCGCCGGCGTCGTCACACCAGGCTGCGGCGGCCGTGCTTGTTGGGCTCGCGGGGTTCCGGCGGGCTGTACATGCGTTCGATCGTGTCGAAGATGCTGTCGAGGGTGTCGCTGGTGGCGTGGCGGCCGGTGAAGCGGAGGGCCCAGCCGCCGCGGATCGCCTCGCGGCGGATGACGAGGCCGCGGGGGCGGAGGTCGAGGACGCGGCGGGGGCGACCGGGGCGGGATGGCGATCCGGTGGGCTCGGGGCGTTCGGCTTCGAGGACGATGGGGAGGAGGGCGGACCATTCGTCGTCGGGGCCGTGGGGGTCGGTCTCGCGGAGGACGGTGCGGAGGAGGTCGCCGTAGCCGCGCGGGATCAGCGGGGCGAGGCGGAGGAGGTGGCGCTCGGAGAGCCATTCGGGGAAGACGAGGTAGCCGTCGAGCTCGGCGGCGAGATGGGCGATGGCGCGGACGCGGGAGCGCTTCTGGCTGGCGAGGGTCGAATAGAGCGCGTCCACGGCGGCGTCGATGCCGGGGAAGGCTTCGGCGCGGGCGGCGCGGACGGCGACGAGCGCGCGCTCCCAGGGGAGATGTCGGCGCGGATGGCGTTCTCCTCGACCATCTGGACGTAGACGTCGTCGTCGGTGGCGGGGGTGCGCAGGAAGGCGGGGATGGCGGCGAAGCGGGTCTTGTCGTGGAAGGTCTCGGCGAGGGTGCGGACGGCGGCGAGGCGGCGGAAGCCTGATATCAGGCCGTAGCGGTGCGGGGGCGCGGCCGCGTCGAGGCTCGTAGACCTCGATCGGCATGCGCAGGCCGTGGCGGGCGATCGAGTGGGTGAGCTCGAGGAGTGCTGCGTCGTCGACGCGGGTGCGGTCGCGGGAGAGCGACGATTCGTCGATCTCGGCGAGGGGGATCAGGCGGACTTCGTCGGACATGGGCGCCTCCGGTTGGGGAGGGGCACTATCGCAGAGGTTTGGGGGTGTTGCGTGATGGGGGGCTCGGGCGCGCGGGGGCAATGGCGTCGAGCGAAGATCAGGAGCGGATGATGCGTCCGGGCCAGCGTCGCCGTTGCCCCCGGCCGTGCGCACGCACGGCCTGCGCCTGCCTGCCCCCCGGGCAGGCGCACCCGGCGGTTCCGCCTGGCGGTGCCGTTGGGCGTATTGCCGGAACGCCCGGATGCGGGACGGTTCGGCCGGGGTGCGCCGGCCCCAGACAGGCGCAGGCCGCGCTCACCGAGAGCGTTGCCGGGCGTCAGCGCCCGGCGCCGGTGGAGACGGCGTGCTGGGCGACGGCGCGCTGGGCGCGGGCCGGTGCCTCAGCCGGTCGACTTCAGCTGCTTGATCAGGCCGTCGAGGCTGCCGCCCTGGGCGTCGAGCATGGCGCCGACCTCGGCGCGCTCGTTGGCGAGCATCGAGACGCCCTCGATGATCAGGTTGACGACCTTGGGCTGGCCGCTGTGGTCGCTGACCTGCCAGTCGACGGAGATGTCGTCCTGGCCGGGGCGGACGACCCGGGTCGAGACGAGCACGCCGGCCTTGCCGCCGGGCTTGGCGCCGGTCACGTCGATGCGCGCGCTCTGGTAGTCGCGGAACTGCTTGCCGTAGCGGCGCGACAGGTAGTGCTGGAAGGCGGCGACGAAGGCCTGCTTCTGGGCGGCGCCGGCGGTGCGCCACGGCGGGCCGAGGACGCTGGCGGCGACGGCGGGCATGTCGGCGTAGCGGGACAGGATGCCTTCGAAGCCCGAGTAGATCTGCGCCTCGCCCTTGCCGGAGGTGACGAGGGCGAGGAGGTCCCTGGCGAGTGCCGTCACGAGGGCGGTGGCGGCGTCGGTGCCCTGGGCGCGGCCGGGGGCGGCGACGGCGACGAGCCCGGCGGCCAGGAGGCCGCGGACGAGGGTGCGGCGGGCGATGCCCGGTTCATTGGTCGGCATAGACATCCTCCAGCTGCTCGACGTCGGTGCCGCCCTCGAGGCGGGCCCGCATGTTCTGGATATAGGCGAGCCGCTGCGCCTTGTAGCCGTCCTCGGACTGGTAGTTCAGCGTGTCGAAGGTGGTGTCGAGGAACTCGTAGCGGTTGTTCACGATGTTGAGGCCCCCGGCGACCAGGAGCCCGGTCAGCGCGACCCCCGGCAGGACGTAGTAGGTCGGGTCGAGCAGCTCGTCGAGGGCGTAGCCGGTCCAGTCGCGCTGGGTGCCGGGGCCGCCGTAGGGGACCTCCCAGTAGCCGCCCTCGGGGATGCCCCAGCGGTACATGACCTCGTCGAAGTTGGTCTTGTCGTAGGGGATGCCCATCTGCGCGGCGACGTCGAAGATGCCGGCGATGCCGATCGTCGAGTTGATCAGGAAGCGGGCGGTGGTCTTGGCGGCGTCGACGGGGCGGCCCTGCAGGCCGTACTGCACGATCTGCTCGGGGCCGAGCCAGTTCTCGTGGACGTTGGAGATGCCGCGGCGGACGGGCTGCGGGACGGCGGTGCCGTAGGCGCGGGCGGCGGGGCCGAAGGCCTGCTGGTCGATCTGCAGGTTGAAGTCGTGCGCCTCGCGGTTCGGCTCCTGGAGCGGGTCGTAGGTGAGGCTGTCGGGGTCCTGGGCGGCGCAGGCCGACAGCGCCACGAGGGCCGCGAGCGTGATCCCGAAGTTGCGCATGGCGGTCCTCCTTGCTCGTCTACCTAGCGGCCTTCGCGGCGGGAGGCCACCTCCCGGCGGTCGATTGCACCATCGACAGCGGGGCTTAACGCACGGTTCGCGGAAAGACGCCATGAGGCGCGTGACCGCCGGCGCCCGAATCGCGTTCCGCTGCGGCGCGATCTGCTCTAGGGTCGCGGGCGACGCGGCTACCTCGGAGTTTGCCATGCCTTCCTCGATCGACGCGCGCCTGGCCGAGCTGGGCATAACCTTGCCGGACGTGCCGGCGCCGGCGGCGAACTACGTCCCGTTCGTGGCGGCGGGCGGGCTCGTCTACGTGTCGGGGCAGGTGAGCCGGGACGCGAACGGGCTGATCCTCGGCAAGCTCGGGGCGGGGGTCGCGGTCGAGGCGGGCGCGGCGGCGGCGCGGACCTGCGGGCTGGCGCTGGTCGCGGTCCTGAAGACCGCCTGCGGCGGCGACCTCGACCGGGTGACGCGGGTGGTGAAGCTGACCGGCTTCGTGAACTCGGCGCCCGACTTCACCGACCAGCCGGCCGTCGTCAACGGCGCCTCGAACCTGATGGTCGAGATCTTCGGCGACAAGGGGCGGCACGCGCGCTCGGCGGTCGGCATGGCGTCGCTGCCGCTCGGGGTGGCGGTCGAGGTCGAGGGTGTCTTCGAAGTCGCCTGAGCTGCCGCCGGCTTTCGTGACGCGGCCGCTCGCCCACCGCGGGCTGCACGACCGCGCGGCCGGCGCGATCGAGAACAGCCGTGCGGCGGTGCGCGCGGCGGTCGCCGCCGGCTACGGCATCGAGGTCGACGTGCAGCGCGCCGCCGACGGCGAGGCGATGGTGTTCCATGACGACGAGATGCCGCGGCTGACCGGGCAGCCGGGGCTCGTGCGCGAGTACGCCTCGGCCGACCTCGGCCGGATCGAGCTCCTGGGCGGCGGCGAGACGATCCCGACGCTGGCGGAGATCCTCGCGATCGTCGCCGGGCGGGCGCCGCTGCTCGTCGAGATCAAGGACCAGGACGGCGCGCTCGGGCCCGAGGTCGGGGCGCTCGAGGCGCGGGTCGGGGCGGTGATCGCCCAATATGCCGGGCCGCTGGCGCTGATGTCGTTCAACCCGCATTCGGTGGCGGCGGTGGCCGAGACGGCGCCCGACCGGGCGCGCGGGCTGACGACCTGCGACTTCGCGGCCGCCGACTGGTCGCTGCCCGACTACCGCCGGGCCGAGCTCGCGGCGCTGACGGACGCCGAGCGGGTCGGGGCGGCCTTCGTGTCGCACGACCACAAGGACCTGGCGAACCCCGCCGTCGCCCGGCTGAAGTCCGAGGGGCTGCCGGTGCTGACCTGGACGATCCGCAGCCCGGCCGAGGAGGCGGCGGCGCGGCGCGTCGCCGACAACATCACCTTCGAAGGTTACCGTCCCGCCGTTTCGCGATGACGCGCGGCCTGCTCGCCGGCGCGGCCCTCGGGCTGCTGCTCGTCGTCGCCGGCACGATGATCGGGACGTTCCGCGCGCTCGTCCTGGCCCCGCGGCTCGGTAGCGGCTGGGCGCTGGCGCTCGAGCTGCCCCTCATGCTCGTCATCGCCTGGAGGGGGAGCGGGGCGCTGAAGCGCCGGTTCCGGGTCGCTGCGGGCCGCGGGCCGCGGCGCCGGATGGCCGCGGCGGCGGCGCTGGTCCTCTTCACGGGCGAGGCGGCGCTGGCGTCGGTCCTTTTCGGCATCGGGCCGGCGGCGTGGCTGGCCGGATTCGCCCGGCCCTCCGCCTGGCCCGGCCTCGCGGCGCAGGTCGCCGCCTGCCTGATGCCGGTCGCGGGCTCAAATCGGCGTGAGCGACGCGAAAGAAGCGAAAGGAAATACCCGGTTCGGCGTGGACATTGCGGCTCACTTGCTGAGCTTCCGCATCAGGGCAAGGAGCGCGGCGGGCCGCTGCTTCGCGGTCTCCTCAATCTTGGCGGGGACGTCGCTCATGCCGAGCAGATCGCAGAGGTCCCGGAAGCCGGGGCTGGCGACATAGGCGAGCGCGGCGTCGCGTCGGTCTCCTTCCTGCAGCACCTCCCATATGAGCTGGAGGTGCATCGCCGCCAGGATGCCGCGCTCCGGGATCATCGGATGATCTCGGCGACGGGAGTCCAGCCGGCGGGGCGCGTCTCCGCGAAGAGCTGGTAGTGCTGCTCGTGGATGTGTTCGCGCATGACGACGCGGCCGAGTGCGTTGACGTGGCTGTAGGGGAAGTAGCCGTAGGGCACCTTCTCCAGCGGCAGCAGCCCAAACACCGCCAACGCCCAGTAGGCGTGGCCGAGGTTCTGGGTGTCGGCCTCGTTGAGGATGTCGTAGGGGACGGGCGTCGGCGTGCGGGCGAAGACGGCGTCGATAGTGGCGCGGACCTTGGGCACGGCGCGGTCCCGGACGGTAGCCCAGCGGGCGGGGGTCATGCGCGGACCCTCGCGGCCGGCGTCCAGCCTTCCGGCTGCATCGCCACGAACAGGTCGTAGTGGCCGCTGACCGTAACCTCGTACACCGGATCGTTGACGTGGCCGTAGGCGGCGAGACCGTCCTTCTGGTCGACCGTCGGGAGGAATCCGAAGAGGGAGAGGACCGACCCGACATCCTCGACGCTGTTGACGTCGCTGACGTTGATGATGTCGTAGAGGCCAGCGGGGCGGGTGACGAGGATGTCGACGGCGGGCCAGATGGCCGGGTCGGTCTTGGGGCGGATTGCCGTCCACTGGTCGGGGGTCATTCGGTTGCTCCTTCAAGGATTTCGACCGTCGGATTCGGTCCACGGTTTTCGAGGCAGCCCTCCGTGAAGATCTGGAAGGCGATGAGGTGGGCGTGGTCGCGGACCTGCACCCGCTCGCCCAGCGGGCCGTAGCCCAGCGAGACGTAGTGGCCGGCGGCGTTCGGCAGGTAGCCGTGGAGTGCCAGCAGGACGTGCTCCGGCGCGCCATGCTTCGCAGCGGCGATCCGCACGTCTGTGATGGTGGGGTCAGCCATCGACACGACTTCGTTGGTCGCGTCGATGACCGTATCGGGGAGCTGGTCGAGCAGTTCGAAGAACCGGTCGGTGATCATCTCGTCCCACTCCTTCTTGGTCAGCCCGAGGCGGCGCTTCATCCCAGCGCCTCGATGGCGTTGGCGGCCTTGGCGGCGGGGCTGTCGCGCTTGTCGAGAACCTTCGTGAAGGCGGACAGGAGGTGGCCGGAGGCACGTTCGACTCGGGAAATCACTTCCCGAGTTGCACGCAGCTGTCGATAATCGGTGGGGGCGAAATGGTCCGCCGCCATGTCGCGCACGACGCTGTGCATGTCGTCGGTCAGGCCCGACAGGTAGCTCGGGGCGTCGAGGACGGCGGCGACGTCGGACTTCTTGTTGGAGGCGATGAGAGAGCGGACGAAGCCCAGGCGCTCGCCGTCCTTCAGCCCCTTGATGTGCTGCCGGATTTCGGCGCCGAGCGGGGTCTTGGAATAGGGGTCCGTCAACGCGCTCGCGACTCTGGTCTCGAGCGCGTTGACGTTCCGATTGAGCGCGGCCGTCTGCTCGTCCACCGAACGCGCCGCCACACCGAAGGCCCGCTCGGCGGCGGCGATGAGGTCGGGGGACGGAAGCGACACCTCGGTGGCACGCCCGCCGACGACGCGAGTCGTCTTCGGGCTTGCCGCCTCCCACGCCGCCTTGGCATCATTCAGCTTGCCGATCGTCGTGTAGACATCGGTGAGCGCCTTGACGCCCTCGAAGATGACGGACGCGCCGATGGTCCCGGCCTGACCCAGCACGTCCTGATGCTCGGACAGAATGCCGGGGTGGATGTCCGCGGGAATGTCCGTGCGGATGTCGATGGTCATTGATGCTCCTTGGTGTAGCCTTCGAGGCCTCGGGCGAAGTTCGCCCCGTTGGTCGGCCCAGGGTGATCCGCGAAGTAGCGGAGGTACTGGAGGACCGGGTCCTCGCAGTGGGTGAAGTCGAGGCAGGGGATGGGACTGACCGAGCGGCGCGCGCCGGGGTACATCGTGCCCAAGCTGCGGGACTCCCGCGCGGCGGCTAGGAAGGTGCGGAGGCTACTCATGCTCGCCACCATCTTGGTGAGCGATCGTGAGTGGCTCCCGCTTGTCGGCAATCTCGCCCAAGAGGTCGAGGAGTTGGTCGGCCCGGTCGGGCGCGAGCAGGTGGATGTCCGACATCGAGAGGTAGATGTGTCCGTGACGATGCTCCACCGATCCCGACATCTCTACCTGCCGCTTCTCGCTCCACTCGTCCGGGTTGAGCTTGCGGGCGACCGCGAGCAGGAGCTTGTTGTCGTAGACGGGCTCTTGGCCGACGAGTTCGCCCTTCGAGAAGATCGGCCGGTAGGTTGGCTCCATCGCCCGGCGCATGACCTCGTTCTCGACGCGGCCCAGCGCGGCCGCCATCGCGTCTTCCCACGCGGCGGCGAACTCCGGGTCCCGGTCGCGAAGGTCGGTAAACGAACGGATGGCCGCGCGCTTCCCGGTGGCGTGCGGGGACGCGGCCCGAGCGGCGGCGGGCGCTGATCCCGTCTCGGCGAGAACCTTTAGGAAGGTTGCCTTTCGGGCCGGGGTGAGGAGTTGTCTGCCGCGAACCTGTTTCATGCGATCAGGTTAGCGGTTGGGTCGGGTGCCTCGCCGGGGGGTTGATCCGGAGTGGTCCCCTACTGTCGGATACTGTTCTCCTCGGAGGGGACGCCATGGCGTATACATCAGTTCGGTCGCCGCAATGGGTGGACGCCGCTCACACGCGGATCGACTGTTTCGTGAAGTTCGCGCACCTCAAGGTGGAGGTGCCGTTCACTGCCGATCCCAAGGACGTGGAAGCGCACGGACGCGAGATTTTCGCACGATGCGCGGCGGGCGAGTTCGGCGAGGTTGTCGAGTATGAGCCGAAGCCGGAGCCCGCAGGAGTCGTCGTCGAAGGTGGTGTGCCCAAGCTGGTGCAGGGTTGGCCTGAGGTCGAGGCGTTTCTAGAGCAGGCCAACGCCGAGGTGGCCCGGGGAACGCCCCGAGGCATCATCCTCGTGTGGTCCACGATGATCGAGGCGATGTTGGGAAGGGTCCTGGAATCCTTTTTGGTTGATAACGCGATCTCGCGAAAACTGATCTGGGACGATGCGCAGAGCTCCCTCGGGACCTTCTCGGGCAGGTCGAGGGTCTGCTTTGCTCTTGGGCTGATCTCGCGGCACGAACTGACGGCTTGCGACAAGATTCGGGCGGTGAGGAACGTCGCTGCCCACGAGTGGAATGTGGACCTGAAGAACGACGCGTTCAGGGGCAAGGCGATCCCGGCCCTGAAGGCTCTGTACAATCTGGATCACGCCAAGCTGTACGAGTGGAACGAGGACGATCTTAGCTTCCTGATCTTGCACATCTATGCCGGATCATGCGGCTTCCTTACGGTCAGACTCGCCGAGCGTTTAGTCGACCTGGCGGGGGAACGTCGGCCCGAGAGGAACGATGCATGAATCCAGGCTGAGCTGGCTGGTGCTCGTGAGCCCTTGGATCGGTTTACCCAAGTACCGGCAGGGGGGTGTTCGGGTCCACCCCTACTAAGGGTCCGCTCGGGTGGGCGCGGGCCGGAGCGTGCAAGGGACCCGCGACGGCCGGGCCGGCTTCCGGGGTAGCATAGGGGGCGCGGCTGGATAAGGGTCGGGTAAGCCCAGGTGGGAGGGATCGGGGTTCCGGGTCCTTGCGGCGACCTACAGCGACCGCAGGCGACCGTTGGCCGGCTGGCGGCTACCTACCCATCGGCGCGGGCTAGGTCGGGCCGTAGCGTCGGGCTACGCGCGCAAGGGTTTCTAGAAGCGGCTCGCAGGGTAATGGGTGACAATCCCGAAGCCCCGGCGGGTGAGGCCGGGGCTCGGGGTCGGCGCGGTGTGGGCCGGCGGTTACTTGACGATGAAGCCGATGGTGATCGAGCCACCCTTCCGCTCGACCATGTCCTTCCCGTACCACGACTGCAGCCGCTTGACCCGGCGCTTGATCTCCGTGACCTCGACGCCCAGCGCGGCGGCGGCATCCGCCATCGTGACGGTCTGTCCGCCGAACTTCGCCACGAGTTCCTGCACCCGAGCGGCGGTGTCGCCCAGCGGGCGGCGGCGAGAGGCGAGGCTCTGCCCTTCGACGGCTTCGAGGACGAGGTGCTGGCGGACCGGCTTCGGCGAGGCGGCGGGCGCGGCCTTGGCGATCCGGTCGAGGGCGATGGACTTCGACGGGAACTTCTTGACGGGGGTGATGCCGGGCAGCGCGTTATAGCGGGCGGTGAGTTCGGCGAGCGAGAGGGTGGTGAGGTCGGCCATCGGGTTTCTCCTAGGTAGAGGGCAGCGGCGCGCCGCCCGATGACCTAGCTGTAGGGTCCGTCCCGAGAGGCCCGAAAAGGAGCATTCCTGGTGGCGTGTGGAAGGTTCGGTGGTGGGGTTAAGAGGCCGGGGGGTAAGCCGGGCCCAGAGGGGGCGGCCCAGAGTCTGACTCGAAAGTTCAAGCTTCGGAACAATGCCTTGCGATGAGGCGGGTGAGGCGGCGGATGTGGGCGACGAGCGCCCAGGCGGCGGAGCTTTCGACGGAGCGCTCGAAGTCCTTGGCGAGGCGGCGGCACCGGCCGAGCCAGGCGAAGGTGCGCTCGACGACCCAACGCCTCGGCAGGACGACGAAGCCCTCGGCGGTGGTGGGCCGCTTGACGATCTCGAGCGTCCAGCGGCCGAGCCCCGCCAGCGCCGTCGCGAGTTTGTCGCCGGCGTAGCCGCCGTCGGCGAAGAGATGGCGCAACCAGGGGAAGCGGTGGCGGATTGCCTTGACGAGATCGACGGCGCCGTCGCGGTCCTGGATGTCGGCGGCGTGGACGAGCACGAAGAGCATCAGCCCGAGCGTGTCGGTGACGATGTGGCGCTTGCGGCCCTTGAGCTTCTTGCCGGCGTCGTAGCCGCAAATCCCGCCGCTTTCGGTGGTCTTCACCGACTGGCTGTCGATGACCCCGGCGGTCGGCGACGCCTCGCGCCCCTCGAGCTCCCGGGCCGCCATCACCAGCAGGTGGTTGATCGACTGCCAGAGCCCCATGTCGCGCCAGACGTAGAAATAGCCCTGCACGGTCGAGAGCGGCGGGAAGTCCTTCGGCAGCATGCGCCACTGGCAGCCGCTGCTCGCCAAATACAAGATGGCGTTGACCACCTGCCGCAGATCGGTGGTCCGCGGGCGGCCTCCCCGCCGCGCCGGAGGAAGCAGCGGCGCAATCAACGCCCACTCCGCGTCGGTCAGATCGCTTGGATAGCGCAGCCCCGTCCGCTTATGCTGCTCGCGGGTGATATCAGTCCAGGCCATGTGATCCTCCATCGCGTCGCAAACGAAGGAGAATCACAAACCTCTGATATCACTCAACTACTTTTGAGGCAGCCTCTTAGGGGGCGCCTCGCTATCCGACTTCCAATTTCCTATTATATTACAGTTATTTGTATATATTTAAGTCAGGTAAGTAGAGTAAGCCGGGTACAACCAACCAGCACCGCTGCGCCGCCACCAACCCTACCGCTGCACCCTCCCTTGGGCCCAGCGGCCCTAGCAGACCCAATGGGGGGTACTTACCCGACGTGCCGACTTAAATCGACCCAACCACCTGATACAAAAACAAAAAAGGGGAGCCGCCCCATGAGGCGGCTCCCCGGCCTAAGGCGGCTTACGGCCACCTACGCTCAACTTCCCTAGAAGCAGGTCGGCTGATCGTCGTCGGTTTCGACCTCGACCGCCCACGAGGTAACGCCGCTCGGCCACTTTACCGGTCGCCCAAGGTGAGCCTCCCACCGGCGGCGGCACTCTACCAATGGCGGCACCCAGAAGCCCCGGAACTGGCGGCGGTCGTACCCGGTTCCCAGGTAGCGCCGCACACTCTTTGCCCCGGAGCCCGCGAGCACCCCCACCGCCGCGTTTAGCGCGGTCTCCTCCCGCGTGTCCAACCGAGTGGCTTCCACCAGCAGCCGGGTGGGAATGAACACCCTCCCGTCCCGCGTGTTCCAATCGAACACGCAAGGCGGCTCGCCTTGCTCCAGCATCCGGTGGACCACCATCTGCGCCGCCGGCAGGCTGAGGTCTTTCTGTTCGTTCAGTCCCTCCGTTACGGGCCGGATCCACATGCGGAACTCGCCACCGCCAACCTGCTCGCCCCACCAGCGGCCCGTGAGCCACCTGAACAGCGCCCGCCGCCCGCCGCGCTTCCACTCCGCGGCCATGGCGGCGAAGTACTCCTTGTCCCGATTGCGCCCGCCCGCGTCCACGTTGAGCACGAGGTTGCGCCTGTCGTCGCTGCTGGCACGAACCACGTGCTCGTCGTTCGAAGCCATGATGAGCCGGAACATCTTCGGCGCGGTGAACCCGTCCACGCCCTTGGGCTCCACGAATATGTCCGGCCGGGTGATGAACGTCTTGAGCTTGGCGGCGTGTTTCCGGTTGCCAGCGAAGAATGCCTCGTCCGCGAAGATGACGCTCTTGTTGAGCAGGTGCTTGTTGAAGTTCCCCAATACCTTCTCCGGGTCGTCCAGCGTGAGTGCGTGAACGCCGAAGAACTCCATGAACCGCTCGGCCCAGAACGACTTGCCCGTCCCCTCCGTGCCGCGCAGCACGACGGAGGTTTCGCAGGGTCCCGGATTCCAGAACGCGTCGGCCATCCAGCCCAGCAGGTACTGGTACACCTCGTCGTCGCCCTAGCACATGTTCTCGCGCATGTGTTCGAGAAACAGGTCGCAGTAGCCCTCTGGCATGTCCCGGCCGTCGAACTCGCCATCCGTGACCGGCACCGCGCCGTCCGGGCCGAGGCGCACGTCCATCCATCCCGGCACCTCGGGCCAGCCACGCCACAGGTTGAGCACGTCCTTCGGCGTCTCGCGGCCTGGCCGGAACTCCACCCGGTCGTAGCGGCGCGTCAGGGGGTGCATCAGCCAGTGGCGGGCCAAGGGCTTCGAGACCAGCTTGCCCTCGTCGTTGAGCGTCTGCACCGTCATCTCGATATAGGCGTTGCCGAACTCCGCGAAGCTCATCGTAACGAGCTCGCCCCTGTCGTCGAACCAGCCCACGCGCGCCTTGTTGCCGAACTCGCGGATAACGAATTTCGGTCCGATCTCGTCCAGACAGAAATCCGTCCGGCGCGCTTCGATCAGGTCGTTGAGAAGGTCCAGCTCCTCGTCGGTCAGTCGAATGTGCTGCAACCACTTGGCCATGGTCGGCACCCCGCCCGCGCCCCGGCACCGGGTGGCGTAGGCGTCGAACGTCAGGCGCGTCCGCAGAATCCATGGGTGGGCGGCTATCGACTGGTCGGTCTCTTCCGGGCCGGGCGGGGTCATTTCCCTACCGCCCGCAGCGCCCGCTCGCGCCGGGCTTCGGCGCCACGGTCGCGGTCGGCGATCTTCGCTTCCATGAAGGCCATCACCTCGGTCTCGAGGAAGCCCACGCGGTTGTGGGAGATCGACACCTGACCGGGGAACTCGCCCCGCTTGATCCACTTGTACAAGGTTGGCTTGCTGACCCCGATCAGGCCGCAGACCTCCCGAACCCTTAAGAACCGCACGTCCGACTCCTTCGCTGATGCGCTACGGGGTCAAACTAGGCTTTACTGTCCCCACGCAGCCGGGGGGTTGATCCGGTCTTCCGCATCCGGTCGGCGAGGTTGCCGAGCGTTCGCAGCTGGTACCGAGGATCGCAGTCGTGCGCCATCGCGATCCACAGCCGCCCCGCCGCGTTCGGCCCATCCAGATCGCTCCACCGGGGGATGAACGTGCCGTGCGTCCAGAAGCGGGCGCAGCGATGAAATACCGGTTCGAGCGGTCGAACCGGGATTCCATTCCAGTCCTTCCCCGTCCCGCCCGCCGGGCGGCGGCACCACTCCAACACCTCCGGGTCGGTCTCCGGGTCGGGGTGGCGCGACACCTTCTGCGCCCACTGGCTGGCGCGCCAGAGGAAGTCGTCCAGGTCGCGGTCGTAGCCGTGCCTGGCATCGCGAATAAGGGAGCATAGCTCCATTCTTCGCGGCGCTAGGTCCGGCCCCCGCCGCCCCTGTCGAAAGTCCAAGGAGTGGATGACCCGACGCTCCGCCACCGAGGCGACGATCTCCTGCGCGACGATCTCGATAGGTCTCCGTGCAGGAGGCTGGCGGGCCACCCACTCCTGCATCGCGTCCCAATGGTCAGCCAAGGAGCGCGTCCTCCCACAGCATGAGCGCCGCGCGCCGCTCGTCGAGAAATTGGTGCTTGGTGTAGGTCTGGACGAGCCCCGGCTGGGCGTGCCCAAGGACGGCTTCCACCACCTCGCGGGGAATGCCGCGCTCCGCGAGAGAAGTTGCGACCGTGACCCGAAGATCGTGGATGCGGAAGTCGGGGACGCCGGAGGCCTCGTCCATCCGCCGCTTCGCTCGGGACCAGCCCGACACGGGCGTCTTGCCCCCATCCGTCGAGAACACGTAGGGGCCGGTCCAGCGGGGAACGGTGGCGAGCACGAGCATGGCGGCGACGCCCAGCGGGACGACGTGGTCGCGGCGGGACTTGAAGCGAGATCGTGGGATGACCAACGAAGACCCCTGGACCTCGCTCCAGGAGGCCTCGCCCCACTCGCTGCGCCGCGCGCCGGTAAGCAGCAGGAGTTGGAACAACGGGCCGAAGGGGTAGCCCAGCCCGCTCGCCGCCCAGAAGGTGGCCCGCGCCTCCACCAGCGAAAGCGCCCGCCCGGCCTCTTCCCGCTGCAAGTCTGTCGCCCGTCGCCCGGCCATCGGGTGGGCCGCGACGAGGCCTCGGTCGGCGGCGTACGAGAACAGGCGCGACAGGTGCTTGCGGACCTCCCGCGCCGTCCCCGCCTTCCCCCCTGCCATGAGCCCGTCGAGCAGGACGCGGATGTCGGCCCACGTAACGTCGCCGATGGGCCGGTGGCCCAGCGTCGGCGTCACATGCAGCTTAAGCACACGCTCCATGTTCGCCCATGACGACACGCTCGTCTTCGCCTGTTCTACCATCGACCCCGCGACCGCCGCGACGGAGCTGGATCCCGAGTGCTGCCGGACTCGGCGCGGGTCGGTGCCGTTGGCCGCTGCCCGCATGGTCCCGACCGCAGCGTCGCGCGCGGCCGAGAGGGACATCGCAGGCCACGTCCCGAGCGTTACCCGCCGCTGGGGTCCCTTGAGCAATCGCCCAGTGGGGGCGACGCCGCCCTCTCCGGGCACCTTGTAGATGACCGACCACGTCTTGACACCGTTCGCGGTGACGCGCAGCACCAAGCCGGGAGCGAGGCTGTCGCGCACCTCCACGCGCCCGGTTGCCGGCGGGCGCACCTTCTGAACCGCTAACTCCGTTAACGCGCGCACTCCAAACCTCCGGGGTAGCGTGGGGGCGCGGCGGTGGCGGCCTCCGCGCTTAACCCGCTCTTACCGGGAAACGCAGTGATTAGATATGGTTATCTATCGGGGCATTAACGGAGTCTTACCGCCCTTTGCAGAAGAGCGGACGCTTGCCAAGGTTAGGGTCGAGGGTTCGAATCCC
>JAXMDF010000007.1:0-160870 GCA_046348975.1 Amaricoccus sp. | reverse complement strand
TCGGCCTCGCCGGCACCGTCAACGGCACCGCCCGCGTCACCGGGCCGCGCGCCACCCCCGACGTCCGCTTCGACGTAGCCGGCGCCGGCATCGAATCGGCGATCACTCGCGGCGCCGGCTTGCCGCCGGTCGCGGTCAAGGCGACCGGCCAGACCGCCGACAACCGGCTGAACCTCGACGCCTCGGTCAGCTCGCAGAACGGCCTCTCGGCCTCGGCCAAGGGCTCGGTGCCGCTCGGCGCCGGCGACATGGACGTCGCGATCAACCTGCAGGCCTTCCCGCTGGCGCTCGTCGACCGCGTCGCCGGCAACCGCGGCCTGCGCGGCACCGTGACCGGCACCGGCCACGCCACCGGGCCGCTCGCCGACCCGACCGTCGCCTTCAACCTGCGCGGCGACGGCATCGACGCGACCGTCCTCGACACCAACGGCTTCCCGCCGCTCAACCTGACCGCCGCCGGCCAGTACCGCGGCCAGGCGCTGCGCCTCGACTCCGCCCGCGTCACCGGCGCCGGCGGCCTCGACCTGACCGGCTCGGGCACCGTCCCCTTCGCCGGGCCCGGCCTCGACGCCAGCGTCACCGGCACCGCGCCGCTCTCGATCGTCAACCCGCTCCTGGCCGAGCGCACCGCCGAGGCGACCGCCGGCCAGCTCCGCATCAACTTCACCGCCCGCGGCTCGCTGGCGGCGCCGGACCTCAACGGGCGGGTCTCGCTGACGGGCGGCGCCCTCGTCGACCCGCAGACCAACCTCCGCCTGCAGGCCATGGCGTTCGAGGCGGCGCTGAGCGGCAACGCGGTCGTCCTCGAGAGCTTCCGCACCGACGTGGCGACGGGCGGCAACATCACCGCCCAGGGCCGCGTGGGCCTCGGGCGCGGCTTCCCGGCCGACCTGACCATGCGCATGAACAACGTGCGCTACACCGACGGCAATTTCGTCAGCACCCAGGTCTCCGGCAACCTCGCGCTCAACGGTCCGCTGGTCGGCGGCGGGGGCAAGCTCTCGGGAACGATCGACCTCGGGCGGACCGAGATTTCCATCGCCGAAGGGCTCGGCGCGAGCAGCCAGGTGGTCGACCAGATCGACCACTACCGGCCGCCGGCGGCGGTGCAGCAGACGCTCGACCGCGCCCGCGTCGGCACCGAGGCGCGGCAGTCGTCGGGTCCGTCCGGCCCCGGGATCGGGCTCGACGTGCGCATCCGCGCGCCGGCACAGATCTTCGTGCGCGGCCGCGGGCTCGACGTCGAGCTCGGCGGCGAGCTCCGCATCCAGGGCACCACCAGCGACATCCAGCCGGTCGGCCAGTTCGACCTGCGCCGCGGCCGGCTGATCATCCTCGGCCAGCGCATCGAGTTCGACCAGGGCAACCTGCAACTGGTCGGCAACCTCGACCCGCAGCTCTACTTCGTGGCGCAGACCAGGTCCGGCGACGTGACCGCCTTCGTCACCGTCCAGGGGCGGGCGTCGGCGCCGCAGATCACCTTCTCCTCCGAGCCGGCGCTGCCGCAGGACGAGGTGCTGGCGCGCGTGCTCTTCAACCGGGCGACGCAGAACCTGTCGGCCTTCCAGATGGCGCAGCTCGCCGCCGCGGCGGCCGAGCTCGCGGGCGGCGGCGGGGGCCCGGGCTTCCTCGGCGAGATCCGCGGCGCGACCGGCCTCGACGACCTCGACATCATCACTCAGGAGGACGGCTCGACCGCCGTCCGCGCCGGCAAGTACGTGAGCAAGAACGTCTACGTCGACGTGCAGAGCGACACCCGGGGCATCAGCACCGCCGAGATCAACCTCACGGTCAACGACAACCTCACGGCCCGGGGCTCGGTCGCCTCCGACGGCAACACCACGATCGGGCTGTTCTTCGAGCGCGACTTCTGAGCCGCCGAGCGGGCTACTGCCCGCCGCCGCCCGCGTTGTTCAGCGCCTCGGCGTCGAGGTTCAGGATGTTGCCGAAGAGCTGCTCCAGCACGCCGAGCTCGCGCCCGCCGGTCTCGGTGGTGCGGGTCTCGAGGTTGACGATGCGGCCGTCGGCGAGGCCGTAGCGCTTGACGTCCCGCACCACGCCGCGGCTGTCGAAGCTCACCGCCAGCACCTTGCGGTCGACCACCTTGGGGGCGTGGTAGGTGTAGTTCTCGACCGTGCTCTGCACGTAGTACCAGGCCGAATCGCGCAGGAGGCCGTTGGACGACGGCTGGCCGAGCAGCTTCTGCACCGTCTCGGTGGTGTCGACGCCCGGACGGATGCGCGCGACGTCGGCCTGCGGCGGGACGTAGCCGTGCACCTGCACCGTCGGCGCGCAGCCGGCCACGAGCGCACCGCAGAGGAGCGCCGCAAACCCGGTCCGTCGCAGCGATTTCGGGCGCATCCTCTCCCTCGGGCCGGCATCGAATTACCCTTGCTCCCCTACCGCGCGCATGGTCTAAGTTCAAGGAACTTGGGCCGGCCGCGCGAGCCGCCGCCCGCCGGGAGCAGCGATGCCCGACCTCCTCCGCCACGCTCCGGACAATCCCGAGTTCGCCCGCGTGATCGAGCTCAGGCAGCTGCGCGACGTCGACCGGCTCGATCTCGACATCTCGCCGACCGAGGCCGAGGCGGCGGCGGTGGCGCGCCTGCTCGGCGCCCGCTCGCTGCGCAAGCTGCGGCTCGCGGGCGAGCTCGTCCGGCGCGGCGCCGGCTGGGAGCTCGACGCCGAGCTCGGCGCGACCGTGGTGCAGAGCTGCGTCGTGACCCTCGATCCGGTCACGACGCGCATCGACCAGCCGGTGCGCCGGCTCTGGCTCCCCGAGAGCGCGCCGCGGACCGCCGAGCTCGTGGTCGATCCCGACGAGGACGACGAGGTCGAGCCACTCGCGGACCGCATCGATTTCGGCCGCGTCGCCGTCGAGGCGCTGGCGCTGGCGCTGCCGGCCTATCCGCGCAAGCCCGGGGCCGAGCTCCGCGCGGCGCCCGGCGCGGAGGACGAGCCCAGGCCCTTCGCGGCGCTGGCGGCGCTGCGCGGAAAGGTCGGCACGGGATCGTGACGAGGCCGCAATGGGGCTTGCGCCGCGGCCGGCGATCGCTATGTTCCGCGGCTCATTTTCCCTGTCCGGACCGGCAGTGGTGGGCGTGACAGCGTGCGCCCGATCTGCTACGGCCCGGGCCGACGGAAGGAACGGCCGGGAAGCGTCCCGGCGAGGATCGAGGACGAGAGATGGCTGTCCCCAAGAGCAAGGTCACGCGCGCCAAGCGCGGCATGCGCCGTTCGCATGACGCGCTGGTCGCCGGCAACCCCAACGAATGCCCGAACTGCGGCGAGCTGCGCCGCCCGCACCACGTCTGCGGCCACTGCGGCCACTACGACGGGCGGGAGGTCCTGCCCAGGGCCGAAGAGGTCGATCTCGACGACGAAGCCGCCTGACAGGCACCGGAGCGAGGTTAGCCCGGGATGAGCGGCGAGGCCCCGCGCGACGACCTGGGCGGCGAATCCCGTCCGGCGGGCGACATCGTCATCTCCATCGACGCCATGGGAGGCGACCGCGGCGTGACGGAGGTCATCCGCGGCATGGAGATGTCGCTCGAGAAGAACCCGCGCCTGCGCTTCATCGTGCATGGCGACGGCGACGAGTTGGCCAGCTCGATCCAGGCCCACCCGTCGCTCGCGGGCCGCACCGAGGTGCGCCACGCCGCCGGCGTCGTCGCCATGGACGACAAGCCGTCCAAGGTGCTGCGCAGCGCCCAGGGCACCAGCATGTGGAGCGCGCTCGAGGCGGTGAAGGCCGGGGAATCACCGGTCGTCATCTCGGGCGGCAACACCGGCGCCTTGATGGCGCTGTCGATGCTGGCGCTGCGCAAGGCCCCGGGCGTCAACCGGCCGGCGATCGCGATCCTCTGGCCGTCGTTGAACGAGCAGGGCTACAACGTGCTGCTCGACGCCGGCGCCGACATTCGCGCCGACGCCGAGGACCTGCTCAAGTTCGCGGTCATGGGCGCCTCCTACGCCCGCAACGCGCTCGAGCTGAAGCGGCCGCGGGTCGGGCTCCTCAACGTCGGCACCGAGGAGCACAAGGGCCGGTCCGAGCTGCACGAGGCGGCGGACCTGATCGCCGCGGCGGCCCCCGACGGCGACTTCGAGTACATCGGCTACGTCGAGGGGGTCGACATGCCCTCGAACCGCGTCGACGTCATCGTCACCGACGGCTTCACCGGCAACGTCGCGCTGAAGACCGGCGAGGGCACCGCGAAGATGATCCAGGGCCTGCTCAAGGAGGCCTTCGCCTACTCGATCCTGAGCCGGATCGGCGCCCTCTTCGCCCTCACCTCGCTGAAGCGGCTGCAGAAGCGGATCGACCCCCGCCGCGCCAACGGCGGCGTCTTCCTCGGGCTCAACGGCACGGTCATCAAGTCGCACGGCGCCGCCGACGCGACCGGCGTCTCGGCCGCGATCAAGCTCGCCTTCACCCTCGCCGAGCACGGCTTCACCCAGCGGCTCGCCGCCCGCATCGCCGTGCGGCCCGAGCACGCTCCCGACGCCGCCCAGGGAGGCCTGTCGTGACCCTGATGCGCGCGGTGCCCGTCGGCTGCGGCCACTACCTGCCGGCGCGGGTGGTCGAGAACGCCGAGTTCGCTGCCACCCTCGACACCTCCGACGAGTGGATCCGCACCCGCACCGGCATCGAGCGCCGCCACTTCGCCGCCGAGGGCGAGCTGACCTCCGACCTCGCCATCGCCGCCGCCCGCGCCGCCCTGGCCGACAGCGGGCTCAGCGGCGCCGACATCGACACGCTGATCGTCGCGACCGCGACGCCCGACCTGACCTTCCCGGCCACGGCGGTGAAGGTGCAGACCGCGATCGGCATGCGCGGCGGCTTCGCCTTCGACCTGCAGGCGGTCTGCGCCGGCTTCGTTTTCGCGCTCGCCCAGGCCAACGCGCTGATCCAGTCGGGCATGTCGCGCCGCGTGATGGTGATCGGCGCCGAGACCTTCTCGCGCATCCTCGACTTCGAGGACCGCGCCACCTGCGTGCTCTTCGGCGACGGCGCCGGCGCGCTGATCCTCGAGGCCGCCGAAGGCACCGGCAGCGCCGCCGAGCGCGGCATCCTCGCCACCGACCTCCACTCCGACGGCCGCTACCGCGACCTGCTCTACGTCGACGGCGGCCCCTCGGCCACCCGCACCTCGGGCGTGCTGCACATGTCCGGGCAGGAGATCTTCAAGCACGCGGTGGTCAAGCTCGCCGAGACCGGCGCCGCGGCGCTCGACCGCGCCGGGCTCACCACCGCCGACGTCGACTGGCTGGTGCCGCACCAGGCGAACCTCCGGATCATGGCGATGACCGCCCACAAGCTCGGCGTGCCGATGAACCGCGTGGTCATAACGGTGCAGGACCACGGCAACACCTCGGCCGCATCGATTCCCCTCGCGCTCTCGGTGGCGCACGCCGCAGGGCGCATCCTGCCGGGCGATGTGCTGCTGATGGAGGCAATCGGCGGCGGGCTTGCCTGGGGAGCGGCCGTCGTCCGCTGGTAGAGGCCGTATTCGCTCCCGCACCCAAGCCGTTGTTATTGACTCGCTTTCGGATTCCCCAATAGGGTTGACGAAACAGTGAGCAACACGAGGGGGGTGCCGTGAGTGAGAAGACCCTGACCCGGATGGAGCTCAGCGAGGCGGTCTTCCGCACCGTCGGCCTCTCGCGCAACGAGTCGGCGGAGCTGGTCGAGACCGTGCTCAACCACATGTCCGACGCGCTGGTGCGCGGCGAGACGGTGAAGATCTCGTCCTTCGGCACCTTCAGCGTGCGTGCCAAGTCCGCGCGGGTCGGGAGAAACCCCAAGACCGGCGAGGAGGTTCCGATCGAGCCCCGCCGCGTCCTCACCTTCCGCCCGTCCCACATCATGAAAGAGCGCGTGGACGTTGGAAACAAGTAGCCAAGCCGTGGTCCCGGCCCCGATGGACAAGTCTCCGGAAGCCTTCCGCACCATCAGCGAGGTTGCCGAGGCGCTCGACGTCCCGCCGCACGTGCTGCGCTTCTGGGAAACCCGCTTCGTCCAGGTGAAGCCCGTCAAGCGCGGCGGCGGACGCCGCTACTACCGCCCCGAGGACGTCCGGCTGCTGCGCGGCATCCGCGGCCTGCTCTACGACGACGGCATGACGATCAAGGGGGTGCAGAAGATCCTGCGCGAGCGGGGGATTCGCCATGTGATCGGCCTCGGCGCCGCGGGCGAGGGCGAGGCGCCGGCCCGCGTGCCCGCTGCCGTGTCGCCGGCGATCCCGAAGCCGCGGGTCCCGAAGGTCGCGCCGGCCAAGGTGCCGTCGCCGGCCACGAACGGCACGGGCGCGCACGTGCCGCAGGCCGACCTCTTCGAGTCCGGGGGCGGCGCCGCCGTCGCCGCGCCGCTGGAACGGCCCGAGGTCGTCGCCGCGGAATCGACCCGGAAGACCCTCGACAAGGAGGCGCTGAAGGCCCTTCTCGCCGAGCTTGAGGCGCTGCGCGCGGTGATGACCGGCAAGACCAAGGGCTGACTGGTCCGGCCCGAGCTTTCCCCCCTTGCCCTGCGCCGGGGCCGACGATAAAGCGCGTCCTGTCGGGCTATAGCGCAGTCTGGTAGCGCGTTCGACTGGGGGTCGAAAGGTCGTGAGTTCGAATCTCGCTAGCCCGACCAAACTCCCCGATTCGGCCGAAGTTGCCGGCGTCGTGGCGGCGCAGGGCATATCGCGGCTGCACGCCGCCGGCGCCATCACCGCAACCCAGCCCTTCGCCGCGGGCCAGGTGCAGCCCGCGAGCCTCGACCTCAGGCTCGGCGACGTCGCCTTCCGCGTGCGCGCCTCCTTTCTCCCGGGCTCGGCGCCGCTCGCCGGGCGCCTCGCCGACTTCGCCATGCACCGGATCGACCTCGCCGGCGGCGCGGTGCTGGAGAAAGGCTGCGTGTACGTGGTCCCCCTCGTCGAGGGACTGGCGCTGCCCGCGGGCCTCTCCGCCGTCGCCAACGCCAAGAGTTCGACCGGCCGGCTCGACCTCTTCACCCGGCTGATCACCGACCATGGCGCCGAGTTCGACCGCATCGAGCCCGGCTACCACGGCCCGCTCTACGCCGAGATCTCGCCGCGCTCCTTCTCGGTCCTCGTGCGGCCCGGGATGCGGCTCAACCAGATCCGCTTCCGCCAGGGCTCGACCACCCTCTCCGACGCCGAGCTCCGCCGCCTGCACGCCCGCGAGCCGCTGGTGGACGGCGCCGCCCATATCTCCGACGGCCTCGCCTTCTCCGTCGACCTCGCCCTCGAGGGCCCGGTCGGCTGGCGGGCGAAGCCGCACACCGGGCTGATCGACCTCGACAAGGTCGGCTACTATGACCCTGCCGACTTCTGGGAGCCCGTCACGGCGCGCGACCGCCGCATCATCCTCGACCCGGGCGCCTTCTACATCCTGGTCAGCCGCGAGGCGGTGCATGTTCCGCCCGACTATGCCGCCGAGATGGCGCCCTATCTCGCCATGGTCGGGGAGTTCCGCGTCCACTACGCCGGCTTCTTCGACCCGGGCTTCGGCCACGCCGGCGCCGGCGGCGCCGGCTCCCGCGGCGTGCTCGAGGTGCGCTGCCACGAGGCCCCCTTCGCCCTCGACCACGGCCAGGTGGTCGGCCGGCTCGTCTACGAGCGCATGGCCGAGCGGCCGGAGATCCTCTACGGCCGCGACACCGGGTCGAACTACCAGGGCCAGCGGCTGAAGCTCTCCAAGCACTTCCGTCCCGCCTGACGGATTCGCCTGCCCCCTAGCCGGCGCCTTCCTCGGTGCCGCGCAGGATTTCGCCCGCCAGCCGGGCGGTGACCGGCCGGTGGCGTGCCAGTCCCGCCCGGTCGAGCGCCGCCACCATCGCCTCGGCCGCGGCGAACGAGCGCTCCATGCGGCCGAGCAGCAGCCGGATGAGGTCCGGCGCGACCGTCAGCTGCCGATCGGCGAAGAGCTTGACCAGGACCGCCGCCAGCAGCGCGTCGTCGGGCGGTTCGAGCCGCGCCACCGCGGTCGCCCCGAGCCGGCTCGCGAGATCCGGCAGCGCGATCCCCCAGCGCGCCGGCGGCGCGCGGCCGCTGACCAGCAGGCTGCCGCCGGCGCTCAGCCGGTTGCAGAGGTGGAAGAGGGCCTCCTCGGCGGCCGCGCGGTCGGCCGGCCGGATCCGGTCGGCATCCTCCACCGCCACCGCCGCGCCGCCGTCGATGGCGCCGAGGTCGAGGCCGGGCAGCGCGTCGACTGCAACGACGCTCGCCCCCGTCCGCGCCGCCCAGACGTGCGCCAGGTGCGTCTTGCCCGACCCGGCCGGCCCCGCCAGCGCCAGCCGCCCGCCGGGCCAGTCGGGCCAGCTGTCGACCTGCGCCAGCGCCAGCCGGTTGGCCGGCGCCACCAGGAAGTCCGAGCGCCCCAGCGCTGGCCGCGCCGGCAGGTCGAGGGCGAGCTGCCGCGGCGCGCCCACCCTCAGCTGTCCTCCTCCGGCGCCCGCCCGGTATAGAGCGCGCTCGCGCGGTAGCGCTCGAGCAGGAAGCGCCCGATGACGCCGAGCGCCGCCGCGACGGGCACGGCGACCAGGAGCCCGGTGAAGCCGAAGAGCGCGCCGAAGACCGACAGCGCCAGGATCAGCCAGACCGGATGCAGCCCGACCGACTTGCCCACAAGGTTCGGGCTCAGGATGTTGCCCTCGACGAACTGGCCGAAGAGGAAGATCGCGGCGGTCGCCACGATCCAGACCTTGTCGTCCCAGAACTGGAACAGCGCGATGCTCATTCCCACGACGAAACCGGTGATCGAGCCGACGTAGGGAATGAAGGAGATCAGCCCCGCGACGATCCCGACCAGGTAGCCGAACGGCAGCCTGATCAGCGTGAGCGCGATCGCGTAATAGGCGCCGAGCATCAGGCAGACCGAGATCTGCCCGCGCACGAAGCCCGCCAGCACCAAGTCGATGTCGCGGGCGAGCCGGCGTATGGTCGGCGCATGCTGCCGCGGCAGGTTGTCGTTGATCTCCGCCAGCATCCGGTCCCAGTCGAGCAGCAGGTAGAAGGCGACGACCGGGGTCACCACCATCAGCACGATGAAGTCGATCAGCTTCAGCGACCCGGCCAGCACCTGGTTCAGCACGGTCATGCCGCCGTCGCGCAGCATCGACTCGACGTCGCTCAGCCGCCGCATCAGCTGCGAATGCTCGCCGAAGAGGTCCGGGTAGCGGGTGCCGAGAAAGGTGAGCAGCCGGTTGATGTAGTCGGGCATCGCCGCGACCAGCCCCTGCACCTGCTCGACCAGCAGCGGCACGGCCAGGATCAGCACCAGCACGAAGACGAGGATCGCCGTGACCGCGATCACCGAGGTCGACCAGATACGGCTCAGCCCCAGTCGCTCCAGCCGGTCGGCCAGCGGATCGAGGAAGTAGGCGAGCGCCGCCCCGAGCAGGAACGGCAGCAGCGTCGAGCCGAGCAGCCACAACAGCAGCGCGAAGACCGCGAGCGCGATGCCCCAGAACCTGAGCTGCCGATCGGCCCTTATCGCCATCCTGCCCTCGCCGCCGTCCCGCGATAGGTGGCGCAGACCGCGCGGGGTGACAAGCCCGGGTCGCTTTGCGTTCATGCCGCCCGGCTCGCGCGCCCGATCGAGCGGTGCTTGACGGCGGTTCGTTGCTGCAGCGATGGGTCGCGGACATGCTGCTCGGGCCTTGACCGTCAAACGTAATCCGGCCCACACAAACGGGCGAACAGCGTCAGGGGCCACGCCATGCGCCACCGATCGGTGACGGCTATCGCCGCGATCTTCGTTCTCGCGCCGAGCCTGGCACTCGCACAAGCGAGGCCGGCGCTCCTGTCGGGGGCGGTCAAGGCGCCGATCACACTCGATGAGGCTGATATGACCGCCCTTCCGGCCGTCACGATCGACATTTCCTTCGAGACGTCGGGTGGAACGGAAACCGGCACTTACACGGGCGCATTGCTCTGGGACCTGCTTGCCAAGGCCGAGCTCGTCAACGACCCGGGCAAGAACGCATCGCTGAAGCACGCCATCATGGTTACCGGTCGCGATGGTTATGCCGTCGCGATCGCCCTCGGAGAGATCGATCCGAAGTTCGGCGCAAAGCAGGTTCTCGTGGCCTACCGGGGTTCCGATCCGAGCGTATCCTTCGACAGCTTGCGCGTCCTCGTTCCGGGGGATCTTCACGGTGGCAGGTCGGTGAAGGACGTGGCCTCGATAGAAGTTCGGTGAGACGGCGCGCAGTTCCATGCCGAGCGCTGCCCGGCCAGCCTGCTTCGGATCGCCCGGAACGGATCGTTGCGCGCCGACGAGTTCATTCCGCTGGCCAAGCATCGCCCAAGGCCTTCGCCGCGCGCGGGTGATCGTTAACGGGAAATGAATGTCGAAGTAGAAAGTATCGCAAGATCAATGAGTTAGATTTTGCCCGCTACCCCCGCAGCCTTGGCGATCAGACGAATTGCTCCCGGATCAGCCGCTCCTCGAGCCCGTGCCCGGGGTCGAACAGCAGATGGTGCGCGACATCGGCGGCGCTCGCGATCTCGATCCGTAGCGGGTCGCGGACCTCGAAGGAGTCGGCGACCGCCGAGACCGGCCGCTTGTCGGCTTCCATCACCTCGAAGGTCACCGCGGCCGACTTGGGCAGCAACGCCCCGCGCCAGCGCCGCGGCCGGAACGCCGCCATCGGGGTCAGCGCCAGGATGTCGGCGCCGATCGGCAGGATCGGCCCGTGCGCCGAATAGTTGTAGGCCGTCGAGCCCGCCGGCGTGCAGAGCAGCGCTCCGTCGGCGACCAGTTCGCCCAGCCGCTCGCGGCCGTCGACGAGGATCCGCAGCTTCGCCGCCTGCGGCCCCGCCCGGAGGATCGAGACCTCGTTGATCGCCAGCGCCTCGACCACCTCGCCGTCGCTGCGCGTCGCCCGCATCCGCAGCGGGTTCAGCACCGCCTCCTCCGCCGCGTCGAGCCGCGGGACCAGCCGGTCCTCGGCATAGGCGTTCATCAGGAAGCCGACGGTGCCGCGGTTCATCCCGTAGACCGGGATCGCGAGCCCCTCGGTCGCGTGCAGCGTCGTCAGCATCAGCCCGTCGCCGCCGAGCGCCACGATCACCTCCGCCTCGGCCACCGGGCTCTGGCCGTGTCGCGCGATCAGGCGGTCGCGGGCCTCCTCGGCGAGGCCGACAGGGCTCGCCACGAAATGGATCCGCTCGTAGCTCAAGTCCCGGTCCCGCCCCGCCGCTCACGTCGGCCAGTCTCGCCCGCCCCCGCCGCGAACTCAAGCGCCGGCAGGCGGCCGCGCCGATTCCGGGGTTTCCTGCCCATCGTATTGCCTGTATCTGACGCGCGAGCCCGATCCGAGGAGCGCCCCCCGTGAAAGACACCCTGCCCGTCAGCGGCTTCTTCACCGAAGACCTCGCCACCCGCGACCCAGAGATTTACGGCGCGATCCGCAACGAGCTCGGCCGCCAGCGCGACGAGATCGAGCTGATCGCGTCCGAGAACATCGTCAGCCGCGCCGTGCTCGAGGCGCAGGGCTCGGTGATGACCAACAAGTATGCCGAGGGCTACCCGGGCAAGCGCTACTACGGCGGCTGCCAGTTCGTCGACGTGGCCGAGAGCCTTGCGATCGAGCGCGCCTGCAAGCTGTTCGACGCGGGCTTCGCCAACGTGCAGCCGAACTCCGGCAGCCAGATGAACCAGGCCGTGTTCCTGGCGCTGCTGAGGCCCGGCGACACCTTCATGGGCCTCGACCTGAACTCGGGCGGCCACCTGACCCATGGCTCGCCGGTCAACATGTCGGGCAAGTGGTTCGACGTCGTCTCCTACGGCGTCCGCCAGCAGGACCAGCTGCTCGACATGGAGGATGTCCGCGCCAAGGCGCTCGAGCACAGGCCGAAGCTGATCCTCGCCGGCGGCACCGCCTACTCGCGCGTCTGGGACTGGGCCGCCTTCCGCGCCATCGCCGACGAGATCGGCGCCTGGCTGATGGTCGACATGGCCCATATCGCCGGGTTGGTCGCCGGCGGCGTGCATCCCTCGCCGCTGCCGCACGCCCACGTCGTCACCACCACGACCCACAAGTCGCTGCGTGGCCCGCGCGGTGGGCTGATCCTGACGAACGACGAGGCGATCGCCAAGAAGATCAACGCCGCCGTGTTCCCCGGCCTGCAGGGCGGGCCGCTGATGCACGTCATCGCCGCCAAGGCCGTCGCGCTCGGCGAGGCGCTGGCGCCCGAGTTCAAGACCTACGCGCGCCAGGTCGTGGACAACGCCCGCGCCCTTGCTGCCTCCGTCCAGCGCGGCGGGCTCGGGGTGGTCTCGGGCGGCACCGACAACCACCTGATGCTGGTCGACCTTCGCCCGAAGGGCGTGACCGGCAAGGCTGCCGAGGCGGCGCTCGGCCGCGCGCACATCACCTGCAACAAGAACGGCATCCCCTTCGACCCGGAGAAGCCGTTCGTGACCTCGGGCATCCGCCTCGGCACCCCAGCCGGCACCACCCGCGGCTTCGGGACGCAGGAGTTCGACGAGATCGGCAAGCTGATCGTCGAGGTCGTCGACGCCCTCGCCAAGGCCGGCCCCGACGGTGACGCCGACGCCGAGGCCGCGGTGAGGAAGCGCGTCGCCGTCCTCTGCGAGCGCTTCCCGATCTACCCCGGCCTCTGAGAAGTCGCCGCGAAGGGCCGACCCGGACGAAGGCTTCGTCCGGGGGTGCTCGGGGTCGAGCATGTTGGTCAAGTCATTGGAATTGCTGGATTCATGCCCCGAGCATTAACCAGATCTCAACCGTTGTCCGGGGGGCAGACGCCCCCTCGGCAGCGTGCGAGGACAAAAGTCCACCTCGGCCCCGTGAGAGGTCTCGCCGAGGTCTCTGCGAGTCCCGATTGACGCCGTCAGGTGTCGATGCGACACCCGGCGCGTACCTGAGCAGCAGCGGGACGGAGCGGTGTCGACGCAGCGGCGCTCGATCGAGAGGCTGCCCCGCTCCTGGCTCGATCCCACCGATCGGGCCCGGCTGAAGCGCATCGGCGTCATCGACGTCGGGTCGAACTCGGTGCGGCTGGTCGTCTTCGACGGCATGGCGCGCAGCCCGGCCTATTTCTACAACGAGAAGGTGCTCTGCGGCCTCGGCGCCGGCCTGGGCGAGAGCGGGCGGCTGAGTCCCGAAGGCTGGGTGAGGGCGCTGGCGGCGTTGCACCGCTTCGCGGCGCTCGCCGGCCGGATGGAGCTCTCGGGGCTGATCGCGGTCGCCACGGCGGCGGTGCGCGAGGCCGAGGACGGCGGCGCCTTCTGCGATCAGGTGCAGCGCGAGACCGGGTTGCAGCTGCACGTGGCGAGCGGGCCCGAGGAGGCGCGGCTGGCCGCCAAGGGCGTGCTGCTGGGCTGGCCCGACGCGGACGGGCTGGTCTGCGACATGGGCGGCGCGTCGATGGAGCTGGCGCAGCTCCACGAGGGCGAGATCCGCGCCAGCGCGACCTCGCCGCTCGGGCCGCTGCAGCTCGCCGACATCGCCGACGAGGAGAAGCGCGACAAGGCGATCCGCAAGGGCGTGAAGGCGCTGCGGCGGGCGGTCGCCGAGACGACGCCGAGGCTCTTCCTGGTCGGCGGGTCTTGGCGGGCGATCGCGCGCATCGACATGGAGCGCGTCGGCTATCCGCTGAAGGTGCTGCACGGCTACGAGCCGCCGATCGCGCAGCTGCAGGAGACCCTGAAATGGATCCGCGGCGAGGACCAGGCGGCGATGTCGGCGATGACCGGGACCTCGGCGCAGCGGCTGTCGCTGATTCCGCTGGCGAGCCGGGTGCTGGCCGAGCTGCTGCGCCGCATCGAGCCGGCGCGGGTCGCGATCTCCGGCTACGGGTTGCGCGAGGGGCTGCTCTATCGGCAGATGCCCGAGACCATGCGGCTGCTCGACCCGCTGATCGAGGCTTGCCGCCACATGGAGGCCGCCTCGGCACGCTGCCCGGGGTTCGGCGCGGCGCTCTACGACTGGCTCAGGCCGTTCTATGCCGACCGGTCGCGCGAGGAGCACCGGCTGATCCTGGCGGCCTGCCTGCTGCACGACGTGCATTGGCGGGCGCACCCGGACTATCGCGCCGAGCAATGCTTCGAGTCGGTGACGCGCGCGAACATCGCCGGCGTCGATCACGGCGAGAGGGTCTTCCTCGGGCTCGCGCTCCTCAACCGCTACAAGGCGGTGGCGCCGGCCGAGGAGGTGCGCCGCTACGGCGGCCTCTTGTCGTCCGAGCGCGCGGCCGAGGCCGCGGTGCTGGGCCGCGCGATGCGGCTCGGCTCGATGCTCTCGGGCTCGGCGCTCGGCGTCCTCGATCACACGAGCCTCGTGCTGCAGGACGGCCGGCTGACGCTGACGCTGCACGGGCCCGCGGTCGAGTTCGCCGGCGAGCCGGTGGAGCGGCGGCTGCAGGCGCTGGCCGACCGGATCGGCTGCGCGTGGGAGCTGGTGCTCCGGGAGGCCGCGCAATAGAAAAGCGGCCTGCCCGAGCAGGCCGCTTCCGACTTTCCTCCCCAGACCTGGGCCAGCACCAACGGGTCGTTACCGTGGGCTCCGGTGCGCCGCGTAGCTTTCGGCGCGGGCGACTCCAGAACGCACCCCTTTTTCCGGCAAGCGGGACTTAACCAGCTTCATGCGCTGCATGCAACGCGGAAATGACCCTGGCGCAAGGCTCGCGGGGGGTTATGCGAGGATTGGCGGCAGTCCGGGCCGGAATCGACCCCAAGGGCGGCCGATTCCGACCTCCGCCGCGCCGCCGGCTCAAAATCGTTCCCGAGCCGCCCGCGCCGCCGCCGATGATTCGCCCGCTGCGGGAGCCGGATCAGGCAGCCTGCGCCGGTTGCGCCGGGTCGTAGAAGCGCGCGCCGGCCGCAGCCATCTCGCGCAGCATGCGCGGCGGTGCGAAGCGGGGGCCATGGGCGGCGGCGAGCGCGTCGGCGATCTCGACGGCGCGGGCGGCGCCGAGGATGTCGAGCCAGGCGAAGGGGCCGCCCGACCAGGGCATGAAGCCCCAGCCGAGGATCGCGCCCACGTCGCCCTCGCGGACGTCGGAGATGACGCCTTCCTCGAGCGCGCGGACGGCTTCGAGCGCCTGGACCATCGCAAGCCGGCGCTGGACCTCGACCAGCGGCGGCTGATCCCCGGCGGGCCAGATCGAGCGCAGCTCGGGCCATAACCCCTGGCGCTTGCCCTTGTCGTCGTAGGCGTAGAACCCCGCCCCGGCCCTGCGCCCGAGCCGGCCGCGGTCGGCCAGCGCGAAGAGCACGGCGTCGGCGGGACTTTCGGGATAGGCGTCGCCCATGGCGGCCTTCGTCGCCTTCGCGATCTTGACGCCCAGGTCGAGCGAGGTCTCGTCGATCAGCTGCAGGGGCCCGAGCGGCATGCCGAGCTGGCGGGCGGCATTCTCGATCAGCGCCGGCTCTACCCCTTCGGCGACCATGCGCATGCCCTCGTTCAGGTAGGGAATGATGCAGCGGTTGGCGTAGAAGAAGCGGGCGTCGTTCACGACGATCGGCGTCTTGCGGATCTGGCGGACGAAGTCGAGCGCCTTGGCGACGGCGCGGTCGCCGGTCGCCTTGCCGCGGATGATCTCGACCAGCTGCATCTTCTCGACCGGCGAGAAGAAGTGGATGCCGATGAAGCTCTCCGGCGCGCGGCTCGCCTCGGCGAGGGAGGCGATAGGCAGGGTAGAGGTGTTGGTGGCGAAGATCGCGTCGGGGGCGAGGGCCGTCTCGGCGCGGCGGGTCGCCTCGGCCTTGACGGCGGGATCCTCGAAGACCGCCTCGATGACGAGGTCGCAGCCCGCCAGCGCCGCGTAGTCGGGGGTGGCGGTGACGCGGGCGAGGATGTCGTCGCGCTGTTCCGGCGCGGTCTTCTTCCGCTTCACGCCGTCGTCGAGGTACGCCTGGACATGCGCCTTGCCCTTGTCGGCGGCGGGCTGGTCGCGGTCGAGGAGCACGACCTCGATGCCGGCGTTGGCGGCGACGGTGGCGATGCCGGCGCCCATCATGCCGGCGCCGAGGACGCCGAGTTTCTTCACGCTCTGGTCGGGGAGGTCGGGGCGGGAGGCGCCCTTCTCGAGCGCCTGCTTCGAGAGGAAGACGGTGCGGATCATCGCCGAGGACGAGGGGTTCATGAGGACGTGGGTGAACCAGCGGGCCTCGATGCGGAGGGCGGTGTCGAAGGGGACGAGGGCGCCTTCGTAGATGGCGGAAAGCATGGCCTTTGCAGCGGGATAGGCGCCCTGGGTCCGGCCGTTGACCATGGCTGAGGCGCCGACGAAGGTCATGAAGCCGGCCGCGCTGTACGGGGCGCCGCCGGGGAGCCTGTAGCCCTTGGCGTCCCAGGGCTTGACCAGGTCGGCGTCGGTGGCCTTCAGCACCCAGGCCTTCGCGGCGGGGAGGAGGTCCGCGGGACCCGTGACCTCGTCGATCAGGCCGGCGGCCTTGGCAGGGGCCGGCGCGAGCATCTTGCCCTCAAGCAGTAGCGGTGCCGCCTGCATCACGCCCAACATGCGGACGAGGCGGGTGGTGCCGCCGGCGCCGGGGAAGATGCCGAGGAGGATTTCCGGGAGGCCGATGCGGGCCTTCGGGGTGTCGGCCATGAAGCGGCGGTGGCAGGCGAGCGCGATCTCGGTGCCGATGCCGGCGGCGAGGCCGGGGAGGGCGCAGGCCACGGGCTTGCCGCCCTTCAGCGTCTTCGGGTCCATGCCGGCGCGCTCGATCTTCCGCAGCAGCCGGTGCATGCCCATGATGCCGTCGAAGAGGCCGCGGGCGGGATCGGCGCCGGCGTTCTCCTTCATCTTCGCCAGGAGGTTGAGGTCCATGCCGCCGGCGAAGTCGGGCTTTCCGGAGGTGATGACGATGCCCTTGACCGCCGGGTCGGCGAGGGCCGCGTCCATCGCCGCGTCGAGCTCGGCGATGCCCTCGTCGGTCAGGACGTTCATCGAGCGGCCGGGGAGGTCCCAGGCGATGGTGGCGACGCCGTCGGCGTCGATTTCGGTGGTGAAGATGGGCATCGTCGACTCCGGGGGTCAAGCCGCTGGGGGACAAGGAAAAAGCCGGCGTACAACGCATGTACATCGCATGTACAACCCATGTACATGATTTGGTGGCCGGCGGCTCACCGCGGACCGTTCCAGGGGGTGCCGTCCTTGTAGGTGTACTCGGCCTTGCCGTCGCGCATGGCGATGCGGAAGTCGACGTCGGAGTAGGTGACGACCTCGTCCGGGGACTTGCCGCCGACGACGAGGAAGCGGGCCGGGCGGTCGGTGCGGTTGAGGAAGCAGTGCCCGTTGGTGTCGCCGGCCTTCCAGGCGGCGCAGTCGCCGGGGCGCATGACGTACTCGCCCTCGTCCTGGACCAGCACGAACTCGCCCTCGGTGACCATCACGAACTCGTCCTCGTCGCGGTGCCAGTGGCGGAGCGACGAGCGGCCGCCCGGCGGGACGGTGACGAGGTTGGCGCCGAACTGGGTCAGGCCGGCGGCGTCGCCGAGGCGGAGCGAGCTTCGCCCAGCCACCTGGGAGGCGTAGGGCTCGGGGTAGATCGTGCCGGTCTTCACAGGGCATTTGGTCTGGTCGATGATGCCCATGATGACGGCTCAGCCCTTGAGGTGGTCCGGCAGGACCGTCCGCTCGTCGGTGATGGCGGCCCGGAGCTGGTCCGCGGTGATGATCGCGCCGGTCAGGTCGGTTCCTTTCAGGATAGTGCGGTCCAGGATCGCATCGGTAAAGTCGGTGTAGCGCGCGGAGGCGTTGGTCAGGTCCGCCTCAGAGAGGTTCGCCCCACGCAGGCTGGCGTGATCAAGCGTGGTCCGGCGGATGAACGCGCGGCGCAGATCGAGGGGGTAGTCTGCATACTTCGAGGCTCTCGTCGCAGGTTCGACCATGGCGTTCCTATCTCCTGTCTGCGGGCGGCAGCAGCGCGGCGACGATGGCGCGGACGTCTGCAGGCGGCTCTCCATCTGCATAGTTCATGTCGGCAAGATACTGCGTCAACAGATCCCTCGCTGCGAGCCCCTGCTCGACGGAGTAGACGTCCATGATATCGCGAAGAGTATAGATCGCTCCGAGGCGGATATGGAGCGTTTCGCTGTCGAGGGTACCGACGGCCCGGCTGAACAGCTCGGTCGCGTGCTCGCGCCGAGATTGCATCACCTGATCGCGCTGAGCCCTGGACTGGCGGTCGGCCGCGATCGCACGCCAGATCGCGATCGCGCCGCCGCCGAAGCCGGCCGCCACCAGCGCGTAGTTGCGGACGACCTCGCTGAGCTCGACGGGCGTCAATCGCGGGTCACACCCGCTCGATGATCGTCGCGGCGCCCATCCCGGAGGCGACGCAGAGTGTGGCGAGGGCCGTTCCCTTGCCGCTGCACTCGAGCTCGTCGAGGGCGGTGCCGAGGATCATCGCGCCGGTGGCGCCGAGGGGATGGCCGAGGGCGATGGCGCCGCCGTTGACGTTGATGCGGGCCGGGTCGGCGTCGAAGGCCTGCTGGAAGCGGAGGACGACGGCGGAGAAGGCCTCGTTGACCTCGATCAGGTCTAGGTCGGCGATGGTCATCCCGGCCTCGTGCAGGATCTTCTCGGTGGCGGGGATCGGGCCGGTCAGCATGATCGTGGGGTCGGAGCCGACCTTGGCGGTGGCGCGGATGCGGGCGCGGGGCTTGAGGCCGTGGCGGTCGCCGAAGGCCTTCGAGCCGATCAGGATGGCCGCGGCGCCGTCGACGATGCCGGAGGAGTTGCCGGCGTGGTGGACGTGGTTGATCCGTTCGAGGTGGGGGTACTTCAGGATCGCCACGGCGTCGAAGCCGGGCATGGTCTCGCCGATGTCCTTGAAGGCGGGCTTGAGCGCGCCGAGCGACTGCATGTCGGTGTCGGGGCGCATGTGCTCGTCGCGGGCGAGGATCTCCAGGCCGTTGATGTCGGTGACGGGGACGATGGAGTTCGCGAAGCGGCGCTCGGCCCAGGCGGCGGCGGCGCGGCGCTGGCTCTCGACGGCGTAGGCGTCGACGTCGTCGCGGGTGAAGCCGAACTGGGTGGCGATGATGTCGGCGGAGATGCCCTGCGGGACGAAGTAGGTCGCGAGGGCGAGCGAGGGGTCGACGGCTATGGCGGCGCCGTCGGAGCCCATCGCGACCCGGCTCATCATCTCGACGCCGCCGGCGATGTAGCCGCCGCCGGCGCCGGCGGCGACCTGGTTGGCGGCGAGGTTCACCGCTTCGAGGCCGCTGGCGCAGAAGCGGTTGATCGACAGGCCGGGGACGGCTTCGCCGAGCTTCGAGGCGAGGACGGCTGAGCGGGCGAGGCAGCCGCCCTGCTCGCCGACCTGGGTGACGTTGCCCCAGATCACGTCCTCGACGGCGTTCTCCGGCAGGCCGTTGCGGCCGGCGAGGGCGTCGAGGGTCTGGGCGGATAGGCGGAGCGCGGTCACCTCGTGCAGCGCGCCGTCGGGGCGGCCCTTGCCGCGGGGGGTGCGGATCGCGTCGTAGATGAAGGCGTCGGGCATGGGCCCTCCTCAGCGGCCGGGGATCGGGTGGCCGGGCATCAGCTCGTAGGGGTGTTTCCAGCGCGGAAGGGTGGCGATCGAGTCGCGCCAGCGAAGGACGCCGGGGTAGCGCGGCAGGTCGATCGGGAACTCGTCGTCGAAGAAGAGGTAGCCCAGGCAGGAGAGGTCGGCGGTGGTCATGCGGTCGCCGAGGATGAACGGGCGGTCGGCGAGGTGACGGTCGAGGATGGCGAGGGAGTTGCGGGATCGGCCTTCGAGGAAGGCGATCACGCCCGTGTCGCGCTTCTCCGCGTCGACGAAGGCCATCAGGAAGCGCCAGGTGGCGATGTAGGAGGTGAACTTGTGGTTGTCCCAGAGGGTCCAGCGCAGGATTTCCAGGCGCTCGGCCTCGGATTTGGGGCCGAAGTCGCGGTAGCGCTGGGAGAGGTAGTCGAGGAGGACGCCGGACTGGGTGAGGCGACGGCCATCGTGCTCGAGCACCGGGGCCTCGCCCATCGCGTTGATTTCCCGGTACTCGGGCGTGCGCGAGCCGTCGTGGAAGTAGTCGACGAAGACCGGCTCCCAGTCGGCGCCGGCGAGCTCCATCAGCAGCGCGGCCTTGTAGCAGTTGCCCGACTGGGCGAAGCAGTGCAGGCGGTATTCGCTCACAGCGCCCTCCCGATGATTTCCTTCATGATCTCGTTCGTGCCGCCATAGATGCGCTGGACGCGGGCGTCCGTCCACATCTCGGCGACCGGATATTCGAGCATGTAGCCGTAGCCGCCGAAGAGCTGCAGGCATTCGTCGAGGATCTTCCCTTGCAGGTCCGACAGCCAGAGCTTGTTGGCGGCGGCCTGTTCGACGGTGAGCTCGCCCTTCAGGTGCTGGGCGATGCAGGCGTCGTTGAAGGCGCGGGCGGCGAGCGCGCTCGCGGCGCATTCGGCGAGCTTGAAGCGGGTGTTCTGGAGCTGGAGGATCGAGCCGCCGAAGGCCTGGCGTTCCTTGGCGTAGGCGATGGTGCGTTCGAGGGCGCCTTCGATGGCACCGAGGGCGCCGCAGCCGATGACGAGGCGCTCCTGCGGGAGCTGGCGCATCATCTGGGCGAAGCCCTGGCCTTCGGCTCCGCCGAGGAGCTCGGCGGGGGTATCGTCGAAGAAGAGCTCGGAGGTGTCGGCGAGGCGGCAGCCGATCTTCTTCAGGGGCGCGCCGCGGGAGAAGCCAGGGGCATGGTCGGCTTCCACGGCGAGGAGGCCGATCCCTTTCGCGCCCGCCTGCGGGTCGGTCTTGGCGGCGACCAGGATCAGGTTCGCGTGCTGGCCATTGGTGATGAAGATCTTCGAGCCGGTGAGGCGATGGCGGTCGCCGTCGCGGACGGCGCGGGTCCGGATCGCCTGCAGGTCGGAGCCGGCGGCGGGCTCGGTCATCGCGAGGGCGCCGACCAGGTCGCCGGTCACCATCCTGGGGAGCCAGCGGGATTTCTGGGACTCGGTGCCGTAGGCGAGCAGGTAGTGGGCGACGATCGGGGTATGGATGCCGAAGCCCCAGCTCGCGAGGTTGGCGCGGGCCTGCTCGATCAGGACGACGGCGTCGTGGCCGAAGTCGCCGCCCGAGCCGCCGTAGGCTTCGGGGATCGAGGTGCCGAGGAGCCCGGCCTCGCCGGCCTCGCGCCAGGCGTCGCGGTCCATCATGCCTTGCGCGCGCCAGGCGTTCATGCGCGGGGACCAGCGATCGGTGATGAAGGTGCGGACGAGGTCGGCGAGCATGCGGTGCTCGTCGGTCATCCAGGGCGAGGGGAGGGGCGGGACGGGCATCAGGAGAAGAAGCGGTCGGAGCGCCTTTGCGCTCCGGAGTCGTTCTCCCCACGCGCTGAAGCGCGCGGGGCCCCTGCGCGCCGTTGCGCGCGTCTCCCCACCCCCCCTTCCCCCCCGCCCCCAGGGGCGGGGGGAACCTGCCCGATAGGTTGGGGGGAAGATGGGAGGGCGCGTGGCATCAGAAGGCGTCCGCGGGGAGGGCCATCACCGGGGAGGCGCCGGAGAGGACGCGGGCGAGGTGAAGGGCGGTCGCGGGGAGGGTTCTCGCCATGTGGTAGCGGCCGGTGGCGAGCTTGGCGGTAGCGAAGGCGTCGTCGCGGGCGAGGGCGGCCCTGGCCATGCGCGCCCACATCAGGCCGAGGCAGACGTGGCCGAAGAGGTGGAGGAAGTCGGTGGCGCCTGCCAGCGCGGCATCGGGGGACTTCAGGTTCTGCACGAAGAATTCGGCGGCGGACTGGAGGTCTCTCGCGGCGGACTTCAGCGGGTCGAGGAAGTCGGATTTCAGGCGCGGGTCGGCCTCGTTCTCCTTCAGGAAGGCGCGGACGAGGGCGAAGAAGGCCATGATCGGCTTGCCGCCGTCCATGCCGAGCTTGCGGCCGACGAGGTCGAGGGCCTGGATGCCGTTGGCGCCCTCGTAGATCATCGCGATGCGGGCGTCGCGGACGAACTGCGACAGGCCGGTTTCCTCGATGTAGCCGTGGCCGCCGAAGACCTGTTGCGCCTGGACGCAGGAGTCGAAGCCCTTGTCGGTCAGGAAGCCCTTGAGGACCGGGGTCAGCAGCGAGACGAGGGCGAGGGCGCCCTCGTCGCCGGTGCGGGCGTGGGCGTCGATCAGCGTCGCGACCCAGAGGGCGAAGGCGCGGCCGCCCTCGACGAAGCCGCGCTGGTCGAGGAGGAGGCGGCGGACGTCGGGATGGGCGACGATCGGGTCGGCGGGGGCGGCGGGGTCGGCCGGGGGGATGGCGCGGCCCTGGCGGCGCTCGCGGGCGTAAGTCGCGGCGAGCTGGTAGGCGCCGGCGGCCTGGGCCAAGCCCTGCATGCCGACCTGGGCGCGGGCCTCGTTCATCATGGTGAACATGGCTTTCAGGCCGCCGTGTTCGGGGCCGAGCATCCAGCCGGTGGCGCCGTCGTAGTCCATGACGCAGGTGGCGTTGCCGTGGATGCCCATCTTGTCTTCGAGCTTGCCGACCGAGAGGGCGTTGCGGGCGCCGAGGCTGCCGTCGGGGTTGGGCAGGAACTTCGGCACGATGAAGAGCGAGATGCCCTTCACGCCCGCGGGGGCGCCGGCGGTGCGGGCGAGGACCAGGTGGACGACGTTCTCGGCGAGGTCGTGGTCGCCGGCGGAGATGAAGATCTTCTGGCCGGTGATCCGGTGGCTGCCGTCGCCCGCCGGCTCGGCGCGGGTGCGCAGCAGGCCGACGTCGGTGCCGGCGTGGGGCTCGGTCAGGTTCATCGTGCCGGTCCAGGCGCAGCCGACGAGCTTCGGCAGGTAGAGCGCCTTCTGCTCGGGCGTCCCGTGGGCGTGGATCGCGGAATAGGCGCCGTGGGTGAGGCCGGAGTACATGGCGAAGGCCATGTTGGCGGCGGACTGCATCTCGCCGGCGGCGGTGTGCAGCACGTAGGGCATGCCCTGGCCGCCGTAGTCGGGGTCGCAGTCGAGGCCGGTCCAGCCGCCGTCGCGCAAGAGGTCGAAGGCCGCGCGGAAGCCGGTGGGGGTGCGGACGACGCCGTTCTCGAGCCGGCAGCCCTCGCGGTCGCCGACGGCGTTCAGGGGCGCGAGGACGTCGCGCGAGATCTTGCCGGCCTCTTCCAGGATCGCGGCGGTGAAGGCGCGGTCGAGCTCGGCGTAGCCGGGGACGGGGGAGGCCGTGACGTCGAGGACGTCGTGGAGCAGGAAGGCGAAGTCGTCGAGCGGCGGGGCGTAGGCGGCCATGGCGTCCCTTATTCGGCGGCGGCGGCGCCGGCGGCGTGGCGCGCGAGGTAGGCCTCGGCGCGCTTCATCTGGCCGCGGAGGTCGGCGATGGCGTGGCCGAGCTCGACGCGCTGGGCCTCCATGGCGCGCAGCCGCTCGACCCCGAGGGCGTGGATGCGGGCGACCTGGGTGACCTGCTGGTCGCCGATATCGTAGAGGTTGAGCGTCTGGCGGATGTCCTCGAGCGAGAAGCCGAAACGCTTGCCCTGCAGGATCAGCTTGAGCCGGGCGCGGCAGCGGCGGGTGTAGAGCCGCTTCTGGCCCTCGCGGCGCGGCCGGATCAGCTCCTTGGCCTCGTAGAAGCGCAGCGTGCGCGGGGTGACGTCGAACTCGGCGCACATCCGCGCGATGGGGTAGGTCTCGTCGTCCATTCCTCTCCGGCGGGACAGCTTCAGGTTGAGCGGACCATGGCGTTGCCCGGCGGGAGTCGCAAGGGCGAAAGCTGACGTTCGCGTCAAGATTACGCGACGTCACGACCGGCGGCCGGCGGCTTGCAAGCGACGGCGCTTTGTGGCCATCAGGGGGGATGACCGGAACCGAGAGCAGGCTCGACCGCGCGCGCCGCTTCGTGGCGGCGCTGCCGCATGCGCGCGACCTCGGGATGCAGGTGGTGGAGATCGGCGACGGCTGGGCGCTGATGGCGCTCGACTACGACGCGCGTTTCGTGGGCGACCCGGCGACGGGCGTGCTGCACGGCGGCGTGGTCACGGCGCTGCTCGACACCTGCTCGGGGATGAGCGTCATCGCGCATCCGGCCGGGCCGCCGACCACGGCGACCCTCGATTTGCGCATCGACTACATGCGCCCTGCCCCGCCCGGCGAGCGCGTCCATGCGCGCGCCGAGTGCTACCGGATCACTCGGACGGTCGCCTTCATCCGCGGCGTCGCCTATGCCGCCGACCCGGACGACCCCGTGGCGATGGCGGCCGGGGCCTTTACCGCCGACCGGGCCGGCTGATGCGGCCGCGTCCCGAGCCGGTCCAGGTGGTCAAGCAGCGCCGCGACGCGGCGCTGGCGCGGATGGTCGAGGCGGTGCCCTATGCGCGCTACCTGGGCGTCGTCTTCGACCGGCGCGGCGACGAGCTGACGGCGCAGCTGACCTATTCGGAGCGGCTGGTCGGCAACCCGCAGCTGCCGGCGCTGCACGGCGGGGCGATCGGGGCCTTCCTCGAGATCGCGGCGATCATGGAGCTGGCCTGGGCGCAGGTCTGGGAGCGGATCGAGGGCGGCGGCGAGGCGGCGGCGCGGATCGAGGCCGGCGAGTTCCCGTCGCTGCCGCGCACCATCGATTTCACCGTCGACTACCTGCGCTCGGGGCTGCCGCGCGACGCCTATGCCCGCGGCCGGGTCAACCGGATGGGGCGGCGGTATGCGAGCGTGCATGTGGAGGCCTGGCAGGACAACAGGGCGCGGCCCTTCGCGCAGGCGACCGGACACTTCCTCATGCCGCAGGGCGATGACTGAGCGGGCATCGCCGAGTCAGGCTCGATCCGGCGTCGGAACGCCTTGCGCTCCGGAGCAGCACTTCCCCCGCGCGCAAGCGCGGGAATCCCTGCTCGCCCTTGCGCGTCTCCTTACCCCAAGGGGGAACCTGTCCGACAGACAGGCCGACGGAAAGCGACGCGGCGCGAAAGCGCCGACGGAGGGCGGCGGTCATGCACGACGAAGCGCGGCTCCACGTCGTAGGCGGCCTCGCGCAGGCTGATGCGACGGTGTCTCGTCCGACGCCCGGCGCCGCGCGATGGCGGCGCCGGGCATCGGCGTCAGGCCGAGAGCGCGGCGGCGCGGACGTCGTCGGAGACGTGCGGCTCGTACTGGGCGAAGTTCTCGGCGAACATCGCGACCAGCCGGCGCGCCTGGGCGTCGTAGGCGGCCGGGTCGGACCAGGTCGCCCGCGGGTCGAGGAGGGCGGGATCGACGCCCGCGGCGGCCAGCGGCACGTCGAAGCCGAAGTTCGGGTCGCGGCGGAATTCGGCCCCGGCGAGCGAGCCGTCGAGGGCGGCGGTGAGGAGCGCGCGGGTGGCGGCGATCGGCATCCGCCGGCCGGTCCCGTGGGCGCCCCCGGTCCAGCCGGTGTTGACCAGCCAGCACGACGCGCCGGCGCGGGCGATGCGGTCGCGCAGCATGGCGCCGTAGACCTCCGGCCGGCGCGGCATGAACGGCGCGCCGAAGCAGGTCGAGAAGGTCGGCGTCGGCTCGGTCACGCCGCGCTCGGTGCCGGCGACCTTGGCGGTGAAGCCGGAGAGGAAGTGATACATCGCCTGCGACGGCGTCAGCTTCGCGATCGGCGGCAGCACGCCGAAGGCGTCGCAGGTCAGCATGACGATGTTCTTCGGCTCGCCGCCGCGCGCCGTCGGGCTGGCGTTGGAGATCGCCTCCAGCGGATAGGCGCAGCGCGTGTTGGCGGTGAGGCTGTCGTCGGCGAAGTCGAGGACGTGGGTCACGGGGTCATAGACCATGTTCTCGACCACGGTGCCGAAGCGGCTGGTGGTCGCGTAGATCTCGGGCTCGGCCTCGGGGCTGAGGTTGATCGTCTTGGCATAGCAGCCGCCTTCGAAGTTGAAGGTGCCGCCGTCGGACCAGCCGTGCTCGTCGTCGCCGATCAGGACGCGCCCCGGATCGGCCGACAACGTGGTCTTGCCGGTGCCCGAGAGGCCGAAGAAGACGGCGACGTCGTCGGGGTCGTCCTTGGCGTGGTTGGCCGAGCAGTGCATCGGCATCACGCCGCGGTGGGGCAGCAGGTAGTTGAGGATGGTGAAGACCGCCTTCTTGTTCTCGCCGGCATAGGCGGTGCCGCCGATCAGGACCAGCCGCTGCTCGAAGGAGATGGCGATCACGGTCTCGGAGCGGCAGCCGTGCCGCGCGGGGTCGGCCTTGAAGCCGGGGCAGTTCAGGATGGTGAACTCGGGCAGGAAGCGCGCGAGCTCCGCCCGCTCCGGCCGCCGCAGCAGGTGGCGGATGAAGAGCGCATGCCAGGCGAGCTCGGTGATCACGCGGACGTTCAGCCGGAAGGCCGGGTCGGCGCCGGCGTAGAGGTCCTGCACGAAGAGCTCGCTGCCCTTGACGTGCGCGCGCATGTCCTGGTGCAGCGCGGCGAACTGCGAGGGCGTCATCGGAGCGTTGTTCTCCCACCAGACGTGGGGCGCGACCGAGGGCTCGCGGACGACGAACTTGTCCTTGGGGCTGCGGCCGGTGTGGCGGCCGGTCGAGACGAGGAAGGCGCCGCCGCGGCCGAGGTCGCCCTCGCCGCGCGCCACCGCGGCCTGCAGCAGCGCCGGCTCGAGCTGGTTGTAGTGGACCTGGGCAGCGCCGGCGAAGCCCGTGTTCTCCAGCGTCACCCGCGGATTGACCTCGTGCTGCACCTTGAACACCGTCGTCATGCGCTGCATACCCCCGTTGGATCGGGCGTCGCCCGCCCGGATGGAACCGATGAACCCCGTCGGTCTTTGCCGCGTCGCAGCATGAGCCGATGCACCGTTTATAACACGTCCGGCGGCCTGCCCGCTGCGGCACAGAGGGTTAACCGGCGGGCGCGACACAAAATTTCGCGATCGTCGTGTCCTGTCTTGTTGCTGTTGGCGTTCGCTTGCGTTCGCATCGCACCGAAGGGAACCGCGGCGGCGGGCGGGCCATGAGCGGGGCGGCGGCAGATTCGCTGACGGTGCACGGCTCGGCGGTCGCCTTCGCCGGGCGCGGAATCCTGATCCTCGGCGCGTCGGGCGCCGGCAAGTCGCAGCTCGCGCTCGGGCTGATCGGGCGGGGGGCGGCGCTCGTCGCCGACGACCGGGTGGTGCTGACGCGGCGCGGCGCGGCCCTGGTGGCGACGGCGCCGGCGGCGATCGCCGGCCTCGTCGAGGCGCGCGGGCTCGGCATCCTGCGGCTGCCCGCGGTGCCGGAGGCCCCGCTCGCGCTCGTCCTCGACCTCGATCGGCCGGCCGCGGCACGAATGCCACAGCCTGTGGCAATCACGTACTTGGGAGTGGAGACCGAGTTGATTTCGGGGGGCGGATTGCCAAATCTTGAGCTCGTGTTGACCATTTACGTGCAGAACGGCCGCGCCTTTCCGGACTGAAGGCAAGCACGGACGGGCTGTCGGCACGAGGTTGCGAGGTGACCGAGGCAGTTCGCTCCAATTCGGAGCAGCACATCGTCGTCGTCAGCGGGCCTGCCGGGTCCGGTCGCTCCACCGCGATCGGCGCGCTGGAGGATCTCGGATTCGAGGCGATCGACAACCTGCCGATCAGCTTCGTGCCGCGCCTCTTCGCCGGCGGCGCAGGCGGGCGGGCGGTGGTCGTGGGCATCGACCCGCGCAACCGCGACTTCGCCGTCTCGCGGCTGCTGCTGGCGCTGGCCGAGATCGAGGCGGAAACCGGCGTGCGGCCGACGCTGGTCTATCTCGACTGCGATGCGGCGACGCTCCTCAAGCGCTACGGCGAGACCCGGCGGCGGCATCCGCTGAGCCGGCTCGAGTCGCCGATCGTCGGCATCGAGCGCGAGCTCGAGCTCCTGGCGCCGCTCCGGGCGCGCGCCGACCTCCTGGTCGACACCCGGGCGATGGCGCCGCGCGAGCTCCGCGCCGAGATGTCGCGCTACTTCGGCGAGGGCGGCCGCCGCGACGGCCTCGTCATCATGCTGCAGTCCTTTTCGTACAAGCGCGGCGTCCCCTGGGGCACGGACATGGTGATCGACGTGCGGTTCCTCCGGAATCCCCACTGGGACCAGCGGCTGCGCCCGCTCGACGGGCGCGATGCGGAGGTCCGGGAATTCATCGAGGCCGACCCCGCCTATGCGCCCTTCTATGCGCGGCTGGTCGACCTGGTGATCTTCCTGCTGCCCGCCTACCGGGCGGAGGGCAAGAGCTATTTCGGCCTCGGGCTGGGCTGCACCGGCGGGCGGCACAGGTCGGTGGCGCTTATCGAGGCGCTGGCGAAATCGCTTGCAGACGGCGGATGGCAGGTGTCTATTCGGCACCGCGACCTGGAGCCGACGGCCGGCGACGTGGCTTCGGGCTTGGGAGTTGGTATCGCGTGATCGGAATCGTTATCGTCGCGCACGGCGGCTTGGCGCAGGAATACCTGCTCGCGATGGAGCATGTGGTCGGAAAGCATCCCGGCACGCGCGCCATCTCCATCGACGCCAACGACAGCTGCAGCACCAAGCAGGCCGAGGTCGACGCGGCCGTGGCCTCGGTGGACGAGGGCCAGGGCGTGGTGGTCGTGACCGACATGTACGGCTCGACCCCGTCGAACCTCGCCATGGGAGCCTGTCGCAAGCGGCCCAACCGGCGCATCCTCTATGGCGCCAACCTGCCGCTGCTGGTGAAACTGGCCAAGGCGCGGCACAAGCCCCTGAACGACGCCGTCGCTTCCGCCTTGACCGCCGGGCGCAAATACATCAACTGCGTGGACGGGCTCGGCGTCAACGGGATGCCGGTCGCCCTCTGATCCATCAGCCCCGGGCGAGGGATGCATCTCCTTCTCGAGATCGTCAACGAAAAGGGGCTGCACGCGCGGGCGTCCGCCAAGTTCGTCGAGACCGTCGAGCGCTTCGAAGCGAGCGCCCTGGTGAGCCGTGACGGCATGGAGGTCTCGGGCGACTCGATCATGGGGCTCCTGATGCTCGGCGCAGGTCCCGGCACGTCGATCGAGGTGACGGTCGAGGGCGCGGATGCCGCCCCGCTGGCCGAGGCGCTGCGGGCGCTCGTCGAGGGGCGGTTCGGCGAGGCGAACTAGCGCGCCGGGTCCTTCCGCCGGCGGCGGCGCGGGCGTGGCGCGGTCCCCAGCCCTTCGCGCAGGACGGCGACCATCGGGTGATCCGGCTGCGCCGCGGCGTAGCGATCGAGGACGGCGCGGATCTCGGGCGCGCCGGCGCCCTCGGGCAGGCCGAGCATCCAGTCGAGGAAGATCGTCCGGCAGTCCTCGGGGCCGAGGTCCATGGCGAAGGCCTCGCGCATCAGGCCGCGCGGATCCGCGCGGTCGGGCGTCGCCGATGCGGGGCCGGGACCGGTCATCCTATTCCTCCATTCAGCCACGGGTAAGCGGCGGGGACGGCGCGCGTCAAGCGCCGGCCAGCCGGGTGGCTTCCTCGAAGAGGATGGCGTGGCGGGCGGCGAGGCGTTCGGGGTCGTCGTCGTAGCCGCCGCCGAGGACGCCGGCGAGGGGGATGGCGCGGGCGCGGGCCCAGCCGAGGACGAGGGCGTCGCGGGCGCGCAAGCCCGCGTCGGTGAGCGCGAGCCGGCCGAGCCGGTCGGCGGCGTGCGGGTCGACGCCGGCGTTGTAGAAGACGAGGTCGGGGGCGAAGGGGGCGACAGCGGCGAGGGCGCGGTCGAGGACCTCGAGGTACGGACGGTCGGCGAGGCCGTCGGGCAGCGGGAAGTCGAGGTGCGAGCGCGCCTTGCGGGCCGGGAAGTTGCGCTCGGCGTGCAGCGACAGGGTGAGGACGTCGGGGCGGCCGGCGAAGATGCGGGCGGTCCCGTCGCCCTGGTGGACGTCGCAGTCGACGACGAGGATGCGGCGGGCGAGGCCCTCGTCGAGCAGCGCCTGGGCGGCGATGGCGACGTCGTTGAAGACGCAGAAGCCGGCGCCGCCGTCGGGGCCGGCGTGGTGCGCGCCGCCGGCGAGGTGGCAGGCGAGCCCGTGCGCCAGCGCCAGCCGCGCGGCGAGCAGCGTGCCGGCCGACGAGAGGAACGCCCGCTCGGCGAGCGCCGGCCCGTTCGGGAGGCCGATCGCCCGCTCCTCGGCGGGGGCGAGCGTCGCGTTCGCCACCCGCTCGACGTAGGCGAGGGCGTGGACAGCCGCCGCGCGGGCCGCGCCGATCGGGGCCGGGGCGAAGTAGCCGCCCTGCGCGGGCATCAGCCCGCGGACGACGAGGGCGGCACGCAGGTAGCCGTTCTTGCTCATCGGCCAGCGGTAGCCGCGCCGAAGCGGCACCAGATATTGCGGGTGGAAGACGAGCGGCAGCATCAGCGGCGCTCCAGCCGCGCGGCGATGATCGCGGCCGCGCGCGCCGCGTCGGCGGCGAGGCGGCGCCGCAGGGTGTCGAGGTCGTCCTCGCCGGTGGCGGCGAGGACGAGGCGGACGAGGCCGGCGCCGCCTTCGGCGGGGTCGACGGTGTGGTCGCTGGCGAGACGGCCGATCTGCTGCAAGGCCGCGAGCCTGGCGAGGGCGTTCTGCAGCAGCGCCGCGTCCGGGGCGTCGATCCAGCCGACCGCGCCGAGCTTGGGAAGCATGCGGCGCGGGCTCTTCAACGACCCGAGGCCGTTCAGCAGCGCGCCGGTCTGGGCGAGGAGCTCGATGTCCATCATCCGGCCCGGGCCCAGCTTCACCTCCCAGGGATTGCCGGCCAAGGCCTCATGCGCCTCGGCGAGGCGGCGGCGCATGTCGGCGGCGTCGGCGAGCACCTTGGCGGGGTCGTGGGGCGCCGCCAGCACCGCGACGATGGCGGCGGCGACCTCGGTGCCGACGGCCTCGGGGCCGGCGACGACGCGGGCGCGGGTCAGCGCGAGGTGTTCCCAGGTCCAGGCCTCCTCGGCCTGGTAGCGGCGGAAGGCGGCCAGCGAGGTCGCGACCGGCCCGGAGCGGCCGGAGGGGCGCAGCCGCATGTCTACCTTGTAGAGGATGCCCTCGGCCATCGGCGCCGACAGTGCGGCGATCAGTGCCTGGGTCAGGCGGGCGTAGTAGACGGTGGCGGCGAGCGGGCGCCTGCCGTCGGAGGATGCGTCGCCCTCGGCGTCGTAGATCACGATCAGGTCGAGGTCGGAGCTCGCGGTCATCTCGCGGCTGCCGAGCTTGCCCATGGCGACGACGGCGGCGCCGGCCCCGGGTGGGTCGCCGTGGCGGCGGGCGAAGTCGGCGATGACGGCCGGCCAGACCGCGGCGATCACGGCCTCGGCGACGGCGGAATAGGCGGCGGCGGCCGCCTCCGGCTCGGCGATGCCGCGCAGGAGGTGGATACCGATGCGGAAATGCCGCTCCTTCATCCAGACGCGGGCGGCGTTCAGCGCCGCCTCGTAGTCGAGGCCGCGCATCCGTGCCGCGAGATCGGCGCGGAGCTCCTGGGTGCCCGGCAGCGGCAGGTAGAAGTCGCGGCTGATCACGGCGTCGAGGACGCCGGTGTTGGCGCCGAGGTAGCGGGCGAGCTCGGGGGCCGTGCCGCAGACGTCGACCAGAAGGTCGAGGAGCGGCGGGTTTGCCTGCATCAGCGAGAAGATCTGCACGCCGGCGGGCAGCCGCGACAGGAAGGCGTCGAGCGAGGCGAGGGCGGCGTCGGGGCTGGCGGCGCCGGCGATCCGGCGCAGGAGCTCGGGCTCGAGCCGGCGGAAGATGGCGCGGGCCCGCTCGCTCCGCAGCGCCGGCAGCCGCACCCAGGCGGCGATGCGGGCGGTCGCCGCTTCGGGGTCGGCGAAGATCTCGGCCGGCACGGGAGCCTCGGACGTCCGGCCGCCGGGAACGAAGAAGGGCTCGGTGAGGGCCTGGACGGTGGCGAGGCGCGGGGCGAGGTCGGCCTCGAGGGCCTCCGGCGACGGCTGTCCGCAGAAGGCGGCGAGACGGGCGAGCTGCGCCGGATCCTCGGGGATGCGCTGGGTCTGGGCGTCGTCGAGCATCTGCAGCCGGTGCTCGAGCGTGCGGTGGGCGTCATAGGCCCGGGCGAGCGTCGCGGCGGCGTCGCGCTCGACCCAGCCCTTGGCGGCAAGGGCCGCGAGGGCGTCGAGCGTCGCGCGCTGGCGCAGCTCCGGGTCGCGGCCGCCGACGATGAGCTGGCGGGTCTGGGTGAAGAACTCGATGTCGCGGATGCCGCCCTGGCCGAGCTTGACGTCGTGGCCGGGCACGCGGACCGGGCCGGTCATGCCCTTGTGGGTGCGCAGGCGCTGGCGGATGTCCTGGGCGTCCTCGATGGCGGCGAAGTCGAGGTGGCGGCGCCAGATGAACGGGCGCAGGCGGTCCAGGAAGGCCTCGCCGGCCGGGATGGCGCCGGCGCAGGCGCGGGCCTTGATGTAGGCGGCGCGCTCCCAGGTGCGGCCGAGGCTCTCGTAGTAGTGCTCGGCGGGCTCGGAGGCGATGCAGACCGGGGTCGCCGAGGGGTCGGGGCGGAGGCGCAGGTCGACGCGGAACACATAGCCTTCGGCGGTGGTCTCGGACAGGAGCTTGACCAGCCCCTGGGTGACGCGGATGAAGCCGCGGCGGAGGTCGGCGTAGGCATCGGGGTCGTGGCGGGTCTCGTCGAACAGGACGACGAGGTCGATGTCCGAGGAATAGTTGAGTTCGCGGGCGCCCATCTTGCCCATGGCGATGACGAACATGCCGGCGGCCTCGGGGGCGTCGGGGCCGACTCCGGGGAGCTTGCCGCGGGCGGCCTCGGCGCGGACCAGCGCGTCGAGGCCGAGCTGGACGGCGCGGTCGGCGAGGGCGGTCAGGGCGGCGGTGACCTCGGCGAGGCCCCAGGCGCCGCCGAGGTCGGCGAGGGCGACGAGGAGCGCGGTGCGGCGGCGGGCGGCGCGGAGGGTGGCGGACAGGCCTGCGAGGGTGTCGGCCGGCATCGCGGCGAGGGCGGCGGCGAGGGTCGCCTCGGGCGGGGCGGCGAGGGCCTGGTCGAGCCAGTCGGCCTCGCGGGCGATCAGGCCGGCGAGGAACGGCGAGCAGGCGGCGGTGCCTTGGAGGAGGGCGCGGACCGGCGCCGGCTGGGCGGCGAAGCGAAGGGCGGCGTCGCTGGCCTGCGCCGGGTCCCAGGGGCGGGGGGCCCGGACGATGCGGTCGGCGAGGGTCGCGGGCTGGCGGGCGTCGTTCATCGTCCCGCGACGATAGCGGGGCGGGGGCGTGGCGGGAACCCGCGTCGGGGGTGATCGGCGGCGGTTATGGTTAACGACCGAGCGCCCCCGATCTCGATCGTCGCACCATCGGGGCTGGACCGGAACAGGGTTCGGATCCAGACGGTTAAAGCGACCCTACGGCGCTGGAGGCGACGGCTCGCCCTCCAGCGTCTTGACGCGGCGCCGTCGTCGGAGCGCCTTGGCGCTCCGGAGTCGTCATCCCCACGCGCGAGACGCGCGCGGGGCCCCTGCGCGCCTTTGCGCGCCAACCCCACTCCCCCCTTCCCCCCTCGCCCCAAGCTTGGGGCGAGGGGGAACCTGCCCGATAGGGAAGGCGAGAAGGAGTATGGGAGCGGAAGCGTAGCGGGTGAGTCATATCATGTCCGCCGGGTGGGCCCGGGAGGGGGCGGCTATTCCCGGATCAGCGCGGCGATGCGGGCCTGCTCCTCCTCGGACAGCGGCGGCGGCGGGTCGAAGGGGGCGCGGGCGCGGCGGCGGACGAAGACGAGGGCGATGCCGCCGCCCAAGAGGAGCAATGCGGGACCGGCGAGCCAGAGCGGGGCGTTGCGCCAGCTGAAGGGCGGGCGGAACAGCACGAACTCGCCGTAGCGGTCGACGAGGTAGGCGCGGACCTCGGCGTCGCTGTCGCCGGCCTTCAGGCGCTCGCGGACCAGCATGCGGATGTCGTGGGCGATGTCGGCGTTCGACTCGTCGACCGATTCCGACTGGCAGACGACGCAGCGGAGCTCCTCGGTGATCGCGCGGGCGCGGGCTTCGAGCGCGGGGTCGGGGAGCATCTCGCCAGGCTCGACGGCGGAGACGGCGAGGGGGGCGAGGCCGAGGGCGAGGGCCAGGAGGGCGCGGCGCATCTATTCGGCGGGGACGGGGGCGCCGGGGCGGGCGCGGCGGGCGGGGGCGCCGACGCGGTAGCGGCGGTCGCTGAGGCTGACGATGCCGCCCGCGGCCATCAGGAAGGCGCCGGCCCAGATCCAGTTCGAGAAGGCCTTGACGTAGGTGCGGAGCGCCCGGCCGTCGCCCTGCGGGTCGCCGAGGGAGACGTAGAGGTCGCGGGTGGCGCCGCGGCCGATCCCGGCCTCGGTCGTCGCCATCTGCTGCACGTCGTAGAGGCGCTTTTCCGGGTGCAGGGTCGCGACCTCGCGGCCGTTGCGGGAAACCGTCACTGTGGCGCGGTCGGTGGCGTAGTTGGGGCCGCGGGCGTGCTGGATGTCGTCGAAGCGGACCTCGTAGCCGGCGACGTCGAAGCGCTCGCCTGGGTGGACGAGGCGGATGTCCTCGGCGGACCAGGCAGTGACGGCGGCGATGCCGAAGATCGAGACGCCGAGGCCGGCGTGGGCGAGTGCCTTGCCCCAGTCGGCGCGGGGGAGGTTGCGGGCCCGGCGGAGGATCTCGGTGATGCCGGCGTCGCGGAGGCGGATGCGGCCGGCGAGATCGGCGAGCGCGCCGAGGACGAGCCAGGCGGCGAGGGTGGCGCCGATCGGGGCGAGCATGCTGCCGCCGGTCTGGAGCGACCAGGCGAGGGCGCCGAGGGCGACGGAGAGGGCGAGAGCGCCCCAGAGGGGCCGCATGCCCTTGGCGAGGCTGCCGCGCTTCCAGGGGAGGGCGGCGAAGAGCGGGAGGATCGCGGCCAGCGCGACCATGAAGGGGGTGAAGGCGAGATTGAAGAAGGGCGGGCCGACCGAGACCTTGCGGCCGGTGGTGACCTCGGCGAGGAGCGGCCACATCGTGCCGAAGAAGACGACGAAGGTGGCCGTGACGAGGAGGAGGTTGTTGAGGACGAGGCCGCTCTCGCGGCTGACGGCGGCGAAGACGGTGTCGGAGCGCAGCGCCGGGGCGCGCCAGGCGTAGAGGGCGAGGGAGCCGCCGATGAAGGCGGCGAGGATCCAGAGCAGGTAGATGCCGCGCTGGGGGTCGTCGGCGAAGGCATGGACGCTGGTGATGATGCCGGAGCGGACGATGAAGGCGCCGATCAGGCTGAACGAAAAGGCGAGGATCGCGAGGAGGATGGTCCAGCTCTTCAACGTCCCGCGCTTCTCGACGACGATGGCGGAGTGGAGCAGCGCGCAGGCGATGAGCCAGGGCATGAAGGAGACGTTCTCGACCGGGTCCCAGGCCCACCAGCCGCCCCAGCCGAGCTCGTAGTAGGACCAGATCGAGCCCATCGCGATGCCGATCGTGAGGAACACCCAGGCGAGCAGCGTCCAGGGGCGGACCCAGCGGGCCCAGGCGGCGTCGACCCGGCCCTCGATCAGGGCGGCGATGGCGAACGAATAAGCCATCGAGAGGCCGACGTAGCCGAGGTAGAGGAACGGCGGGTGGAAGGCGAGGCCCGGATCCTGCAGCAGCGGATTGAGGTCGTTGCCGTCGATCGGAGGGTTCGCCAGCCGCAGGAAGGGGTTCGAGGTCAGGAGGATGAAGCCGAAGAAGGCGACCGCGACCGTGGCCTGGACGGCGAGGACGCGGGCGCGCAGCGCCGGCGGCAGGTTGGCCCCGAAGAGGGCGACCATGGCGCCGAAGAGGGTCAGGATCAGCATCCAGAGGAGCATCGACCCCTCGTGATTGCCCCAGGTCCCGGCCATCCGGTAGATCAGCGGCTGCGCCGAGTTGGAATTCAGGGCGACCAGCCGCACCGAGAAGTCGGAGACCGCGAAGGCGTGCATCAGCACCGCGAAGGCGGCGGCGGTCAGCGCGAACTGGACGACGGCGGCGGGCACGGCGAGGCGCATCCAGTCGGACCAGCCGCGGCTCGCGCCGACCATCGGGACGACCGCCTGGACGACGGCGACGAGGAAGGCGAGGATGAGGGCGAAATGCCCGAGTTCGACGCTCACTTCCGGCTCCCTCGTGTGGCGCGCCACTATGCTGCGGATTCGCCCGAGGGGCAAACGAACCCGTCGTGAGGCCGGGCGGCACCGGCCGCCCGGCCGGACCTCAACCCTGCAGCCGCCGCCACTCCTCGACCGCGGCATTGTAGTCGGGATCGGCGACGGCCGCCGGCGGTACGATGGCGAGCGGCTCCGGCGCGACCTTCGGTGCCGCAGCGACCGGCATCCTCGCGGCGACCGGCATCGGTGTGGCCGCCGGCTCCGGCGCCGCCGGGTCGGCAACCGGCGTGGGGCGGATCGCGGCGACCGCCCGTTGCGCGGCGGCGACGCCGAGCGTGACCTGCTGCCGCATGCGCTGGTGGTGCAGCTCGCGGGCGCCGAAGTAGAAGGACACGATGGCGCCGAGCAGCCACCAGAGCGGCTCGGGCACCAGCGCCAGACCCTGCATCCGGACCGAGAAGCCCGCCGGCGCCGCCATCGCGTAGACGAAGAGCCCGATCGTCGAGAGCGCCAGCAGCGGCCGCGGCAGCCGGTTCAGCCCGTTGACGAAGCCGTCGAAGGGCCCCTGCGCCGGCAGCGCGAACTCGGCGCCGAACTCGCCGACGGCGGCCAGCGCCTGCTTCGAGGCGGCGGCCTCGCGCTCGGCCTCGCTGCCGACGAAGACGCCGGCGACCTCGCTGACCGCCTCGCCCGCCTGCCGGACGGCGCCGCCTGCGCCGAGGATCGTCCCGATCATCCCCATGCCGCCACCCTCGCGTCGTGCTCGGCCCGCGTCAGGCGGAACCGCTCGGAAATGAACTCCTCGGCCCGGACGATCCAGCCGCCCTTGCCCCCGTCCCGGCTGCGCGCGTACTTGCGGCTCGCCGACCGCTGGTCCGCGAGCCGGTAGTAGTAGTTGCGGCGCGCGATGCCGTAGGCGTCGACCAGGTGGTCCGGTGCGCGCCGCAGCACCTCGGCGGCCGTTGCGGCGGTCAGCCGCCCGACCACGCCGTCGTCCTTGAGCGGAAACCCGAAGGCGGCCATCAGCCGCTGCAGGATCTTCACCGCATTGGCGCCGGCGTTCACCTGCATGTCGAAGACGCTCGGCTGCAGCGGCTCCGGCAGCAGGTCGAGCCTGGGTTCCCGGAAATAGTGGCGGACGTAGATCTGCGCGGCCGCGTCGGGATCCAGCGCCTTCACGTCGCGCGCGTCGACCTTGCCGTCGCGCGTGAGGTCGAGGTGAAGCTGCCGCATGGTCCCGAGCGTGACGCCGTGGTTGGTCGCGCCGCCGGGGTCGTCGGGGTCGTTCACGTACCCCCCCTCGCGGCGCACGATCTCCGCCGCGATGCTCTCCACCGAGTGCATCTCGCGAACTCCTGTCATGTTCGAAAGGCCGGCACGCTGGCACGGAACCGATAAGATTCGATTGAAGCGCCTTCGTCGGGAGGTTGGAGGAAAGCCCCCGAGCGTTCGTGGAAGGCCCGCCTGTGATCGCTCCCGGGCAGTCAGTCCCGCGCGCGGGCGCGCTCCTCGTAGATGTCGAAGGGGATCGCCGGCTCGTCCTTCGCGCAGCGGATGACGAGGCTCGTCTTGACGCTGGCCACGTTGGGCGCGGCGGTCAGCTGCTCGGTGAGGAAGCTCTGGAAGGTCGAGAGGTCGGGCGCGACGCACTTCAGGATGAAGTCGATCTCGCCGTTCAGCATGTGGCACTCGCGTACCAGCGGCCAGGCGCGGCACTGGGCCTCGAAGGCGCTGAGGTCGCGCTCGGCCTGGCTCGACAGCCCGACCATGACGAAGACCCGCACCTCGAAGCCGAGCTCTCGGGCGTTGATCCGGCCGTGGTAGCCCTCGATCAGCCCGGCCTCCTCGAGCGTCCGCACCCGGCGCAGGCAGGGCGGCGCCGAGATCCCGACCCGCCGCGACAGCTCGACGTTGGTCATCCGCCCGTCCGCCTGCAGCTCGGCCAGGATCTTGCGGTCGATGGGATCGAGCTTGGCCTGCGGCATCGTCTCGGTATCCGGTTGCGCCAACAATTGACTATGCGGTGGCGCCACTGGAAGCAATAATATTTCATGATTGCGCATCATTCGGAAAGGTGCGCTCCCGCCGGCCGGACGCTGCGAATTGCCGGACCCGTGACCCGGCGAAGAATCCGCTTGCGCGGGGCGGCGCCGCGGCCGAGAAGCCGGCATCGCAAAGCCAAAGGGGGACTGAAATGGAAGGGCAGGCAGCCGCGGCGGGAACGCACGTGGGCGGGTTGACGTTCGGATCGTTCCTGATCGACGCCTTGTTCATCTTCTTCTTCGTGGTCTGGTTCTGGATCCTGATCCGGGTGCTGGTGGACCTGTTCCGCCGCCGCGACATCTCGAGCCTCACCAAGGTGCTCTGGGTGATCTTCCTGCTGCTGCTGCCCTACATCGGCATCTTCGCCTACCTGGTGACCCAGGGCTGGGGCATGGATGACCGCGACGCGCAGCAGGCGGCGCTCGCCCGGGAGCAAATCCGCAGCGCGGTCGGCTTCAGCGTCGCCGACGAGATCACCAAGCTCGACCAGCTGAAGGCGCAGGGCTCGATCTCCGAGGAGGAGTTCAAGAAGCTGCGGGCGAAGCTCGTCTGAGCGACCTTCGCGAAAGGTCGGCCCGGACGAAGCGGGGCTTTGTCCGGGGGGGTGCTCGGGGTCGAGCATGTAGGTCAAGTCGTTGGAATCGCTAGATTCAGGCCCCGAGCGTTAACCGGATTTCAACGGTTGTCCGGGGGGCGAACGACCCGCGTCCACGATCGGAAGGCTTCGGCAGAGGTCTCTGCGAGCGGTGCCTTTCCAGCGGCGGGCGTGGCGCCTATATAGCGGGGCCACGCCCGAGGTAGCCATGTCCGACACCCGCCACACCCGCCTGCTCATCATCGGCTCCGGCCCCGCCGGCTACACCGCGGCGGTCTACGGCGCGCGGGCGATGCTCGCGCCGATCCTGATCGAGGGCATCCAGCCCGGCGGGCAGCTGACGATCACCACCGAGGTCGAGAACTGGCCGGGCGACGTCGAGGTGCAGGGGCCGGCGCTGATGGAGCGGATGGCGGCGCACGCACGGGCGACGGGCGCCGAGCTCATTTCCGACCACATCGCGCGGCTCGAGCTCGACAAGCGGCCGTTCACGGCGATCGGCGACGGCGGCACGATCTATACCGCCGATGCCGTCATCATCGCGACCGGCGCCCAGGCCAAGTGGCTCGGGCTGCCGTCGGAGGAGTTCTACAAGGGCTTCGGCGTCTCGGCCTGCGCCACCTGCGACGGCTTCTTCTATCGCGGCCGCGAGGTCGTCGTCGCCGGCGGCGGCAACTCGGCCGTCGAGGAGGCGCTGTTCCTGACCAACTTCGCCACCAAGGTCACGCTGGTGCACCGCCGCGACGAGCTCCGGGCCGAGAAGGTGCTGCAGGAGCGGCTGTTCAGCCACCCGAAGATCGAGACCCTCTGGCATCACGTCATCGACGAGGTGATCGGCGAGAAGGATCCGCGCGGCGTGACCGGGGTGCGCTTGCGCGACATCCGCACCGGAGCCGAGCGCGTGCTGAAGTGCGACGGGGTCTTCGTGGCGATCGGCCATGCGCCGGCCTCGCAGCTGGTCGAGGGCCAGCTCGAGCTGCACCAGGGCGGCTACGTGGTGACGCGGCCCGGGTCGACGGCGACCTCGGTGCCGGGCGTCTTCGCTGCCGGCGACATCGCCGACCCGGTCTATCGCCAGGCCGTGACGTCGGCCGGGATGGGCTGCATGGCGGCGCTCGACGCCGAGCGCTTCCTCGCGGCGCACGGCGAGGCCGGCGCGCCCGACCGCTTCGGGGCCGAGACCCCGGTCGCGGTCGCCGAATAGTCAGCGCCGGCGCGCGGCCACCGTCAGGTGGTACTTCGCCGGCCCCGGCCGGTCCGGATTGGCGCGCACCATCACATAGTAGACCGGCGCGTCGATCATCCGCACCAGCGTCGCCGTGCGGACGCTGATCTGTTCCGGCGTGTCCATGCTGCCGATCGCCTCGCCGGTGTCGTCGTACATGGTCAGGCCGGCGTTGCCCTCGAGCACGGTCAGCGCCGCCACGACCTCGCCGCGCAGCCCGGGCGGCATGCCGAAGGCGAAGAAGTCGAGGTCGCCCTCGCCAAGGTCGCCGACGATGGCGGTGCCGAGCTGGGCGACGTTGGCAGCGGCGAGGGTGTCGTTGGGCTCGGCCTCGCTCGCCTCGATGTCGATCTTGATCGCTGGCCGCCCCGGGAGCGCTGGCGGTGGCGCGATCACCGGCTTCGGCGGCTCGGCCGCGACCGTGCGGGTGCCGTCGGCCGAGATCGAGACCGCGCCGACCGTGATCGGCGCGGGCGCGGGGCCGTCCGGCGGGGACGGCTGCAGCGGGAGCGCCCAGGGCAGCGCCAGCAGTGCTGCGCCGGCGACGAGCGCCAGCGGCGCCATCGCCGGCCGGCCGCTCCGGCGGAGCAGCATCCAGAGCGCCGCGGCCACGCAGGCGGCCCCGGCGGCGACCGCCACGCTGGCGGCGAGGGCTGCGACGGACGGCATCGGAACGCGTCCCGGGGCGTGGTGCCCCGGGCATTCTAGCATCGACGGCGTGCGGAGTCCTACGCGCCGCGGCCCGGCTTCGGCGCGCTGCGCGACCAGATCGAATGCTCGATCCGGTCGCCGAGCTCAGGATAGTCGGCGCCGTGGAACTCGGGGTCGATCCCGGCGTCGCGCTGGGCGAAATAGTCGCGCGTCAGCTTCACTACCGTGCCCGACAGCGCGACGATCGTCACGAGGTTGATCGTCGCCATCAGCCCCATCGAGGCGTCGGCGGCGTTGAACACCGTCGCGACGGCCTGCAGCGCGCCCCAGACGACCATCAGCAGCACGACGATCCGGAGGGCGAGGATGCTCGTCCGGCCGCCGCCGCCGAGGTAGACGATGGCCATCTCGGAATAGGAGTAGTTGCCGATGATCGAGGTGAAGGCGAAGAAGAAGATCGCCACCGCGATGAAGTAGGGGCCGATCGCGCCGACGTGCTGGGCGAGCGCCGCTTGCGTGAGCTGGATGCCGGTGAGCTCGCCGCCCGGCTGGTAGACGTCCGAGAGCAGGATCATCAGGGCGGTGCAGGAGCAGATCACCAGCGTGTCGATGAAGACCCCGAGCGCCTGGACGAGCCCTTGCGCCGCAGGGTGGTGCGGGACCGGCGTCGCCGCGGCGGCGATGTTCGGCGCCGAGCCCATGCCGGCCTCGTTGGAGAAGAGCCCGCGCTTGACGCCGTTCAGCATCGCCGCCGCGACGCCGCCGGCGACCCCGCCGCCGACCTCGGCGAAGCCGAAGGCGTTGCCGACGATGTGCGCGATCATTCCCGGCACCAGCGTCAGGTGGGTCGCGAGCACGTAGAGCGCGACGAGGAGGTAGATGCCGGCCATGAACGGCACCACGTACTCGGCGACGCGCGCGATCGCGTGGATGCCGCCGAAGATCACGACGCCGGTGACGGCGGCGACCACGAGCCCCGTCGCGAGCTTGGGGACGCCGAAGGCGCCGGCCATGGCGTCGGCGATGGAGTTCGCCTGCACCGCGTTGAAGACGAGGCCGAAGGAGAGGATCAGGCAGGCGGAGAAGACCGCGCCGAGCCAGGGCATCCCGAGGCCCTTCGCGATGTAGAAGGCCGGGCCGCCGCGGTAGATGCCCTCGGAGCCCTGGGGTCCGTGGGTCTTGTAGAGCTGGGCGAGGCTCGATTCCGCGTAGGCGGTCGCCATGCCGACCAGCGCCACCATCCACATCCAGAAGATCGCCCCCGGGCCGCCGAGGGTCAGCGCCACCGCGACGCCGGCGATGTTGCCGGTGCCGACGCGGCTGGCGAGGCTGGTGCAGAGCGCCTGGAAGGGGGTGATGCCCTCGTTGTCGTTGGGGTTGGTGGCGGTGACGACGCGGAACATCTCGCCGAAGCGGAGGATCTGCTGGAATCGCAGGCGGATGGTGAAATAGATCCCCACCGCCAGCAGGCCGTAGATCAGCACGTAGCCCCAGAAGACCGTGTTCAGGAAGTCGATGATGGCGTTCATGCCTGTCCCCCCGGACGTTGCCGCCTGCAACCCCCGGGTAACGCTATGCGCAGGGGGCGATCGTGTAAACGACGCCGGACGGGCGCGCGGCAGCAGTTGGCGGCGCGGGATAAAGCCATTGCACGCCTTCGGGGGGCTGCCTATGGTGGCCCGACTTCAGCGATCGGGCGGGGCTAAATGGAGATCAGGCGCGTCGGCGTGATCGGTGCGGGCCAGATGGGCAATGGCATTGCCCACGTCTTCGCGCTTGCGGGCTTCGACGTGGCGCTGCACGACGTCTCGGAGGCGGCGCTCGAGAAGGCGCCCGGCATCATCCGCGGCAACCTCGACCGGCAGGTGGCGCGCGGCAAGATCAGCGTCGCCGCCCGCGAGGAGGCGATGAGCCGGCTGACGATCGAGCCGGAGCTCGCCCCGCTCGGGTCGACCGACCTGGTGATCGAGGCGGCGACCGAGCGCGAGGAGCTCAAGCACAGGATCTTCAAGGCGCTGGTCCCGCACCTGGCGCCCGACACGATCCTGACCTCGAACACCTCGTCGATCTCGATCACCCGGCTCGCCTCCGGCACCGACCGGCCGGAACGGTTCATGGGCTTCCACTTCATGAACCCGGTGCCGGTGATGCAGCTCGTGGAGCTGATCCGCGGCATCGCGACCGACGAGGCCACCTACGAGACGCTCCTCGGGGTCGTGCACCGGATCGGCAAGACCGCCTCGGCGTCCGAGGACTTTCCGGCGTTCATCGTCAACCGCATCCTCATCCCGATGATCAACGAGGCGGCCTACACCCTCTACGAGGGCGTCGGGACCGTCGCCTCGATCGACATGGCGCTGAAGCTCGGCGCCAACCATCCGATGGGCCCGCTCGAGCTCGCCGACTTCATCGGCCTCGACACCTGCCTCGCGATCATGAACGTGCTGCACGAGGGCCTCGCCGACACCAAGTATCGCCCCTGCCCGCTCTTGGTGAAGTACGTCGAGGCCGGCTGGCTCGGCCGCAAGACCAAGCGTGGCTTCTACGACTACCGCGGCGACAAGCCCGTCCCGACGCGGTAGCGGCGGCAACCCGAAGAGGCCGCCTCCGGCCCCGGACGAGACGGTTCGAGGGTGGCGGTGAGCCGCGCGGGCGGAGTATCGGGGCAATTGTCAAGCTGTTGATTTCCAAGGGAAAGAGACCCGGACGTTAACGGGTTGTCAAGGATTCGGAGCCGGAGTTTGGTCGTGCCCCCTGGTCATGGCGTAGCCGGCGGGTCGGGTGACGTCCGGAGGGACGCGAGGGGGGCCGTGGCGCTTTGGCGCCATCGCCCGCATGCGCGGGCCTCCGGGCCGAAGGCCGGATGGCGTCTCGCTTGCTCCCGGAGGACCGGTCGGATCTCGAGGCGGCCCGAGGGGGGCCCTCGCCGGCCCCCCTCGACCCCCCCGGCACTACCCGATAGGAAAGGAGGTCGCGGGGCGGCCGCCGGGGCTCGGGGGCCCGGCGGGGAGGGGCGGTGGACGGGCCGGATCGGCCGGGCGGGCCGAGCCCGGGCGAGCCCCGCGGCGATCGCGGCGACGGTTGCGGGCGAGATCTGATCCGCGCGTGTGCTCAACTCCGTCCCGCGGCCATGTAGCCGTGTTGGCGAGCGGCCGTGACCTGCACCGCGCTGGCCGGTCGCGCTGACGGCGCGGCCTGCCGGGCGGCAGGTCTTTCGCCCCGGCCGGGCAAGGCGGTAGCCGAACACGATTTCCGGAGCTGCGGCGCGTCCGGCCGCGTTTCAGGCTATCCTGTGCGGGATCCAGGGAGGAGATGGCGCGATGCTCAGGTTTCTGTTGACGGCGCTCCTCGCGCTGCCGCTGCCGGCGGCGGCCGCGCCGTGGAGGCTCGAGCCTGCCACGACCGTTGCCGTCGATGTCGCCTGGGAGGGCAGGAACGTCACCGTGCGCTTCCCGCAGCTCGATGGGCAGGTCGATTTCGACCAGGCGCATCCGGGCGCGGCGAAGGCCACGATCAGCGTGAACGCCGGTGCCGCGACGACCGGGGTCGCGGTCGTCGACCAGCTGGTGCGGAGCCGCGACTACCTCGACGCCGCCGAATATCCGACGATCGACTTCCACCTCGACAAGCTGACGCAGACCTCGAAGCAGACCGCCGACGTCCAGGGGCGGATCACGCTGCGCGGGGTGACCAGGCCCGTGACGTTCAAGGCGACCGTGACGCAGTACGGGCCGGCGGCCGACGATCCGAAGCGGTTCGAGGCGGGGTTCGACCTGACCGGCAGCATCGACCGGACCGAGTTCGGCTCGACCGGCGGCGTGCCGCAGGTCGCCTCGGTGCTGCCGGTCAGGATCCACCTGCTGATGGCGTCGCAATAGCGATGCCCGCCGCCGACAGCACGAAGGGCTGGGGGTGGGTGACGCGGGCGCTGCACTGGACGATGGCGGCGCTGATCCTGTTCCAGCTCGGCTTCGGCGTCTGGATGGTGAAGGCCGTCCCCGACCTCCTGCAACGGTTCACGCTGACGCAGCTGCACAAGAGCTGGGGCTTCGTCGTCTTCGCCCTGGCGGTCGTGCGGCTCCTCTGGCGGCTGGCCAACCGGCGCCGCCCGCCCTATCCGGCGGCGATGCCGCGCTGGCAGGTGCGGGCCGCCGGGGCGAGCCACCTGGCGCTCTACGTGCTGATCTTCGCGATGCCGCTGTCGGGGTGGATCATGGCCTCGGCCTCGCCGACCCAGGACCTCCTGCAGATGCAGAACATGGTGTTCGGGCTGTTCCCGTTGCCCGACCCCTTCGTGCCCGGGGTGCAGCGGATCGAGGATGTCGCCCGCGGCGTGCATGTCGATGCCGCGATCCTGCTCGCGGCGGTCCTGGTGCTGCACGCGGGGGCCGCGCTCAAGCACCAGTTCATCGACCGGGACGGCGTGCTCGCCGCGATGGTCTTCGGCGGACGCGCCCCCGAAGGTCCGGGGGCGCGGTTCGAGGTCAGACCGCCTCGGGCGCCTGGCGGCTCGCCATGAACTGGTCGAACTCGGCCCGGTCCTTGGCGGCGCGGAGCTGGTTCAGGAAGGAGACGAAGGCGTCCCGCTCCTCCTCGAGGCGCTTCAGCGTCTCCTCGCGGTAGGAATCGAAGGCGGAGTTGCCGGTCGATCCCATCCGGCCGAAGCCGCGGAAGCTGTTGCGGTCGTGTCCCCAGTGGCGGCAGCGCATGCGTTTGCTCCATATGACGTAGGCGAGTAGGGCAAGTCCGATCGGCCAGAAGACGACGAAGCCGACCACGGTGAGGGCGATCCACGCGGACCTGCCCCTTTCGTCGAGCCAGTCGCGAACCCGACCGAGCGGGCGGACGACGGTCTCCATCAGGCGCTCCTTCCATGTTAAGGTCATTAACATGACGTAAGATCGGAAACCGCCGCGGCGGCTTCAAGGGGATGGGTCGGAAAAATCGGACCGGACCCCGAGGGTCGCCCAGGCCGCTGCGGCGGCGAGGGCGGCGAGGAGCGCCGCGACCGCCATGCCGGCGGCATAGGCCCGTCCGAAGGCGGCGGCGACCGGCGCGAGGGCGGGGTCGCCGGCGGGCGGGAACTCGCCGAACTGCGCCCCCGGCGCGCCGAGGCCGAAGACCAGCGCCGCGACGGCGCCGACCAGCGCGATCGCCAGCAGCCCGGCAAGCCGGCTCGCGGCGTTGTTGACCCCCGAGGCGGCGCCGGCGAGGGCGTCGGGGGCGGCGTTCATCACCGCCGTCGTCAGCGGCGCGACGACGAGGGTCATGCCGGCGGCGAAGAGGACGAGGGGGGCGACGACGCCGGCCGCGAGGCCCGGCAGCGCCGGCGCCAGCCAGGCGGCGGCGAGGGCGACCAGCACCGAGCCCGCGACCAGGAAGCCGCGGACGCCGAGCCGGTCGGCGAGCGCCCCGGCCGGGCGCGCGCCGAGGCCGATCAAGAGGCCGACCGGCAGCAGGACGAGGCCGGTGCCGCTGGCCGAGAGGCCGCGGCGGCCGATGAGCTCGAAGGGCAGCAGGAAGAGGATCGCGGCGAGCGCGCCGTAGAGGAAGAGCGTCAGGAGGTTCGCGCCGGCGAAGGCGCGCGAGGCGAAGAGCGACAGCGGCATCAGCGGCGCCGGGGCGGTTCGCTCGACGCGGACGAAGCCGGCGGCGGTGACGGCGCCGGCCGCGACCAGGGTCGCGGCAGTCCAGCCACCGCCCGGTCGGCCGAGGGCGGTCAGCCCAAGCGTCGCCAGCGCCGAGGCGGCGACGGCCAGCGCCCCGCCGCCGAGGTCGAGCGGACCGGCCGCGGGCGCGCGGCTCTCGGGGACGTGGGCGCGGGCGAGGAGGACGACGGCGGCCGCGAGCGGCAGGTTCAGCCAGAAGGCCGCGCGCCAGCCGAGGCTGTCGATCAGGAAGCCGCCGACCGCCGGCCCGAGGGCGGTGGTCAGCGACGCCGCGCCGGCCCAGGTGCCGATGGCGCGGCCGCGGATCTCGGGCGGGAAGGCGGCGGAGATGATCGCGAGGCTCTGCGGCACCATCAGCGCCGCGCCGAGCCCCTGCAGCATCCGCGCCGCGATCAGCGCCCCGACGCCGGGCGCCAGCGCGCAGGCGGCGGAGGCGCCGGCGAAGACGAGCGTGCCGATCAGGAACACCCGCCGCCGGCCGAAGCGGTCGCCGGCGGCGCCGCCGACCAGGATCAGCGCCGCCAGCAGCAGCGTATAGCCGTTGACGACCCATTGCAGCGCCGCGAGCCCGGCGCCGAGCTCGCGCTGCAAGACCGGCAGCGCGATCGTGACGACCGAGCCGTCGATGAAGGCCATCGCCGAGGCGAGGATCGTCGCCGCCAGCACCCAGGGCCGCGCCGCCGCGGCGCAGGGGACGGCCCCGGGGCTGTCGGCGCGGGCGGCGCGCCCGGCCGGCGCCAGCGGACGGTGGACCCCGGCCGCCGGCATCGCGGCTCAGCCGAGCTTCTTCTCGAGCTCCGGCACGATCTGGAACAGGTCGCCGACCAGGCCGTAGTCGGCAACCTGGAAGATCGGCGCCTCCTCGTCCTTGTTGATCGCGACGATGACCTTCGAATCCTTCATGCCGGCCAGGTGCTGGATCGCGCCGGAGATGCCGACCGCGATGTAGAGCTCGGGCGCGACGACCTTGCCGGTCTGCCCGACCTGCCAGTCGTTGGGGGCGTAGCCCGAGTCGACCGCCGCACGGCTGGCGCCGACCGCGGCGCCGAGCTTGTCGGCGAGCCCCGAGATCAGCGCGAAGTTCTCCTCCGAGCCGACCCCGCGCCCGCCCGACACCACGATCCGCGCCGAGGTCAGCTCCGGCCGGTCCGAGGCCGCGACCCTGTCCTCGACCCAGGCCGAGGTCCCGGGGTCGGCCGCGGCCCCGGCAGCCTCGATCGGCGCCGGCGCCTGCTCGCCGGTTGCCTCGAAAGAGGCCGGGCGGACGGTCACGACCTTCTTGGCGTCCCCCGACTGCACGGTCTGGATCGCGTTCCCGGCGTAGATCGGCCGCTCGAAGGTGTCGCCGGACAGGACCCCGGTCACGTCCGAGATCACCATCACGTCGAGGAGCGCCGCCAGGCGCGGGGCGACGTTCTTGCCCGAGGTCGTGCCCGGGAAGACGATGTGTTCGTAGGGCCCGGCCATTCCCTGGAGCAGCGCGGTCAGCGGCTCGGCCAGCCGGTGGCCGTAGGCCTCGCCCTCGACCTGGATCACCCGCTTGACCCCGTCGAGCCTGGCGGCCGCCTCGGCGGCGGCGCCGGCGTCGAGGCCCGCGACCAGCACGTCGATGTCGCCGCCCATGGCCTTCGCGGCGGTCACCGCCTTGGCGGTGGCGTCGTTGAGGTGCGCATTGTCGTGCTTCGCGACGATCAGGACGGCCATCAGATCACCCCTGCCTCGGTCTTCAGCTTCTGGATCAGCTCGTCGACCGACCCGAGCTTGACGCCGGCCTTCCGCGTGGCGGGCTCGGCGGTCTTCAGGACCTTCAGCCGCGGGGTCACGTCGACGCCGTAGTCGGCGGCGGTCCTTTCCTCGAGCGGCTTCTTCTTCGCCTTCATGATGTTCGGAAGCGAGGCGTAGCGCGGCTCGTTCAGCCGCAGGTCGACGGTCACGACCGCCGGCAGCGTCACCTCGATCGTCTGCAGCCCGCCGTCGACCTCGCGCGTGACCTTCGCCTTGCCGCCCTCGACCGCCAGCTCCGAGGCGAAGGTCGCCTGCGGCCAGCCGAGCAGCGCCGCCAGCATCTGCCCGGTCGCGTTCATGTCGTTGTCGATCGCCTGCTTGCCGGCGATCACCAGCCCCGGCCCCTCGGCGTCGGCGACGGCCTTGAGGATCTTCGCCACCGCCAGCGGCTCGATGTCGGTGCTCGCGTCCTCGGCCGCGACCACCAGGATCGCCCGATCCGCCCCCATGGCGAGCGCGGTCCGCAGCGTCTCCTGCGCCTGCTTGACGCCGACCGAGACGACGACGACCTCCCCGGCCGCGCCTTTCTCCTTCAGGCGGATCGCCTCTTCCACGGCGATCTCGTCGAAGGGATTCATGCTCATCTTGACGTTGGCGAGGTCGACGCCGGAGCCGTCGCCCTTCACCCGCACCTTGACGTTGTAGTCGATGACCCGCTTGACGGGCACGAGAACCTTCATCGGCATTCCCCCGCGTCGCCCGCAGGGGATAAGGTTCGCGCGACGCGGCCTGTCGGCGAGAGCCCCTGGGGCTGGCTTCGTCCAAGCGCCGGTCTACGGGGACCGCCCCCGCGGCGCAACAGGGAACTTGTGCCCGCCGGCCCGCCGCGACCGCTCGCCCGGATCACGCGATCGCGCCGCGGGCGTCGATTGTGCCCGCTGCGCCGAAAAGCTAGGGTCCGGCCGGATTTGCAGGACCGGGATGCAGGCTGACTGGCTCTTCTGGGGGATCGCGGCGCTGGTCGCGGCCGGCTGCGCCGGCCTCGTCTTCGCGCCGCTCGTGCGCGCCGGCGCCGGGCCCGCCCGCCGGGCGAGCTACGACCTGCAGGTGCATCGCGACCAGTTGCGCGAGGTCGAGGCCGACCTCGCGCGGGGCATCCTCAGCGCCGACGAGGCCGCGGCGACCCGGATCGAGGTCTCGCGCCGGCTCCTCGCGGCCGCCGACGCCGAGGCCGCCGAGGCCGCGGGTGGGGCAGCCCCCCGGCGGCTCAGCCGGGTCGCGGCGCCGGCGATGGTCGCGGGCCTCGTCGCCGCGGCCTTCGGCCTCTACGCCTGGCTCGGGGGCGCCGGGGCACCCGACGCGCCGCTCGCGCCGCGGCTGGCGGAGGCCGCGGCCGCCCGCGCCGGCCGCCCGAGCCAGGCCGAGGCCGAGGCGGCGGTCGCCCGGCAGCAGGACGCCCCGCCGCCGGTCGCGGTCAGTGCCAATGACCTCGAGCTGATCGGCAAGCTCGAGGACGCGCTGAAGACCCGCCCGGACGACCTCGCGGGGCACCGGCTGCTGGCGCAGACGCTGGCCTCGATCGGCAACTGGGCGCCGGCGCGGGCGGCGCAGGACCAGGTCGTGGCGCTGCTCGGCGACAAGGCGACGGCGCGCGACCTCGTCGACCTTGCCGAGCTCTCGATCCTCGCCGCCGGCGGCTACGTGTCGCCCGAGGCCGAGCAGGCGCTGTCGCGGGCGCTGGTGCTGGATCCGCACGATCAGGTCGGCCGCTACTATTCGGCGCTGACGCTGATGCAGGGCGGCCGGCCGGACCTCGCCTACCGGATATGGTCGGGGCTGCTGGCCGAGGGCCCGGCCGACGCGCCCTGGGCCGAGGGGGCCCGCGCCGGCGCCGCCGAGGCGGCCCGGCAGGCCGGCATCGCGCCGGACGCGGCGGCCGCCGGGCCGACCCAGTCCGACGTCGACGCGGCGCAGGCGCTGCCGCCCGACCAGCGCCAGGCGATGATCGAGGGGATGGTGGCCCAGCTGTCGGACCGGCTCGCCACCCAGGGCGGCCCGCCGGCGGACTGGGCGCGGCTGATCCGCTCGCTCGGCGTCCTCGGGCGGCGCGACGAGGCGGCCGCGATCCTCGCCGAGGCGCGGCAGAAGCACGCCGGCGACCCGGCGGGGCTGGCCGAGATCGAGGCCGCCGGCCGCGACGCGGGGCTCGGGCCATGACGGGGCGGGTCGTCGATGACGTCGGGGAATTCGCCGCCCTCTTGCCGCGGGCGGGGGCGCTGATGGGGCTCGACCTCGGGACGAAGACGATCGGGGTCGCGGTCTCCGACACCGGCCGCGTCATCGCCTCGCCGCTCGAGACGATCCGCCGGACCCGCTTCGGCGCCGACGCCGCGGCGCTCATGGCGCTCGCCGGCCCGCGGCGGATCGCGGGGCTCGTCCTCGGGCTGCCGCGCAACATGGACGGCAGCGAGGGCCCGCGCGCCCAGTCGACCCGCGCCTTCGCCCGCAACCTCGCCGGGCTCACCGAGCTGCCGATGACCTTCTGGGACGAGCGGCTGTCGACGGTCGCCGCCGAGCGAGCGCTGATCGAGGCCGACGCCTCGCGGCGGCGGCGGGCCGAGGTCGTCGACCATGTCGCCGCGGGCTACATCCTGCAGGGGCTGCTCGACCGGCTCGGCCACCTGGCCCGGGAGTCGCGATGACGGACGAGGTCTGGCGCCGCGACGAGATCGAGAGCCCCTGCGTCAGGGTCTGCGTGGTGCATCCGGCGACCGGCCTCTGCGTCGGCTGCCACCGCACGCTCGACGAGATCGCCGCCTGGTCCTCGCTGACTCCCGAGGCTCGCCGCGCGATCATGGCCGAGCTCCCCGCCCGCGCCGCCCGCGCCAAGCCCCCCCGACGCGGCGGGCGGGCCGGCCGTCGGGAAGACGCGTAAGTAACATCAGTCACTTGTCGCAGCCCGGACCGGCTCCGACAGGATCGCTGTCCCAGCTCGGCGGGCAGGCCGGGCCCGGCGGGCTCGTGGAAGCGGAGCCCATGTCAGGCGACGGCGAGCTCGACCAGCAGATCCTTGGCGTCGACCTGGGCGCCGGGCTGCACGTGCAGCGCCTTCACCGTTCCCGCCTTGTCGGCATAGAGCCCGGTCTCCATCTTCATCGCCTCGATCGTCAGCATCAGGTCGCCCGCCTGCACCGGCTGGCCGTCCTTGACGGCGACGCTCGCGATCACGCCGGGCATCGGCGCCGCGACATGCGCGGGGTTGCCGACGTCCGCCTTCGGCCGCTTCGGCGCCGAGGCCGCCGCCTTGCGGTTAGGGACCCGCACCATCCGCGGCTGGCCGTTCAGCTCGAAGAAGACGCGCACGTCGCCCTCCTCGTTGGTCTCGCCGACCGTCTGCAGCCGCACCTCGAGGATCTTTCCGGGGTCGATCTCGATCGAGGCCTCCTGTCCGGGCTCCATGCCGTAGAAGTAGACCGGCGTCGGCAGCGTCCGGACCGGCCCGTACTCGCGGTGCCGGCTGAAATAGTCGGCGAAGACCTTCGGGTACATCAGGTAGCCGTTGAAGTCCTCGTCGTCGATCGTCTCGCCCTCGCGCGCGAGCTTCCCGGCCTCCGCCCGCAGCTTCCCGAGGTCCGCCGGCGCCATCACCGCTCCCGGGCGCTCGGTCGTCGCGGGCTCGCCCTTGAGGATCTTCGCCTGCAGCGCCTTCGGCCACCCGCCCGGCGGCTGCCCGAGGTTGCCCTTCATCATGTCGACGACGCTCTCGGGGAAGGCGACCTCGACCGCCGGATCCTCGACCTCGGCCCGGGTCAGCCCCTGCGCCACCATCATCAGCGCCATGTCGCCGACGACCTTGGAGCTCGGCGTCACCTTGACGATGTCGCCGAACATCCGGTTCACCTCGGCGTACATGTGCGCCACCTCGTGCCAGCGCTCCTCGAGCCCCATCGAGCGGGCCTGCGCCTTGAGGTTGGTGAACTGACCGCCCGGCATCTCGTGCAGGTATACTTCTGAGGCCGGCGCCTTCAGCCCCGCCTCGAAGGCCGCATACTGGTTCCTGACCGCCTCCCAATAGTCGGCGAGCTGGCGGATCGCCTCGACGTCGAGCCCGGTGTCGCGCTCGGTGCGCTGCAGCGCCTCGACGATCGAGCCGAGGCAGGGCTGCGAGGTCATCCCGGAAAAGCTGTCCATCGCCGCGTCGACCGCGTCGACCCCGGCTGCCGAGGCCGCGAGGATGCTCGCCGCCGACACCCCGCTGGTGTCGTGGGTGTGGAAGTGGACCGGCAGGCCCACCTCCTCCTTCAGCGCCCGGATCAGCGCGTAGGCCGCGGCGGGCTTCACCAGCCCGGCCATGTCCTTCAGCCCCAGCACGTGCGCGCCGGCGGCCTTGAGCTGCTTCGCCATCCGCACGTAGTAGTCGAGGTCGTACTTCGACCGCGCCGGATCGTTCAGGTCGCCGGTGTAGCAGATCGCCGCCTCGCAGATCTTGCCCGACTCGATCACCGCGTCCATCGCGACGCGCATGTTCTCGACCCAGTTCAGCGAGTCGAAGACCCGGAACACGTCGACGCCCGATGCCGCGGCCTGCGCCACGAAGGTCTGCACCACGTTGTCGGGATAGTTGGTGTAGCCGACGCCGTTCGACGCCCGCAGCAGCATCTGCGTCAGCAGGTTCGGCATCCGCGCACGCAGGTCGCGCAGGCGCTGCCAGGGGCACTCCTGAAGAAAGCGGTAGGCGACGTCGAAGGTCGCGCCGCCCCAGCATTCGACGCTGAAGAGTTGCGGCAGCATGTGGGCATAGGCCGGCGCCACCGCGATCATGTCGAACGACCGCATCCGGGTCGCGAGCAGGCTCTGGTGCCCGTCCCGCATCGTCGTGTCGGTGACGAGCAGCTTCTCCTGCGCCAGCATCCAGTCGGCGACGCCCTGCGGCCCCCTCTCCTCCAGGAGCTGCCGGGTGCCGGGCGGCGGCGCGGTCAGCGGCACCACCGGCGGCTTCGGCGGCCGCGCCTCGGCCGGCGGCTTCTGCCGCCCCGCCGTCTCCGGGTGCCCGTTGACGGTGATGTCGGCGATGTAGGTCAGGATCTTCGTCGCCCGGTCCCGCCGCGCCCCGAAGTGGAAGAGCTCCGGCGTCGTGTCGATGAACTTCGTCGTATAGGTGTTGTTCAGGAAGGTCGGGTGCTTGAGCAAATTTTCGACGAAGGCGATGTTCGTCGACACCCCCCGGATCCGGAACTCGCGCAATGCCCGGTCGAGCCGCGCGATCGCCATCTCCGGCGTCGGCGCCCAGGCCGTCACCTTCTCGAGCAGCGAGTCGTAGTAGCGGGTGATGACCGCTCCGGAATAGGCCGTGCCGCCGTCGAGCCGGATTCCGTGCCCCGTCGCGCCGCGATAGGCCGTGATCCGCCCGTAGTCCGGGATGAAGTTGTTCTGCGGATCCTCGGTGGTGATCCGGCACTGGATCGCATGCCCGTTGAGCTTCACGTCGGCCTGCGACGGCTTCCCGGTCGCCTCCGCGAGCGTCGAGCCCTCCGCGACCATGATCTGCGCCCGGACGATGTCGATGCCGGTGACCTCCTCGGTCACCGTGTGCTCGACCTGCACGCGCGGGTTCACCTCGATGAAGTAGAAGTCCCCCGTATCCCGGTCCATCAGGAACTCGACCGTCCCGGCGCACTCGTAGCTGGCAGCGCGCGCGATCTTCAGCCCCAGCGAACAGACGTATTCGCGCTGCGCCTCGCTCAGGTACGGCGCCGGCGCCCGCTCGACGACCTTCTGGTTGCGCCGCTGCACCGAGCAGTCGCGCTCCCAGAGGTGGTAGATCGTCCCGTACCCGTCCCCGAGGATCTGCACCTCGACGTGCCGGGCGTTCAGGATCATCTTCTCGAGATAACCCTCGCCGTTCCCGAACGCCGCCTCCGCCTCGCGCCGCCCCTCGAGCACCTTGTCGGCCAGCTCGTCCGGCCCCATGATCGGCCGCATCCCGCGTCCGCCGCCACCCCAGCTCGCCTTGAGCATGAACGGATAGCCGACCGCCTCGGCCATCCGCCGCACCTCTTCCATGTCGTCCGGCAGGACCTCGGTCGCCGGGATCACCGGCACCCCCGCCGCGATCGCCACCTTCCGCGCCGAGGCCTTGTCGCCGAGCATCCGCATCGTCTCGGCCTTCGGCCCGATGAACGCGATTCCTGCCGCGGTGCAGGCGTCGACGAAGTCCGGGTTCTCCGAGAGCAGCCCGTAGCCGGGATGGATCGCGTCCGCCCCGCACATCCTGGCGACGCGGATGATCTCCGGGATCGACAGGTAGGCCGCCACCGGCCCCATTCCCTCGCCGATCCGGTAGGCCTCGTCGGCCTTGAAGCGGTGGAGCGACAGCTTGTCCTCCTCCGCGAATACGGCGACCGTGGTCTTGCCCATCTCGTTCGCGGCGCGCATCACCCGGATCGCTATCTCGCTCCGGTTGGCCACCAGGATCTTCTTGAAAGTCGGCATCGGCGCACTCTCCCCGCGGACCCGCGAGTGTTATGACGCCCGATTGTGCAACGCAACGAGATTGCCCGCCCCGGCACTTCCTCCGCGGCGGCGCACAATCCGGATCCAGCGCCTGCCTATTCCTTCGGCAGGCCGCCAGCCACCGCCGCCCGCAAGCCGGCCGCCGGCCGCGAGCCCGGCCGCTCCGCAGGCTCGCCGAGCGTCACCCCGGCCATCAGCTCCTCGACGAAGAACGACATGAGCTGCGGCCGCCCGGAAACCCCGGCCTTGCGGTAGATCGCCGCGCACTGCGCCTTGACCGTTCCGTCGCGGGTCTCCCGGATCGCGGCGATCTCGCCGATCGTGAGCCCCTTGAGCGCCAGCAGCGCCACGTCGCGCTCGGACGGCGTCAGCTCCCAGCGGTCGAAGCTCTCCTCGATCATTTCCCCGAGCGCCCCGCTCGCCGCCCGCATCCGGCCCTCCATGTGCCGGTTGTGCCGCGCCAGCCGGAACAGCTCGCGCACGCCGAGCAGCGACCCGATCCACAAGGCCACGACGAACCCGATCTCCACCAGCCCGCCCAGGCCGTCGAGCTCGTCCAGCGCGTCGGTCAGGAGGTAGAGCCCGCACGCCGCCTGCACCACGGTGACGATCAGCAGCGTGCGGTCGCGGTCGAGGGAAGGCAGTCGCGGCATCCGGCTTCGCCCGAAGGGGCGTCAGCGGCGCTTCACCCCGGTGATCATGGCCGCGACCAGGTTCTCCCGGTGCCGCCAGCTCTCCCAGGCTACCCCGCCGAGATGCAGCGCCACAAGTCCGACCCCGAGGTTCGCCACGGCCTCGTGAACCGCCTTGATCCGGTCGTCGCCCCAGAAGGCGTCGGTCCCCATCAGCCAGCCGGTAACCCCCAGCGTCAGCACCACCGCGAGCAGCGCCACCACCATCGCGCCACCCGCCGGATTGTGCCCGAGATACCGCCGCTCGCGCCCCGCGAAGCTCGCGCGCGCATAGCCGAGAAACCCCGCCGGCGTCGGCACGAAGTCCGCAAAGCGTGCATGCCCCGGCCCCACCAGCCCCCAGACGATCCGCACCGCCACGGCGGCTGCGGCGACGTAGCCGAGGCCCCGGTGCAGCCCTCGCGGATCCTCGAGGAGGAAGGCGCCGAGGAACGCCGCCGCCAGCGTCCAATGGAAGACGCGAACGAGCGGGTCCCAGACCCGCACGCCGCCTTGCGGCTCCAGGACCGCGCCCACCGGCCTACTCCTCGGCGATCTGCTTGCCGGTCGTCGGGTCGAAGAACAGCTCCACCCGCTTGTCGGTGCGCTTGCCGTAGATCTCGAAGCAGCCATTGGTGCGCTGCAGCTTCTGGATGCTCCCGCCCGCGTCCTCGAACGATTTCGCCACCTGCCACATCGGCAGCTCCGAACCGCCGGCCTTGCAGCTCGGCTCCGCCAGCGCCGGCGCCGCCAGCGCGCCCAGCGCCAGGACCGCGGGAGTCAGTCGTACCATCATCGCAACCTCGTTCTGTCAGCCCGATCCGCCGGGCCCGCCGCGAGATGCCGCGCCGCTCCCGCCCACGCCATTCCCCGCAGGCTTAAGTTGTCGGCATAAGCCGCGGTTTAGGTCACGCTTCGCAGGAACACAGCGCGAACGCGGGCTTCCCTTTTCCCGCGGCGGCATTTACCTTGCCGCGCATGAGCTCCTTGACCACCGACGAGGCCGACGCCTTCGAGGCGGCCGATCGCCGTCCGCTCTCCGCCCGCGCCATGGCCGCGCGCCCGGCGCCCTACCTCGACGACCTCAACCCCGCCCAGCGCGAGGCGGTCGAGGCGCTCGACGGCCCGGTGCTGGTCCTCGCCGGTGCCGGCACCGGCAAGACCAAGGCCTTGACCGCCCGCATCGCCCACCTGCTCCACACCGGCCGCGCCCGCCCCAACGAGATCCTCGCCGTCACCTTCACCAACAAGGCCGCCCGCGAGATGCGCCACCGCGTCGGCACCCTGGTCGGCGGCGTCGTCGAGGGCATGCCCTGGCTCGGCACCTTCCACTCGCTCAGCGTGAAGATCCTCCGCCGCCACGCCGAGCTGGTCGGGCTGAAGTCGAACTTCACCATCCTCGACACCGACGACCAGATCCGCCTGCTGCGCCAGATCGTGCTGGCCGCCGAGATCGACGAGAAGCGCTGGCCCCCGCGCCTCCTCGCCGGCCTGATCGACGGCTGGAAGAACCGCGCCCTGACGCCGGAGCGCGTGCCGGCGTCGGAATCCTCGGCCTACGACCACCAGGGCGCCGCGCTCTATGCCCAGTACCAGCAGCGCCTCGCGGTCCTGAACGCCTGCGACTTCGGCGACCTGCTCCTGCACGTCGTCACCATCTTCCAGCACCACGTCGACGTCCTCGAACGCTACCAGCGCTGGTTCCGCTACATCCTCGTCGACGAGTACCAGGACACCAACGTCTGCCAGTACCTCTGGCTGCGCCTGCTCGCGGCCGCCCACCGCAACATCGCCTGCGTCGGCGACGACGACCAGTCGATCTACGGCTGGCGCGGGGCCGAGGTCGGCAACATCCTCCGCTTCGAGAAGGACTTTCCCGGCGCCCGGGTCATCCGCCTCGAGCAGAACTACCGCTCGACCCCGCACATCCTCGCCGCCGCCTCCGGCGTCATTGCCGCCAACGAGAGCCGCCTCGGCAAGACCCTCTGGACCGAGATCCCCGAAGGGGAGAAGATCCGCCTGATCGGCCATTGGGACGGCGAGGAGGAGGCGCGCTGGATCGGCGAGGAGATCGAGGCCCTCGCCCGCGGCACCCGCGGCCTCGCCCCCATCTCCCCCGACGGCATCGCCATCCTCGTCCGCGCCTCGCACCAGATGCGCGCCTTCGAGGACCGGTTCCTCACGATCGGCCTCCCCTACCGCGTGATCGGCGGCCCGCGCTTCTACGAGCGCCAGGAGATCCGCGACGCGATGGCCTACTTCCGCGTCGCCGTGTCGCCCGACGACGACCTCGCCTTCGAGCGCATCGTCAACGTCCCGAAGCGCGGCCTCGGCGACAAGGCCGTCCAGGAGATCAACCGCCTCGCCCGCGCCAACGGCCTCTCCCTCCTCGAAGGTGCCCGCCGCCTGACCGAGCAGGGCGGCCTCCCCCCTCGCGCGCGAACCGGCCTCGCCGAGCTCGTGGCGAGCTTCGACTTCTGGCACGCGCGAATCCGCGACAACGCCCCGCACGTCGAGCTCGCGGAACAAATCCTCGACGATTCCGGCTACACCGCCATGTGGCGCGCGGAGAAGACCCCCGACGCCGCCGGCCGCCTGGACAACCTCAAGGAGCTGGTCAAGGCGCTGAACGAGTTCGACAACCTCCAGGGCTTCCTCGAGCACGTCGCCCTCGTCATGGACAACGAGGGCGACGACGGGGCCGCCAAGGTCTCGGTGATGACGCTGCACGCCGCCAAGGGCCTGGAGTTCCCCGCCGTCTTCCTTCCCGGGTGGGAGGACGGCCTCTTCCCGTCGCAGCGCGCGATGGACGAGAGCGGCGTCAAGGGCGTCGAGGAGGAGCGCCGCCTCGCCTACGTCGGCATCACCCGCGCACGCATCCTCGCGACGATCTCCTTCGCCGCCAACCGGCGCGTCTACAACCAGTGGCAGTCGCAAATGCCGTCGCGCTTCATCGACGAGCTCCCCACCGACCACGTCGACGTCCTGACGCCCCCCGGCCTCTACGGCGGCAGCTACGGCGCCGCCTCGCCGATGGCGTCCTCGTCGCTCGCCGACACCGCCGCGAAGGCCGACGTCTACAACTCCCCCGGCTGGAAGCGCATGCAGGCCCGCGCCGCCCAGCGCGGCACCAGCCAGCCGCAGGAAGCCCGCAACATGACGATCGACGCCACCGCGATCGCCGCCTTCGACATCGGGACCCGCGTCTTCCACCAGAAATTCGGCTACGGCACCGTGACGGCCGCCGAGGGCGAGAAGCTCACCATCGACTTCGAGAAGGCCGGGTCGAAGAACGTCGTCGCCCGCTTCGTCACCGCCTCCGACGCCGTGCCGTTCTGAGTCTTTCCGCCGGCCGTGTCGAGGAGCGCCGCATGGCCGCCCTCCCCACCGACCTGCCCCGCGTCGCGAGCGAAAAGGCCGGCCTGATCAAGGCCCTGCGAGATTCCCTAGCCGATCCCGATCCCTCCGGCCTCGCGGCCTACCGCCGCATCCAGAGCGTCTTCCAGCTCCCCAGGCCGGACCCGACCGGCCAGGGCTTCGGTCCCCGCGGCAGCAGCAGCGATACCGCCTCGCCCTCGAGGAGCAGGCAGGACAGGATGCCGGTCTTCACTGCGCCGGTGTCGACGGCGATCCGGTTCGGGTGGTGCTCGACCGCGGGCACGATGGTATGGCCGTGGACCACCTTGAACCCGAAATCGGCGCGCGAATTCAGGAACGGCTCGCGGATCCAGATCAGGTCCTCGCGCTCCTGCGCCGCCAGCGGCACCCCGGGCCGGATGCCGGCGTGGACGAAGACGTAGCCGCCGATGCGGAACCAGAGCTCGCAGCTCTCGATGAACGCGAGGTGATCGGCGGGAAACCCGGCCGCGAAGGCCTCGCGCGCCGCGGCCGCCGCCTGGCTCGCCGCTTCCGGAACCCCATAGGAGGCGAGCGTCGCGTTGCCGCCCAGGTTCTCGCGCAGCCAGTTGTAGGTCTCGTCGTACCAGTGGGGATCCTTGAGATAGGCGAGCACGTAGTTGTCGTGGTTGCCGAGGACGAAGCGCGCCGGCAACGGCCCGGCCTTCACCGCCATCAAAGCCTCGATGACGCCGCGCACCTCCGGACCGCGGTCGACGTAGTCGCCGAGGAAGACGACCAGCGGCCGCGGATGCGGCCGCGCCGCGAGGTCGGCCCGGATGTGGTCGAGCACGTCGGTCAGCAGGTCGAGCCGCCCGTGGATGTCGCCGATCGCGTAGATCCGCTGGCCCTCGGTGAGGTCGGTCATTCGCGTCTCCCGCGAAAAACGGAAGGGCGCGGGCCGAAACCCGCGCCCTTCCGGTCGTGCGCCTGGCGGGCGCCCTACTCGATGATCTTGGAGACGACGCCGGCGCCGACCGTCCGGCCGCCCTCGCGGATGGCGAAGCGGAGCTTCTCCTCCATGGCGATCGGCGAGATCAGCGTGACCTCGAACTTCAGGTTGTCGCCCGGCATCACCATCTCGGTGCCCGAGGGCAGCGCGACCGTGCCGGTGACGTCGGTCGTGCGGAAGTAGAACTGCGGCCGGTAGTTGGCGAAGAACGGCGTGTGCCGCCCGCCCTCCTCCTTGGTGAGGATGTAGGCCTCGGCCTCGAACTTGGTGTGCGGCTTGACGGTGCCCGGCTTGCAGATCACCTGCCCGCGCTCGATGCCGTCGCGGTCGATGCCGCGCAGCAGGAGCCCGACGTTGTCGCCCGCCTGGCCCTGGTCGAGGAGCTTGCGGAACATCTCGACGCCGGTGCAGGTCGTCTTCCTGTTCGGCCGGATGCCGACGATCTCGAGCTCCTCGCCCACCTTGACGACGCCGCGCTCGATGCGGCCCGTCGCGACCGTGCCGCGGCCGGAGATCGAGAAGACGTCCTCGACCGGCATCAGGAACGGCTGGTCCATCGGCCGCTCCGGGGTCGGGATGTACTCGTCGACCGCCGCCAGCAGCTTCCGCACCGCCTGCTCGCCGATCTCGGGATCGCGGTCCTCGAGCGCCGCCAGCGCCGAGCCGGTGATGATCGGGATGTCGTCGCCGGGGAAGTCGTAGGACGAGAGGAGCTCGCGCACCTCGAGCTCGACGAGCTCGAGCAGCTCGGGGTCGTCCACCTGGTCGATCTTGTTGAGGAACACCACCAGCGCCGGCACGCCGACCTGGCGCGCGAGCAGGATGTGCTCGCGGGTCTGCGGCATCGGGCCGTCGGCGGCGGACACGACCAGAATGGCCCCGTCCATCTGCGCGGCGCCGGTGATCATGTTCTTCACGTAGTCGGCATGCCCGGGGCAGTCGACGTGGGCATAGTGCCGCGCCGGGGTCTCGTACTCGACGTGGGCGGTCGAGATGGTGATGCCGCGCGCCTTCTCCTCGGGAGCGGCGTCGATCTGGTCGTAGGCCTTGTATTCGCCGAAGTACTTGGTGATCGCCGCGGTCAGCGACGTCTTGCCGTGGTCCACGTGCCCGATCGTGCCGATGTTCACGTGCGGCTTGTTCCGCTCAAACTTTGCCTTCGCCATCCTTGGCTTCCCTTATCCCGTGGCCCCGGTCGCCAGGCCCTCCGCGAAAGCGCGAGATAGTGGCAATCGGGCGAAAACGCAAGATGCGGGCGCCGAGGGCGCCGGATGACGGCAAGCGCCGGAAATTGCGCGAAAATCCGCACGTACAACCCATGTACATCGCAGGTACAATCCATGTACACGATTTCGCCCCGGCCGGATGCTTGACTGCACGTTCATGCACGTTTATGCGTGATCCGGCAATCGGGATCCGGGTCGTGTCGAACCTTCTCACCTCCGAGCGGATGGCGGACATCGAGGCGCGGCTGGCGCGCGACGGTCGGGTCGTCGCGGCCGAGCTCGCGCGCCTCTATGCGACCTCCGAGGACACCATCCGGCGCGACCTCCGGGCGCTGGCGGCGGACGGGCGGTGCCGGCGGGTCTATGGCGGGGCGCTGCCGTCGACGCCCTCGACGGGCACGGTCAGCGCCCGCGCGAGGATCGCACCGAAGGCGAAGGCGGCGCTCGGGGCGGCGATGGCGCGGCTGGTCGAGCCCGGGATGAGCGTCTTCATCGACGCCGGCAGCACGACGCTCGCCTGCGCCGCGCGGCTGGCGACGCCGGCGACGGTCATCACCCATGCGCCGGCGATCGCGGCGGCCCTGGTCGAGAACGAGGCGGTTCGGCTGGTCACGCTCGGCGGGCAGGTCGACCGGCAGGTCGGCGCGGCGCTCGGCGGCGGCGTGCTGGCGGCGGTCGAGGCGATCCGGCCGGACCTCCTGCTCCTCGGCGCCTGCGGCATCGACGCCGACGCCGGCATCACCACGCATTCGCCCGACGACGCCGCGCTGAAGCGGGCGGTCGCCGCGCGCGCCGGCCGGGTCGCGGTCGCGGCCGACATCGGCAAGCTCGGCACCGCGGCGCCCTTCGCCGTCATCGACCTTTCGGCCTGCGACCTGCTGCTGATCGAGGCCGCGACCCCCTCCGAGGTGCGCGCGCGGTTCGCCGCGCGCGGCCCGGCCATCATCGACGTGGAGACCTGAACCTTGTCCGCTACCCTCGCCCTGAAGGGCGCGATGCCGCGCGAGCGCGCCGCCGTCTCGGCCCTCTTCCTCGCCAACGGCTATGTCGTCGGCAACTGGGCGCCGAAGGTGCCGTCGTTCAAGGCCGACCTCGGCATCGACGAGGCGGTGCTCGGGCTGATGATCCTGGCGATGGGAGTCGGCTCGCTGGTGACGATGCCGCTGATCGGGGCGGCGATCGCGCGCGAAGGCTCGCGGCGGATCTCCATCGCCGCCGGCCTGCTGCTGTCGCCGGTCATGCTGTTCCTGACGCTGATGCCGGGGCCGTGGAGCGCCGCGGCAATGGCGCTGCTGCTCGGCGGCCTCATCGGCGGGATGGACGTGGCGATGAACGCCAACGCGGTCGCGGTCGAGCGGCGGATGGGACGGGCGATCATGTCGTCCTGCCACGCCTGGTGGAGCGTCGGCGCGCTGATCGGCGCCGCGACCGGCGGGGTGCTGATCGCGCGCTTCGGGCCGCTCGGGCACGCGCTGGCGGTCTTCGTCGTCACGCTCGGCATCGTCGCCGCGGCGACGGGCGCGGTCATGGCCGACGCCCCGGTCGCGCACGCGACGAAGGAGGCGCGGCCGGCGCGGGCGCTGCCGGGGCTGCTGGCGCTCCTCGTCGGCGTGATGGCGCTCTTCTCGATGATCCCGGAAGGCTCGGTGCTCGACTGGAGCGCGCTTTATCTCAAGCAGGAGCTCGGCGCCTCGGTCGAGGCGGCCGGCCTCGCCTTCGCGGCCTTCTCGGCGACGATGGCGATCATGCGCTTCAGCGGCGACCTGATCCGCGACCGGCTGGGCGCCGTCCTGACGCTGCGCGTCTCGACGGTGATCGCGGGGATGGGGCTCCTCGTCGCGGCCTTCGCGGGCAGCGTGCCGATGGCGGCCGCGGGCTTTGCCTTCGCCGGGATCGGCATCGCCAACATGGTGCCGATCGCCTTCTCGGCCGCGGGCAACCTGCCGGGGCTGGCGGCCGGGGTCGGGATCTCGGCGGTGAGCTTCATGGGGTACTCCGGGCTCCTCTTCGCGCCGTCGGCGATCGGCTTCATCGCCAAGCACACCGGGCTCGGGCCGATCTACCTCGGGTTGCCGGTCCTCTATATCGTCGTCCTGGCGCTGTCGGGGCTCGCCCGCTACGCCGATCCGGACCCCAACGGGGCGCCGGGGCTGTGACCGAAATCACGCTGCATTCACGATAGGGGTGGCAAAACCTCCCGCCAGCGGCCGACTCACCGTCCGGCCGCCGGGGGAAAGAGGGCCATGACGCTCGCCACCGCGTTCGGGACCGCCGCCGGCCTTGTGCAGCTTGCGGGCTTCGCGCTCTACCTGCGCGCGCTTCGCGGCGGGCGGACGCGGCCGAACGGGATGTCCTGGCTGATGTGGGCCTACGGCAGCCTCGTGCCCTTCTACATCGCCGGCGACACGGGCGCGCCGAATCCGGTGCTGCTGGTGCCCGTGCTGTGCGCGCTCCTCTCGATGTACGTGGCGTTCCGCGCCTTCGTGCGCGGCCCGGCGGTGCCGGCGGCGCGGCACGACTGGCTGGTGCTGGCGCTCGACGTCGCGATCCTCGGCGGCTACCTCGCGCATGCCTCGGGGCGGCTCCCGGGCGACGGGCTCGATACGCTGTTCCTGCTGCTGCCGGCGGCGAGCTCGGTGCTGAGCTTCTGGCCCGTCCTGCGCTCGACCGGCCTCGACCCGACCCACGAGCGCCCGCTCGCCTGGTTCGTCTGGTCGGGCTCCTACGGGCTGATGGCCTTCGCGGTGATGGCTGGGGATCTGCCCTGGCCGTACCTGGCCTATCCGGTGATCACCCAGGCGATGAACCTCGTCGTCGGCCTCCTCGCGATGGGCGGCTATCGCGAGGAGGCCGGCCGACCGGCCTGACGGATCCCGAGCGCTCAGGGCGTGGCGCGGTCGAGCGAGCCGAGCCAGTCGCTCGAAGACGGGCGAATGCGCAGGGCCGTCCTTCATGTGTTGACAAGGTCTTTCCGTCCCCCTAGGTTCCGCGCGCTCTGACGGGGGCTTCCGCCCTCCGGCCTACAGCCTTGAACTGGCGGTCACGACTCGGGCTCGATGCCCCAGTCCTCTGGAATTTCGCCGCGACGGACCGAGGGCGGTCCGGGCGCGGCTGTTTTGGCATTCGCGCATATCGCGCCCGGGTGCCTGCGAATGGAACTGAAGCTGGCGCGCCTGCCGCGCGGTCGAGACGAGGGTTGAATGCCGACGATCCAACAGCTGATCCGCAAGCCGCGGCAGCCGCGCGTGACGCGATCGAAGTCGATGCACCTGCAGGGGAGCCCGCAGAAGCGCGGCGTCTGCACGCGCGTCTACACCACGACCCCGAAGAAGCCGAACTCGGCGATGCGCAAGGTCGCCAAGGTGCGGCTGACCAACGGCTTCGAGGTGATCAGCTACATCCCGGGCGAGAGCCACAACCTGCAGGAGCACTCGGTGGTGCTGATCCGCGGCGGGCGCGTGAAGGACCTGCCGGGCGTGCGCTACCACATCCTGCGCGGCGTGCTCGACACCCAGGGGGTCAAGAATCGCAAGCAGCGCCGGTCGAAGTACGGCGCGAAGCGGCCGAAGTGAGGAGTTGAGAGATGTCGCGACGCCGCCAGGCCGACAAGCGTGAGATCCTCCCCGATGCCAAGTTCGGGGACACGGTCGTCACCAAGTTCATGAACAACCTGATGCACGACGGCAAGAAGTCGGTCGCGGAAGGGATCGTCTACGGCGCGATGACGCGCGTCGAGTCGAAGCTCAGGAAGCCGCCGGTGGAGGTGTTCCACGAGGCGCTCGACAACGTGAAGCCCTCGGTCGAGGTGCGCTCCCGCCGGGTCGGCGGCGCCACCTACCAGGTGCCGGTCGAGGTGCGGCCGGAGCGCCGCGAGGCGCTGGCGATCCGCTGGCTGATCAAGGCGGCGCGGGCGCGGAACGAGCACACGATGGAGGAGCGCCTCGCCGGCGAGCTCCTCGACGCCGCCAACATGCGCGGGGCGGCGGTGAAGAAGCGCGAAGACACCCACAAGATGGCCGACGCCAACAAGGCGTTCAGCCATTACCGCTGGTGACGGCGAAAGCTTAGGAACAGGCAGATGGCCCGCGAGTACTCCCTCGACCACTACCGCAACTTCGGGATCATGGCGCATATCGACGCCGGAAAGACCACGACGACGGAGCGGATCCTCTATTACACCGGCAAGAGCCACAAGATGGGCGAGGTGCATGACGGCGCCGCGACCATGGACTGGATGGAGCAGGAGCAGGAGCGGGGCATCACCATCACCTCGGCCGCGACCACGACGTTCTGGGAGCGGACCGAGGACGGCACCACGCCGGAGACGCCGAAGCATCGGTTCAACATCATCGACACGCCGGGGCACGTCGACTTCACCATCGAGGTGGAGCGCTCGCTCGCTGTGCTCGACGGCGCGGTCTGCGTGCTCGATGCGAACGCCGGGGTGGAGCCGCAGACCGAGACCGTGTGGCGGCAGGCGGACCGCTACAAGGTGCCGCGGATCGTGTTCGTCAACAAGATGGACAAGATCGGCGCGGACTTCTTCAACTGCGTGCGGATGATCAAGGACCGGACCGGGGCGATCCCCTGCCCGATCCAGCTGCCGATCGGGTCGGAGAGCGCGTTCGTCGGGCACGTCGACCTGATCACCATGGAAGAGTGGACCTGGACCGGCGAGGATCTGGGGGCGACCTGGACGCGGCAGCCGGTTCGCCCCGAGCTGCGGGACCAGGCCAACGAGATGCGCTCGACGATGGTCGAGCTCGCGGTCGAGCTCGACGACGCGGCGATGGAGGCGTATCTCGAGGGCGAGGAGCCGGACGTCGCGACGCTGCGCGCGCTGCTGCGCAAGGGCACGCTGGCGATGAAGTTCGTGCCGGTGCTCTGCGGGTCGGCGTTCAAGAACAAGGGCGTTCAGCCGATGCTGAACGGGGTCGTCGACTTCCTGCCGAGCCCGCTCGACGTGCCGGCCTACATGGGCTTCAAGCCCGGGGACGAGACCGAGACGCGGAACATCGCGCGGTCGGCGGACGACAGCCAGCCTTTCGCCGGGCTCGCGTTCAAGATCATGAACGATCCCTTCGTCGGGTCGCTGACCTTCACCCGGATCTACTCCGGGTCGATCAGGAAGGGCGACCAGCTGATGAACTCCACCAAGGAGAAGCGCGAGCGGGTCGGGCGCATGATGATGATGCACTCGAACAACCGCGAGGAGATCGACGAGGCCTTCGCCGGCGACATCATCGCGCTGGCGGGGCTGAAGGACACCACGACCGGCGACACGCTCTGCGATCCGACGAAGCCGGTGGTGCTCGAGACGATGACCTTCCCGGAGCCGGTGATCGAGATCGCGATCGAGCCGAAGACCAAGAACGACCAGGAGAAGATGTCCCAGGGCCTGCAGCGGCTCGCGGCCGAGGATCCGTCGTTCCGGGTGGAGACGGACATCGAGAGCGGGCAGACGATCATGAAGGGGATGGGCGAGCTGCATCTCGACATCCTGGTCGACCGGCTGAAGCGCGAGTTCAAGGTCGAGGCCAACATCGGCGCGCCGCAGGTCGCCTACCGCGAGACGATCTCGAAGAAGGCCGAGATCGACTACACCCACAAGAAGCAGACCGGCGGCTCGGGCCAGTTCGCCCGGATCAAGCTCGTGATCGAGCCGACCCAGCCGGGCGAGGGCTACTCGTTCGAGTCGAAGATCGTCGGCGGCGCGGTGCCGAAGGAATACGTGCCGGGCGTCGAGAAGGGCATCCAGTCGGTGATGGACTCGGGGCCGCTCGCGGGCTTCCCGGTGATCGACTTCAAGGTGGCGCTGGTCGACGGCGCCTACCACGACGTCGACTCGTCGGTCCTCGCCTTCGAGATCGCGGCGCGGCAGGCGATGCGCGACGGGCTGAAGAAGGCCGGCGCCAAGCTGCTCGAGCCGATCATGAAGGTCGAGGTGGTGACGCCCGAGGACTATACCGGCGGCATCATCGGCGACCTGACCAGCCGGCGCGGCCAGATCGGCGGCCAGGACACCCGCGGCAACGCCATCGCGATCTCCGCGATGGTCCCGCTGGCGAACATGTTCGGCTACATCAACACCTTGCGGTCGATGTCGTCGGGCCGGGCGAACTTCACCATGCAGTTCGACCACTACGACGCGGTGCCGCAGAACATTTCCGACGAGATCCAGGCGAAGTTCGCCTGAGCAGGAACAGGGCGGGCCCGGGTCCGCGGACGAGACGAGGAGACGAGAGATGGCGAAGGCAAAGTTTGAGCGGAACAAGCCGCACGTGAACATCGGCACGATCGGGCACGTGGACCACGGCAAGACGTCGCTGACCGCGGCGATCACCAAGTACTTCGGCGAATACAAGGCCTACGACCAGATCGACGCCGCTCCCGAGGAGAAGGCGCGCGGCATCACCATCTCGACCGCCCACGTCGAGTACGAGACCCCGGCGCGGCACTATGCCCACGTCGACTGCCCCGGGCATGCCGACTACGTGAAGAACATGATCACCGGCGCCGCCCAGATGGACGGGGCCATTCTGGTCGTGTCGGCCGCCGACGGCCCGATGCCGCAGACCCGCGAGCACATCCTGCTCGCGCGCCAGGTCGGCGTGCCGGCGCTGGTGGTGTTCCTCAACAAGATCGACCAGGTGGACGACCCCGAGCTGCTCGAGCTCGTCGAGCTCGAGGTGCGCGAGCTCCTCTCGTCCTACGACTTCCCCGGCGACGACATCCCGATCATCACCGGCTCGGCGCTGGCGGCGCTCGAGGACCGCGATCCCGAGATCGGCGAGCAGGCGGTGCGGAAGCTGCTGGCGGCGGTCGACGAGTACATCCCGACCCCGGAGCGGCCGATGGACCAGCCGTTCCTGATGCCGGTCGAGGACGTCTTCTCGATCTCCGGCCGCGGCACGGTCGCGACGGGCCGCATCGAGCGCGGCGTCGTCAAGGTGGGCGAGGAGCTCGAGATCGTCGGCATCCGGCCGAACAGGAAGACGACCTGCACCGGCGTCGAGATGTTCCGCAAGCTCCTCGACCAGGGCCAGGCGGGCGACAACGTCGGGCTCCTGCTGCGCGGCATCGACCGCGACGGCATCGAGCGCGGGCAGGTGATCTGCAAGCCGGGCACCGTCAAGCCGCACACCAAGTTCGAGGCCGAGGCCTACATCCTCACCAAGGAGGAGGGCGGGCGGCACACGCCGTTCTTCGCCAACTACCGGCCGCAGTTCTACTTCCGCACGACCGACGTCACCGGCACGGTCGCGCTGCCCTCGGGCACCGAGATGGTGATGCCGGGCGACAACCTGAAGTTCGAGGTCACGCTGATCTCGCCGATCGCCATGGAGGAGAAGCTCCGCTTCGCCATCCGCGAGGGCGGCCGGACGGTCGGCGCCGGCGTCGTCTCCAAGATCATCGAGTGATGGCCATGCAGGGACAGACCATCCGCATCCGGCTGAAGGCCTTCGACTATCGCGTGCTCGACACGTCGACCGCGGAGATCGTGAACACGGCCAAACGGACCGGCGCGCGCGTGCGCGGGCCGATCCCGCTGCCGAACAAGATCGAGAAGTTCACCGTGCTGCGTGGGCCGCACATCGACAAGAAGAGCCGCGAGCAGTTCGAGATCCGCACCCACAAGCGGCTCCTGGACATCGTGGACCCGACTCCGCAGACCGTGGACGCGCTGATGAAGCTCGACCTCGCGGCCGGCGTGGACGTCGAAATCAAGCTCTGAGGATCGGGCGATGCGCTCCGGAGTGATTGCGAAGAAGCTGGGGATGACCCGGCTGTTCATGGAGGACGGACGGCAGGTGCCGGTCACCGTGCTCCAGATGGACAACGTGCAGGTGGTGGCGCAGCGCACCGCCGAGCGCGACGGCTATTCCGCCGTCCAGCTCGGCGCCGGCAGCGCCAAGGCCAAGAACACCACGAAGCCGCAGCGGGGCCACTTCGCCGCGGCGAAGGTCGAGCCGAAGCGGAAGCTGGCGGAGTTCCGGGTCAGCCCGGACAACCTGATCGGCGTCGGCGAGGAGATCACCGCGGACCACTATTTCGCGGGGCAGTTCGTCGACATCGCGGGGACGTCGACCGGCAAGGGCTTCGCGGGCGGCATGAAGCGGCACAACTTCGGCGGCCTGCGCGCGTCGCACGGCGTGTCGATCAGCCACCGCTCGCACGGCTCGACCGGCCAGTGCCAGGATCCGGGCAAGGTCTTCAAGGGCAAGAAGATGGCGGGCCACATGGGTGCCGTCCGCGTCACCACCCAGAACCTGCAGGTCGTGCGCACCGACGCCGAGCGCGGGCTGATCATGGTGAAGGGCGCGGTGCCGGGGACCAAGGGCGGCTGGGTCACGATCAAGGACGCGGTCAAGAAAGCCACGCCCGACAACGTGATCCTGCCGGCGGCGCTGCGCTCGGCGGCGGCTGCGGCGGCGGACGCCGCGCGCAAGGCGGCCGAGGAGGCTGCGGCCGCGGAGGCCGAGGCCGCCAAGGCGAAGGCCGAGGCCGAGCAGGCCGCGATCGAGGCCGCCGAGGCCGAGGCCGCCGCTGCGCCGAAGGCCGATGGCGAGGCCGCCGGCGAGGCGCCGGAGGGAGGCAAGGAATGAAACTCGACGTGATCACGCTCGACGCGTCGCCGGCGGGGTCGATCGAGCTCGACGACGCGATCTTCGGGCTCGAGCCGCGCAAGGACATCCTGCACCGGGTGGTCCGCTGGCAGCTCGCGAAGCGGCAGCAGGGCACCCATTCGGTGCTCGGCAAGTCCGAGGTCAGCTACTCGACCAAGAAGATCTACCGCCAGAAGGGCACCGGCGGTGCCCGGCACGGCTCGCGCAAGGCGCCGATCTTCCGCCACGGCGGCACCTACAAGGGGCCGACGCCGCGGAGCCATGCGCACGACCTGAACAAGAAGTTCCGGGCCCTCGGGCTGAAGCACGCGCTCTCGGCGAAGGCCGGCGCGGGCGAGCTCGTGGTCCTGGACGCGGCGACCCTGGCCGAGGGCAAGACGAAGCTTCTGGCGCAGGCCCTGAAGGGCCTCGGCTGGAAGCGGGCGCTGGTCATCGACGGGGCCGAGGTCGACGCGAACTTTGCCCGTGCGGCGCAGAACCTCGAGGGCATCCACGTGCTGCCCTCGATCGGCGCCAACGTCTACGACATCCTGAAGCGCGACACGCTCGTCCTGACCAAGGCCGGCGTCGAGGCGCTGGAGGCGCGCCTGAAATGACGACCCCGAAGCCCGAGCACTACGACCTGATCCGCAAGCCGATCATCACCGAGAAGGCGACGATGGCCTCCGAGCACGGCGGCGTCGTCTTCGAGGTGGCGATGGACGCGACCAAGCCGCAGATCAAGGAGGCGGTCGAGACGCTCTTCAACGTCAAGGTGAAGGCGGTGAACACCGTCGTCACCAAGGGCAAGGTGAAGAAGTTCCGCGGCCGTCCCGGCACGCGGCGCGACGTGAAGAAGGCCTACGTGACGCTCGTCGAGGGTTCGACCATCGACGTGACCACCGGGCTCTAAGGCAACAAGCAAGACGGAAGACAGCAAGTCATGGCGTTGAAAACCTACAAGCCGACGACGCCGGGCCAGCGTGGGCTGGTTCTGATCGACCGTTCCGAGCTGTGGAAGGGCCGTCCCGTGAAGTCCCTCACCGAGGGCCTGACCGGCAAGGGCGGGCGCAACAACACCGGACGGATCACGATGCGTCGGCGCGGCGGGGGCGTGAAGAACCTCTACCGCATCGTTGACTTCAAGCGGACCAAGCACGACGTGCCGGCGAAGGTGATCCGGCTCGAGTACGACCCGAACCGGACCGCGTTCATCGCGCTGATCGGCTACGCGGACGGCGAGCAGGCCTACATCCTGGCGCCGCAGCGGCTGGCGGTGGGCGACACGGTGATCTCGGGCGCCAAGGCCGACATCAAGCCGGGCAACGCGATGCCGTTCAACGCGATGCCGATCGGCACCATCGTGCACAACGTCGAGATGAAGCCGGGCAAGGGCGGGCAGATCGCGCGCTCGGCCGGCACCTACGCCCAGTTCGTCGGGCGCGACGGCGGCTATGCGCAGATCCGGCTCTCGTCGGGCGAGCTGCGCCTGGTCCGCCAGGAGTGCATGGCGACGGTCGGCGCGGTGTCGAACCCGGACAACTCGAACCAGAACATCGGCAAGGCGGGCAGGAACCGGCTGAAGGGCATCCGGCCGAGCGTCCGCGGTGTCGTCATGAACCCGATCGACCATCCGCACGGCGGCGGCGAGGGCCGCACCTCGGGCGGCCGGCATCCGGTGACGCCGTGGGGCAAGCCGACCAAGGGCGCGCGCACGCGCTCGAACAAGGCGACGTCGAAGTACATCCTTCGCTCGCGCCACCAGCGGAAGAAGAAGTAGGAGCCCCCACATGTCACGTTCTGTCTGGAAGGGCCCCTTCGTCGACAGCTTCGTCCTGAAGAAGGCGGAGAAGGCGCGCGAGTCGGGCCGCAACGAGGTCATCAAGATCTGGTCGCGCCGGTCGACGATCCTGCCGCAGTTCGTCGGGCTGACGTTCGGCGTCTACAACGGCAAGAAGCATATCCCGGTGAGCGTCACCGAGGAGATGATCGGTCAGAAGTTCGGCGAGTACTCGCCGACGCGCACCTACTACGGCCACGCGGCCGACAAGAAAGCGAAGCGGAAGTAAGCCATGAGCAAGGAAAAGAACCCTCGCCGCGTGGCGGAGAACGAGGCGATGGCGGTGAGCCGGATGCTTCGCACCAGCCCGCAGAAGCTGAACCTCGTCGCGCAGCTGATCCGCAACAAGCCGGTGGAGAAGGCGCTCGCCGATCTCACCTTCTCGAAGAAGCGGGTCAGCGAGGACGTGAAGAAGACGCTGCAGTCCGCGATCGCCAACGCCGAGAACAACCACGGGCTCGACGTCGACGAGCTCGTCGTGGCCGAGTGCTACGTCGGCAAGAACATGGTCCTGAAGCGTGGGCGTCCCCGGGCGCGGGGGCGGTTCGGCAAGATCCTGAAGCCGTTCAGCCAGGTGACGGTGAAGGTGCGGCAGGTGGCGGCAGTAGAGGAGACGGCCTGATGGGTCAGAAGATCAACCCGGTCGGGCTGCGCCTGCAGGTCAACCGGACCTGGGACAGCCGCTGGTTCGCCGACGGGCAGGACTACGGCAAGCTCCTGCACGAGGATCTCGCGATCCGCGACTACATCAAGAAGCACGCTACCCAGGCCGGCATCAGCCGCGTGGTGATCGAGCGCCCGCACCGCAAGTGCCGGGTGACGATCCATGCCGCCCGTCCGGGCGTCATCATCGGCAAGAAGGGCGCCGACATCGAGGAGCTGCGCAAGAAGCTGGCGCAGTTCACCAAGTCGGAGCTGCACCTCAACATCGTCGAGGTGCGCAAGCCGGAGATCGACGCCGCGCTCGTCGCGGAGAACATCGCCCAGCAGCTCGAGCGGCGCGTCAGCTTCCGCCGGGCGATGAAGCGGGCGGTGCAGAACGCGATGCGCATGGGCGCGCTCGGCATCCGGATCAACGTCGCGGGCCGCCTCGGCGGCGCCGAGATCGCCCGGACCGAGTGGTATCGCGAGGGGCGGGTGCCGCTGCACACGCTGCGCGCGGACATCGACTATGCGATCGCCGAGGCGAAGACCGCCTACGGCATCATCGGGATCAAGGTCTGGATCTTCAAGGGCGAGATCATGGAGCACGATCCCCAGGCGCGCGACCGGCGGCAGTCGGAGCTTCAGGAAGGCGGCGGCATGCGTCCGTCGCGTGACCGCGGGGACCGGGGCGACCGGGACCGCGAGCGCGCGCGCTGAGCCGCGGGAGTAAGAGAGAATGCTGCAACCGAAGCGAACCAAGTTCCGCAAGCAGTTCAAGGGGCGCATCCACGGCGAGGCCAAGGGTGGGTCGGAGCTGAACTTCGGCCACTACGGCCTCAAGGCGACCGAGCCCGACCGGATCACCGCCCGCCAGATCGAGGCGGCGCGGCGGGCGCTGACGCGCCACATGAAGCGCCAGGGCCGGGTCTGGATCCGCGTCTTCCCGGACGTGCCGGTCTCGAAGAAGCCGACCGAGGTCCGCATGGGCAAGGGCAAGGGTGCCGTCGAGTTCTGGGCCGCGAAGATCAAGCCGGGCCGGATCATGTTCGAGCTCGACGGTGTCAGCGAGGAGATCGCCAAGGAGGCGCTGCGCCTCGCGGCGATGAAGCTGCCGATCAAGTGCCGGTTCGTGGCCCGCGAGGACTGGTGAGTGGCGGGTGCGGGACGCACCCATCCTGCGGATGAGATCGAGGCCCCGGGACCTGACGCATTCCGGCCCTTGGGACGCAGCCCGTGAGGCTCTGCCGACCACCGGGTCGGCAGGGCCTTGCTCTTCTTGAGACCTCTGCGAAAGGTCGGGCCACGCCGTAGGAATCCCTACGGCTACAGCTTGGCATTATTCTCGTGCTTGAGCCCGCCTCCTTGTCCGCACGCCGCCCTTTTCTGGCAACGTGCGACTTCTTGTACCAGCTCATCCGTGATACGATCCGCCAAAGGGGACGACTATGGTCGAGTCAGCTGCGGCGCAAACAACGAGCGACCAGAGCTATTTCCTCACCGGGTGGCAGATCTACCGCAAGGTTCTCGACCTCGACTACATGGGCCACAGCGAGGTGTACGGAGCGCTGCGGGAGGGGCTGTCGGCCGCAGCGCCGGGTTTCGCCTTTCTCGATATCGCCTGCGGCGACGCGGCTGTGTCGGCGCGGGCGCTCGCGGGCAGCGGCGTGGGGAGCTACGCTGGCATCGACATCTCGCGTCCGGCGCTCGACATCGCGGCGCGAGAACTCGCCGGGCTCGACTGCCCTGTCAGGCTCATCGAGCAGGACCTTCGCGAAGCGCTCGCAGGGTGGCGCGATCCGGTAGACTTCGCTTGGCTCGGCCAGTCGCTGCATCACTTCCAGCCGGCGGAGAAGCGCGCGGTCCTGCGCTCGATCAGGCAAATACTCGCGCCGGGCGGCGTGTTCATGCTCTGGGAGCCGACCCTGCTGCCCGGCGAGGACCGGCACGGCTGGCTCGGGCGGCTGGCTGTTCGACGGGGGCACTGGCCAGAGATCACGGACGTCGAGTGGAAGGTCATGTACGACCATTGCTCGGCTTCGGATTTCCCAGAGACGGATGCAGACTGGCTCGCCATGGCGCACGAGTCGGGCTTCCACGGCGGGCGCGCTGTCTTTACGGCACCGGCTTTCATCAACCGGGTCTATCGTTTCGACGGCTAGAATTCATCGCGCGCCCACAGAGGCATCGGCTCGCCGCACGTCCTAACGAGCGGAATGCGTCACGGCAGACCGGGGCCACGCGGATCATGGGTGAGTCCGAGCGGCTGGCTCTCGACCCACCCGGCATCGAGGTCGCCGTCGCGGACTTCTTCGCGAGCCTTTGACCGCTGCCGTTCGGCCGCTCAAGCTGGTAGGCGAGGACGAGCTCGCACGGGTTTCATTTCCGCGGCAACGGCAAGAGGGCGACGCGGCCCGACCCGCAGCGGATTGCGCTCCGTCTTGTACACTTGTCCGCGCTCGGACAAGCCCCGGACGCCTTGCCCCGTCCGGGGCCTCATGTCACCCGCCGATCGCCTCGATCTCGTAGGGGGTGGTCTGGTAGATCTCGTTGATCCAGTTGCCGTAGAGCAGCTGCCCGTGGCTGCGCCACCGGTTCTGTGGCGGCTGGGTGGGGTCGTCCTCGGGGAAATAGTCGACCGGCGGCGCGATCGGCCCTCCCGTCGCCAGGTCGCGCTCGTATTCCTCCTTGAGCGTCGTCGAGTCGTATTCGAGGTGATTGAACATGTAGTAGGCCCGGTGCCCGCGGTCTTCGATCAGGCAGGGGCCGACATCCTCGGAATGGATCAGCGTCCGGAGCTCCGGATAGTGCAGCTCGACGTCGTCGTCGCGCACCTCGGTCCAGCGGCTGACCGGCACCACGAAGCTGTCGGAGAAGCCCTGCAGCAGCGCCGCCGCCGGCGCGATCGCCTCGTGGCGGTAGAGCCCGAAGGCCTTGGCCGGCAGCATGTGCTTCGGGATGCCGTGGAAGTGGTGCAGCATCGCCATGCCGCCCCAGCAGACGCCGATCGTCGAATGCACGTGGCTCTGGGTCCAGTCGAAGACATCGCGCAGCTCGCGCCAGTAGCTGACCGCCTCGAAGTCCAGGTGCTCGATCGGCGCGCCGGTGACGATGAGGCCGTCGAACCGCCGCTCGCGGGCGACCCGGAACGGCTGGTAGAAGGCCTCGAGGTGGGCGGCCGAGGTGTTCTTCGACTCGTGGTCGGACATGCGGATCAGCGTGAGCTCGATCTGCAGCGGCGTCGCGCCGATCACCCGGGCGAACTGGGTCTCGGTCTGCACCTTCTTCGGCATCAGGTTGAGGAGCCCGATCTGCAGCGGCCGGATGTCCTGGCGCAGCGCCGTCTCCTCCGACATGACCATGACGCCCTCGCGACGCAGGACGTCGTGGGCGGGCAGGGTCGCGGGGATCTTGATCGGCATGGGGACGGCTCGCGCTCTACGTGCGCGCCTAGATAGGCGAGCAACCCGCCGCAGGCAACTGCGGGCCCGCGTCGTCGGCGCCGAGCACCTCGACCGTCGCGTGGTCGAACCCGAACCGCTCGGCGAGCCGCGCCTTGAGCTGCCGCCGCGCCGCCTCCGGGTCGCCGCCCTGCCGGATCACCGCCTCGAGGGTGACCATCGGCCGCGCCTCGCTGATCGACCAGGCGTGCAGGTGGCGGACCTCGGTCACGTCGGGGACCTCGGCGGCGAGGTCGGCCGCGACGGCACGGGGGTCGAAGTCGGGCGGGCTCGCCTCCAGGAGGATGTGGCCGCTCTCCCGGACCACGCTCCAGGCCGAGCGCAGGATCAGCACCGAGACGAGCACCGAGAGCATCGGGTCGATCGGGGTCCATCCGGTCGCGAGAATGACGAGCGCCGCGACGATCGCCCCGACCGAGCCGAGGAGGTCTCCCATGACGTGCAGCAGCGCCGCCCGGAGGTTCAGGCTGTCGCGGTCGCCGCGCGACAGCACCCGGAAGGCGGCGATGTTGACGAAGAGCCCGAGGGTCGCGACCACGAGCATGATCCCGCCCTTGACCGGCTCGGGCGACCCGAGCCGGCGGATCGCCTCGATCAGGATCCAGGCGGCGATGGCGAAGAGCGCAAGCCCGTTGACGAAGGCCGCGAGCACCGAAAGGCGGTCGAAGCCGTAGGTGCGGGTCGCGTCCGCCGGCCGCTGCGCGACGCGGAAGGCGAGCCAGGCCATCGCCAGCGCCGCGAGATCGGTCAGCATGTGCCCGGCGTCCGCCAGCAGGGCCAGCGAGCCGGCGAGAAGGCCCCCGACCACCTCGGCGATCAGGAAGCCGCCGGTCAGCAGCGCGGCCAGACCGACCGCACGGGCGTTGGCGCCGTGGTGCCCGTGCGAATGGCCGTGCGAATGGCCGTGGCCGTGGTGCCCGTGCCCCCCGTGATCGTGCCGGTCGGTCATCGGCGGGCGATCGCCTCGGCGATCAGTGCGCCGAAGTCGGCCGGGTCGCGCACCTCGGCCACCTCGGCGGCCTCGACGGTGACGCCCCAGCGCGCGGCCATTTCGGCGTAGCGCGGCAGCCGGTGCTGCATCAGCGCCCGGAAGCCGTGGCGGATGAAGGCGTCGGGGTCGACCTCCTCGGGGGCGAGGCCCTCGGCGGCGAGGTAGCCGGACCAGAGGTCGGCGAGGAAGCCCTCGGGGTAGTACATCGGCTTCGGCGCCTTGTCGAAGCGCGACGCCAGCGCCTCGAAGTCGGCCTCGGTGCCGCGGATCCAGACCGGCAGCGTCTCGCGCGCGAGGTCGGCGAGGACGGGATCGCCGGGGTCGGCCGGATCGACCACCTCGCAGAGCGAGCCCGAGGTGTCACAGACGAAGTGGCGGTAGCCGTAGATCTCCTCGGCCTTGCCGATGAAGGTCAGCGCGTCGCGGGTGGCGGCGATCTCGGCGCCGCGGTGCTGGCGCTGGCGGCGCAGGTATTCGTCGAACGGGATGCCGCCCTTCGCCGGATCGCCGGGCTTGCCGAGGTAGGTCGAGAGCGGGGCGAGGTTCTCGAAGGTGATGTTGGAGGCGATGTAGATCGAGTCCGACCGCAGCAGCTGGCGCAGGAACGGGTTCCGCATCGCCTCGCGCTTGAAGTTGTCGACGATGTGCTCGCCCATGTAGCGGGTGCCGATGCGGAAATCGACCGAGTAGTGGAACCAGTCGGCCTCCTCGCGCAGCATCGCCGCGATCCGGGTCTTGCCGAGGCCCGACATGCCGAAGAGCGCCACCCGGCGATGCGGGGCGGCGAGCCAGTCCTCGGGCGTCCGGTAGATCATGCGCGCCTCGGCTGCCGTCGAGCCCTCTCTTGCTAACCGTACCCCGAGGGCGGCGCAAGCGGGCCATGCAAGCCGCGCACAAAACATAAGTCGTTGAACAGTAGAGATAAAAGGTTTGTCCGTAAACCATTTGGCAACCCTCTCGCCAAGGCGCCGCTCCCCCGCTGCCGCCTCCGCGCCCTGCGAAGGCGGCGGATCGAGGCGCCCGGTCGAAGAGCGCGCGGGTGGCGCGGGGTCAGAAGGTGTAGCCGACCCGCACGCCGGCGCCCCAGACCGAGCCGTCGTTGAAGTCGGTCTGGAGCAGGTTGTGGGTGTCGCCGAGGACGCCGTAGGTGAGGCCGCCGGTGACGTTCCACTTCCCGACGTCGTAGCTGAGCGCGGCGGTCGCGGTCGTCCGGCCGTCGTAGGGCCCGAGCGAGGTCATCGTGCCGCCGACGTCGGGCTCGTAGGTCAGCGAGAGCGAGCCCGCGAGGGCGTCGGTCAGCTGGCGGCCGACGCCGATGTTGTAGGTCCACCAGTCGTCGGCGTAGTCGACGAGCGGGCGCGGCTGGCCGAGGAGGACCGTCGTCGCCGCCTCGTAGAGCGGGGGCGAGATGTTGAACTCGGACCAGTCGACCCAGCGGACGTAGCCGAAGACCAGCGTCTTCGGGGCGACGCCGGTCTGGAAGTCGAGCTGCACCGACTGCGGCGCGTCGACGTCGGTGGACGTATCGACCGCCCCGGTCGTGTCGGTGAACTCGCGGGTCGCGAGGTCGTAGCTGATCCGCGAGTAGTAGGTGAGCGCGACGCGGAGCGCGATGTCGGGCCGCTCGTAGGCGGCGCCGAGGAGGTAGCCGTAGCCCCACTTGTCCTCGGCCTTCACCGAATAGTCGTCGACGAAGGAGACCGCGGCCTGGGCGTCGAGCCGCATGGCGCGGAGGCCGCCGAAGAGCTTGACGGCGGTGTTGACGTCGTAGGCGACGACGCCGCTGACCTGGTAGGTCTTCAGGTCGGCCATGCTGCCCTGGTAGATCGGGAAGGGGAAGGTGCCGGCGCCGTAGCGGGTGTCGGCGTCGAGCGGCTGGTCGAAGATCACCGCATAGGACAGCTTGTCGGTCAGGTCGGCCTTGTAGGCGCCGCTCCAGTTCCAGTGCGAGTGGAAGACGTCGCCGGTGTTGCCCGGATAGACGCCGGGTGGGATGCCGGCCGGGTTCGGCGGGATCGTGACGCCGTCGCCGCTCTGGCTCGGGTCGGTCCAGGCGGCGCCGAACTCGATGTAGCGGCCGTCCTGGTAGAGCAGTCGGATGGTGTTCGGGACGACCTGCTCGAGGGCGGCTGCGCCGGCCGGAGCGGCGACCGCGAGGGCTGTCGCGGCGGTGACGGCGGCGCCTGCAGCGCGGCGGGCGTTGGGGCGAAGCATCCGGAGTCCTCCCGTAACGTTTCGCCCATGATGCATCTTCCGGTTGCGACGTCCCAGATCGGCATCGTTTTCGGGTGGCGTCAGCCTGCCGGTTGTGCGCCAGCGTTGCGCATGCGCAACGGTTGGCCGCGGCCGGCGGGCTAGATCAAGTAAGGAACCCGCACCGAGGGCGAGGCGCTGTCGAAGTCCTTGGTGTTGCGGGTCACGAGCAGCATCGAGTGAATCTCGGCGGACGCCTGGATCAGGGCGTCCGGGAGTCGCAAGCGGGTCGCCCGGCGGATAGTGACCGCCCGCTCGGCGACCGCCCCGTCGATGTCGATCAAATCGAAGCGGGACAGAAACCGGCGGGCGCCGCGTTCGCGCTCGGGGGGCGCACCGACCAACACCTCCATCCAGGACACGATGCTGATCGCCGGGTCGTGATAGCGGGCGATCTCGGCCTGCGCGAGCTCGAAGCCCTTCAGGTAGTCGATCAGGATGTTGGTATCGAAGAGCGGCCTCACCATTCGCGGCGGGCCCGCTCCTGGAACTCGAGTCCATCGATCTCCAGATCGGCCCATGAGCCGAATGCTTCGTCCGGGTCTCCCGGCGCATTGCGGTCGAGATACTGGTCGAGGGCCTCGCGAATGAGCGAGGCGCGCGAACGGTCCCGCCGCTTGGCGAGCCGGTCGAGCGCTTCGACTTGCGCTTCTACAAGATCCACCAAAGTCCGCACGTTCGCCTCTGCGCGATATCAATGACCGATATCATATATGACGCAAGGCGTCCGACGCAAGAGAGAGGAACCGCGCGGGCGGTGGGTCCCGCGCGGTTTACCGGTCAGTGGGCCAGCACCGCCAGCATCAGGAGGGCGACGATGTTGGTGATCTTGATCATCGGGTTCACCGCCGGGCCGGCGGTGTCCTTGTAGGGGTCGCCGACGGTGTCGCCGGTGACGGCGGCCTTGTGGGCGTCGGAGCCCTTGAAGTGCTTCTGGCCGGAGGCGTCGGTGAAGCCGTCCTCGAAGATCTTCTTGGCGTTGTCCCAGGCGCCGCCGCCGCTCGTCATCGAAATGGCGACGAAGAGACCGTTGACGATGACGCCGAGCAGCATGGCGCCGACGGCGGCGAGCGCCGCGTCCTTGCCGGCGATCCAGTTGATCACGATGAAGACGACGATGGGCGAGAGGACCGGGAGCAGCGACGGCACGATCATCTCGCGGATGGCGGCCTTGGTCAGCAGGTCGACGGCGCGGCCGTAGTCGGGCTTGGACGTGCCTTCCATGATGCCGGGGTCGGCGCGGAACTGGCGACGGACCTCCTCGACAATGGAGCCGGCGGCCCGGCCGACGGCGGTCATCGCGATGCCGCCGAAGAGGTAGGGCAAGAGGCCGCCGATCAGGAGGCCGACGACGACGTAGGGGTTCGACAGCGAGAAGTCGACGTTGAGGCCGTGGAAGAAGGTGCCTTCGGCCGCGGTCTTGGAGAAAAAGTGCAGGTCCTCGGTGTAGGCGGTGAAGAGGACCAGCGCGCCGAGGCCGGCGGAGCCGATGGCGTAACCCTTGGTGACGGCCTTGGTGGTGTTGCCGACGGCGTCCAGCGCGTCGGTGGTCGAGCGGACCTCGGGGGGCAGGTCGGCCATCTCGGCGATGCCGCCGGCGTTGTCGGTCACGGGCCCGAAGGCGTCCAGCGCCACGACGACGCCGGCGAGCGCGAGCATGGTCGTGACCGCGATCGCGATGCCGAAGAGGCCGGCGAGCGAGTAGGTCACGATGATGCCGGCGACGATGACCAGCGCCGGGAGGGCGGTCGATTCCAGCGAGACGGCGAGGCCCTGGATGACGTTGGTGCCGTGGCCGGTGATCGAGGCCTGGGCGATCGAGCGGACCGGGCGGTAGTCGGTGCCGGTATAGTACTCGGTGATGACGACGATCAGGGTCGTGACGACGAGGCCGACGACGCCGCAGAGGAAGAGGGCGTTCGGGGTGAAGGAGACGCCGGCGTTGGTGGTGAGCGGCTGCGACATCGGGCCGGGGAAGACCAGCATCGTCAGCGGGTAGAGCAGGATCAGCGACAGCACGCCGGTGGCGATGAAGCCCTTGTAGAGGGCGCCCATGATGGTGCCGCCGGCCGAGAGCTTGACCGCGAAGGTGCCGATGATCGAGGTGATGACGCAGATGGCGCAGATCGCCAGCGGGAACAGCATGACGGTGCCGACGATCGGCTGGCCGGCGAAGTAGATTGAGGCGAGGACCATGGTCGCGACCAAGGTCACGGCGTAGGTCTCGAAGAGGTCGGCGGCCATGCCGGCGCAGTCGCCGACGTTGTCGCCGACGTTGTCGGCGATCGTCGCGGGGTTCCGCGGGTCGTCCTCGGGGATGCCGGCCTCGACCTTGCCGACGAGGTCGCCGCCGACGTCCGCACCCTTGGTGAAGATGCCGCCGCCGAGGCGGGCGAAGATCGAGATCAGCGAGCCGCCGAAGCCGAGGGCGACGAGGGCGTCGGTGACGGTGCGGTCGGTCGGGTCGAGCCCGGCGATGCCGACGAGGATGCCGTAGTAGACGGCGACCCCGAGGAGCGCGAGGCCGGCGACCAGCATGCCGGTGACGGCGCCGGCCTTGAAGGCGAGCGCGAGGCCCTCGGCGAGGCCCTTGGACGAGGCCTGGGCGGTGCGGACGTTGGCGCGGACCGAGACCAGCATCCCGGTGTAGCCGGCGGCGCCCGAGAGCACGGCGCCGATCAGGAAGCCGATCGCGACCGGCAGGCCGAGCAGGAAGGCGACGATCAGGAAGATGATGACGCCGGCGATGGCGATGGTGGTGTACTGGCGGCGGAGGTAGGCGCCTGCCCCTTCCTGGATCGCCGCGGCGATCTCCTGCATCCGGGGCGTCCCGGCATCGGACTCCATCACCGACCGCGCGGCCCAGACGCCGTAGACGATCGACAATGCGCCACAGATGATTACGAGCAATAGCGCCAAGGCTCACTTCTCCCGCAGATTCTGGTTCGTTTTTCGCGGGCGCACACTGGCCTATCGCGCCGGGGGGTGCAAGGCGCGATGCCCGGAGGGTCCCGGGCGAGGCGGGCGGTCGGCGGCTACATCATACTGCGCGCTTGTGCATCGCGGGGAGAAACGATCGGGGAGTTCTTGCACGGTGACGCTCGCGACGAGCACGGCCGGGGGGCAACGGCGACGTTGGCCCCGGACGTGAAAGCGAAGCGACCAGACCCGTTGTCAGGCGGCGGCCTTGCCCTTCTTGTAGCGGGCGATGGCCTCCATCAGGATCTTCTGCGCCTCGGCCTTGTCGCCCCAGCCGGTGATCTTGGCCCACTTGCCTTCCTCGAGCGACTTGTAGTGCTCGAAGAAGTGCCAGATGCGCTCGCGGTGGCGGCTCGGCAGATCCTGCAGGTCCTGGATCTCGGCCTGGAAGGGGTCGACCTTCTCGATCGGCATGGCGATCAGCTTGTCGTCGAGGCCGCCGTCGTCCTCCATGTGCAGGACGCCGATCAGCCGGCAGCGGATCACCGAGCCGGCGATCAGCGTGACCTCGGTCCGGACCATGACGTCGACCGGGTCGCCGTCCTCGTGCAGCGTGTTCGGCACGAAGCCGTAGTTGTTGGGATAGAACATCGGCACGTTGACGATGCGGTCGACGAAGAGCGCGCCCGAGTCCTTGTCGATCTCGTACTTGACCGGCGCGCCGCCGCCGGCGCCGCCCGGGATCTCGATGACGACGTTGATGTCGTGCGGCGGGTTCTCGCCCGGCGTGATCTTGTCGATTTGCATGGCTGTCTCCCAGGCCCCGGATGCACGGTCGCTAGCACATCCGATCGGGGTTCAAAAGGGGCCGGTTCGGTCAGGCCGGGGCGCGGCGGGTCTCGGCGCGGAGGTTGATCAGGTTGCCGGCGATGATCAGCGCGGCGCCGGCGAAGACGGCGGGGCGGAGCGGCTCGCCGTAGACCCACATGCCGACGAGGGCGATCAGCGGCAGGCGGACGAACTCCATCGGCGCGACGATCGATGCGGGTGCGTGGCCGAGGGCCGAGGTCAGCGAGTAGTGCGCGGTCAGGCCGGTCACGCCGATGACGAAGAGCCACGGCGCGGTGGCGGCCGACGGCGCCGGGATGCCGCCGGGGAGCGAGAGCAGGAGGCTGGCCGAGCCCTGCAGCAGGGTCATCCAGAAGATCACGCAGAGCACGCTGTCGTGGCGCATGATCTGCTTGGTGAAGATGGTGTTGAGCGCGAAGCAGACGGCAGCGACGAGGGCCGCCGCGTGCCCGGCCTCGAGCGGGGCGCGGCCGGGCTGGGCGACGACGAGGACGCCGGCGAAGCCGAGGAGCGCGCCGAGGACGCGCGTCCGGGTCAGCCGCTCGCCGAGGAGGAAGGGGGCGAGGAGCGCGACCCAGATCGGGTTGGTGAACTCGAGGGCGACGAGCTGGCTGAGCGGGATCGCGGCGACGGCGTAGAACCAGAGGTTCTGCCCGGTATAGTGGAAAAGGTTGCGCTTCAGGTGCAGGGCAAGGTGGGCGCTCCGGACCTGGGCGAAGCCGGCGTCGCTGCGGGCGAGGAGCGCGAGCACGATGGCGAAGCCGATGGCGGAGCGGTAGAGCATCAGCTCGACGGTGGTCATCTCGAGCAGGACCGCGCGGCCGGCGACCGCCATCGCCACGAAGGAGACGACGGCGCCCATCATCCAGGCGGCGGCCTTGAGGGGGTTCGAGCGTTCCATCCCGGGGCCGCAGATAGGGCCGGGACGAGGGCGGCGGCAAGCGATATCGGAGGCGGAATGGCGGAAGCGCCGGTCATGGTGCGGGTTGCGGCGGAGGCCGACGGGCCGGCGATCGTGGCGCTGATCCGCAGCGCGCCGCGGATGAACCCGACCGGGCTGCGCTGGCCGAACTTCGTGGTGGCCGAGCGCGGCGGCCGGCCCGTCGGTGCGGCGCAGCTGCGGCCGTCGGGGGCCGGGGTAGCGGAGCTCGGGTCGCTGGTGGTCGAGCCCGCCGAGCGCGGGCGCGGTCTCGCGGGGCGGCTGATCGCGGCGGCGCTGGCCCGGGCGGATGGCCGGGTGCTGGTGGTCACGGCCGCCGGGAACGCACGGCACTACGAGCCCTGGGCCTTCCGCCCGGTGGCGCCGTGGCGCGCGCCGGCACCCGTCGCGCTCAACTGGGGCATCGGGCAGGCGGCGACGGTGCTGCGGATGGCGCAGGGCGGGCGGCCGCGGCGCATGCTCGTGCTCGAGGCGCGCGGGCCGTTCGGCTGACCGGAGGGCGGATGCAGACCTGGGTGGCACTCCTCTACAGCATCGTGCTCGGTCCGAAGCGGCGGGTGGTGATGGCGGAGCTGCGCGCGCTGGCGGCGGAGCTGGGCTTCGCGGCGCCGCGGACGCTGCTCGCGAGCGGGAACCTGATCGTCGAGGCCGAGGCCAGCGACGCGCGCGCGGTGGAGGCGCGGATCGAGCCGGCCTTTGCGGCGCGGTTCGGCCGGCCGATCGACATCATCGTTCGGGCCGGCGCCGAGTGGAACGGCCTGCTCGCGGGCAATCCCTTTCCCGAGGAGTCGGCGCGGGCGCCGTCGCGGGTCTGGGCGCGGGTGATGCGCGCACCGGTGGACGCGGCGCTCGCCGGGCGGCTGGAGCGCTGGCGCGCGGGCGGCGAGCGCGTGGCGGTGGTCGGCGGCGACCTCTGGGTGTTCATGCCCGACGGCGTCGCCGGCTCGCGGCTCGCGTCGGCGATGACCCCGGCGCGCACCGGCGGCGCCGGGACGTTCCGCAACTGGAACACGCTCCGGAAGATCGGGGCGGCGCTGGACGGGGGGCCCGTCCCGGCCGGGACGGACGGGTAGCCGGCGAGATCGTCCGGGTTGTTCGTCGTGGGCGACCGCCGTCCCGGCCCCGGCGCGGCCGCCCTGGCCAGCGCGGCCTTTGCAATTCCGTCGCCGCCGGATAAAGGACAACGCGGGCGAGGCGGGAGACAAAGATGCGGCCTGTCGTGCTGTGCATTCTGGATGGCTGGGGCATAAGCCCTTCGCGCGAGGCCAACGCGGTCGCGCTCGGGCATACGCCGAACTTCGACCGGATCTGGGCGAGCGCGCCGCACGCGCAGCTCGCCGCCCATGGCCCCGACGTTGGCCTGCCGGAGGGGCAGATGGGCAACTCCGAGGTCGGGCACACCAACATCGGCGCCGGCCGCGTGGTCTGGATGGACCTGCCGCGTATCGACAACGCCATCGCCGACGGCAGCTTCGCCACGAACGAGGCGCTGGCGACCTTCATCGGGGCCGTCAAGGAGAGCAAGGGCGTCGCGCATATCGCCGGGCTCGCCTCGCCGGGCGGCGTGCATGCCCACCAGCGGCAGATCGCCGCGGCAGCGACGGTAATCGCCGCGGCGGGCGTCCCGGTGGCCTTGCACGCCTTCCTCGACGGCCGCGACGTGCCGCCGTCGAGCGCCCTCGGCCAGATCGCCGAGCTCGAGGCGGCGCTGCCGGACGGCGCCCGCATCGCCACCGTCAGCGGCCGCTTCTACGCGATGGACCGTGACAAGCGCTGGGAGCGGGTCGCGGCGGCGGTAGCCGCCATGGTGCATGCCGAGGGCGAGCACGCCCCGACCGCCGAGGCGGCCATCGTCGCCGCCTATGCGCGCGGCGAGACCGACGAGTTCGTGACCCCGACGGTGATCGGCGACTACAAGGGCGCCGCCAACGGCGACGGATTGTTCTTCGCCAACTTCCGCGCCGACCGGGCCCGGCAGATCCTCGGCGCGCTCGTCGATCCGAAGTTCGACGGCTTCGAGGTGGTCGGGCGGCCGAAGTGGGCGGCCGCGCTCGGGATGGTCGAATATTCCGAGCGGCTCGACGAGCTGATGCCGGCGATGTTCCCGAAGCAGGCGATCGTGAATACGCTTGGCTCGTGGGTGGCGGGCAAGGGGCTGAAGCAGTTCCGCATCGCGGAGACCGAGAAATACCCGCACGTGACCTTCTTCCTCAACGGCGGCATCGAGGAGCCGGCCGCGGGCGAGGTGCGCTACATGGCGCCGAGCCCGAAGGTGCGGACCTACGACCTGCAGCCGGAGATGTCGGCGGCGGAGGTCACCGAGCATCTGGTCGCGGCGATCCGCTCGGGCGAGTACGCGCTGATCGTGGTCAATTTCGCCAACCCCGACATGGTCGGCCACACCGGCGTGCTCGAGGCCGCGATCAAGGCGGTCGAGGCCGTCGACCTGGGCCTCGGCGAGGTGCTGAAGGCGGTCGAGGACATGGGCGGCGCCATCATCGTCACCGCCGACCACGGCAACTGCGAGGTGATGGTGGACCCGGTGACCGGCGAGCCGCACACCGCGCACACGCTGAACCCGGTGCCGGTGATCCTCGTCGGCGGCCCGCCGGGCGCGACGCTGCACGACGGCCGGCTCTCGGACCTGGCGCCGACGCTGCTCGCGCTGATGGGGATCGAGAAGCCGCCCGAGATGGGCGGGCAGAGCCTGCTCGCCGGGGCATGACGCGAGGGATCCCGTCGCTGGTCCTGCTGGCGCTCCTCGCGGCGCCCTGCGTCCGCGCCGCCGGCGATCCGGCCGACATCGCCGCCGCCTCGGCGCGCGTCGCGACCGCCCGGACGGCGCTCGACGCCGCGCAGGCGCAGCCGGAGCAGGTCGTGGCGTTCGGCCGGGCCATCGCCGACTACGACGCGGCGCTCAGCGTGCTCGGTGCCGGCGTCCGTGCCGCCAGCGGCCGCGCGACGGCGATCAGGGACGACCTGGCGAGCCGGCGCGAGGAGATCGCCCGGTTGCTGGCAACCCTCGAGACGGTGGGCCAGAGCCCGGTGCCGGCGGATTCGGTGCATCCCGAGGGTCCGGTCGCGGCGGCACGCGCGGCCGCGCTGTCGGCGAAGCTGACCCCGGCGCTCCACTCCGCCGCCGAGGCGCTGGCGGCGGAGCTCGCCGACCTGCGCTCGGCCAGTGCGCTCTACGCCTCGGCCAACGGCGACCTGGCCGGCGGGCTGGCGGCGCTGAACGACGCCCGCGGCAAGCTGGCGGCGACCCTCGGCACCGACGCCCCGGCGGGCGAGCCGGGCCCCGACGATCCGTCCCTGACCATGCTGGCGCGCGGCAGCGAGAACCTGACCGCGCTGGCCGCGACGCTGGCCGGGCCGCAGCCGGCCGCCGACCCGCCGCCGCCGGCCCCGGGCACGCTGCGCTGGCCGGTCGCGGGCAGCGTCGTCCAGCACTACGACGAACCGGACGCGGCCGGCGTGAAGGAGCCGGGGATCGTCGTCGCCGCGCCGCCCTTCACGCTCGTCACCGCACCGGCGGACGCGACCGTGCGCTACGCGGGACCCTTTCTCGAGTACGGCGCGGTGCTGGTGCTGGAGACCGATCCTGCGACGATGGTCGTGCTCGCCGGGCTCGGCCGGCTCCGGGTCGCGACGGGTACCGTGGTGCATCGCGGCGATCTGCTGGGGCTTCTGGGCGGAAGGGCGCTCGACGTTGAAGAATATGTGATGCAGGCCCCCACAGATACTGGCGCAGGAAACCGGGAAACTCTTTATATAGAGGTTCGCCACGGCCGGTCGCCGGTGGACCCGGAGCCATTGTTTGCCGGCGAGAACGGATAGGAAAGCTACTGAATGAACAAGATCTGGATGGCGGGGCTCGGCGGCGCCGTGGCGGGTGCGGTGGTCAGCACCCAGTTCGTCGCCCCGCTCCTGGCCGACGAGACCGACAAGGACAAGACGGTCTACGAGCAGCTCGACCTCTTCGGTGACGTCTTCGAGCGGATCCGCTCCTCCTACGTCGAGCCGGTCGATTCGAAGGACCTGATCGAGGCGGCGATCAACGGGATGCTGTCGCACCTCGACCCGCACTCGAGCTACATGCCGCCGGACGAGTTCGACGACATGCGCGTCCAGACCAAGGGCGAGTTCGGTGGCCTCGGCATCGAGGTGACGCAGGAGAACGGCGTCGTGAAGGTGGTCTCGCCGATCGAGGGCACCCCGGCCGACCGCGCCGGGGTCAAGCCCGGCGACTTCATCACCCAGGTGAACGGCGAGAGCGTGACCGGCCTTACGCTCAACGAGGCCGTCGACATGATGCGCGGGCCGGTCGGCTCCGACATCACGCTGACGCTGCAGCGCGAGGGCACGCCGGACCCGTTCGACGTCAAGCTCACGCGCGAGACGATCAAGGTGTCGCCCGTCAAGTCGCGCGTCGAGGACGGCGTCATCGTGCTGCGGCTGACGACCTTCAACGAGCAGACCTACCCGGAGCTCGAGAAGCAGTTCAAGGCGGACGTCGACCAGGTCGGCGGCATGGACAAGGTCACGGGCGTCGTCCTCGACCTGCGCAACAACCCGGGCGGCCTGCTGAACCAGGCGATCTCGGTGGTCGACGCCTTCCTCGATTCGGGCGAGATCGTCTCGACCCGCGGCCGCGACCCGCACGATTCCGAGCGCTACAACGCGACGCCGGGCGACGTGACGAACGGCAAGCCGATGGCGGTCGTGGTCAACGGCGGCTCGGCGAGCGCCTCCGAGATCGTCGCCGGCGCGCTCAAGGACCACCACCGCGCGGTGATCATCGGCACCCAGACCTTCGGCAAGGGCTCGGTGCAGACGATCATGCCGGTCGAGGGCGAGGGGGCGATCCGGCTGACCACGGCGCGCTACTACACCCCGTCCGGCCGCTCGATCCAGGCGCTCGGCGTCGCGCCCGACATCATCGTCGAGCAGCGGGCCCCCGAGGACGTGAAGGCGCAGCAGGACGAGACCGAGCAGCCGCAGCGCACCGAGGCCGACCTGCGCGGCTCGCTCGAGAACGACAGCCTGACGCCCGACGAGAAGAAGACCCTCGAGGCGGACCAGAAGCACAAGGAAGAGACCGCGAAGCTCCGGGCCGAGGACTACCAGCTCAGCTATGCGATCGACATCCTGCGCGGCATGTCCTACCTCGCCGCCGAGAACACCCCGGATACCGCCGCGGCCGCGCAGTGACCGAGGCGGAGATCCTGGCGCTGCCCTACCGGCCCTGCGTCGGGGTCATGCTTGTCAACCCGGCGGGGCGCGTCTTCGCCGGGCAGCGGCTCGACAACCCGGAGCCGGCCTGGCAGATGCCGCAGGGCGGCATCGACAAGGGCGAGACCCCGCGCGACGCGGCGCTGCGCGAGCTCGCCGAGGAGACCGGCATCCCCGCCTCGGCGGTCGAGGTCGTCGCCGAGGCGCCGGACTGGATCGCCTATGACCTGCCGCGCGACCTCGTGCCGCGCATCTGGAAGGGCCGCTATCGCGGCCAGCGGCAGCGCTGGTTCCTGATGCGCTTCCTCGGCGACGACGCGCAGGTCACGATCGCCACCGCGACGCCCGAGTTCCGCGAGTGGGCCTGGATCGACCCGGCCGAGCTCCCCGAGCGGATCGTGCCGTTCAAGCGCGAGGTCTACGTCCGGGTCCTCGAAGCCTTCCGCGACCACCTGGGATAGCGCGGATCGCTCGGAACCGCGGGTCCCCTATTTACACCCGCAGCCGCCGCCCGTAAGAAGCCCCGCGTGAGGGGAGGAGGGCCCGGCCGACGACCGGGAAATCCGACCTTCCGTTGCCGACGACGGCGAAAGCCGGCCGGCTGCCGGGCCCGTAGCTCAGTGGTAGAGCAGTTGACTCTTAATCAATTGGTCGAAGGTTCGAATCCTTCCGGGCTCACCAACACTCCGAATTGCCGATACACGTCAGCAGACTAGCCGCCGAAAGGAACGACGCTTTCCTGCCCGTCGGGGCATCCGCCCACGGGAGCCGTCCTGCGTTCTTTCACCTCTGCGACCGAAAGCCGGGATCTCGGGGGCCGCTGCGCCTAATCACGATAAGCCCTATCGACAAAATCGCACAGGCCGGTCTATGCTGGCCCAACGCAAGCGCCCGGAGGGAGGAGCGTTGGTGCCGAGAACCGAATCGAACGCGATCGTCCTGGGCGCGGGAGCGCCGGACTTCGTGCTGCCCGACGCCGAGGGACGCCTGTTCCGGCTGGGCGATTTCGCCGGGCGGCCGGCGCTGCTGGTTGCGTTCATCTCCAACCGCTGCCCGTTCGTCCTGCTGATCCGCGAGGCGCTGGTCCGGTTCGGGCGCGACTACGCCGCGCGCGGGGTCGCCGTCGTCGCGGTCAATTCCAACGACGCGGGCACTTATCCCGAGGAGGCGCTCGCGCGGCTCGGCGTGGAGGCGCGGGCGTCCGGCTTCGGCTTCCCCTACCTGAAGGACGCCGACCAGGCGGTGGCCAAGCGCTACGGCGCCGCCTGCACCCCCGACCTCTTCCTCTACGACGGCGACCGGCGGCTCGCGTATCACGGCCAGTTCGACGCGGCCCGCCCCGGCAACGGGACGCCCGCCACCGGCGCCGACCTGCGCGCCGCCGTCGAGGCGGTCCTCGCCGGTCAGCGGCCGTCCGATCTGCAGCAGCCGTCGGTCGGCTGCAACATCAAGTGGCTGCCCGGCAACGCGCCGTCCTGGTTCAGGGTCGCGGCGTAAGCCGATGGGCACGGTTGCGGGCATCCAGCGAAGTTCCCGCCGGCGAGAGCCGCGCGGGCTGACGGGCGACGGCGGGTCGGCTCCATCCCCGACCCGCCCACTCCCCGGCGACGAGGCGCGCGGCAAGACTCCCCATCCGCGGCCGGTCCGGCAAGCCCGGCCGCATGGCGCGTCCCGTCGCCGGGGCCTTTCTTCGACATTCCGCTGACGCTCAGCGGTCCTCGGTCAGCCGCAGGTAGGCGGCGGTGACGAAGAGGACGATCAGACCGAACAGGATGCGGCGGAAGCCCTCGGGCATCTGCAGGAGCGTCAGCAGCGTCGTCAGTACGGTCAGGATCAGCGCGCCGACGATCGTCCCGGCGTAGCCGCCGCGGCCGCCGAAGATCGAGGTGCCGCCGATCACCGCCGCCGCCACCGAGGGCAGGAGCAGGGGATCGGCGAGCGACAGCGACGGAGCCTTGATCAGCCCGACGTAGAGGAGGCCGGTGAGCGCGGCGAGGAGCGCGGTCGCGACATAGAGCGCGAGGATGACCTGCCAGTACAGGACGCCCGAGATGCGGGCGGCGCGCTCGTTGTCGCCGACGGCGTAGAGCAGGCGCCCGAAGCCGGTGCGGCGCAGGGTGAAGATCAGGAGCGCGGCCACCGGCAGGAAGAGGGCGAGGGCGTTCGGGATGCCCCAGGTCAGGCCGGTGCCGAGCCAGGCGAGGGCGTCGGGGATCCTGGTGCCGGAGGCGATGACGGTGCGCTGGTAGACCTGGAGGAAGCCGGTGCCGATCAGGCTGGTCCCGAGCGTCATGATCAGCGGGTGGACGCGGAAGACGCCGATGCCGATGCCGTTGGCGGCGCCGATCAGGAGCGCCGGCAGGAAGGCCAGCGCGTAGGCGACGGGCGCCGGCTGGGCGACGGACTGGGTCGCGACGATGAAGGCGGCCATGGTCGCGGCGGTCGAAACCGAGAGGTCGATGCCGCCGGTCAGCATCGCCAGCGTCTGGGCGCCGGCGAGCATCGCGAGGGGGATGGCGAACTTGATGGTGTTGGCTATCCAGCGCTCGTTGACGATGCCGGGGCGGAGGAGCTGCAGCACGAGGACGAGGGCGAGGAGGAGGACGAGGAGGGGCACGAGCGGGTAGTCGGCCAGGAAGCGGCGGAAGCGGCGGGCCGGCGTGGGGGTGTCGGCGAGGGTCATGGGGTCCTTCCCCGCATGGCGACGAAGGCGCCGAACATGACCACGACGACCATGATCGTGCCCTCGACGATCGACGTCACGTTGGGGTCGACGGCGAGGAGCGTCAGGTCGGTGCGGACCAGGCGCAGGATGAAGACGGCGACGATCGGACCGAGGAGGCCGCCCCTGCCGCCGCCCAGCGTGACTCCGCCGAGGACGACGGCGGCGACGCTGGCGAGGAGGTAGGGGCCGGGGATCGGGGCGCCGATGCCGGTCGAGGCGGTGAGCGACAGGCCGCCGAGCGCTGCAAAGAGGCCCGCGATCGCGTAGGCGGCCACCTTGGTGCGGGCGACGGGGACGCCGCTGCGGAAGGCGGCGAGCTCGGAGGAGCCGATGGCGTAGATCGAGAGGCCGAGCTTCGAGCGGCGGAGGGGGAGCCAGACGGCGGCGAGGAGGGCTGCGAGGAGGACGAGGGCCGTCGGGAGCCAGGCCGAGCCGAGGCTGCCGGTGAGGAGCGCCTTGAGCCAGGGAGCGGCGGCTCCGCCGGGGGCGGGGAGGACGAGGAGGGCGGCGCCCTGGTAGACGAAGAGCATCGCCAGCGTGACGACGATGTCGGGGACGCGGGTCAGGACGATCAGCAGGCCGTTGAGCGCGCCGAGGGCGAGGCCGAGGACGAGGGTCAGGAGGACGACGAGGACCGCGGCCTCGTCGGAGGCGCCCTGCATGGCGCGGGCGGCGGCGACGCTGGTCAGGGCCATCGTCGCGGCGACCGAGAGGTCGATGCCGCCGGCGATGACGACGACGGTCTGGGCGGCGACGGCGAAGGCGTAGGGCGTGGCGGCGCGGGCGAGCGAGGCGAAGTCGCCGCCGCCGTAGCCGGGCTGGATCAGGCGGGTGATCGCGAGGAGGGCGAGGAAGAGGGCGAAGAGGCCGGCGACCCAGCCCTCGCGGCGGAGGCGGCGGATCATGGCGCGCGCTCCATACGGGCGAGGCCGTAGGCGGCGCGGGTGAGGGTCGCCTCGTCGGCGAGGGCCGCCGGGAAGGCGTCGGTGACGCGGCCGGCGAAGAGGACGACGACGCGATCGGCGACGCGCTGCACCTCCTCGAGCTCGGAGGTGTAGAAGAGGATCGAGCGGCCCTGGCCGGCGAGCTCGCGTAGCAGGCGGTAGATCTCGGCCTTGGTGCGGACGTCGATGCCCCGGGTCGGGTCGAAGCAGAGGATCGTCCGGGCCTCGGCGGCGATCCAGCGGGCGATCGTCACCTTCTGCTGGTTGCCGCCGGAGAGGCGCTGCACCTCGCGCTGGGCGCGGGTGTCGATCTGCAGGCGCGCAATGGCCGCGTCGATGACGCCGCGCTCGCGGGCGACGGGGATCGGGCCCCAGGTGCGCAGCCGGGCGCTGAACGGCAGGGCGATATTCTCGCGGACCGAGCGCTGCATCAGGAGGCCCTCGGCGCGGTCGCCGGGGACGAGCGCGATGCCGGCGGCGATGGCGTCCGCGGGGTGGGCGAAGGCGGTCGGCTTCCCGTCGACCTCGACGCTGCCGGCGGTCGGGCGGACGGAGCCGGAGAGGGCGGCGAAGAGCTCGTCCTGGCCCTGGCCTTCGAGGGCGACGAGGGCGACGACTTCCCCGTCGTGCAGGTCGAAGGAGACGTCGGCGAGCTTCTGGCCGACGCCGAGCGCGCGGGCGGCCAGGCGCGGGGTGCCGGTGGGAGTGGCGGCCGCCCGCGTCTCGGCGCGGGTGCGCTCGACGCGGGCGCCGAGCATCAGCTCGACGATGCGCTCCTCGGCGCCGGGGGCGATGTCGACGACGCCGACGGTGCGGCCGTCGCGCAGCACGGTGGCGCGGTGGCAGAGGGCGGCGATCTCGAGCATGCGGTGGGAGATGAAGATCACCGACCGGCCGGCCTCGCCCTGGCGGCGGATCACGTCGAGGACGCGCTCGGCGAGGTTCGCCGGCAGCGCGGCGGTCATCTCGTCGAGGAGGAGGACGGTCGGCTCCTGGGCGAGGGCGCGGGCGAGGTCGAGGACGCGGAGGGTGGCGAGGGGGAGGTCGCGGGCGAGGTCGGCCGGGTCGAGGGTCTCGATGCCGAGCTCGCGGGTCCAGTCGAGGAAGGCGGCGGCGGGCGTGTCGGTCAGGCGGAGGTTGTCGGCGACCGAGAGGTCCGGGATCAGCGCCGGCTCCTGGTAGACCGGGACGAGGCCGGCCTTGCGGGCGAGGGCCGGGGTGCGGAGCTCGCGCGGCGCGCCGCGGACGAGGATGCGGCCGGCGGCGGGGGCGACGGCGCCGGTCAGGATCTTCACGAGCGTCGACTTGCCGGCGCCGTTCGCGCCCATCAGCGCATGCACCTCGCCGGCGCGGACGCTGAGCGAGGCGTCGCGGAGGGCGGCGACGGCGCCGTATTGCTTGGCGACGCCGGCCGCGTCGAGGACGGGGGCGTCGCTCATGCGGCCGGGGCGGGCAGCGGCCGGCACGCCCCGCCCACCCACCCGCGCGCCGGCCGCTGCCCGCGGCCTGGGGGTGCGGAAGCAAGGCAGGAAGGAGGCTCGCGACCCACCAGCCGACAATGCCCGCGGGCCTGTCCGCCGAATCCGCCGTCGCGCGGCGATGCCTGGGCCCGGGAGCGGGAGGGGTCTCTTCCAGGCATCACGCGGCGGCTCCGGCAGACAGGCCCTTCAGGCGCGGCTCCTGTCGGGCTCAGCTCTCGCCGGGGCCCTTGCAGGCGACGATCTGGTCCTTGGTGTAGGTGGTCCAGTCGGGGATCGAGATCGAGACCGGCCATTCCGGGCTGAGCGACGGGTCGGCGGCGGCCTTGAGCTTGGCCTTGCCTTCGTCGGTCACGTTCTCCCAGAGCTCGGGCTTGACCAGCACGGTGGTCGCGGCCGGCTTCTTGCCGTCGAGGATCTGCAAGGCCAGCGTCACGCCCGCCCCGCCGATCGAGCCGGGGTTGGTCACGGCCGCGCCCTGCAGCCCCTCGACGCTGTTGAGCTGGCCGACGAAGCCGGCGTTGTCGGCGCCGACGACCGGCACCATCTTGGCGCCGCTCTCCTTCAGGGCGTCGACGATCACGTTGTCGATGCCCGAGGTCCAGACGCCATCGAACGGCACGCCAGTGGCGATGAAGTCGAGGATCTGCTGCTTGCCCTGGTCCTGCTGCCAGCCGGTGAAGGTCTCCTGCGCCACCTTGATCCCCGGGTACTCGGCGAGCGCCTTCTTGAAGCCCTTGTCGCGGTCGCTGTCGGCGGAGGCGCCGGCGGCGCCGCGCATGTAGACGACGCTGCCCTTGCCGCCGAGCTGCTCGAACAGCCACTTCGCACCCAGGTAGGCGTATTCCTCCTGGTCGTTCGAGATGATGTAGGCCGAGGGCTCGGCCACCGCCTGGTCGACGGCGACGACGACGATGCCCTTGTCGGTCGCCTCCTTGACCGCGGCCGCGACGCCCTTCGGGTCGCCCGGGTTGACGACGATGGCGTTGACGCCGGCGGCGATCAGGTTGCGGATGTCCTCGGACTGGCCGGCGGCGTCGGTGTTGCGGTGGGCGATGTTCAAGGCCTTGACCTCACCGCTCGCGAGCGCCTGCGCCTTGATCGCGCAGATCATCTCCTCGCGCCAGCCGTTGCCCTGCACCGTGTTGGAGACGCCGATGGTATAGTCGGCGGCGACGGCCGGCAGCGCGAGGCCCGCCAGGGCCGCGCCGGCAAGGAATGCGTTCAGTCGCATGGGATTTACCTTTCCTCCCGGTTGTCCGGGGCGGGTCTTCCGCCCGCCCCCTTACCTTACATACGGGCGCAGCACGTCGCGGGCCAACAGGAATCCGCGCTTTACTGAATCGTCGCTCCCCTCGAAGCTGCGGTCCTCGTGCTCGATGACCACCGGCCCGTCGTAGCCGGCGCGGTAGAGCCCGGCGAAGAACCCCGGCCAGTCGACCTCGCCGAGCCCCGGCATTCGCGGCACCTGCCAGCCGATGCCCTCGCTGAGGATGCCGCGCTCGTAGAGCCCGTCCCGGTCGATCATCAGGTCCTTGGCGTGGGCGTGCAGCATCGCAGGCCCGAACTCGCGGATGAAGCGGGCCTGGTCGATCATCTGCCAGACGAGGTGCGAGGGGTCGAAGTTCATCCCGACGTCTCCGCCCCAGGCCGCGAGGATGCGTCGCCAGATCCGCGGCGAATAGGCGATGTTGTGGCCGCCCGGCCATTCGTCGTTGGAGAAGATCATCGGGCAGTTCTCGAACGCGAGCCTTACCCCAGCGTCGCGCGCATGGGCGACGATCGCTGGCCAGACCCTCTCGGCCTCGGCCCAGTTCTCGTCGACGTTGCGCGCCGCGTCGCCGCCGAGGAAGGTGTTGACGAGCGGCACCCCCATGCGGGCGGCGGCGGAGATCACGGCCTTCAGGTGGGCGACGACCGCCTCGCGGTGGGCGGGGTCGGGATGGAGCGGGTTCGGGTAATAGCCGAGCGCCGAGACCGCGAGGCCGCGCTCGGCAAGGGCGTCTACCGTCTCGCGCCCCGCCGTGGCGACGTCGATGTGGCTGGTCCCGGCATAGCGGCGGGTCGGGCCGGTGGCCTTCGGCCAGGCGGCTATCTCCAGCGCCTCGAAGCCCGCACCGGCCGCCCAGTCGGCGACCTCGAGCAGGGGCGTGTCGGGAAAGGGGGCGGTCAGGAGGCCGAGCTGCATGTCAGGAACCCAGGGTTGCGGGGAGGGCGGCAACGGCCTGCATCGGCCGCTCCGACAGAAGGCCGGAAAGCGCGGCCGTGAGGTCGCCGCGGAAGCCGGCGTTCGCGGCCAGCCCGGGGGCGAAGATGGCGTCGATGCCGAGGATCGCGGCGACCAAGGCAGCCGGATCGTCGCCGATGCGTTCCGCGATTCCTGCCACCGCGGCGGCCTGTGGGTCGTCGGCGGTCCAAAGGCGGCCGAAGCGCGGCGCGGTGCGGATCAGATACGCCATCCAGCCGGCGACGGCGACCGCCAGCAGCGGCGCCGGCTCTCCGCGCGCCAGCCGCTCGCGCGCCGGGTTCAGAAGCCGCTGGACGATCTTCTGCGAGCCGTCCGTGGCGATCTGCTGGTTGCGGTGGCGGATTGCGCGGTTGTGGAGGCGCGCCAGGCTCTGGTCGAGGTAGGCAGCGGGGTCGATCCCCGGCACCGGTGGCAGCGTCGGCAGGCTCTCGGTCGAGAGCATCCGCCGCACGAAGGCCGCGAGCAGCGGGTCCGCGACGCTATCCGAGGTGAACTCGTGGCCGGCCAGCACGCCGAGATGCGCGAGCGTCGACTGGGCGGCGTTCAGCACGCGCATCTTGAGCTGCTCGAACGGGGTCACGTCGGCGACGAAGCTCGCGCCAGCGAGGTCCCAGGGCGGGCGGCGGGCGGCGAAGCGGTCCTCGATCACCCATTGGCGGAACGGCTCGCAGACGGCGACGGCGGCGTCGCGATACCCCCAGGTGTCGGCGACCGTCGCGAGGTCGGCGGGTGTCGTCGCCGGCGAGATGCGGTCGACCATCGCGGACGGGAAGGCGGCGTTCGTCTCGATCCAGCGGGCGAGTGCGGGGCCGCGGCGCTCGGCGAGCGCCCGGACCACGTCGCCGAGGATGGCGCCGTTGGCCGGGACGTTGTCGCAGCTCATCAGCGTGACCGGCCCGGCGCCCGCCTGCATCCTGAGTTCGAGCGCGCGCACGAGGAGGCCCGGCAGGCTCGCCGGGCGTTCGGGGCGCGCCAGGTCGGCGACGATCTCGGGGCGCTCCCAATCCAGCAAGCCGTCGGCTGGGCGATGGCAGTAGGATTTTTCCGTCACCGTCATCGTCACGACGTCGATGTCGGGCGAGGCCAGGACCGCGAGCGCGGGGCCCGGATCGTCCTGGCTGTCGACGACCCGGACGATGCTGCCGACGACGCGTGCCTCGGCCGTTTGCCCCGAGCGGCGCAGGCGCGTATAGAGGCCACCCTGGGCGCCGAGCGTGCCGCCAAGCCGCGGCGGGCGGACGTTGATCCCGACGACGCCCCAGCGGCCGAACTCCGCCGCAAGCAGATCGTCGGTGAACTCGGCCTGGTGGCAGCGGTGGAAGGCGCCGACGCCGACGTGCGCCATGCCGGGGCGGAGGGCGGCCCGGTCGTAGTCGGGGCGCGCGACGTCCGGCGGCAGGCGGTCGAGGAGGGCGGGGCCGAGGGTCTCGGTCACGCCCGCGACCCCGGCACCCATTGCTCCTGGTCGATCAGCGAGCCGGTCATCGGGCCCGAGGCGTCGCTGACCAGGAAGACCGCCAGGTTCGCCACCTCCTGCGGCATCAGCAGCCGGCCGAACGGCAGCGACTTGGCGGCGCTTTCGGCCCAGCCGGGGCCGTTGCCGAGGGTCCTCGACTGCATGGCGTCCTCGCCCGGGGTCAGCGCCCAGCCGACGTTGATGCCGTTGATCCGGATGCGGTCGAACCGATGCGCGTTGGCGGCGTTCCTGGTGATCGACGCCAGCGCCGCCTTGGTGGCGGTGTAGACGGCGAGGTCGGGCTGGCCGCAATGCACGTTGGTCGAGAGGATGTTGACGACCGACCCGCCGTTCCCGCGCATGGCGGCAACCGCTTGCTGCATCAGGAAAAACGGGGCGCGGGCGTTGACGGCGAAGAGCCGCGCCCAGTCGTCGAGGCTGGCGTCGAGCAGCCCGGCGCGGTCGGTCAGCGCGGCGGCGTTGACCAGCGCGTCGATGCGGCCGAAGCGGTCGCGGCAGGCGGCGACCAGCCGCGCCGGCGCCTCCGGGTCGGCGAGGTCGGCCGCGACGAAGACCGCCGGCGTTCCGGATCGCGCGAACCGCGCGGCGGCCGCCTCCCCGCGGTTGGTGTCGCGGCCGGTGACGAGCAGGCCGGCGGCGCCGCTCCGCGCCAGCGTCTCGGCCACGGCGAGGCCGATTCCCTGCGTCGCGCCGGTCACGAGCGCGACCTTCCCATCGACGCGGATCTCCAGCGCCACCTCCCCGGCAGGCTTGTCGTTTCCGGCAGCATGGGACGCCGCCGCGCGCCCGTCAATCGAGCGCCTGCACGCTTGCCCGGCGCGGCTTCGGCGTGGGAGGATGCCCGGCCATGCCCGATCTCACGCTCAGACAGGTGGAGGTCATCCGCGCGGTGATGATGACCGGGACGATCCAGGGCGCCGCCGAGTTCCTGAACGTGTCGTCGCCGGGGATCAGCCGGCTGCTCAAGCATACCGAGGAGGGCCTGGGCGTGCGGCTCTTCGAGCGCCGGGCCGGGCTCTTCGCGCCGGCGGCCGAGGCGGCGCCGGTCTTCGAGCAGATCCAGCAGATCCACCAGAAGATGGCCGGGTTGTCCTTCGCCCTCGACCGGCTGAAGCGCGGCACCGAATCCGAGCTCGCCTTCGCCTCGATGCCCTCGGTCGCCCAGTTCATCGCCGCCCGCGCCGTGATGCAGGTGCGCCGGCACTTCCCCGAGCTCTACATCGACCTCAACGTCCTGAAGATCGAGGAGACCGTCGAATACCTGCTGCTCGAGCGCGGCGAGTTCGTCGCCACCAGCTACCGCTTCGACCACCCCTCGCTCGGCTTTCGCAAGATCGGCACGGGCGAGCTCGTCGTCATCCTCCCCGACGGCCACCGGCTTGCCGGCGCCGCCAGCCTCTCGGTCGCCGAGATCGCCGGCGAGCCGCTGATCGGCGTCGACGCCGGCGACCCCTACGGCGAGATCACCTCCCGCCCGTTCGCCGCCGCCGGCCTGCCGCGCCGGCTCTCGGTCAAGGCGCGCTTCGCGCAGACCGTGGTCAGCCTCGTCCGCCACGGCCTCGGCGTCGCGATCATCGACGAGTTCTCGGTCGCGGGCGTCTACATGCCCGGCCTCGCGCGCGTCCCCCTGGCCGATCCGGTGCCCATCGCGCTCTACGTCGCCCAGAAGCACGGCCGCATGCTGTCGAGCTACGCCGACTATGCCATCGACCGCCTGCGCGACGAACTGCGCCGCGCGGTCTCCTCGCGCCCGTGGCGAAGATGAGCGGCCAAAGCAGGCGCGAGCCGGCGGATTAACATCAGGTTACGCGGATCGCGCAACAGGTATTTGACGTTACGCAACCGCGGCGGGATAGTGGCCGAAGAACGAAAGCGCGCCCAAGCGCGTCTCGATGGGGGAGAGGGCGCGCCGCGCCGCCGACAGCATTCCCTCCGCAGGGCCCGCCGGAGCGCGGCGCCGACGACATGGTGCGTGGCGAGGAGCCGCGCGCGCCAGACCCTCGCACCGATAGCCTACCCGCGCTTGCCTTTCCGGCGGGCCGGGCGCCTGCTCACCCATAACAAGACCCAAGGAGGATTCCCATGGCCGCCCTGGCAGAACACGAACCCGACGGACGACGGCAGTCCAGGCTGGCCGCGGCCAGCGGCTGGATCGGATCGGCGCTCGAATACTACGACTTCTTCATCTACGCGACGGCCGCCTCGCTGATCTTCCCGCAGATCTTCTTCCCGAGCGAGAACCCGAAGGTCGCGATCATCGCGTCCCTCGCGACCTACGGCGTCGGCTACGTCGCCCGCCCGATCGGCGCCTTCGTCCTCGGCCACTTCGGCGACACCCATGGCCGCAAGAACGTGCTGATCCTCTGCATGTTCCTGATGGGCTTCTCGACGCTGGCCGTCGGCCTCCTGCCGACCTACGCCTCCGTCGGCCTCCTCGCCCCCGCGCTCCTCGTCGCGCTCCGCCTCATCCAGGGCTTCGCCGTCGCCGGCGAGATCTCCGGTGCCTCCTCGATGATCCTCGAGCACGCGCCCTTCGGACGCCGCGGCTTCTTCGCCAGCTTCACGCTGCAGGGCGTGCAGGCCGGTCAGATCCTCGCGGCCGCGGTCTTCCTGCCGCTCGCCCACTTCATGCCCGACGCCGCCTTCAACAGCTGGGGCTGGCGCATCCCGTTCCTGCTCTCCTTCGTCGTCATCGTCGCGGGCTACATCATCCGCCGCGAGGTCGAGGAGACTCCGGCCTTCACCGAGGAGGCCGCCCACAAGGAAGTGCCCCGCTCGCCGGTGATCGAGGCGATCCAGACCTCGTGGCCCGACATGATCCGCGTCATCTGCATGTCGCTGATGAACACGATCCCCGTCGTCACCACCGTCTTCGGCGCCGCCTACGCCGTGCAGGCCGCCTACGGCATCGGCTTCCACAAGGACGTCTACCTCTGGATCCCCGTGCTCGGGAACATCGTCGCCTGCTTCGTCATCCCCTACGTCGGCAACCTCTCCGACAAGATCGGCCGGCGTCCCCCGGTCATCGTCGGCGCGCTCGGCGCGGGGCTGCTCTCCTTCGGCTACCTCTACGCCATCTCGATCCACTCGGTGCCGCTGGCGATCTTCATGTCGCTCCTGATGTGGGGCGTCGTCTACCAGGGCTACAACGCGGTCTTCCCGAGCTTCTACCCGGAGCTCTTCCCGACCCGGACCCGCGTGTCGTCGATGGCGATCAGCCAGAACATCGGCACCACCATCACCGCGCTGCTGCCGGTGCTCTTCGCCTCCGTCGCCCCTCCGGGAACCTTGAACGTGCCCACGATCGTCGGCGGGATCGCCTTCGCCGTCACCGCGATCGCCGCCGCCGCCGCCTGGAGCGCCCGCGAGACCTACCGCATCCACATGAACGACCTCGGCAACCCCGACGCCCAACCGGTGCCCAAGGCCGAGTACGACCGGGCGCGGGCCGCCTCGCTCGCCGCGGCCCGGGCCGCCTGACCATAGCGGGGGCGCCGGCAGGCGCCCCCGGCACGCGACCGGAGGGAACCATGATTACCGGCAAGACCAGGCTCATCGCCCACCTCGGCTACCCGACCGAGTCGTTCAGGGCGCCGATGATCTACAACCCCTACTTCGACAAGCACGGCATCGACGTGGTCGTCATGCCGATGGGGGTCCGCTCCGAGGACTTCCCCGCCTTCCTGAAGCTCGCCTTCCGCCTGTCCAACATCTGCGGCGCGCTGATCACCATGCCGCACAAGATCACCACGATGGGCCTCCTCGACGAGGCGACCGCCACCGCCCGCATCGCCGGATCGTGCAACGCGGTCCGCGTCGACGCCTCGGGCCGCCTCGTCGGCGACATGTTCGACGGCGAGGGTTTCGTCCGCGGCGTCCGCCGCAAGGGCCAGCCGATCGAGGGCGCCGCCGCCCTCGTCGTCGGCTCCGGCGGCGTCGGCTCGGCCATCGCCGCCTCGCTCGCCAGGGCCGGCGTCGCCCGCCTCGCGGTCTTCGACGCCAACACCGGCGCCATGGAGGCCCTCGCGGGCCGGCTGCGCGCCGCCTATCCGGCGCTGGTGGTGGAAACCGGCTCCAACGACCCGGCGGGCTTCGACATCGTCGTGAACGCGACGCCGCTCGGGATGAACCCCGGCGACCCGATGCCGGTCGAGATCGCGCGCATCCCGCCCACGGCCTTCGTCGGCGAGGTGGTGATGAAGCAGGAGATCACCCCCTTCCTCGCCGCCGTCCGCGACCGCGGCTGCCGCTACCAGGTGGGCAGCGACATGCTCTTCGAGCAGATCCCGGCCTACCTGGAATTCTTCGGCCTGCCGACGACCACCCCCGAGGAGCTCCGCGAGCTCAGCCCGGTCGGCCGCGCCGCGTGAGGTCCGCGATGCACGTTTCGCGGTCGAGTCCCCCAGCGCGGTGCAGCTCGCCGGCACGGTCTTCGCACGGGCACGCGGACCAGCCCCCGCGCGCGCATAATTCACCCTGCACGAGTTCCCAACCCTTCCCCTTCAACCTATCGGGCAGTGCCTGGGGGGTCGAGGGGGGGCGGCGAGCGCCCCCCTCGGGCCGCCCCGAAAGCCGCCGCGGAACGGAGAGCAAGGGAGACCCCACCAGGCCTGAAGGCCTGAGCCGCGCATGCGGCGAACGGCGCCAAAGCGCCGCGGGCCGCCTCGTACCGTCGCCGGATGATCGCCTCGCCGGTCGAAGACCTGGGGCAGGAAAGAACCGCCGACATTTACCACGCCGAAGCGGCCCGTCTTCGGCGCGAGGCTCTTCCTTGCTACCCTCGTACAGGGGCGCTTGCCGCATTTACCTTGAGTTGAAGGTAAATCGCCCGCTCCCCGGCGACCCATCCCACTTTCGCACGCCACCGTCGCCTTGCCACTTCCCGGGACACGATCCAATCCGCGCTCCGCTCGACCCCGGGTAAGAATATGGTTAAGGCGGGAGACTTTTCACTATCGAAATCAATCACTTGAGAAATGCCCGCACCCTTGCGTGCCCGGCCGCCGGAGAGCCCGATGAAGACCTCGATCGCCACCGTCTCGATCAGCGGCGACCTCGCCGAGAAGCTGGCGGCGATCGCCGCCGCCGGCTTCGAGGGGGTCGAGATCTTCGAGGCCGACCTGCTGACCTACGACGCCACCCCTGCCGAGGTCGGCCGCATGGTCCGCGACGCCGGCCTCGAGCTCAACCTCTTCCAGCCGTTCCGCGACTTCGAGGGCATGCCCGAGCCGCAGCGTTCGCGGGCCTTCGACCGGGCCGAGCGCAAGTTCGACCTGATGGGCGAGCTCGGCGCCGGCCTCATCCTCGTCTGCTCGAACACCTCGCCGGTGTCGCTCGGCGGCATCGACCGCGCCGCCGCCGACCTCGCCGAGCTCGGCGAGCGCGCGGCCGCCCGCGGCATCCGCATCGGCTTCGAGGCGCTGGCCTGGGGCCGGCACGTCAACGACCACCGCGACGCCTGGGAGATCGTCCGCCGCGCCGACCATCCGGCCGTCGGCCTCATCCTCGACAGCTTCCACACGCTGTCGCGCGGCCTCGACCCCGACTCGATCCGAGGGATCCCGGGCGACCGGATCTTCCTCGTCCAGCTCGCCGACGCGCCCGCGTTCAAGATGGACCTGCTGCAGTGGAGCCGGCACTACCGCAACATGCCCGGCGAGGGCGACCTGCCGGTCAAGGCCTTCCTCGCCGCCATCGCCGCCACCGGCTACGACGGCTGGCTCAGCCTCGAGATCTTCAACGACCAGTTCCGCGGCGGCTCGCCGCGCTCGATCTCGGTCGACGGCCACCGCTCGCTCGTCTACCTGATGGACCAGGTGCAGCGCGCCGAGCCCCTCGCCGCCCGCCTCGTCCCGCCGATGCCCGACCGCATCGCCGTCTCGGGCGTCGAGTTCGTCGAGTTCGCCGCCACCCCGGAAACCGCGCCGTCGCTCGTCCGCTTCTTCCACGGCATGGGCTTCCGCAGGGCCGGCCGCCACGTCACCAGGGACGTGACGCTCTACCGCCAGGGCGGCATCAACCTCGTCGTGAATACCGACCGCGAGGGCCTCGCGCATGCCGCCTACCTGACCCACGGCGTCGGGGTCTGCGACATCGGCCTGCGCGTCGAGGACGCCGCCGCGACGGTCGAGCGCGGCGCCGCCCTCGGCGCCCCGACCTTCGAGCAGCGCCGCGGCCCCGGCGAGCTCGCGATCCCGGCGATCCGCGGCGTCGGCGGCTCGCTGATGCATTTCATCGACCAGGGCCCGGCGCTGTCGCGGGTCTGGGAGACCGAGTTCGTCCCCGCCGAGGACGAAGTCCCGGTCGCCGACGCGGGCCTGCGATCGGTCGACCATCTCGGCCAGACCATGCCCTTCGACGAGATGCTGTCGTGGCTGCTCTTCTACACCTCGATCTTCCGCACCGAGAAGGCGCCGACCGTCGACATCATCGACCCCGCTGGCATCGTCCGCAGCCAGGCGATCGAGAGCCCCGACGGCAGCCTGCGCCTGACGCTGAACGGTGCGGAGAACACCCGCACCTTCGCCGGCCATTTCATCGCCGAGTCGTTCGGCTCGGCGGTGCAGCACCTCGCCTTCGCCACCGGCGACATCTTCGCCACCGCCGCCGCGCTCACCGCCAACGGCTTCGAGACGCTGGCGATCACCCGCAACTACTACGACGACGTCGAGGCCCGCTTCGGCCTCGACCCCGACTTCGCCGACCGGCTGCAGGAGGCGAACATCCTCTACGACCGCGACGAGCACGGCGAGTTCTTCCAGCTCTACAGCCCCAACTTCGGCGAGGGCTTCTTCTTCGAGATCGTCGAGCGCCGCGGCGGCTACCGCGGCTACGGCGCCCCCAACGCCCCCTTCCGCATCGCCGCCCAGCGCCGCCACCTGCGCCCGAAGGGCATGCCGCGGGGATAGCCTGCTACCCCATTCCGCCCTCGGCGTGTCCGCTTGTTGAGGGCACCGCCGAGCGCGCGCACCAATCCCTGTTTGGCAGGGGCCCGTTTCAAGCATTGAGGGCCGGAGGTGGGCAGGGCGTCTCGAGTTTGGCGAACCTCGACGAACCTGTGGCCCAGCCCAGCGTCAGTGGCAGGCCAGACGGCAGGATGCACGTCAACGGACGGCCGCGTTCCGCCTCCACTCCGAACAAAGCAGCAAAGGCCGCAAAGTCATCGAACCATCGATGCTCCTGAGAAAACGACTGCACTACCATCGCAGCCCGCTCCGTCTTGAAACGCTGCGCCTCAATCACCGCCGCAGCCGTCCGATGGAAGAGCTGGTATCGCAACGAGTGGGCGGGGGCCCGTAGCCCCAACAGGGCACAGATGGAACGCATGCGTTCCGCCTTGCGCGAACTGGCGCCGACCATCCATTCTCCAACGGTAGGGCCAAAAGCTTCATTGACCTTCGCCTCGACTGCCAAGGTGCAGGTCTGTTCATCGACCCGGACCAAGGCAAAGATGTCGCACTGGGTCGGTCGCCCTCCTCCCGGCAAGTCGACCTTGTGCTCCGGGATCGCCAACAAGAGCTCGACCTGCTGCCCGAGAGCACGTGCAATCTCGGCGGGTGGCCTATCGGGTACTTCCTCCCAGGCGCGGGCGGCGGCCATGGCCGAGTATCCGCTTTTCCAGTGCTTCTCCGGATCTCCGAGAAGACGACGCCAGTCGCAGGGGCCGGAGGACGGCGTGAGAATCCGAGTGATTTGTTCCTCCCTCCTGCAGGCGGCGTGGTCACCTTCCGTGCGTTGTGTATCATGGTCAGCGGCGAAGGCGACCGCCTTGCCGGAGGTCGGAGAATGTTTGACGCCCAGTCAAGCAGCGACAATCCTTTCTGTTGGAGAGAGCTCTGCAGAAGTCTTCCGGTCGTGGCCTGGGCCCCCCAATGCCCCCGGACAACGGTTGAAATCCGGTTAATGCTCGGGCCATGAATCCAGTGATTTCAATGGCTTGATCTAGGTGCTCGACCCCGAGCACCCCCCCGGGCAAAGCGGCGCTTCGTTCGTGGCCCGGCCTTTCGCAGAGGTCTCTTGAAGGAAGAAAGAGAAAGGAAGAAGGGCGGGTCAGGCTTCGAGGTCGCGGTAGGCTTCCTGGCGGAAGCGCGGCGTGCAAAGGCAGTGGAAGACGAGGTCGTCGCTGCCGGTGTTGCCGATCCGCTGCGGCACGCCGGCGGGGATCAGCACGCGGTCGCCCGGGCCGACCGGGGCGGTCTCGCCGCCGACCTCGACCAGGCCGTGGCCCGACAGGATCACGTAGCGCTCGACGGTGCCGAGGACGGCGTGCAGCCGCGTCGTCACGCCCGGCGCCACCCGCGCCAGCGCGAGCGAGGCGTCGGGGCTTGCCGTCAGGTTCAGGACCTCGGTGATGTGGCAGCGCTCGTCGGACCAGAACTCGGGCGGGGGCGGTCCGGGGGCGAGCCAGTCGGGCATCGATGCTCCTGCGTTGACAGGCCTCGGGGCGCGTGCGACCCCCTTCGCCAGCCGCGAGGGTCCGCCATGTTCGACCTGATTATCACCGACGCGCTGGTTGTCACCGCGAATCCGGCGATGACGGTCATCGCGGACGGCGCCGTCGCCGTCGCGGGCGGGCGGATCGCGCGGGTCGGGATGGCGGCCGAGGTCGGGACCGATGCCGCCACCGTCGTGGACGGCCGCGGGATGCTGTTGATGCCGGGGCTGATCAACACCCACTGCCATGCCGCCGACAGCCTGTTCCGCGGTCTGGTCGAGGATCTGCCGCTCGAGCCCTGGCTGCAGACGGTCTGGAAGGCCGAGGGGGCGATCCTGAACCGCGACACCGTCCGGCTCGGGGCGACGCTGGGCTTCGCCGAGCTGCTGCTCGGCGGGGTCACCACGACCATGGACATGTTCTGGCACCCGCGCGAGGGCGTGGCGGCGGCGCGCGCGGTCGGCTGCCGCGTCTCGACCGGGGGCATCTTCTTCGACGGCCCGGGCGTCGACGGCCGGCCGGTCGACCGGCGGCTCGCCGACGCCGCGGCCTTCTTCGAGGAATTCGCCGGCGCCGACGACGTGCTCGCCGGGACGTTTCCGCACGGAGCCTATACCGTCGGACCGGAGAACCTCGCTGCCGCCAAGCGGCTGGCGGAGGCGCGCGGCGGGCTGTTCTCGACCCATGCGGCCGAGACGCGCGCCGAGCAGGAGACGGTGACCGGCCGCTACGGGCGGTCGATCGTCCGGCACCTGGACGCGCTCGGGCTGCTCGATTCCCGGACGGTCCTCGCCCATTGCGTCTGGCTCGACGACGAGGAGATCGCGATCCTGGCGCGGACCGGGGCGACGGTCGCGCACAACCCGGTGTCCAACCTCAAGCTCGCCAGCGGCATCGCGCGGGTTCCCGACATGCTGGCGGCCGGGGTTCGGGTGACCGTGGGCACCGACGGGGCGATCTCGGGCAACGACCTCGACCTGTGGATGGCGCTGCGGCTGGCGGCGACGCTGCACCGGGCGGCGACGCTGCGGGCGACGGCGGTGACGACGGCGCAGGCGCTGCGGATGGTGACGCTCGACGCCGCGGCGGGGCTGGGCGCCGCCGACCGGCTCGGGTCGCTCGAGCCGGGCAAGCTCGCCGACATGATCCTGATCGACCTCGCGCGGGCGCATGCGGTGCCGCTCTTCGACCCGCTGACGCACCTGGTCTTCTCGTGCGCGAAGTCCGACGTCCGCCATGTCTTCGTCGGCGGCCGGCAAGTGGTGAAGGATGGCGCGCTGACGAGGCTCGCCCTCGCCGACACGCTCGCGGAGGTTGCGGCGCTGGCGCCACGGATCGCCGCGAGCGTCCGGTCCTGATCCGCGGGGTCGGCTTCGAGCCACCGGGTTGCGGGCGATCGGAAGCTCGATTGAACCCTGGACCGGTGCGTGCTTATGTCTCGCCGGCAAGGAGCGGCGGCGATGAAGATCGGCATTCTCGAGACCGGCGAGGTCCACCCGGACCTGCGCGCGCGGCATGGCGACTATCCGGCGATGTTCGAGCGGCTGCTGAAGGCGGCCGATCCGGCGCTCGACTTCTTCACCGTCCGCGTCGTCGCCGGCGAGATGCCGGCCAAGCCGGAGGAGGCGGACGCCTGGCTCGTCACCGGGTCGCGGCACGGGGTCTACGACGGCCTGCCGTGGATCGAGCCGCTCAAGGGGTTCCTGCGCGCCTGCGTGGCGGCGCATGTCCCGGTGGTCGGAATCTGTTTCGGGCACCAGATCCTCGCCGAGGCGCTGGGCGGCCGCGCCGAGAAGTCCGACAAGGGCTGGGGGGTCGGCGTGCAGGACTACGAGATCGTCGCGCGGCCCGGGTGGATGCGGGAGCTGCCCGAGCGCTTCTCGGTCAATGCGCTGCACCAGGACCAGGTGGTTTCCCTGCCGCCGGACGCGACGGTGCTGGCGCGCTCGCCGCACTGCGCCTATGCGGCGATCGCCTACGGCGACCCCGAGGCGCCGGACGCGATCACGCTGCAGCCGCACCCGGAGTTCGGGGCGGCGTTCATGGACGAGCTGATCGCGCTGCGCGCCGGGACGGTGATCCCCGGCGATGCCGCGGCGGCGGCGCGGGCGAGCCTGTCGCGGCCGGTCGACAGCGGGACCTGGGCGCGGCTGATCGTGGGCTACCTGCACGCCGCGGCCCGCGAGCCGGCGTGACCCGCGGACGGGCGACGCTCACGGGCTTCGGCGCGGTGCTGCTCTGGTCGCTGCTGGCGCTCCTGACCGTCGCGGTCGGGCCGGTGCCGCCGTTCCAGCTTTCCGCGGTCTGCTTCGCCATCGGCGGGGCGGCCGGGTTGGCCTGGATCGCCGCCGGCGGGCGGCTCGCGACCGCCTTCGTGGGCGTGCGGCCGGTGGTCTGGCTGGTCGGCATCGGCGGGCTCTTCGGCTACCATGCGGCCTATTTCACCGCGCTGCGGCTGGCGCCGGCGGCGCAGGCGAGCCTGATCGCCTACCTCTGGCCGCTCCTGATCGTGCTCTTCTCCGGGCTGCTGCCGGGCGAGCGGCTGCGCGCCGGCCATGTCGCCGGCGCCGCGCTGGCGCTCGCTGGGGCGGCGCTGGTGATCGGCGGGCCGGGGCAGGGCGTGTCGGCGGCCTTCCTGCCCGGCTATCTCGCGGCCGGCGGCTGCGCGCTGATCTGGTCGGCCTATTCGCTCTTGAGCCGCCGGCTCGGCGCGGCGCCGACCGAGACCGTCGCGGTCTTCTGCGCGGCGACGGCGGCGCTGGCGCTCGCCTGCCACCTGGCGTTCGAGCGGACGGTCTGGCCGGCCGGGGCGGGCGGCTGGGCGGCGATGGGCGCGCTCGGGCTCGGGCCGGTCGGGATCGCCTTCTACCTCTGGGACGTGGGCGTGAAGCGCGGCGACCTGCAGCTGCTCGGTACCGCCGCCTATGCGGCGCCGCTCCTCTCGACGCTGCTCCTGGTCGCGGCCGGCTTCGCGCGGCCGAACCCGGCGCTGATCCTGTCGGCGGCGCTGATCGCCGGGGGCGCGCTCGTCGCCGCCAAGAGCGGGGTCAGAGCAGCAGCCCCGCCACCAGAGCCGCCAGCCCCAGAGCCGCCAGCGCGACCGACCCGAGGTTGATCGCCAGCATCTTGTGCAGCCGGGCGTGGATCTCGGCGGGGGGCAGCGCGGCGCGGCGCACCCGGAGGCCCTGAAGGATGCACCAGCCGAGCCCGGCGAGGCCGGCGATGGTCAGGACGAGGCCGATGGGCGCGAGGAGGTGCAAGGGGCGGATCCAGGTTGTTGCGGGCCGAGCCGTAGGGGGCGGGTGGAGCGGGCGCAAGCCCTTGCCGCCCGGGGTGGCCGCGGCTAGGGTCCGCGGCTCCGAACGGCAGGGACGAGGTCGATGGAAGAGATCCTGGAGGACGAGGCGGCCACGCAGTACCGGGTGACGGCGGGCGAGCTCCGCCAGTTCGTCGAGCGCTACGAGCGGCTCGAATCGGAGCGGCGCGACCTCGCGGACCAGATGAAGGAGGTCATGGCCGAGGCGCGCGCCCGCGGCTACGACGTGAAGGTGCTGAAGAAGCTGATCGCGCTGCGCAAGCGCGATTCCCAGGAGCTGAGCGAGGAGGAGGCGATCCTCGAGCTCTACAAGCAGGCGCTCGGGATGTGACCGGGCGCTCGCCTCGGTCCTTCGATTCCGGGTCGATCCCTCTCTGCGGGCATGGCATTTCGGGCAGAGTGAACGGGGCGGTCGGAGCGCCTTTGCGCTCCGGAGTCGTGCTCCCCGCGCGCGAGGCGCGCGCGGGGCCCCTGCGCGCCGTTGCGCGCGCCACCCCCCTTCCCCCGCCCCAAGCATGGGGCGGGGGGAACCTGGCCGATAGGGGAAGGGGAGGAGGCGGGGCGCTTGCGTCGGGGCTTGCCCGCCTGACGTCGACGGGGCGCGCTCAGTAGAGGTCGACGCGGAACTTCTGCTGCATCCACCAGGCGGCGGCGAGGGCCTGCAGCCGGTCCTGCGCCGCGTCGGACGCGGGTGCGGGGGCGCCGGCGGCGGCAAGGACCCGCTGCATCTCGGCGACGCTGGCCGGGCCGAAGCTGCCGTCGACGGCGAGCTGGCCGCCGAGGGCGTTGACGAGGGTCTGCGCGGCGCCGTCGACGGCGTCGGGGGGCAGGGCTGCGAGGAGCTGGCGGGCCTCGGCGGCGGCCTCGGGGTTGCGCAGGGCGGCGGCCTTGGCGGCGCGGAGGGCGGCGTCGCGGGGGCCGAGGCCGGGGACGCTGCGGTTCGCGATGATCCAGGCGGCGTTGGCGCCGGCCCAGGCGTCGCCGCGCTCGAGGCCGAGGTCGTCCCATTGCACGGCCTGGGCGAACTGGCCGGCGCTGCCGAGGGCGCCGCTGTTCCAGAGCCGGCCGATGTTGCCGGGGGCCAGCGGGTGGCCGCCGTCGGCGGCCTTCTTGAACCAGTCGAAGGCGGCCTTGGGGTCCTTGGCGACGCCGGCCTCGCCGTTCAGGTAGACGAGGCCGAGGTTGTTGTAGCCGTAGATGTCGCCGCGGGCGGCCGATTCCTGCAGGTAGCGCAGGCCGCGCGGCGGGTCGGCGTGCGGCGAGCTCGGGTCGAGGAAATAGGCGCCGAGCTCGTTCATGGCGAAGGTATGCCCGAGCTCGAGCGAGCGGGTCAGCAGCTCGAAGCCGTGCTCGCGCTCGGCGTCGGTCTGGCCGTAGCGCAGGAGCTGCTTGCCGAGGGAATAGAAGGCGAAGGGGTCGCCGCGGTCGACGCCGGCCTGCCAGAGCGCCGACGCCTGCTCGGGCGCGGCCGTGTCGGCCTTGCCGCCGGTCTGCGCCGCCTGCCCGGCGATCAGGTTGCCGAGGGCGACGTAGGCGCGGGTGTGGCCGAGGTCGCGGGCCTTGCTGAACTCGGCCTGCGCAGCGTCGAACTGGCGCAGCGCCAGCTCGGCGCGGCCGAGCTGGTAGTGGAAGCGGCCGACGTCGGGCTGGGCCTGCACGGCCTGCTGGCAGGCGGCGAGGGCGGCCTCGGGCTCGATCTCGTTGGCGAAGCGGCCCAATCCGACGCCCTCGGGGTCGAGCTGGTCGCCGGCCGCGCGGTCGCAGGGGTCGGCCTTCAGGCTCAGCTGGACGTCGGCCGGTGCGGCGCCGGCGGCGGCGAGCGTGAAGCTGTCGATGACGACGGGGTCGGGGGCGGTGACCGCCGACTGCGGGTCGGCCTCGCTGACGTAGGCGAGGCTCGCGAGGCGCGCGCCGGTCAGCGGCGTCCGAGCGGCGTCCTCGCGCGTGCCGTCGGCGGCGGTCAGGACCAGCCGCCCCTGCTTCGGCGGCGCGGCGAGCGTGACCGCGGCGTCGGGCGGGAGATGCAGCGCCGCCGCGAGGCTCTTGCCGATGCCGACCTCGCGGGCCAGCGGGGCCGTCAGCGCGACGGTTGGCGCCGCTCCGGCGGCGGGGGCCGGGGCAGCGGCGGGCGCCGGGATGGCGTCGGGCATCGTGACGAGGATCAGCGAGCGCGTGGCGCCGCCGGGCGCCTCGTCGCCGCCGGTCGGCGCCCCGCCCGGCGCGGCGGGCGGGGCGAAGGAGGCGGGCTGGACCAGGGTAGAGCTCTCCCACGGCACCTGCCGGCCTTCGGTGCGCTCGAAGACGAGCCGGCGGACCTGCTCGAAGACCTCGCCGACGGGGCGGTCGGGGTTCTGCCGCGCGGTCTCGACCAGCGCCTCGGCGAAGGGGCTGTTGGCGCCGCTGCCGTCGTAGGCGAGAGCACCGGGGGAGGTCGAGAAGGCGAGCAGCGAGTTGATCGGCGCGGTCAGCACGTTGAAGCCGCCGCGGGTCTCGCTGAGGCCCTTGGTCAGGTCGGTCGTGACCAGCGTGTCGCCGAACGGGTTGTCGCGGCAGCTGTCGAGCACGACGATCTGCAGCCGGGCGCGGGCGCCGATGATGTCGACGAGGCTGGTCAGCGAGATCGCCTCGAACGGCACGTCGTAGGCGGTGGAGAATTTGGCGTCGACCGGGATCAGGTAGTTGCCGCCGGCGATCTGCACCCCATGCCCGGCATAGTAGAGGACGACCTCGCTGTCCTTGTCGACGTCGAGCAGCAGCCGGCGCATCATCTGCTCGAAGCCGAGCTTGGTCAGGTCATGATATTCGCTGACCTCGTAGCCGGCGCCCTCGAGGAAGCCGGCCACCAGGTCGGCGTCCGACCGCGCGTTGCGCAGGCCGGGGACGTTGCGGTAGTCGGCGTTGCCGATGACGACGGCGAACCGCTTCGGCGCCCGGGCGGTGAGGTCGAGGGGCGAGCTCCAGCCGCCCGCCTGCGCCATCGCGGCCGGCGCGACGGCCGGCAGGCCCGCCGCCAGGAGAATCGCGGCCAACGCGAGGCTGCGCCGGATCATCGCATCCCCCGGCCGTCAGCCGTTCCACCCGCCGCCGGTATCGCTGCCACCGCCGCCTCCGGAGCCCCCGGTACCGCCGGTGCTGCCGCCGCCGGTGCTGCCGCCGCCGGTGCTGCCGCCGCCGGTACCGCCGCCGGTGCCGCCACCACCGCCGCCGGTGCCGCCACCACCGCCGCCGGTGCCGCCACCACTGCCGGAGCTGTTGCCACCCGTGCTGCCGCCGCCCCTGCTACCGCCCGAGCTGCTGCTGGACCCGCCGTACGAGCCGCCGCCCGAGCTGGCGTTGGAGGCGTAGCCGTGGGCCGCGGTCGTCGGTGACGGGGCGGGCTGCGCCGCTGGCGCGGTCGCCGCGGCCGCCTTCGGCGCGGCTGGCTGCCCGTAGCCCGGCAGGTGCCATTGGTCGCAGGCGGAGAGGGCGATCAGCGACGCGGTCCCGAGGCAGAGGCCGGCCGCGCGGATTGCAGGCTGCATGATGTCACCAAGGCAAATGCCGAACCGAAATCATGCTGCCATTCTAGCCGGAATCGCGCCCGGCCGCATCGGATTTCGTCTGGGGTGCAGCGCCCGGGCGATCTATGCTAGGCTGTCGCGCCGGCGGCCGAATGTCGCGGTCTCCGGCTTGCAGCGCAGGGTACCGCATTTGCCCGAGGACCGCGCCGTCATCGTCGATACTGCGGGATCGAAGCTCGTCTTCACCCAGCTCGTCGGCTTCGACGAGGTCGGCGCCGGCTTCGCCTTCACCGTGTCGCTGACCAGCACCGCGCTCGACGTCGATGCCGCCGACGTCCTCGGCAAGCCGATGGCGATCGAGGCCGAGTCGGGCGACCCGAAGCGCTGGTTCCACGGGATCGTCAGCGCCTTCCGGCTGGTCAAGGTCGAGGAGCGGCTCGCGCACTACGAGGCAGAGCTGCGGCCCTGGCTCTGGCGGCTCGGGCTCACCCACGACTGCCGCGTCTTCCAGCACCTGAGCGTGGTCGAGATCATCGAGGAGATCTTCAAGAAGTACCCCGACGCCAAGTTCGAGCTGCGGCTGCAGGAGACCTATGATCCGCGCGAATACTGCGTGCAGTTCGACGAGACCGATCTCGCCTTCGTGCAGCGGCTGATGGAGCACGAGGGGATCTGGTATTTCTTCGAGTACGCCGAGGACGGCCACACCATGGTGATTACCGACGCCATGGCCAAGCTGAAGCCGGCCGAGGGCTACGATACGGTGCCCTTCTATTTCCAGGACGGCGCGGCCCGGCGCGACCGCGACTATCTGTCGGGGTGGGAGGTGACCTCGAGCTTCCTGCCGAGCAGCTATACCCACACCGACTACAACTTCGAGAAGCCGAGCCTGTCGCTGCTGGCGCAGTCGGAGACCGAGCCGGTCGCGGGCGTCTTCAAGGGCGAGGCGTATCGCCAGCCCGGGGCGCACCTCGACCTCGCGCGCGGTGACGCGCTGGCGGCGATCCGCCGCGAGGAACTGCAGGCGCCGCACGTCCGCATCCGCGCCTCGGGCACGGTCCGCGGGCTGGCCTCGGGCTGCGTGTTCAAGCTCACGGGGTTTCCGCGCGACGAGCAGAACGACCAGCATGCGGTGCTGCGCGCCGACTATCGCGTGGTGGATCCGGAGTTCCGCGCCGGGATCGGCGCCGACGGCGAGACCTATCGGGCCGAGTTCATCGTCGCGCCGACGGCGGTGCCGTACCGGCCGCCGCGGCTGACGCCGCTTCCGGTGATGCGGGGGCCGCAGACCGCGACCGTGGTCGGGCCGGCAGGTCAGGAGATATTCACGGACCAGTATGCGCGGGTGAAGGTGCAGTTCCACTGGGACCGGCTGGGCAAGAAGGACGAGAACAGCTCGTGCTTCGTGCGGGTGTCCTCGGCCTGGAGCGGCGCCGCCTGGGGCTTCATCCAGATCCCGCGCATCGGCCAGGAGGTGATCGTCGATTTCCTCGAGGGCGACCCCGACCGGCCGATCGTCACCGGCCGGGTCTACAACGCCGGCGAGATGCCGCCCTACGGGCTGCCGGGGAGCGCGACCCAGTCGGGGTGGAAGTCGAACTCGTCGCCCGGGGGCGGCGGCTACAACGAGCTGATGTTCGAGGACAAGGCCGGGTCCGAGCTGGTGAATTTCCAGGCGCAGAAGGACCACAACCTGCTGGTCAAGAACGACCGGACGAAGCTCGTGCAGCACGACCAGTCGGACCGGATCGACAACAACGCCAAGCACTCGGTGGGGGTGAACCTCGACGAGGACGTCGGCAACAACAAGACGGTGAAGGTCGGCGTCGACCAGACGACGACGATCGGGTCGAACGACAGCGAGACGGTGGGCGCGAACCGGACGCTGCACGTGGTGGCGAACGAGACGATCAACGTCGATTCGAACTCGACCGAGACGATCGGGTCGAACCACACCCAGACGGTGGCGCTGGTCCAGACGGTGACGGTGGGCGCGGCGCGGGTCGACACCGTCGGCGCGGCCGAGGCGCGGACCGTGGGCGCGGCGCAGGTCAACACGATCGGCGCGACGCGGGGGGTGACGGTCGGGGCGAGCCAGAGCCACGACGTCGGGACGTCGGACAGCTGGAACGTTGGGTCCGACCAGTCGGTGACGGTCGGGGGCGGCCAGAGCTTCTCGGTCGGCAAGGGGCGGAGCGCGAAGGTCGCCGAGGACGATGCGACCGAGGTCGGCGGCGGGCGGGCGCTGAAGATCGCCAAGGGGAGCCTGGTCGAGATCGGCGAGGACGGGGCGATCAAGGTCGGCAAGGACTGCCTGATCGACGCCGGCGACTCGATCGTGCTGAAGTGCGGCTCGGCGGCGATCGCGATGAAGAAGGATGGCACGATCACCATCGAGGGCAAGGACATCACGGTGACCGGCTCGGGCAAGATCAACCTGACCGCATCGAGCGACGTGACGATCAAGGGCTCGAAGATCAACCAGAACTGAGGGTTACATGGACGGGGGACCGCAGCGGATCGAGGGGGTGATGATCGCCCGGCTGGTCGGGCTCGAGGACGGCCGGGCGATGGTCGCGGTCGCGGGCGCGGCGCTGCCGGCGCGGAGCCTCGTGCCGCTCGATGGGTCGCTGGTCGGATCGGAGGTCGCGGTGCTGTTCGAGGAGGGCGACCCGGGGCGGCCGCTGGTGCTGGGGCGGCTGGTCGAGCCGGCGGGGCCGGAGGTCCTGCGCGACGGCGAGCGGGTTCGGGTGACGGCGGGGGAGCGGATCGAGCTTAAGGTCGGGAAAGCGTCGATCGTCATGGAGAAGGACGGGCGGATCACCATCCGGGGGTCGTATGTGACGAGCCACGCCAGCGCGACCAACCGGGTGCGCGGCGGGTCGGTGCATCTGAACTGAGGCTGCGCACGCGTCCGCAGGCTGCTATGGCGTTGATTGTGCTGGATAAGGCGAGAGCTTCTCTACCGAATCGCAACGGGTGTTAACTAGGCTCCGCAGGTGGTGCGCAGATGAGACGGGCCCCGATCCTGCCGGAGATCGTCCGGCAGCACGCCGAGATGGCGGCGTTCCTGTGGACGGTCTACGACTGGCACCTGCTACACCCGGACGAGAATCCGGACATGGACGAGGAGCGGCTGGCCCGGCTCGTGGATCGGCTGGAGGCGCATCTCGACGGCCTGCGAGTGGCAGGTCCGGAGGGGCACGCGATTGCCGCTGAGCGCTATGCCGAGAACCCCGAAGATGGTGAGCTGTTCGTCGTCCGAATGGTCGGTACACTTAGAGCGATCCGCGATCTCGACCTTGCGAGCGTGCGACGCTACCTCAAGGCATCCCCTGCTGCGAATGGCGGCTGAGGCTACTGGTAGTCGATCCCGTCCCAATCAATCAGATCACTCCGCACGGCTGAAATGTCTCCGGCGCTCGCGAGGTAGCGCGCGTTGGCGGCCAGCTTGTAAGACACGAACGTGTCCCGAACCGGTACATATTGGTCATCGGCAAGCTCCAACACGCCGGACCGGCTAGCCGCGAGAAATATCCGGTCTCTGAACAGGACCATGGAATGGAGGTCGCTCGGAGCCGGATCCAGAGCGCGCCAGGTCTCGCCGCTTCCACGGAACAACACGCCGGCCGTTCCGCATACCAGCACGTCGGCATCGCCAATAGCCAACACGCCCGTCAAGCGCCGGTTCGTGGGCAGGGCGATCGTCGTCCACTCTCGGCCGTCGAAGTGTGCGAGCAGACCTCGATCACCGCAGGCATAGAGGTCGTCCGGTCCGGTGCCTCCCAGGCCGAAGATCGTTTGACCCAGTTCCGGGCTTATCGCTGGCCAGGCTGAACCCTGGCGCTCGAACACCAGACTTGCATCGCCGGCTGCAAAAACGCGACCGGACCGACCCCAGAGACAGGTGAGCGCACGAGCGCTTGTCGTCGATTCGACCTGCCAGCCCCCGTTGTCTCTGACATGCACCTTGCCGTCCTCGTCGGCTGCAAAGAGCACGCCATTGTCATCACGCCAAAGGTCGGTAAGCCAGATCTGGAGATCCAAGTACGCTATGCTCTCGACCTCAGCGTCGCTGGCATCAGGTTCTCTAAATACAAACGAATTGTATCCCTCCCCGTCTGTATATACAACAAGCGTGAACATCTCGCCATTCTCACCGAGAGCCACTCCATCGCATGAAACTGATTGAGAGGGCATATCGCAATATCCTCTTGATCTAGGATCCGATCACTTCTTGCCAACCTTCTTGGATGGCTTTGCCTTGTACTTCCCGCCCCTTGGAGTCCGAGCCGTAGTTTCGTCGTTTCCCGGATCGTCCATGAGCGGATGGAAGAAGGCATTGCAAACGAGCCGAAGACATTCCACCGCGGGGTGTTCGTTGCCCTCGTCGTCGTTATCCATGTCCGGCGCCTTTGCCGCTTTCATTGCCTCGAGGTTGGCCTCCCGCGTCTCCGCGAAGGTCGGGTTCTTACCCTTGTCCAGCTGTTTCTTGGTCCAGTCGTTCTGGGCCGCGGTCTTTTCCCCATGCTCCGTTCCTCGCCGCGTTCCGTCCTTCAGGCAGACGCAGGGAGCGTTGGTAAGCTTGTAGTCTTCAAAAGAAGATATACCACCTGCTCCGCGCGCGTTTTCAAAGCACGCATTCTGAATGATGTGGTCAGATTGCTGGTATTGGTTGTCGTCCGCTGCAGCTTTAGATTTATCTCGGCTTTCACAATGCTTGTCAGCATCCTTGTAAGGATGCACGACCATGTCCAAGTCTTCAAGGATCTCGGCGCACGTCGCGTCACCAATGGACATTTTCAGGACATGCGCCCACGGAGGCGTGTTTCCTTGGGGCGAAGCATGATTGTTAGTCGCCAGATCCGACATGCGGATCACGGGTTCGCCATCGAATTTCACGTCGTTTGACCAGGAATTAAAGTACTCTTTTCCCGTATTTTTTGACGTGATAACCCCTTTTTTCGCGGCACATCCAGACTCTGTTCCGCTTGTCTTGGACAAATAGGACTTATTCTTAATATTGACGGTCTTTCCGCCTATCTTTACGGTGCTGGTGCCTTGGTCGGTGTCCGTGGACATTCCGAAGCTCGGGTACGGCACCGGCACACCTGGGGGGGTCGCAGGATTCTCGGGGGGGGTGAAACAAACGTCCGGCATGGCGGCGATCGTCTTTCCGTCGCTACCCGCCCCGGAAACCTCCAGTCCGTTGGCATAGACGTCGCCCACTAGGCGGCTCCCGCTCTGCCGAGCGCAGCCGCACATGCGCCCTTGTCGTTGGATGCCTCAATCAGTACCGGATCCCCGGCGGCGTAGCTCCCCTGAGCCGCCATCCAGGCCATGCCGACCATCAGCGGTCCTGCCGCGGCACCGACGTTGCCAAGCGATTCTGCCGGGCTCCAGAGATCCTGGAACTCGTGGGCTCCCCGTACGAGGCGGAGTGCGGCGAGAGCCGATTGCTTGAACCAATACTGCTCTCCGATCAGGTCCGCTATGCGATAGCCGAGACGGTTCATGCCGATGCCGCCCTCGGCGAACGCGGCGCGGTAGGCCTGCGTCATGCCGTCTCCTCGCAGCGGCAAATCCACACCGTTGTAGATGAAGGCCGTTTCGCGAGCGAGGCCAAGGCCCTGGATGCGCAGCCTACCCGACCCGGCGCCTCCGCAAAGCGTTGCGGCGGCGGCCTCGCCTGGGATGAACCCATTGGGGTTCTTTGCGGTCAGCAAACGTCGCTTGGCCAGGTAGTGACCAATCGTCGCTGTCGTCAGGTAGCTGTCGACGCCGCAGATCATCACGTAGGGGACGGTGCGGTCGGCGAGCAGGCGGCGGGCCTGGTCGAGGGCGACCATGCCGGAGGGGCGGCCGTGGGCGACGATGCGGGTGCGGTGGGGGGAGGCGAGGCCGGTCAGGTCGGCGATGCGGGCGACGAGGCGGCTCGCGTCGGGGGCGAGGCGGCCGGGGCGGTCTTCTTCGGCGAGGCAGAGGATGAGGGCCGCCGTGTCGCGGGCTTCGGGGTGGTCGTCGATCGCCTCGAGGATGGCGGCGGCGGCCATGTGGGCGAGGCGCTTCTCGCCGATGAAGTTGCGCGGCAGCGGCACCGGGGCGCCGACCAGCCAGTCGCCGCCGGGGCCGAGGAAGCGGGTCTCCTGGAAGCCGTCGAGCCTGGCGCGCATCGCGGCGCAGGCGGAGGGGGCGTCGAGGCCGACCGCCGTGACCATGCCGATCGAGACGATGTCGAGCTCGAGGGTCATGCGTCCTCCTCGTCGGGCAGGGCGTCGCTGGCGGCGCGGATGTACGTGCGGCCTTCGCGGCGGGCGCGGAGCATCGCGTTGGTCGGGGGGCCGACCCAGGCCTCGTTGAAGTCGAGGATGGTGCGGTGGATGCGGGAGGAGATGCGCCAGACCAGCGACAGGCGGCGATTCTCCGGGTCGAGGAGGATCGTGTCGGGGTGGACGCTACCCTCGAAGTCGATGGCGCCGGCGCGGAAGAGGGTCAGCGGCAGGGCGGTCGTCGGGAGGCGGAAGTGCTCGCGGCCCTGGGGCGTCAGGTTGACGAGCATGACTTCCTCGCCGCCCTGGGGCCGCGTCGTCTGCTGGTCGGGGGGCGACATCTGGAAGTAGCGGTCGTCGAAGTCCTGCGGCAGGAACGGGAAGACGTTGTCGATCCAGTTCTGGTCGTAGGTGCCGCCGTACTCGATGCGGCCGGGCCAGCCGCGGCCCATCGGGCCGAAGGACATGGGCGTGTAGTCGCCGAAGGGCGAGGTGACCTCCTCGCCGACGGCCTGGGTGGTGGGCAGCGCGAGGCCGGGGATCAGGCGCTGGTGCTTCGATTGCGACCAGCCGGTGCCGACGGGGTTCCTGAGGTAGGCGCCCGGCAGGGGGTCGTCGGGATCGAGCCGGTCGGTGCCGCCCCAGGCGACGTCGTAGGAGATCGGGCGCTTCAGGAAGGGTTCCGGCGAGGTGGCGGCGAAGAGGGGGCCGCGGGCGCGCCATTCGCGGTGGCCGAAGGCGTCGAGAACCTTGGACCATCCCCCGACCTTGACGCCGACGCGGACGCGGGTCGCCGGGCGGCGGTCGGGGGAGTAGGCGGCGCCGTTCAGGACGATGTCGCAGGCGGGCTTGCGGAAAGCGAAGTCGGTCTCCCAGAGCGGGGCGGAGAAGCCGGGGGCGCCGGTGTATTCGTCGGCCATGACGAGGGGGACCTGCTCGCCGGCGATGCGGACCGGGCCGCCGGGCGTGTCGGGGAAGTCGTAGGTGCCCTTGACGACCAGGAGGATCCACTCGTGGCCGGCCTTGTCCATCGCCATGGTGAACTGATGCACGAAGGGGGTCTGGTTGTAGACCTGCATCAGCCGGCCTCCGTGGGGGTGAGGAGGGTGGCCAGGACGGGTTCGGGGGCCTCGGGGTCGGTGGGCTCCGGGGGGTGGCCGGGGGACCAGAGGAGGAGAGTTTCGGCGGAGGCTTCGGCGGCGGGCGCGGGTAGGGAGGCGAGGCGGGCGTCGAGGGCGGCGGGGTCGAGGGTGCCGGCGGCGGCGGCCTGGGCGAGGTCGGCGAGGGCGGCGTACCAGGGGGCCGGCGCGATGCCGGCGAGGGGGGCGGCAAGGGTGAGCGGGAAGCGGCGGCCGGTCCGGTCGGCGCTGGCGGCGACGACGCCGGTGAAGCTGCCGGTGGCGAAGCAGAGGAGGGCGCCGTCGGCGAGGCGCGGGGCGAGGTGGCGCGAGACCCAGCGGTCCCAGGGATCGACGAAGGCGGGCGGCAGGCGCCGGGCGACGAAGTCGCCGGCGGCGGGGAGCTTGCCCCAGAAGCCCGGGGTCAGAAGTGGTCCGGACATGCGAAGCCCGAGAACATCTTGAGGTCGAAGGGGTTGTCGACGCTGCTGGCGCGGAGCTCGTAGTCGGCGTAGTAGCCCTGGGTCGAGAGGCGGAGCTTGAAGACCTCCGGGAGGTCCGTCGGCTGCAGCGAGCCCTGGCGCAGCAGGCGCAGCCAGGCCCAGGGGCCGGAGTCGGTGACGAGGACCTCGGGGGAGCCGTCGACGGGGTCGAAGGCCAGGGTGATGACGCCGGTGTTGTCCTTGCCGGGCCAGGTCATCGGCTGCGGGCGGGTGGCGTTGTTGGCGTAGGCGAGGTTCTGGCCGTCGAGGTTCAGGGCCACGCGCGAGGCCTGGGGCGAGAGGTCCTTGGGCTCGAGGGTGAAGTTCATCACCGGGACCGCGGACTGGCCGCCGAGGAAGAGGGCGTCGCGGATGTGGCGGGCCTGCTCGATCATCGCCAGCGCCTTGGGGTCGAGGCCGAGGTCGGCGCGCCACTTCCAGGGCCGGGCGGTGGTGTCGATGAAGGGGGCGAGCTGCTCGGTGGTGAACTTGTCGATCCGCATGCCGGGGCCGAAGAGGCCGGCGAAGTCGAGGCCGGGGATGTCCGACGGGCTCGACGGGTTCAGCGGGTAGCGCTCGATGACCGTCCGGCAGAACTCGCGGACATCGGCGGCCCAGGCGGCGTTGAGCTGGGAGACGACGGCGTCCTTGGTGAGTTTGCGGGCGTCGGTGGCTAGGCCGCTCAGCCAGTCGTCGAGGGGCGCGGGCAGGGCGGCGGCCTGGTTGGCGACGGCGCCGGTCAGGGTCGCGAGGCCGCCCTGGTCCTTGATCGCCTGGTCGGGGTTGGGGCTGGCGGCGATGGTCTGGAGCTGGGTCGAGAGCTGGGTCAGGGCGGCCGCGGCGGCGTCGAGGGAAGGGGGCGCGCCGTCGACCTCGGCGATGGTGCCCTTGATCGGCTTGAAGTGGTCCGACACGGCCTGTCCGCTGGTGTCGGGCGGCGGGCCGCCGGTCGTCGGCACGAACTTGGCGCCGGTGGTGGCGAGCTTCCCGAGCTTCCCGAGCTTGCCCAGGTATTTCGAGATGCCGCCGGCGGGGGCGGCCTGGGCGGCGGGGTCGGGCGGACGCGCGAGGTCGGTCTCGGCGACGACGGCGGTCAGCAGGCGCTTCAAGGACGAGTCGGGGCTGGCCAGGTCCTTGACGTTGTCGTTGGCGGTGGCGAGGTCGGTCAGGGGCGCCAGCGTGACGTCATGCAGGAAGCCGTCCCACTTGGCGATGAAGTCGTCGTCGTAGAGCTTGAGCATGTCCTGGGCGAGGGTCTGGACCGAGGCCTCGGAGCTCTCGGGGCAGCCGCCGGCGAAGATCGCGGCCTCGGTCTGCGCCTGGGCGGCGACGTCGTCGAGCCGCGCCAGGACGACGTCGTGATAGCCGGCGTAGGTGTAGATGCCCTTGATCCCGGCGCGGAGATCCTTGCCCGAATGGCGGGTGAAGACCTTGCGGCCGTTGGGGCCGGCGGCGTTGGCGGGGATCCAGTCGGGGAGGGCGGTGGCGGCCTGGTCCGACAGGAGCGCGTTGTAGGCGCGCTTGGCCAAGGGGATCGAGCAGACGGTCTGCAGGGAAGCGGCGACGAGGGCGTCGTCGGGCTTGATGAAGCTCTTGTCGCGGGGCATGCGCGCGATGGCGGCGAGCTGGTGCGCCTGGGCGATCTCGTTGGGGAAGGGGGGCGCGGCGGCGAACTGGGGAAGCGCGTTGGTCCACCAGTCGGCGACGGAGTCGGTGTCCATCGGGCTGAGGCCCGTCATCATCCGGTAGGTCTTGAGCGCGCCGAGCTGGAAGTCGGGGTCGCGGATCTGGCGCCACATGGTGGCCTCGAGCAGCGCGACCATGCGCGGCTCGAGGATGTTCTCGAGGGTGTGGTCGTAGGCGGCGGCCTGGGCGGCCGCGACCTGGGGGGCAGCGGAGGGGCCGACGATGCGGGCGAAGGTGTTCGGGAGCGGCGCGCGGGCGTTCCGGACCTCGGTGGCGGCGTCCAGCGCGAGGTCGAGGTCGAGGGGCTCCAGCGGGGCCTGGCGGGCGGCGACCGGGGTCAGGTAGCCGCGCAGGCGGTCGAACTCGCTGGTCTGGGCGGCGACCGCGCCGCGATTCGAGATGTAGGAGACTGTGAGGGCGAGGGCGCCGAGGACCAGCACGGCGGCGGCACCGACGGCGGCGCCGCGCCAGATCCAGGTGCGGCGGGCCTCGGCCCTGGGGTCGAGCGTCCCGAGGCCGGCCTCGCCGAAGACGACGTCGGTCAGGAGGCGCTTGAGGAAGAAGCTGCGCGGCTGGACGCGGGACGCGCCGCGGGTGGGGGCCACGGGGAGGCCGAAGGAGGACGACAGGGCGCCGACGAGCCGGTCGATTGGCGTCCCTTCCTGCGTCGCTGAGGTCAGGTAGAAGCCGCGGAGCCAGGCCGATTCCTCGTAGCGGCTCTCGCCGAAGGTGGTCTCGACGAGGAGGCCGAGGGGGCGGTCGAGGGACGCGACCTGGGCCGGGAAGCGGAAGATGTCGGCGCGGGTTGCGAGCTCCTCCTCGGCTTCCATGCGGGGTCCGACGCGGGCTTCGAGGCGCTGGACGAGCGCGGCGAGCTCGCGCGAGACTGCGCCGGCATCGACCCGATCGGCGGGGGCGAAGGTGGCGCCCCAGACCTGCTCGCGGTCGGCGGTGCCGAGGTCGGCGAAGCTCGGCTCGAAGCCCTTGACGAGGTCGGCCTTGGTTACGAGCAGGTAGACCGGCAGGCGGAGCTCCAGCCTCTCGTAGAGCTCGGCGAGGCGCTTCCTGATCTCGCGGCCGTGGGCGCGGACCGAGGAGTCGCCCTCGGCGAGGACGTCGGCGGGGATGGCGACGAGGACGCCGTTCAGCGCCCGGCGGCCGCGGTGCTTCTTGAGGAGGTCGAGGAAGGCGAGCCATTCGGCGGAATCGACCTCGGGCTGGCTCTCCTGCAGCACGTAGCGGCCGGCGGTGTCGATGAGCACCGCCTCCTCGGTGAAGAACCAGTCGCAGTTGCGGGTGCCGCCGACGCCGCGCAGGTCGTCGGTGAGGTCGAAGGGGAAATCGAGGCCGGACTGGCGCAACGCCGTCGTCTTGCCGCCGGCGGGCGGGCCGATGATCACGTACCACGGCATCTCGCGGAGCATCTTGCGGCCGCCGAGCTTGCGGCGCTTGAGCTCGGCGAGGATCTGCTGGAAGCGCGCGCCCATCGCCGCGGCGCCTTCGGCGGCCGGGTCGAGCGGCTTCGCCGGGGCGGCGAGCTCGGAGACGAAGAGGCGGTTGGCGCGGATCGCGCGGCGCTGGGCGACGATCAGCCAGACGAGCCAGAGGATGAAGAGGGCGGCGATGATCGCGAGCCGCACGACCGGGGCGGCGAAGGGTTGGGAAGCGCCGACGGAGACGAGCGGGCTGAACAGCCAGATGACGGCGCCGAGAAGCGCGAGGCCGATGAAGGTCCAGAGCCAGCGCGAGGTCAGGAAGGCCCAGAGGATGCGGAAGACCACCATCAGAGCCGCTTCTCGATCAGGATCTCGACGCGGCGGTTCATCGCCCGGCCGGCGGGGGTGCTGTCGGGGGCGGCCGGGTCGGTGGCGCCGCGGCCTTCGGTCTTGACCCGGTCGGCGGGGGCGCCGCCGGCGACGAGCAGGCGGGCGACGGTTTCGGCGCGCGCCTCGCTCAGGCCCTGGTTGTTGCCGAAGGGGTTGGCGCTGCTGACCGCGATCCCGTCGGTGTGCCCGACGACGGTGATGTTGCCGATCAGCTCCTGGTTGGTCGCGATCACCTTGGCGACGGACGCGATCAGCGGTTTGAAGATGTCGGTCAGATCGGCGCGCGCCGACTTGAAGATCTCCGGGCTCGGATATTGCAGAACCAGGGTGACGAGCGAGACCGTCTCGCTGCTCCTCTGGAGCGCGGGATAGAGGCCGGTGCCCACTTCGGTCTGAAACTGGGGCAGGAGCTGGAAGGCAACCGTCTCGGTGCCGGGCGTCGGCGCCGCCACGGGCCGGGTGTCGCGGGGCGGGCGGTAGATTTCGGCGCGCTCGGCCGGCGGCAGGGCGCGGGCGAGCTCGCCCAGGGCGTCGGCCTGGCCGGCGAGGCGCAGCGACAGCATCAGGTAGAGCCCGGCGCAAGCGGCGACGGCGGCGACGAAGAGCACCCAGACCGGGACGGCGAAGCGCTGGGGCGTGTCGGCGGCGACGACGCCCTGCCAGCTTGGGGAGAGGGCCGCGGTGGCGGCCTCGGGGTCGCGCAGCAGGCGGGCGGCGGCGGTGCGGACGGCGGCGAGCGACGAGGCGCCGGCGCGGCCCGGGACGCGGTACTTGCCGCGGAAGCCGAGCTCCAGGCAGTAGACGTAGAGCTGCAGCATGTCGGGGTCGCGCGACGGGTAGCGCTCGAGCTCCTCGAGTCGCTCGAAGAAGCGCGTCCCGGCGTCGACGTCGCCGTAGAGGGTCGAGACCAGCGGCTGGCTCGGCCAGGCGCTCGACCCGCCCCAGGGGGTGTTGAGCGCGAGGTCGTCGAGGAGCGCCGCGACGGCCCAGCCGCCGGCATCGGCGCGCGCCATGGTCACGCCGCGGGCGACGGCGGCGTCGCGGCCCGAGATCATCCCGTCGAGGAGCCGCGTGCGCAGCGTCTCGGGGTCCCCCGGTGCCATCGCCGACTCGAGCTCGGGGGCGAAGGCGAGGAGGGCGGCGTAAGCGGCGACGAGCGGGTTCGGGTGGTCGCGGGCCCGGACGGCAACGGGCTCGCCACCGCCGCGCGGGGGGCGCGGGCGACCCGACGGTGGCGGCTGGCGGACGCGGGTGCGGCCGCGGTCGTCCTGGATGCCGAAGGGGTCGTCGGAATGGGTCACCGGTGCACCGCGAAGCAGTCGAGCTGCGGCTCGCTCGGCAACGCGCCCGAGACGCCGATCATGAAGCCCGGGGAGTCGCGCAGGCTGCCCCAGTGCTCGCTCTTCTGGTCGAGCTCGAGGCACAGCCGGTCGCCATCGTAGGGGATCTCGCGCGGCTGGGAATGCAGCGGCTTGAGGGCGATGCCGGGAAGGCGGGACTTCCAGAGGGTGTCGAACTCGCCGGCCGAGCCGACGGTCACCTGGTGAACGAAGATCTTGCGCAAGCTGTCGTCGGAGAGCTCGGAGCCGACGCGGACGACGATGCGGCTGCCGTCGAGGATCTCCGGGCTGTCGATGCGGACGGCCCAGACGTTGGTCTCGCGCTTCCGGACCGCCAGCGCGCGCGACTTGGGCTCGACGTAGCGCAGGCTCAGGATCAGCGACCGGAGCGTGTCGGTGAGGGCGGCGAAGGCGGGCGTCGGGGCGAGGTGGTCGTAGGCGGGCAGCGTCGTCATCCGGCGCGAGCCCGAGCCATAGGTCGCCATGCGGCCGGCGAGGCCGGCGAGCTCGAGGAAGAGCTCGGCCGGGTGGTAGGCCTCCTGCGCCAGCATGTGGGCGAGGCGCGGCTGGGCGGTGTTGGCGAGCTCGAGGACGAGGAGGTTCTCGACCGTCCGGCCGGAGCCGCCCAGGACCATGCGGCCGTGCGCCTCGGCGATGCGGTCGAGGCCGGTGACGACCTCCTGCAGGAGCTGGGCATAGAAGGGGACGGCGCCGGTGGCGAGGGCCGGGGGCAGGAAGCCCTCGGTGAGGGCGACGCCGCCGTCGGCGCGGAGGCCGGAGATGTCGGCGACCGGCAGCGTGGTGTAGCCGCCGGTGTCGCGGCCGGGGACGAGCAGCACGGCGGCGGGGCGGGCGAGCTCGATCTCCTCGGGCTCGCCGCCGCCCTGGACGGCGTCGCGGACGCGCTCGATGCGGCCGCGGTAGCGGGTGCCAGAGGCGGCGGCATGGGCGGGGTCGAAGCTGGCGCCGCCGGGCATTTCGAGCGGCAGCGCCAGGAGCACGGCGCCCGCGGGCGTGTCGCGGGCGATGGCGACGGGCTCGGGCGGGTCCATCGTGTCGGGGATGGCAAAGGGGGTGCCGTCCGCAAGGATGCCGCGCGCCTCGGTGACGGCGACACGGCCGGCGTCGAGGAGGGCGGCGTCGAGGGTGAGGGCCGCGAAGCCCCAGGGATGCAGCTGGCCGGCCTGCAGCGCGCCCTTCACCAGCGCCTCGCTGGCCCGGTCCTGCTGCTGGAAGTGCTGCGGCCGGAGGAACAGCCCCTCCGACCAGAGCACCCGGTTGCTGTCGCTCATCCCTCGGGGCCCCTATGCCATCTTCAGCTCGATGCCCTTCGGGCCCAGCGTCACGCTGCCGGTCGCGACCATTCCGGGCGCCACCGGGACGGCCGTCCGCCAGACCTTGCCGGCCGGGTCGCGCAGCGCGGCCAGGAGGCCGAGCTGGGTCGCGGCGGGCTCGAAGGTGATCGTCTTCGAGGCCTTGCCGCCGGGAGCGATCGGGAGCTGGTCCATGCCGATCAGGTCGGCGGCCAGCACGGTTGCCGGGTCTTCCAGGAGTGCGAACATGTCGGCCGAGTTGAACGCGCCGGCGTCCTTCAGGCGGAGGAGCGACAGGGTGACCGGGCGGTCGGAGCCGTCGGGGCCGGGATTCATCCCGGGCGCAGCGGTGACGTTCAGCGTCACCATCGCCGGGCCGGGGGGCTTCTTGCCGCCGCAGGCGGCGAGGAGCCCGGTCGCGGCGGCGGTCGCCAGGAACGCGCGTCGGTGCATCTATCCCTCCCTCTCGTAGGCCTCGCGGAAATCGGCCCCGACCTCGCCGAGGAACTGGGTCTCGGCCTTCTGGGCGATCTCGCGGAACCGCTTCTGGTAGAGCTCCCACAGCTTGGCGCGCCGTCCGCCCGCGAGCAACGTCTCGAGCAGGCCAAGCGCTTCCAGCTCCTTCTCGATCGCCGCCGGGTCGAAGCGGTCGATCATCCGCCGAAGCGCCGCCTGGGTGCCGCGCCAGGTCCCGACGTGGTGCGCCGCGAGGTCGCGCAGGGCGCCGGCGATCGCGACATCGGCGGCGGCGAAGCCGCTCGACCGCGGCGCGGCCATCGTCGCCAGGGCGTCGTCGACGGCGGGCATGAACTTGAGCGGGTTCACCTCGTGGGCGCCGACGACGGTCTGCGGCATGCGGGCGGAGCTCTTCTCCTGCGCGCGCAGCTTCAGGAGCCGCATCAGTCCCTCGGCCATCATCCGGTACTCGCGCCCGAAGGCCTCCATCCGCGCCGCCGCGTCGCCGGCCGGCGCGTCGGCCGGGTCGATGCCGAGGCCGCGGAGGAAGGCCTCGAAGAGGGCCGCGTCGGATGGAGCCGCCGGTGCCGGCCGCGGCGGCTGCGGGCGAGGTTGCGGCTGCGGTTGTGGCCGGGCGGGCTCGGGCGCGGCGCCGGCCCAGTCGAAGGCGGTGTCGTCGCGGGCGGGCTTCGCCGGCTCGCCGCCCCAGCCGAAGTCCTGCGCCGGCGGCGCGCGGCGCGGCTCGGGCGCGGGCTTCGGCGCGGCCCAGTCGAAGTCCTTCTCGGGCGGCGAGGCGCTCGGCGGCGGCGAGGCGGCGTTGCCCCAGTCGAAATCGGCCGGTGCCGGGCGCTCGCGGTGCCGGGTCGGCTGGTCGAGGGTGAAGGGGTCGTCGAAGACCGGCGGTGCGCGCCGCTCGGGCGGGGCGGTGTCGATCGCCGGCAGGAAGCTCGCCGGGCGCTCGAAGGGGTCGGGGAGGTCGCGCGGGCGGACGGGACGCGGGGCGGTCTCGACCGGCCGGGTGAAGAACTCGTCGGCGTCGAAGGCGGATTTCGGCTGCGGCCGGGGCGCCGCCGGCTGCGGGGCAGGGGCGGGCGCCGCGGCCTGCAGCTCGACGCGCAGGACGAAGTCGCCGAGGCGGAGGCGCATGCCGTTCCTGAGCGTCATCGGCCGGCCGGGACCGAGCTGCTGGGCGGCGTCGTCGACGTACAATCCGTTGGTCGAGGTGTCGGTGACGGTGTAGCCCCCGCCCCGCCCCGCGATCGTGCAATGGGCGCGCGACACCCAGCCCGAGGGGTCGTCGAGGCGCCAGTCGGCCTCCGCGCTCCTCCCGATGACGAGCTCGCCGTCGTCGAGCCGCATCTGCCGCACCGCCTGCGGGTTCGGTGCCTCGACGAGGGTGAGGAGGAGGCTCACGCCGCAGCCCTCGGGCCCTCGGCCGCCAGCCCGACCGCGGCGCGCAGGCAGAGGTCGTCGGCGTCGCGGTCGCGGCGCGGCGCGAGCCAGGCGACGCGGCCAAGCGTCGCGTCGCCGAGCTTCGCCGGCGGGACCTCGCCGGCGCGCAGCACCGGGCGGACGTCGACGTCGAGCGTCTCGCCGAGGCCGTGCAGGATCGCGTGCCGCAGCGCCTTCAGCCGCTCGCCGCCCGGCAGCAGCGAGCGGAACGCCGCAAGACCGAGCGGGCCGACGCGCAGCTCGATCCGGCTCTGGCGGGTGAAGCTGCGCGGCCCGAGGGTCGCGGCGCGGCCGAGCGTCGCGTGCGCGCCGCCGAGGCGGGTCTGCAGCCGCGCGGGGATGGCCGACCAGCTGCCGACGAACTCGGCGACCCTGACCGGCAGCCCGACCGCGGCGGTCACGAGGCCCGTCAGCCGCTCGGGGCCGAGGACCTGGTGGCCGAGGGCGGCGGCCTGGCCGAGCTTCACCGGCGCGATTTCGTCGGCGCCGGCGCCGGCCATCGCCGCCAGCATCGCGCGGACGCGGCCGGCGTGGTCGCGCTCGAACTGCACCGGCGGGTTCTGGTCGGCCCAGGCGCGGTAGTAGAGCGCCATCGCCCGGTGCTGCAGCATGTTGGCGAAGTCGAGGAAGGTCGTGTCGCTGGTCGCGCCGTCGACGTCGCCGCTGAACCAGCGCTGCGCCAGCCGGTCGAGCACGCGCCGCGTCAGGTGCAGGGGCAGCGGCCCCTCGGGGCCGAGGAGGCCGAGAAGCTTCACCGTGACCTGCGGCGGCAAGCCCGCGGCGCCCGGCTTCAGCGCCGCGACGTCGTGGGTCGCGAAGCCCATGCGGACCTCCTGCCCGAGCCGCGCCGGCTCGCGCTCGGGCCGCCCGCCATAGCCGAAGCGTCCGGCGCCCGCCTCGAGCCCCCGCAGGAGCTCGAAGAAGTCCATCTGCTCGACAGGCCCGCTCAGATCAGGCTGCGGTTGCCGACCGCGATCGGCCATGGCACCTCCTCGTGGCTGCGCAGGAGCCTGGTCCGGGTCTGCACGAAGGCGTTCACGGCGGCGTAGCGGGCGAAGAGCCGGGCGAGCAGCGCCGACAGGAGCAGCGCGCTGTGGCCGGCGAACTGGTTCTCCTCGACCTCGAGCGTGACCTCGGTGCCGCGGCCGAAGCACATCGGGCCGGCGATCGGCAGCCGCTCGATCACCGGCCGCGCGGCAATTCCGGTGATGCCGCGGACGTGGCGCGCGAGCCCCGGGTCGCCACGGTCGGCATAGAGCCCGAGCGTCGCCCGCAGCGGTTCGGCGGCGGCGCCCTCCATCGCGAGGCCAAGGTAGTTGAGCGAGAGCTGGGCGACCAGCCGCCAGGGCAATTCGTCGGCGCGGCTCTCGCCGGCGGCCGTCGGCGGGGCGGCGGCCAGCGCCGGCCGCGGCGTCCGGAGCGAGCCGAGCAGCGTGACGGCCTGCACCGGGTCGCCGCTCTCGATCCCGAGCGCCGGCTGGTCGTCGAGGAGCGGGATGTCGCGGTTGGTGCAGAGCGCCTTCGGCGCCACCCGCGCGATCGCCGAAGCCCCGGTGCCGGCCGGCCGCGACAGCGACAGGAAGACGTCGTCGCCGGCATAGGACATGCTGCGGGTATGGCCCTGCCGGCGCTCGTCCTCGGTCGGACGGCGGGGGCGGCGCTCGGCCCACCAGACGGTGCCGTCGCTGCCCTGGTCCTGGCCGAAGCTGAAGAGCGGCGCGATCCGGGCGCCGGGACCCTCGCGGTCGGCGTCCTCGAGGCCGGTGATCCGGTAGATCTCGAAGTCGAGCGGGCGGGTGCGGTCGGCATGCACCACCTGCCGCGGGCGGCGGCGGTCGATCTCGATGACGTTGCAGTCGCGCTCGAAGAGGTTGATGACCGGCGTCGCGAAGAGCGCGAGATCCTGCGGCCGGATCTCGGCCAGCGCCGGGGCGCTGCGGCGGAGCAGGAAGACGACCTCGATTTCGTCGTCCGAGCGCGCGACCACCGGCTGCAGCCCGTCGACGCGGACGAAGTGGAAGCGCTCGGGCATCACGAAGTATTCGCGCAGCAGCCGGTACCCCTCGAACCCGGGGCGGGTCCGCGGCATCAGCGCCTCGTCGTCGCGCACGCCCACCATCGCCGGGCCCGTCACCGGCTCCAGCCGCTCGCCCTTTCGTGCCGGGCGGGCGCCGACGGCGGCGGTCGCGCCAAAGAGCGTGTCGAAGAGCGCCGGCGCCAGCGCCCGGTCGCGGAAGTGCAGGTCGAGCCGATCCAGCCCCAGTTCCCCGAGCGACCCGCCGCCGGTCCGCTTCAGCGTGACGCGCAGCGCCGCCTGGCCGCCCTCGCCGCCGATCCTTCCGATCCCGGCGGCGGCGAGCGCGCTCCGGTCCTGCAGGTAGCCGACGCCCGAGATCTCGAGCGGCCAGAGCGTCACGTCCTGCGCCGTCGTGTAGGTCGCCCGCGTCGACAGTCCCTGCCGCAGCCCCGCGACAAGCCGCGTCCCGCGCGCGACCACATGCCCCGGGCGGATCGTCTGCACCTGCTGGCCGGGCTGCAGCGCCACCATGCCGACGGCGGGGGTCGGGGCCACCAGGTCGGGATAGAGCGCGTCGAGCACCGTGCGGGCGAACCGCGACCCCTCGGCGTCGAGCTTGAGCCGGGTGCGGGCGCAGAGATACGCGACCCCTTCGAGCAGCCGCTCGACGTAGGGGTCGGGGCAGGGAACGCTGGTCAGCGCGAGGTTGCCGGCGACGGCCGGGTGCATGGCGGCGAACTCGGTCGCGAGCACGCGGATGTGGGCGAGCTCTTCCTCGTAGTATTCCAGGAAGACCCGGTCCACTTCAGGCCTCCTCCTTCAGGCTGGTGCTGGCCCGGCCGGTCTCGAGATCGACCAGCGTCCGCAGCCGCAGCCGTTCGGGCACCGGCGCCATGATCAGGAGGCCGTCGATCTCGATGGTGATCCCGGTCTTGTCGCTGGTCGAGACCGTGACGCGGGTCGAGTTCTCCTTCAGCCGCGGCTCGAAGGTCGCGAGGATGGCCTTCAGCTCGCGCGCCAAGGCGTCGCGGTCGAAGTCGCGGGCGGTGCGGCCGGCGAAGGCCGGGACGCCGTAGTTGACGACGCTGCGCCGCACCTCGGGGAAGTCGGCGAGGTCGGGCGGGTCCTCGGCCGCGAGCATCGCCGCCTCCTGCGGCGTTCGGAGCGGCACGCTCTCGAAGCGCTCGGTGTTGAAGAGCGCCTCGATGTCGCGGCGGACCGCCTCGCGCAGGACGCGGCCCGAGACGACGATGCCGCGCGCCTCGATCTCGGCCCGCCGCGCCGTCTGGGCGACGAGCCGCAAGAGCCGCTCCTTCGCCTGTGCGCCGAGTTCGCCGTCGGCCTCGATCGCCCGCCGCCCGCCGGCGGCGAGCGCCTCGACCCGCTCGGCGCCGAGCTCGGCGACCAGCAGCTCGCGCAGGCCGTCGATCTCGGAGGCGACGCCCGGCAGGTCGTTGACCAGCCGGTCCCAGAGCGAGGGCTGCGCAGTCTCGCGGGCCGCCTGCAGATTGCCGGTCGGGTCGGGCATCGGGGCCTGCCGGTCGGGAGTCAGACGCCGACCTGGACGTCCATCTCGATCTCGTGGTCCTTGTCGTAGGTGAACTTGATCTTGTGGTAGGCGAAGCCGACCTCCTCCTCGAGAATGTCGGGCTCGTCGGGCGAGGGATGCATCCGGTAGCTCATGATCGAGGCTTCGGTCAGCGTGACGACCAGATAGTCGCTGGTCTTGCCGTCGATGGTCCGCCGCGCCGAGAAGACGACCTCGTCGAACGGGGTGTTCTCGAACAGCGCCTTCTTCAGGTACGGCGACGACATGTCGTAGTGCTTGGTGAACACCACCATGTCGAGCGCCACCTTGCCCCGCCGCGACAGGCTGTTGGGGTCGTAGGGCGCGTGCATGTTGAAGTCGGCCTTGTAGACCTCGATCTCGTCCGCGTGGCCGTCGCGCTTGCTCGGCCCCGGGATGTCCGGCACCTTCAGAAATCCGTCAATCCTCATGTTCACCCCCCCGGGTGCGCTGGAGCTGCTGCTGCTGGAGCTGCTTGAACTTGATGGAGGCCGCGGAGACGTGGCCATTTGTCCCCTCCTATTGCTTCACGGACGGCAATTCCGAAACCAGCCGGAGCGAGGCATTGATCCCCTCGAGCTGGTAGTGCGGGCGCAGGTAGAAGCGCGCGTTGTAGTAGCCGGGTCGACCCTCGACGCTGTCGACCTGCACCTCGGCCTTGGCGAGCGGCCGCTTCGCGCGCGCCGCCTCGTCGCCGAAGGCGGGGTTGGCCAGCACGTAGCGGTTGATCCACTCGGTCAACCAGGTCTGCATGTCCGCCCGCTCCTTGAACGAGCCGACCTTGTCGCGCGCGATCGCTTTCAGGTAGTGGGCGAAGCGCGAGACCGGGAACATGTACGGCAGGTTGGCGCTCAGCCGCTCGTTGGCCTGGGCGTCGGGATCGACCAGCCGCCCGGCGCGCGTCTCGTCGTCCTGCAGCGAGTGGGCGCCGATGAAGGCGGCGATGTCGGTGTTCTTGCGGTGCAGGATCGGCATCAGCCCGAGCTTCGCCAGCTCCGCCTCGCGGCGGTCGTCGATGGCGACCTCGGTCGGGCACTTCATCGCGATCGAGCCGTCGTCCGTCGGGAAGGAATGCACCGGCAGGTTCAGCACGGCCCCGCCGTTCTCGACGCCGCGGATCTGGCTGCCCCAGCCGTAGAGCTTGTGGCTGCGGTTGATGTTGACGCCCATGGGGAAGGCGGCGTTCATCCACGTGTACTTGTCGTGGTCGCCTGCGACCTCCTCTTCGAAGGCGAAGCCCTTCACCGGCACCGTCTCGGCGCCATACGGCAGCCGCGCCAGCACCCGTGGCATGGTCAGCCCGATGTAGCGGCTGTCCTCGCTCTCGCGGAGCGACTGCCACGACGCATAGGCCGGGTTCGAGACGATCTGCTGCAGGTCCTGCGGGTTCGGCAGCTCCTGCCAGCTGTCCATCCGGAAGAGCCGCGGCGAGGCCGCCGCGATGAACGGCGTGTGCGCCGAGGCGCAGATGCCAGAGAGGTTGCGCAGCAGCCCCACGTCCTTCGGGTGGTTGGAGAACTCGTAGCCGCCGACCAGGCACCCGTAGGGCTCGCCGCCGAACATCGAGTATTCGTCGGTATAGACCTTCTTGAAGATGGGGCTCTGGTCCCACATCTGCCCCTCGAAGTCCTCGAGGGTGTCGGCGAGCTCGTTCTTCGAGATGTTCAGCACCCGGATCTTCAGCTTCTGGTCGGTCTCGGTGTTGTTCACGAGATACCAGAGCCCGCGCCAGGTCCCCTCCATCTCGCGGATCTCGGGGGCGTGCAGCACCTCGTTCATCTGCTCGGTCAGCATCTTGTCGATGCCGGCGATCAGCGACTTCACCGACTTGATCGCGTTCGCCGAGATCGCGGTCGTCTCGGACCGCGCCTGCGCCGCCATGGCGAGGTTGCGGACCAGGGCCTGCAGCCGCTCGCTGTCGTCCTTCTTGACCCGGAAGTCCTTCTCCAGGTGGTCCATGTACTCGCCGAGGTCGATCGCCTCGGCCTCGGCCACGCCGCCCGTCGCGAGCTTTTCCTCGTCGGCCATCTCAGCTCTCCTCGGCCTTGTCGTCGATCGCCTGCGCGGCGATCTGCCCGAGCAGCGGCTCGTTGTTCAAAAGCTGCGCGATGCGCTTCTCGGCGTCGACCCGGCCGTCCATGAACCCGAGCAGCTCCTCGAGCTGCTTGCGCATCCGGAGGAGTTCGGCGAGCTGCGGGATCTGCTCGGCGACCTTGTCGGGGGCGAAGTCGCCCATCGACCGGAAGCTCAGGTCGACCGCGAGCTCCTCGTCCTGCTCCTGGCCCTCGGCCTGCGGCAGCGTGTTCTTGACCCGCGCCTTCACCCGCGGCGCCATCGACTCCATGAACTTGGGGAACCGCCCGGCGTCGACGTCGACGAACTTGCGGTCGTTGAGCGGCTTGGTCGCCTGCTCGGTCTCCGACGCGCCCGAGAGCCCAGCCATCACCCCCATGACGAACGGCAGCTCGATCGTCGTCGGGCTGCCGTAGTGCTCGACGTCGTAGGCGATCTGCACCCGCGGGGCGCGGTTGCGCTCGATCACCTTCGCCTTGCTTTCAGCCATGCCTTGTCACCCCTAGCTGCGTGAAGCGGGCTTGCCGTCCTCGCCGATGCCGGCGAGGGCGCAGAACTCCTTGATGCCGGAGGGCGCGAGCTCCTCCATCAGCTGCAGGAAGTCCATCGGGACCATCCTCAGCATGCGTTTCGCCAGGAACGGCACCGGGCTCGCCGGCTCGGTGCGGTCGTAGAACTCGATGATCCGCCTGAGGTACGTCGCGACGTCCTCCCGCGAGTCGATCCGCCCCGGAACTGCCGGCGGCGCGGCGGCCGCTGCCACGGCTTCCACCTCTCCTTCCTCGGTCGCCTCGGACGGGTCGGACGCCGCCGGCCCGGCCACCCGGCCGACGACCGTCGTGATCCGGCCCAGGCACTTCTCGAGCTCGCCGAGCCGGAAGCCCGGCCCGAGCCGGCCGCCCACGTCGCGCTGCAGCTGCTGCAGCGCCGCGGACGCCGCCGCAATGCCGGTCGCCAACTCCGCGACTTCCTCGGGGAAATGCTCGGCGACCCAGCTGCAGGCCCCATTGACGCGCGTCGCCAGCTGCTCGTGCTCCCCGGCGGCCGCCGCGCGCTCCTTGTCGCTCATGCCGGCCGTGACTTCGGCGAGATCGGCCACCGACCGCTCGATATCCCCGACCGTGAAGGTGCCGAAGCTCCGGGCATTGACCGCGATCCGCTTCCGCAGGTCCCCGAGTATCCCGTTCCGGTCTTCGAGCATCCCGAGGCTGCTGATCCGCCGCTGCGGCGAGGTCGGGTGCAGCGCGTCCCAGTGCGCCTCCGACGTCCGCGTGATCAGCGTCAGCCCGTCGGCGAGCCCCGCGAAGCCATCCTGGTTGACCAGGGCCCGCGCCACGATGACCATCAGCCGCAGGTCCCGGCCCCGGGCGCGCAGCGCGTCCGCGTCGGCCAGCACCGCCGCCCAGTCGACCTTGGCCCCGCTGGTGTCGCTGAGGTCGGCCTGCGCCTTCAGCCGCTGGACCAGCGCCGCGAAGCCGTCGTCATACGCAAGGTCATTCCCGCACGGGTTGTCACCGTCGATCGGCTCCAGCCATGGCGCAAGATCGAGCACGAGCAATATCTCCGGCTCTCAGCGAACAATTCACCATCATACGCATGAATGCCCTGCCCGCGCAAGATTCGCGGGCCGGCCGACCTCGCGCGCCTCAGCCGCCCGACTCGATAACCTGCGTCGTCAGCGCGAGAATCCGCACCTGCCCCGCCTGCAGCACCTGGCTCAGATCCTGCGTGAAGGAGGCCACGGTTTCCGTGGTCGGCCGAAGCGTGTCGAAGAGCGGACGATCGGTGCGGAAGACGATCATGAGGCTCTTGCCGAAGGTGTCGTCGACCTTGAAGTACGGCCGCGCCTTCGGATCGGCCTTGGCGTCGGCGAGGTCGAAGGCGACACGCACCCGCCGCTTATCGCCCTCGACGGTGCCGTTCGACGCTACCGCCGCGTCCGGCCGGCCGAGGTTGGGCAAGAGGTTGAAGAGGTTCCCGGTCACGTCGGCGATCGCCACCCAGAGGTAGCCGTCGCTCGGCTGCGCCGGCAGCAGCACGTCGATGATCGGGTTGTCGCCGACGGCGTAGGTTCCGGTCGTGTTCGGCCCGTCGCGGTCGCCGTAGCCGAGCCCGATCGACAGCGACCCGGCCGGCACCGCCGGCAGCAGCGACACAAGGCCGCAGAGCGTCGGATCGAGCACCGCCGCGTCGACCCGCGGCGTCCGGTCGCCGATCCCGGCGGCCAGCGCCGCCCTCAGCTTGTCCGCGGTCGCCTGGTCGGCGACGTTGCCGGTGACCCCGACGGTGCTCCCGATCGGGAAGCTCCCGCCCGGCGGCGGCGTCACCGTCAGCGGGCCGCAGTCCTCGAACGGCCGCACGATCGCCTCGACCGCCGCCGCGTCGAGCCGGGCCGGCCCCGCCGACAGCCGCAGGCTCGGCGTGAGCCCGGCCGAGGCCGCGGCGGCCGTGAAGTTGCGCGTGACGGCGTCGCGGGTCGCCGTGTCCGGCGCCACGCCCGACAGGCTGGCGTCACGATCCTTCAGGTCGAGCCGCCACTCGCCGAGCGGCTTTGCCGCGGCGATCAGCGCCGCGACGGCCAGGTCCCATCCGTCGACCGGCGTGCCCGTCGCCAGCTTCAGGCCGTCGGGGGCCGGCGCCGCGCCGCCGGCCGCGGTGAAGGCGTCGACGATGGTCGTCCGCGCCGCCTCGCCCGGGGCGTCGCCTTCGAGCCGGCTTGACCCGTCGGCGGCACGCTCGGCGGTCAGCACGTAGGGGCTCGCCGTCGGCAGCCCGCCGAACAGCCCCGGCAGCAGCCCGGTGAACCAGCCGGCCGCCAGCAGCAGCGCGACCACCGCCACCGCCGCCAGCGGCCAGACCCGCCGCCGCCCGCCGGTCCTGACCGCTCCGGCCGGGGCCTTCGTCGACGGCTTCAGCTGCCGCTCGATCTCGGCGACGACCGCGGCGGCGCTCGGCGGCCGCCGCGCCGGATCGGGCTGGGTCAGGTCGTCGATCAGCCCCCGGAGCGGCTCGGGCACACCCTGGGTGTCGAGCGGCCGCTGCTTGCGCGCGACGACCTCGCCGGGACTGCCGCCCACGTCCGGCACCTGTCCGCGGAAGGTCGCGAGCAGCGACGCTCCGAGCGCGTAGAGATCCGAGCGCGGCTCGGCCTTGCCGTTGAGCTGCTCGGGCGCCGCATACTCGTACTTGCCGGCAAAATCGTTGCCGACGATCGTCCGCGCCCCGGCGTTCGCATCCTTGGCGATCCCGAAGTCGATGATGACGGCCTGCGCCGGATCGCCGCCCCTGAGGATGATGTTGTCGGGCGACAGGTCGCGATGGACGATGTTCTTCGCATGCGTCGCGACCAGCCCCTCCGCGACCCGGTGCGCGACCACCATCAGGTCGCGCGCCGGCGTACCCCCACGCTCCAGTAGCTCCGACAACGCCGCGCCGTTGACGTAGTCCATCACGAGGTAGACATGCCCCTCGGCGCTGCGGCTGCACTCGGTGTAGCGCACCACCGCGTCGGAGGAGAGATTGCGCATCTCCTCCTCGCGCTTCATCAGCTCGATGTAGGCCTCGTTGGCCGAGAACGCCCGGTTCAGCGCCTTGACCGCCACCACCCGCCCGGTGATCTGGTTCCGCGCCAGGTACACCTCGCCGGTCCCGCCGCGACCGAGGACCCCCTCGATCTCGTAGGTGTTGTTGATCACCTGGCCCTTCTGGAAGATGTCCCCGGGCAGCGGATCGATCATGCGCCGGGGCTCCACGACGTTTTGAAAATACCCGCGATCTGTGGCAAGCTTGCCCTTTCGTTTGCGGCATAGCAACCGGATTGGGGGACGGCATGGCCGAACGGCGTTCGTCGCAAGTCTTCAAGCGCAAGGAGCTGGTCGCCCGCCTCGACCCGGCCTGCCAGCGGGCCTTCAAGGCGGCCGCCGACACCGCCAAGCTGCGCGGCAACCCCTACGTCGAGCTCGCCCACTTCGTCGAGCAGCTGGCGCTCACCGACCGCGGCGACGTCCAGCTGATCCTCGCCGAGGCCGGCGTCGACCCGGCGCACCTCGCCGCCGACATGACGCTCGCCCTCGACAGGCTCCCCTACGGCGCCACCTCGATCCAGGACTTCTCCGACCACGTCTTCCACGCCATCCAGGAGGGCTGGAGCTACGGCTCGCTCGAGTTCGGCGACGAGACCGTCCGCTCCGCCTACATCCTCCTCGGCGCCCTCAAGGTCCCCGTCCTCGAAGGCCTGATCGGCAAGATCAGCGCCGAGTTCGACAAGATCGACCCCGACGCCCTCGGGTCGCGCCTCGACGACGTGCTGTCAGGCTCGATCGAAGGCGGCGGCAGCGCCAGGCCCGAGCCCTCCGCCGAAGCAGCCCCGCGCCGCGCCCCCGGCGGCGACTCGGCGCTCGCCAAATATGCCACCGACCTCACCGAGCGCGCCCGCGCCGGCAAGATCGACCCGGTCATCGGCCGCGATCCCGAGATCCGCCAGATCGTCGACGTCCTGATGCGCCGCCGCCAGAACAACCCGATCCTCACCGGCGAGGCCGGCGTCGGCAAGACCGCCGTCGTCGAGGGCTTCGCGCTCCGCATCGCCCAGGGCGACGTGCCCCCGAGCTTGCAGAACGTCAGCCTCCGCATGCTCGACGTCGGGCTGATGCAGGCCGGCGCCAGCGTGAAGGGCGAGTTCGAGAAGCGCCTGCGCGCCGTCATCGAGGAGGTCCAGTCGTCGGAAACGCCGATCATCCTCTTCATCGACGAGGCCCACACCCTGATCGGCGCCGGTGGCGCGGCCGGCACCGGCGACGCCGCGAACCTCCTCAAGCCTGCCCTCGCTCGCGGCGAGCTCCGCACGATCGCCGCCACGACGTGGTCCGAATACAAGCAGCACATCGAGAAGGACCCGGCGCTCACCCGCCGCTTCCAGGTCGTCAAGGTCGAGGAGCCCGACGAGGCCGCCGCCGTCCAGATGCTCCGCGGCGTCGCCGCGACGCTCGAGAAGCACCACGAGGTCCAGATCCTCGACGAGGCGATCGCCGCGGCCGCGAGCCTCTCGCACCGCTACATCCCCGCCCGCCAGCTCCCCGACAAGGCCGTCAGCCTCCTCGACACCGCCTGCGCCCGCGTCGCCGTCTCCCAGCACGCCACCCCGGCCGAAGTCGAGGATCTCCGCCGCCGCCGCCAGATGCTCGAGGTCGAATCCGGCATCATCGCCCGCGAGGAAGCGATCGGCCTCGACGCCGCCGACCGCCGCGCCAGGGTCGAGACCGCCCTCGCCGAGATCGGCCCCATGATCGAGGCCGCCGAGGCCCGCTGGACCGACGAGCGCGCGCTCGTCGCCAGGATCCTCGACCTCCGCGCCCGCCTCCGCGGCGAAGGCGTCCCCCTCGACGCCGCCGCCGAAGCCCCCGCCCCCGAGCCCGCGATGGCCGGCGCGAACGGCAGCGACCAGCCCGCGCCCCCCGCGGCCCCGCCGCCCCCCGACCGCGACGCCGACCTCGCCGACCTCCGCGGCCTGATGGCCGACCTCGCCGCGATCCAGGGCGAGACCCCGCTGATCCTGCCGTCGGTCGACCGCAACGCCGTCGCCGCCGTCGTCCAGGACTGGACCGGCATCCCGACCGGCCGGATGCTGACCAGCCAGACCGAGAAGGCCCTGAACCTCGCGACGATCCTCGCCGAGCGCGTCGTCGGCCAGGACCACGCGATGGAGATGATCGCCCGCCGCGTCCAGACCAGCCGCGCCGGCCTCGGCGCCCCGGAAAAGCCGGTCGGCGTCTTCCTGCTCTGCGGCCCCTCGGGCGTCGGCAAGACCGAGACCGCCCTCGCCCTCGCCGAGACCCTCTACGGCGGCGAGCAGAACCTCATCACCATCAACATGTCCGAGTTCCAGGAGGCCCACACCGTCTCGCTCCTCAAGGGCGCCCCCCCGGGCTACGTCGGCTACGGCAAGGGCGGCGTCCTGACCGAGGCCGTCCGCCGCAAGCCCTATTCCGTCGTCCTCCTCGACGAGGTCGAGAAGGCGCATCCGGACGTCCACGAGATCTTCTTCCAGGTCTTCGACAAGGGGATGATGGACGACGGCGAAGGCCGCCGGATCGACTTCAAGAACTGCCTGATCCTGCTCACCTCCAACGTCGGCTCCGAGGCCATCATGCGGGCGACCGACGACGGCCGCCGCCGCGAGGCCATCGACGACCTCGACAAGTCCCTCCGCGCCCCGCTCCTGAAGGTCTTCCCCGCCGCCTTCCTCGGCCGCGTCGTCACGATCCCCTACTATCCGCTCAGCGATTCCATGATCGAATCGATCGCCGCCCACCGCTTCGACAAGATCCGCCGCCAGCTCCAGGCCAACCACGAGGCCGAGCTCGTGATCGGCGACGGCGTCCTCGAGCTCGTCCGCGCCCGCTGCACCGAGCTCGAGTCCGGCGGCCGCATGATCGACGCCATCCTGACCAACACGCTGCTGCCCGAGCTCAGCCGCGGCGTCCTGAACCGCGCCATCGAGGGCACGAAGCTCACCCGCGTCACCGTCGGAGCAGGGGAGGGCGGCTTCACCTACGCCTTCGAGTAACATCACGAGAGCTCTGCAGAAGTCTTCCGGTCGTGGCCTGGGCCCCCCAATGCCCCCGGACAACGGTTGAAATCCGGTTAATGCTCGGGCCCTGAATCCAGTGATTTCAATGGTTTGATCTAGGTGCTCGACCCCGAGCACCCCCCGGGCAAAGCGGCGCTTCGTTCGTGGCCCGGCCTTTCGCAGAGGTCTCATCACCCCGCGATCGCCCTCGCTTCCATGCCCGAAGCGGTGCTGCCCCCGACATCGAAAGCCGGGCCTCCCCCGAAGCGGGACCTGGCCCGCGAGGCCCGGCCCGACAAGCCGAAGCACCGCTTCGGCCGGGCGGTTCGCCGGAGTGCGCGAGCGCGGAGGCGAATGGGAGTGCGGCCGGTCCCGGAGGGCGTCGTCCGGTTGCGGGCGCCCCGCCCGGAGCGGCGCCCGCGGCCGGACTTGCCGACGGTCAGGTCCCGCAGGCCGCACCGGCATCGCGAGAGACGCGAGCGCTCGGGCGCGCGATGGCGCCAGCTCACGAGGACGACCGCTCCCGACCCCGCCATCGTCGGACGCCTTCAGCCGCTCCCGGAGCTTCCCGAGCATCTCCCGCGTCAGCACCGTCGCGGCTGTGCCATTGCCCCGCCGGTCCCCGAGGCCCCTCGGCCCGAAGGCGTTGCAGCGCTCGCGGAGTTGCTCCACCCAGCGCGCCGCGAAGCTCGTCAACTCGGCTACCCCGGCGCATGTCCGCCCCTGGCGCACAGCCGACGCCGTCGGTGCGCCGGAACGGAATTCTATCTCGACGGCTCTCATGGCACATGAGGTCGCGAAGATCGCCTCAACCACCGGACCCGACCGCCTTCATGACCCCGACGTCCCTCGCCGTCACCCGGCTCCGGCTCTCGCACTTCCGCTCGCACCGGGGGACCGCGCTCGAAATCCAGCCGCGGCCGGTGGCGGTGTTCGGGCCGAACGGGGCCGGCAAGACCAACCTGATCGAGGCGGTGTCGTTGCTCTCGCCGGGGCGGGGGCTGCGCGGGGCCGCGGGGGACGAGATCGCGCGGGCGCCCGAGCGGATCGGCTGGAAGGTCGCGGCCGAGGTCGGCGGGCATGCCGTCGCGACCTGGGCCGAGGGGGCGCGGCGGCAGGTCGAGGTCGACGGCAAGGCCGCGTCGCAGACCGCCCTCGGCGAGGTCGCGCGCGTGCTCTGGCTGACTCCCGCGATGGACCGGCTCTGGATGGAGGGCGCGGCCGAGCGGCGGCGGTTCCTCGACCGGGTGGCGCTCAGCCTGATCCCGGCGCACGCCGCGGCGGCCATCGGTTACGACCGGGCGCTGCGCGAGCGCAACCGGCTGATCCGCGACGAGGTTCGCGACCCCGGCTGGTTCGAGGCGCTGGAGGCGCAGATGGCGGCGTCGGGCGCACAGCTGGCGGCGCACCGGGCCGCGGCGCTGGCGCGGCTGGCCGCGGCGCCGGCCGGGGCGTTCCCGCGCGCCGAGCTGGCGCTCGAGACCGAGGGGCCGCGCGACGCGGCGGGCCTCGCGGCGGCGCTGCGCGAGGGGCGGGCGCGCGACCTGGCGGCCGGGCGGTCGCTCACCGGCCCGCACCGCGACGACCTGGCGGCGGTCTATGCCGCCAAGGGCGTCCCGGCGCGGCTCTGCTCGACCGGCGAGCAGAAGGCGCTCCTGATCTCGCTGGTGCTCGCCAACGCCTGGGCGGTCGCCGAGGCCTTCGGGACGGCGCCGATCCTGCTCCTCGACGAGGTCGCGGCACATCTGGACGCCGGCCGCAGGCTGGCGCTCTATGCGGCGGTCGCGGCGCTCGGGGCGCAGGCCTGGATGACCGGGACCGGCCCCGAGCTCTTCGAGGGGCTCGACGCGCAGCGGCTCGCGGTGCGCGAGGCGGGCGGGGAATCGGCGGTCGAGCCGGCATGAGGGAGGGGAGATGTTTCCGAAGGCGATCACGCTCGTGACGCTCGGCGTCCGGGACCTGGAGCGGAGCCGGTCCTTCTACGCGGCGCTCGGCTGGGAGGCGGCGCAGGCCCAGGAGGGCGTCGTCTTCATCCAGCTCGCCGGGCAGGTGCTGGCGCTCTTCGGCATCGACGACCTGGCCGACGACATGCATGCGCCGCGGGGCAGCCTCGGCAAGGGGGCGGTGACGCTGGCGCGGAACCTGCCGAGCGAGGCCGAGGTCGACGCCGCCTTCGAAGAGGCGCTGGCGGCCGGGGCGACGGCGCTGAAGCGGCCCGAGAAGGTCTTCTGGGGCGGCTATTCGGGCTACTACGCCGATCCGGACGGGCACGTCTGGGAGCTCGCGATGAACCCGTTCTGGCCGCTCGCGCCCGACGGCACGCTGACCCTGCCGACGCGATGACGCTGGCCTGGGGACAGATCCTCCCCTACGCGGCGGCGCTCGCCCTCCTGGTCGCGACCCCGGGGCCGGTGGTCGCGGCGCTGATCGCGCGCTCGGCGACCGGCGGGGTGCGGGCGGCGGTGCCGCTGGCGGCCGGGGTCGGCGTCGGCGATCTGGTCTGGCCGCTCTGCGCCATGCTCGGCATCGGCGTCGTCGCCGGGGTCTGGGCCAACTTCCTGACCGTGCTGCGCTACGTGGGCGCGGTGATCCTCGTGCTGATGGGGGCGCAGCTCATCCGCCGCGCCGAGGCGGCCGGGCTGGCGGTCGCTGGCGGCGGCCTCGGCCGCGAGCGCGGCTGGGACGCCTTCGCCGCCGGGCTGATGGTGATCGCCGGCAACCCCAAGGCGATCCTCTTCTACATGGGCGTACTGCCGGGCTTCTTCGACTTCCGGGTCCTCACGCCCCTTGACATGGCGGTCGTCTGCCTCGTCTCGATGCTCGTCCCCTTCCTCGGCAACCTCGGCTGGGCGGCGATCTTCGCCCGGGCGCGCCGCTGGCTCGCGGATCCGGTGGCGATGAAGCGGACGCACGTCGCGGCCGGCGTGGCGCTGGTCGCGGTCGGGGTCGCGATCGCGATCGGGTGAGGTGCCGGCCGCGGCCGGCCAGTGGCGTCTGCCCTGCGGCTATTGCGCATCGTGGCATGCGGGGCGAAGACGAGGCGCACGGGGGCGGGTACGCTGGATCGGGCCCGAGACCCCGCGCGCTCGCGACTCGGGCGCGGCCCGATCTGAGGAGGGAAACCGATGACGATGCCACACCGAACGTCGCTGGCGTTCGCCCTTGCGGCGACCTGCTGCGCGGCCGCCGCCGGGGCGCAGCAGGCTCCCGGGACCGGCGGTCAGGCGGCGCCGGCCGTGGGGGCGCCCGTGGTGGCGCCGGAGGCCGATCGGCTGCTCAAGGCGATGGGCGCCTACCTCGGGGCGGCCGACGAGTTCACCTTCCGCGCCGAGACAAGCTTCGACCACGTGCTGCCGACCGGGCAGACCGTCGAGTTCGGCGGCTCCGAGGAGGTCGGCCTCCAGCGGCCGAACCGGGTCTACGTCGACTGGCAGAGCGACCTCGGCACCCGCCAGCTCTGGTACGACGGCACCTCGGTGACCCTCACGGACCCGGACACGCCCTTCTATGCGGTCGAGCCGGCGCCGGACAGCATCGATGCCACGCTCGCGATGATCACCGACAAGCTCGGCTTCACCCCGCCGCTCGGCGATTTCCTCTACGCCGACCCCTACGCCGCGCTACGCGACAGCGTCCGCTACGGCGTCTATCTCGGCACCAGCGAGATCGGCGGGCGCGAGTGCCATTCGCTGGCCTTCGTCGACGGCCAGATCGACTGGCAGATCTGGATCGACAGCGGGCCGCGGCCGACGCCCTGCAAGCTCTCGATCACCTACCTGACGCGACCGGGAAATCCGCGGTTCAGCGCCGTCTTCACCGACTGGGACTTCTCGCCGAAGATCGCCGCGTCGCGCTTCGTCGCCGACGTGCCGCCCGGCTCCGAGAAGATCCCGTTCAAGCTCGAGCCGGCTGCGGTGCAGCCGTGAGGAGGGAGAGACCCGCGATGACCAAGGGATCGCAGCGCAACCGCCGGCTGGCGGGGATCGCGCTCGGCGCGCTGGTGGCGGTCGCCAGCATCGGCCTCGGTGCCGACCAGGCGGCGGCCCGGTTCGGCGGCGGCGGCTTCCGGGGGGGCGGCTTCGGCGGCTACCACGGCGGCGACGGCGGCTCGCGCTTCGGCGACGGCGGCTTCGACGACCGCAGCGCCGACTCGGGCTTCGGCCGCGGCGGCTACGGCAACGTGCACGGCGGGGACGACTATTCCGACCACAGCCGCGACTACGACTCGAGCCACCCGGAATACCAGGGCGGCGACGCCTCGCACGTCCAGGACAATTCGGCGGACCGGCAGCAGTCGCGCCAGACCGAGACGAACGCCGTCCAGCAGAATCGGGACAACGAGGCGAACTCGCTGCAGCAGAGCCACCAGACCCACCAGGAAAGCCAGCAGCAGAGCCGCCAGAGCCAGGAAGATACGCTCCAGCACAACCAGCAGAACTACTACGACCACAACGACAACGACTGCTGCTGGGGCGGCGGCGGCTGGGACGGCTACTACGGCGCGTTCGGCGCCGCCGCGGCCGGCGTCGCGGTCGGCGCGGCGATCGCGAGCATCCCCGCGGAAGCGGCGCCGATCACCGTCGAGGGCCAGCCCTACTACTACAACGAGGGGGTCTACTACGAGCCGCAGGGCTCGGGCTACGTGGTGGCGCCGCCGCCGCAGGGCGCCGTCGTCCCGACCCCGCCGCCGTCCTGCTCCAAGGTCGTCGTCGGCAGCCAGACCGAGCTCGACTGCGGCGGCGCCTTCTACGCGCCCGTGGACAAGGGCTACCAGGTCAGCCCGCCGCCGATCGGCGCCACCGTCCAGACCCTGCCGAACGGCGCCACCTCGGACACGATCAGCGGCACCACCTACTACACCTTCGGCGACGCCTGGTATCAGCCGTTCTACAGCGGCAGCCACGTGATCTACGAGGTCGTGGCCAAGCCGAGCTGACGGCCGGGCCCCGACGCGGCGACCGCGGCGCGCTTGAGCGCCGCCGCGGAACCGTTGACGACCGGTTAAAGCTGGAACTTTTATTCATTTTAAATCAAAGTCTTGCTGATTTCCCGCACCTGCCGGAGCTCGGCGCCGGCCATGTGGCCGGTAGCGGGTCGCCGGAGACCGGAAGCCGTCAGGCGGGGCGGCAGGCGTCCCAGTCGTCGCGGCCGAACTTCTCGAGCATGATGTCGATCAACGCCCGCACCTTCATCGGCACCGGTTCCGCCGGCGGCGGCCGCACCACGAACATCCCCGACGGCGGGATCGCGTAGTCGTCGAGCAGGCTGACGACCTCCCCCCTTTCCATGGCCGGCCCGGCGAGGAACGCCGGCATCACAGCGATGCCGAGCCCGGCGACGACCCCGGCGAGTTCGGCCGCCCCGCTGTCGGCGCTGAACCGACCCCGCGGCCGCAGGGTGAACTGCCTGCCGTCCTTCTCGAAATGCCACGGGGTCTCGCCGTGCGGGATCGTCGCATGCGCGGCGAGCTCCTCCGGGGTCGTGGGCGTGCCGGCCCGCGCCAGGTACGCCGGGCTCGCCACCGTCACCGCGTGCAGCGACGCGATCCGCCGCGCGATCAGGCTCGAGTCGGCGAGCGTGCCGAGCCGCACCGCCGCGTCGAACCCCTCGCCGACCAGGTCGACCCGCCGGTCGCTGTAGGCCGTCGCGATCTCGAGCCCCGGGTTGCGGACCGCGAGCTCCGCCAGCACCGGCGCCAGGTGGCTCGACCCGAACGACAGCGGCGCCGCCAGCCGCAGCCGCCCGGTCACCTCGCCCTGCCGGCTCAGCGCGTCGCGGGCCGACTGCATGTCGGCGACCATGCGCTCGGCGAACGGCCGGAAGTCCTGCCCCGCCTCGGTCAGCGACATGCCGCGCGTCGTCCGCGCCAGCAACGGCATCCCGAGCTCGGCCTCGAGCCGCGCGAGCCGCCGGCTGATCATCGACTTCGACATCCCGAGCCGCGCCCCGGCCCGGGTCAGGCTGCCGGTCTGCGCCACCTCCGCGAAGGCGCGGATATCGTCGATGTCAGGCAAGTTCGCGTTCCGGTTGGTGCAACAGAGTTGCGCGGACCATACGGCTACCGTCGCGGTCCGGGCAACGTCACATTGCGGGTGTCAAACGAGATACCCCGAAGGAGCGCAAGCCATGTCCACCATCCTCGTCCTCGACAGCGCCGCGACAGGCGAAGCCTCGGTCTCGAAGGCGCTGGTGCGCGAGGCCGTCGCCGCCCTGACCGACGGCACCGACACCCGCGTCATCTACCGCGACCTCGGCAACGACCCGCTGCCGCACCTGACCGGCGCGACGCTCGCCGGCGTGCGCGGCGAGCCCGTGACCGAGACCGAGCGCGAGACCCGCGCGCTATCCGACGCGCTGCTTACCGAGCTGAAGGCGGCCGATACCATCGTGATCGGCGCGCCGATGTACAACTTCTCGATCGCGACGACGCTCAGGAGCTGGTTCGACCACGTGCTCCGCGCCGGCGAGACTTTCCGGTATACCGACAAGGGGCCGCAGGGGCTGCTGGGCGGGAAGCGCGTCCTCGTGGTCGAGAGCCGCGGCGGGATCTACAGCCAGGGGCCGGCGCAGGCGCTCGACTTCCAGGAGCCCTACCTGCGGCACCTGCTCGGCTTCATGGGGCTGACCGACGTCAGCTTCGTCCATGCCGAGAAGATCGGGTACGGCTCCGACGCCCGCACCGCCGCCATCGCCGCCGCGACCGCCGAGCTGCGGGAACTCGCCGGCCAGCAGCTCGCCCGCGCGGCCTGAAGCGTACCGCTCCCGGGGCCGCGCGCTCCGGCCGCGGGAGCTCAATGCGCCATGAGGACCGGAACGGGCGCCGAGCGGATGATGTCGGTCGTGGTGCCGCCGAACCAGCGCTCGCGCAGGCGCGAGTGGCCGTAGCCGCCGAGCACCATCAGCTCGGCGCCGACGTCGGCGGCGGTGCGGCGCAGGAGCTCGCCGGTATCCTTGCCCTCGCGCGGCAGCCGGTGGATGGTCGCCGAGATGCCGTGCCGGCCGAGGTAGGTCGCGAGGTCGACCCCCGGCTCGGGCCCGTGGCCGTCGAAGGACGGGACGGGATCGACCAACACGGCATGCACCGCCTCGGCCTGCTGCATCAGCCAGATGGCGTCGCGCACGGCCTTGGCTGCCTCCACGCTCGCGTTCCAGCCGAGCATCACCACCTTCGCCTCGGGGAAGCGCGTCGCGCCCGGGGGCAAGAGCAGCACCGGCCGTCCCGACTCGAAGAGCACGCCGTCCATCACCCAGCTCTGCATCGATTCGAAATGCGGCAGCTGCGGCGTGACCAGCGTCAGGTCGGCGTAGCGCGCGAAGCGGGCGGCCAGCGGCGGGACCGAGCCGCGGTCGATGTACTGGGAGTCGACCGAGACCGAGATCCCGGATCCGGCCAGCCGGGCCGCGATCTCGGCGGCGCGCGCCTGCACCGCCTCCTGTCCCTCGCGGATCTCGGAGGCCCAGATGTCGTTGGAGACCACGCCGTAGGGCGAGGCCGGCGGCGGCGGCGCGATCCCGAGCGCGAGCAGCGCCAGGTGCGCGCCGAGCCTGCCGCAGATCTCGACGGCGCGGTCGACCTCCACGTCGTCCTGGGTGTTGCCGACCGCCAGGAACACCGTCTTGAAGTCCATCGCCAACCTCCTTCGCAAAGGGCGGCGCGCTGCACCCGCGGATATGGCCGCCGCCGTACCCCGTGCTATTGTGGCACGGTCGGAGTCGCCGCGGAACCGGGAGGATCGCATGGCATTCGAGCTGTTCCGGGCGCAGGTCGCCGGGCTGATGGACGAGATCGCGAAGAACCCGTCCGACGCCCACGAGCTGCAGGAGAGCCTGCGCGAGAAGCTCGCCGAGATGCAGGCGCTCGGGCTGCCGCTGCCCGAGGATCTGGTCGGGCTCGAGGCGTATCTCGAGGACGACCTCGACCGGAAGGCCCGCCGCCGCCGCGCCATCGAGGGCGAGGCGGAGGAGGAGGCCTGACCGTCTTGTCCGGGGGTTGTCCGGGCTCGGGCAAGTGGTGCAAGACATTGATTTGCAAGGGTATCGCCTCCGGACGTTAACCCGGACTTCACGATTGTCCGGGGTTCAGCGGACGTGGATCGCCGCAGGGTTCCAGGAACCGTCGGAGCGCCTTTGCGCTCCGGAGTCGTTCTCCCCAGGCGCGCAAGCGCGCCCGCGGCCCCTGCGCGCCGTTGCGCGCAACCCCCACTCCCCCCTTCCCCCCCTCGCCCCCAGGGGCAAGGTGAACCGCGCCGGGTTTCCCGGAGGCTCCAACGTCTGAGAGAGTGGAGCCATGGAGACGAAGAAATCGGTGAAGCCTTATCCGGCCGAGCTGCGAGAGCGCTCGGTGCGGATGGTTCGGGAGCAGGCTCGGGAACACGCGTCGGAATGGGCGGCGATGTGCTCGGTCGCGGCGAAGGTCGGGTGCACGGCCGAGACGCTGCGGCAGTGGGTTCGGCAGGCCGAGCGGGATCGCGGCGAGCGCGGCGGGCTTACGACGAAGAGCGAGCGCGGCTGAAGGCGCTGGAGCGGGAGAACCGCGAGCTGCGCCAGGCGAACGAGATCCTGCGAGAGCGAGTGCGTATTTTGCGGCGGCGGAGCTCGACCGCCGGTCAACACCGTGATCGCCTTCATCGACGATCATCGCGCAGTCCACGGGGTCGAGCCGATCTGCCGCGAGCTGGCGATCGCCCCGTCGACCTACCATGCCCATGCCGCGCGCCGGGCGGAGCCGTCGAAGGCCTCGGTGCGCGCCCGCGGGGCAACTGCTTCGCGGCCATGTCCGGCGGGTCTGGAGAACTTCCGGGTCTACAGCGTGCGCAAGGTCTGGCGCCAGCTCGGCCGCGAGGATCGAAGGTTGCGCGCGATGCACGGTTGCCCGCCTGATGCGCCAGATGGGGCTGCGGTTGTTCGAGGAAAATCAGTGAGAACCACGATCAGCGACAAGGCGGCGCCCTGTCCGCTCGACCAAGTGAACCGGGCGTTCCGGGTGCCGGCGCCGGGCTGGCTCTGGGTCTCCGACTTCACTTACGTGGCCACCTGGGCGGGCTTCGCCTACGTCGCCTTCGTCATCGACGCCACGCCCGGCGCATCGTCGGCTGGCCGGGTGTCGCCGAACTACAAGCAGGCTTTGTCCTCGATGCCCTGGAACAGGCGCTGCACGCGCGCCAGCCGAGAGCGCGGCGCCGGCCTCGTCTACAGCGACCGCGGCGTGCAGTACCTCTCGATCCGCTACGCCGAACGCCTCGCCGAGGCCGGCATCGTGCCTTCGGTCGGCAGCGTCGGCGACAGCTACGACAACGCCCTCGCCGAGACGGTGATCGGCCTGTTCAAGGCCGAAGTCATCCACCGGCGCGGACCGTGGCGCAGCCGCGAGGACGTCGAGATCGCCGCCCTCGAATGGGTCGACTGGTTCAACACCCGCCGACTGCTCGACCCGATCTGGCCACATCCCACCCGCCGAAGCCGAAGACCGCTACTACGCCGAGCTGGCCACCCGCCATGTCGCCGCGTAGGACTCAAGCCAACCTGCCTCCGGGAAACCCGGCGCGGTTCACCCGTTTGACCGGCTAGGCGTCTGGGTCTGTGTTGTGTTTACGATTACCGAGGTTGCCCAGGTCATGGACGTGCGGCAGCGAGCTTGAGCAGGTTATGGGCGGTGCAGATGAGCGCCCATTCGCCTCGGGCCTTGTCGAGGCCGCGGAGCAGGAACTGGCGGAAGCCCCTGGCCTGCTTGATCTGGCCGAAGACGCGGGCTCGACGACCTGCTTTCGCAGGCGGTAGCGCGACCTTCGGCCGGCGCGCTTCGGCGTCGCGGCCGCGCTCATCAGGACTGTTCCTGAAGCGCCTTCGCCGGCGGCGTGGTCCTGGCCGTGCCGGGCGCGGCCGGGCGCCAGGTAGGGTCGGATGCGGCGGGCGGCCAGGGCCTGGGGTTCGCCTCAGTGGCATGGAGAGAGAGAGAGGGGGGGGGGGGGGGGGGGGGGGGAAGGGGGGGGGGGGGGGGGGGGGGAGGGAGGGGGGGGGGGGGGGGGGGGGGGGGGGGGAGAGGGGGGGGGGGGGGGGGGGGGGGGGGGGGGGGGGAGAGAGAGAGAGAGAGAGAGAGAGAGCGAGAGCCGGCGTCGCCGGAGACCTCCAGGGCTGGCCGGGTTGGCCCTGGCCTGGTCGACGAGCGGGATGGGGGCGCAAGTCCACCGGGTTGGTCTGCAGCCGCTGGGCGACGCTGATGATCTGGTGGCCTGGTCGACGGCGATCTGGCCGTTGTAGCCGGCGATAATGGAAACCGTCGTCGCGGGTCCGGCTGGATGCGGCTGTCGGGATCGGTGAAGTTGCGTTGCGCCTTGTCGGGCGGCCCGCCGTCCGCGGCCCGCTTCGGCCGGCCGCGCTCCTGCATGCCGAGGACGGGCCGGGGCCGTCGGGGGTCGAAGCCGGAAGGATCCGCCTGCGCCTCGGCCTCCAGCGCTCGCCCTGGCCGCGCGGATGCGCGCCAGCCGCTCCTGCTTGTCGGCCATCCAGTCCGGCGTCTCGTCCTCGCCGCGCCGGTCCCGTGCTCGGCGTCCTCGGCCGCGTCCGCCGCCTCGGCCGCCGCGAGCCGCCGCCGCCACCTCGCCGCCAGCCGCGGCTCCGCCTGCTTCATCCGCCCGTAGCTCATCGCCTTGTGCCGGCTGGCGCTGGCCTTCAGCTTGGTCCCGTCGACCGCCACATTGATGCCCGAGCTGCACCAACCCCGCCGACCGGCACAGCTCCAGCACCTGCACGAACAGCGCCGCGGCGCACCCGAGATGCCGCCGGCGGAACTCCGCGACCGTGCGGAAGTCCGGCCGGTTCAGCCCGGTCACCGCCATGAAGTCCACCCGCTCCTCGCAGGCTTGCGCCAGCCGCCGCGACGAGTAGACCCGCGGGCGTAGCCATAGAGCAGGAGCGCCACCATCATCGCCGGGTGATGGCGGCTGGCCGCGCTCCTCGCCGTAGGTCGCCAGCAGCGCCGACAGGTCCAGACCCTCCCGGATCATGTCCCGCACGAAGTGCGCCAGGTGCCCCTGCCGGCACGGAAATCGTGCACCGATGGCGGCAGCAACCAGCCCTGGTCCACGTCCCACGAACGAAACTTCTTGCTCATGGCCACAGTGAATCAGACTTCGCCAAAACCGTCGAGGCAATTACTCGGACAGGCTCCTAGGTCGGAGGGCGCTCGGCTTCGCGGGTGAGCCACGCGCGGACCTCGGCGGGGGCGGGGGCGCGGATCGGGGCGGCGGTGGGGCCGGGGCCTACCTTGACGGCGAGGCCGCCGAGGGCGAGGGCGGCGGACATGGCGTCCTCGTCGGTGGCGTCGTCGCCGAGGAAGACCGGGCGGCGGCCGGCGAAGGGAGGGCGTGCGGCGAGGCGGCGGAGCGCGGCGCCCTTGTGGGCGGCGGCGGGCTTCACTTCGACGACCATCTTGCCGGGCTGGACGACGAGGCTGGGGGCGGCGCGGGCGGCGGCGTCGGCGGCGGCGAGGCAGGCGGCCTCCGCGGCGGGCGCGGCGCGCCAGTGCAGGGCGGCGACCGGGCCCTTGTGCTCGAGGCGGACGCCGGGGGTCGCAGCGGCGGCCTCGAGGGGGGCGAGGACGGGGGCCGGCGGCGGCGGGGGCGGTGGGCCGGGGGCTTCGCCGGGGGGCAGGATTTCGAGGCCGTGGGCGCCGGCGCGCCAGACGTCGGGGGTGCGGAGGGCGAGGTCGCGGAGGTCGCGGCCGCTCAGGATCGCCAGCGCGCCGCCGAGGCGGGCGGCGAGGGCCGCGAGGGCAGTGGCGGTGGCGGGGGGGAGGGCGATCGCGTCGGGGTCGGGGCCGAGCTCGGCGAGGGTGCCGTCGAAGTCGAGGAAGAGCGAATCGGCCGGGGTGAGGCGGAGGTCGGCGAGGCGGCGAATCACGCCGCGACCCGGGGCGGCTCGAGGGCGGCGAGGAAGCGGCGGCGCCACCAGGCGATGTCGTGCTCGCGGACGTTGCGGGCGAGCTCGGTCCAGCGCTCGCGGCGTTCCTCGAGCGACATGGCGAGCGCGCGGTGGATGGCGTCGGCGGTGGCGGCGATGTCGTGCGGATTGACGAGGATTGCCGCCTGCAGCTGCTCGGCGGCGCCGGCGAATTCCGAGAGGACGAGGGCGCCGGGGTCCGATTCGTCCTGGGCGGCGACGTATTCCTTGGCGACGAGGTTCATGCCGTCGTGCAGCGGCGTGACGAGGCCGACGCGGGCGAGGCGGTAGAGGCCCGACAGGGTGGCGCGAGAGTAGCCGCGGGCGAGGTAGCGGATCGGCATCCAGTCGAGGTCGGCGTAGTCGGCATTGATTCGGCCGGCGAGACGGTCGAGCTCCTCGCGCAGCGCCTGATAGGCGTCGACGGCCTCGCGCGAGGGGGGCGCGATCTGCAGGAAGCTGACCCGGCCGCGCAGGTCCTCGTGGTCGTCGAGCATGCGGCCGAAGGCCTCCATGCGCTGCGGCAGGCCCTTGGAGTAGTCCATGCGGTCGACGCCGATGACGAGGGCGCGGTTCTCGGTGATGCGGCCGAGGCGGGCGGCGGCGGCGCTGCCCTCCTCGCCGGTAGCGAGGCCGGCGATGTCGCCGGGGTCGATGCCGATCGAGAAGGTCTCGGCGGTCAGCGTGCGGTCGAAGGCCTGCACGCGGCCGTCGTCGAGAAGCTTCCCGCCTGCGACTTCCGTGAGATAGCGGCGGAAGTTCGCGGTGTCGCGCTCGGTCTGGAAGCCGACGAGGTCGAAGGCGCAGAGGCCGCGCGCGAGCCGCTGGTGCTGGGGGAGGGCGGTGAAGACCTCGGGGGCGGGGAAGGGGATGTGCAGGAAGAAGCCGGTGCGGCCGCGCCAGCCGGAGGCGCGGAGCTCCTGGCCGAGGAGCAGCAGGTGGTAGTCGTGGACCCAGACGGTGTCGTCCTCGCGGACGAGCTGGGCGAGCAGGCGGCCGAAGCGGCGGTTGACGGCCTCGTAGGCGGCGAAGTCGGCCTCGTGGAAGTGGGCGAGGTCGACGCGGTAGTGGAAGACCGGCCAGAGGGCGCGGTTGGAATAGCCAAGGTAGTAGCCGTCGTATTCGGCCTGGGTCAGGTCGGCGAGGGCGAAGTCGACGTTGCCCTCGCTGACCAGGCGGACGCCGCGGGTCTCGCGGTCGACCGTTTCGCCGGACCAGCCGAACCAGACCCCGCCGCGGTCGGCGAGGGCGTCCCAGAGCGCCACGGCGAGGCCGCCGGCGCGGGGGTCGCCGGGGGTGGCGGTACGGTTCGAGGCGATGATGAGGCGGCCGGTCACTGTCCCAGATCCTAGTCCGGAGCGGAACGCCGGCAACCTCGGGCTGGTTCCGCCTCAGGCCTGAACAACGCCGGCCATCAGGCGCGCCTCGGCGAGGAGCGCGGTCAGGACGGCGACGTGGCGCTGGATCGAGTAGGTGGCGTCGCCGGCGGTGCGGGTCGATTCGAGCCGGTCCTCCTCGGCAAGCAGGCTGCCGATCGCCTGGACCGGGGCGGCGGCGCGCTGGCGCAGCAGGCGGCGCAGGTCGCGCTCGCGGCGGTAGTCGACGACGCCGGCGCGGGCGGCGCGGACCAGGATCTTCGGGCGGCGGAGGGCGTTCAGCAGGGTCGCGAGTTCGGTCATCGGGTGTCCCTCAGGTCGTGTTCGTGAGAACAGCTTCACATGGTTTTGAGGGGTGTTGCGCAACTTTTGCGTGTATCGCGCGGTGCGATTCAGGCCTAAGCAATTGATCTGTATGTGCTATCGCAATGGGTAAGGATATGTTCACGAATCAACTTTAAGTAGAGTTTCGCTAAAAATTGTCGCGAAAGGAGCAGATTGCGTGCGCTCGTTCCCTCTCCTGATCGCTCCGCGCGTTCCCGCTTCGAGGCCGGAAGCATGATCCCGGCCTGGCTGCCGGAAGCGGCCGCCACTTACGTCGCCCACGCGGGCGGCGGGCAGGGGCTGAGGGCCATCGCCCGCGCCAAGGGCTGCCACGCCTCGACGGTGATGCGGCAAGTCCGCCGGATCGAGGCCTGGCGCGACGACCCCCTGATCGACGAGGCGTTCGACCGGCTGATCCGCGATCACGCCGCCGATTGTGCCCAAGCGTCCCGCAAGGAGTTGCCCGCCATGTCCTCACCGGCCCTGCGCATCGACGAGGAGCCCGACCCGCGGATCGAGCGCGAGGCGCGGCGCATCCTGCGCCGGCTCTGCGAGAAGGGCGCCTTCCTGGCGGTGGCGCCGACCATGGAGAAGGCGGTGGTGCTGCGCGAGGTGGTGCCGGGGCGGCAGAACCGCATCGCCGTCGTCGACCGCGACGTGGCGCACGCCTTCGCGCTGAAGGAGTGGATCGGCTGCGACAAGGCGGGCAAGGTCGCCTGCTACACGATCACCGCCGTCGGGCGGGCGGCGCTGAAGCGGCTCCTGGTCGAGGAGCGGGCCGGGCGGGAGCCGAGGGGCGGGTTCGCCGAGGCGGCCTCGCCGTTCCAGGAGCAGCACCGGTTCTTCGCCGAGCGCACGGTGATGGCCGAGGATGGATCGGGCGAGCGGCGGCTGCGGTTCAACCTCGCCGAGAGCCCGCTGTCGGTGCTCGGGCGGAAGCGCGACAAGGACGGGGTCGCCTACCTGACCTCGGTGCTGATCGAGGCCGGCGAGCGGCTGCGCGAGGACTTCGAGCTGGCGCAGATGGGGCCGCGGGTGACGCAGAACTGGGAGCGGTTCCTGACCTCGGGCGGCTCGCGCGGCGCCGGCGGCGCGGCCCGCGGCCCGGCCGAGGGGCCGGCCGACGCGCGGACCCGAGTCGCCCGCGCCATGGAGGCGCTGGGTCCGGGGCTGTCCGACATCGTCTTCCGCATCTGCTGCTTCCTCGAGGGGCTCGAGACGGCCGAGAAGCGGCTCGGCTGGTCGGCCCGCTCGGGGAAGGTGGTCCTAAAGATCGCGCTCGAGCGGCTGGCGGCGCACTATCAGCTAGTGCAGCCGGAGCAGCGCGCCGCGGGCTGATCAGTCGGCGGCGGCGATGATGGCGGCGAAGTCGGCGGCCTTGAGCGAGGCGCCGCCGACGAGCGCGCCGTCGACGTTCCCGACGGAGAAGATCTGCGCGGCGTTGCCCGGGTTGACCGAGCCGCCGTAGAGGAGGCGGATCGCGGCGCCGGTCTCGGCCCCGAAGCGGCTCGTGAGGCGGTTGCGCAGGAAATCATGCACTTGCGCGATTTCGCTGATAGAGGGGGTGCGGCCGGTGCCGATCGCCCAGACCGGTTCGTAGGCGACGACGAGGCGGTCCGCCGTGGCGTCGTCGGGGACCGAGTCCTCGAGCTGGGCGCCGACGCGGTCGAGGGTCAGGCCGGCGTCGCGCTCGGCCTCGGTCTCGCCGATGCAGACGACGGCAAGGAGGCCGGCGCGCCAGGCGGCGGCGGCCTTGCGCGCGACGGTCGCGTCGGTCTCGCCATAGCCGGCGCGGCGCTCGGAGTGGCCGACGATCACCGCGACCGCCCCGGCGTCCGCGAGCATCTCGGCCGAGATGTCGCCGGTGCGGGCGCCCGAGGCCTCCCAGTGGCAGTCCTGGCCGCCGATCGGGAAGCGGCCGCCGGCGAGGCGGGCGACCAGCGTCGCGGGCGGGCAGACGAGCACGTCGCAGACAGGCTCGGGCGCAAGCGCGGCGAGTTCGTCAAGCACGGCGGCCGAGGCGAGGCGGCCGTTCATCTTCCAGTTTCCGGCGACGAGCTTCTTCGGCGGCATGGGGGGCTCCGGCTGAGGTCGGGCCGCTGTTAGCAGACGGCCGCGGGACGGGGAAGACCCTCAGCCGGCGGCGGCGAGCGCGCTGCGCGCCCACTCACAGGCGGCCTCGGGATCGTCGAGGGCGGCGTCGGGGAGCGACCAGTAGCCCATGCGGGCGGTGACGCCGTCCCTGCGGGCGTAGCGGAACTGCTCGGAGCCCTCGGCGGCGAGGCGGTCGGCGAAGGCGCCGGCGGCCTTGAGCCAGACGCGCTCGTCGCTGGTCATCAGGGCGAAGATGCGGCCGTCGGAGTAGATGGCCAGGCCGCCCATCATCGCGCGGAGGGTGATCCCGCCGAGATCCTCGAACAGCTCCTGGACGAAGGCGCGGGCGGAGGCGCCGACCGCCACCTCAGCTGCCGGCGAACTTGATCGACTCGCCGCAGCCGCAGGCGTCGACGACGTTGGGGTTGTTGAACCGGAAGCCCGACTCGATCAGCCCGGTCTCGTAGTCGATCTCGGTGCCGAACAGGAACATCTGCGCCATCGGCGCGATCATCACGCGCGCACCGTTCTGCTCGACGACCTCGTCGTGTGGCTGGATCTCGGAGACGTACTCCATGGTGTATTCCATGCCGGCGCAGCCGCCCTTCTTGACGCCGATGCGCAAGCCCTGGGTGTCGCCCCTGGCCATCAGGCGGGCGATCTGCGCCTCGGCGGCGGGGGTCATGGTGACCGGCGGCTTGCCGGGAATGCCGAACATCGGGAACCTCGTCGAGCGTGCAGGGCAGAGGTAGTGCGGAACCCGCTGCCGCTCAAGGGCCGAGCGCCGCGAGGACGGTGCGGGCGAGGAAGGCGGCGCCGAGGCCCCAGGCGAAGCTCGCGAGGGTGCCGATGATCACGTATTCGCTGACGCTGCGGTCGTTGTCGCGGGCGAGCTCGTTGAAGCGCAGCACCGACTTCGCCGCGATCAGAAAGCCGATGCCTTCGGCATGGCCGGCGAGCACCAGCATCAGGATCATCGCGCGTTCGAGCCGGCCGATCAGCCGCCCACCCTTGGGGAGGCTCTCGGGGTCGGGCGGCGGCAGGCCTGACATCAGCGCGCGGACCGCGTAGTCGCCGGCCCAGACGCAGGCGACGAAGCCGGCGGCGACGGTCATCGCGGCGGGCAGCGCGAGCATCGCGGGGGCGAGGCGGCCGTCGGCGAGGAGGCCCCAGAGGCCGGCGCCGCAGGCGGCGGGGAAGAGCGCCGCGCCGAGGCCGATCGAGGCGAAATGCGCGGCTTGGTCGGCGACGAAGGGCCCGAGGCCGCCGTCGCCGAAGCGGGTCTTGGCGGTGTCGATGGCGAAGTGGATGACGAAGATCAGCAGGAGGAGGAGGGGGGCGGGGGCGAAGCCGAGCGCCACCCAGGTCGCGGCGATGACGACGGCGACATGCATCGCCAATACCTGCGGCCGGGATTTGTCGCGGACCATCCAGTCGGCCTGCAGCAGGAAGTCGCCTACCAAGTGGCCGAGGGCGAGGGCGATCGCGGTCTCAAGCATCGGCGGCCTCCGGGGCGGGCCAGGATTCTTCCCATTGCGCCAGCGCCCGGCGGATCGCGGGCGCCCCGGCGCCGGCCAGGCGATAGTTGACCGCCTGCGCGGAGATGCCGAGCCGTGGCGCGATGTCGGCGAGCGTCGGGTTGTCGGGGCCGAGGTAGAGCGCCGCCGCCTCGGCCTGCTGCGGGGTCCAGCGGGCGGCGCGCTCGTCGAGGAGATCGACCACGGCGTGGTGCAGGGCCGCGACGCCGGCGCCGGCGATGGTGATCCGGCGGCCGCGCGGCATGTCGTCGAGGGCGTGGCCCGAGGCCTCGAAGGCCGGGCCGCCCGCGTCGGCGAGGTTGTCGGTCCCGAGGCTGTCGATGCGGCCGACGCCGATCGCCGCGCGCGTGGCGAGCCCCACGTCGGCGCCGCGCAGCCGGGCGATCGCCGTCAGCGCCGCTCGCAGGCCCTTGCCCGGGCCGGCGACGCAGAACTGCCATCCGTCGCCGCGGAAGCGGGTGAAGCGGGTGTCTGCGCCGTTGGGCCAGCCGGCGACCTCGCCCGCCGCCTCGGCGAGCACCGCCATCGCCCGCTCCAGCGCCCCGGGGACGGCGCGCGTCGAGCGGATCAGGTCGCCGGTCAGGACGGCCGCGGTCGGGGTGTGCACTGCAAGCCCCTGAGCTTGATCAACTGGATATCAAGTATTAAGACTTGTTTTGTTCGAATGCAAGTTCAAAGGCTTGTCGTCACATGAAGCCGAGCTCGAGCCGGGCCTCGTCGGACATCATGTCCATGCCCCACTGCGGGTCCCAGACCAGCTCGACGTCGACCTGGCGCACGCCCGGGATCGGCTCGACGGCGTCGGCGACCCAGCCGGGCATGTCGGCCGCCACCGGGCAACCCGGCGCGGTCAGCGTCATGAAGATGCGGACGTCGCCCTCGCCGGAGATCTCGATCGTGTAGACGAGGCCGAGGTCGAAGATGTTCACCGGAATCTCGGGGTCGTAGACGGTGCGGCAGGCCTCGACCACCTGGTCGTAGAGCGGATGGTCGACCGTCGAGGGCGCGATCAGCGGCGTGCCCTCGACCGGCTCGGTCTCGATGTTCATGCCGTCGGTCCTCGCGAATGCCCGAGCGAGGATATAGGAAAAGCGGGTGGGCGGTCCAGTGGCGGCCCGGTGCCGGGGAGGGACAGGTGGCAGGCGGGATCGGGTTCCGGATCGACGCGCGGGACGGGGCGGCGCGGACCGGCGTGCTGGCGACGCCGCGCGGCGAGATCCGCACGCCCGCGTTCATGCCGGTCGGGACCGCGGGCACGGTCAAGGCGATGCTGCCGTCGAGCGTGCGGGCGACCGGGGCGGACATCCTGCTCGGCAACACCTATCACCTGATGCTGCGCCCTGGTGCCGAGCGGGTGGCGCGGATGGGCGGGCTGCATCGCTTCATGAACTGGGAGCGGCCGATCCTGACCGATTCGGGCGGCTTCCAGGTGATGAGCCTCGCGGAATTGCGCAAGCTGACCGAGGCGGGGGTGAGCTTCCGCAGCCACCTCGACGGGTCGACCCATCAGCTCTCGCCCGAGCGCAGCATGGAGATCCAGCGGCTGCTCGGATCGGACATCGTGATGGCCTTCGACGAATGCCCGGCGCTGCCGGCCGAGGAGGCGGCGGTGGCAGCGTCGATGCGGCTGTCGATGCGCTGGGCGGCGCGTTCGCGCGAGGCGTTCGGCGACCGGCCGGGGCATGCGCTCTTCGGGATCGTGCAGGGCGGCGTCACGCGCGAGCTCCGCGAGGAATCGGCCGAGGCGCTGAAGGGGATCGGCTTCGACGGCTATGCCGTCGGCGGGCTCGCGGTCGGCGAGGGGCAGGCAGCGATGTTCGGCGTCCTCGACTACCTGCCGGCGCGGCTGCCCGACGACCGGCCGCGCTACCTGATGGGCGTCGGCAAGCCCGACGACATCGTCGGCGGCGCGCTGCGCGGGATCGACATGTTCGACTGCGTGCTGCCCTCGCGCTCGGGCCGCACCGGGCAGGCGCTGACCCGGCGGGGGGCCGTGAACCTGCGGAACGCGCGTCACGCCGGGGATCCGCGGCCGCTCGACCCGGACTGCGGCTGCCCGGCCTGCCGCGGCTATTCGCGGGCCTACCTGCACCACGTCGTCAGGGCCGGGGAGATCGTCGCGTCGATGCTGCTGACCTGGCACAACCTGCACTATTATCAGGAGCTGATGGCCGGGCTGCGTGCGGCGATCGCGGAACGGAGGCTCGCGGAGTTCGTCGCCGGCTTCGAGGCGGTCCGGGCAGAGGGGGACCTGGAGCGGGTCTGACCGCTCGGGCGGCGCGTCACGCCTTCGGCGGCAGGAGCACGCCGTCGATGACGTGCAGGACGCCGTTGCGCGCCATCACGTCGGGCTGAACGACCCTCGCGCCGCCGACGTGCAGACCGTCGAGACCGTCGACGACGATCGGCCGCCCGCTGAGCGTGGTGAGCGTCGTGGTCCGGTCGGCCAGGTCGGCGGCGGCGAAGCGGCCCTGGACCACGTGCAGCTGCACTAGGCGGAGGAGTTCGCCGCGGTTCTCCGGCAGCATCAGCCGGTCGACCGTGTGCGGGGGCAGCTTCGCGAAGGCCGAGTCGGTCGGCGCGAAGACGGTGAACGGCCCGGCGTCGCCGAGCGACTGCAGCCCGGCCTGGTCGAGCGCCCGGGCGAAGGTGCCGAACGTTGCGTTCGAGCCGATGACCTCGCGGAGGCTCGGGAGCTGCGGCGGTTCGGAGGCGCAGGAAAGGACGACCGCGCCGGCGCCGGCGGCGAGCGCGAGGCCGAAAGCCCTGCGGTTCATCATCCCCGGTCTCCCCGTCGTCGGGCCGGTGCCTCGGCACGGCGCCAGGATACGCCCCGGGGTCCGGCCGGTGCAAAAAAACTGTCACGGGACGGCGTTTTTCGCTTGCGGATCGCCGCCGGCGCTCGTATCTACCGTCTCCACCGGCGGCGGGGCGATCCTCGCGGCCGCAAAAATCAGGGGCTCGGGCAGCTTGTTGCGCCTAAGGTGCGGCGCAAGGGGTTGCTTTTGTTCCTGT
>JAXMDF010000006.1:0-191617 GCA_046348975.1 Amaricoccus sp. | reverse complement strand
CGCCGCACCAATGTATTTAGCGATTCCAATGGCTTGACTTTCGCCCGATACCCTCTCCCGCGTCACGGCAGCAGCGTGTCGAGCGACCCCAGGCGGGGCTTGAAGTAGGCGACCTTGCGGATCGTCCGCGGCGCGATGCCGAGGCCGAAGAGCGGCTCGAACTGGTAGTAGACCTCGGCCGAGATGATGGTCTCGCCCGCTGCGATGGTGAGGTCGGAGGGCAGGGTCGCGGTCTTGCCGCTGGAGCCGATCTGGCTCGCGGCCGCGAGCGTGCCGGCACCGGTCCGCTGCCAGTTCACCACCGGCGCCTTCGCGGTCGAATCGTAGCCGATGCTCGAGACGATCGCCTTGCCGTCGGTGGCGAAGGGGAACGGCTGGATGACGCGGTCGAGCGCGAGGAAGATGTTGTCGAGATCCCCGACCTTCAGCGTCTTGTCGCGCGCCGTGAGGTCCGCGAGGATGAACGACCCGCTCTGCAGCTTCTGCGTCAGCAGGATCAGCCGGCTGTATTCGACCGTGCCGGCGGTGAAGAGCACCAGGATCGGCAGGATCAGCGCGAACTCGCTGGCGGCGATGCCGCGGACGTCGCGGAGGAGGCGGGGGATGAGGCGCATCACGACCACGGCTCGTTGCGGACGGCGACGCTCGATGTGTGGGTGACGGTCTTGCCCATCACCTCCTGCACCATCGGCGTGACGATCCCCCAGTCGTAGCTGAGCTGGTAGACGACGATGTCGCCGGCACCGCCGAGGCCCGCCTTGCCCATGTCGGGGTCCCACTTGCCGTTGCCGTTGATGTCGGTGAAGGGCTCGCCGGAGTTGTAGGCCTTGTCGCCGTTCTTGTCGGTGAAGGGCTCGGGCTTGCCGATGTCGGCGAAGCTCGAATAGACCAGCGTCGCCATCCTGACCTTGCTCATGTCCAGGAGGCCGTAGGTCTTGTCCTTGACGATGGCGAGCACCTGGTCGGCCCGGTTGACGCCCTCCTTCGGGTCGGTGATGCCGAAGCGCGACGCCTCCAGCACCGCCGACTCGATGCTCGAGCCGATGAAGAGGTTGATCGCCATCTCGATCCCGCCGCAGACGAAGAGCAGCAGCAGCGGCAGGATCACCGCGAACTCGACCGCCGTGGCACCCCGGGTGCAGCGCAGGAGCTTCGCCGGCATCCCGCTCACTCCACGATCTGCAGGTTGGCGAGCTGGCCGCCGATCGCCTTGAAGGCGTCCTGCAGCTGCTCGTTCGTCACCGCGTCGTAGTACATCGACTCGTTGGTGGCGCAGGACTTCAGCAGATCCTTGGCCTTCTGGTCGTTGCCCTTGCCGAACATGATGGTGAAGATGAGGATGTCCTTCGCTTTCATGGCCTTGCAGACGGTGGTCGTCCGGGTGTTCAGCATGTCGGTCGAGTCCGACGTCTTCTTGTAGCCGAGGGCCGAGGGGAAGCCGTAGCTGGTGAGCTGGTCGTAGACGAGCTGGTTCTCGCCGTCGGTCAGCACCACCGCCACCTTCTGCATCTGGCTCGTGCCGTAGGCGAGCGGCAGCGTCGCGACGCCGCCCGACCAGAGCCCGCGCCAGTTGGGCGAGAGCGTGCGCCAGCCCCAGACCAGGCCGAAGTTGGTGGCCGTGCCGCCCGCCTTCGGCGCCGCGGCCATGGCGTCGATCGCCGCCTTGATCTTCGTCTTGGAGGGCGAGAGCGGCAGGATCGCCGACGGGCAGGTGTAATTGTAGTCGCTGCCGCTCGGCGGCGAGGTCCAGCGGAACGAGGAGAAGAGGTTCGCGCCCGACGGAATGGTGTCGCTGGTATCGAGCGGGTTGGCGCGGGCGAGGATGCAGCCCTTCCAGGAGATCGGGCTCTTCTTGGTGCCGCCCCAGGAGGTCGGGCTCGTGCGCGCCGTGTCGGTCGACTTCAACCAGCCGCTGTTCGCCGTGCCGATGTTCACCGAGGTGACGAAGGGCACGATGCTGACCCAGAGGTTGTCGACCGTCTCCTTGCTGCCGTAGAGGATGTCGATCAGGTTGAGCGCCGCGGCGTGCATGGTGACGAACTTGTCGTCGTCCTGCATCGAGCCGGTGTTGTCGAGGACGAGCGCCAGCTCCATGCCGGTGGTCTGGCGCTCGACCACCGCCTGGGCGCCGACGTCCATCTTGTCGCGGCCGAAGACGCGCATGAAGAGCGTGGGGACTTCGGCCGTGGCGGAGAGCGTGACGTAGCGGTAGGTCGCGTCGACGTTGAGGCTGAAGCTCTTGACCACCACGTTGGCGTTCGACTGGCCGAAGTTGGCGTCGAAGAACTGCTTGGCGACGGCCTTGGCGGGCTCCAGGGACTTGGCGTCGACGACCACGCGGCCGGCCGCGAGCCCGGCGGTGTCGAGCGACTTGCCCATGCGGGTCTTGACGAGGTAGCCGAGCGAGGAGTCGATCGCGAGCCCGACGGCGCCGATCAGCGGGATCAGCGCCACCGCGAGGAAGGCGGCGGCCGCGCCGCGCCGGTCGGACAGGACCGGGGCGAGGAGCCTCCGAAGGACCGCGAAGCAGCGCCGTACCATGCCACTACATCCCGCTGCGGGTGGGCGCCGCCGGCGGCCACCGTTACGACCCGGAATCTCTCCGGACGGCACGAATTTGTAGGATCATGGTCAATCAACAATGAGTGTCGCTTGGAAAACTGCGTCGAGAAATTCTAAAGGTTGCCTCGAAATCTGGGGATTTACCATAAACGGGGGCGGCGGTCGATTTAACGCCGCGTAAAGGCTATCCTCGGCGCGTGCAGGAGGAAGTCGCGGCAATGGGCGGGGTCATGGAAAGCGATCGGCGAGCTTATCCGCGGGCGCATGTGCTGCGCCGCGCCAGGATCGTCTTTCGCCGCGGTCACAGCTCGATCGACTGCATCGTCCTCGACATGTCCGATGGCGGCGTCCGCATCCGCGTCGGCGAATGGCTGCCGCTGCCGCCGCGCTTCGAGCTTCGCGTCGAGAACGGGGCGCAGCGCGAGGTCGAGGTCCGCTTCCGGGCCCGCGATACGTTGGGCCTGCGCTTCGTCGACCAGCTGGCGGCCTGATCCTGGCGATCAGGCCATCAGGCCGGCGGCAGTGGCGAAGATGCCGCCCGCCGCGATCGCGATGGCGTAGGGCAGGCTGACGGTCGCGGTGCGGTAGCGCCAGCCGGGCAGGACGCGCTGCCAGGCGACGAAGCCGACCGCGAGCAGGCCTCCCGCGAGCACCGTCGCGGTCAGGAAGGCGCCGAGCTCGCCGGTGCCGAGCCAGAGCGCGCCGGCGGCCAGCAGCTTCACGTCGCCGCCGCCGAGCAGCCGCAGGTGGAAGGCGAACGCCCCGAGCGCGAAGACGGCGAAAGCGGCGGCGAGATCGCCCGCGACCGACCAGACGCCGGCGCCGGCGGCAATCGCCAACGCCAGGCGCAGGACCCCGAGCAGCGCCAGCCCGACCGACAGCCGGTTCGAGATCCGCCGATGCCGGGCGTCGGTCACGGCTGCGGCCACGAAGAGGATGACGGCGGCGATCGAGATGGCGAGCTGCAAGACGGCACTCCCTCGTGGCGCGGGCCGCGTCGCTGGCGGACCCGCGACGGGGACTCTGCTCCGGAAAGCGTTTCGGGGTGGTAACTCCCACAGGCGTTTGCATCGCCTTTGATCTACTTGCCCGCTAAAACCTTTGGATGAATACAACCTGGAGTGATACAATCCGCGCCGAAGGTTCCCGCAGAAGGCGAGTATCAGATGGCGAGATTTCCCAAGCGCTATGCCCGACTGGCGGCCGGGGCGGCCGCGGTTTCCCTCCTCGGGGCCTGCGCCGACGGCCGCGGCTCGCCGGCCCGGCTGGCGGAGCGCTCGGCCGACGCCGGCGACTACCAGACCGCCGAGACGCTCTACCGCGAGGCCTTCGACCAGAACCCCAACTCGGTCGACGCGCTGATCGGCCTCGGCCGCAGCTATGCCGGCATGGGCCAGTACAACCGCGCCGAGCAGGCGCTCAACGAGGCGAACCGGCGCCGGCCCAACGACCCGGCGGTGCTGCTCGAGCTCGCGCGCACCGAACTCGGCGCCGGCCAGACGGAGGCAGCGCTGGCGAAGCTCGACGTCGCGCTCAAGCGCCGGCCCAACGACGTCGCGCTGCTGACCGCGCGCGGCATCGCCCTCGACCGGATGAGCCGGCACGCCGAGGCGCAGGCCGCCTACCGGCAGGGGCTGAAGCGGGACCCCACCGACTTCGCGCTGCTCAGCAACCTCGGGCTGTCGCTCGGGCTGTCGGGCCAGACGAGCGACGGCATCACCATCCTGCGCGACCTGGTGCGCGACCCGGCGGCCAACGCCAACACCCGCGGCAACCTGGCGCTGGTCTATGGGCTCGCCGGTCGCGAGGGCGAGGCCAAGGCGGTGCTCGCGGGCGACCTGAGCTCGTCGCAGATCCAGGGCAACCTCGCCTACTATCGCGAGCTGCGCGGCCTGCTGCTGCAGGGCAAGCCGATCACCCTCGACCGCCCCGCCGATCGCGTCCGCCGCGCCAGCGGCGCCGGCCAGCAGATGCCGGCGGAGCCGGCCGCGCCCGCGCCGCTGCCGGTGGTGGCGTCGGCCGAGCCCGCGGCCGCGCTGCCGACCACCTCGCTGCCCGCGCCGGCGACCATGATCCCGCCCGCGAGCGGCCTCGGCCTCGCCGCCGCGACGCCCGAGCCGGCGAAGACCGAGACGGCCTCGGCCACGACCGCGGCGGAGGGGTTCAAGGCCGCGTCGGGAACCGCGGCGAAACCCGTCCAGGCGATCGTGCCGGCGGTCAAGTCGGGCGGGCCGCAGTAGCCGGATCGGCTACTTCCCGATCCCTATGAAGTTGTCCATGATCGACAGGATCGCCGGCCCGATCAGCACGATGAAGAGGGCCGGCAGGATGAAGAGCATCATCGGGACGGTCATCGTCGCCGGCAGCCGCCCGGCCTTCTCCTCGGCCTTGAGCATCCGCTCGGTGCGCTGCTCCTGGCTCAGCACCTTGAAGGCGCGGGCGAGGGGCGTCCCGTATTTCTCCGCCTGGATCATGGTGTTGACGAATGCGTTGACCGACGGCAGCGGCGCGCGCTCGGCGAAGTTCTCGAGCGCGGTGCGGCGGTCGGGCATGAACGCGAGCTCGAGGGCGGTCTGCTGCAGCTCCTCGGACAGGGCCGAGCCGTTGCGCCCGGTCTCGGCCACGACCCGCTTCAGCGCGGCGTCGGACGCGAGGCCGGCCTCGGCGCAGATCACCAGCATGTCGAGCGAGTCGGGCAGCGCCTTGCGGATCTTCTCGAGCCGCTTCTTGCGGGTGTTCTTGACGATGGTGTCGGGCAGCTTGCTGCCGACGAGGGCGGCCGCGATCACCGCGGCGGCGTCGGCCAGCGGGCCCTTTCCGATCGGGTTCGTGCCGTAGACGTAGAGCGCCGCCCCGCCGAGGAAGACCAGCGGCGAGACCAGCTTGAAGAACGTGAAGACGACGATCGCGTCGCGCGAGCGATAGCCGGCGCTGACCAGGAGCCTGCGCGTCTCGCTGAGCGCATGGCCCTTGAACAGCGACAGCCCGCGGGTCGAGGCGCGCATGAAGGCCACCGCCCCCTGCTGCATCTGCTCCTTGGCCTTCGTCTTCTGCGCCCCGCTCGCTGTGACGATGCGCCCCGGCCGCCGTCCGGCCGCGGTGCGCACGCGCTGCATCCGCGTCCGCTTCTCGTAGAGCCAGTGGCTGGCGCCCACGAGGAGCAGCGCCCCGGCCATCGCCGCCGAGACGCCGAGCACGACGAGGGGAGAGGTGGCCATCGCGCGGCTCCTAGATCTCGAACTGGGTCATCCGCCACATGACGAACGCGCCGGTGCCGATGCTCGCGAGCCCGGCCATCAGCATCATCTGCCCGCGCGGGTCGATGAAGAGCTTGATGATGTAGCCCGGGCTCATCATCATCAGCAGCGCCAGCATCATGAACGGCAGGGCGCCGATGATCAGCGCCGAGGCCTTGGCCTCGGACGAGATCGCCTTGATCTTGAGCTTCATCCGCTCGCGCTGGCGCAGCAGGTCGCCGAGGTTCCCGAGGGCGTCCGACAGCGAGCCGCCGGTCTCGACCTGGATCGCGATCGAGATCGCCAGGAAGTCCATCTCCGGCTTGTCGATGATCCGCGCCACCCGCCAGAGCGCGGCGTCGAGCGTCTCGCCCAGCATGACCCGCTCGCTGATCGCGCGGAAGTGGCCGCCGATCGGGTCGGGATACTCCTGGCCGACGCCGCCGATGCACTCGATCACCGGCAGGCCCGAGCGGATGCCGCGGATGATGGTGTCGATCGCCTCCGGCAGCTGCTTCATGAAGCGGTTGGCCTTGCGGTTGCCGCGGAACCGCACGAAGCGGTCGGTGGCGAACATCCCGAAGAAGAGCCCCGGGACCAGCACGAGCACCAGCGGCTTGCCGAGGACGAGCGTCCCGACCAGCACCGCCACGACGCCGATGACGAGCGACGTCGTCACGAAGGTCGCCACCGTCCACCGCAGCTCGGCGCGGCGGAAGTTCGCCCTGAGCCGGGTGGTGTCGAGGAGCGGGATGAACTTCGCCAGCGCCTCGGTCAGCCCGACGATGGCGTTCTTCTCCTGCTTCTGCTTCAGGAGCGTCAGCCGCGCGTCCTCCATGTCGAGCCGCCCCGACATCCGCCGCCGGCCGACCCGCGCCAGCCGCTTGCGGTGCTTGTGCCGCAGCCGCAGCACCACGGTGATCACGAAGAGCGACAGCCCGATCGCCACCGCGACCGAGAGGAGGAAGATCGCGCCGGCGACGATCAGGTTGCCCGACATCCCATCGCCTCCAGGAGCCGCGTCCCGAGCCCGAAGTATTCGGCCCGGGGCATGAAGTTCGGGCGCAGGTGGCTGCATTCGAAGCGGCCGGACAGCGACCCGTCGGCGTTCTCGCCGTCGAAGACGTACTTGAAGAGGTCCTGGGTGGTGACGACCTCGCCCTCCATCCCGGTGATCTCGGTGACCTGGGTGATCCGCCGCTTGCCGTCGCGCATGCGGCTGACCTGGACGATCATGTGGATCGCCGACTGGATCTGCTCGCGGACGGCCTCGGCCGGCAGCTTGAAGCCCGACATCGCAACCATGTTCTCGAGACGTGTCAGCGCGTCCCTCGGCGTGTTGGCGTGGATCGTGCCCATCGAGCCGTCGTGGCCGGTGTTCATCGCCTGCAGCATGTCGATCGCCTCCTCGGACCGGATCTCGCCGACGATGATCCGGTCGGGGCGCATGCGCAGCGCGTTCTTCAGCAGGTGGCGGATCGTTATTTCGCCCTCGCCCTCGATGTTGGCCGGGCGGGTCTCCAGGCGCACCACATGCGGCTGCTGCAGCTGCAGCTCGGCCGCGTCCTCGATCGTCACCGTGCGCTCGCCGTGGTCGATCATCCGCGACATGGCGTTGAGGAGCGTGGTCTTGCCCGAGCCGGTGCCGCCCGAGATCAGGATGTTGAGCCGCGCCCGGCCGGCGATCTTGAGCACCGTCGCCATGTCGGCCGACATGTTCGCCTGCCGCGCCATCACGTCGAGGGTGATCTCCTTCTTGGAGAATTTCCGGATCGCGATGGTCGGCCCGTCGATCGCCAGCGGCGGGATGATGATGTTGACGCGACTGCCGTCCTTGAGGCGGGCGTCGACCAGGGGCGTCGACTCGTCGACCCGGCGGCCGACCTCGGTGACGATGCGGGTCGCGACGTGCAGCACGTGCGGGTCGTCGCGGAAGACGACGTCGGTGAGCTCCAGCCGGCCCTTGCGCTCGACGTAGACCTGGTGCGGGCCGTTCACCATGATGTCGGTGACCGTCTCGTCGTGCAGCAGCGGCTCCAGCGGCCCGAGCCCGACCATGTCGTCGACCAGCAGCCGCACGATCGAGCGCAGCTCGCTGGCGTTCAGCTGGATCTTCAGGTCGACGATGATCTCCTCGACGATCTCGGCGATCTGGTTGCGCAGCTCCTCCGGCCCGAGCGCCGAGGCGACCGAAATGTCGATCCGCTGCATCAGCTGCGGCATCACCTGCTGCTTGACCTGCAGCTCGCGCTTGTTCTTCGCCTCGGGGGCGTTCTTCGCCGCGCCCTCGGCGAGCGGGTCGTGCAAGGGATCGGCCGCGGCCGCGGCCGGCGCCTCGGCCGGGGCAGGGGCCGCGGCGGCGCGCTCGCGCCGCATCTCGTCGACGATCTGTCGCAGCAGCGTCCGCTGCTCGGCCAGCCCGGGCTTGACCGCGCTCGCCGCGACCAGCGCTTCCAGCGCGTCGTTGGCGAGCTCGGCCAGCTGCAGCGGGCTCGCCTTCTGCAGCCCCTCGGGCCCGAGCCGCTGGCGCAGCCGGTCGCACGCGGCGGCCTTCAGCGTCGCGATCGGGTCGGCGACCGGGCGGGACTCGAGGCCGTCTTCCATCGGCTACTTCCGGGCGCGGCGGCGGAAGAAGAGGCCGCGCCGGGACTTGGCCTCCTCCGGCACGCCCGCGAGCTCGATGCAGAACTTGTGCAGGTCGGCGACGATCTTGTGCTTGGCGTCGCCGGTCGTGAGCGGCGTGCCCTTCAGCGTCATCTTCGCCATGGTCTTCGGGTCGTGCGGAAACACGCAGCGGAGCGGCTGCTCCATGCCGGCCTCGAACTCCTTGACGGTCACGTCGGGCTTGGCGACCGCCTGGTTGGCGATCACGTGCACGCGCGCCTGCCGGTTGCGGATCGTCATCAGCTTCATCAGCCGGTTGACGTCGCGCAGGCTCTGCAGCGTCAGCTCGCCGACGATGACGATGTCGTCGAAGCGGGTGAAGAGCGCCGGCTCGCGCATCACGAAGTGCCGCGGCAGGTCCATGATCGCCATGTCGAAGTTGGCGCGGATGGTGTCGGCGAGCATCAGCACCTTGTCGTCGGTCAGCCGCACCGTGTCGTCGAAGGCCTCCTCGGTCGCGAGGATGTGCAGGGATTTGCCGAACTTCGCCATCGCGTTCTGCAGGAACGTGGTGTCGACCCGCTCGGGGTCGTCGAGCGCCTCGCGCAGCCCGCGGGTCGGCTCGATGTCGAGCGCGAGCGCGATGTTGCCGGCATAGATGTCCATGTCGACCAGCGCCGTCCGCCGCGACAGCTTCTCGGCCATGATGAAGGCCGCGTTGATCGCGATCGTCGTGACCCCGACCCCGCCGCGCGCGCCGACGATCCCGACGACGCGCCCCTTCGGCGACAGCCCGTCCCCGGGCTGCTCCAGCCGCACGAAGATCTCGCCGAGGCTGTCGGCGTCGACCGGCTTCATCAGGTAGTCGCGCGCGCCGGTCCGCATGATCCGGCGGAAGTAGTTGACGTCGTTGACCGTCCCGAGCGCCATCACCTGGCTCCCGAGCCGCGCCAGCTCCAGCAGCCCGCTCTCGGCCTCCTCGATCGGCAGCCCGTCGATGTCGACGATGATGAAGCGGGCAGGGGGGGCGACCCCCAGGAGCCGCAGCGCCGTCGCGAGCCCGCCCTTGCGGATGCTCCCCGTCGACCAGCCGCGCTGCGTCGCCACCGCCGTCGCCGCCGCCTGCGACCCGTCGTCGGTCAGGTAGGCGGCGAACGGCTCGCGCTCGTCGTCGGCGGCGTCGAAGACCATGCTGTGGGCAGCCTGGGCCATGGCGTCAGTTGTCCCCGGTGGTGAGGCCGAGCGGCGTGGTGATGACCTTGCCCTCGCGCAGCCGCTCGACCGCGCCGACGCTGGTCACGCCGTCCGACCCGTGGAAGTCGCGCGGCGCGGTCAGGTCGCGGATCTGGTCGGCCTCGAGCGCGAGGTTGATCGCGTTCGAGCAGCCCTGGTTCGGCAAGGGCGTCGTCAGCTCGTAGGAGGCGGCCGGATTGCCCGGGCAGAGGATGTTCAGCCGGTCGTACTGGACGACCTCGACCTGGGCGACGTCGGTCCTGAGATCCTGCCCGAGGTCGCTCTCGTAGCGCACGAGCCGCACCCGCGCCGGCGTCCGCGGCATCGAGGCCTTGAGCGTGCCGCGCCGGCGGGCGTCCAGCACCGGCGAGCCGGTCGAGCCGACATGGATCAGGATGTCGGTCTCGGGCGACAGGAGCTGCGACGAGAGGAAGCTGTGCAGCCGCCCGGCCTCGCCCGGGCGCAGCGCCGACCCCCCGGGCTGGAAATAGAGGTCGGTCTTCGCCCGCGAGCCCTCGTTGACGAACTCGGCGTTCTTGAACGATCCGACCGGCTGCTCCTCGCAGGCGCCGAGTGCCAGCGCCGAGGCGACGGCCAGGGCGCCGAGGCGCAGGGGGCGGGCGATGCGCGTCTGCATGGGTCTGGTCCTACTGGAACACGAAGCCGGACTTGCCGTTCAGCCGCTTCCCGCCCAGCGAGTTCTGCAGCTGGTCGACCTTGCGCGGGTTGCCCTGCACGCGGCCGAGCAGGATGCGCTCGACGTCGTTCGGCGGGATGAAGTTGTCGACCGGGGTGGCGATCCGCCGGCCCGACGTCGGGTTGACGATCACCGGCGTGACGATGACGACGAGCTCGGTCTGCCCGCGCTTGAAGCCGACCGAGCGGAACAGCGCGCCGATCACCGGCACGGTCCCGAGCGCCGGCACGTGCGAATTGTCCTGGTTCGAGGTGTTCGACATCAGCCCGGCGATCGCGAAGCTCTGGCCGCTCGCGAGGTCGACCGTCGTCTCGGCCCGCCGCGTCTTCAGCGCCGGCACGCTCGCGTTGTTGGTGAAGTCGAGGTCGCTGACCTCGGTTGCCACCTTCAGGCTGATGCGGTTGCCGTCCATCACCGTCGGCGTGAAGTTCAGCCCGATGCCGAAGTTCTTGAACTGGACGTTGGTCCCGTTGTCGCTGACCGTCGAGTACGGATACTCGCCGCCCGCCAGGAAGTCGGCCGCCTCGCCCGAGCGGGCGGTCAGGTTCGGCTCGGCCATGATGGTCACGAGCCCCTCCTCCTGCAGCGCCTGCAGCACCACGTCGATCGAGAAGTTGCCGCGGATCGCCCCGTAGCGCGCCGAATAGTCGGGCGTGATCGCCTTGCCGCCCGAAAATCCGATCCGGCCGCCGTTGATCCCGAGGCTGAGGTCGTTCCACTGGATGCCGAGCTGGCGGTCGATGTCGCGGGTGACCTCGGCGATCCGGACCTGCAGGTTCACCTGCGTCGGCGCCGCGACGCTCAGCTGGTTCACGACCCGGGTCGGGTCGTCGACGAACTGGTTCGCCACCTGCACGATGTTCGCCGCCTGCTCGGCGGTCGCGACCGACCCGGTCAGCACCAGCGACTGGTCGACCGTCGACGCCTTCACCGACTGCCCCGGCGCCACGTTGCGGATGCTCTCCTGCAGCGCCGCGATGTTGTGGGTCACGCGGATGCGCGTCGACATCAGCACGTTGTCGTTGTCGTCGACCGCGAAGAGCGTGGTCTCGCCGACGCCGACGCCGGTCAGGTAGATCAGCTTCGGCGACTTCACCTCGACGTCCGCCACCTCGGGGTTGGCGACGAAGAGGCTCGAGAAGTCCTGGTCGACCCGGATCAGCTGCCCCGTGCCCACCACCAGCTCCACCGACTTCTCGTCCGGCGGCTGCACCATCTCGAAGGCGAGGACCGGCGCGGTCGCCGTCGTCGGCAGGATTGCGAGGGCCGCGGCCAGGGCAACGGCGAGGGGATGCTGGCGTTTCACGACACTCACTCCCGTGGGGATCGGGGCTACTGGGCAGGCTGGGCCGCGGTCGCAGCGGCGACCGGGGCGGAGGTGGCATTGGCGACGACGCCGCGCACCACCTGGACCTTGTGCGTCGAGGTCACGTCCGATTCGAGCGTCAGCCGGCGGGGCCGCGGCGCCAGGGTGTTGGAGATCTGCTCCAGCGGACCCCCGTCGCCCTTCGCGAGCCGGCCGTCGGCCGGCTGGTCGTCGTCGCCGCCGTCGCGGACCGAATTCAGGACCAGCGACAGCGTGCCGAGCGTCTGCGCCAGCGTCACCATCTCGGCCTGCTGCGGCGTCACCTCGAGGGTCGCGGTCTGGGCGACCGGCGTCGGCTCGGGCTTCTCCTCGCCCTCGGCCGGCCCGGCCGGCCCGAGGCGCTGGTCGAACGCCAGCACCCGGATGTCGGAGAGGACGGTCTCGGCGCCGCGAACCTCGGGCGCCCCTTCGGTCGCCGGCGTCACCGCATAGGTCAGCAGCAGGTCGACATGGTCGCCGGGCAGCGCCAGGCCGCTCAGCCCCGCGGTCTGGTCGACGGGAATGGTGATCGCGCGCTTGCCCTTGGGCAGCACGGCGGCGAGAAATCCCCGGTCGCCCGGCTGCACGATGGCGGACCGGGCGATCGGGACCCCCTGCGGCAGCGGCTGGCGCGCCACGCTGCCGGTCAGGTACTTGGCGCCCTCGTCGTCGGCCACGACCATCTGGCCGGTGACCGCGTTCTCGGCGACCTGCATCGTCGAGAGGCGGTCGGGCGTGATGATCGTGCCGATCGCGATCTCGGTGGCTGGGGCGTAGACCTCCCGGAGATCGGGACCCCGCGCCGCCACTGCCTCGGGGGCAGTGGCAGGCTGCAAGCCCTGCATGACGTAGAACCCCGTGCCGCCGGCAACGATCAGCGCCGCAAGGATGACGAGGACGAAACGCATGAAGGATTCTCCCGATCCTTGGAAGCCTTAGCCGCCGGTGCCGGTGCCGGTGCCGCCGCTGGCAGCCGCAGACGGCTTCAGCTTCCCGTCGACGTTGCTGAACACGCCACTCAGGGTGGTGCCGAGCGAGGAGACGGTGATGATGATCGCGACGGAGATCAGCGCGGCGAGCAGGCCGTATTCGATCGCGGTCGCGCCGGCCTCGTCCTTCCAGAGGGACTTGCCGAAGTTCAGGAACTTGTTCACGTCAGTTACTCCTTACACGCTACAGAAACGTGGCTTGTCCACGTCGCGACTTAAGCAGACAGGCACTTTACAGTCAAATCAGTTCTACTTAGATTTGTTGCCTTTTCGTTCATTGTTCCATAATCGTTACGGCGATGCGGGCATGTAGGTGATCAGATCCGTGTTCGCCTTGGTGAACACGCCGCCGACCGTGCCGCCCAGCGAGCTCATCACCGTGACGAGGACCGCGGCGATCATCGCGGCGAGCAGCGCGTACTCGATTGCCGTCGCGCCCTCCTCCGCGGCCGCCAGCGCGCCTCCGATCCTCCGGATTGTCGTCATCCCTGCCTCCCTCGCGAGCCTCCGCCGGTCATCGTCGAGGTCGGCCGTCGACAAGGTCTCGCCGCGCCCGCGCCGCCGATGTTCGACTTTTAGTCTTCGAGTCCGGCAAGCTAAGCGCTGAAATCGTTGCCAAATGGTTAGGCTGCAACGTTCAGAGGTTGAGCTCGGCCACCGAGACCCGCCCGGGCAGGTCGGCGGACATCGGCGCGCCGTCGAGCGCGGCCTGCGTCCCGGGCGCCTGCGGCAGCGCGGCCGCGCCGCGCGGCGGGATCGTGATGATCTTCGGGCCGCGCGTGCGCGTCCGGCTCTTCTGCGGCGACGGGGGCGTGGCCTGGTCGGCATCGGCCTCGGCGGCCGCGACCTGGATCGGCTGTCCGCCGAGCTCCGCGAGGATGCGGTCGAAGCGCGTGCGGTAGACGCTGGCGCGGTCCGGCAGCTGCGAATGGTAGGCACCTGCCGCCGCCGACCAGTCGCCCCGCTCCTGATAGAGCGCCTTGAGGAAGCTCGCCGCATAGCCGGCGCCGGTCTCGGGGTCGAACATCGCCTCGAGCGAGGGAAAGTTGCGCCCGTGCCAGAAGTAGTTGATCTGGAAGCAGCCGACGTCGAAGCTCGTCCGCCCCGCCGCGACGCTCGCCTTGGCGAAGGCCAGCGCCTCGTCGCGGTTGCGGAACCAGTAGCCCTGGCCCTCGCGGTTGATCGCCCACGGCCAGGGCCGCAGCCGCCCGCCCTGCGCCCGCCCGGTCTCGGTCAGCGAGATCGCGTGCAGCACTCCCTCCGGGATCCCCTGCTCGCGGGCGCCGGCGACGATCGCCCGCTCGCAGATCTGGGCCCCCGCCTCGTCGGGGTCGGCGAGCGCCGGGACCGCGGGCAGGACGAGCGACAAAAGCAGGGCGAGGGCCGGCCAGGGGCCGAACCGGCTGGACATGGGGCTTCTCCTTCGGGGGACGGAGCGCCCTGTTGCTAGCACGGCAGCATTATCAGCCAGTTAGCCTGTCGCTTTTCGCTAAAACTGTAGGAACGAAACCGGGACGAACCGTTACCGCGCCGCGCGCAGGGGAAGGCTGCGCGGCCGACCGCAGGCCGATCCCGACCGAGCGACCCGCTCGAGCCGGCTCCCCGATCTTCCTCCCGCCGCGAGCGCCGTTAACCTCGTTAACATTCGAGGACCGGCGCGCAGGCACGTGCATGGGTTGTACATGCGATGTACATGCATTGTACGTTTCGGTTTCCCGGATTAACCCTTGTTACCACGTGACTTTTCGTCCCCGCCGCTCGACCTCCTCGCCTCCCGTCGGGCGATCCCCCCGACGACGCGCGCCCCTCGACACGCCGGACGTTCGGTGCTCTTGGTCGGTCGGGATCCTGCCCGGGAGAAGGACCGACCATGCCCGACGCCACCGCCCGCGGCCACCGCCCGCGGGTCGCCCCGATCGAGGACCGGCGGCTGCACGGCATCGCGCTGGTCGTGCTGGCGCTGCTCGCCTTCTCCGGCATCGACACCTGCGCCAAGTGGCTGGTGCAGCACGGTATTCCGACGGCGGAGGTCGTCTTCGTCCGCTACGCCGTCCACCTCCTGCTCGTCGTCGTGCTGGTGCTGCCCTCGGGCGAGCCCTTCCTGCGCAGCCGCCGCCCGGGGCCGGTGGTGCTGCGCAGCCTCTTCCTGCTCGGCAGCACGCTCCTCAACTTCCACGCCCTCGGGACGCTGCCGCTGACGATGACGACGGCGATCATGTTCACCGGCCCGCTCTGGGTCTGCATGCTGTCGATCCCGCTCCTCGGCGAGACGGTCGGGCCGCGCCGCTGGACCGCGATCCTCGTCGGCTTCGCCGGCATCCTCGTCGCGATGCGTCCCTGGTCCGGCACGCTGCACGTCGCGGTGGCCTTCTCGTTCGGTGCGGCACTCTGCGGGGCGCTCTACTCGATCTTCACCCGCAAGCTCGCCGGCCGCGACAGCACCGCCACCCAGCAGTTCTACGCCGGGCTCGTCGCCACGCTGGGCATGGCGCCCTTCGCCTTCGGCGACTGGAGCTGGCCCCGCGAGCCGGCGAGCTGGCTCGCGTTCCTCGCCATCGGCTGCTTCGGCTGGGGCGGGCACCAACTGCTGATCATCGCCCACCGCTACGCGCCGGCATCGACGCTCGCGCCGTTCAGCTATACCCAGATCGTCTGGATGACCGCCTCGAGCTGGCTGATCTTCGCCCAGCCGCCGGACGGCTGGATCCTGGTCGGCGCCGCGATCGTGGTGGCCTCCGGCCTCTACATCTGGCTGCGCGAGGCCAGCCTCGACAAAGTGCCGCCACGCCGCTTGTGACCGGGCCGCTTCCGGTCGATGGTGGCGGCAACAGCCGACAGGGGGACGCATGGCCGACCGCAAGATCGTTCTGGTAACGGGCGCCAGCCAGGGGATCGGGGCGGCGACAGCCGGCGCCTTCGCCCGGGCCGGCCACGCCGTCGTGCTCGCCGCGCGCGACCCGAAGAGGCTCGCAGACATCGCCGCGCGGTACGGAGACGGCTGCACCGCCGTCCCCTGCGACGTGACCGACCCCGACGCCGTCGCCGCCCTCTTTGCCCGCATCGCCGACCTGCACGGCCGCCTCGACGTCGTCTTCAACAACGCCGGCGCCAACCACCCGAACGCGCTCGTCGGCGACACGAGCTGGGAGGGCTGGCGCCGGGTGCTGTCGGTCAACCTCGACGGCGCCTTCCTGGTGGCCCGCGCCGCCTTCCGGCAGATGCGCGCGCAGGCGCCGCAGGGCGGCCGGATCATCAACAACGGCTCGATCTCGGCCTACGTCCCGCGCCCCGGGATGGTCGCCTACACCGCCTCCAAGCACGCGATCACCGGGCTTACCCGGCAGGTCTCGCTCGACGGCCGCCCCTTCGCCATCGCCTGCGGCCAGATCGACATCGGCAACGCCGCCTCCGACATGACCGCCGGCATGACCTCCGGGGTGCCGCAGGCCGACGGCCGGCTCGCCGCCGAGCCGCGCATCGACGTCGAGCACGTGGCCCGCGCGGTGCTGCAGATGGCCGAGCTGCCGCTCGATGTGAACGTCCAGTTCATGACCATAATGGCGACCACGATGCCCTACATCGGCCGCGGCTAGGCGCAATTCGCCCGGCTCGCGAGCCAGGCGGAATTCCTTGATGCCCGGTTAAAGCGCGAGAACTTTTCCGTTCAAGAGCAATTGCTTGCCATTTGCCCGCACCCCTCCCGCGTCACGGAGCGCGAGGCGCTCCGGTGACGCGGGGCTTTCAGGCCTCGAGCATCCGCCGGAGCAGCTCGACGTCCTCGGCGATCTGGCTGTCGGACGCCTTCAGCTCCTCGATCTTGCGCACCGCGTGGATCACCGTGGTGTGGTCGCGGCCGCCGAAGCGCCGTCCGATGTCGGGCAGCGACCGCGAGGTCAGCGTCTTCGACAGGTACATCGCCACCTGCCGCGGCCGCGCCACCTGCCGCGCCCGCCGCGCCGACAGCATGTCCGACATCCGGAGGTTGTAGTGGTCCGAGACCTTCCGGATGATCTCGTCGATCGTCACCTTGCGCTCGGAGGCGCGCAGGATATCGGCCAGGCACTCCTGCGCCATGTCGAGGTCGATCTCGCGCCCGACGAGGTTGGCGAAGGCGAAGAGCCGGTTCAGCGCCCCCTCGAGCACCCGCACGTTGGAGCTGATCCGGTGCGCCAGGAACTCCATGACGCCGGCGCCGATGGTGACGCCCGGGCAATGCTCGGCCTGCGCCTCGGCCTTGGCCTGCAGGATGCCGAGCCGGAGCTCGTAGTCGGTCGGGTGCAGGTCGACGACCAGCCCCCACTGCAGCCGCGACTTGATCCGCTCCTCGAGCCCGTCGATCTCGCCCGGCGCCCGGTCGGCGGAGATCACGATCTGCTTCTGCTGCTCGATGAGCGCGTTGAAGGTGTGGAAGAACTCTTCCTGCGTCGAGTCCTTGCCGGAGATGAACTGCACGTCGTCGACCATCAGCACGTCGACCGAGCGGAACATCTCCTTGAAGCCGTGCATCTCCTTGAAGCGCAGCGCCGAGACGAAGCGGTACATGAACTGCTCGGCCGAGAGGTAGAGGACGCGCGCCTCGGGATTCTGCTGCTTCACCTCCCAGGCGATCGCGTGCATCAGGTGGGTCTTGCCGAGCCCGACGCCGCCATAGAGGAAGAGCGGGTTGAAGGCGACCGGCCCGCCGTCCGCCACCCGCCGCGCCGCCGCATGCGCGAGCTCGTTGGGCTTGCCGACGACGAAGTTGTCGAAGGTGCAGCGCCCGTCGAGCGGCGACGCCGGCAGGTCGACGTCGGCGCAGCTCGCCGCGGCCGCCGGGCGCTCGATCGCCCGCCCGGCCGGGCCCTGGACCGGCGCCACGCCGAACTCGAGCCGGCTGACCTGCACCCCGTCCTTGCTGAGCAGGGTCCGGATCGCGTCGCCGTAGTTGCGCGACACCCAGGTGCCGATGAAGCTGGTCGGGGCCGTCAGGTGGACGACGCCCTGGTCGGCGCCGACGAAGACCAAGGGGTCGATCCAGTTCTGGAACGCGTCCTGCCCCAGCTGGCCGAGCAGGGCGCCGCGCACGCGCCCCCAGGCGGTGGTCGGGGTTTCCGGGCTTTCGGGTAACGTCTGCGGTTTCATCTCGGCTCGTCTGTGCGGATAGCGGGGGAGGGCCCGGCGTCGATCAGCCCGGTCCGGACGGTGGCCGGATCGGGCCTCGACTGCGAGCCCGGGGCGAGCGTCCTCCGGGAGATCGCGCGCCGCACGAGCCGAGCTGCAGGCGGTGCCGGTCCATCTACGTCATCGACAATAACGCGAGCGGGACACTCGCGATGCGTGGCAGTCAATTGGAGCTCACCTTCCCCGTTTCGGATTTTATCGTTCTTCCGCTGGGCGTTCCCTGCACTCGCGTCTCCAGCGGCATCGCCTGCGACCACAGGCCACGGGGGCGCTTTATTGGAGCGTACTACTACTGATTTACCGGAATACTCGGGCTGGCAGGAATCGTTCCGTTCCTCAACAATAGCGAAGCGGCCCCCAGCTCACAACCGGACCGAAGGCGGAACATCCACCTTCTCGCTATGCGATTTGGATGCTGTTGCAAACTCGCCATATAGGCGAGAAGAACGTGCCGATCCGGTCACGCCAAGGACGCCGCTGCGGATGCAGCGGCGTCCTTGGGGGGATACGGTATCCGGTGCGCTGGGCGTCCGCCGGATCAGGCGTGGAGGGCGTTCACGCGGCCGGCGAGGCGGGAGATCTTGCGGCTGGCGGTGTTCTTGTGGACCACGCCCTTGCTGACGCTGCGCATGATCTCGGGCTGGGCGGCGCGCAGCGCGGTCTCGGCGGCGGTGGCGTCGCCGGAGGCGATGGCCTCCTCGACCTTCCGGATGAAGGTGCGCATCCGCGAGCGGCGTGCCTTGTTCATCTCGGCGCGGCGCTCGGCCTGCAGGGCGCGCTTCTTGGAGGACGGCGAGTTGGCCATGGATTACGGTCTCGATCGGGCTTGATTCAGGAGCCGGTTCCTTAGCCGCGGCGCCCGGGAGTGTCAACCGGTCAGCGGCCGCGGAATTCCGGCCGCCGCTTCTCGCCGAAGGCGGCCATGCCCTCGGCCTGGTCCTCGGTGGCGAAGAGGGCGTCGAAGAGGCGGCGCTCGAAGAGGATGCCTTCGCGGAGCGTGGTCTCGTAGGCGCGGTTGACGGCCTCCTTGATCGCGCGGACGGCGAGGGGGGATTTCTCGGCGATCTTCGCCGCGGTCTCGCGGGCGTCGCGGACCAGGTCGCGGGCGGGGACGACGCGGGTGACGAGGCCGGCGCGCTCGGCCTCGGTGGCGTCCATCATGCGGCCGGTCAGGCACATCTCCATCGCCTTGGACTTGCCGACGAGGCGGGTCAGCCGCTGGGTGCCGCCGATGCCGGGCATGATGCCGAGGTTGACCTCGGGCTGGCCGAACCTGGCGGTGTCGGCGGCGATGATCAGGTCGCACATCATCGCGAGCTCGCAGCCGCCGCCGAGGCAGTAGCCGGCGACGGCGGCGACGACGGGCTTGCGGCAGCGCAGGATCGTCTCGGACTGGGCGGCGAAGAGGTCCTCGAGGAACATGTCGGCGAAGCCCTTGGGCGCCATCTCCTTGATGTCGGCGCCGGCGGCGAAGGCCTTCTCGGAGCCGGTGAGCACGATCGCGCCGACGCGGGGCGAGGCGTCCATCTCGGTCAGCGCCTCGGCGAGCTCGTCGAGGAGCTGGCTGTTCAGCGCGTTCAGCGCCTCGGGGCGGTTCAGCCGGATGGTGGCGACGGCGTCTTCGACCTCGACCAGGATCGTCTCGTAGGCCACGGGCGGCTTCTCCGTTGGGGGCGCTGGCGCCAGAGTTACCGCTTGCCCCGGGGAGCGCAACCCGGGGATTGCCCGGGGGTGCCCGGGGTCGAGCATGTTGGTCAAGGCATTGATATCGAACGATTGTGCCCCCGGGCGTTAACCGGATTTCAACCCTTGTCCGGGGATTCGGGGACGGGCGCGACCAAGGCGGCGAGGCGTCCCGGCAGGCCGTCGCCGCGCAGGCGCAGGCGCTTGACCCGCGCCTTCTCGCCCGCGACCAGCGTGACGGCGGAGCGGGGCAGGCCGAGCGATCGGGCGAGGAAGGCGACGAGCTCGGCGTTGGCGGCGCCCTCGACCGGCGGGGCAGAGACGCGCACCTTCAGGCAGGTCTGGCCGTCCACCTCGGCCAGACCCTCGATGCGCGCCGTGCCGCCGCGCGGGGTGAGCCGCACGGCGAGCTCGACCCCGTCGGGCAGGACGCGCCAACGCTGGCCGCCCGCGTCGATCGCAGCGTCCCTCCTCACCATGCAGCCGGCATAGCGGCTACAGGGGCCGCGGCGCTAGAGGATGAAATCGTGCGCCGTGAGATGGTATGCCCAGTCGAGGGCGATGACCGCCTCGGGGCGGGCGTCGGAGTCGGTATTGAGCGAGATATAGGTGGTGTCGCCGCGCACGTGGTAGGTGATCTCGCCAGGGTGGGTGAAGGAGGCGGCGGTGCCGCGGAAGACGAAGGCGTCGTTGGCCGCGGTGGCCGCGTTTGCGTCGATCTGCGACAGGTCGATCCTGTCGCCGTCGAGTTGGTCGAAATCGGTGATGTGGTCGACGCGCCCGGATGCGTCAGCGATCGAGCGGTAGCGGAACGTGTCGGCGTCGAGATCGCCCCGCATCTCGTCGTAGCCGCGGCCCGCGACGAGGATGTCGTTGCCGTTGCCGCCTTCCAGGACGTCGTGGCTATGGACGCTTTCGCGGGTATCGATCCTGCCGGACGCATAGACGACGTCATCGCCGTTGCCGCCGTCGACGTAATCGCTGCCGGCGTTGCCTTCGAGGACGTCGTTGTCGTTGCCTCCGTCGACCGTGTCGTTGCCTCCGCCGCCGGCGATGAAATCGTCGCCATTCCCGGCATCGAGATGGTTGGCGTGCCCGTCGCCCTCGATGTGGTCGTTGTAGGAGGCCGTCTCGACGTTCTCGATGGAGCGGAGCGTATCGACGATCCGCGGATGCGACAGGAAATGCGATGTCCCTGCGCGCAGGGAAACCCATACGCCGAGCTCGCTCGACGGGTCGAAGGCGCGCTGGTCGTAGCTGACCGTGTCGTTGCCCCGGCCACCGTCGACGGTGTCGCGGCCGAAGCCGACCGTCAGCGCGTCATCGCCGCCGCCGCCGGAGACCGTGTCGTCCCCGTCGCCGCTGACAATGTAGTTCGCGGCTCGGTTGCCGGTGAGATGGTCGCTGAAGCGGCTGCCACGCAGATCCTCGATCGAGACGAGGGTATCGTGGCCCTGGTTTCCCGAGCTGGTGCCCGTGGCGAGGTTGACGACCACGCCGCCGGTGGCGAATTCGTAGCTGGCGGTGTCGACGCCCGAGCCGCCGTTCAGGATATCGTTGCCGCGGCCGCCGACGAGGAAGTCGTCGTTGCCTTGGCCGTTGAGGACGTCGTCCCCGTCGAATCCGTACAGCTCGTCGTAGCCGGCGCGGGCATTGATCGTGTCAGCGGAATTGGTTCCGTAGAGAATCTCTCCGCGGATAGTGCCAACAATATTGGCCATAGTCGCTCTCCAAGATAACTGGCTACTTCAGCGCACCTGATACGAGGCCGGAGCTCGGGCGCAAGTTTGGGATCACAACACTTTGCTTGCCGATCGGGTCGAGCCGAGCGCGCGTTTGGTCTGATGTGGACTGGTCCGGCTAACGGGCAGGCAGTTCAGTTCGCAATGCCGCGAGACTATCACGGCCGCCCGATTCGCGAGTCGAGAATCGGGCGGCGGAAGCGACGATCGACAGGCGCCGTGGTCCGCCCCGCGGACGCGCGAGCTTCAGCCGCGGCGGCGGCGGCCCTCGCGGCGGCCACGGGCACCCGGTTCGGGGTCGCCCTCGGCGGCGGAAACCTTGTTGGCCGCGATCCAGGCGGCGCCCCAGGGGTCGTTGTTCATCAGGAAGTTGGCGGCGCGGATCGCCTCCATCTCCTGCGGGCGGACCGGGTTCATGATCGCCGAGGTCATGCCGGACGCGATCGCCATCGGCAGGAAGGCGGCGTTGATGCCGTGGCGGTTGGGCAGGCCGAAGGAGATGTTCGAGGCGCCGCAGGTGGTGTTGACGCCGAGCTCGTCGCGCAGGCGGCGGACGAGGGCGAAGACCTGGAGGCCCGCCGTCGCCATGGCGCCGACCGGCATGACGAGGGGGTCGACGACGATGTCGTGGGCGGGGATGCCGAAGTCGGCGGCGCGGTTCACGATCTTCTTCGCGACGGCGAAGCGGACGTCGGGGTCCTCGGAGATGCCGGTGTCGTCGTTGGAGATGGCGACGACGGGGACGTCGTACTTCTTGACGAGGGGGAGGACGAGCTCGAGGCGCTCCTCCTCGCCGGTGACGGAGTTCAGCAGCGGGCGGCCGTGGGCGGTCTCGAGGCCGGCCCGGAGCGCGCCGGGGACCGAGCTGTCGATGCAGAGGGGGACGTCGACGACGGCCTGGATGCGGGCGACGAGCTCGGGCATCAGCGTGGGCTCGACGAAGTTGTTGTCGGCGTAGCGCGGATCCTCGGCCATCTTGTTGGTGAAGACCGCCCCGGAGTTCACGTCGAGCATCAGGGCGCCGCAGGCGACCTGCTCGCGGGCGTCCGCCTCGACGGTGGAGAAGTCGCCCACCTCGAGCTCGGCGGCGAGCTTCTTCCGCCCGGTCGGGTTGATGCGCTCGCCGATGACGCAGAAGGGCTGGTCGAAGCCGATGATCACGGTCTTCGACTTGGAGGCGACGATGGTTCGGGTCATGGGAGGCCGTCCAGGTGCGCCCAGAGGGCGGGGTCGGTGAAGTCGCGGATGGCGGCGTGGGCGCCGGCGGCGAGGAGCTCGGCGGCGCTGAGGCCGCTCATGACGCCGAAGACGCGGACGCCGGCGTCGCGGGCGGCGCGGATGCCGGAGCGCGAGTCCTCGAAGGCGACCGACTGCGACGGGGTCACGCCGAGGGCGCGCATCGCGGCCTGGTAGGGGGCGGGGTCGGGCTTGGGGCGGGCGCATTCCTCGCCGATGACGAGGGTCGGCAGGCGGTGCCCGAGGCTCGACGCGGTCAGGAGCGCGACGGCGTTGGCGCGGGGGGCGTTGGTGACGACGGCGCAGGCGGCGCCGGTGGATTCGGCCCAGTCGAGCAGCGCGTGGATGCCGGCCATCGGCTCGACGGCGTCGGCGAGGCGGTCGATCACCATCTGCTCCTTGCGGTGCAGGATGGCGATGTCCTCGCCGGGGAAGTGGTGCTCGAGGATCGCGGCGTTCGGCTGGCCCATGATCGTCGCGCGGTACTCCTCGACGCTGAGCTCGCGGCCGCGCTCGGCCATGATCTCGGCGAAGGCTGCGTGGTGCAGGGGGTCGGAATCGACGAGGGTACCGTCGAGGTCGAAGAGCAGCGCGCGCCGGGTCATGCCCTGGCGCGGCGCGGGGCGGCGGTCTGCGAGCCGGCGTAGTCGGTGGTGGCGCCGATGCCGCCGAGCGGGAAGAAGTGGACGCGCTCGATGGCGAAGCCCGGGGTCGCGGCCTTGTGGGCGGCGATGGCGGCGAGGAACTCGGTGGGCTCGAAGGGGAGCATCAGCTTGGTCAGGTCCATGGCGCGGCGCTGCAGCACGCGCAGGCTCGGGCCGACGCCGCAGGCCATGGCGAACTTGATCATCGTCTGCAGCTTGGCAGGGCCCGCGACGCCGATGTGGACCGGCAGGGTGACGCCGGCGGCGCGGATGCGGTCGGCCCAGTCGATGACCGGGGCCGCGTCGAAGCAGAACTGGGTCGCGATCGCCATGCGGGCGTCGGTGTGGCGCTGGAAGTCCGACTTGCGGCGCAGCGCGTCCATGGCGACGGCGTCGCCGCCCTGCGGGTCGATGTCCTTGTTGCCCTCGGGGTGGCCGGCGACGTGCAGGTCGGTGAAGCGGGCCCGGTCGAAGAGGCCGGTCTCGAGCAGCTGGGCTGCCTCGTGGAAGGCGCCGCGCGGGCGATCGATGCCGCCGGCGAGCACCAGTGCCTGGCGGACGCCGATGGCGGCGTAGGCGTCGATGCGGGCGGCGAGCTCGGCCTCGTCGGCGATGCCGCGCGCCGGGAAGTGCGGCATGACGGCGAAGCCCTCGGCCGTCAGGCGGCCGGCGGTCGCGAGCATGTCCTCGAACGGGGTGCCGTCGATGTGGGCGAGGTAGACGCGGGTGCCGGCGGGCAGGATGGCGCGGAAGTCGTCGATCTTTGCGGCGGTGCGCGGCATGACCTCGATGGAGAAGTCGGCGAGCAGATCCGCGATCGCGGCGCTGCCCGCCGGGGCGGCAGCGGGGCGGCGGAAAAAGCTCAGAACTTGCGCCATCGAGGTCTCCGGGGTCAGGGTCGTGGGGTGGCCCAGCCGTGGTTCGCGATCAGGGCCTTGATCGCGTCCGGACTAAACTCCGCTTCGAGCCGCGCCGCTTCGCCGGAAGCGACATCCGCCGCTTCGCCCTCGACAACGTAGGGCTCGCCCTTGCGCCATTCGGCGAGGTAGGCGTCCGATTCGCGGGCGCCGGCACGCATGGCGCAGCGGTCGATGGCGGTCTCGAAACGTTCGGGCATCGGCATCTTCGAGGCGCGGCGGCCACTTCCGACGATCACCTGCGCCGGGATGTCGCGCCAGTAGACGATCGTTACCTCGGGCATGCGCCCTCCTCACCTGCAACCCGCCCCGTCGCGTGGGGCCGACTCAGTTAGGCATTGCCGGATGCGAATTCCAGCGGTATTCTCGCAACCGCAAACTTCATTGTCGGTATGGACCGGTGCACCTATGACGAACGCGGCGAAGGCTCTGCCGAGCCTGTCCTTCGAGTTCTTTCCCCCGCATACGCCTGAAGGCAGCCTGAGGCTCTGGCGCTCGGTCGAGCGGCTGGCGCCGCTCGGGCCGCGCTTCGTGTCGGTGACCTACGGCGCCGGCGGGACCACGCGCGACCGCACCAACGCGGCGATCAAGACCATCGTCGACCGGGCGCGGCTGAACGTCGCGGGGCACCTTACCTGCGTCGGCGCCAGCCGCGAGGAGACGCTCGAGGTCGCGCGCGGCTACGCGCGCATGGGGGTGCGGCGGATCGTCGCGCTGCGCGGCGACCCGCCCAAGGGCGAGACGCGGTTCGTGCCGCACCCGGACGGGTTCGCGAGCGCCGCCGAGCTGGTCGAGGGGCTGCGGGCGGTCGGCGATTTCGAGATCGCGGTCGGGGCCTATCCCGAGGTGCATCCGGAGGCGGCGACGGCGGCGTCGGACATCGAGAACCTCAAGCGCAAGCTCGACGCCGGGGCGACGATGGCGCTGACCCAGTTCTTCTTCGAGGTCGACGACTTCCTGCGCTTCCGCGACGCCTGCGTGAAGGCGGGGATCACGGCGCCGATCCACCCGGGCATCCTGCCGGTGGAGAACTTCGCCAAGATGCGGAACTTCGCGGCCCGCTGCCGGGCGGCGGTGCCGGACTGGATGCACGCCGCTTTCGCGCACGCGGAGACGCCGGAGGCCGCCTACCTCTTGTCGGTGTCGATCGCCTGCGAGCAGTGCGACGCGCTGATCGACGAGGGGGTCGAGCATCTGCACGTCTATACCCTCAACAACCCGGACCTGAGCTACGACGTCTGCCGGGCGCTCGGGTACCAGGCCGCGCCGCTGGCGGCGGTGGCCGAGGGCGGCGCGGCCTGAGGCAAAGCCGTGCGGGAGCGCCGCCGGGCGGCGCCCCCCAGGGGACAGGTCAGACCACGACCCAGTCGATCGTCTCCCAGCCCGTGGCCGTGAGGTTGAGCCCGCCTTCGTCGACCGTGCCGTTCGCCCCGCCGCCGGCGGTGAGCGCGGCGAGGTCCGCCTGGACCGCGCCGTTGGCCGCCTGCGCGGCGGTGAGCGAGATGGTCAGGTGGTCGTGGGTGTAGGCGCCGCCGTCGTAGGTGATCGGACCGTCGCCGGCGTGCATCAGCGCCGTCTTCACCTGATCGTCGCCGGCGCCGGTCGCGACCGTGGCGATGTCGCTGAGATCGGTCCCGGAGAGGTCCCAGACATCGTGCGCGCCGTCGGAGCCGACGATCCAGACGTTCGCCTTGCCGTTCCCGTCGATCGCGTCGACGCTGTTCGTGCCGCCGTAGCCGCTGGCGAGGCCGATCCGGGTGCCGTCGTCCTGGGCGATGATCGTGTGCGTCGCCGCCCCGTTGCCCTGGTAGGCGTCGAACCCGGCGTTGTCCGCCGCGAAGGCGAGCAGCCGGGTGTCGTCGCTGCCGAATACGAAGGTGTCGTTCCCGGCGCCGCCGCGGTAGGCCTGCCCGCCGGCCGCGTCGCTGTCGCTTGATGTGTGGATGACGTTGTTGGCGGTCGCGCCCGAAGTATAGACCAGATCGATGCCCCGGAGCCTGGTCCCCGACAGGTCGAGGGCGACGTGCGCCGACGGGTTGGTGACGAGGTCGACGCCAGAGAAGCCGCCGCCGCTGATCTCCTCGATCGAGGAGATGCCGTTGACCCGGATGTCGGAGCCGTCCGCCGACAGGATCCGGTCGCTGCCGCCGTCGCCGTTGAAGACGTCGTACCCGTTCGCCGGCGTCGAGGCCGCGACGAAGAAGCTGTCGTCGCCGTCGCCGCCGTTCAGGTTGTCGTTGCCGCCGCCGCCGTCGATGAAGTCGGCCTTGTTGCCGCCGATGATCTTGTCGTCGCCGCCGAGCCCGAAGATCGCCCAGGACTCGTTCACCTTGGCCGCCGGCACGCTCAGGACCGGCGCGTAGGGCGGGCCCGAGTCGTGGTTCGCCGTGCCGAACAGGATGTTGAGCGGCTGGAAGCTGCCGTCGATGTCGACCGCGACCCCGAAGCTTTCCCAGCCCTGCGCGGTCAGGTCGACGCCGCCGGCGTTCAGCGACCCGTTGACTCCCGACCCCGGCGTCAGCGCGGCGATCTGCGCCATCAGCGTGGCGTTGCCCGCCTGCGCCTCGGTGAGCGAGATGATCAGCTTGTCGCTGGTAAAGGCGCCGCCGTCGTAGAGGACGTGGGCGTTCGACTCGAGCGCCGTCTGCACGGTGTCGTTGCCACCGCCGGTGGAGACGGTGCCGATGTTCTTGAGCACGGTCCGCGACAGATCCCACACGTCGTGCGAGCCGGAGGAGCCGACGATCGAGGCGTTCGCCTTGCCGGTCGCGTCGATCAGGTCGACGCTGTTGGCGCCGCCGTAGTTGGTGCCGATCCCGACCTGGGTGTTGGCGTCGTCGACGATGATGCTGTGATCGGCGCCGGCGGTGTTGCCGGAGAAGCTGTCCAAGCCGCCGTTGTCGGCCGAGGAGACGAAGAGCCGGGTGTCCTGCGTCCCGAAGAAGAAGCTGTCGTTGCCGGCGCCGCCCCGGTAGGCCTGCCCGCCGGCGGCGTCGCTGTCGTTGGAGGTGTGGATCTGGTCGTTGCCGCCCGCGGTCGCGACCTCGGCGATGTCGATGAGCTGGGTGTTCGAGAGGTCCCAGTTGTCGTGCGAGCCCGAGGAGCCGTTGACGGTGACGTTCGCCTTGCCGTTGCCGTCGATGACGTCGACGCCGTTGGCGTAGTTGGTGCTGATACCGATCTGCGTGCCGGCGGTCTCCGCCAGGATTCGGTGCGTGGCGCCGGCGGTGTTGCCCGAGAAGGTGTCGTAGCCGCCGTTGTCGGCCGAGGACACCCGCAGGACGGTATTGGCCGCGCCGAGGTTGAAGGTGTCGTTGCCGGCGCCGCCGCGATAGGTCTGGGCGGTCAGGTTGGAGGTCGAGATGACGTCGTTGCCGCCGAGGGCGTCGACGAGGCCGATGCCGCTGAAGGCGGTGTTGGAGAAGTCGAGCGTCTGGTGGTCGGCGGTCCCGACGACGGTCACGCCGCTGTAGCCGCCCGAGGTGATCAGCTCGATGCCGGAGAGGGCCGAGATGCCGATCGCGACGTTGGCCGCGGTCGCGGTGATGCGGTCGCCGCCCGTGGTCCCGCTGTCGAGGAAGCTGTCGGCGCCGTGCCCGGCGCCCACCAGGTAGGTGTCGTCGGCCTCGCCGCCGTTCATCGTGTCGTTGCCGGCGCCGCCGCGGATCTGGTTGACGTCGGCGGTGCCGGTGATCGTGTCGTTGCCGCCCATGCCGTCGATGACGAAGTACTTCACCGACATGCCGGAGAAATCGAGGATGTCGTGGTCGGCGGTGGCGACGATGGTGTTGTAGCCGAACTGGGTGTCGCCGCCGTTCAGCTCTTCGATGCCGACGAGGTTCGTCAGCCCGTTCTTGACGTTCAGCGTGTCGTAGGACCAGCCGCCGACGATCCTGTCGGTGCCGTTGCCGCCGTTGTACTGGTCGAGGCCATTGGTGTTGCCGCCGGTGATCAGGTAGAAGGTGTCGTCGCCGTCGCCGCCGTTGAGGGTGTCGTTTCCTTCGCCGCCGCGGATGTTGTCGGCGCCCGACGTGCCGGTGATGGTGTCGTTGCCCTTGCCGCCGTCGATGGTGAAGGCCTTCACCACGTAGCTCGAGAAGTCGAGCGTGTCGTTTCCGTCGCTGGCGAGGATGGTGTTGTAGCCGGGCTGGCCGTCGCCGCCGTCGATCTCCTGGACGTCGTGCAGGTTCGAGAGGTTGTTGAGAACGCGCAGCACGTCGTAGGACCAGCCGCCCAGGATGCGGTTGTAGCCGCCGCCGCCATAGTACTGGTCGAGTCCGTTGTTGTCGCCCGACCCGCCGGTCTGCAGCAGGAAGGTGTCGTTGGTGCCCGGACCGTCCGTGTCGCCGGTCAGGGTCTCGTTCGCGCTCGTGCCGCTGATGTTCGCCATGTCAAATTCCCCTGTCAGTCTTCGTCCAAAATACAACCGCACCTCAGAGGACGCCCGAACGCCTGCGGCAAACCGCTATATAATCGCAAGACGATCAATACTCACTCGAGAGAAACCCCTCGATCACCGATCACACTGCCGTGAGCCGAAATGTACCCTCGGCCTATTTGCGCTTGGGTAGAGTCCTCTCCCCTCGAATCGACCATTACTCCCTTCGCGATAGTCCCACAAGTGCCTATTCTTTGGGCGGTTGCAATCCGGCGGCGATCCGGGGCACCGCGCAGGGCGCCCCGGCGGGTGGCCGGATCAGGCCGTCAGGTCGAACACCTGCGAGGCCGTCCCGAGCTGCACGTGCACCGTGCCGGTGTAGTCGGCCAGCGTCGCGACGAGCTGCCAGTCGCCGCCGGTGCCGTCGGCGTTGATCTCGACGGTCGTATCGTCGCCGACGGTGGCGAGCCTGGCGTAGTCGCCGGCGACGCCCCCCGAGGCCGGGAAGTCGACCAGCGCGCTCACCACCACCCGGTCGCTCAGGCCGTAGTCGGCGACCGTGTCGGCGTCGGCGGTTCCGGCGCTGGTGAAGACGAAGACGTCGTTGCCGGGCCCGCCGGTCAGCGTGTCGTTGCCGAGGCCGCCGTTGAGGGTATCGTTGCCGCCGAGGCCGAAGATCGCATCGTCGGCGCTCGAGCCGGTGATGGTGTCGTTGGCGGTGTTGTCGCCGCCGCTGATCGACGCGATGTCGATCAGCGTGGTGCCCGAGAAGTCCCAGGCATTGTGCACCGAGTTGCTGCCGACGATGGTCACGTTGGCCTTGCCGTTGCCGTCGATGACGTCGACGCTGTTCGTGCCGCCGTAGCTTCCGGCGATGCCGATCTGCGTGCCGGCGTCCTCGGCGATGATCCGGTGCGTGGCCGCCCCGTTGCCGCTGAACGAGTCGAAGCCGCCGTTGTCCGCCGAGGAATAGAGCAGGCGAGTGTCCTGCGTGCCGAAGAAGAAGCTGTCGTTGCCGACGCCGCCGCGGTAGGCCTGCCCGCCGGCCGCGTCGCTGTGGTCCGAGGTGTGGATCTGGTCGTTGCCGCCCGCGGTCGCGACCTCGGTGATGCCGAGGAGTTCGGTGTCAGTGAGGTCCCAGACGTTGTGGCTCGCGGACGAGCCGACGATCGAGACGTTGGCGTTGCCGCCGGCGTCGATGGTGTCGACGTCGTTCGAATAGTTCAGGCCGATGCCGATCTGCGTGCCGGCGGTTTCCGCCACGATCCGGTGATCGGCGCCAGGGGTATTGCCAGAGAAGACATCGAACCCGCCGTTGTCGGCTGCGGACACCCGCAGGGTGGTGTCCTTGCTGCCGAGGACGAAGGTGTCGTTGCCGGCGCCGCCGCGATAGGCCTGCGCGGTCAGGTTGGACGTGGAGATGACGTCGTTGCCGCCGAGCGCGTCGACGACGCCGATGCCGTCGAAGGCGACGCTCGAGAAGTCGAGCGTCTGGTGATCGGGCGTGCCGACCACGTTCACGTTGGCGAAGCCGCCCGAGGAGATCCGCTCGATGCCCGAGAGGGCCGAGATGCCGATGCTGACGTTCGCGGCCGTGGCGACGATGCGATCGGTCCCGGAGGCGCCGCTGTCGAGGAACGCGTCCGCGCCGTGCCCGGCGCCCACCAGGTAGGTGTCGCTGCCGCCGGCGCCGTCCATGGTGTCGTTGCCGGCGCCGCCGCGGATCTGGTTGTCGTCGGCCGTGCCGGTGATCGTGTCGTTGCCTCCCTGGCCGTCGATGACGAAGTACTTCACCGACATGCCGGAGAAATCGAGCGTGTCGTGGTCGGCCGTGGCGAGGATGGTGTTGTAGCCGAACTGGCCGTCGCTGTCGGAGATCTCCTCGATGCCGACGAGGTTCGTCAGCCCGTTCTTGACGTTCAGCGTGTCGTAGGACCAGCCGCCGACGATCTTGTCGGTGCCGGTGCCGCCGTTGTACTGGTCGACGCCATTGGTGTTGCCGCCGGTGATCAGGTAGAAGGTGTCGTTGCCGGCGCCGCCGTTCAGGGTGTCGTTGCCCTCGCCGCCGCGGATGTGGTCGTCGCCCGACGTGCCGGTGATGGTGTCGTTGCCCTTGCCGCCGTCGATGGTGAAGGCCTTGATCACGTAGCTGGAGAAATTCAGCGTGTCGTCCCCGTCGGTGGCGAGGATGGTGTTGTAGCCGGGCTGCCCGTCGCCGCCGTCGAGCTTCTCGATCCCGACGAGGTTCGTCAGCCCGTTGGTGACGTGGAGCGTGTCGTAGGACCAGCCGCCGACGATGCGGTCCTGGCCCGCGCCGCCGTTGTACTGATCGGTGCCATTGGTGTCGCCGCCGGTGATCAGGTAGAAGGTGTCGTTGCCCTTGCCCCCGTTCAGCGTGTCGTTGCCCTCGCCGCCGCGGATGTGGTCGGCGGCCTTGGTGCCGGTGATCGTGTCGTTGCCCTTGCCGCCGTCGATCGTGAAGGCCTTGACCGCGTATTTCGAGAAGTTGAGCGTGTCGTTCCCGTCGGTGGCCAGGATGGTGTTGTAGCCGGGCTGCCCGTCGCCGCCGTCGAGCTCGTGGATGCGGACGAGGTTCGAGAGGTTGTTGAGGACGCGCAGCACGTCGTAGGACGCGCCGCCCAGGATGCGGTTGTGGCCGCCCTTGCCGTCGTAGTGGTCGAGGCCGTTGTTGTCACCCGGGATCGGGTTGGTGCCGGGACCGGTGGCCAGCAGGAAGGTATCGTTCTTCTTCGTGCCGATCAGGTTCTCGTCGGCGGGTGTACCGGTTATGATGGCCATAGTCCAAATCTCCCTGATGCTAAGGTTTTAGATGCGACGCAAGCGTCCGGCACCTGGGAGCAGTCCCCAGGTCGGCCAAGTCCTTCATCTGCGACTTCGTTCGCCCGAGCGAAGAGAGAAAATGTCGTCTCCGGCGGGCATTGGATACAACAGCCTGCCCCGCGTTCACGCAGCTACAAGCATAGCGTCTTTTCGTCTAGTTCCCCTCCTCCTTACGTTGAGGGATAGCGCGGCTCCCCAGGGGGTTCAAGCATTGTAATACGCGACTTGATCGGTCGCTTTTGGGAACGCGCTCGCGCGTGCCGCCCCGGTGCGGCGGCCCCGGCCGTCCCGCTCCGGGCGGGACGGGTGCGGGGCGGGGGCCCAACCTTGCCTTGACGCCGGGCGTCATGTACCCTCGCCGCAAAGCGGCCGGCTTCCCCGGCGGCGTCGGTACTGGTTTCGCATGGCGCAGGACTTGACCGAGTCTGCGCAGGATGGTGTCGCATCGGCGCCGGGGCGGCAGTGCTTGCCGCCGGCGCCGACGGAGCAGGATCTCTATGCGGCCCTCGACCTGGGCACGAACAGTTGCCGGATGCTGATCGCGGCACCGGACGGCGGGCGGTTGCGCGTGGTCGATGCCTTCGCCAAGTCGGTGCGGCTGGGGTCGGGGCTGGAGCGGACCGGGCATCTGTCGCGCGGCGCCATCGGGCGCACGCTCGCGGCGCTGGAGGTCTGCGCCGAGAAGCTCGCGCGGTATCATGTCAGGAACGTGCGGCTGGTGGCGACCGAGGCCTGCCGGCGGGCGCGCAACGGCAACCACTTCCTGGCGCTGGCGGCGAAGGAGACCGGGCTCAGGCTCGAGGTGATCCGGCCGGACGAGGAGGCGCGGCTGGCGGTCATTTCCTGCGCGCCGCTGGTGTCGCCCGAGGCCGAGCAGGTGCTGGTCTTCGACATCGGCGGCGGGTCGACGGAGCTGGTCTGGCTCGACCTGAGCGCGATCGAGCCCGAGAAGCGGGTCGAGGCGATCGTCGGGCTGAAGATGTCGGGCGGAGGCCCGGGGGCGGCGCGGATCGTCGACTTCATCTCGGTGCCGCTCGGGGTCGCGACGCTGCACGAGCGCTATGCCGATGTCGCCGACGACAGCGCGCGGTTCGCGCTGATGTCCTGGTATTTCGAGGAGCGGATCGCGACCTTCAAGCCCTATGCGGAAGCGATGGCGCCGGAGGCGCCGGGGGCGTTCCAGATGATCGGGACCTCGGGGACCGTCACCACGGTCGGGGCGGCGCACCTGGGGCTGAAGCGCTACGACCGGCGCAAGGTCGACGGGATGCGGCTGTCGGCGCGTGCGATCGACTCGGTGATCGCGCGCTTCCTCCGGCTCGGGCCCGAGGGGCGGCGCTGCGACATCGGGCTCGGGCGCGACCGGTCGGAGCTGATCATGTCGGGGGCGGCGATCCTGCAGACGCTGCTCCGGATCTGGCCGACCGACTCGATGCGGGTCGCCGACCGCGGGCTGCGCGAGGGGATGCTGTTCGCGATGATGTCGGCGCACGGCGCCTTCGCCGAGGGGGTCCGGCTCGAGTGACCGGTTCCTCGGGGCGCGGGCGGCGCGACCTGCGGGTGCGGGTCAAGACCGCCAGGGGGCGCAAGCTGTCGTCCAAGCTGTGGCTCGAGCGGCAGCTCAACGACCCCTATGTGGCGCGGGCGCGGGCCGAGGGCTACCGCAGCCGGGCGGCCTTCAAGCTGATCGAGATCGACGACCGCTTCGGGCTGCTGAAGCCGGGGGCGCGGGTCGTCGATCTCGGGGCGGCGCCGGGCGGGTGGACGCAGGTGGCGGTGGCGCGGACGAATGCGCTCGGGCAAGCGAAGGGGAGGGCGGTCGGGCGGGTGCTCGGGCTCGACCTGCAGCCGGTCGATGCGATCGCCGGGGCGGAGCTGCATGTCCTCGACTTCCTCGCCGAGGGGGCGGACGACGAGGTGCGGGCCTGGCTCGGCGGGCCGGCGGACGTGGTGCTGTCGGACATGGCGCCGGCATCCTCGGGGCATCCCGGGACCGACCATATCCGGATCGTGGCGCTGGTCGAGGCGGCGGCGGCCTTCGCCGTCGACGTGCTCGAGCCGGGCGGGAGCTTCGTCGCCAAGGTGCTGGCCGGCGGCGCCGAGGGGTCGCTGGTCGCGGAGCTGAACCGCGCGTTCGCCAAGGTCGCGCACATGAAGCCGCCGGCGAGCCGGAAGGAGTCGGCGGAGATGTACCTGGTGGCGACCGGGTTCCGCGGGCGGCGGGAGTGAGGAGCCGGATTTGTCCGGGGGTTGTCCGGGCTCGGGCGGGTGATGCAACGCATTGATTTGCAATGATATCGCCTCCGGACGTCAACCCGGACTTCACGATTGTCCGGGGGTCGGGGTTGTGTCCCCGGGCGTGATGTAGCTCCCGCTCGGAGAGGAGTGGGAGGGGGCCCGCGGCGCTTTGGCGCCGTCGCCCGCATGCGCGGGCCTCTGGGCCGAAGGCCCGGGCGCTGCCTCCCTTGCTCCCGGAGGACCGGGCGGCTCGCGGGGCGGCCCGAGGGGGGCGCTCGCCGCCCCCCCCTCGACCCCCCAGGCACTGCCCGATAGGAGAAGAGGGAGGCGGGGCGGCCGCCGGGGTTCGGGCCCCGCGGGAAGGGGCAGTGGACGGCGGACGGGCCGCGCGGCGATTGCGGCGGACGCGTTCCGCATGACGGCCGGCATCCGATCGACCGGTCCCGTAGCCATCCACCCGCGTTGGCAGCCCGCCCGGCATCTACACCACGCCGGGGGACACGACCGGTTCGGGTTCGGATCGATATGAATCCGTCCCGCGGCGTGCGCCCGTGCTGGCGAGCGGTCGCGCTGACATGACCGGCTCCGGGCGGTGGCGCGCCGGGGTGGCCAGGATTGTCGGGGCGGCTTGGCGGCTGCTAGGGTCGCGGCCATGACCGCGCCGCGATTCATTCACCTCCGGGTTCATTCCGCCTATTCGCTGCTGGAGGGGGCGATCCCGGTGAAGAAGCTGCCGGGGCTGTGCGAGGCGGCGGGCATGCCGGCGGTCGGGTTGACCGACTCGGGCAATCTCTTCGCGGCGCTGGAGTTTTCCGAGACGCTGGCCAAGGCCGGCATCCAGCCGATCCTGGGCTGCCAGCTGGCGCTGGCCCATGCGGCGGCGGCGCATCCCGGCGACCGGGCGCCGGAGCCGCGGCCGGTGGTGCTGCTGGCGCAGGACGAGACCGGGTTCGGCAACCTGATGAAGCTCTCGTCGATGGGCTACCTCGACTGCGGGGCGGCGCTGCCGCATGTGACGCTCGACGCGCTGGCGGAGCATGCCGAGGGGCTGATCTGCCTGACCGGCGGGGCGGAGGGGCCGCTCGGGGCGCTGATCCGCGAGGGGCACGCGCCGCGGGCGCGGGCGCTGGCCGAGCGGCTGGCGGGGATGTTTCCGGGGCGGCTGTATGTCGAGATCCAGCGGCATCCGGAGAACGGGGCGCCGCGGACGCCGCTCGAGGAGGCGACCGAGCCGGGGCTGGTCGGGATCGCCTACGGGCTCGACCTGCCGCTGGTCGCGACCAACGACGCGCAATTCCCCAAGGCCGCGATGTACGAGGCGCACGACGCGATGATCTGCATCGCCGAGGGCGCCTACGTCGACCAGCAGGAGCCGCGGCGGCGGCTGACGCCGGAGCATAGGTTCAAGTCGCAGGAGGAGATGGTCGAGCTCTTCGCCGACCTGCCGGAGGCCGTCGAGAACACGGTCGAGATCGCGCGGCGCTGCGCGTTCCGGCCGCGGACGCGGAAGCCGATCCTGCCGCGGTTCGCCGACGACGAGGTCGAGGAGCTGCGGCGGCAGGCGCGCGATGGGCTGGACGCGCGGCTCGCGGTCATCCCGCATTCGGCGACGGTCGAGGCGTACCGCGAGCGGCTGGAGTTCGAGCTCGGGGTGATCGAGGGGATGGGGTTCCCCGGGTATTTCCTGATCGTCGCCGACTTCATCAAGTGGGCGAAGGCGCACGGGATCCCGGTCGGGCCGGGGCGCGGATCGGGGGCGGGGTCGCTGGTCGCCTATGCGCTGACCGTGACGGATCTCGATCCCTTGCGCTACGGGCTGCTGTTCGAGCGGTTCCTGAACCCGGAACGGATCTCGATGCCGGATTTCGACATCGACTTCTGCATGGACCGGCGCGAGGAGGTGATCGCGTATGTCCAGGAGCGCTACGGGCGGGACCGGGTGGCGCAGATCATCACCTTCGGGGCCTTGCTGTCCAAGGCGGCGGTGCGGGACGTGGGGCGGGTCCTGCAGATGCCCTACGGGCAGGTGGACCGGCTGTCGAAGCTGATCCCGATGGAGGGGGTCAAGCCGGTGAGCGTCGAGAAGGCGCTCGCCGACGAGCCGCGGCTGCGGGAGGAGGCGAAGCGGGACCCGCAGGTGGAGCGGCTGCTCGGGATCGCCGCGGCGATCGAGGGGCTGTTGCGGAACGCCTCGACGCACGCGGCGGGGGTCGTCATCGGCGACCGGCCGCTGGACGAACTGGTGCCGCTCTACCGCGACCCGCGCTCGGACATGCCGGCGACGCAATACAACATGAAGTGGGTCGAGCAGGCGGGGCTGGTCAAGTTCGACTTCCTCGGGCTGAAGACGCTGACGGTGATCAAGAACGCGCTGGATCTGCTGGCGGCGCGGGGCGTCGAGGTCGACATGGGGGCGATCCCGCTCGACGACCCGAGGAGCTACGAGCTCTATGCCTCGGCGAACACGGTGGCGGTGTTCCAGGTGGAAAGCTCGGGGATGCGGACGGCGTTGCGGCAGCTGAAGCCGACCTGCATCGAGGATATCATCGCGCTGGTGGCACTCTATCGGCCGGGGCCGATGGAGAACATCCCGAAGTTCTGCAACGTGAAGAACGGGCGGGAGCCGCGGGAGGGGCTGCATCCGTCGATCGACGGGGTGCTCGACGAGACGCAAGGGATCATCGTCTACCAGGAGCAGGTGATGGAGATCGCCCGCAAGATGGCGGGCTACTCGCTGGGCGGCGCCGACCTGCTGCGGCGGGCGATGGGGAAGAAGATCCAGGCGGAGATGGATGCGCAGAAGCCCCTGTTCCTGGACGGGGCGAAGGCGAACGGGGTGCCGAAGGCGAAGGCCGAGGAGGTCTGGAACCTGCTCGACAAGTTCGCCAACTACGGGTTCAACAAGTCGCATGCCGCGGCCTATGCGGTGGTCAGCTACCAGACGGCGTGGCTGAAGGCGAACTATCCGGTCGAGTTCATGGCGGCGGTCATGAACTGCGACATCCACCTGACCGACAAGCTCGGGGGCTACAAGCAGGAGACCGACCGGCTCGGGATCGAGATGCTGGCGCCTTGCGTGAACCGCTCGGAGGCGACCTTCACCGTGCGCGAAGGGAAGATCGTCTATGCGCTCGGGGCGCTGAAGAACGTCGGCGTCGAGGCGATGCGGGTGATCACCGAGGCGCGGGCGGCGGGGGGGCGGTTCGACGGGCTGTTCGACCTCGCGGCGCGGGTCGATTTGCGGCGGGTCGGGAAGCGGGCGCTGGAGACGCTGGCGCGGGCGGGGGCGATGGACGCGCTCGATTCCAACCGGCGCAAGGTGCTCGAGAGCATCGAGGCGCTGATGGCCTTCTCGGCGTCGGCGCACGACGAGCGGGCGTCGGCGCAGGTGAGCCTGTTCGGGGAGGCGGTCGACGCGCTGCCGGCGCCGCGGCTGCCGCAGCCCGAGGATTTCCCGCCGATGGAGCGGCTGGCGCAGGAGCATGCGGCCGTCGGCTTCTACCTGTCGGGGCATCCGCTCGACGACTATGCGGCGGCGCTGCGGCGGGAGCGCGTGCTGACGCTCGCCGAGCTGCAGCGCAAGGCGGCGGGGACCTCGATCGTCGCGCAGATCGCGGGGACGATCGCGGCGGTCGACCATCGGAAGTCGGCGCGGGGGACGCGGTTCGCCTTCGTGCGGCTCAGCGACCCGACCGGGCTCTACGAGGTGCGGATGTTCTCGGACGCGCTGGAGCCGGCGCGGGACTTCCTCGAGCCGGGGCGGAGCGTCGTCCTGACCGTCGAGGCGGACGCCGAGGGGGACGAGCTCAGGCTGCTGGCCAAGGCGGCGCAGCCGATCGACCTGGCGGTGGCGAACGCGGCGAGCACGGGCTTGCGCATCTATGTCGGCGACGCGGTGGCGGCTTCGTCGCTGGCGGCGCGGCTCGGCGGGGTCGCGCGCGAGGCGGGGGCGCGGCGGCGGGGGCCGGTGAACCTGGTCCTGATGCATCCGGAGCTGCCGGGGGAGGTGGAGATCGCGCTGCCCGACCGCTATCCGATGAGCCCGCAGGTCACGGCGGCGCTGAAGAGCGCGCCGGGGGTGGTGCATATCGAGGAGTTTTGAGGCTGCGAGCCGCGCACATTTTCAAGCTGCTGATATTGATGGATAATGTTTTCGGTTGCTAACGGTCTGGCAAGCTTTGCGGGGCCTGGAGGGTCGTGTCCCTGGCAGTGGTGCAGCTTCCGCTCGGAGAGGGGCGGGAGGGGGCCCGCGGCGCTCTGGCGCCGTCGCCCGCATGCGCGGGCCTCTGGGCCGAAGGCCCGGGCGGTGGCTCCCTCGCTCCCGGAGGACCGGGCGGCTCGCGAGGCGGCCCGAGGGGGGCGCTCGCCGCCCCCCTCGACCCCCCAGGCACTACCCGATAGGAGAAGGGGGAGGCGGGGCGGCCGCCGGGGCTCGGGGCCCGGCGGGGAGGGGCAGCGGACCGCGGTGCCGGGTAGCCCGCGCGGCGGTCGCGTCGGACGCGGTCGGCATGGCGGCGGGCATCCGGTCGACCCGGTGGCCATCTGCCCGCGTTGGAGCCTGCGGCGCGGCATCGACACCACGCCCGGGGGACACGACCCCCGGGTGGGGAGCAGACCCGAGGGCATCGGATGCGCCGGCGCCGGTGCCCTCCCGGGGGGTAATTTCAAGGCAAGAGGAAGGCGGTGGGCGCGGTGGGTTGGGACTTCTGGATCGACCGGGGCGGGACCTTCACCGACATCGTGGCGCGGGATCCCGAGGGGGGGCTGCAGCGGCGGAAGCTCCTGTCGGAGAACCCGGGGCAGTATGCGGACGCGGCGCTGCACGGGATCCGCGGGTTCCTCGGGCTCGGGGCGGGGGAGGCGATCCCGGCGGGACGGGTCGCGAGCGTCAAGATGGGGACGACGGTCGCGACGAACGCCCTCCTGGAGCGCAAGGGCGAGCCGGTCGTCCTGGTGACGACGCAGGGGCTCGGGGAGCAGCTGAGGCTCGGCTACCAGAACCGGCCGCGGCTCTTCGACCGGCGGATCGTGCTGCCGGAGATGCTGTACGGGCGCGTCGTCGAGGCGCGGGAGCGCGTCCGGGCGGACGGGACGGTCGAGTTGCCGCTCGACGCCGCGGGGCTGGCCGAGGGGCTGGCGGCGGCGCGGGAGGCGGGGTTCGCGGCCTGCGCGATCGTCTTCGTGCATGGCTACCGCTATCCGGCGCACGAGGCGGCGGCGGCGGAGCTGGCGGCGGCGGCGGGGTTCTCGCAGGTCTCGGTGAGCCATCGGGTCAGCCCGCTGATGAAGATGGTGAGCCGTGGCGACACCACGGTCGTCGACGCCTATTTGACGCCGATCCTCAGGCGCTACATCGACCGGGTGGCGGCGGCGTTCGAGGGGGACATGGGCGGCAAGCTCATGTTCATGCAATCGTCGGGCGGGCTGACCGGGGCCGGGCGCTTCCAGGGGAAGGACGCGATCCTGTCGGGGCCGGCAGGGGGTGTGGTGGGCGCGGTCAGGACCAGCCAGATCGCGGGGCAGGGGCGGATCATCGGCTTCGACATGGGCGGGACGTCGACGGACGTCTGCCATTTCGCGGGCGAGTTCGAGCGGGTGCTGCATACGGAGATCGCCGGGGTCCGGGTGACGGCGCCGATGATGATGATCCACACGGTCGCGGCGGGCGGCGGGTCGATCCTGTCGTTCGACGGGGCGCGGATGCGGGTCGGGCCGGAGAGTGCGGGGGCCGACCCGGGGCCGGCATGCTACGGGCGGGGCGGGCCCCTGGCGGTGACGGACGCGAACGTGGTGACCGGACGGCTCAGGCCGGAGTTCTTTCCCGCGATCTTCGGGGCTTCCGGGGATGCGCCGCTCGACGTGGCGGCGGCTGCGGCCGGGTTCACGGAGATGGCGGCGCGGGTCGGGCGGCCGGCGGAGGCGGCGGCCGACGGGTTCCTGCGGATCGCGGTCGAGAACATGGCGAACGCGATCAAGAAGATCAGCGTGCAGCGCGGCTACGACGTGTCGGGGTATTGCCTGACGGTGTTCGGGGGGGCCGGCGCGCAGGCGGCCTGCGCGATCGCCGACACGCTCGGGATGACGCGGTGCCTGGTGCATCCGATGGCGTCCTTGCTCTCGGCCTATGGCATGGGGCTCGCGGACATCCGGGCGACGCGGACGCAGGCGCTGGAGGCGGCGTTCGACGCGGAGGGGCGGCTGGCGGCGGCGGCGCTGCTCGACGCGCTGGGGTCGGCGGCCGAGGCGGAGGTCGAGGGGCAGGGGGTGGCGCCGGCGGCTATTCGGGTGGCGCGGCGGCTGCTGGTCAAGGTCCGGGGGACGGACACGGCGCTGGCGGTCGGGTTCGACGGGCTCGCGGCGATGCGGGCAGCGTTCGGGGCGGCGCATCGGGCGCGGTTCGGGTTCGATCCCGGGGACGCGGCGCTGGTGATCGAGGCGGCGCAGGCGGAGGCGGTGGGCGAGGCGGCGGACCTGGCCGAGCCGGCGCTGCCGGAGCGGGAGGGTTTTGCGGTCGAGGCGGCGCTGGTGGCGCCGGTGTTCCTGGGCGGCGGCTGGGTCGAGGCGCGGTTCGTGCGGCGGGAGGCGATGCGGCCGGGGGACCGGGTGAAGGGGCCGGCGGTGCTGGTCGAGCCGCATACCTCGATCCTGGTCGAGCGCGGGTGGGAGGCGCGGATCACGGCGCATGACCATGTGGCGCTCGAACGGGTCGAGGCGCGGGCGGGGGGGCATGCGGTCGGGACCGAGGCGGACCCGGTGATGCTGGAGGTGTTCAACAACCTCTACATGTCGATCGCCGAGCAGATGGGGGCGGTGCTGGAGAACACCGCGGCGAGCGTCACGATCAAGGAGCGGCTGGATTTTTCCTGCGCCGTTTTCGATGCGGCGGGGGACTTGATCGCCAACGCGCCGCACATGCCGGTGCATCTCGGGTCGATGGGGGCGAGCGTGAAGGCGATCATCGCGCAGAACCCCGACATGCGGCCGGGGGACGTGTTCGTGCTGAACGCGCCTTACAACGGCGGGACGCATCTGCCTGACATCACGGTGGTTCGGCCCGTCTGGGGCGACGGGCGGGTGCTGTTCCATACGGCGGCGCGGGGGCACCATACCGACGTCGGCGGGCTGACGCCGGGGTCGATGCCGCCGGACAGCCGGACGATCCACGACGAGGGGGCCTATGTCGACAACTGGAAGTTGGTCGAGGGGGGGCGGTTCCGCGAGGCGGAGACGAAGGCGCTGCTGCTCGGCGTGAAGTATCCGGTGCGGTCGCCGGAGATCAACCTCGCCGATCTCAGGGCGCAGGTGGCGGCCTGCGAGAAGGGGGCGCAGGAGCTTGCCCGGATGGTCGAGGGGTTCGGGCTCGCGGTCGTCCAGGCCTACATGCGGCACGTGCAGGACAACGCCGAGGAATGCGTGCGGCGGGCGATCGAGGCGCTGACCGACGGCGAGTGCGTGTATCGGATGGATCCGGATTTCGACGGGCGGCCGCGGGAGGTGCGGGTGAGGATCAGCGTCGACCGGCGGGCGCGGTCGGCGCGGATCGATTTTACCGGCACGACGGGGGAGCTCGCGACCAACTACAACGCGCCGGAGCCGGTGACGCGGGCGGCGGTACTCTACGTGTTCCGCTGCCTGGTCGACGACGATATCCCGATGAACGAAGGCGTCATGAAGCCCTTGGAGGTGGTGCTGCCGGAGGGGACGATGCTGTCGCCGCGGTATCCGGCGGCGGTGATCGCGGGGAACGTCGAGACGAGCCAGGCGGTGACGTCGGCGCTGTTCCTGGCCTTGGGGGTGCAGGCGGCGGCGCAGTCGACGATGAACAACACGACCTGGGGCGACGACCGGCTGCAGTACTACGAGACGGTCTGCGGCGGGACAGGAGCCGGGCGGCTGTCGGACGGGAGCGGGCATGCGGGGACGAGCGGGGTGCATTCGCACATGACGAACTCGCGGCTGACCGACCCGGAGGTGCTGGAGTGGCGCTATCCGGTGGTGCTGGATGAGTTCCGGCTGCGCGCGGGGTCGGGCGGGGCGGGGCGGTTCCGCGGCGGGGACGGGGTGGTGCGGCGGATCCGGTTCCTGGCGCCGATGACGGTGGCGATCCTGAGCGGGCACCGGGTGGTGGCGCCGCCGGGGCTGGACGGCGGGGGGCCGGGAGCGGTCGGGCGGACGCGGATCGTGCGGGCGGACGGGACGGTGGAGGAGCTGGCGAGTGCCGACCGGCGCGAGGTCGGGCCGGGGGATGTCTGGTGGCTGGAGACGCCGGGGGGCGGGGGATATGGGTGAGAGGCCGGCGGTCACGATCGCCTATTGCACGCGGTGCAACTGGCTGCTCCGGGCGGGGTGGATGGCGCAGGAGCTCTTGTCGACCTTCGGGGAGGAGCTGGGGTCGGTGGCGCTGGTGCCGGGGACGGGCGGGATCTTCGAGATCCGGGTCGACGGGGCGCTGGTCTGGGAGCGGAAGCGCGACGGGGGATTCCCTGACGTGCGGGCTCTGAAGGGCCGGGTGCGCGACGCCTTCGATCCGGAGCGCGACCTCGGGCATCTCGACCGGCCGAGGCCGGGCGCGGCGGGGGATGACGAGGCGTAGGCGACCGGGCAGGCTCCGGCGGGAGCCGCCTGTCCGGGGCTTGTCCGGGCTCGGGCGCATGGGATAAGCTGCTGATATTGAACGATATGCCCCTCCGGGCGTTAACCCGGACTTCATGATTGTCCGGGGTCGGATCGCGCGGGCGGGAGATCGTGTCCCTGGAGGTGGTGTAGCCGGGGCATCGGGGAAAGCCCCGAGGGATGGGAGGGGGCCCGCGGCGCTTTGGCGCCGGTCGCCGCATGCGCGGCTCGGCCTTCAGGCCCCGGGGAATCTCCCCTGCGCTTCGTTCCCCGGCGGATCGCGGGGCGGCCCGAGGGGGGCGCTCACCCCCCCTCGACCCCCCTGGCACTGCCCGATAGGTTGAAGAAGAAGGGTTGGGAACCCGCGGGGAATGAATGCGGTGCGCGGGCGGCGTCGACCTGTCCATGCGTCGGCCGTGCCGCGGAGCTACCCCGCGCCGGGGGACACGACCCGGGCGGGACGGTGCAGTGCCGGAGCCGGACCGTCACAAAAGTGTCAAGGAAAGTGCATAAAGGCGGGCCGTGACAGCGGGGGCTTTCCGACTCATGGCGACGATCCCGAGCGTGGAGGCGGCCGGACGGGCCGGCCTCGGGCGTCCGCTGCGGTCGCGGACGGCGCTGGTGTTGCTCGTCGCGGTCGCGGCGACGCTCGCCTACGTCGTCTGGAGCATCCATGCCGACGTGCGCGCGACCGGGGCAGGGCCCGCCAGCCTCGTGCCGTTCGTGCTGCTGTTCGTGGCGCTCCTGATCGCGCTGGGGTTCGAGTTCGTGAACGGCTTCCACGACACCGCGAACGCGGTGGCGACGGTGATCTATACGAATGCGCTGCCGGCGCATTTCGCGGTGGTCTGGTCGGGCGTCTTCAACTTCCTGGGCGTGCTCCTGTCGAGCGGGGCGGTCGCCTTCGGGATCATCAGCCTGCTGCCGGTCGAGCTGATCCTGCGGGTCGGGTCCGCCGAGGGGTTCGCGATGATCTTCGCGCTGCTCCTCGCGGCGATCGTCTGGAACCTCGGGACCTGGTGGCTGGGGCTGCCGGCGTCATCGTCGCACACGCTGATCGGCTCGATCATCGGGGTCGGCGTCGCCAACTCGCTCCTGAGCGGCAACGGGGCCGCGGGGGGCGTCGACTGGGACCAGGCGACGGCGGTGGGCAAGGCGCTGCTTCTCTCGCCGCTGATCGGCTTCGTCGCGGCGGCGCTCATGCTCCTCGCGATGAAGGTGCTCGTCCGCCACAAGGCGCTCTACGAGGCGCCGAAGGGCCAGACCCCGCCGCCCTTCTGGATCCGGGCGCTCTTGATCTTCACCTGCACCGGCGTGTCCTTCACCCACGGGTCGAACGACGGCCAGAAGGGCATGGGGCTGATCATGCTGATCCTGATCGGCACGGTCCCGACCGCCTACGCGCTGAACCGGGCGATGCCCGAGTCGGCGGTCGCGGCCTTCTCGGTCGCGGCCGAAGCGGCGGTCGAGGCGATCGCGGCGGGCACGCCGGGCGCGGCGCCGGTGGCGGACCCGCGGGAGGCGGTGACGCGCTACGTCGAGACGCACCGGCTGGCCGACGACACGCTGCCGGCGCTCGGCGCGCTGATCGCCGACCTCGACCGGCAGGCGCGGAGCTACGGCGCGCTGGGCGCGGTGCCGGCGGCCTCGGTCAGCAACGTGCGGAACGACATGTACCTCGCCTCGGAGGCGATCCGGCGGCTCGGCAAGGCGGAGGCGAAGCCGCTCGACGCCGGGGCGATGGCCAGGCTCGCGGAGTTCAAGGGCCTGCTCGACCAGGCGACCCGCTTCATCCCGCTCTGGGTGAAGGTCGCGGTCGCGGTGGCGCTGGGCCTCGGCACGATGGTCGGCTGGAAGCGCATCGTCGTCACGGTGGGCGAGCGGATCGGCAAGTCGCACATGACCTACGCGCAGGGGGCCTCGGCGGGGCTGGTCGCGATGGGGACGATCGCGGCGGCGGACATGTACGGGCTGCCGGTCTCGACGACGCAGGTCCTTTCCTCGGGCGTGGCGGGGACGATGGCGGCGAACGGGTCGGGGCTGCAGGCCGGGACGGTGCGGGCGCTGCTCCTCGCCTGGGTGCTGACGCTGCCGGCGGCGATGCTGCTGTCGGGCCTGCTCTTCTGGGTGTTCCACGCGATCTTCTGATGGCGACCGGCGCATCTTGCGAACTGTTGCCCGCGCGGAGTAGGCGTTAGCGGCCGCCGCGCCGATCGCGTGTCGGGCGAAGAGGTCAACGACCCTAGACTGGGGGATAGCATGAAGACAACGACGCTTATACTGGCGGCCGCGGCGACGCTCGCGGCCTGCTCCACCGTCAAGAAGGTGGAGGGGGACGTCGTCCCGACGAAGGACGTGACGACCGTCGGCGAGTGGCAGATCGCGGTGAACGAGAAGGCCGGGCCGGCCTGCTACGCGACCCGTCACTTCGTCAACCCGACCTCGCAGGTGCAGATGGGGATCAACGCCACCAAGGCGCCGCCGTCGGGGTACCTCGCGATCTACGTTCAGGGCTACGAGGGCATCCATCCCGGCCAGTCGATCCCGGCGACCTTCACGGTGGGCGACAAGGTGTTCAAGGGCACGTTCAAGGGCCAGCAGACTGACGGCTTCGGCGGCGCCACCGTGCCGGTCGACAACGTCGACTTCATCTACCAGCTCGGCAACTACGACAACCTGGTCATCGCCTACGGCGAGGGCCGCAGCGTCACCGTGCCGCTCGACGACGTCGACCCGGCGATCGCCGCGCTGAAGAGCTGCCAGGAAGGCCTGGCGAAGTAGACCGAAGCCTCGGGGGCGCCGGCGTCCGGGAGCCCGCGAGGGTATCCGGCGCTCCCTGCCGGTCTTGCCGGCGGCGTCAGTCGGGGCGGACGCGCACCATGCGGGCGACGACGTCGCTGCGCAGGACGAAGGCCTGGTAGAGGGCGCCGGCGACGTGCAGGGCGACGACGCCGAGGAGCACGGGCTTCAGGGTCTCGTGCAGCCCGGCGGCGGGGCGGACGCCGCCGTACCAGGCGGCGAGGCCCGAAAGCGGCAGCGCGAGGAGCAGCAGGTAGAGGAGCGCGTGCGTCGCAGCGGCGGCGAGGCGCAGCAGCGGCGGCTCGTCGGCGGGCGGCGGCGGGGCGCCGCGGGTGCGGCGGAGCGCCAGGCGCCAGAGCGCGAGGGCGAGGATCGCGATCCCGACGTAGACGTGCGCCGAGGCGAGGAAGCCGGGCGGGGTGCCGTCGCGGCGCAGGGCGCGCAGGGCGCGGCCGACCGCGTCGTCGTTGAGGAACTGCAGCAGCACCAGGAGCGCGACGATCCAGTGCAGCAGGATCTGCGGCAGGGAGAAGCTCTTCATCGCCTTCCTTTCGGGTTTCTCTGCGGACATACGCGGCGGGCGCGCGGTTTCCGTCGCCGCGCGGCCGGGCGAATGTCGCGGATGGCGCGTGCGGCGGCGGAATCCTCGCGGCGGACGACGGACCGCGGTACTAGGGGATGTCGAGCCGTAGGAGGATGACGCATGGGCGAGGCGACCGGGGACGCGGGAACGGGTGGCCGGCGCGCGCGCGGCGGCGGGGCGGCGCGGCGGGCGGAGCGGACCGCGGTCCGCATCGAGGGCGCGCCGCCGATCGTGCGGCGGATCCCGAACTTCGAGATCCTCGACGAGGAGGGGCTGGCGCTGATCGAGGCCAACGCCGAGACGGTGCTCGAGGAGATCGGGGTCCGCTTCGCCGAGAACGAGCCGGCGCTCGCGCTCTGGCGCGAGGCCGGGGCGGATGTCCGGGGCGACCGCGTGCACCTGCCGAAGGGGCTGGCGCGAAAGCTCTGCGCGACGGCGCCGCGGCAGTACGTGCAGGGGGCGCGGAACCCGGAGCGGAGCGTGACCGTCGGCGGCAAGGGGCTCGTGCTGGCGCCGGTGTACGGGCCGCCGTTCGTGCGCGACATGGAGGGCGGGCGGCGCTATGCGACGATCGAGGATTTCCAGAACTTCGTGAAGCTCGGCTACATGTCGCCGTGGCTGCACCATTCGGGCGGCACGGTCTGCGAGCCGACCGACGTCGCCGTCAACAAGCGGCACCTCGACATGCTGCTCGCGCACATGACGCTTTCGGACAAGCCGTTCATGGGGTCGGTGACGGCGCCGGAGCGGGCGGCCGATTCGGTCGAGATGTGCCGGATCCTGTTCGGCGACCGGGTCGGGCCGGAATGCTTCATGACCTCGCTGATCAACATCAACTCGCCCTTGGTGTTCGATGCGACGATGATGGGGGCGCTCGAGGTCTATGCCCGGGCGGGGCAGGCGACGATCGTGTCGCCGTTCATCGTCGGGGGGGCGATGGCGCCGGTGAGCGTGGCGGGGACGCTGACCCAGGTGCTGGCGGAGGCGATGACCGGCATCGCCTATTCCCAGTTGGTGAACCCGGGGTGCCCGGTGATCTTCGGGGCGTTCGTGACCTCGATCGACATGAACTCGGGGGCGCCGACCTTCGGGACGCCGGAGGCCTCGAAGATCCTCTGGGGGGCGGGGCAGCTGCGCGGCGGCTGAACCTGCCGTTCCGCTCGGGCGGAGGCTTGTGCGGGTCGAAGCTGCCGGACGCGCAGGCGGCCTACGAGAGCGCCAACACGCTGCAGGCGGCGCTGCTCGGCGGGGTCAACTTCATGCTGCACGCCTGCGGCTGGCTCGAGGGGGGGCTGGTTTCGGGGTACGAGAAGTTCGTGCTCGATGCGGACCAGCTCGGCGTGCTGCATTCGCTGGCCGAGGGGATCGACCTCTCGGAGAACGGGCAGGGGATGGACGCGATCCGCGAGGTGGGGCCGGGCGGGCACTACCTCGGCTGCGCGCACACGCAGGCGAACTTCAAGACGGCCTTCTGGCGGACGCAGGTCTTCGACTACCGGCCGTTCGAGACCTGGGCCGAGGCGGGGGCGCCCGACTCGATGGCGCTGGCGAACGCGCGGGTGAAGAAGCTGCTCAGGGACTACGAGGCGCCGGGCATCGACGAGGGGGTGGCGGAAGCGCTGCGGGAGTTCGTCGAGAGGCGGAAGGCGTCGGAGCCGGATGCCTTCGGATAGGGGCGCGGGGGGTGTCGCGCGAAGGCGGCGCGTCGATGTACACGGATATTCTTGCGAGCTGAAAGGGTCCTCGGAGCGCCTTTGCGCTCCGGAGTCGTTCTCCCCATGTGCGCAAGCGCACATGGGGGCCTCCAGCACCTCCTGCAGCGTCGAGCGGACGATCACCCTGAGAAACTCCGGATCGGCGAGCAGCGCCGCTGTTCGAGAGCCGTGATCTACAGTCGGGTCGGCAATTTCGTCGCAACGTCGATGAAGCGGCGGGTGGGGCCGGAGCGGTTGGTGCGCCTCCAGACGAGCACGGTCTCGCTTCGGAAGTCGGGGTGCTGGATCGGGCGGACCTCGACGTTGCGGCCGAGAAAGCCGATGAGGCTCTCGGGATAGATCTCGGGCGGGTCTGCGATCGGATCGGCCGGCGGCCGACGATGGTCGCCTCGGCGCTGCTGCTCGGCGGCCTCGCGGTGCCGGCCTATCTCGCCGCCTCGAACGGCACGCTCGGCTCGGCGCTCTCGGCCCAGATCATGCTCGCGGTCGGCGCGGTGACGGCCAACGTGGTGACGGCGGTGCTGCTCTGCGAGGTCTTCCCGACGCGGGTGCGCTACACCGCCTCGGCGGTCACCTACAACGTCGCCTACGCGATCTTCGGCGGCACCGCGCCCTTCGTCGCCACCTGGCTGATCGTGGCGACCGACAACCGCCTCGCGCCGGCGATCTACATCACCATCGTCGCGGGCGTGGCCTTCGTGGTCGCGCTCCTGACCCCGAGACCGCCGGCCGGCCGTTCCGCGCCGCGGCCGGCGAGCCGCCGGTCGAGCGCCGGCCGGATCCGACCGCGCGGGCGGCCTCCGCCCGGGCCTGACAGTCAACGACCCGACAGGAGGGCGAGAATTCGATGTCGGCGACGAACACCGACCTGGTGCTCGATCGGCGTCTCGACCACGCTGAAGCCAGTCGATCGGCGTCGTCGACGAACACCGCCGGAAGGCGGAGATCAGCCGCCGAGGTCGAGACGATCGTCCACGGCACCACCACCGCGACGAACATCACGATCGAGCACAACGGCTCGGAGTGCGGGATGCTGACGACGGAGGGCTTCCGCGACATCCTGCACATCGGCCGGCACAAGCGGCCCTACAACTTCTCGCTGCACTTCGACGTGCCGTGGCAGAGCCAGCCGCTGGTGAAGCGCCGCAACCGCATCGCGATCCCCGAGCGCATCCTGCCGCCGACCGGCGCGGTCGCGACGCCGCTCGACGAGGCGGCGGTGCGCGCGGCCTGCGCGGTCTTCCGGCGCCGGGGCATCGAGTCGGTGGTGATCGGCTTCATGTTCGCCTTCCTCAACGACGCCCACGAGCGGCGCGCCCGGGGGAAGAGTGGAGCGCTGCGCTTCAGCGGAGTTGGCGACCTGGGTTGCAGTCGGCACCGCCGTGGTCGTACGCACCGCACAGCCTGCACGGTCATGATACTTTACAGCGGCGGGCTGTTCTTTCTCATCGGTCCATACGCCGCGCTTCTCTACTTCGTTGGCGAGAGCTTTCCCACGGCCATACGGGCCACGGGGGCGCGTTGGTCGCCGCCATGGGGCCAATCGGCGCGGTTCTTGCCGGTCTGGGTGCTACTTATCTCCTGAACGCCGGCTCCAATTGGCAGGTCGCCGCGCTCTACTTCGGTGCGGTTCCATGTTTCGTTTCGGGACTTCTGGTTCTTGCCGCTAGACATGCCGACCCGGCCGACGTCGCGGAGACGGTATTGGTGGAGGCGGCGGCTCGCGAATCCATCGTCTGAGATGAGCAACACGGCCGGCCTGGGGATGACCGGTCACCGGGCCGGCGCGGCAGTATTTCGTGCCTACCGCTTGTCCGTGCGAGCAAGCTGGGAGGCTGGGAGGGGGAGTTCATCACGCTGAGGATCGCGGCGCGGGCCATGCTCGGGAACAACGACGGGCCGACGGTCGCGCGCCGCTACATTGGCCTTGAGACCCTCGCCCGCGTCACCAATACTCCACGGCTCGGGCTGCCCTGCAGTAGCGCCATGAGAAGAGACCGAGCCTTCCGAGGAACGGCGCTCCTGCACCACCAGCCGGCACGCGACCCGGGGAACAAGCTACGAGGGATGCAGCCATGTTTCTGAGAAACGCCTGGTATGTCGCGGCCTGGAGCCACGAGATTGCCCATCACCTGCAACAGATCCTCGTGCTTGGCGAAAAGATCTGCGTCTTTCGCAACAGCCAGGACGAAGTGATCGCGCTGGAAGACGCCTGCCCGCATCGCAAGCTGCCGCTCTCCAAGGGCCGGATCAAGGGCGACAATGTCGAATGCGGCTATCACGGGCTGACCTTCGATTGCGCGGGCCAATGCGTCTGGGCGCCGGGCGGCGGGCGCATCCCCTCGGCGGCCAAGGTGCGGCCCTATCCGGTGCACGAGAAATACGGGCTGGTCTGGATCTGGATGGGCAATGCCGCCATCGCCGATCCCGACGAGATCATCGACATCCCGAATTTCGACAGCCCGGACTGGGGCATCAATCGCGGTGCCGCGATGGAGCTGCGCTGCAACTATCTGCTGATGTGCGACAACCTGCTGGACCCGACCCACGTGGCCTGGGTGCATGAAAGCAGCTTCGCCCAGGCCGCGACCAAGGACGCGCCGCTGAAGGTGACGCGCACGGACAACGGCGTCATCGTCCACCGCTGGATGATGGATGTCGAGCCCGCGCCCTTCTACAAGAAGATCGTGGAATTCGACGGCAACTGCGACCGCTTGCAGCATTACGAGGTGCGCTATCCCAGCCATGCGCTGATCCGCGCCGTCTTCACGCCTGCGGGAACCGGCGGGCCGGACGGCACGCTGCACGAGAACACCTTCGTCATGGACAGCTACAACTTCATGACCCCCACGACCGAGACCGAGACGCGCTATTACTGGTTCCAGCTTCGCAATATCCGCCCGGACGACGAGGAGCTGTCCGAGATGATGTCCGAGGATGTGCGCCACGCCTTTGAAGAGGATCGCGCCGTTCTGAACGAGGTGCAGATCGGGATGACGACCAAGACCTCGCCGCATATCGACCTGTCCATCGACGCGGGCCAATTGCGCTTCCGCCGGCAACTGGAGGCGATGATCGCCGAGGAACGCATGGTCGATGAAAAGATGCGTGCATGAGCGGGGGCTTTCGCCGCTTCCGGCTGGCGCGCAAGGTGGGGGAAAGCAGCATCGTCACCTCGTTCCATCTGGCGCCCGAGGATGGCGGGCCTTTATGGCCGATGCGGCCCGGCCAATACCTGACCCTGCGCATCCCGCTGCCCGAAGGGCCGGTCCTGCGCACCTATTCGCTGTCGGCGCTGGCCGACGGCGACGCCCACCGCATCAGCGTCAAGCGGGAAAGCCTCGGCTCGGTCTGGCTGCATGATCGGCTGGCCGAGGGGGACGTGATCGAGGTCGCGGCCCCGCGCGGCGCCTTCTGCCTGGAAGAGGACAGCCCGCGCCCGGTCCTGCTGCTGGCCGGCGGCATCGGCGTGACGCCGCTTCTCTCGATGCTTTACCGTCTGGCCCAAAGCGCGCGCCGGGCCTGGCTGCTTCATGCAGTGGAGAATGGCGAGGTTCATGCCCTGGGAGCCGAAGCCGCCGCTTTGGCCGCCCTGGCTCCAGACCGCATTACCGTGCGGAACGTCTATCGCGCCCCAACCGCCCAGGACCGCACGTCGGGCCGCTTCCATGCCGAGGGAGTGATCGACCGCGCGCTGCTGCAATCTCTGCTGCCGCTGGACGATTACGATGTCTATCTCTGCGGCCCGACCGGCTTCATGGTGGCGATGTGGCGGTTGCTGACCGGCCTTGGCGTGGCGCCCCAGCGCATCGCCTATGAGTTCTTCGGGCCGGGTGGCTCTCTCGCGGCCCTGGCGGCCGAGCCCGTGACGGCCAGAGCCCCGGATCGGCGGATGCCGTCCCGCGCGCCGGCCTCGCTCGTGCGGCTGGAATTCATCACCGATCCCGATGCCCGCGCCCTGCCCGAGCGCCCGCTGCCGGTGACCCGCGGCGAGGGGGCGAGGTGGTCTTCGCCCGCTCCGGCCTGACGCTGCCCTGGGACGATGGCGCCGGCTCGATCCTGGAACTGGCCGAGGCGGCGGGGCTTTCCCCGCCCTTCAGTTGCCGCGAAGGCATCTGCGGCACCTGCCGCTGCCCTGTAACCGAGGGCCGCGTGGAATACCTGGCCGAGCCGCTGGACCCGCCGCCGCCCGGCCAGGCGCTGATCTGCTGTTCGCGCCCGGCCTCGCGCCTGGTGCTGGACTTGTGACGAAAGCCGACCTTCCCCCGCGTCTTCCCGGCGCTTTCTCCCCTGGGCTGCCGGCCCGAAAAGCAAGCGAAAGGACAGCCCCCCATGGTCTACATGCCGCTTGACTACCCGACCATGCGCGCCGAGTTCCTGGACGCCGCCCGCGCCGCCGGGGCCGAGATCGCGGAATATCCGCATCCGCTGCCCGGCCCGCACGGCGAGGCGCTGGCGACGGACGCGGCCTGGATCGGCCCGCGCGACGCCGCGCGGCTCCTGGTCCTGAACTCGGGCACGCATGGGGTCGAGGGCGCCTACGGCTCGGCGGCGCAGGTGGCCTGGCTGCGCAAGGGGGCAAGCCCTTTCAGCTTCCCCCGGACGTGGCGGTCCTGCTGATCCATCTGATCAATCCCTGGGGCACCGCCCACGCCCGCCGCGTGAACGAGGACAATGTCGATCTGAACCGCAATTTCATCGACTGGTCCCGGCCTCTGCCCGCCAATCCCGATTATCCGGCGCTGCATCCGGCGCTGACCTACGCCGATCTGGACGGCCCCGACCGGGCGCGGGCGCGCGCCGCCTATGCGGCCGCAAGCCGGAAAGCCGGGGGCTATGCCGCCCTGGCCCCGGTGGTCGAGGCCGGGCAATACAGCCATGCGGACGGGCTGTTCTTCGGCGGCCATGGCCCGGTCTGGTCGAACCTGACGCTGAACCGCATCCTGTCCGATTTCGGCGACCTCGCGCGCGAGGTCATCGTCTTCGACCTGCATACCGGCGCCGGCCCCTGGGGCTATCCCGCGCTGCTGTCGGTCGCGGTCGAGGCGCATGAGGGGCTGGATTGGGGCAAGGCCCTGTTCGGTCCGGCCATGGCGGTGGTGCTGACCGGCGGCGGACGGACCAGCGAGACGGGGATCGCCGCGACCGCCACCGGCTATGTCTCGGACGCGGTGCGCCGGGCCATGCCACGGGCGCGGGTGCTGCCGCTGGTCATCGAATGCGGCACCCTGCCCGGCGAAGAGGTGAACGAGGCGGTGCGCGACGACAACTGGCTGCATCTGCATGGCGATCCGGCCTCGCAGACCGGCCAGAAGGTCAAGGACCGGCTGCGCCGCGCCTTCATCCCCGCCGATCCCGACTGGCAAGCCCGCGTGCTGGGCGCCAGCCTCGCCTTCTTCGACCGCGCCCTTGCCGCTTTCCAGACCCATGACGCGCCGAAACCCGCCCAGGCCGCGCCCGCCGCCAAGGCCCCCGAGGGCCGCCCGGCCGTCGAGGTGCATGACCTGCACAAGAGCTACGGCGCGCTGGAAGTGCTGAAGGGCGTCGACCTGACCGCGCAGCCGGGCGAGGTGGTCTCGATGATCGGCTCCTCCGGCTCGGGGAAATCGACCTTCCTGCGCTGCATCAACCTGCTGGAACAGCCCCGCAGCGGCCGCATCCTGATCGACGGCGAGGAGATCAGGCTGAAACCCGGCAAGGACGGCGCCGCCGTGCCCGCCGACCAGAAGCAGGTCGAGCGCATCCGCGCCCGCGTCGGCATGGTGTTCCAGAACTTCAACCTGTGGCCGCATCTCTCGGTCCTCGACAATATCGTCGAGGCGCCGATCCATGTGTTGAAGGAAAGCCGCGCCGAGGCGGTCGAGCGCGCCCACGACCTGCTGAAAAAGGTCGGGCTGTCGGAGAAGCACGCGCATTTCCCGGGCCAGCTTTCCGGCGGCCAGCAGCAGCGCGCGGCCATCGCCCGGACGCTGGCGATGCGGCCCCGCGTGATCCTGCTCGACGAACCGACCAGCGCGCTGGACCCCGAACTGGTGGGCGAGGTGCTGCGGGTCATCCGCCAGCTTGCCGAAGAGGGCAATACCATGATCCTGGTCACGCATGAGATGCAATTCGCCCGCGAGGTCTCGGACCAGATCAAGTTCCTGCATCAGGGCCGGGTCGAGGAAGAAGGCCCCCCCGACCAGATCTTCACCAATCCCCGTTCGGAACGGCTGAGCCAGTTCCTGGCGCGGTGCTGAGCGCAACCACGGTCACGTGGAAGAATGCGACGCCTTACTCCAACCAAGGGAAAACGGGAATGAACCTGAACCTTCTCTCGCTGGCCGCCGCTTTCGCGCTTGGCCTCGGCACGATGGCCCAGGCCGCCGAGGGCGAACTGGTGATCGGTACCGAGGGCGCCTATCCGCCCTTCTCGATGGCCGATGCCAACGGCAATGTCACCGGCTTCGACGCCGATGTCGGCAATGCGGTCTGCGAAGGGCTGAAGCTGAAATGCCGCTTCGTGGTCCAGGCTTTCGACGGGCTGATCCCGGCGCTGAACGCCAAGCGGTTCGACGTGATCATCTCGGGCATGTCGATCACCGAGGAGCGCCAGAAGCAGATCGACTTCTCGAACAGCTACGGTGAATTGCCGAACCTGTTCATCGCGAAAAAGGACTCGGAACTGGCCGGGGTCAAGGACCTGGAGACGCTGAAGAAGGATCTGAGCGGGCTGCGCGTCGGCGTGCAGAGCGGCACAACTCATGCCGCCTATGTGGAAAAGAACATGCCCGACGCGCAGTTGATGACCTATGACACGCTGGACCAGATGCAGATCGACCTGGCGAGCGGGCGGCTCGACACGGCCTTCTCGGACCTGACGGCGCAGAACGACTTCCTGGCCCGGCCCGACGGCGCCGATTTCCAGCTTGTCGATGTGGTGATCGATTCCAGTTCCGACGCGACCCTGGGCAGCGGCCTGGGCATCGGCCTGCGCAAGGGCGAGGCCGAGCTGAAGCAGAAGATCGACCAGGCGCTGTGCGATCCCGAGGTCACGCCCAAGATGATCGCCTCGTCGGAGAAATGGTTCAAGATCGACATCATCCGCCATTGCGAATGAACCGAAACCGGGCGGGAGGGCCTGGCCTTCCCGTCCCATAACCGGCAGGGCGGGACCATGCAGTTCGGGATTTCGCAGCTATGGGAAGGCGGCTGGTTCGGCGCGCTCGCGCGCGGGGCCAGCATCACGATTCTGGTCGGGCTGGGGGCGATGATCCTGGGCCTGGCCCTGGGTACCGTCTGCGGGCTGATCAAATGGGCGCGGCTGGCGCCGCTGAACTGGCTGGTGGACATCTATACCACCATCGTGCGCGGCGTGCCGGAACTGCTGATCATCTATCTGCTGTTCTTCTCCTCGGTCGAGCTTGTCGCCCGGATCGGCACCGCCTTCGGCTGGGCGGCGCTTTCGGAAACCGGCTATCCCTTCCTGATCGGGGTGGTGGCCATCGGGGTGATCTCGGGCTCCTATTCGACTGAAGTGGTCCGGGGCGCGCTGGCCGCGATCCCGAACGGCCATCTCGAGGCCGCGCGTGCCCTGGGCCTGCCGCGCGGGCGCATCTTTCGCCGCATCATCCTGCCGCAGATGCTGCGCATCGCCGCGCCGGGGGTGAACAATGTCTGGCAGGCGACGATCAAGGACACGGCGCTGATCTCGGTCGTGGGCCTGCAGGAGCTGATGCGCGCGGCCTTCGTGGGGGCGGGCTCGACCCGCAGCCCGTTCATCTTCTACCTGCTGGCGGGCGCGGTCTATCTGGCGATCACCTTCGTCAGCCAACTGGGCTTTCGCCGCGCCGAGCGGGCGCTGATCCTGAAGGGAAGGGGCTAGGATGGATTGGGATCTTGTCCAGCGCGCCGTTCTGACCCTGGGTCGGGGGTGGGCACCACGCTGATCCTGGCCTCGGTGTCGCTGATGATCGGCTTTTCCCTGGGGCTGGGCCTGGCCTTGATGCGCATCTCGGGCAATCGCTGGCTTGCGGGCTTCGCCGAAGGCTACAGCGCCATCTTTCGCGGCACGCCGCTGCTGGTGCAGCTTTTCCTGTTCTATTACGGGCTGGGGCAGTTCGCCTTCGTGCGCGACAGCGCCGTGCTCTGGTGGGTGATCGGCGGCGGCCTGCATTGCGCCATCCTGTCCCTGGCGCTGAACACGGCGGCATACACCTCGGAAATCCTGCGCGGCGGGCTGATGTCGGTGCCCACGGGCCTGACCGAGGCCGCCAAGGCCGCCGGCATGTCGCGCGCCCTGCGCTTTCGACGGATCGAGTTCCCCCTGGCGATGCGCCAGGCCCTGCCCGCCTACGGCAATGAGATGGTGCTGGTAATCAAGGGCACGAGCCTCGCCTCCACCATCACGGTCCTGGAGATCACCGGCCATGCCAAGCGGCTGATGAGCCAGACCTATGCGATCTTCGAGGTCTTCGCCATCGCGGGCATGTTCTATCTGCTGATCAATACCGGGGTGATCCTGGCGGTCCGGGCCGTCGAACAGCGCTGGAAGGTGCCGGGGCGCTAGGCCGCGCCCGCCCCGTCCGCCAGAAGCGCGCGCACCAGGGGCATATCCTTGGTGCCGTAAAGCTCGATGCAGCGCGTCTTAGCTTGCCCCGTGCCATTGGAAGGAGAATGGTGAAATCAAGAGGTTCGGCCCTGACGCTGCAAAGGATCTCGGAGTGCTGCGATTGCGCAACCGGGGACATGACCCACTTTGCTACCCTCCTGCCCGTAGCGGTGGACACTGCGAGGCCTCGTTCAATCTGCCGGCCGGATCGCGTCAAGGAAGCCTGTCATCCAGTCGTCTCCGGCTTCCGGCTGTGAACCGGTCATGACTGCCATCATCAGGCCGAGGCCGGAGGAATGGGGATTGTGCCGGCCGGCGTCCGGCCCGGCGCGCAGGTTCATGACCAGCGTCGGGCAGAGGAAGAGGGCCAGGCGCATGACCTCCTCCCAGTCCGCCGGCAGGAAGCCGCGGCCGGCGAGCTCCCGGAGCCAGGGCTTCCAGAAGCGTCGGCTCTTCACGTCGAGCAAGGCCTCGCGCACCGGCCCGAGCGTCCAGTCGGTCTCGATGTCGAGGACGTCGCCGTCGAGGCGGGCGGCGACCCGGTAGCGCGCGGGGATCTCGGCGCTGTCGTAGAGCCAGAGCGGGTGGGCGAAGATGTTGTGGAAGGTCGACTTGATCTCGGCCAGGAGCGAGGGAACGTCGGCGCCGGCGAAGGCGGGATCGAAGAACACCAGGTGGTCGGCTTCGTCGCCGCGCTCGTACCAGACGTTCGCGTTGTGGGCGTCGCCGTGGGCGGTGATGCCGCCGGCGTCGGCGAGGCGCCCGGGTGCGAGGCGGGCCTGCGCCATGTCGAAGAGCTCGCCGATCCGGTGCCGGTAGGTGAGGCCGTTGAGGCGGATCCGGGCCGACGCCAGGTCCTTCCAGTCGATGGTCAGACCCGGCAGGCTGAAGGTCTTGCCGGCGTAGAAGGACGCCAGCCTGCCGCCGGGATAGGCGCCGGTCGCGGGGTCGACCAGGCGCTCGTGGAAGAGCCGGTGGATCGGCTCGGCGCACGACTGCTCGGGCGTGATCGGGTGCAGGGTCTCCTTCGCGACCGCGAGCAGGCGGTCGTTCAGCTCGGCCTCGGCCGCAGCCGCGCGCGCGACGCCCGCGGCGTCCGGGGCGAGGTCGAGCGCCCGGAGCACGTCGGAGAAGCGCGGGTCGGTGCGGCGGCGGTAGACGAGGATCTGCTCGCCCGGCAGCGTCGAGGTGAGGATGGGCTGGTCCACCGGCAGGCCGGCGCGGAGGAGGATGTCGGCGCGGTAGTATTCCCCGCTCATCTCTTCCTCGCCTTCCTCCTGGTGGAACTTGAAGAAGCAGGGCCCCTGCCCGCTCTCGAAGAAACCGTTGAGGGAGTTGAGGGAATACTGGTCGAGGTTGATGCGGAGATCCCGGGCCTCGATGCCGAAGAGGCCCTCGAGGAAGTCGCGCAGCATGCCTTCGGCGCGGGGCACGTCGCTCTTCGCGACGGCGCGGATTTCGGCGGTGCGGGACGGAGTGTCGGTCATGGGATGCGGGCTTTCTGCGATCAGCCGCGCGGCGGCGCCGCGGGGGGCAGGATGATGGTCTTTGCGCCTACGACCGCCCCGGCGAGGTGGCGCTCGTAGGCGGCGGGGACGTCCTCGAGCGGGATCTCGGCGTCGATGAGCGCGTCGAGGGCCAGGGCGAGATCGGCGAGCATCGCGACGGCGGCGGCGAGCTCGTCGCCGAAGGCGTGGCAGCCGACCAGCGCGATCTCGCGCTCGACGAGGCGGGCCGGGTCGAGGTCGAGCCGGCGCGAGCCGATGCCGACGAGGGCGATCGCCCCGCCGCCGCGGAGGCCGTCGATGAGCGCGGCGATGACCTCGGGGGCGCCGGTCGCGTCGATGGCGTGGCGCGGCGCCTCGGGGCCGAGGGCGTCGAGCGCGACGGTGCGGCCGCCGACGGCCGCGGCGGTCCGCTCGGCGCGGGTGGCGTGGCGGTCGGCGAGGAGGACCGGGTGGCCGGCGCGGGCGGCGACGAGGGGAGAGAGGCGCCGATGGCGCCGCAGCCGACGACGACGACGGGCGCCCCCGCCGGCAGGCGCAGGCGGGCGACGGCGTGGAGGGCGACGGCGAGGGCTCGGCCATGGCGAGGTGGCGCGGGGCGACGCCCCGCGGTGCCGCGCGGACGTTCGCGGCCGGCAGGAGCGCCATCTCGGCGAAGCCGCCGTCGATCACTTCGCCGACGAAGCCGAGGCGCTCGCAGATCTGGCCGAGGCCGGCGCGGCAGGCGGCGCAGTCGCCGCAGACGACGCGGCTGTCCACGGCGACGGGATCGCCGACGGCGACGTGGCGCACGCCGGCGCCGATGGCGGCGATCTCGCCGGCGAGCTCGTGGCCGGCGATCGACGGGGCGCGGGTGATCCACTGGCCGGTGGCGTAGTTGTGGAGATCGGATCCGCAGATGCCGGCGGCCGTCACCCGGAGGGTGACCTCGCCGGGGCCGGGCGCGGGCGGAGGGGGCACGTCCTCCACCCTCAGGTCGCGCACGCCGTGGAGCCGCACCGCGCGCACGGGCCTCAGCCCTTCAGGAACGGCTGGCGCATCGGGCCGAGCGCGTTCGCGTGCGACGAGAAGCCCTCGTAGATCGCGAGCGTCCGGGCGGCGTTGGCGAGCTCGGGGTACGCCTTGGCGGTGACGTAGCCGATCGAGCTGCGCCGGATGAAGTCGCTGACCGAGAGCGGCCCGTAGGTGCGCGCGCCGCGCGAGGTGGGCAGGACCGCGTTCGGGCCGAGGCAGAAGTTGCCGATCGAGACCGGGGTGTGCGGGCCCATGAGGATCTCGGCGGCCTCGGTGATCTCGCCGAGATGCTCGAAGGGGACTTCCGAGAGGAGCTGCAGGTGCTCGGGGGCGTAGTCGTTGATGAAGGCGTAGCTCTCGGCGAGCGAGCCGGTGAGCAGGATCCCCCCGGACTTGCCGCAAAGGACGGTTTGCGAGAATTCGACCCGCTGCGGCGTCATCTCCGCCCAGTGGCCGGGCAGGGCGGCGAGCGCCTCCTCGGCGACGCGGCGCGAATGGGTGACGAGCCAGGCCGAGCTGTCGGGGCCGTGCTCGGCCTCGATCAGCAGGTCGAGGGCGGCGAGGCCGCCGTGGACGGTGTCGTCGGCGAAGATGATCGACTCGGAGGGGCCGGCGGGGAGGCCGGGGTCGATGACGCCGGCGAGGAGGCGCTTGGCGGCGACGACCCAGGGCGAGCCGGGGCCGACGATCTTGAGGGCGGGGACCACGGTCTCGGTGCCGTAGGCCGCGGCGGCGACGGCCTGGGCGCCGCCGACCTTGTAGACGGTCTCGACGCCGGCGAGGCGGGCGGCGACCAGCGTCGCGGCGTCGACCTTGCCGTCCGGCATCGGCGGGGTGAAGATCGCCGGGTTCGGCACCTTCGCGACCACGGCCGGCACCGCCGTCATCATCGTGACCGACGGGAACGAGCCCTTGCCGCGCGGCACGTAGAGCGCGACCGACCGGATCGGGGTGAAGCGGTCGCCGGCGTAGGCGCCGGGGCGCACCTCCTTGAGGAACATCGGCTCCGGCGCCTGCTCCTCGTGGAAGGTGCGGATGTTCTCGATGCCGAAGCGGATCGCTTCGATCACCGCGGGATCGACCTGCCCGAAGGCCTCGTCGAACTCGGCCTCGGTCGCCTTGAGCCCGTCCGCCTCGAGGCCGGTCGCCTTGTCGAAGTCGCGGGCGAAGCGGACGAGCGCGGCGTCGCCCTCGGTGCGCACCGCCTCGATGATCGGCCGGACCTTGTCGAGGAAGCCGGAGAGGTCGGTCTCGGACCGCTTCAGCAGGTCGGCGCGCTCGGCGGCGCCGAGGTCGGCGAGAACCTTGAAGTTGACGTTCGGCATGGCGGCAGCCCTTCGGGTCACTTGGATTTGAGGAAGATCTCGAGCCCGACGATGCGGTCGAGGACGACGATGGCGAGGCCGGCCATCACGATGAAGACGACCGACACCGCGGCGAGGTCGGGGGTGATGATCGAGCGGATCGAGTTGTAGATCTGCACCGGCAGGGTGACGGTGCGCGCGTCGGTCAGGAGGAGGCTGACGAGGAACTCGTTCATCGCGAGGATGAACATCAGGAGCGAGCCGGTGATGACCCCCGGCAGCACGCCGGGCAGGGTGACGCTGAGGAAGGTCTGCACCCGCCCCGCGCCGCAGCTCGCGGCAGCGAGCTCGAGGTCGGGGTCGAGGGCGCCGGCGCTCGACGCCACCGCCCAGATGATGAACGGCAGGTTGATGACCGCGCAGGCGACGCCGACCGGCCACAGGTTCCCGAGCGCCCCCCACGCGCCGAAGACGAGCATGAGGCCGATCCCCGAGCCGATCAGCGGAATGGTGAAGGGCAGGAGCAGGTAGATCTGGATCGCGTGGCCGAAGCGCAGCCGGAAGCGGGAGAGCGCGATCCCCGCCAGCGTGCCCGTCGGCAGGGCGACGAGGGTGCAGATCGTCGCGACGATCAGCGAGCGGACGAAGGCCTGGCGGAGGTCCTCGGCGAGGGCGATCTTCGCGTACCATTTCAGGGAGAGGCCCTCGGGCGGGAAAGCGATCATGTTGCCGGCGGTGAAGGACGCGCCGAGGACGACGAGCGTCGGGGCCGACAGGGTGACGATGCAGAGCCAGACGAGGGTCCAGAGGACGAAGCGCTGGGTCGGGCTGATCATTTGCGTCCTCCCATCGCGAGGGTGCCGGCGCCGAAGACCATGAAGACGATCCCGACGAGGAAGGAGCCGAGGGCGACGAGCATCAGCGCCAGCGCCGAGCCGAGGCCCTGATCGGCGGTGCGGAAGAACTGGTCGTAGATCGCGTTGGCGATGAAGTCCTGCGACCCGCCGCCGAGCATCGCCGGCATGGCGAAGTCGGTGAGCGAGAGGGTGCCGACGACGAGGCCGGCGCCGATCAGCCCGGGCCGGGCCATCGGCAGGATGACGTGCCAGAGCGTCCGCGGCCAGGTGGCCCCGAGCGAGCCGGCGGCGACCTCGGTCTCGTCCGGGATGGCGGTGAGCGCCGGGGCGAGCATCAGCACGGCGAAGGGCAGCATGTATTGCGTCAGGCCGAAGATGACCGCGGGGAAGTTGAAGAGGAGGCGCATGGGCGGCACCCCGACGAGCCCGAGCGCCTCGTTCACCATGCCGCCGTTGCCGAGGATGATGAGCCAGCCGTAGGCGCGCACCACCTGCCCGATGAAGAACGGCAGGAAGAGCACGACGAGCAGCGCCTTGCGGACGGTGGCGCTCCGCGTCCGCACCATCGCGTAGGCGTAGGGGAAGGCGAGGAGGAGGGTGAGCGCGGTGGTGATCGCCGCGCCGAGGATCGAGCGCCAGGCGACGCGCAGGTAGGTCTCGGACGAGAGCGCCCGGGCGAAGTTGTCGAGGCTCAGATCCTCGGACATCAGGTAGGTCGAGGTGTCGAGGGTGCGGAGCGAGCTGTCGGCGATCTGGACGAGGCCGAGGACGAGCAGGCCGACGAGGAGGAGCGCCGGCGCCAGCATCAGCCAGCCGGTGAATCGCGCCATCGACCGCGGCCATACCGCGTCGGCGACGCGCTCGACCGCGTCCATCACGCGCCAGCGGAGCGGGTATCGGAAGCCAGTCGGATCGTCGGACATGACGGCACCCCCCGGATGGCTCGCGGAGCCACCCGTCACGCGGTTTCGTTTCCTGACTCGGGCGGCCGGCGCCGGGCGCCGGCCGTGGCGGGGCGTCAGCCCTGCATGATCGCCTTGAACTTCGCGAACCACTCGCTCTCGTTCTCGACCTGGACCTTGGACGAGATGCGGATCAGGTGCTCGAAGTCCTCGGGCTTGGTCGGATAGGACGGATCGCCGACGAGGTCCGCCGGCGGCGTGAGGCCGGGCACCACGCCGGGCAGGCCGAGGCCGTCGAGCCAGACCTGCTGGGCGTCCTTGGTGATGGCGAAGTTGATGTATTCCTTCGCCCAGTAGAGTTCGTTCTCGGGCAGGCCCTTCGGGATCCAGAGCCCGTCGGTGTCGAACTTGCAGCCCTCCTCCGGCACGGTCCAGGCGAGGTCGACGCCGTTCTTCCGCGCCTCGCGGGCGTTGGTCGAGATGGTGCAGGCGACATCGATCTCGCCGTTCTGGAACCAGTTGGTGAAGTCCGGGTCCTCGCCGAGCAGCGGCTGCTGCTGCTTTACCTGAGCGATGAAGTCCCAGGCCGGCTGCATGTTGCCGGGGATGTCCTCGAGCGAGCCGCCGCCGGCGACCTGGGCTGGGAAGTGGAAGCCGATGCCGTCGTTGTAGAGCGCGATGCGGCCCTTGAACTTCGGGTCGAGGAGCGCCTTCCACGACGTCGGCGCGCCGTCCGGGAAGGCCGAGGGCCGGTAGGCCAGCACGTAGACGTAGCCGTAGGTGTTGACGATCGGGAAGCCGTCGAGCCCCACGGGCTTGGCGAGATCGGTGGTGTTCGCGAGGTTCGACAGGTCGGACAGATCCTCGGTCACCCCGCGCAGCGCCGACTTGGTGGCGTTCGTCGTCGTGTCCCAGTTGACGTGGATCGGCGGGATGCGGTTCTGCGCGACCGCGGCCCAGACCTTCGGCTGGATCTCGTTGTCCTCGGTCAGGTCGTGGCGGATCGAGATGCCGGTCGCGGCGGTGAACGGATCGGAGACGCCCGCCTTCAGCGACTCGACCCACGAGCCGCCCCAGGCGCGGACGATCAGCTCCGAAGGCTTCTCCGGCTCCTGCGCCCAGAGCCGTCCGCCCGGGAGGGACGAGACGAGGGCGGCGCCGCCGGCGGCGAGCGAGCCGCGCAGGACGGATCGGCGGGAGAGCGGAGGGTGAAGGCGCATTGTCGGAACCTCCTGTTGGTTGGCCGGGCTCAGCGGACCGGCGAGAAGATCAGCATGTCGCGGGCGTTCCACCCCAGTTGGACCGGCGCGCCCACGTCGAAGAGCGCATAGCTCGTCGGATCATGGTGATAGATCTGGAGCTCGCCCTGCAAGGCCGGGACGTCGACGACGTAGAGCAGCCGCTCGCCCTCGAAGATCGTGTCGGCGACGGTCCCTTCGAGGACGGTGTCGCAGGCGCCGAGATGGGCGCGGTCGGCAGCGATGCGGATCTGCTCGGCGCGGATCGCGCCCCGCGCCGGGGCGCCGACGGGCACGTCGTCGACGGCCACGCCGGCGCAGGCCGTGGCGTGGACGGAGAGGCCCGCCTCGGTGCGGCGGCCCTTGAGGAAGCTCGACACGCCGACGAAGCTCGCGACGAAGGGATTGGCCGGCTCGCGGTACATCTGGACCGGGCTCGCGTGCTGCTGGATCTCGCCGCCGTCCATGACGATGATCTCGTCGGAGACGACGAGCGCCTCGCGCTGGTCGTGGGTGACGTTGATCGTCGTCACCCCGAGCTCGCGCTGGATGCGGCGGAACTCGAGCTGCATCTCCTCGCGGAGCTTGCGGTCGAGCGCGGCGAGCGGCTCGTCGAGGAGCAGGAGGTCGGGCTCGAAGACGAGCGCCCGGGCGATCGCCACCCGCTGCTGCTGGCCGCCGGAGAGCTCGTTGATCCGCCGCTCGCCGAGGGCGCCGAGCTTCACGAGGTCGAGGTAGGCGCGGACCTTGCCGGCGATGGTCGCCGGGTCGTGGCGGCGCATCCGGAGCGGGAAGGCGACGTTCTCGGCCGCGGTCATGTGCGGGAAGAGCGCGAGCTTCTGGAAGACCATCCCGATGGTGCGCTTGTGCGGGGGGATGGCGTTGACCGACTTGCCGGCGATGCGGATCTCGCCGCGCGTCGGCGTCTGGAAGCCGGCGATCATCCGCAGGAGCGTGGTCTTGCCCGAGCCGGACGGGCCGAGGATGGTGAGGAACCGCCCGGTCTCGAGCGAGAAGTTCGCGTTCCTGACCGCGAGGATCCCGGCGCCGAAGTCCATGTCGACATCGCGGACGAGAACCGCGGGGATCCCGGGCGCGGCGGGGTGGGCCGGAGACGGGTCGCTGCGTCGCGTGCCGGCGGTCCTCATGGCTTCGGCCTCCCTCCCCTCGGGTCTGTCGATGCGGTCGGACCATAGCCCAAGCGAGCCGACAAGTATATACTTATTTTGCCTTTGCCCGGGTCATCGACTCATGTGCCCTGTTATTGGGCGTCCGGTGAGAAAGCGCCCTATATCGAGGCAAGGTAGCCGCCATCCACCGCGATGCATTGCCCGGTGACGTAGGCCGCGGCGTCCGAGCTCAGGAAGACGACCGCGCCGACCACGTCTCGCTCCTGCCCGAAGCGGGCTTGCGGAATCTTGGCGAGCATCGCGTCGGTCCAGGCCGGGTCCCGGTAGAAGACCTCGGTCATCTCGGTGCGGAAGTAGCCCGGCGCGATGGCGTTGACGCGTACGCCGCGGCCGCCCCATTCCGCCGACAGGGCGCGGGTCATGCCGAGCAGCCCGCTCTTCGAGCTGCCGTAGGGGGTCGCCGTCGGCACCCCCACGAAGGAGGTGAGCGAGCAGAGGTTGACGATCGCGCCGCTGCCGCGCTCCAGCATTCCCGCGGCGACCGCCTGCGTCACGAAGAAGGCGCCCTTGAGGTTGGTGTCGACGATCCTGTCCCAAAGCTCCGGGCTGACCGACTCGGAGGGGTGGATCTCCTCGGTGCCGGCGTTGTTGACGAGGATGTCGAACGGCCCCGCGCCGGCCAGCGCCGCGGGGATCTCCGCGGCCCGGCTCTGGTCGAGGGCGATGCGGGCGCCGCAGCGCGCGCCGAGGAGGGCGGCGGTGTTGGCAAGCGACTCGCGGCTGCGCGCGGTGATCGCGACCTCGGCGCCGGCCTCGGCCAGGCCCAAGGCGATCGCCCGCCCGAGGCCGCGGCTGGCGCCGGTGACGAGCGCCCGGCGCCCTTCGAGCGAGAAGAGCCCGCGCGATCCCGCGGGCGATGCGGAGGGTGAAGACATGGCCGGGCGCTCCCCTTCGGTGGATTCTTTACAAGTATATACATATTTGCTAAGGCCTGTGGCAAGCTTCGCATCCGGGGACGGAGATTTCGAGATGAAGGACGAGTCGGACCTGCTGCGCCCGGAGCTGGCGTCGCTGCCGCCCTACAATGCCGGCCTCTCGGCCGAGGAGGCCCTGGCCCGTCCGGGCGTGAACCGCGTGGCGAAGCTCGGCTCGAACGAGAACCCGCTCGAGCCGTCGCCCGAGGCGCGGGCCGCGGCGGCGGCGGCGCTCGAGCGGATGCACGTCTACCCCGATCCGCAGGGCCGGGCGCTCGTCGCGGACCTCGCCTCCCGCCACGGCTGCGAGCCGTGGCAGGTGGTCCTCGGCAACGGCTCGGAGGACCTGCTCGCGGTCCTCGCCCGCGCGATCCTCCGGCCCGGCGACCGCGTGGTGACGCTCTATCCGTCGTTCCCGCTCCACGAGGACTACGCCCGGCTGATGGGCGCCGAGGTCGAGCGGGTGGGCCTCGACGCCGACGGGCGGATCGACGTGCCGGCGCTGCTCGCCGCGGTCGCGCGCCCGGCCCGGCTCCTGCTCTTCTCCAACCCGATGAATCCGGCCGGCCGCTGGCTCCCGCCGGCGGAGCTGGCGGCGGTCCTCGCTGCGGCGGACCCGGCGACCGTTGTCTGCATCGACGAAGCCTATCACGAATATGCCGAGGGGCCGGACTACGCCTCGGCGGAAGACCTGCTCGCCACCCACTCCGGGGCGGCGCTGGTGCTGCGGACCTTCTCGAAGGCCTGGGGCCTCGCCGGGCTCCGCATCGGCTACGGCCTGACGAGCAGCCGGGAGCTGCGTCGCGGGCTCGATCTGGCGCGCACGCCGTTCAACGTGAACGCGCCGGCCCAGGCCGCCGCCCGTGCCGCCCTTTCCAGCCCCGAGGCGGTGGCCGCGGCCGTCGCCCTCGTCCACCGCGAGCGGGATCGAGTGGCCGCGCGCCTCGCCGCGCTCGGCCTGCGGGTGCTGCCGTCGAAGGGCAACTTCCTGTTCTTCGACGCCGGCCGCCCGTCCGCGGACCTCGCCGAGGCCCTGCTCGACCGCGGCGTCATCGTGAAGCCATGGAAGCAGGACGGCTATGCGACCTGGCTCCGGGTCTCGATCGGCCTCGAGAGCGAGAACGACCAGTTCCTCGAGGCGATGGACGCAATCGTCGGGAGCGCCTAGGGCTCCGCGTCCCCGCACGTTTCGCTTTCTCCCGCCGCCCGACAAGTATAGGCTTATTGATCGGGTCGGTTGTGCGAGAGAGTGGCCTTCGTGGATGATGTCGTAGACGCGGGCGGCGTCGGCAAGGAGGCCGGCACCCACCACGAGCGGATCCTGCGGGCGCTGCACCAGAAGATCGTGTCGCAGGAGTGGGCGCCGGGGTTTCGGCTGCCTTACGAGACCGAGCTCGCGGACAGCTACGGCGTGTCGCGGATGACGATGAACAAAGTCCTGACGCGGCTGACGCGCGAGGGATATCTCGTGCGGAAGCGGAAGCTCGGGACCTTCGTCGCGGAGCCGCGCGCGCAGGCGGCCGTGCTCGAGATTCATGACATCGAGGCCGAGGTCCGTCGCCTCGGCGCGGACTATTCCTTCGCGCTCGGCGAGCGCGAGCTGCGCCCGCCGACGCCGGAGGAGCGGTGCGAGGCGCGCATCCCCGACGGCGGCGACGTGACCGTCCTCTTCCTCAGCGGCGTGCATGCGGCCGGGGCGATGCCCTTCTGCCTCGAGAGCCGCATCATCAACCCCGCCGCCGCCCCGAACGCCCTCGACCAGGACTTCCGGCGGCTGGCTCCGGGACAATGGCTGCTGCGCGAGGTCCCGTGGACCGCGGCCGAGCACCGGATCCGGGCGATCAACGCCGACCGGCGAACCGCCCGGCTCCTCGACGTCCCGATCGGCGAGGCCTGCCTCGAGATCTGGCGGCGCACCGAGCTCGCCGGGAACTGGGTCACCGTGTCCCGGCAGGTCTATCCCGGAAGCCGGCACCAGCTCCGGGCGAAGTTCGAGCCGGGATCGACCTAGGCGTTCCCCGCGCGGATGGCGATCGCGACCGCCGCCGCGCCGGTGATCGCCTGCACGAGCGCCGGGTCCGCGGCTGCCAGATCCACCAGGTCGAGGCGCGAGAGCCCGCCCGCGTCCTCCAGCAGCAGGGCGAGCCCCGTCGCCCGGGCATCGAGCGGGCCGCGCCGGACCTCCGCGGTCCACGGGCGGCGGACCATGACGTTGAGGTCGAGGAGCGGGCCCGCGTCGAGGTGGCCGAAGCAGGGAACGTCGCCCGGGAAGGTGAAGGGGGCCGAGTCCGCGTCGAGGGCATGGCGCACGCCCGCGATCTCGAGCGCGATCGCGCCGCCTTCGAGGACGGTCAGCACCCGGTCCACGCCCGGGAAGAGCGAGAACGGCCCCGACGCTTCGACGCGCGCGGTGCTGATGCGCCAGTCGAAGTCGTCGAAGCCCGAGCCGGCGGGCGCGGCGAGGAGCTCGGCCGTCGTCCCGCCGCCGTTCTTCCACGGGCGGAAGACGCGCTCCGCCCGCGGGTAGATGCCGGCCGCCATCGTCAGTTGCCGAGGATGCCGGGCAGGCGCAGGCCGTGCTCGCGGGCGCAGTCGAGGGCGATCTCGTAGCCGGCATCGGCGTGGCGCCAGACGCCGGAGGCGGGGTCGTTCCACAGCACCCGCTCGAGCCGCCGGGCGGCCTCGGGGGTGCCGTCGGCGACGATCACGACGCCCGCGTGCTGGGAGAAGCCCATGCCGACGCCGCCGCCGTGGTGGAGGCTGACCCAGGTCGCGCCGCTCGCGGTGTTGACGAGGGCGTTCAGGAGCGGCCAGTCGGACACCGCGTCCGAGCCGTCGCGCATCGCCTCGGTCTCGCGGTTCGGCGAGGCGACGGACCCTGCGTCGAGGTGGTCGCGGCCGATGACGATCGGCGCCTTCAACTCGCCCGAGGCCACCATCTCGTTGAACATGAGCCCGGCGCGGTGCCGGTCGCCGAGGCCGATCCAGCAGATCCGCGCCGGCAGGCCCTGGAAGGCGATGCGCTCGGCCGCCATGTCGAGCCAGCGGTGGAGGTGCGCGTTCTCCGGGAAGAGCCGCTTCATCGCCGCGTCGGTCTTGTAGATGTCCTCGGGGTCGCCGGAGAGGGCGCACCAGCGGAAGGGGCCGATGCCGCGGCAGAAGAGCGGGCGGATGTAGGCGGGCACGAAGCCGGGGAAGGCGAAGGCGTTCTCGAGCCCCTCCTCCTGCGCGACCTGGCGGATGTTGTTGCCGTAGTCGAGCGTCGGGACGCCGGCGTTCCAGAAATCGACCATCGCGGCGACGTGGGTCTTCATGCTGGCGCGGGCGGCGGCCTGCACCGCGGCCGGGTCGGTCTCCTGGCGGGCGCGCCATTCGCCGACGGTCCAGCCGGCCGGGCAGTAGCCGTGCAGCGGGTCGTGGGCGGAGGTCTGGTCGGTGACGATGTCGGGGCGCCCGTTCGGCATGGGCTCGCCCGCCTTCATCCGCCGGGCGATCTCGGGGAAGATCTCGGCGGCGTTGCCGAGGAGGCCGACCGACTTCGCCTCGCCCTTCGCCGTCCAGTCGGCGATCAGCGCCAGCGCCTCGTCGAGGGTGCGGGCCTTGGCGTCGAGGTAGCGGGTGCGGATGCGGAAGTCGATGCGGGTCTCGTCGACCTCGACGGCGAGGCAGCAGGCGCCGGCGAAGACGGCGGCGAGCGGCTGGGCGCCGCCCATGCCGCCGAGGCCGCCGGTCAGGATCCAGCGCCCCTTGAGGCTGCCGTCGTAGTGCTGGCGCCCGGCCTCGGCGAAGGTCTCGTAGGTGCCCTGAACGATCCCTTGCGTGCCGATGTAGATCCACGAGCCGGCCGTCATCTGGCCGTACATCATCAGGCCCTTGCGATCGAGCGCGTTGAAATGCTCCCAGGTCGCCCAGTGGGGGACGAGGTTCGAGTTGGCGATGAGGACGCGGGGCGCGTCGGCGTGGGTGCGCACGATCGCGACCGGCTTGCCGGACTGGACGAGCAGGGTCTCGTCGGCTTCGAGGTCGCGCAGGGCGGCGCAGATGCGGTCGAAGTCGGCCCAGGTGCGCGCCGCCCGGCCGATGCCGCCGTAGACGACGAGCTCGTGGGGGTTCTCGGCCACGTCGGGGTGGAGGTTGTTCATCAGCATGCGGAGCGGCGCCTCGGTCAGCCAGCTCTTCGCGCTGATCTCGGTCCCGGTGGGCGGGAAGATGTCGCGGGTGTTGTGGCGCGGGTCGGACATGAGGGCTACCTCCGGGGGGCGAGCGTGGGGGCGAGGGCGGCGAGCGCGCCGAGGGCGGCGGCGAGGACCGGGCGCAGGGCCTCGGCGCGGGCGGCGTCGAGACGGAAGGGCGGCTCTTCCTCGGCGAGGTGGGAGCTTTGGGCCAGCTCCATCTGGATCGCGTGGATGCCGTCCTCGGGCCGGCCGTAGTGACGGGTGGTCCAGCCGCCGCGGAAGCGGCCGTTGAGGACGAAGGTGCGGCCGGAGTTTTCGGCGGCGCGCACGACGGCCGCCTCGACTTCGGGGGCGCAGGTGCGGCCGTTGTCGGTGCCGATGTTCAGATCCGGGAGCACGCCCTCGAAGAGCCAGGGGATGCGGCTGCGGATCGAGTGGCAGTCGTAGAGGACGGCGACGCCGTGGCGGGCGCGGACGCGGGCGATCTCCGCTTCGAGGGCGGTGTGGTACGGGCGGTGGACGCGCTCGACCCAGCGGGCGCGGGCCGCGTCGTCGGGCTCGCGGCCGTCCTGCCAGATCGGCGCGTTGTCGAAGGTGGAGCGGGGGATGAGCTCGGTGGTGGTCTGGCCCGGATAGAGGCTCGCGCCGCTCGGGTCGCGGTTGCAGTCGATGACGTAGCGGTGGTGGGTCGCGACGACGGTGGTGAGGCCGGGGATCAGGTCGGCGTAGAGCCGGTCGATGTGCCAGTCGGTGTCGCGCAGCACCTTTCCTTCGTCGTTCAGCCGGGCGGCGACCTCGTCGGGGACGTGGGTGCCGACGTGGGGGAAGCCGAGGATGACCGGGCTGTCGCCGCGGGTGACGCGGACCGGCTCCATCACGCGACCTCCGGCAGGATGTCGGGGCCGGCGGCGTCGAGGGCGCCCTCGGCGACGAGCGCGGCGGCGGCGGCCATGTCGGGGGCCATGTAGCGGTCCTCGGCGAGGGGCGCGATGCGGGAGCGGATCGCGGCGACCGCCTGTTGCAGGCGCGGGGCGGTGGCGAGGGGGCCGCGGAGCTCGATGCCCTGGGCGCCGACCATCGCCTCGACGCCGACGATGCCGAAGAGGTTCTCGGTCATCTGGAGGAGCCGGCGGGCGCCGTGGCAGGCCATGGAGACGTGGTCCTCCTGGTTGGCGGAGGTGGGGGTCGAATCGACCGAGGCCGGGTGCGAGAGCTGCTTGTTCTCGCTCATCAGCGCCGCGGTCGTCACCTCGGCGATCATCATGCCGGAGTTGAGCCCCGGGGCGGGGGTGAGGAAGCCGGGGAGGCCGAAGCTCAGGGCGGGATCGACGAGGAGCGCGATCCGGCGCTGGGAGATGGCGCCGATCTCGGCCACGGCGAGCGCGATCTGGTCGGCGGCGAAGGCGACGGGCTCGGCGTGGAAGTTGCCGCCGGAGACGACGGCGCCGTCGGAGAGGACGAGGGGGTTGTCGGTGGCGGCGTTGGCCTCGGTCTCGAGGGTGCGCGCCACCTGGCGGAGCAGGTCGAGGCAGGCGCCGGCGACCTGGGGCTGGCAGCGGATGCAGTAGGGGTCCTGGACGCGGGTGTCGCCCTCGCGGTGGCTCTCGCGGATCGCCGAGCCGTCGAGGAGGGTGCGGAGCGCGCGGGCGACCTCGATCTGGCCGCGGTGGCCGCGGAGGGTCTGGATCTCCTCGGCGAAGGGGGCGGTGGAGCCCATGGCGGCGTCGGTGGAGAGGGCGCCGGCGACGATGCCGGCGCGGAGGGCGCGCTCGGCGCGGAAGAGGCCGGCGAGGGCGAGGGCGGTCGAGACCTGGGTGCCGTTGATGAGGGCGAGGCCCTCCTTGGCGGCGAGGACCACGGGCTCGAGGCCGGCGGCGCGCAGGGCGTCGCGGCCGGGGAGGCGCTTGCCGTCGTGGACGGCCTCGCCCTCGCCGATCATCACGGCGGCGGCGTGGGCGAGGGGCGCGAGGTCGCCGGAGGCGCCGACGGAGCCCTTCTCGGGGATGACGGGCAGGACGCCGCGGACGAGCATCTCCTCGATGAGCGCGACGAGCTCGCGGCGGACGCCGGAGGCGCCGCGGCCGAGGGACATGAGCTTGAGCGAGAGGATGAGGCGGACGACGGCCGGGTCGAGGGGGGCGCCGACGCCGCAGCAGTGGGAGAGGATGAGGTTGCGCTGGAGGGTCGCCACGTCGGCGCGGTCGATCTTGATCGAGGCGAGCTTGCCGAAGCCGGTGTTGACGCCGTAGACGGGCTCGTTGCCGGCGCCGACCGCGGCGATCCGGGCGGCGGCGCGGTCGATGGCCGGGCCGGTGGCGGGATCGAGGCGGAAGACGCGGCCGGTGCGATAGATTTCGGCGAGGCGCGACAGGGGAACCGAGCCGGGGGTCAGGAAGTCGGCCATGGTCAGACGATCTCTCCGTGGAAGACGCGGGCATGGAGCGGGTTGAACCCGATCCGGTTGACGAGGAGCGCCGGGGTCTCGACGTCCCAGAGCGCGAAGTCGGCCGAGAGGCCGGGCGCGATCCGGCCGGTCTCCCCGGCGAGGCCGAGGGCGCGGGCGGCGTTGGCGGTGACGGCGGCCATGCATTCGGCGACGGTCATCCGGAAGAACGTCGCCCCCATGTTCATGGTGAGGAGGAGCGAGGTGAGCGGCGAGGTGCCGGGGTTGCAGTCGGTGGCGAGGGCGAGGGGCACGCCGGCGGCGCGGAAGGCCGCGATCGGGGGGAGCTTCGTCTCGCGGAGGGCGTAGAAGGCGCCCGGGAGCATGACGGCGACGGTGCCGGCGGCGGCGAGGAGCCGCGCGTCCGCCTCGGTCGCGTGTTCCATGTGGTCGACGGAGAGGGCGCCGAAGCGGGCGCCGAGCGCAGCGCCGCCGGAGTGGGAGAGCTGCTCGGCGTGGAGCTTCACTGGCAGCCCGAGCCGCCGAGCCAGCTCGAAGAGCGGCACGAGCTCGTCGGCGCTGAAGGCGATGCCCTCGCAGAAGGCGTCGACTGCATCGACGAGCCCCTCCGCGTGCGCCCGCTCCAGCCCCGCCATCGCCACGTCGCGCAGATATCCCGCCTTGTCGCCGGCATACTTGGGCGGCAGCGCGTGGGCGGCGAGCCAGGAAGTGACGACGCGCACCGTCCGCACCTCGGCGAGCCGGCGGGCGGCGCGCAGCATGGCGAGCTCGGCCTCCACCGAGAGGCCGTAGCCGGACTTGACCTCGACCGTGCCCACGCCCTCGGCGAGCAGGTGGTCGAGCCGGGGCAGGGCGGCCGCCACCATGCCGTCCACATCGAGCGCCCGGGTCGCGCGCATCGTCGAGGCGATCCCGCCGCCCCTTCGCGCGATCTCCTCGTAGCTCGCGCCTTCCAGCCGGGCCTCGAACTCGGCGCTGCGGTCGCCGCCATGGACGATGTGGGTGTGGCAGTCGACGAGCGCCGGCGTCAGCAGCCGGCCCTCGCAATCGACGACCCGCCGCCCGGCGTGGTCGAGCCCCGCGCCGACGGCCACGATCCGGCCTTCCGCCGTCTCGATCTCGATAGCGCCGGGTGCGGTGGGCTTGCCGTCCGGGAGGCCGGCGCCGTACACGCGTGCATTGGTCCAGATCGTTCCAGCCTCAGCCATCGTACCACTCCCAGCCTGGAAAGAGCGAACGGGGCACCTTCCCTCACTTGCCGATTAAGTATATACATAATGCGTCCGGGTTGCAAAGCCCCTTTTCGGACGGAACGGAGGATCCATGCATATCCACGCCACCTGCGCGCTCCTGCCCGAAGGCTGGGCGAGGAACCTGCGCCTGACGATCGCGGACGACCGCATCGCCGCCCTCGCGCCGGACACCGCCGCCCGCCCCGGCGACGTCGCGGTCGACATCCTGCTGCCGGGACTCCCGAATCTCCATAGCCATACCTTCCAGCGTGGCTTCTCCGGGCTGACGGAGCAACGCGGGCCGGGGCGCGACAGCTTCTGGACCTGGCGCGAGATGATGTACCGCTTCGCCCTCGCGCTCTCGCCCGAGGAGGTGGAGGCGCTGGCGACCCTCGCCTTCGTCGAGATGCTGGAGGCGGGCTATACCCGGGTCGGCGAGTTCCACTACCTCCACCACGACCCCGAGGGCCGGCCCTATGCCGATATCGCCGAGATGTCGGGACGGATCGTCGCCGCGGCGGAAGCGACGGGCATCGCCCTCACCCACCTGCCGGTCTTCTATGCCCACGGCGGCTTCGGCCCGGCGCCCGCCGGCCCCGGCCAGCGGCGGTTCCTGAACGACCTCGACCGCTACGCCCGGCTGGTGGAGCGTTGCGGCGCCCTCCTCACGCGGCCGCAGGACCGGCTCGGGATCGCGCCGCACTCGCTGCGCGCCGTCGCCCCGGACGAGCTTGCGGCCCTCACGGCCGCCGTTCCCGGCCGCCCCGTCCATATCCACGTCGCCGAGCAGACGCAGGAGGTGGACGACTGCCTCGCCCACAGCGGTGCGCGGCCGGTGGAATGGCTCCTCGCCAACGCGCCGGTCGGCGCCGACTGGTGCCTGATCCACGCGACGCACCTGACGCCGGCGGAGACGCGGGGCATCGCCGACAGCCGCGCCGTCGTCGGCCTCTGCCCGATCACCGAGGCCAACCTCGGCGACGGCATCTTCCCGGCCGAGGCCTATCTCGCCGCCGGCGGCGCCATTGGCGTCGGCACCGACAGCAACGTCGAGATCACCGCCGCGGGCGAGCTCCGGCTGCTCGAATACTCCCAGCGGCTCGCCACGCGCGCCCGGAACGTCACGGCGAGAGCCGGCTCGACCGGCGCGCGGCTGTTCGCGGCGGCCGTCGCCGGCGGATCGCAGGCCCTCGGCGCCCCGGCGCCGGTGATCGCCGCCGGCGCCGTCGCCGACCTCGTCGGTCTCGCCGACCCGATGGAACTCGGGATGGCCGACGACCGGAACCTCGACCGCTGGGTCTTCGGTCGCGACCTCCGCGTCGCGGACGTCTGGGCGGCGGGCCGCCACCTCGTGGAGGGCGGCCGTCATATCCACCGCGCGGAGGCCGAGCGGAATGCCGCCCGAGCCATCCGGCGCGTCCTGACCTGATCGGGGGCACGCCCCGATCTCCCTGCCCCTCCTGAAGAGCCCGAACATGAGCCGCGAGCGCCGATACCTCTGCGCCGACGACAGAAGTCATCACGATGACGCGGCTCCCGAAGATCTTCGCGGACGACATCGACAGCGGCGCTGTCCCAGCCGCGCGCACGCGTCGTGACCGGCCCGGGCAATCTGATCGCCGGCGCCGACTTCCGGGTCGCGGCGATCCCGCCGCGGCCGAACGAGCGCGACATCTAGAAGGCGCCGCTTCGGGCCTGCGACTACGACTGCCCCGACCGCGAGAAACCGAAGCGCCCCGGCGCCGGGCCTTCGGATGATCGCTCTCGACGAGGTGAACCACCTCGCCGAGTCCGGCGATGGCAATGAGCAGTTCCGCGACCGCCACGCGACCGTCCACTATCTGCCGTACGACTGGCACGAGGAGGCCGATCGCACCCTCACCCGGCCGCTCCGCGCCTCCTTCGGCGATCTCCTGTCGCAGCCCGTCGAATACGGCGGGATGGGCTTCGGGACCGTCGCCATGAGCCTGACGTTCCTCGGCGTGATCGTCGCCGTCGTCGCGTGGATGACCGCGGCGCACGAGGGCGAAGAACGGCCGGTGATCGACCGGCGTCGGCCGCGGCCTCGGTCGGAGCGCCGCCCAAGCGGCATGCAAGCCGCACACAAAAGTGCAAGTACCTGAAATCAAATGAATATGCTCGGGGACTTTAACCGGCTGTTCATCGGCGCCCATCCGGCAATCCTCGGGCCCGTTTGCAGAGGTGCCTCCGACCCTCCGAAGCGCTCCTCGCCTACCGGATGCTCGGCGACGGCGGGGCCGGGGCGGAAACGGCTGCCGGGCCGCCGGATGCCTGCACCGCCCGTCCCGGCACGATCCGGAGCGCCCGGAGGGCGTTCAGGATGACGGCGACATCGATCAGCTCCTGGAGGAGCGCGCCCTGCACCGGCGTGAGGTGGCCGAAGGCGGCGGCGATCATCCCGAGGACCGACAGGCCGATGCCGGCCGCGACGCTCCCGAGGGCGATGCGGCGCGCGCGCCGGGCGATCTCGATCCCCGGCAGCAGACTGTCGAGGCGATCGACCAGCAGCACGACGTCCGCCGCCTCGGCCGAGGCCGCCGCCCCGCGCGCGCCCATGGCGACGCCGATGTCCGCGGCCGCGAGGGCGGGCGCGTCGTTGACGCCGTCGCCCACCATCATCACCGGGCCGTTCTTGCGCTCGCTCAGGACCAGCAGCACCTTCCGGTCGGGCGTGAGGTCGGCCCGGACTGCGTCGAACCCGAGCCCCTCGGTCACGGCCTCGGCCACGGTGCGGCGGTCGCCGGTCGCCAGCAGGATGCGGCCGATCCCGAGCCGCCGCAGCCCGGCGAGGAGGCCGGGCGTCCCCGGGCGCAGGGCATCGGCCATGACGAGGCGGCCCGCGGGCCGGCCGTCGACCGCGAGCGCCACGACGACCGAGCCCGCGTCCCGGGCCGTGGGCGCGAGGCGCGGCGCCCCGACCTGGGAGGCGACGAAGTCCGTGCCGCCGACGACGACCTCGCGCTCGGCGATCGTGCCGGCGACGCCCTCTCCGGGCGTCTCGACCACGGCTTCGGGGATCGGCAGGTCCATGCCGCGCGCCCGCGCCGCGGCGACGATCGCCTGCGCGATCGGGTGCTTCGACGCCTGGTCGAGCGCGGCGGCGAGGCGCAGGATCTCGTCCTCGGCGAGGTCGCCCTCGGGCACGACGGACACGATCTGCGGGCGCCCCTCGGTGAGCGTGCCGGTCTTGTCGAGGATCAGCGTCCGGATGCCGGCGAGGGCCTCGAGCGGCCTCGCGCCCTTGACGAGCACCCCGAAGTGCGCCGCCCGCGACACGCCGGCGACGAGCGCCACGGGGACGGCGAGGATCAGCGGACAGGGGGTGGCGACGACGAGCACCGCCACCGCGCGGATCGGGTCGCCGGTGAAACCCCAGGCCACGCCGGCCAGGACGACGGTGACGGCGAGGAACAGCAGCGAATAGCGGTCGGCGAGGCGCGACATCGGCGCCTTCGACGCCTGCGCCGCCTCGACCAGGCGGACGATGCCGGCATAGGTGCTGTCGGCGGCGCGGCGGCTCGCCCGGAGGTCGAAGGCGTCGCCGGCGTTCGTCGAGCCGCTCATCGCCTCCTGGCCGCGGTCGAGCCGCACGGGCAGGGGTTCGCCGGTCAGCGCCGACTGGTCGAGGATGGCGCGGGCGCTCTCCACCCGGCCGTCGACCGGCGCGACGTCGCCCTGGCGGATCAGGAGCAGGTCGCCCGGCCGGATGTCGTCGAGCGGAACCTCCTCGAGCGCGCCGTCGCGGCGGCGGGTCGCCGTGCGCGGCACGCGGGACAGGAGGTCGCTCATCTCGCGGCGGGCGCGGCCCTCGGCGAAGCTCTCGAGGAAGGTGCCGCCGGAATACATCAGCGCGACGACGGCCGCCGCCAGCGTCTCGCCGAAGGCGAGCGCCGCCGACATCGACAGGGCGGCGACGATGTCGAGGCCGACCTCGCCTCTCGCGAGGCTGCGGACGATCTCGACGACGAGCGCCGCGAGGATCGGGAGCACTCCGGCAGTCCAGGCGAGGGCGGCGAGGTCGGGCCGGCCGGCGGCCCATGCCGCGAGGCCCGACAGGAGGCCGACGAGGGCGATGGCGAGCAGCGCGACCTTGCGGCGGTCCTGGACGGGCGGCGTCATCGAGCGGTCGTCTCCGGGTTCAGGTCACGCACCCGAGGGTATGGCCGGGTTTCGAACAGCGGTCCAACCCCGGTTTCCCGGAGCCGGTCGCCGTCGCGGTCGAGGAAGAGGCCGTCGAGGCGGTGGCGGCGGGCGAGGTCGGCGCCCGCGCCGCTTCCGCGCACCGTCAGGGCGGTCGCCCAGGCGTCGGCGGCGGTGCAGGTGGCGGGGCGGCGACGACGATAGTCGCCCGACGTCGCGACGGCGGCGTCCGCGAGCGCGAGGATCGAGCGGGGCGCGTCGCGACCGATCGGGCGACTCGATCGCGGCGACCCAGGCTTCGCCGTCCGGCCGCAGGCCGAGCGCCCGCATCCCTCCGTCGATGCCGACGAGGCCCGCGTCGATGCCGGACGCAATGATATGAGGGTCTCGGCGAGGCGGTCGACGCCGTAGCCCCTTGGCGATCCGCTTCAGGTCGAGGACGACCGGCAGGCGCTTGCGGACGTGGCGCCCGGCGGGATCGAGTGCGAGCGCCTCCGCCGCCGGCCGGCGCGGCGGGGCAACAGCCGTGCGGGCTCCGCGCGGCCTCGGCCGCCTCGGGGCCGACGCCTCAGGTGCGCACGGCATCGCCGACGCCGATGTCGAAGGTCTCGCCGTCGCTCGGCCGATCGCGATCCCGAGCCGCAGCACATCGATCGGCCAGGCGGGCACTGCGGTCCAGGCCAACCGGGGCCGCGTTCAGGTCGGCCCGCCACCACGCGCCGGGCACCGCGAGGACGAGGCCGGCCACGAGGGTCTCCGTCGTGATCGGCTCCCGGAGATCGATCACCGCCCGACAGTGGTTGCCGATGTCGCGATCCGGCTCGGGCTCGCGTGTGCCGAGCCGAGCCCGCCTATCATCCTCCCATCGGACGATAGAGGTCCTGGCAGCCATCCCCGGACGCGGGACGGGGCGCCTCTCCGGCTCAGAAGCGGTAGCTGACTCCGAACAGCATGTCGATCGACTCGAAGCTTCCCTGGAGCCAGTCGCTGCCGTCGGAGGGATCCTGGTGGATCGTCCCGCCATCGGTCTTGAACCAGCGCGCCTCGCCGAAGAGGCTCCAGGCCTGGCCGAGATCGTACGACAGGCCGGCGAAGAGCTGCCAAGCCAGGTGCGGATCGGTGCTGTCGTCACCGAAGTCGAGCACCGTGCCGCCGAGCCCGGCGCCGACATAGGGTCGCAGGCGCCCGCCCGCATCGGCCGAGACCGGCCCCATCGCGACCGGATCGAAGCTGTAGCGCAGGTTCAGCATCAGCGACCGGGCCTTGACTGTCTCCCCGAACTGCCAGGTGTCGTAGATCGGTTCCTCGGGACTGCGGTCATCGAGCTTCGCGTGGACGTCCGCATGCGCCTGACGGTAGCTGGCCTCGGCCTCGACGGCGAGCCTCCCGGTAACCTGGAGACCGGCCGCGGCTCCGAGCACGTAACCCGGGTCGTAGTCATAGCGGAAGGAGAAGTCCGGGTCGTCCAGGATTCCGAGCGAGGCGTCCTGCACGAAGGCGATACCGCCGAAGCCTTTCAGGTAGAATCCTTCCACCGCCATGGCCGGACCGCTGGCCAGAACGGATCCGGAGAAGAGCCAGAAGAATGCCGGTCGCAACATAGGGGCTTGCCTATCTGGGAGGTGTTCTGAAGAAGACCCGACCTAACTCCGTTCAACTTGGCGCGCATCCACCGTTCGGACGACGCGCGTGGTCACGAAGCCTGGCCATGGTGCAGTCTCGGCGGCTCAGCCTTCGGGGCATCGACCGCGTCGGTCCGTCCTTGCACGAAAATCCCGTTGACCGGTCCGGGGTGGAGAACAGGATGGCGAACGCGGTCGAGCAGATGGAACCGGACGGCCTGACGGCCACGGCGCAGGATGCCCGATGCGTTGCCAGGCTCTACGATGCCGTCGAGCGCAACGACCCGGCCGCCGCGGCTGCCTGCTACGCCGAGAATGCCAGGTTCGAGGACGTCGGCTTCCAGCTCGAGGGTCGCGCGGCGATCGGGCGGATGTGGGATTTGGTGTGGATGGCCGCCGGATTTCGCGCCGAGCACGATCCGGCCCGGATCGAAGCGGATGCCACCGCGGGGAAGGGGGAGTGGCGGCCACTTCATGCCCGTTTCATGGCGCCGTATCCGGCATCATCGCCGTGTTGCCGACCGGCGCCTCGTCTTCGCCTGCAACCTGAGCGAGAGGCTGCGCCGCCGGGAAGTGGAGGCGGCCGGCGGGCGGCTCTCGCCTCGGCTGCGGTCAGGCGTTCCAGCGCGCCGCCGCCGGCGAGCATGTCGCCGGCGTCTACCGCCAGCGGCTCGTCCTCGCCTTCGGCCGCTTCGCGATCATCGACGACGGCGTCGGCTTCCGCCTCGTGCCGTGAACGCCGGCGCTGGAGCCGCGGCTCGGCCCCCACGTCGCCGGCATCTCTCGAGGCGACGGCGGCGTGGACTGGAGCTTTGGCCGCAGGCGCGGCCTCAGGAGCCAGCGCACGGGTCCGCCCGCCTCCACGTCCGGCCCGCCGCGCCGCCTCCGTCAGAGGCCGTCGGCGAGGCGGTGGAGGAGGCCGGTCAGCAGCGCCGTCTGCCGGCCGATCATGTCCGCGTAGATGAACTCGTTCCGGGCGTGCGCGCCGTCGCCGACCGCGCCGAGGCCGCAGAGCACCGGACGTCCCAGCCCGGCGACGAAGTTCGCGTCGCTCGCGCCGCCCACGCCGACGTTGCGCAGGACGAAGCCCAGCTCGCCGGCTACCGCCCGCGCGCTCTCGAGGAGGGGGACCGAGGCCTCGGTGAGCTCCATCGGCGGCCGGTTCCAGCAATGCTCGACCTCGACCTTCACCCGGGGGTCGGAGACCGTCACGGCATCGAAGGCGGCGTCGATGCGATCCCGCTCGGCCGCCGTCTTCACCCGGATGTCGACCTGGACGACGCACCTGCCGGCGACGACGTTGCTTCCCGTGCCGCCCTCGATCACTCCGACGTTGATGGTGGTGCCCTGGCCGGGGTCGGCCGCGGCCACGATGGCGGCGATGAACTCCGCCATCGCGTGGATCGCGCTCGCGCCCGCCGCGGGATTGAGGCCCGCATGCGATTCCACCCCGGTGATCGCGACCTTGAAGAGCCCGACGCCCTTGCGCTCGGTCTTGACCGCGCCGTCGAAGCTCGGCTCGAGCACCAGCGTCGCGTCGCTCGCGCCGGCGACCCTCTCGATCACCGGCCGCGACGCGAGCGAGCCGATCTCCTCGTCCCCGTTCCAGACGTAGGTGACGGTCGGCGTCGGGAGCCCGCTCTCCCGCGCCAGCCGCAGCGCCCATATGCCCTGCACGAGGCCCGACTTCATGTCGAGGAGGCCTGGACCGCTCAGCCGCAACCGGCCGTCGCCATCCGGATACGACCGCTCGCCCCAGCCGGCGAGCGTGCCCCGCGGCCACACGGTGTCGTAGTGGCCGACGATCGTGACGTGGCCGGTCCCGCTTCCGGGATAGGTCAGCGTCACGATGTCGCCTTGCTCCCCGCCGGGGTGGCGGTGCGTCTCGGCGGGCTCGCCCAGCCGGCGGGCGGCCAGGTCCGTCAGCAAGGCCAGGCAGGCGTCCAGCCCCGCGCGGTCGTAGCTGCAGCTCTCGCAGTCCACTAGCGCGTTGAGATGTCGGCGATGACCTGCTCGATTGCGGTTGTTCTGATTCAAGCTCCCAAAAGGGAGCAGTAGATGACGAGGACGATCCTGACGGACGCGCAATGGGCTCTGGTCGCGCCGCATTGTCTGGGGAAGGCAACGGACCCCGGTCGAACCGGCAGCGATGCGCGGGTGTTCGTCGAGGGGGTGCTCTGGATCGCGCGGACCGGCAGCCCCTGGCGCGATCTGCCGGAGGCCTTCGGCCCCTGGAACTCGGTGTTCAAGCGGTTCCGCTATTGGGTAAAGGCTGACGTATTCAAGAGAATTTTCGACGCGTTGGCGGATGATCCCGATCTCGAGCTCGCGATGGTCGACGGCACGATCGTCAAGGTCCACCGCCACGGACAGGGCTCAAAAGGGGGACTCAGAGCCAGGCCATCGGCAAGTCCCGCGGCGGATGGACGACCAAGATCCTTGCGCTGACCGACGCGCTCGGCAACCTCGTGCGCTTCGAGCTGCTGCCCGGGCAGCGCCACGACACGGTCGGCGTGACGCCGCTGATCGAGGGTGTCGCCTTCGGCGGGCTGATCGCTGACAAGGCCTTCGACGCCGGCTGGATCGTCGCCGAACTCGACGCGCGCGGCGCGCAAGTGGTGATCTCCCAGCACCCGCAGCGGACCAAGCCCCGGCCGATCGACGCCGACCTCTACCGGTGGCGCCACCTCATCGAGAACTTCTTCTGCAAGCTCAAAGACTTCAAGCGCATCGCCCTGCGAGCTTGCAAGACCGACCAGAGCTTCGCCGCAATGATCTATCTCGTCGCAACCGTCCTACACATACGGTGAATCTCAACAGACCCTAGCCCGACGATGTCGGCGATGACCTGCTCGACCGTTGCCTCGGACAGCGCCGGTGTCGACTCCATGATTTCTTCGCTCATCGCGCGTCCTCCCTTCAGTAGCCGGGGCCGAACGGGACGTTGGCGAAGTACCACGCCATGAAGAAGCCGATCCACACGGTCCAGACCACGATCGCGATCGGGATGGTGAAGGAGGCGAGGGTCCCGATCCCCGCGCTCTTGCGGTACTGCTGCATGAAGCCGAGCGCCATCACGAAGTAGGGGCTCATCGGGGTGACGCTGTTCGTCACCGAGTCGGCGATCCGGTAGACGGCCTGGGTCGTCTCCGGGGGGATGTCGAGCAGCATGAGCATCGGCACGAACACCGGCGCGGCGAGCGCCCAGAGCGCCGAGCCGCTGGTGATCACGAAGTTCATGAAGGTGATCAGGATCGCGATCCCGAGCAGGATCGTCCAGCCCGGAACGTTCATCGCGGCCAGCCACTCGGCACCGGTGATCGCCATGACCTCGCCGATCTTCGTCCACTTGAAGTAGGCCAGGAACTGCGCGATCGCGAAGAAGAGCACGAGGATCGGCGCCAGCGACCGCACGCCGCCCACCATCGCCTCGACGATCTGGCTGGGCTTCGTGAAGCTGCCGCTGACGAAGCCGTAGACCACGCCGAGCATGGTGAAGAACAGGCAGAGGACGAAGGCCATGCCGCTGAACACGACCGAGTTGACGATCCCGCCGCCCTCCCCGCGCAGCGGCGAGGAACGCGGGGATCATGCCGAGGACGAGGACGGCCGCGAAGATCAGCGCCGCCAGGCCGGTGGCGCGCATCGCACGGCTTGCCGCGGGGGTCGACTCGAGCCGGCCGAGGTCGGTGTGGCTCTCCAGGTCGATGTCGTCGTCCACCTGCAGGTCGGGACGGCGGACCAGCACCTTCTCGGTCACGATCGTGATCGCGAGCGCGATGATCACCGACGAGCTCACGCCGAAATAGTAGTTCGCGACCGGGGTCACGATGTAGCTGTGATCGATGGTCTGGGCGGCCGCGGTGGTCAGCCCGGAGAGCAGAACGTCGGTCGTCGTCAGCGAGGGCGAGGCGTCGTAGCCCGCCGCGATCGACACGTAGGCGACGACGATGCCGATCAGCGGGCTGCGCCCGGCCGCCAGGAAGACCAGGGCGCCCAGCGGGATCAGCGTCACGTAGGCGGCGTCGCCCGCCACGTGGCCGACCATGCCGGCCATCGCCAGCGCGAAGGTCAGGTACTTGGGCGGCACGCGGGTGACCATGCCGTGCAGCAGCGTGTCGATCAGGCCGGACCTCTCCGCGACCGCGATGCCCAGCAGGACGGTGATGATCGTCGCCATCGGCGGGAAGGTGGCGAAGTTCGAGACCGCGGTGCCGAGCACCATCTGCAGGCCCTCGGCGGTGAGCATGCTCTGCACCGCGACGCCCTTGCCGGTGGCGGGGTTCATGGTGCTGACGCCGGACGCGGCGAGGAGAGCGCTCAGCACGGCCAGAACGACGGAAAGAATCCAGAACAACCAGAACGGATTGGGCAGCAGGTTGCCGACCCGCTCGATGACGGCGAAGAACTTGAACGCTCTCTGCAGTCCCCGTGACTCGGGGATTTCTGCGATCGTTTGGTTGGTCACGGTTCCTCCTGGAAGATCGCTAGCTTGGTTTCTCCGTCAAAGCGCTTGTCTTACGATGAGCTTCAGGGCCCGATACCGCGGGCGGGACCCTGGCGGCCGTGCCCGCCAGCTCGGGCATCTGCCGGCCGGCCATGCCGGAGCGCGATGGATTTCGGTACATTTCACGCCGAGGCTCGAAGCCTGTTGGGACTATTCCCGCCGCGCGGAATGCCGCTGCTCTGAGCCGGACCTATTTCTGTTCGCGGAAGGACACGGCCCGTCCGAGCGCCGCCTCGCGATAGTCCCGCGGGCTCAGCCCGTAGGCTTCGCGAAACTTGCGGGAGAAGAACGAGTGGTTCTCGAAGCCGCGGCCAGCGAGCTGCGTCACCGACTGGCCCCGCGCCCACGGCTGCTCCAGAAGCTCGGCCGCGCGCGCAGCCGTTTGCCCAGGCGAGCTGAGCTCGCGAAGCTCGTGCCGCACCGCTGCAATAGTCGGTCGACCTGCCGCCGGGACAGGCCGAGCGTCCGCCCGACCGCCTCCGCGTCGAGCGCCGGATCCTCGAGCCGAAGATCGACCTCATGCCCGATCCGCCTGGCCATCAGGCGCGCGTGGCTGGTCTCGGCGGTGGCGGCCGGGGCGTCGCCCTGAACGCGCGCGGCGAAGAGGTCGATCATCGCGATCGCGACGTTCGGCAGATCACGCGCGTCCGGCGAGCCGATCGCCGCACCCGCCATCGGCAGCAGGACGCGATCGATGACGCGCTCGTCCGCCGGCGCCCGGAACGAGCCGATCTCGGCGAGCCGCGACCAGCGTCGTTCGACGAGCTTTCGCGGGACGCGCACGGCGAGATGATCGAACGGCTCGTCGAAGAGCAGCTGGTGTTCGGTGCCGGCGTCGTAGAAGTACATATCGCCCGGACGGACGAGAAAGTCGCCGTTTTCCCGCCGGACCCGCATCGTGCCGGTCTTCTGCAGGAACAGCATGTAGAAGTCCGTGTCGGACGTGCGCAGCGTCCGGCGCTCTCGCACCGCGTTGTGCGCCCCGGCGCGCAGCCGGGCGATGGCGAAGCCATCGCGCTCCAGCTGCGTGAACCGGCCCTTCAGGACGCACCGCGCCCCCGCGTCGCATTCGACACCGATGAGATTGGCGCAGACGGTATCGCGCCAGACCGTCAGGCTCTGACCGGCGGAGATTTTCGTGGTGTCGACGTCGGTTCGCATCTTCGCTTCGGCTGACGACGGGGGCGAGGATCGCCGTGGTCGCGTCTGGCGACGCTCGACCCTCGGTCCGTGCCCGCTCGCCTGCCGACCTTCAGCTTCGGGTGGAGGCGGTGACTTCGATCTCGACCTTCGCGCCGGGGGTCGGGATCTGGGCGACGAGCAGCGTGTTCGTCGGCCGGATGTCGCGGAAGGTCTCGCCCAGCACCGTCGCCACCGCCCGCAGGTGACTCGGGTCGGTGATGTAGACGCGGCAGGCGACGGCGTTCGTCAGGCCCGCCCCGGCCTTCTCCAGCGTCGCGGCGATCGCTGACAGCGCGTTCCGCGCCTGCTCGCCCGCGTCCTCGGGCATCGCCCCCGTCGCGGGGTCCTGCCCCAGCGTGCCGGAGACGTAGATGGTCGGCCCGTCGATCACCGCCCTGGCGTAGCCCGCGAAGTCCTCGGACGGCGCCCCGGAGAAGATCCGATTCGTCATGAAAGCCAACTCCTCTCTTGATTTGCCGCCACCCTAACCACACGGCCCTCGCCGGAGGGGCGCGGTGATTTGCGCGATCGGGCGAAAGATTTGCGCGTCACGGCAGCAGGCCCGCGGCTTCCGCCGCTCCCGCGGCGGCGAGGATGGTTCGGAGCGCCGCGCGGTCCTCGGGGGTCGGCGCGACGCCCGAGGCGGCCAGGAAGCCCGCGAGGTTGTCGGCGACCGTCGCGGCAGACGGCGGCGCGGCGGTGGAAGGGATCGCCTCCGCCTGGCGCGCCAGCGCCAGGAGCTCGGCGTGCTCGCAGTCGATCTCGGCGGCGAGCACGGAGCGGTAGGGGTCCGCGGGCCCCGCGGCCTTCAGCCATCGCCGGGCGCCGCGCAGCGGCAGGACGGTGGCCTCCCGCCAGGTGCGGGCCGTGGTGCAGAGGGCGGCGAGGTGCGGGCCGAGCGGCGCGCCGTGCGCGGTGCCGTGCCAGATGCAGAAGAGCATCAGCGTGACGTCGATGCCGTGGCGCTCCTGCAGCCCGAGGCAGGCCGGCGCGACGCCGGGCGTCCCGTAGACGCGGAGCGCGAAGTCCCAGGCCGGGTGGGCGGGAAAGCTCACCCGTCGCCCCAGTGCCGGGCGACGTCGCGCGCCGCCCGCTCGCCGCTCGCCGCCGCGCCGGTGATCAGCGACTGGGCGAGATAGTCGCCGCAGAAGTAGGCCCGCCGCCGCGCCGCCGACTGGCGGTCGCGGAAGGCGGCGACGCTGCGGGCATACCCCGGGTAGAAGGTCGGCAGCTTGCGGGCGATCCACTGGTTGTGCAGGTCGGCGACGTCGCGGTCGAGGTCGGGATAGAGCGCGCGCGCCCGCTCCCCGACGAGCTCGTCGAGCCGCTCGATCATCCCGCGCTCGACCGCCTCGCTCACCGCCTCCGGCGAGAGCTGGGCGTAGAGCTGCGGCGCCTGGCCGGTCGCCTCGTTGCCGGGAACCTGCTGCCAGGTGGCGAGCGGCCCCGCCGCGGCGCGGGTGAAGAACTTCATGGCCGGCGCCACCTGCCGGCTCAGCCGGTAGTGGACGATGCCGAGGGCGTTGTAGCGTACGCCGTCGAAGAACCGCCGCTCCTCCTCGCCGAGGCCCGAGAAGAGGCCGGCGGCGAGCGAGCCCTCCGTCGCGCAGACCACGAGGTCGGCCTCCTGCACCGTCTCCGCGCCGTCGCGCGCCACCGTGACGCGGCAGGGCCCGGCCTGCGGCGTCTCCACGGCCGTCACCCTCGCGCCGCAATCGACCGCGAGCCCCTCGGCGATCGCCCGCGGCAGCCGGCCCATGCCGCCGGAGAAGACGTAGACCGTGTCGCGGCCGACGAGGTGCGGCGTCGTGGAGGCGAAGAAGGCCGCCGAGATGTCCTCGGGGTTCCACGAGCGCGTGCCGCGGAAGATCGGCGCGACCATGCGCTCGAGCACGCCCGCCCCGGTGGTGCCGCGCACGTAGTCGGCGAGCGTCACCGCGTCCTCGGCCAGCGCCGAGGCGGCGTCGTCGGGGTCGGTGCGGCGGCGCGCCGCCAGGGTGCGGATGCCGAAGGGCACGAAGCGCAGCCGCTCGGCCAGCGTCAGGCCGGGCGTTGCGAGGCTCTTCGGCCCGGGCATCAGCTCGACGGTCCAGGCGCCGTCCTCGCCGACGCATTCGGCGGAGAGGCGGCGGATCGGGATCATCGCCGGGCGGAGGCCCACCTCGTCGAGCAGCGCGTTGAACGGGCGGCTGAAGTCGTAGACCAGCCGGGCGCCGGTGTTGAAGCGGATGCCGCGGACCTCGCGGTCGCCGACCCGCCCCCCGGGCACCTCGCCGGCCTCGAGCACGCGCACCGAATGGCCCGCCTGCGACAGCCGCCGCGCCGCCACCAGCCCGGCGATGCCTGCGCCGATGACGATGATCTCGCGTCCGCTCATGGCTTCAGTGCCTCCGGTCCGGTGACGAGCTCGACGAGGGCGGGGCCCTCGCACGCCAGCGCCGCGGCGAGGGCGGGCGCGAGCTCCTCGGTCCGCTCGACCCGGAACCCGGCGGCGCCGAGCGCGCGCGCATAAGCGGCGAAGTCGATCGAGGAGAGGTCCGTCCCGACGGTGCGCCCGAAATGCCGCGCCTGGGTGGCGGCGATGGCGCCGTATCGGCCGTTGTTGACCACGACGACGGTGACCGGCAGCCCGTGCAGCACCGCCGTGGCGAGCTCCTCGCCGTGCATCAGGAAGCAGCCGTCGCCGGCCATGGCGACGACGCGCCGGCCCGGGCAGGCGGCCTGCACCCCGATCGCGGCCGGGAGGCCGTAGCCCATGGCGCCGCTCTTCGGACCGAGCTGCGTCCCGTGCTCCTCGTGCGGAAAATACCGCTGCGGCCAATGCGCATAGGCGCCGGCGCCGACGGTGAGCATGGCGTCGGGCGGCAGCGCCGCGCGCAGGATGCGGCAGGCCTCCCGCATGTCGAGCGGCCCCGGGCACGGCCTGCCTTCGGTGAAGGCGTCGCGCGTGGCGCGGAGCCGCGCGCGCCAGGCCGACCAGTCGGGCGCCGCACGAGTGGAGAGGGCTTCGGCAAGCGGCTCGAACGCGGTCTCCGCGACGGCGCAGACCGGCAGCGCGCTGCGATACGCGCGGTTGAGCTCGCTCGCGTCGGGATGAATGTGGACGAGCCGCTGCGCCGGCTCGGGCGCCGCCAGCAGCCGGAAGCCCTCGAAGACGTCGGCGCCGAAGGTGTTGATCTCTCCGAGCCGCATGCCCGCCACGACGACGAGGTCGGCCTCGCCGACCGCGCGCACGAGCGACGGGTCGGCGCCGATGCCGACCTCGCCGACGAAGCAGGGATGGCCCGCCGGCATCAGGTCGCGCCGGCGGTAGGAGGTGGCGACCGGCACGCCGCTCGCGCCGGCGAAGGCCGCGAGCGCCTCGACGCCCTCGGGCGACCAGCCGGTCCCGCCCGCGATCAGCAGCGGCCGCTCCGCCTCGGCGAGCATGGCGGCGATCCGGTCCGCATCCCCGGGGGACACGCCCGGCCGCGGAACGACCGGCGGCGGCAGGGTGGACGGCGCGGCCGGCTCGCTCCAGACATCCTCCGTCACCGCGAGGACCACCGGGCCGCGCTGTCCGGTCATCGCCGTCGCCCAGGCGCGCGACAGGAGCTCCGGCAGGCGCGCGGCCTCGGTGCAGCTGCCGACCCACTTGGCGACCGGCGCGAAGGCCACCGCGAAGTCGTTGTCGAGGAACGGCTCGCGCCCGGCCTGGCGCACCGGCGGCTGGCCGACGACGAGGATCATCGGCGCGGCGTCGGTGAAGGCCGTGTGCAGCGCGAGCGTCGCGTTGAGCGCGCCCGGTGCGCGGCCGGCCAGGCAGATCCCGGGGCGGCCGCGGACATGGCCGGCCGCCTGCGCCATGTAGCCCATGCCGCCCTCGTGGCGGCACGAGATCAGCGACACGCCTTCGTCGGCCAACGCGTCGAGAACCTCGAGGATGCCCTCGCCCGGGACATGGAAGACCGGGCCGCAGTCCCAGTCCGCGAGCATGCGCGCCAGCAGCGCGGCGCCCGTCACGCTCGTTCCGTCCTCCTCCGGCATCGCGATCTCCCCTTCCGGTGAGCGCCCTATTGCGGCAGACGCGGCAGCCCCGCAACCGGGGGAGGCGCGGTCCAGGGGTTGTTCGGGCCTGAATCGGCGGATATCCAAAAAACGATGCCCGGAAGGAAAAGCCCCGGCGCTAGCCAGCGCGCACGAGCTGTCCGATACTTCAGGCATAAAGGGTTCGCGCCGCCCCGGTGCGTGCCGATCACACCGATCTCGCAGGGAAACGTGATGACCAACGCCATGCTCCTCTCCCGCCGCAGCGCGCTCCTCCTCGGCTCCGCCGCCGTGCTGGCCGGGATGCTCCGGCCGGGCGCCGCCGCCGCCGCCGGCGGCACGGTCGTCATGACCGTCAACCCCGAGCCGAACGCGATGATCGCCGCCTTCAACACCGCCGATCCGGTGACGGTGATCTCGGGCAAGATGACCGAGGGGCTGCTCGCCTACGACTTCGACCTGAAGCCGCAGCCCGAGCTCGCCACCGCCTGGGAAGTCGCCCCGGACGGCCTCTCGATCACCTTCAAGCTGCGCGACGGCGTCAAGTGGCACGACGGCGAGCCCTTCACCTCGGCGGACGTCGCCTACACGATCACCGAGATCCTGAAGCAGCACCATCCGCGCGGCCGCGGCGTCTTCGCCAAGGTGACCGAGGTCGAGACCCCGGATCCGCTGACGGCGATCATCAGGTTCAGCGAGCCCTCGCCGGCCGTCATGTCGGCGCTCTCCGGCTGGGAGTCGCCGATGCTGCCGAAGCACGTCTACGAGGGCACCGACGTGCTGACCAACCCCGCCAACAACGCCCCGATCGGCACCGGGCCGTTCAAGTTCTCCGAATGGGAGCGCGGCAGCCACGTCATCCTCGAGAAGAACCCCGACTACTGGGACGCCGGCAAGCCGCTCGTCGACAAGCTCGTCGTGCGCATCTATCCCGACCCGAGCGCCCGGGTCGCCGCCTTCGAGGCGGGCGAGCTGCAGCTCGGCGGCGACGGCCTGATCCCGCTGAACGAGGTGAAGCGGTTCCAGGAGAACCCGGCCTTCAAGGTCGAGACCCGCGGCACCGAGATGAACAACAGCCTCGACATGCTCCATCTCAACCTGAGGAACGAGCATCTGGCGAAGCCGGAAGTGCGCCAGGCGATGATGCACGCCATCGACGTCGACACGATGACGAAGGTGGTCTGGTACGGCTTCGCCGAGAAGCTGACCGGCCCAGTCCCGCAGACGCTGGCGCAGTTCTACACCAGCGACGTGCCCGCCTATCCGTTCGACCCGGACAAGGCCAACGAGCTCCTCGACGCCGCCGGCTTTCCCAGGGGCACCGACGACATGCGCTTCCAGCTGCGGCTGATCTGGCCGCAGCTCGGCGACACCTACGAGCGCGCCGGCCAGTTCCTGCGCCAGCAGTTCCGCAAGGTCGGGATCGACCTCGTCCTGCAGGCGGCGGACGTGCCGACCTTCATCCAGCAGGTCTATGCCGACTACGACTTCGACATCGCCATGTTCCCCGGATCGGCCTCCGCCGACCCCACGGTCGGCCTGCAGCGGTTCTACCACTCCGAGGCGGCCCAGCAGGGGACGCCCTTCGTCAACGCCGGGGGCTACGGCAACCCCGAGATGGACGAGGTGCTCTCGGCCGCCGCCGTCGAGCCCGACCCCGAGAAGCGCGTCGCGCTCTTCCGCCGCTTCCAGCAGATCGCCATGACGGATCTCCCGATCCTGCCGCTGGTCCGGCCGATCTACGTCACCATCGCCAGCGCCAAGCTCGACAACTTCGTCGTCGGCCCGGACGGCGTCCGCAACCACTACGCCACGCTGACGATCGAATGAGGCGGGCGCGTGCCCTGCCGGTCGTCGGGGTGATCATGCTCCGCACCGCCTTCCCGCGCCCGCCGGGCGACATCGGCAACCCCGAGACCTTCGGGGGCAGGGTGCTGCACGAGATCGTCGAGGCGGCGACGGTCGAGCGGGTCATGGGCGGCGATGCGCGGGATCCGGACCTCGCCCGCGACTTCGTCGCCGCCCGCGACCGGCTGGTCGCCCGCGGCGCCGGCATGGTGACGACCTCCTGCGGCGTCCTCGTCTTCCACCAGGACCGGCTCGAACACGGCAGCCCGGTCCCCGTGGCGGCCTCGGCGCTCTTCCAGCTCCCGCGGCGCATCGCCGAGCTCGGGCGCGTCGGGGTGATGGCCATGGACGGCCGCAGCCTGACGCCGGCGCACCTCACTGCCTCGGGCGCGCCCGCCGACACGCCGGTCGTCGGACTGGAGCAGGGCGACGAGCTCTACCGCGTGCTGCGCGCCGACTCCGCCGAGGTGCCGCTCGACCCGGCCCGCGCGGAAGCCGACGTGGTGGCCGCCGGCCGCCGGCTCGTCGCCGCGCACCCCCGCCTCCGCGCCGTCGTGCTGGAATGCACCAACCTGCCGCCCTACGCGGCGACGCTCTCCCGCGCGCTGGCGCTGCCGGTATTCGACATCCTGACCTGGCTGGAGGAGGTCTGGCACGACGCCACCGCCTCCGCCCGCACTGCCTGACCCGAGGGAGGGTGACGTGACATTCGCTGGACGCCGGCTCCCGGTGCGGTTCATCAGCAAGCGGCTCGTCCATGCCCTGCTGACGATCCTCGGCATCGCCATCGTGAACTTCTTCCTCTTGCAGCTCGCCCCCGGCGACGCGGCCGACGTCCTCGCCGGCGAGGCGGGCACCGCCGACCCAACATACCTCGCCAACCTCAGGGCGGAGTTCGGCCTCGACCAGCCGCTCTGGGTGCAGCTCGGCGCCTTCCTCGGGCGCATCGCCACCCTCGATCTCGGCTACTCGTTCCGCTACAACGAGGCCGTCTCGACGCTCATCTTCGCCCGCCTGCCGGCCACGCTGCTGCTGATGGTGACGAGCGTCCTCATCGCCCTTGCCGCCGGCATCTTCTTCGGCGTCACCGCCGCGCGCCACTTCAACCGCCTGCCCGACCGGCTGATCTCGCTCGGGGCGCTGCTCTTCTACGCCACGCCGCCCTTCTGGATCGGGCTGATGATGATCCTCGTCTTCTCCGTCCAGCTCGGCTGGCTGCCGACCGGCGGCATGCGCGACATCACCGCCGACAGCCACGGCCTCGCCGGCGCCTGGGACGTGGCGCGCCACCTCGCGCTGCCGGCGCTCACCCAGGCCTTCTTCTACCTCGCCATCTACACCCGGCTGGTGCGGGCGGGGATGCTCGAGGTGCTGAACCTCGAGTACATCCGCGTCGCCCGCGCCAAGGGCATCTCCGAGCGCCGCATCGCCTACCGCCACGCGCTCCGCAACGCGGTGCTGCCGCTCGTCACCGTCGTCGGCGCCAACGTCGGCGGCTTCCTCGGTGGCGCGGTCTTGACCGAGACCATCTTCTCCTGGCCGGGCATCGGCCGGCTGATGTTCGACGCCATGTTCCAGCGCGACCTCAACCTGCTCCTCTCCATCCTCGTCCTGAGCTCGGTCTTCGTGGTGCTCGCGAACCTCGTCGTCGACCTGCTCTACGCGGTCATCAACCCCACGGTGGAGCTGCGCTGATGGCCACCCTCCGTCTCCTACTCCGCAACTGGACCACGCTCCTCGGCCTCGTGCTGCTCGGGGCGATCTTCCTGATGGCGCTGACCGCGAACATCGTCTTCCCCGGCGACCCCTACGACATGGTCGGCCCGCCGCTCGCCTGGCCGGGCGAGTTCCCCGGCGCCCTCCTCGGCACCGACAGCCTCGGGCGCGACATCGCGGCCGGCATCTTCTACGGCGCGCGCATCTCGCTCCTCGTCGGCTTCTCCTCGGTCGCCGTGGCGCTGATCATCGGCGTCTTGGTCGGCGCCTTCGCCGGCTTCTACGGCGGCTGGGTCGACGACGTGCTGATGCGCGTCACCGAGCTCTTCCAGACCATCCCGCAGTTCATGCTGGCGATCGTCGTCGTCGCCGTGCTCGGGCCCTCGATCGGCGTCATCATCTTCTCCCTCGCCATCGTCTCCTGGCCCGCCGTCGCCCGGCTGGTGCGCGGCGAGTTCCTGGTGCTGCGCGACCGCGCCTTCGTCCAGGGCTGCATCGTCGCCGGCATGGGCGACCTGCGCATCATCTTCACCCAGATCCTGCCCAACGCCGCCTCGGTCATCATCGTCATGTCGACGATCCTCGTCGCCACCGCCATCCTGATGGAATCGGCCCTCTCCTTCCTCGGCTTCGGCGACCCCAACGTGCTGACCTGGGGGACGATGATCGGCATGGGCAAGGGCCAGCTCCGCGACGCCTGGTACATCATCGCCATCCCCGGCGTCGCGCTGCTCCTGACCGCGCTCGCGCTCAACCTCGTGGGCGAGGGCCTGAACGACGCGCTCAATCCGCGCCTGAGGGAGAGGAAGGCATGACCACCCCACCGCTCCTGAGCATCGAGGACCTCCGGGTCGGCGTCCGGAACGACCCCGAGGCCGAGATCCTGCGCGGCGTCTCGCTCGCCGTCAGCCGCGGCGAGACCCTCGCCGTGGTCGGCGAGTCGGGCTGCGGCAAGTCGCTGACGTCGCTCTCCGTCATGGGGCTCCTGTCCGCCGGGCTCGAGAAGCGCGGCGGCCGCATCCGCTTCGAGGGCGCCGACCTGCCGGTCGAGGACAACGAGGCCATGCGCAGGATCCGCGGCGACCGCATCGGCATGGTCTTCCAGGAGCCGATGGCGGCGCTGAACCCGGTCTTCACCATCGGCGACCAGGTCGCCGAGGTCATCCTCGAGCACGAGGACATCGGCCGGGCGGAGGCGATGGCGCGGGTCGTCGAGCTCATGGAGAACGTCCACCTGCCGGAGCCGGCGCGCATCGTCCGCGAATACCCGCACCGCCTGTCCGGCGGCCAGCGCCAGCGGGTGGTGATCGCCATGGCGCTTGCCTGCAACCCCGACCTGCTGATCGCCGACGAGCCGACGACGGCGCTCGACGTGACGGTGCAGGCGCAGATCATGCGGCTCCTCGCCGAGGCCCGGCAGGCGCTCGGGATCGCCATCCTGCTCATCACCCACAACCTCGGCCTCGTGGCGCAGACGGCCGACCGTGTCGCGGTCATGTATGCCGGCCGCGTGGTGGAGGAAGCGCCGACGCGGCGGCTCTTCGCCGAGCCCCGGCACCCCTATACCCGCGGCCTCCTCGCCGCGACGCCGCGCCCCGGCCGCCGCCGCCCCGGCGAGCCGCCGCTCACCGAGATCCCCGGCGTCGTCCCCTCCGTCACCGAGCGCCTGCCCGGCTGCCGCTTCCGCCCGCGCTGCCCGGTCGCCGGCGAGATCTGCGCCCGGATCGACCCCGTGCTCGAGCAGGGCGTCGCCTGCCACTTCCCCCAGACCGCGGAGCTCGCGCTGTGACCCCGCTCCTCTCCGTCCGCGACCTGCACTGCAGCTTCGAGACCACCCGCGGCCCGGTCCACGCCGTCCGCGGCGTCAGCCTCGACCTCCTCCCCGGCGAGACCCTCGCGCTGGTCGGCGAGTCGGGCTGCGGCAAGACCACCCTCGCCCGCTGCGTCCTCGGCCTGCAACGCCCGACCTCCGGCCAGATCCTTCTCGACGGCGAGAACCTCGTCGGCCTCTCCCGCCGCGAGGCGCGCCGCCACCGGCCGCGCATGCAGTGCGTCTTCCAGGACCCCTTCGCCTCGCTCAATCCGCGCAAGCGCGTCGAGGACCTGATCCGCGAGCCCCTCGACGTGAACGGCGTCGGCACCGCCGCCGAGCGCCGCCGCCAGGCGGCCGCGCTCATGGAGCGGGTCGGCCTCCGCCCCGACTGGGGCCGCCGCTTCCCGCACGAATTCTCCGGCGGCCAGCGCCAGCGCATCGGCATCGCCCGCGCCCTCGCGCTGCACCCGGCCGTCCTCATCTGCGACGAGCCGGTGTCGGCCCTCGACGTCTCGGTGCAGGCGCAGATCGTCAACCTGCTCTGGGAGCTGCAGCGCGACCTCGGCCTCAGCTACCTCTTCATCACCCACGACCTGACGCTGGTGGAGAACTTCGCCAACCGTGTGGCGATGATGTACCAGGGCAGGATCGTCGAGGAGGGCCCGGCCCAGGAGGTCTGGCGCAACCCCCGGCACGAGTTCACCCGCACCCTGATCGACGCCATCCCCATCCCCGACCCCACCATCCCCATGGGCTCCGGTCAAAACCGCAGCCTGAAATCCGTCCGCCCCCAGGGGCCCACTCCACCCCTCTGCGCCAGGAGGGGTCGATTGCGCGTTTCGATCGAGGCGGGCGAAGCCCGCGAGGATCCGGCCCGACAAGCCGAGGCACTGCCTCGGCCGGGCCGTTCGCCGGAGCGCGTGAGCGCGGAGGCGAAGGGGGGTGCCGCTTGCTCTACCGCCGGGCAATCCGACCGCGTCCGCCCCGGCGGGCGCGTGAAACGCGTCCGCCCCCCGCAGGGGCGGACGCGGTCGGATTTGTCGACGGACAAATCCGACAAGACGCGGCGGCGACGCGCGTCCGACGCCTACGGAAAGGCCGCTTCGGGCCTGAAGCGGTCGGCGCGCTGGTCCTATGAACTCCGGACCTGCGACGCCAGTGCGCCCGCCTGACGTTAACGATTGAATCCCGACCATTTCACTTAGCATACGCGTTGCGCATGCCTTGTACATGCAATGTGCATCGAGCGAATCGCCGTAAACCTTTGTCAGGCCAGCCATTCCCCGAGGTCGATCGCGTCCTCCCCCGGCACCGTCTTCCGCGCGAACTCCTTCTCCCGCCCGAACGGGATCGTCGCGTCGATGCAGAGCCGCCCCCAGTGGTCTTTCTGCGGGTCGCGGTAGAACCCCGGGAAGTCGTTGAGGATCGTCGCCCGAGTATCCGCGCGCCCCCGCGTCATGTAGGCCCACATCACGTCGTCCAGATCGTAGATGTCGACGTCCTCGTCGACCACGATCACCACCTTGTTGTAGTCGAGATAGGATCCGAGCGCCGCGAGGATCGCGTGCTTGCCCTGACCCTCGTAGGTCTTCTTGATCTTGATGATCGAGATCATCACGTTCGGTCGGCAGCACACGTCGATCACCCCCGGGATCTGCGCCGCCACATGCCGATAGACCCGCGCCGCCGTCACCGCCTCCAGCGGCCGCAAGTCCTCCGGCGAGCCGCAGAGCAGCCCATGAAGAACCGCGCCCGGCCGATAGCTCACGTGGCTGACCTCGAAGACGTGATTGTCGCCAACCTCGACGTAGTTCCCCATGAACTCGCCGAACGGCCCCTCCGGCCGCTTCACGTTCGGCAGGAACCTTCCCTCCACTACGATGTCGACCGAGGCAGGCACATCAATACTGATGGTCTTGCACGGCCGCATCGCTATCCTGCCGCCGGCGATCTGTGCGGCCATGACCAGCTCGGACGCCTCGTAGGGCAGCGAGGCGCAGGCGGAGAGGAAGATCTCGGGCGGACAGGACAAGAGCAGCGCCGCTTCCAGCGCCTCCCCCCGCGCCTCCGCCTTGGCCTGGTATCGCGCGAGGTCGTGGCTCGACCCGAGCCGCACCCGCAGCTCCTCGTCGGAGACCTGCATCGAGCGGTGGAACGACAGGTTCGGCACCCCGCTGTCGGGCTCGCGCGCAAGGAAGATCGCCGAGGTGAAGTAGGGTCCGGCGTCGCGGGCGTGGTAGGTAACCGCCGGAAGATCCGAGAGTTTTCCGTCGCGGAACTCCGCATCCACCGACGCCGGCGCCGGCTCGAGCACATCGGCGTCGCGCCCCGCGAGGCAGGCGTCGGTCAGCTCGATCCAGCGGCGGCAGAAGGTCCCGTCCCCGGCGCCGATCAGCCGGCAGAGCCGCTCGTGGCTGCCGTAGAGGTTCGACACCACCGGGAAGGCCGTCCCCTCCACCCGCTCGAACAGCGCCGCCTGCTCGCCCGCGCGCTGCACCGCCTTGGTCACCGCCGCGAGCTGGTGCCGCGGGTCCACCGGGCGCGCCACCGTCGCCAGCTCACCCCGCGCCCTGAGGTCGTCGATGAAGCGCCGCATGGTCCCCCTCCCTCGCCTGATACCCCCACTTTCGTCGCTCGCGCCCGCGCGGACAACCGCGGGTTTTTTCCGGGCAGGCTTATGTTTTTCGATTTCGGCCCTCACCGCAGGCGCCCCCTAGGCAGAGGGCGGGGCACGGCCCAATCTCTTGCCCAAGCCAGAGAGGACACCCGATGAGCCGCACGATCCAGATCCGCAACCCGCGCACCGGCGAGCACGACTACGCGATCACGCCGCTCGGCCGTCCGGCGCTGGAGGCCCGCTGCCGGGAGCTGCGCGCCGCGCAGCCGGCCTGGCTGGCGCTCGGCCTCGAAGGCCGCAAGACGGCGATGCTCGCGCTCTGCGACGCGGTCGACCGCCACTACCAGGCGATCCTCGCCGCGCTCTGCGCCGACACCGGCCGCTACGACTGGTCGGTGAACGAGATCGAGGGCCTGAAGGGCATCACCCAGATGCGCGTCGCGACCGCGGCCGAGGCGTTGGCCGAGGCGAACGGCGGCTCCTCCGACCCGACGCTCCGCTTCCAGCAGCAGCACGTGCCCTACGAGCTGGTCGGCATCATCTCGCCGTGGAACTATCCGCTGATCCTCTGCATGATCGACGCCATCGCCGCGCTCCTCGCCGGCTCGGCCGTGGCAATCAAGCCGTCCGAGGTGACGCCCCGCTTCATCCAGCCGTTCCGCGCCGCGATCGGCGAGGTCGAGCACCTGCGCGACGTGCTCGACGTCTTCGAGGGCGACGGCGAGACCGGCGCGGCGATCGTCGACCTGACCGACACGCTGGTCTTCACCGGCTCGGTCCCCACCGGCCGCAAGGTGCAGGAGCGGGCGGCCTCGCAGTTCAAGACGGTGTTCCTCGAGCTCGGCGGCAGCGACCCGGCGGTGGTGCTCGACAGCGCCGAGCCCGACTTCGCCGCCGAGATCCTGGTGCGCGGCTCGGTCGAGAACTCCGGCCAGCTCTGCTGCGCGATCGAGCGCGTCTACGTCCAGAAGGGCGTCTACGAGGCGGTCTGCGACCGGGTGGTCGCGCGCATGCAGGCGCTGAAGACCAACGACGCCGACATCCGCGACGGCGAGCTCGGCCCGGTCATCTTCGCCCGGCAGGCCGAGATCCTGCGCGACCAGATCGCCGACGCGGTCGCCAAGGGCGCCAGGGTGCTGACAGGCGGCCACATCGTCGAGCACGGCGGCGGCCTCTGGTGCGAGCCGACCGTGCTGGTGAACGTCACCCAGGACATGAAGGTGATGAGCGACGAGACCTTCGGGCCGATCGTGCCGATCATGGCCTTCGACACCGAGGAGGAGGCGGTGCGGCTCGCCAACGACACCGCCTTCGGCCTCTCGGCCGCGGTCATCGGCGACGAGGACAAGGCGATCGCCGTCGGCAGCCGCATCAACGCCGGCGGCATGTGGATCAACGACTTCGACACCATGGGCGGGGTCGGCGCACGGGCGGAGAAGACCGCCTTCGGCTTCTCCGGGCTCGGCGGCACCCGCTACGGCTACGGCGGGTTCAAGCGGTTCCTGCGCAACAAGGCGATCGTGATCCGCAGCACCGCTCCCCAGGCGGCCGAGAAGAAGGTGGAGGCGACCGCGTGACCGACTTCGCCCGCACCCGCGCGGCCTTCCACCTGCCCGACGGGGTCGTCTACCTTGACGGCAACTCGCTCGGGCCGCTGCCGATCGCCGCGCGCGCGCGCGCGGTCCGGGTGATCGACGCGGAGTGGGGCGACCAGCTGATCCGCGGCTGGAACACCGCCGGCTGGTACGTGCAGCCGCGCAAGGTCGGCGACCGCATCGCCCGGCTGATCGGCGCGGCGCCCGGCACGGTGGTGATGGGCGACACGCTCTCGATCAAGGTGCACCAGGCCGTGTCGGCGGCGCTGGCCCTGCGTCCCGACCGGCGCGTCGTGCTGTCGGACAGCGGCAACTTCCCCTCGGATCTCTACGTCGCCCAGTGCCTGCTCGAGTCGCTCGGCCGCGACCTCGAGCTCAAGGTCGTCGAGCCGGAGGCGGTGGCGGAGGCGATTGACGAGACCGTCGCGGTGACGATGATCACCGAGGTCGACTACCGCACCGGGCGGCGGCACGACATGAAGGCGCTCACCGCACGCGCCCATGCGGCGGGGGCCGTCGCGATCTGGGACCTCGCCCATTCGGCCGGGGCGGTCGACGTCGACCTCGCCGGCGCCGAGGTCGATATCGCCGTCGGCTGCACCTACAAGTACCTGAACGGCGGCCCGGGGTCGCCTGCCTTCATCTACGTGGCCCCCCACCTCGCCGACGAGGTGCGCCCCTCGCTCGCCGGCTGGATGGGCCACGCGGCGCCCTTCGCCTTCGACCTCGACTACCGCCCGGCGCCGGGCATCGAGCGGATGCGGGTCGGCACCCCGCCGGTCATCGCCATGTCGATCCTCGACGCCGCCCTCGACGTCTGGGACGGCGTCGACATGGCCGACGTCCGCCGCCGCTCGATCGAGCTGACCGAGCGCTTCATCGCCGGCGTCGAGCGCGCCTGCCCCGGGCTCGAGCTCGGCAGCCCGCGCGATCCGGCGGTGCGTGGCAGCCAGGTCTCGTTCCGCCATCCCCAGGCCTATGCGGTGATGCAGGCGCTGATCGCCCGCGGCGTGATCGGCGACTTCCGCGCGCCCGACTCGATGCGCTTCGGGTTCACCCCGCTCTACATCGGGACCGGGGAGGTCGACGCCGCCGTCGCCACCCTCGCCGAAATCCTGTCCCGGACCCTCTGGGACCGGCCCGAATACCACCGCAGGGAAGCCGTGACATGACCGCCACCTACGATCCCGCCACGGAAGGGGCGGAGATGTCCTTCCGCCAGAAGATGTCCTATGGCGACTACCTCCATATCGACGAGGTGCTCGGCGCGCAGGAGCCGCTGTCGGACGCGCACGACGAGCTCCTCTTCATCGTCCAGCACCAGACGTCCGAGCTCTGGATGAAGCTCGCCATCCACGAGCTCGTCTCGGCGGCGCGCGCGATCCGGCGGGACGAGCTCCAGCCGGCCTTCAAGATGATGACGCGCGTGGCGCGGATCTTCGACCAGCTCACGTCCGCCTGGGACGTGCTGCGGACCATGACCCCCTCCGAGTACAGCGTCATGCGCCCCTCGCTCGGCCAGTCGTCGGGGTTCCAGTCCTGGCAGTACCGTGCGATCGAGTTCCTTGCCGGCAACCGCAACCTCGCCATGCTGCGCCCGCACGAGCACCGGCCCGAGATCGTCGCCCGGCTCGAGGCGATCCTCGCCGAGCCGTCGATCTACGACGAAGCGATCGCGCTCCTGGCCCGCAACGGCTTCGACGTGGGCGACGAGCCAAGGGCCAACCTGCGGGACCGGCGGGCCGAGAACCCCAAGGTCGAGGCGGCCTGGACACAGGTCTATGCCGATCCCAAGCGCTACTGGTCGCTCTATGAACTCGCCGAGAAGCTCGTCGACTTCGAGGACTATTTCCGCCGCTGGCGCTTCAACCACGTCACCACCGTCGAGCGGATCATCGGCCTCAAGCGCGGCACCGGCGGCACGGGCGGCGTCAGCTATCTGCGCAAGATGCTCGACGTCGAGCTCTTTCCCGAGCTCTGGCACGTCAGGACCAATCTTTGAGCGAACCGCGGCGTATCGTCGTCGGAATATCGGGGGCATCCGGCGTCATCTACGGCGTGCGGATGCTCGAGGCTCTGCGCGACGCCGGCACCGAGACCCATCTCGTGATGTCGCGGTCGGCCGAGGTGACGCTCGCCCACGAGACCACCCTCAAGGTCGCCGACGTGCGGGCGCTGGCCAGCCACTGGCACCCGCAGGCCGACATCGGCGCCTCCATCTCGTCGGGCTCGTTCCAGACCATGGGGATGGTGGTCGCGCCCTGCTCGATCCGCTCCATGTCGGAGATCGCGACCGGCGTCACCTCCGGCCTCCTGACCCGCGCGGCGGACGTGACGCTGAAGGAGCGGCGCCGGCTGGTGCTGATGGTGCGGGAGACACCGCTGCACGGCGGGCACCTCCGCACCATGGTCCAGCTGTCCGACATGGGCGCGATCATCGCCCCGCCGCTGCCGGCCTTCTACGCGAAGCCGGCGAGCCTCGAAGAGATGGTCGACCACTCGGTCGGGCGAGCGCTCGACCTCTTCGGCATCGATTGCGGGCTGGTCCGCAGGTGGAAGCAGGGCTCCGAATCCAAGTCGTCTTGAGTGTGAAGGAGGGATGTATCCAAGGCGATCGAAGCGCCGGCCCCGGCGGCATGCAAGCCGCACACAAAACGTAAGTACCTGAAATCAAATAAATATGCTCCGAGACCTTAACCTGCTGTTCATCGGTTCCCCCATCCGACAGTCCGCGGGCCTGTTTTGCAGAGGTGTCTCGGAGGGTCCCAGCCTTGTCAACTGTCACATGAGTTCGGAGCCCTGCAGGTGGAAGGACCCGAATTGACGGCTCGTCACCGGCCGGCATAATCTCGGCCTCCCGGATGGATCGGAGGGCAGGGCCGCGCAGACCGGTGGGCCAACGGGGGAGAGGGGGCTGTTCCGCGCGCTCCTGGGCGGGCCGGAGGGCACTGTTGCGGCCGTGTTCCGCCATCTCGACCCCGCGGACGCCCCGCGGCCGTCGGACGCGCGCCTGCACATGTTCCACGCCCGCGTTGACCTCCCCGAAGCGGAGGGCACCGGTTTCTGGCGGTTCCTGTCACCGGCGGACGGGATCTTCGTAGTCGTCACCGACTGCAACTACGCCACGACCCGTCACGAGCGGGTGGTCGCCGAGGGACTGGTCGAGTTCCACTTTCTGCTCGAGGGTCCGGTCGAGCTGTCGCTGCCGCAGGATCCGGACGCCAGTTTCCGCTCCGGCGTGCCGCTGATCGCCTGCCAGCAGGCCAAGGGCATGGCCTACGACGTCGTCTGCCAGCCAGGCACGTATCGGCTCGCGAGCCTCTACGTGCGGCCCGACGTCCTGGAGAGAACCTTCGGCCTCGACGCCGCCCGCGGCCTGGCCCGCCAGCTGCTTCATCCCGAGCCCGGGACCATGGCCATGATCGAGCAGAAGATCGACCTCGACTTCCTGCGCGTGCTCCGGGAGCTCATCGCCATCGCCTTCGACCGGCCGCGGGACCTCCCGCTGGCGCTGGCGCGCAGTATGGAGCTCCTTGTACTGTCGGCGGACGCCCTCGACCGCAGCGACAAGTCGGCAAAGGAGTCGGTGGTCTTCACCGCCCGCGAGCTCGCCATGCTCGAGCGCGCCCGCGAGATCCTCGCCGCCGACTTCTCCGAAGCGCTGACCATCCCCGGCTTGGCGCGACGGCTCGGGACGAACGCCACCAAGCTGAAGAGCGGCTTCCGGCTGCTATTCGGCACGACGATCTTCACCTGCCGCAATCGCTATCGCATGGACCAGGCGATGCAGCTCCTCGTGGCCGACCGCCTGCCGATCGCCATAGTCGCGCACTCGGTGGGCTTCCGCCACCAGGCGAGCTTCACGTCGGCGTTCCGGGCGCATTTCGGCTTCACGCCCAAGCAGGCCCGCCAGCGGGTCACGATTCTGGGATCGACGGCCATCGTAGCGCACCCCGCGGGGGTCGGAGCGTAGGCCGCATGCGAAGCGGTGAGATCTGCTTTCTTTTCCAGACTTCATTCTTTCGAGATCAGCCCATTCCGACGCAACCAGGGCCGCAAATGATTGCAAACCCCACCCAGAGATAACCCTATGGTTCCCCTACAGGGCAACATGACCGGCCGGCAGAACGATAATCGTCATCGGCGCGGAAAGCGTCGGGTTGGTCGTCGCGCAAGGGCTACCGTTTGGAGGATATCTTGACCATTCTTCCCCGCAGACTGCTGCTGGCGGCGGGCTTGGTCGGTCGGCGCGCCATCGAGCGCCAGGTCGCGGCGGTCATCGTGGGCGCCGTGGTCTATTGTCAGCTCATCTCGGTCTGTCTCGCGATCGATCTGCCGCCGGGCGATCTGAAGATCGCGACCGGTGTCTTCGTTCTGATCCTGCTGGCCGGGCCCAGCCTCGGCCTGAAACGGAGCGGCGCGCAGCCGAGGGAGGCCTTCCGGGAGTAGGCGCCGATGATCCTCTATTCGGTTGATGACTGGACAGACGCCTATTCGAACATGATCCATATCGCCGGCGGCGACCGCTGGCCGGCGATATGGGCGGAGCTGGCGCCGGCCTACCGCACGGCGGCCCTTGCGGAGGGGAGGGCGCGCCTGGACCTCGCCTATGGCGACAAGGACCGGGAACGCCTCGATCTCTTCCTGCCCGAGGGGCAGTCGAGGGGGCTCGTCGTCTTCGTCCATGGCGGCTACTGGATGGAGTTCGACAAGTCCTGGTGGTCGCATCTGGCCGCGGGATGCACCCGGAGCGGCTATGCGGTCGCCATGCCCAGCTATTCGCTTTGCCCGTCGGTCCGCATCGCGCAGATCTCGGCGCAGGTGGCGGCGGCGGTCGATGTGGCGGCGGGGCTGGTCGCAGGTCCGGTCCACCTGGCCGGTCACTCCGCGGGCGGCCATCTGGTCGCGCGGATTCTGTCGAATACTTCGGCGCTGCCTGAGGCCACCGCGCGACGGGTCGGGAACGTGGTCTCCATCTCGGGCCTCCACGATCTGCGGCCGCTGATGCGTACCGATTTGAACGACACCCTGCATCTCGACGCGCGCGAGGCGCTCGAGGAAAGCCCGGCCTTGCTGACACCGCGCCCGGGCGCGCGGCTCGTCTGCTGGGTCGGCGGAGCCGAACGGGCCGAATTTCGTCGCCAGAGCGCGCTTCTAGCGAATATCTGGGGCGGGCTGGGGGCCGAAACCGCAAGCTACGAGGACCCGGACCGGCATCATTTCGACGTTCTCGACGGATTGCTGGACCCGCGGCATCCCCTGACCCGCACCCTTCTCGGGATTTAGGCGCCGGGAGGGCCTCAGTTCCAAGGGAAGCACTGAAGACTCGCCATGAACTGGTCCGAAAAGGACATCATCGTGACCGGCGCGTCCTCCGGGATCGGCCTGCATCTCCAGCGCTTCAGACGTCCCGGCGCGAAAGCTTCGGCGGCGCGTCCGCAACCGACTCGAACGGTGGTCGACACGGGCCCGCGCCGCGCGTGCCTTCAAGCATCCAGTTCGGCGTTCGCCTCGATCTCCACGAGCGCCTCGTCCTCGATCAAACCGGCGACCACGACCATCGTCATCGCGGGGAAATGCCGGCCCATGACGCGGCGATATGCCTCGCCGACCTCCCGTTGCCGGGCCAGATATTCCGACTTGTCGGTGACGTACCACGTCAGTCGGGTGATGTTCTGGACGTCCCCCCCCGCCGCGCGGACGATGGCGACGATGTTGGAGAGCGCCTGCTCCATCTGGCCGATGAAATCCTTGCGCTCGAACACATGCTCTTGGTTCCATCCGATCTGTCCGCCGACATAGAGGCGCCCATTCGCGAGCATCCCGTTGGTATAGCCTTTGGGCTCCGCCCATGCCTCTGGCTGGATCTTCCGGATCACCGCGCACGTCCTTCCTGCATTTCCTTTTCGATCGCCGACCGGAGCTCGTCCGGCCAGCGCCGCGGTCGGCCGTCCGCCTGTGCGAACCAGACCAGCGTGCTCGTGAAGCTGGCCCGCGCCTCGCCCTCGCAGCTGACCTCGACCGACAGCGTGACGCTCGAACCGCCGAGCCGCAGGGGTGTCAGCGTGAAGTCCAGCCGGTCTCCGAGGCGCGACGGCCTGAGGTAGCGGGCCTCCTGCGCGACGGTCGGAACGCCCATCCCCATCGTCACGTGGATGGCGGCGAACGACCAAGCCAGACGGGTCTCGAACCACTCCTCAATCGTGGCGTTCAGCATCTCATAGTAGCGCGGATAGAAGACGATCTGCGCCGCGTCGCAGTGCTGGAAGCGCACGACGTGGGTGGTGGTGAAGGGCATATCTCGTGTCCTCGGTTTTCCTCCCGCCGGCGAGACCATTCCTGGACCGAAGCCCCGAGGCGCCGCAGACCCTCCGAAGGTGCCCGTCACGGACGCGACACGCAAAGGCGATTGCTCGGGCGAGCTCCCATTCTTCACGCGTCGGCCTTTGGTGTGCGCAGCGCGAAGCGCTGGATCTTTCCCGTGGCAGTCTTCGGCAGCGCGTCGACGAATATCATCGAGCGAGGGTATTTGTACGGCGCGATCACCGCCTTCACATGATCCTGCAGGCGTTTGACGGTGGCGCCGTCGGGCAAGACACCGTCGGCAAGGACCACGTGTGCCTGGACGATCTGGCCGCGTACCTCGTCGGGCACACCGACCACCGCGCACTCGAGGACGTCGTCGTGCGCGATCAGCGCCGCCTCGACCTCGGGTCCGGCGATATTGTAGCCGGCTGACACGATCATGTCGTCGTTTCGGCTGGCGAAGTGGAAGTAGCCGGCCTCGTCCTGGATGAAGGCGTCGCCGGTGATATTCCAGCCGTCGCGAACATAGTCGGCCTGCCGGGGATCGGCGAGATAGCGGCAGCCGGTCGGTCCCTGCACGGCGAGGCGGCCGACCGTGCCGCGAGGCACCTCCTTCATCTCGGCATCGACCACCTTGGCCCGATAGCCGGTGACGGGTCGGCCCGTGGTGGCCGGGAAGCTGTCGCCGAAGCGGTTGCTGATGAAGATGTGCAGCATCTCGGTGGCGCCGATGCCGTCGAGCATCGGCTTCCCGGTCTTCGCCAGCCACTCTTCGTAGATCGGCGCGGGCAGCGTCTCGCCGGCGGATACGGCGCAGCGCAGCGACGAAAGGTCGGCGCCCTCGTCCATGGCGCTCAGCATCACGCGGTAGGCGGTGGGCGCGGTGAAGCACACGGTGGCTTTGTAGGTCTCGATGATCTCGATCATGTTCCGCGGCGAGGCAGTCTCGAGCAGCGTCGCCGTGGCGCCAAAGCGAAGCGGGAAGATCGCAAGACCGCCGAGACCGAAGGTGAAGGCCAGCGGCGGCGATCCGACGAAAATGTCCTCGGGGACAACCCCGAGAACTTCCCTGGCGTAGCCGTCGGCAATGACCAGGAGATCGCGGTGGAAGTGCATGGTCGCCTTCGGCTGGCCGGTGGTGCCGGAAGTGAACCCGAGGAGCGCCACGTCGTCGCGGCCGGTCCTGACCGCCTCGAAGCGAACCGGCTTGCCGAGGGCGGCGCGGTCGAGCTCGGCGTCGTGGTTCGCCGTGCCGTCGAAGCCGATGACCCTGCGGAGGAACGGGCTGTCCTCGGCGCAGGCGACCAGCTCGTCCAGCAGCCGGGTGTCGCAAAGGGCGAGTCCGATCTCGGCCTTGTCGATGATCTTGGTCAGTTCGCCCGCGCGGAGCATCGGCATCGTGTTCACCACGACCGCGCCGACCTTGGTGGCGGCGAGCCAGGCCGCGACCATGGCAGGGTTGTTGGCCGACCGGATCAGCACGCGGTTGCCCGGCTGCACGCCGTAGTCCTCGACCAGCGCATGCGCGATGCGGTTGGTCCAGTCGGTCAGCTCCTTGTAGGTGCGCTGACGCCCGTTGCCGATCAGCGCGACGTTGTCGCCGAAACCCCGCTCCACCATCCGGTCGGTCAGCTCCACGCCGGCGTTCAGGTACTCGGGATAGTCGAAGCCGGCGAGGTCGATGACCGGCCAGGCCTCGGGCGGTGGCAGGTGGTCGCGGGTGAAGGTATCGCTGTGGGCGGTCGGTCCTGGCATCTTTCCTCCGTTTCCCGCGTCTTCAGAGCGCGGTGCGCACGTTCCAGAGTTCGGTGAGCAGCTCGACGTCGAGCATCTTTCGAAGGGAGCCGACCGCGCCGGATCCGCGCTTCCGCTCGGCGAAGTCGGTGATCGCGCCGTCGTCGGTCATCGCGCGGCCTCCAGCGTCTGGCGGGCGATGACGACCTTCTGCACGTCGGACGCCCCCTCGTAGATCCGGAGCGCGCGGATCTCGCGGTAGAGGCTCTCGACGGTCGAGCCCTTGCGCACGCCGTCGCCGCCGTGGAGCTGGACGGCCTTGTCGATGACGGATTGCGCGCGGTCGGTGGCGAAGAGCTTGGCCATCGCCGCCTCGCGGGTGACGCGGGGTGCGCCGGCGTCCTTGGTCCAGGCGGCGCGGTAGGTGAGGAGCGCCGCAGCGTCGATGTCGAGGGCCATCTCGGCGAGGTGGCCCTGTACCATCTGCAGGTCGGAGAGAGCGGCGCCGAAGAGACGGCGTCGGGTGGCCCGGGCGAGGGTTTCGTCCAGCGCCCGGCGGGCGAAGCCGAGGGCGGCAGCGGCCACGGTGGAGCGGAAGACATCGAGGACGGACATGGCGATCCTGAAGCCGTCGCCGGGCTTGCCGATGCGGGCGGAGGCCGGGAGGCGGATGTCGTCGAAGCCGAGACGGGCGAGGGGATGCGGGGCGATGGTCTCGATGCGCTCGGCGATGGTGAGGCCGGGGGTGTCGGCCGGGAGGAGGAAGGCGGAGAGGCCGCGGGCGCCGGCGGCTTCGCCGGTGCGGGCGAAGACGGTGTAGAGGTCGGCGATGCCGCCGTTGGAGATCCAGGTCTTCTCGCCGGAGAGGACGTAGCCGTCGCCGTCGCGAGTGGCGGTGGTGGCAATGGCGGCGACGTCGGAGCCGGACTGGGGCTCGGTGAGGGCGAAGGCGGCGATCGCGCGGCCGGCGCGGGTCTCGGGGAGCCAGCGGCGTTGCTGCTCGGGCGTGCCGAAGAGGGAGACGGCGCCGGTGCCGAGGCCCTGCATGGCGAAGGCGAAGTCGGCGAGGCCGTCGTGGCGGGCCAGGGTCTCGCGGATGAGGCAGAGGGTGCGGACGTCGAGGGGGGCCGGGGCGGCGGGATCGATCGCGGAGTGGGCGAGCCAGCCGGCTTCGCCGAGCTCTGCCACCAGCTGCTTGCAGGCGGCGTCGGTGTCAGTGTGGTCGACGTGGGCGAGGGTGGCGGCGGCCCAGGCGTCGAGGTCCTCGGCCAGCCGCTTGTGGCGGGGCTCGAAGAAGGGCCAGTCGAGGAAGGTCTTGTCGGCCATCAGTTGCCCTCGAACGCGGGCTTCTGCTTCGCGACGAAGGCGTGGTAGGCGCGGGCGAAGTCCTGGGTCTGCATGCAGATCGCCTGGGCCTGCGCCTCGGATTCGATGGCCTGCTCCAGCGACATGGACCATTCCTGGTTGAGCTGGGTCTTGGTCATCATGTGGGCGAAGGTCGGGCCTTTGGCGATGCGCGCGGCCAGCGCCATGGCCTCGGCGTCGAGGTCGGCCGCGGGGACGAGGCGGTTGAAGAAGCCCCAGGCGGCGGCTTCGTCGGCGGTCATCACCCGGCCGGTGTAGAGGAGCTCGGCGGCGCGGCCCTGGCCGATGATGCGCGGGAGCATGGCGCAGGCGCCCATGTCGCAGCCGGCGAGGCCGACGCGGGTGAAGAGGAAGGCGGTCTTCGCGTCGGGGGTGCCGAGGCGGAGGTCGGAGGCCATGGCGACGATGGCGCCGGCGCCGACGCAGACGCCGTCGACGGCGGCGATGATCGGCTTGCCGCAGGCGAGCATCGCCTTGACGAGGTCGCCGGTCATGCGGGTGAAGGCGAGGAGGCCCTTCATGTCGCGCCCGATGAGCGGGCCGATGATGTCGTGCACGTCGCCGCCGGAGCAGAAGTTGCCGCCGTTCGAGCCGAAGACGACGACGTCGATCGCCTCGGAGTAGGGGAGGGCGCGGAACCAGTCGCGCAGCTCGGCATAGCTCTCGAAGGTGAGCGGGTTCTTGCGGTCCGGCCGGGCAAGGGACAGGCGGGCGATGCGGCCGGCGGTCTCCAGGCGGAAATGCTGCGGCTGGTTCATTCCCCGGTTTCCCGTTTCCTCAGGCGGTTGCGCACCGCCTGCAGCTGCTCGACCAAGTGCTCGGCATCCTCCGCGCTGACCACGCCGAGGAGCTCGTCGACCCATGCCTCGTGGAGGGCGGCAAGGCGCGCGAAATCCGAGGCGCCCTGGGGCGTCAGCCGCACGAGGTAGGCGCGTCGGTCACCCTCGACCGGCTCGCGCACCACGAGGCCGTCGACCTCCAGGCGGTCGACGATGCCGGTGACGTTGCCGTTCGAGACCCGGAGCACGCCGGAGAGCGCGCTCATCTTCAGCCCCTGGGGGGAACGGCTGAGCGCGGCCATCACATCGAAGCGTGGGAGCGTCGTGTCGAGGGCGCGCAGCCGCTCGCGCAGCTCGGCCTCGATCACCCGCGATACCCCGAGGATACGGAGCCAGAGCCGCAGCCGCGAGCGCGAGGTGGAGAGCCGGTCCATCCTGCTCATGTTTCGCCTCCGGAGATCGAGATCGCCTGGCCGGTGACCGAGGCGGCGGCGTCAGAGCAGAGCCAGAGGACGGCGGCGGCCACGTCGTCCACCTCGATGAAGCGACCCTGCGGGTTGCCGGCGAGGAGCGGGGCCTCGGCCTCGGCGCGGGTGCGGCCTGTCTTCGCCATGATCGTCTCGATCGATCGCTCCAGCATCGGCGTCAGCATGTAGCCGGGGCAGACGGCATTGACGGTGACGCCGGTCTTCGCCGTCTCGACCGCGAGAGCGCGGGTGAGGCCGACGACCCCGTGCTTGGCGGCGCAGTAGCCGGCGACGTAGGGGTAGCCCCGGAGGCCGGCCGTGGAGGCGATGGCTACGAGCCGACCCCATCCCGCCTGCACCATGGGCGCGAGCCCGGCGTGCCAGGTGGAGAAGACCCCGCCGAGGTTGAGATCGACCATCGCGCCGAAGTCGGCCGGCGTGGTCTTCAGGAACGGCCGGCTGGCGGCGGCGCCGGCGTTGGCGATGACGATGGCCGGAGGACCCCATTCGGCGCCGGCCGCATCGAACATCGCGCGCACGTCGTCGGGCTTCGTCACGTCGCCGGTGGCGAAACGCATCTCGGTGCCGGCGACGGCGGCGAGCGCGTCGGCGTTGCGGCCGCAGATGGTCACCCGCGCCCCGCCGCCGAGGAGCGCCCGGGCGATGGCAGCGCCGACGCCGCTGCCGCCGCCCGTCACAAGCGCATGTCGGCCGGCGAGGGTCATGGTTAGACCTTGCCGAGCATCGTGTCGGTGCGCTCGGCCAGCCGCCAGAGCTGGTTGCGGCCGGGCAGGTAGGGGTCCGGCCACTTCTCGACGCGGTCGCCGAGGGTGCCGGCAGCGCGCAGTGTCCAGTAGGGGTCGGTCAGGTGCGGGCGGGCGAGCGCCACGAGGTCGGCGCGGCCGGCCATCAGGATCGAGTTCACGTGGTCGGGCTCGTAGATGTTGCCGACGGCGATGGTCGCCATGCCGGTCTCGTTCCTGATCCGGTCGGAGAAAGGGGTCTGGAACATGCGGCCGTAGACCGGTTTCGCCTGGGTCGAGGTCTGGCCGGCCGAGACGTCGCAGATGTCGACGCCGGCTTCCTGGAGCATGCGGGCGATCTCGACGGCGTCCTCGGGGGTGATCCCGTCGTTGCCGACCCAGTCGTTGGCGGAGATGCGGACGGAGATCGGCTTTTCGTCGGGCCAGGCGGCGCGGACGGCGCGGAAGATTTCGAGCGGGTAGCGCATGCGGTTCTCGAGGCTGCCGCCGTACTCGTCGGTGCGGGTGTTGGTGAGGGGCGTGATGAAGGCGGAGAGCAGGTAGCCGTGCGCCATGTGCAGCTCGAGCATGTCGAAGCCGCAGCGCTCGCCCATCCGCGCGCCCTCGACGAAGGCGTCGCGGATGCGGTCCATGTCGGCGAGGTCCATCGCCTTCGGGGTCTGGTTCTGCGGCGACCAGGACACTTCGGAGACGGAGAGGATCGGCCAGTTGCCCGATTGGAGGGGGCGGTTGTCCTCGACCCAGCCGAGCTCGGTCGAGCCCTTGGGCCCGGAGTGGCCGAGCTGCAGGCAGATCTTGGCGTCGGTCTCGGCGTGGACGAAGTCGACGATGCGCTTCCAGGCGGCCTCGGCCTCCGGCGAGTAGGTGCCGGGGCAGCCGGGGGAGATGCGGCCCTCCGGGGTCACGCAGGTCATCTCGGTGTAGACGAGCCCGGCGCCGCCCTTGGCGCGTTCGCCGAGGTGGACGAGGTGCCAGTCGGTCGGGACGCCGTCCACCGCCTTATACTGGGCCATGGGAGAGACGACGACGCGGTTCTTGAGCTCAAGGCCGCGCAGGCGGAAGGGAGCGAACATCGGGCGGCGGACGGGGGCGTTGGTGCCGACGCCGGCCTGCTGCTGGAACCAGGCCTCGGCGCCGTTCAGCCAGTCCTCGTCGCGCAGGCGCAGGTTCTCGTGGCTGATCCGCTGGGAGCGGGTGAGGAGGGAGTAGGTGAACTGGATCGGGTCGAGGTGGAAGTAGCGCTCGATCTCCTCGAACCACTCCATCGAGTTGCGCGCCGCCGACTGGAGGCGGAGGACGTCGAGGCGGCGGGCGTCCTGGTACTGGGCGAAGGCGGCTTCGAGGGTCGGCTCGGTGTGGAGGTAGGTGGCGAGCGCGATGGCGCTGTCGAGCGCGAGGCGGGTGCCGGAGCCGATCGAGAAGTGGGCGGTGGCCGCGGCATCGCCCATGAGGACGATGTTCTTGTAGGACCACTTCTCGCAGAGGACGCGGGGGAAATTGATCCAGGCCGAGCCGCGGATGTGGCGGGCGTTGGAGATGAGGCTGTGGCCGCCGAGCTCCTCGGCGAAGATCTTCTCGCAGGTGGCGATCGACTCGTCCTGGGTCATGCCGCCGAAGCCGTAGGCGTTCCAGGTCTCCTCGGTGCACTCGATGATGAAGGTCGCGGCGTCGGCGTCGAACTGGTAGGCGTGCGCCCAGAGCCAGCCCTTCTCGGTCTCCTTGAAGATGAAGGTGAAGGCGTCGTGGAACTTCTGCCTGGTTCCGAGCCAGACGAACTTGCACTTGCGCACGTCGACGTCCGGCTTGAAGTGGTCGGCATAAAGGGTGCGTGTCCTGGAGTTCAGCCCGTCGCTCGACACGACGAGGTCGTAGTCGCGGGAGAGGGCCTCGATCCCGTCCTCGGCGATCTCGTTCTGGAAGCGCAGGTCGACGCCGAGCTCGCGGGCTCGCGCCTGCAGCAGCAGCAGGAGCTTCATCCGGCCGATGCCGCAGAAGCCGTGCCCTCCGGAGACGATGCGCTCGCCCCTGAACTCGACGGCCACGTCATCCCAATATGCGAAGTTCTCGCGGATCGAGGCCGCGCTCACGGCGTCGTTCGCCGCAAGGTTGCCCAGGGCCTCGTCCGAGAGCACCACGCCCCAGCCGAACGTATCGTCCGCCTTGTTGCGCTCGAAGACGACGACGTCGTGCGAGGGGTCGCGCAGCTTCATCGAGATCGCGAAATACAAGCCGGCCGGCCCGCCCCCGAGACAAGCGATGCGCATCACCGATCCTCCCAGAACGCAAGGGCGCACGGCCCCGCTGGCCTCGGTCATAGCGATTCGCGCCGTTCGCTTCAAGCTTAAAATATTTTTGCTTGAAGCGAATCGTCGCTGGATGTAGAGGGTCGGCCATCGCCACGGGAGGATTTCGCCGATGAGGCCCGAACAGGCTCGCTCCAAGCTTCCCGCCCTGGCGTGGGACGATCCGTTCCTGCTCGACGAGCAGTTGAGCGAGGAGGAGCGGATGATCCGCGACTCCGCCCGCTCCTATGCGCAGGACGGCCTGGCGAGCCGGGTGCTCGAAGCCAACCGACACGAGACCTTCGATCGCGAGATCATGCGCGAGATGGGCTCCCTGGGGCTGCTCGGGCCGACGATCCCCGAGGAGTTCGGCGGCGCCGGCGCCAACTACGTCTCGTACGGGCTGATCGCCCGCGAGGTGGAGCGCATCGACTCGGGCTACCGTTCGGCGATGAGCGTGCAGTCCTCGCTGGTCATGCATCCGATCTTCGCCTACGGCACCGAGGAGCTGCGGCGGAAGTATCTGCCGAGGCTGGCGAGCGGGGAATGGATCGGCTGCTTCGGACTGACCGAGCCGGACCATGGCTCCGACCCCGGTTCGATGGTCACGCGCGCGAAGCCGGTGGAGGGCGGCTACTCGCTCTCGGGCGCGAAGACCTGGATCACCAACGCACCGATCGCCGAGGTCTTCGTCGTCTGGGCGAAGTCCGACGCCCATGGCGGCAAGATCAAGGGGTTCGTCCTCGAGAGAGGCATGAAAGGCCTGGTCGCTCCGAAGATCGAGGGCAAGTTCTCGCTGCGCGCCTCCATCACCGGCATGATCCAGATGGACGAGGTCTTCGTGCCGGAGGCGAACCTGTTGCCGCACGCCGAGGGCCTGGCGGGTCCCTTCGGCTGCCTGAACCGTGCGCGCTACGGCATTGCCTGGGGCGTCCTCGGCGCGGCGGAGTTCTGCTGGCACGCCGCGCGCGCCTACACGATGGAGCGGAAGCAGTTCGGTCGCCCGCTCGCGCAGACTCAGCTCATCCAGAAGAAGCTCGCCGACATGATGACGGAGATCGGCCTCGGCCTGCAGGGGGCGCTGCGGCTCGGGCGGCTTTTCGACGAGGGCCGGGCACCGGCCGAGCTCATAAGCCTGATGAAGCGGAACAACTGCGGCAAGGCCCTGGAGATCGCCAGGGTCGCGCGCGACATGCACGGCGGCAACGGCGTATCGGACGAGTACGGCGTCATCCGCCACGTGATGAACCTGGAGGCGGTCAACACCTACGAGGGTACCCACGACGTGCACGCGCTGATCCTCGGGCGGGCTCAGACCGGCCTGCAGGCGTTCTGCTGAAACCGATGGATCGGGACGACGCCTACGCCAACGCGGCCGCGCCCTGGCGCGCAGCCGGGCATGCGCTCGATGCCGGCAAGCATCATTTCGACGGCCTCGGCGATCCCGAGCCCCCGCTCGCCCAGGAAGCGGCAGGCTAGCCCATGGATCCCGTCACCATCCGCCGCGAGAGCGATTGCGCCGTCGTCACGATAGACAACCCCCCGGTCAATGCCGCCTCGGCCGCAGTGCGGGCAGGGCTTGTCCGGGCGATCGATGAAACCGAGGCCGATGCGAAGATCCGCGCCGTCGTCCTGATCTGCGCCGGCAGGACCTTCGTCGCCGGCGCCGACATCTCCGAGTTCGGTCGGACACCGGCGCCGCCCGCGCTCGCGGACGTCGTTCTTGCGCTCGAGGCCGCCGGCAAGCCCTGGGTGGCGGCGATCCACGGGACCGCGCTCGGCGGCGGACTCGAGGTGGCGCTCGGCTGCGGCTATCGGATCGCCGCCGGCGACGCCCGGCTGGGATTGCCCGAGGTCGGGCTGGGGCTGATCCCGGGCGCCGGCGGCACCGTCCGCCTCGCGAGGCTGGTCGCTCCGCGCGAGGCCGTGGTCTTGCTCGCCGGGGGCAAGCCAGTCCGCGCGCAACGGGCGCTCGAGCTCGGCCTGATCGATGCCGTCGCCGAGGGCGAGCTCCTGCCGGCCGCGCTGCGGCTCGCCGAGCGGGCCGCCGCCCGGCCGCGCCCGGTACCTCTCGCCGCCCGCATGCCCGCCGGCGAGCCCGACGAGGCGTTCGAGGTCGCCGCGAGACGGATCGTGAGCGGCGCCCGCGGTCAGGTCGCCCCGGTCGAAGCGGTGGCGGCGCTCCGGGACGCGCTCGCCCTGCCGGCCGCCGAGGCGTTCGCGGCCGAACGCCGGCGCTTCACGCTGCTGCGCGACGGCGAGCAGTCCCCGGCGCTCCGCCATGCATTCAGCGCCGAGCGCGCCGTCTCGAAGGTTCCGGGGCTGGAGAACGCCAAGCTGCAACCGACCGATACGGTCGGCGTCATCGGCGGCGGCACCATGGGGGCGGGCATCGCCGCCGCAACGTTGCTCTCCGGGCGCAGCGTTATCATGGTCGAACGCGACACGGCCCGCCTCGAACGCGGCCTGGACGCGGCGCGGCGCCACCTCGACGGCAGCCTGAAGCGCGGGGTGATCGACGCCGACGGCCACGCCCGCCACGTCGCCCGACTCTCGGGCTCCGTCGGCTACGCCGCGATCGGCGGTGCCGACCTGGTGATCGAGGCGGTCTTCGAGGACATGGAGGTCAAGCGCGCGGTGTTCGCCGAGCTCGATCGCGCCACCCGCGCAGACGCGATTCTCGCCACGAACACGTCTTATCTCGACGTGAACGAGATCGCCGCATCGGTGTCCGATCCCGGCCGGGTCGTCGGCCTGCACTTCTTCTCGCCGGCACACGTGATGAAGCTCGTCGAGGTGATCCGCACCGAGGCCGTGCGCAAGGACGTGCTGGCGACGGTGCTCGGCTTCGCCCGGTCGCTCGGCAAGATCGCAGTGCCGACCGGCGTGTGCGACGGCTTCGTCGGCAACCGCATCCTGACCCGGTATCGCCAGGCGTGCGACATCATGCTGATCGAAGGCGCCCTGCCTTGGCAGATCGACGCGGCGATGCGTGAATTCGGCATGGCGATGGGGCCCTACGAAGTTCAGGATCTGTCCGGGCTCGACATCGCCTACGCCAATCGCAGGCGGCTCGGCTGGCGAACGAAGGAAGGCGTCCGCTACGTTCCGATCGCCGACCGTATCGTCGAGGAGACCGGCCGGCTCGGCCGGAAGACCGGGGCCGGCTGGTACGACTACGATGGGACGGCCGCCCCCTCGCCGGTGGTCGAGGCGATTGTCGTCGAGGAATCCTCCCGAGCCGGCCTCGGCCGCCGCGGCTTCGATGACACCGAGATCGTCGAGCGCGCAACCACGGCAATGATCGAGGAGGGAGTCCGCATCCTCGAAGAGGGGATCGCGGGGCAGGCCGCCGCCATCGATGTCGTGATGATCCACGGCTACGCCTTCCCCCGCTGGCGCGGCGGCCCGTTGTACTACGCCGAGCGGATCGGCCTGGCCGAGGTGCTGCGCCGCATCGCGACCTATGCAGCCGCCGATCCGCTGTCCTGGGGAGTCCCCCGCCTGCTGCGCCGCGCCGTCGAGACCGGGCAGCGCCTCGACGACCTGGCGAGGTGACCATGGCCCAGGCCTTCCTTTGCGACTACGTCCGCACGCCGATCGGCCGCTACGGCGGTGCGCTGGCGCATGTCCGCACGGACGATCTCGGAGCCCTGCCGCTGGCTGCGCTTCTCGCGCGCAACCCGGGGCTCGATCCTGCGGCGGTCGAGGAGGTTTGGCTGGGCTGCGCCAACCAGGCGGGCGAGGACAATCGCAATGTGGCCCGCATGTCGCTCCTGCTCGCCGGGTTGCCCGTGACGGTGCCGGGCGTCACGGTGAACCGGCTCTGCGGCTCCGGGCTCGAGGCGGTGGCCGCCGCCGCGCGGGCGATCCGCTCCGGCGACATGGACCTCGCCATCGCCGGCGGAGTCGAAAGCATGACGCGCGCCCCCTTCGTCCTTCCCAAGGGAGCCGCGCCCTGGTCGCGGGCGACGGAGATCCACGACACCACGATCGGTTGGCGCTTCGTCAATCCGAAGATGGCGGTGGCGCATGGCACCGACTCGATGCCGGAGACCGCGCAGAACCTCGCGGACGAGCACGGCATCAGCCGAGAGGACCAGGACGCCTTCGCCCTTCGCTCGCAAGTGCGGGCCGCGGCGGCGCAGGCCAACGGCCGCCTGGCGGAGGAAATCATCCCGGTCACCGTCGCTGCGGGCCGGCGCGAATCGGTCGAGTGCCTTCGCGACGAGCATCCGCGGGCGACCACCCTCGCGGACCTCGCGAAGCTGAAGCCGATCACGCGACCCGACGGGTCGGTCACGGCCGGCAATTCCAGCGGTGTCAACGATGGCGCAGCGGCGCTCCTCGTGGCGTCGGAGGACGCGATCGAGCGGCATGGCCTCGTCCCGCGGGCGCGCGTGCTCGGCGCCGCTTCGGCCGGGGTCGCCCCGCGCGTCATGGGCTACGGTCCAGTCCCGGCAGTGCGGGCGCTCTGCGATCGGACCGGGGTCGCGCTTGCCGACGTTGACGTCATCGAACTGAACGAGGCCTTCGCGGCCCAGGCGCTGTCCGTGCTCCGGGGGCTCGGAATCGCGGACGATGATCCCCGCGTGAACCCGAACGGAGGCGCGATCGCGCTCGGCCATCCCCTCGGCATGAGCGGGGCGCGCATTTCCGGTTCGGCCGCCTTGGAACTGGCAAGAAGCCGTGGCCGCTTCGCGCTCGCGACGATGTGCGTCGGCGTCGGGCAGGGGGTGGCGCTACTGATGGAACGAGTCTGAGAGGCCGCTGCAAAAGAGCGATCCAAGGCGGTCGGAGGCGCCGGCCCAAGCGGCATGCAAGCCGCGCACAAAGCGTAAGTAGCTGAAATCAAACAAGTGTGCTCCGGGTTCTTAACCGGCTGTTCATCGGCGCCCCCATCCGACAATCCGCGGGCCTGCTTGCAGAAGTTCACTCTGAAGGCAGCGATGCGGCCGACAGCGGCTCCGGCAAGAATGCAGGACCCGACATCCCTCAGGAGAATCCCTGCCTCGAGGGGTCCGTGCCGCGTCCTGTTCCCGCGGAGGTCCGCAACGTCGTCGGCGACGTGCCCGTAGTCGGGGGCGTCGAAGCCCGGGATCCGACGGACTTCTCGGTCGCTTCGGGCAATGTGCTTGATGTGCACAGCGGGTCGAGTCAGGCTTTTGCCTTTCGCACCTTGGGCGGGGTGATGGGCAACGATCCAACGGCAGCGCTGGGCCCGTCCGCTTCCAATGCCGCCCCTCTCGGTAGGCCTCATGATCTGGACGTGCGTTCATAAGCATCTGATGGAATACAATATCCTAGACTGAGGCGCCTTCCTTCGAAGCTCGTTTGCACAAAACCGCCTTCCGACTGCATCGACGCTTGACTTACCGTTGACGGTAATGTACGTACAACAAGTACCGTACGGATGGTAGTCGCGGAGGCACGTATGCAGGCTACGCGCCCGAGGGAAGAAGACGCAGCAGCCGTGGCTTGGCAGCCGAGCCGGCCTCGGCGGCTCGATGCGGAAGCAGCGAAGACCGTCGAACGAAAGAAGCAGGTGCACTGAACATGCATTGCGCGGTGCAATGCATGAAAACAAATGAAACCCTATGGAGGATGAGAATGCCCACGCTGACCCTTAAGCAGGGAATGATCGCGGCGGCTGGATTGCTGGCACTTACCATCGGTCAAGCAGCATCAGCGAAGGACACGTCGGCGTGTCTGATCGTCAAGACCGATACCAATCCCTTCTTTGTCAAGATGAAGGAGGGTGCGCAGGCCAAGGCAGACGAGCTCGGGGTCAAGCTGACCGTGCTCGCCGGCCGGGAGGAAGGCGACAACGAGGGGCAGGTCGCAGCGATGGAGGCGTGCATCGCGGATGGCGTGAGCGGCATTCTGCTCGCTCCCACCGACAGCCGCGCGATCGTCGACACCGTGAAGACGGCGCGCGAACAGGGCATTCTGGTCATTGCCGTCGACACGCCGCTCGACCCGACCGACGCCGCTGACGCGACCTTTGCAACCGACAACTTCAAGGCGGGCAAGCTGATCGGCTCCTGGGCAAAGGCGCAGTTGGCCGACAAGGCGGCCGATGCCAAGATCGCCTACCTCGACCTGCTGCCAAGCCAGCCGCGCCAGGACGTTGCGCGCGATCAGGGCTTCATGACCGGCTTCGGCATCGATGTTGCAGATCCGACCAGGATCGGGGACGAGACCGATCCGCGCAACGTCTGCCACGACGTCACGAACGGCAATCCGGAAGGCGGTCGCAAGGCGATGGAGAACTGCCTGCAAATCGATCCGCAGATCAACGTCGTCTACACGATCAACGAGCCATCGGCCGCCGGCGCCTACGAAGCGTTGAAGGCCGTCGGCAAGCAGGACGATGTCATGATCCTCTCGGTTGACGGCGGCTGCCCGGGCGTGAAGAACGTAAGCGAGGGCGTCATCGGGGCGACTTCGCAACAGTATCCTTTGCTCATGGCAGCGATGGGCGTCGAGGCGATCAAGAAGTTCGCCGATACGGGGGAGAAGCCGAAGACGACAGAGGGACTAGATTTCTTCGATACCGGCGCGGTGCTCGTGACCGACAAGCCAGTTGAAGGCATCGATTCCATCAGCACAAAGGAAGGTCTCGAAAAGTGCTGGGGTTGAATTCTTGAGACGCCTGGCCGGCAACGGGCACCCGAAGCCGGCCGAACTGAATCGCAAAACACGCTGCTCAACAGCAGCATGAAGGGGACTTGACTCACATGTCGATGGAATACCGTCTGCGGCGGACGTTGCCGAGCGATCGGGTAGCAATCATCATGCCGGTCGATCACGGATTGATTTTCGATCGGATCGAGGGCCTCGAGACGCCTTCGGCGCCGTTCCCCGCCTGGGCCGACAACGACGTCACCGGCTTCATGATGACCCCGGGACAGGTGAAGCAGACCGAGAAGTTCTTTGCCGCCCGGCCGCACCTGACGCGGGTGCTGACGATCGACACCTATTATGACTATCGGGTGCTCGAGGGTGGGTCGCACGGGCTGATCACGACCGTCGAAGAGGCGGTCCGGATGGGGGTCGACGCGGTCAAGATGCTGTTCCCATGGAACATGTCGAACGTCGAGCGGGTGGCGATGTGCACCCGGGTCGGCCAAGTGGTGGCGGCCTGCGACCGTTGGGACATTCCGCTGGTGCTGGAGCCGGTGATCATCGGGGCGCCGCGAAGCGAGGAGGTGATCGTCGCCGAGGAGAAGGTCGCGCGCATCGCCTACGATCTCGGCGCGCACATCATCAAGATCGCCTTCCCGGGCGAGGAACGGACGAAGCGGCTGGCCGAGGAGCTGAAGGTGCCGCTGGTGATCGCGGGCGGGCCGTTGTCGGGCGAGCCGTCGGAGACGGTGGATGCGGTCGCGCAGACCATCCGTTCCGGCGCGCGCGGGGTGATCGTCGGCCGGAATATCTGGCAGCGCGAGCGCAAGGCCGGCGAGAAGACGCTGGCGGAAATCGCAAAGCTGACCCGCAGCGTCCGCTTCGACGACTGACCCTGGGGCCGGCACGGCCGGGCCTTTCTCCTCCAAGGAAGGGCGCCGCGGTAGTCCCGCGGCGCCCTTTCCTCTTTTGTGGCCGGAAGCGTGGCCCTTGGGTTTCTTGGCGCAGATCATACCGGATTCGGTTGATCACATCACTGCGCGCTCTCCGTCTTGGGCCACCAGTGGAAGGTGGTGTGCGCTGCGATGAGGGCGCGGTCGCGCTCGAGGGTGCGGCATCGCTCGGCGAGGACGGCGTCGAGGTCTTCGAGGGTCGCGAAATAGGTGTTGGCGATCGGCTCGTCGACGAGGGGCCAGAGGTGCTCGGCCGGCTGCAGCTCCGGGGTGTAGGGCGGCAGGTAGACGAGGCGGATGCCGTCGGGGACCGCGAGGTTCGGCTCGGTATGCCAGCCCGCGCCGTCGAGCAGGAGGACGATGATCCGGTCGCGGCCGGCGCCGGTCTCGCGGGCGAAGCTCGCGAGCATCATCTCGTAGAGCCGCTTGTCGATGCCGTTCGAGAGATACCAGACCGTCTCGCCGCTCGAAGGTGCGACGAAGGCGGTGACGTAGAGCCACTCGAAGCGGTGGTGGCCGAGGGCTGTCGGCCGCTCGCCCACCGGCGCCCAGACCCGGCGCCGCACCGGCTTCAGCCCGAGCCGGTGTTCGTCCGTCGCCCAGAGCTCGACCGGGAGGTCGGTCCTCTCCCGCTCCTCGGCGACCACCTCGCCGAGCTTTTTTTGAACGCCGCCTGCTCCTCGGGCCCCGCCGCCTGCGGGTTCCTCGGCCGCGGCGCCTGCAGCGACCAGCGGAGCTTCCTGAGCGCCTCCCAGCCGCGCGGCGGGTGCACGTGCACAAGCCCGAGCCGCGCCGCGATCCAGCGCGCCACCTTCGGCCCGCTCCATACCCCGCCGTCGTCCGGCGGCGTCCTCAGCCGCTCCCGCAGCGCCTCGAGGTCGTCGGCCGACAGGAGCGGCTTCGCCCCGGCGTTCCCCCGCCGCCGGTCGCCCAGCCCCTCCGCTCCCTCCGCCTCGTAGCGGCGCGCGAGCTTTCTCACCCACCGCGGGCTCAGCGCCACGATCTCGGCAACCTCCGCGGTCGAGTGCCCCTTCGCCAGCAGCCACACCACCTGGCAATGGCTCCGTTCCACCACGTCCTTCGCCGACCGGAACCGCGCCTCGAGCTCCTCGACCGTCTCCCACTGCCCCACCGTCATCCTGCCTCCTGCTTTTGCAGCGGAGTCTAACGGCATCGATTCCCCTGAGGAATCCCCTTCTCGGAATCAATCACGCGGATTCGGTATCAGTGGCTAGCGAGCGCCTCGAAGAGGCGCGCCGCGGCCTCGGCGCCGGGGTCGACCTGGCCGGCGAGCTGCGCGGCGCCGACATAGGCGGCGCGGCCGGACCGGGCGCGGTGCATCGTCGCGGTCAGGTCGGCGCCGGTCCGGGCTGCGGCAGCCGCGGCGGGGAGGCCATCCCCGAGGGCGGCGAGCGCCGGATGCAGCGCGTCGACCATGGTTCGGTCGCCGAGCCGGGCGCCGCCGATCTCCTGCATCCGGGCGAGGCCGGCGCGGAGGGCGTCTGCGGGCGCGGCGCCGGCCGCGGCGGCCTCGCCGGCGGCGGAGAAGAGGATCGCGAGGAGGACGCCCGACGAACCGCCCATCGTCTGGCTGAGGGTCCGGCCGATGGCCCGGCAGAGTGCGGCGGGATCGGCGAGCGGCAGCGCGTCGCGACTGTCGAGAAGCGCGCGCGCGGCGCCGGCGAGGGTCGAGCCGGTGTCGCCGTCGCCGGACTTCGCGTCGAGGGCGTTGAGGTCGGCGGTCGCGGCGAGGAGGGCCTCGCAGGCGGTGCTCAGCAGCAGCCGGGCGGCGGCGCTCGATGATGCCGGCGCCATCTCGGGGACGATGCCGTCGGGCATCGGGAGAAGGGTGAGAGGGACGAGCTCGGCGATGCCGGGCCAGGCCGCGGCCCCGACGGGCGCCTGTAGCGCCTCGACGAAATCGGCGGCCGCCGGAAGGACGGAGAGGGAGAAGCCGTGCATGTCGAGGGAGGTCATCATCGCGGCCGGCCCGACGACCCAGGCGAGGCGATCGGCCAGCGGCGAGCGGGCGAACTCGTCGGCGAGGATTGCCATCTCGAGCACCGAGGTTCCGCCGAGGTTGTTGAGGAGGGCGACGTGCGGGCCGTCGTCCATGGCCGCAGCGAGCTTGTCGGCGACGCGACGGACCGCGTCCGACGCGCCGGAGAAGTCGACCTGGTCGACGCCCGGCTCGCCGTGGATGCCGAGGCCGAGCTCGGCCTTGCCCGCCGGGATGCGATCCTCCCGCGGGGAGCCGGGGACGGTGCAGGTGTCGAGGGACATGCCGATGCTGCGGGTGCTGGCGACGACCCGACGCGCGAGCGCGGCCACGGTCTCGAGGTCGGCTCCGGCCTCGGCGGCGGCGCCGGCGATCTTGTGGACGAAGAGCGTGCCGGCGAGGCCGCGGGCCTGCGGCAGGTCGGGGAGGGCAATGTCGTCGTCGACGATCACGGTCGCGACCCTGCGGCCGAGCGCGCGGGCGCGCTCGGCGGCGAGGCCGAAGTTCAGCCGGTCGCCGGTGTAGTTCTTGACGATCAAGAGGCAGCCGGCATCGCCGGTGACGGCGAGGATGCCGGCCAGAACCGCGTCGACCGACGGCGAGGCGAAGACGTCGCCGCAGACCGCGGCGGTGAGCATCCCGCGGCCGACGAAGCCGGCATGGCTCGGCTCGTGCCCGGAGCCGCCGCCCGAGACCAGGGCCACCCGGTCGCGGTGCCAGTCGGTGCGGACGACCACGCGGACGTGGGGATAGCCGTCGAGGCGGGCCAGCCGGCCGCCCGTCGTGCGAACGATCCCGTCGAGCGCCTCGGTGACGATGGCCTCGCGGCGGTTGATGAACTGCGGCATTCAGTGTCTCCTCATGCGTTCGGATTGCGGCCGGCCTCGGCGAAGCGCGCGAAGGCCGCGGCGTATTGCTCCCGCCAGGGTTCGTTGGGTTCGACGACGGTGACGGCGGTGTCGATCCTCGGCTGAGCGCCGGCCGCGGCCGCCGCGAGCGTGGCCGCGCCGACGACCGCGAGCTCCTTCTCCTCCGGCGCGTGGACCGGCTGGCCGAAGATGCTGGCCCGGAGCTCGAGGAGCGCGCGGGAGCGGCTCCAGCCGCCGGTGACGAAGATGGGGCCATCGGGCACGCCGTAGCCGGCGAGCCGGTCGAGCATCAGGCGGGCGTTCATCGTTGCCCATTCGAGGAGGTGCCGCTCGCTGGCGAAAGGCGGTGCGGCGGAGGCGCAAGGCGCGCCGGGCATGGTCGGGAGGGCGAGGAGGCGGCGGACGGCTTCCATGCCGCCGGGGAAGCGGTTCACCGCGGCGGTGAACTCGAAGACTCCGAGGCAGGCGAGCTGTCCCGGTCCCTCGATCGAAGCCATGAAGGAGACAAGAGGATCGTAGGCGGTGACGTCGAAGGCGGGCGCGTCGCCGTAGACGACGTTGGCGGTCCCCATCGAATCCACCCGCGCGTCGGGGGCGATCCGGTGGATCGCGTGCGCTGCGACCGGATGGTCGTGGCCGCCGGCGACGAGGAGCGTGGAGTCGTTTGCAGCCCCGCCCTGCCGCAGCGCGGCGCTTCGCACCGTGCCGACGACCGTGCCGGCCGAGACGACCCTGGGAAGGGAGGGGGCTGCGCTGGCGGCGAGCAGCGGCGCGATCCATTCGCCCGCGCCCGCATCGAAACAGCCGGTCCGCGAGGCGAGGGTGTCGCTGATGAAAGGGGCGCCGGCCCAGCAGGCGAGGGGATAGTCGGTCAGGCAGAGCCACGTCCTCGCGGCGGCAGTCAGGTCAGGCTGGTGCCGGGCTGCCCAGAGCCATTTCGGCGCGGTCCGGGTCGGCTCCATGGCGATGCCGGCGCGCGGGGTGGCCGCGGGGCCGGCGGCGATCTCGTCCGCCTCGGCGCGCGCCCGAAGGTCGAACCAGGGGATGACCGGGCCGAGCGGGTCGAGGGCCGCGTCTACGTAGAGTCCGTCCTCTCCGACCCCGGCCGAGGCGATGGCGGCGATCGGCTCGCCGCGGCCGAGTTCGGTCCAGCCCTGGACGATCATCGCCTCGATCAGCCGCAAGAGCGCCGCGGCGTCGGTCACCGGGCCGAGGTCGTCGCGGCTCCGCGGCGTGGGCTCGGTCCGAATCCAGCCCAGGCGGCCGTCGCCATCGAAGAGCGCGACCTTGAGGTTGGTGGTGCCGATGTCGATGCCGCAGACGAGCATGGCGCGGGATCAGTCGAAGCGCAGCTGGGTCTTGATCGACGTACCCTTGTCCATGCTCCCGATCGCCGCCTCGAAGTCCCACACGTCGAACGCGTCGCCGACCAGCATGCCGGCCTCGGCCTTGATGTCGTCGATGAAGTCGACGGCCGGCTCGAACTGGTCGGCGCAGGAGTTGGAGCCGATGAAGGTCTGCTCGCGCTCGTACATGAGGAACGGGTTGTAGGAAGCGGCTTCGTCCGCCTCGTGGACTCCGACCTGCACCAGCGTGCCGGTCTTCTCGAGAAGTTCCATAGCCTGCGCCAGAGCGCGCGGGACACCTGCCGCCTCGAAGATCACGTCGAAGGCAGCTCCAGCGAGGTCGCTCGGGGACCGGGCGTCCGCGATGCCGGCGCGGCGGGCGATGTCCTGCTTCGCCGGCGACGGATCCGAGACCGTGACGGACCCCGCGCCTCTCGCCTTGGCGGTCATCGCGGTCAGCAGACCCATCGAGCCGCCGCCGATGACGAGGACGCTGCGGTCCTTGACGCCACCCGACGACTCGACCGCGTGCATGGCGCAGGCGAGCGGCTCGATCAGCGCGGCGACGCCGTCGCCGAGGCCTTCCTTCACCACGAAGGCATTCTTGGCGGGCGCCGCGACGAACTCGGCGGCGGCGCCTGGGCGGGCCGACCCGAGGGGGTCGAGGTGGACGCAGAGGTTCGGGCGGCCCGCCTTGCACCAGCGGCAGGTCCCACAGACGACGTTCGGATCGACGGCCACGAAGTCGCCTTCCTTCAGCCCCCGCACGTCGCGGCCGACGGAGACGACGTGGCCGACGAATTCGTGCCCAGGCGTGACGGGATAGTTGCAGCCGACGAAACCGTGGCGAAGGATGTGCAGGTCGGTGCCGCAGATGCCGCAGCGGGTGGGCTTGACGAGGATGTCGTCAGGGCCGATTTCCGGCACCGCGCGCTCGACCACGCCGATCTTGTGATCCTCGGTGATGATGACGGCTCGCATGTTTTCTTGCTCCGGCAGGAAGGGATCAGGCGCGGGCGAGCGAGGCCCCGGCCTCGTCGAAGAGAAGCGGCGTGGCGCCGCGGACGCCGAGGCGCACGCGGTCCCCGACGGCAACGCCGGAGTTGGCGTCGAGCTTGGCGGTGACGAGCGGGCCGGCGCCGAGGTTGACGTAGGCGAGGGTCTCGCCGCCGAGGTGCTCGACGACGTCGACGACCCCGGGCATCGTGCCGGCTTCGTCGAGCGCCACGGCCTCGGGGCGCAGGCCGACGGTAATGCTCTGACCCGGCCGCAAGTCGGATCGTGCCGGCGCGACGAGATAGGCGTCCCCGCCGAGCGCGAGCCGGACGCCGTCCGCCTCAGCTTCACCGACGACGGCCCCGATGAGGTTCATCTTCGGCGAGCCGATGAAGCCGGCGACGAAGGTATTGACCGGGTTGCGGTAGAGCTCGAGTGGCGTGCCGACCTGCTCGATGACGCCGCCGCGCAGCACGACGATGCGGTCGGCCATGGTCATCGCCTCGACCTGGTCGTGGGTGACGTAGATCATCGTCGCCTTGAGCTGACGATGCAGCTCCGCGAGCTGGATGCGCATCTGCACGCGCAGAGCGGCATCGAGGTTCGACAGCGGCTCGTCGAACAGGAAGATCTTCGGCTGGCGGACGATGGCGCGGCCGATGGCGACGCGCTGGCGCTGACCGCCGGAGAGGGCGCCGGGCTTGCGTTCAAGCAGGTGGTCGAGCTGCAGGATGCGCGCCGCCTGCTGGACCTTCTGAAGGCGCTCGGCCTTCGGTACCCCGGCGAGCTTCAGCGCGAAGGCCATGTTGTCGGCGACGGTCATGTGCGGATAGAGCGCGTAGCTCTGGAACACCATGGCGAGGCCGCGGGCATCAGCCTCGATGTCGTTCATCAGCTCGCCGTCGATGGAGAGATCGCCGTCGGTGATCTCCTCGAGGCCGGCGATCATCCGCAGCAGGGTGGACTTGCCGCAACCGGAGGGGCCGACAAGGACCACGAACTCCTGATCGTGGACGGTCAGGTTGACGTCCTTGACGATCTCGACCGCGCCGTAGCTCTTGTAGATGGATTTCAGTTCCAGCGTCGACATTTGGGGGTCCTTTACTTGACGGCGCCGAAGGTCAGGCCACGGACCAGCTGGCGCTGGGTGATCCAGCCGAAGACGAGGATCGGGGCCACGGAGGCGAGCGAGGCGGCGGAGAGCTTCGCCCAGAACTGCCCCTCGGAGTTGGCGAACGAGGCGATGGCGAGGGCGAGCGTGCCGGAGTTGGTAGCCGTGATGTTGATGCTCCAGAAGGACTCGTTCCAGGCGAGAATCATCCCGAGGAGCATCGTCGAGGAGATGCCCGGCGCGGTCAGCGGCACGAGCAGGTAGCGGAGCTGCGTCATCGGGCGGGCGCCATCCATGCGCGCTGCCTCGAGGATCTCGGGCGGAACCTCCTTGAAGTAAGAGAAGAGCATCCAGACGATCAGCGGCAGGTTGGCGAGGCAGGTGATGATGATGAGCGCGATCCGCGTGTCGATCAGCCCGGCGTTGACGAGCAGGATGTAGATCGGCACCAGCACACCGACTGCTGGCATGAAGCGCACCGACAGCATCCAGAGCATGAGCGAGCGCGTCCGCTTGGTCGGGTAGAAGGCCATGACGTAGGCGGCGGGCGCAGCGAGCAGGATGGCGATGAGCGTCGACGTGACCGAGACGGCGATGCTGTTCCAGGCGTGGCTCAGGTAGCCGACCCGGTCGTTCATCTCGATGAAGTTCGCCAGCGTCGGCGAGAAGAACAGCTTCGGCGGGATGGCGGCGGCGTCCTGCTCGGTCTTGAAGGCGGCGAGCGCCATCCAGATGACCGGGAAGGCCATGACGATCCCCACCGCCCAGCCAAGCACGGTGCGCAGGCGATCCTGCTTCTTCTTGAGAGGACGCGACATCAGAGCTGCTCCGAAATGGCGCGGACGAAGAAGAACGCGATGATGTTGGCGATGATGATCGCGAAGACCCCGGCCGCCGACGCCAGCCCGACGTCGAAGCCCATGAGCGCGCGGGAGTAGATGTAGAAGGGAATGTTCGTGGTGGCCGAGCCGGGGCCGCCGCCGGTGGTGACGTAGATCTCGGCGTAGATCGTCAGGAAGAAGATCGTCTCGAGCATGATCAGCACCGAGATCGGGCGGTAGAGGTGCGGCAGCACGATGTGGAAGAAACGCGCGACCGACTTGGCGCCGTCCATCTTCGCCGCCTCGATTTGCTCCCGGTCGAGCGACTGCATCGCGGTCAGGAGGATCAGCGTGGCGAAGGGCGTCCACGACCAGGAGACGATGATGATGATCGCCGTCATCGGATAGTCGGAGAACCAGTCGATCGGCTGCAGCCCGACGAGCTGCATCGCCCAGGACAGCAGTCCCCAGACCGGGTGCAGGAAGAGGTTCTTCCAGACCAGAGCCGCCACCGTCGGCATGACGAAGAACGGGGTGATGACCAGCAACCGCGCGATCGGACGGCCCGGGAAGGGCCCGTCGTAGAGCACCGCGAACAGGCACCCGAGGACGATCGTCACGATCAGCGGCACGAAGATCATGACGAGCGAGTTGATCACCACGATCGGCAGGTCGGGATCGGTGAAGAGGAATCTATAGTTGATCCACCCGCCGAACACGGGCGGCGGCACCTGGAGGTTGTAGTTCTGGAAGGAGTACCAGAGCGTCAGGACCAGGGGCACGAAGGCCCAGATCGCCAGCACCGTCACCGAGGGCAGCAGCAGCGGCCAAGTGCGAAACTTGCGAGGCCGTCGCTTCGGCGTCGGCCGAGCATTCGTTGCAACTGATGTCACAGCTCTCCCTCCCCTGTCTCTGGAGCGCCCCGCGCGGGGCGGGACGCAGGTCTCATGCCGGCAGGCTCACTTGATGTAGCCGGCCTTGGTCATGATCTTGTCGGAGTTGGCCGCCGCGGCATCGAGCGCTGCCTTCACCGTCGTCTTGCCGGTCAGAGCCGCTGCGATCTGCTGGCCGAGGAAGTTGTTGATGGCCTGCATCTCGGGGATGATCGGGAAGTTGATCCCGACGTAGGGCTTCGGCACCGCCGTGTTGTCGGTCAGGCTGGCGCTCTCGATCGCGTCGAGCGTCGGCTTGGCGAAGGGCGCGACCGCCAGGTATTTCTGGTTCTCGTAGGTCGACTTGCGGGTGCCCGGGGGGATGGTCACCCAGCCCTCCTTCTCGCCGATCATGTCGATGTACTCCTTCGAGGTCGCCCACTCGATGAACTTCTTGGCTTCCTCGGCATTCTTCGACGACGACGGGATGCCGAGCGCCCAGGCCCAGAGCCAGGCGCCGCCCTTGTCCCAGGTCTCGATCGGGTTCTGCGCGAAGCCGAGCTTGTCGGCGACCTTCGAGCGGTTCGGGTCGAAGAGCAGGCCCGCGGCGACGGTGGCGTCGTTCCACATCGCGCACTTGCCTTCGGACATCAGGTTCAGGTTCTCGTTGAACCCGTTGCCGACGACGCCCGGAGGGCCGTACTTGGTGGCGAGGTCGACGTAGAAGCTGATCGCCTTGTTCCAGGCCTCGCTGTTGACCGCCGAGGTCCAGTCCATGTTGAACTGGGTTCCGCCGAAGACGTTGCCCATCAACCCGAGCAGCGCCATATTCTCGCCCCAGCCGGGCAGGCCGCGGATGCAGATGCCGGCGACGCCGTTGGCCTTGTCGTCGAGCTTCGCGGCGAACTCGCCGATCTGGGTCCAGGTCGGGTGGTCGGGCATGGTCAGCCCGGCCTTCTCGAACAGGTCCTTGCGATAGAAGGTCATCGCGCTCTCGGCATAGAAGGGCACCGAGTAGAGATGGCCTTCGTAGGACAGCGCGTCCTTCACGGTCGGCAGCATGTCGTCGGCATCGTACGACGCCGGTAGGTCGTCGAACGGGACGAGCCAGCCCTGCTTGCCCCAGATCGGCGTCTCGTAGAGGCCGATGGTGATGACGTCGAACTGGCCGCCCTTGGTGGCGATGTCGGTCGTCACCCGCTGGCGGAGCGTGTTCTCGTCGAGGACGAGCCACTTCAGCTGAACGCCCGACTCCTTCTCGTATTCCTCAGCGTACTTCTGCATAACGACCATGTCGGGGTTGTTCACCGTCGCGATGGTCAGCGTTGTCTCGGCGTTGGCTAACCCGGCAATCGAAAGCAGGGCCACCGACGTAGTGGCAAGCAGGCTCCTCAGGCGCATCGCATTCCTCCTCTGTGGGATCTGGTGTTGACGTCGAAGGGTGCCCGCGCCCACCCGAGAGGGCTTCACGCGCCGGCAAGATCAGACAGCATTCCTCCTCGTTCTCGACGTGCCGGCACGCACTGTGCTAACCGTCCTTATTGTACGTACATAGCGTACCATCAGCTGCGGCAAAAGGCAAGGGCCTTGTCGATCCGGTCGGGAAGGGAGCTAAGCGTCCGTAACGACGAGAGGATCCGCGGAGCGCGGCATCAGGCGGGGGTCAGCTCTCCGGCTTCCGCGCTGATTGCGATGGTGAGCGCATCGCTCCGCACCAGCGATTCATAATAGTCGAACGCCCGGCCGGTGGCATCGCGGGAAGCCGACATGATCCGCAGCACCGGCGCATTCTTTTGCAACTGGAGCCGGCGCGCCGTGTCGGCCGGTGCGGCGATCGCCGCCAGCTCGCGCCGCGCAGAGAAGATCTGGAACCCGGCCTCGCGCAAGCTGGCATTGAGCGATGCAACTCCCTGCAGAACTGGCTTCCCCTCGAGCAGCGCGCCGACCTCGGCCGGCAGCCAGTTGGTCGAGTGAAGGGCTGGCACGCCGTTCACGCTGCGCACGCGCTCGAGCGCGTAGCCTGCCTGGCCCTCGGGCAGCTCCAGACCGGCGGCAGCCCGCGGCGGAAGCGGCCCGAACTCCCATCGAACGACCTCGGTCTCGATGACGGCATCCTTCGAATGCGCCTCCGGCTCGAGGAAGCCCTGGGTGGCCCGCAGCATCCAGCGGTTGTCGTTGGCGTCGTTCACGAATGCGCCGCGCCGGGGGACCAGCCGGATCAGCCGCTGCTGCTCGAGGGTCCGAAGCGTCTCGCGCACCGTCGATCGCGCGAGGTCATAGGTGCGGCACAGTTCTGATTCCCCGGGGATCTGTGCGCCGGCGCGGTAGGTTCCGTCCTTGATCCGCCCTTCCAGAAGCCGCGCGAGCTGAAGGTAGTAGGGCTCGGGCGAATTCCGATCGATGTCGTCCCGCACGAGAACCTCCGTTGTCCGGTACATACGGACAGTACGGCAATCCGCGCGGTCGAGAAACCGTCGTTCCGCAACTGGACAGAGAAATCGAAGTTGGAGTGCACATATCGCCCTCGGGCGCGGCGCGCGCTGGGGCCGGAGAGGGCGCCATCGGCCGCCCCGCGACGGCGCGGACCTGGAGCACCCTCCTCCGCCGATCCCGCCGGGAGCCGGAGAGCAGGAAGCAGTTCTGGCTGGGTCGGCACCGATGGCGCTTTGCCTCCCGGCCTCGATCCCTCCTTCACTCGGATGCTCGAACCAGGCCCTCGCCGATTTTGCCGCCGAACTCCTGTCGGCGACGGCGCGTCGGCATCCGGTCACCAACGATCTCGCGCTCGCGCTCACTTGGTGTTTCCACGACGTCCCGAATCCGTCTTGGAGCCATTCCCGCGATGCCGATTCATTGGGGAACACGTGCGGCGCGTCGGCGACGAGACCGCCAACCGAGAGCTGCAGGCTCAGGCGCAACGTCCCGTCCGGATTCCGGATCGCTTGCCGGAGCTTATCCACCTTCTTCGCGATGGCCGAAGGGATGTCGGTGACAAGCTCCTGCCAATCGACGAGATGGTCGACCGGCAGGCCGGGCAGAGGGATCGAGCACAGGATCACGATGCGCTTCGGCCTTGCGGCTCCGACGGCCCGGGTGCGCGCCATCGCCGTTGCGCTCGTTGAGCCGAACGGCCGCGGTGTAGCGCAGGGCATGGATCCGTGGACCACTGGCCAAGCCGGCCGCCTTGAACGCCGCTTGCCGACGGCCGGCACGGACGCGCCCCGTGCGGCGCCGGCATGATTGCCGCCCGCAGGCAAGAAGCGCGAACCAGACTGCGAACTGCCGCCGAATCGGCGGAAACTCACATCAAGATCGCTGGCCAAGTGCTTGGTACCGCCTCCCCGGCTCGAACGGGGGACCCCCAGATCCACAATCTGGTGCTCTAACCAGCTGAGCTAAGGCGGCACGCGGTCGGCAGTATAGGGGGGGCACCGCCGTTGCAAGACAAACTTGCGGACGCGCGGCCGTCCCAGCACTATGCGACGGCGTGGGCGGAGGGGCGGGAGATATGGGGATCAACCGGCAGAGCGACGTCGGGGCGGACCTGCAGATCGGGCCGACCAGCCTCGGGATGGTCCGGCTCTACGTGGCGGCGGACGGCGTCGAGCTGCCGCTCGATTTCGAGCCCGACGAGGCCGAGGAGATCGCCGACGAGCTCAGGGCGGCGGCGGCGAAGGCGCGGGCAGTGAAGGGCGGGCAGGGGCCGCGGCGGCGCTGAGGCTCAGGCGAGCGGCGGGCCTGCCGGCCCGGGGTCGGCGAGCGAATGCAGCCGGCCGGCGGCGGTGCGGGCGATCCGCTGGGTCAGGGCGCGGCGGCGGGCGCCCGGCAGCGGCGAGGGGGCCGGCCAGCGCTGGATCTCGCCGTCGTAGGCGTCGGCGACGATGAGCCCGGCGTCGGCGGGCAGCAGGTCGGTCGGGAACGCCAGGTCGACGGCCCAGAAGAAGCGGTCGCACCACGGCAGGTAGCCGCCCCACTTCCGGTCCGACACGAAGTCGGGACGGCTCGACTTGCACTCGACGATCCAGATCTCGCCGCGGGGGCCGACCGCGACCACGTCGACGCGGAGGCCGGGGGCCGGCACGAACTCGCAGAGCGGCGCGAAGTCGAGCGCGCGCAGGCAGCGGCTGACGCCGCGCGCGAGCCGCTGGCCCGGCAGGAGAGCCACGTCCGACATGGCTGCCGTCATGCGCGCCGCCGCGACCCGGGTCAACCCCGGCCCCGGCGGCAAGATTTGTCCGGGGTCGGGCACCCCTGTCAAGTCATTGATATGTAACGACTTGACCCCTGGGCATTGACCTGGACTTCACGATTGTCCGGGGCCGTTCACGGGTCATGCCCCGGGCCGGCGCGCAGCCGACGGTTCCGGGGGCTGAAGCCGGGCGAAGGTGGCGGCGGCGCTCTGGCGCCGTTCGCCGCATGCGCGGCTCGGCCTTCAGGCGCGAGGGAGCCTCCCTTGCCCTGATTTCCTGCGGCGCTCGGGGCGGCCACGACGGTGGCTCTCGCCGGCCCCCGGCACTGCCCGACAAGCTTGCAGGAACAACGGGGAGCCGAGGCAGCCGCGGGAGGTGCCGAGGCCCGGCGGGGCGAGCGCGGCCGGGCAGGGGAGCGGCACCACGAGGGGCGCAGCGACAAATCGCGCGCGTCGTTCCGTGCCGCGGGCCTTGAAGGCGGCGGCGACTGCGGGCTAAGAACAGGCAAGGGCCGGACGCCAAGGGCGGACTCAGGGCCCACGGGGCTGTCAGGAGAGACCAATGGCCGACGCCGCCGCCCACGGGCATGCCGATCACGACCACCCGGGCTTCTTCACCCGCTGGTTCATGTCCACGAACCACAAGGACATCGGCATCCTCTACATCGTGACCGCGGCCACCCTCGGCGTCGTCTCGGTCGCCTTCACGATGTACATGCGGCTCGAGCTGATGCATCCGGGCGTCCAGTACATGCTGGTCGACGGCGAGCCCAACGGGCACATCTGGAACGTGCTCGTGACGGGCCACGGCATCCTGATGATGTTCTTCGTCATCATCCCGGCGCTCTTCGGCGGCTTCGGCAACTACTTCATGCCGCTGATGATCGGCGCGCCCGACATGGCGTTCCCGCGCCTGAACAACCTCAGCTACTGGCTCTATGTCGCCGGCTCGACCATGGCCGTCCTCTCGATCCTCGCGCCGGGCGGCGACGGGCTGCACGGGACCGGCGTCGGCTGGGTGCTCTATGCGCCGCTCTCGACCACCGAGTCGGGCATGTCGATGGATCTCGCGATCTTTGCCGTGCACCTGTCGGGCGCTTCGTCGATCCTCGGCGCGATCAACATGATCACGACCTTCATGAACATGCGCGCGCCCGGCATGACTCTGCACAAGGTGCCGCTGTTCCCGTGGTCGATCATGGTGACGGCGTTCATGATCCTCCTCGCGCTGCCGGTTCTGGCGGGCGCGATCACCATGCTGCTGACCGACCGCAACTTCGGGACGACCTTCTTCGATCCCTCGGGCGGCGGCGACCCGATCCTCTACCAGCACATCCTCTGGTTCTTCGGCCACCCCGAGGTCTACATCATCATCGTGCCGGGCTTCGGCATCGTCAGCCACGTGATCTCGACCTTCTCGCGCAAGCCGATCTTCGGCTACCTGCCGATGGTCTACGCGATGATCGCGATCGCGGCGCTCGGGTTCGTGGTCTGGGCGCACCACATGTACACGGTCGGCATGTCGGTGACGCAGCAGAGCTACTTCATGCTGGCGACCATGGTGATCGCGGTGCCGACCGGCGTGAAGGTCTTCTCCTGGATCGCGACCATGTGGGGGGGCTCGGTCGAGTTCAAGACGCCGATGCTCTTCGCCATGGGCTTCCTCTTCCTCTTCACCGTCGGCGGCGTCACCGGCGTCGTGCTCTCGCAGGCGGCCATCGACCGCGCCTACCAGGACACCTATTACGTCGTCGCGCACTTCCACTACGTGATGAGCCTCGGGGCGGTCTTCTGCCTCTTCGCCGGCTGCTACTACTGGATCGGCAAGATCACCGGCCGGCAGTATCCGGAATGGGCCGGCAAGCTGCACTTCTGGATGATGTTCATCGGCGCCAACGTCACCTTCTTCCCGCAGCACTTCCTCGGCCGGCAGGGGATGCCGCGGCGCTACATGGACTATCCCGACGCCTTCGCGCTCTGGAACTACGTCTCGTCCATGGGCGCCTTCCTGTCGGGCCTCTCGTTCCTGTTCTTCTTCTGGATCGTCTTCTACACGCTGCGCTACGGCCAGCGCGTCACCGAGCCCGCCTACTGGGGGCCGCAGCCCGACGCGACGCTCGAGTGGACGCTGTCGAACCCGCCGCCGGCGCACACCTTCGAGACGCTGCCGACCCCCGACATGTGGGATCACCGGGCGGCCCACTGAGGCCGCCATGGACGGCGGCGGCATCGGCGAATGGCCGGGCGATCCCTTCGCCCGCACCGACCCGCCGATCCTGGCGCTGACGCTCTGGCCGAACCGCTCGCTGTCGCGCAACGGCTCGTCCTGGCTCCTCGGCATCGCCGCCGCCGGCCTGCTGCTGCCGCTGGCGGCGCTCGCCGGCAACAACCGGGCAGCCTGGGGAATGCTGCCGTTCCTGCTGGCCGCCTTCGTCGCGCTCTGGCTGGCGCTCCGCCGCAGCTACGCCGACGGCCGGCTCAGCGAGGAGGTCCGGCTCTGGCCCGACCTCATCACCGTCGTCCGCCGCGACCCGAAGGGCCAGATCCGCCGCTGGCACGCCAACCCCTTCTGGGTGCGGCTGACGCTGCGCGACGCCCACGTCGAGAAGTATCTGACGCTGCAGGGGAATGGCCGCGAGATCGAGCTCGGGGCGTTCCTGAGTCCCTGGGAGCGCGAGACGCTCTACGCCGACCTCGGCGCCGCGCTCCGTCGGCTGCCGCACGGCTGACCCGGGCGCCCGAGGTCTTCCCGACCTTGCGACATCGTCCGATATGGACCGCCGGCCCGGCTCCGGGCTAGAATGAGGCCGCTGCGGCGCTCGGCGCCGGCCGGCAGCGGGCGCCAAACGGGAGGATGACGATGATCCGATATCGCTGGACGGCCGCGGCCGTCGCCCTCGCGCTCGCAGCGATCCCGGCCGCGGCCGACGAGTTCACCGACACGCTCGCCAGCGCGCTCAAGGCCTACAACGAGGGCGACGTGACCGGCGCGCGCGAGGATCTCGACTACGCCGGCAAGCTCCTGACCGCGATGAAGGCCGAGGCGCTGGCCAAGTTCCTGCCCGAGGCGCCCGCCGGCTGGACCAAGGAGGCCGCCTCCGACGAGGATTCGGCCGCCGCCGGCGGCTTCATGGGCATGTTCGGCGGCGGGACGACCGCGGCGGCGACCTACAAGAAGGGCGCCGACGACTTCACGATCCGGCTCGTCGCCGACTCGGGCGTGGTCAACGGCATCGGCGCGATGATCACCGGCATGGCCGGGATGGCCGGCGGCAAGCCGCTGCGCATCCAGCGCGTCGAGTTCACCCAGAACGACGACGGGCTGCAGGGGGTCGTCAACAAGCGGGTGATGGTCGCCGTGACCGGCAGCGCCCCGCTCGAGGTCAAGACCGCGGCGCTCGAGACGATGGACTTCAAGGCGCTCGGCGACTTCTGATCCGCGCGTCCGGCCAAGCCGCCCGGCCTCGCGACGGGCCGGACACCCTACGCCGCCAGCATCACCAGCACGCCGCCGACCACGCCGGCGATCGCCAGCGTGATCACCCACCAGAGCGGATCGAAATACCCGTACCGCTCGCCCCCGACGTCGTCGAGGCGCTCCCACCAGCTCATTGCGTCCGATCCCGTTCCGTTGTCGCCGGCAACGAAGCGGACCGGTGGCCGGCGTGCAACGGGCGGCCGGGCCGGTCGCCGCGGGACTGTGGCAAAAGCGCCGCGCCGGTCGGCGGTTTGGCGCTCAGCCGGCCCGGACCGCGCACCGGCGGCCTGCGGCCCGCGGGCCCTTGACGGGCCCCCGCGGCGGCGGGAGAGATGTCCGCGTCGGGATACCGTCGCCGATCGCGCACCGCGCGCCGGGGTCGGGTGGTAGGGAAACGACGGCCGAGCCGGTCCTGGGGTGTCCTCGGGGACGCCGTCGGACCGTCCGGGGAGGAAGAGGATGCTCGAAGTCCAGGCGCGCGACCTGCTCGTGAATCAATGGGACGACGCGAAGGCCGCCGGCATGAGCGAGCCGGAACGGCTGCTCTACCGGTCGAACCTGCTCGGGGCGGACAAGCGAATCACCAACTTCGGCGGCGGGAACACCTCGGCGAAGGTGGTGGAGAAGGACCCGCTGACCGGCGAGGAGGTCGAGGTCCTCTGGGTCAAGGGCTCGGGCGGCGACGTCGGCACGATGAAGCTCGACGGGTTTTCGACGCTCTACATGACGAAGCTCGAGGCGCTGAAGGGGCTCTATCGCGGCCTGGCGCACGAGGACGAGATGGTGGGCTACCTGCCGCACTGCACCTTCGACCTGAACCCGCGGGCGGCCTCGATCGACACGCCGCTGCACGCCTTCGTGCCGCGCAGGCATGTCGACCACATGCACGCGGACGCGATCATCGCGATCGCCGCCTCGAAGGATTCCAAGGCGCTGACCCGGGAGATCTTCGGCGACGAGATCGGCTGGCTGCCGTGGAAGCGGCCGGGGTTCGAGCTCGGGCTGTGGCTGGAGAAATTCGCCCGCGAGAACCCGGACGCGAAGGGCGCGGTGCTGGAGAGCCACGGGCTGTTCACCTGGGGCGATACCGCCAGGGAGTGCTACGAGACGACGCTCGACATCGTCAACCGGGCGATCGGCTGGCTCGCGGAGCGGACGGAGGGGAAACCCGCGTTCGGCGGCGAGCGGGCCAAGGCGCTGCCGGCGGCGGAGCGCCGGGCGGTGGCGGCGCGGCTGATGCCGGCGATCCGCGGGATGGTGTCGAAGGAGGTCCGCATGGTCGGGCACTTCGACGACCAGCCGGCGGTGCTGGAGTTCGTCGGCTCGAAGGAGATGGCGCCGCTGGCGGCGCTGGGGACGAGCTGCCCGGACCACTTCCTGCGGACCAAGATCCGGCCGCTGGTGGTCGACTTCGATCCCGCGAAGCCCGACGTCGAGGCGACGCTCGCGGGGCTGCCGGCGGCGGTCGAGGCCTACCGGGAGGACTACCGCGGGTACTACGAGCGTTCGAAGCACCCGGACAGCCCGGCGCTGCGCGATCCGAACGCGGTCGTGTACCTGGTGCCCGGGGTGGGCATGATCACCTTCGCCAAGGACAAGGCGACGGCGCGGATCTCGGGCGAGTTCTACGTCAACGCGATCAACGTGATGCGCGGGGCGTCGGCGGTCTCGGAGTACCGCGGGCTGCCGGAGCAGGAGGCCTTCGACATCGAGTACTGGCTGCTCGAGGAGGCGAAGCTGCAGCGGATGCCGAAGCCGAAGAGCCTCGCCGGCCGCATCGCGCTCATCACCGGCGGCGCCGGCGGGATAGGGGCGGCGACGGCCGAGCGCTTCCTGCGCGAGGGGGCCTGCGTGGTGCTGGCCGACATCGACCCCAAGGCGCTAAAGGAGGTCGGCGACGGCTTCGCGGCGCGGCACGGCAAGGACGTCGTCCGCACGGTCGAGATGAACGTGACCGACGAGGCCGCCGTCGCCCGCGCCTACGCCGAGACCGCGGTGGAGCTCGGCGGCGTCGACATCGTGGTCTCGAACGCCGGCATCGCCTCCTCGGCGCCGGTCGAGGAGACGACGCTGGCGCTCTGGGACAAGAACATGGCGATCCTGTCCACTGGGTATTTCCTCGTCTCCCGCGAGGCGTTCCGCATGCTGCGCGTGCAGGGGATCGGTGGGGCGTTGGTCTTCGTCGCCTCGAAGAACGGCCTCGCGGCCTCGCCGAACGCCTCGGCCTATTGCACCGCGAAGGCGTCCGAGATCCACCTCGCGCGCTGCCTTGCGCTCGAAGGGGCGGAGGCCGGCATCCGCGTCAACGTGGTGAACCCCGACGCGGTGCTGCGCGGGTCGCGCATCTGGCAGGGCGAGTGGCTCGATCAGCGCGCCGGCACCTACAAGACCGACAAGGAAGGACTCGAGGAGATGTACCGGCAGCGCTCGATGCTGAAGCGCTCGGTCTTCCCCGAGGACATCGCCGAGGCCGCCTATTTCCTCGCCTCCGATGCCTCCGCCAAGTCGACCGGCAACATCGTCAACGTCGACGCCGGCAACGTGCAGGCGTTCACTCGATGAGCGAGATCGACGGCGGCCCCACCGCCGACGAGGCAGCGGCCCTCGACCGCGACTATGCGAGCCTCGGCGAGCGGCTTGCCCGCCGCGGCATCGACATCGACGCGATCAAGGCCCGCGCCGCCGCCTTCGGCGTCGCGGTGCCGTCGTGGGGCGTCGGGACGGGCGGGACGCGGTTCGCGCGCTTCCCGGGGCCGGGCGAGCCGCGCGACATCTTCGACAAGCTCGAGGACTGCGCGGTCATCGCGCGGCTGACCGGCGCGACCCCGACGGTGTCGCTGCACATCCCCTGGGACAAGGCCGACCCGCGGGCGCTGTCGCAGAAGGCGGAGGAGCTGGGGCTCGGGTTCGACGCGATGAACTCGAACACCTTCTCCGACGCGCCGGACCAGCCGCTCTCCTACAAGTTCGGCTCGCTCAGCCACACCGACGCCGCCGTCCGGGCGCAGGCGGTCGAGCACAACCTCGAGTGCATCGAGATCGGCCGCGCGGTCGGGTCAAAGGCGCTGACGGTCTGGATCGGCGACGGGTCGAACTTCCCCGGACAGGCCCACTTCACCCGCGCCTTCGAGCGCTACCTCGATGCGATGCGCGAGATCTACGCGGCGCTGCCCGACGACTGGCGCATCTTCTCCGAGCACAAGATGTACGAGCCGGCGTTCTATTCGACGGTGGTGCAGGACTGGGGCACCAACTACCTGATCGCGCAGGAACTCGGCCCCAAGGCCTTCTGCCTCGTCGACCTCGGGCACCATGCGCCCAACGTCAACATCGAGATGATCGTCGCGCGGCTGATCCAGTTCGGCAAGCTCGGCGGCTTCCACTTCAACGATTCCAAGTACGGCGACGACGACCTCGACGCCGGCTCGATCGACCCCTACCGGCTGTTCCTGGTCTTCAACGAGCTCGTCGACGCCGAGGGACGCGCCCCCGACTTCCATCCGGCGCACATGATCGACCAGAGCCACAACGTGACGGACCCGATCGAGAGCCTGATGGCCAGCGCGATGGAGATCGAGCGCGCCTATGTCCAGGCGCTCTTGGTCGACCGTGCCGCCCTCGACGGCTTCCAGGAGGCCAACGACGCGCTGATGGCGAGCCAGACGCTCAAGGCCGCCTTCCGCACCGACGTCGAGCCGATCCTCGCCCGGGCCCGCGCCGACAAGGGGGCGGCGATCGATCCGGTCGCCGCCTACCGCCGCTCGGGCTACCGCGCCCGGGTCGCCGCCGAGCGCCCGGCCGTCGTCGGCGGCGCCGGCGGGATCGTCTGAGGACGGCCGCCTCGGAGCGCCGGGAGGGGAGCATGGCCGAGCCGCGCAACGTGCTGGTCGTCGACGTCGGCAAGACCAACGCGAAGCTCGTGGTCGTCGACACCGGCGCGCTGGCCGAGGTCGAGGTGATGACGCGGCCCAACCCGGTCCTGCCGGGGCCGCCCTATCCGCACGCGGATGTCGAGGGCCTGTGGAGCTTCATGCTCGGCGGCATTGCCGAGCTGCACCGGCGCCACCGGGTCGACGCGGTGGTCGTGACCACCCACGGCGCGACCGGGGCGCTGGTCGATGCCGACGGCGGGCTGGCACTGCCGGTGCTCGACTACGAGCATCCGGGTCCCGACGAACTCGCCGCCGCCTACGACGCCGCGCGGCCGGGCTTCGCCGAGACCGGGTCGCCGCGGCTGCCGGCGGGCCTGAACCTCGGGGCGCAGATCTTCTGGCAGTTCGCGCGTTTTCCCGAGGCGGCGCGTACTGCCGCGATCCTGACCTATGCGCAATACTGGACGCGGCGCCTCTGCGGGGTCGCCGCCGTCGAGCCCACGTCGCTCGGCTGCCACACCGACCTCTGGGATCCGCGGCGCCGGACGTTCTCGACGCTGGTCGACCGCCAGGGGTGGCGCCGGCTGATGCCCGAGGTCCGGCTCGCCGGCGACGTGCTGGGCCCGGTGACGCCGGCCGTCGCCGCCGCCACCGGCCTGCCGCCCGACACGCCGGTCCATTGCGGCATCCACGATTCCAACGCCTCGCTGCTGCCGCATCTGCGCGCCCGCGCGGCGCCCTTCGCCGTGGTCTCGACCGGGACCTGGGTGGTCTCGATGGCGGTCGGCGCCGCGCCGACGCGCCTCGATCCCGCCCGTGACACCCTGCTCAACGTCAACGCCGACGGCGACCCGGTGCCCTCGGCGCGCTTCATGGGCGGGCGGGAGCGGGCGGTCGTGATGGGCGGCCGGCCCGGGACCGCCACGCCGGCGGACCGCGCGGCGGTGCTGGCGCGCGGCATCTGCCTGCTCCCGGCCGTCGAGCCGGGATCGGGCCCCTTCGCCGGGCGCACCGCCGCCTGGTCGGTTCCCGAGCACGACATCGGCGACGGCGAGCGCGCGGTCGCGGTCTCCTGGTACCTGGCGCTGATGACCTCGGTCAGCCTCGCCGAGATCGGCGCGCAGGGACCGACCATCGTCGAGGGCCCATTCGCCGCCAACGGCGACTTCTGCGCCATGCTCGCCGCCGCGACCGGCCGGCCGGTGGCCGCGACGGCGGGCGGAACCGGCACGAGCGTCGGAGCCTCGCTCCTCGCCGCCCCCGCGCGCCGCCCCCGGGCCGACGCCGCCGACGTGCTCCCCGAGCCGGGTCTGGCGGGCTACGCCGCGCTCTGGCGGCGTCTCGTCGGCGGGGCCTAGGCTATCCGCCCAGCGCCGCCACCTGCCGCTGCCACTCCTCGGCGGGGTCGGCGCCCTCGCGGCGGGCGCCGGCGCGGCGGTACCAATAGTCCGCGTTCGGCCGGTCGCCCTCGATCCAGTGGGCCAGCGCATGCACGCGGTCACAGGCCGGGGTGCCCTCGTCGGCCTGGCAGATCGCGTGCGCCCGCTCCCATTCCGGGCCGGTCGTGAGCCCGCCCTTCCGCAGCCACCAGAGCGCCTGCAGCGGAGCCGACAGGCCGGCGGGGGGCTCGGGCGCGTCGAAGCTCAGCGCCATCTCAGAGCTCGATCGGCTCGAGGATCTGCGGCTCGATCACCCGGACGCCCGGGAGCATCGCCGCGAGCTCGTCCGCCGACTGCTCGAGCAGCCCGAAGGTCCGGTAGTGGCAGGGGATGACGGTCTCGAAGTTGAAGAACTTCTTCGCCGCATAGCCGGCGCGCTTCATGTCCATGGTGAAATGCCCGCCGGCGCAGAGGATGCCGATCTCGGGGTGGTGCAGGTCCTCGAAGATGGCCATGTCGGCCATCACGTCGGTGTCGCCCGAGACGTAGATGGTCTTGCCCTCGCCCGCGATCATGAAGCCGGCCTCGGTGCCGCCGTAGACCGGGCCCTCGCCGCCCGGGTAGGAGGAGGAATGCGTCGCCGAGACCATGGTGACGGCGACGTTGCCGAGCCGGACCGTGCCGCCCTTGTTGAAGCCGATGGTCGCGATGCCGTGCTTCTGCTCCCAGAAGCTCAGGAGGTCGTAGATGCCGACGACCGGGATATTCAGCTCCTTGGCGATCGCGACGGTGTCCGAGGCATGATCGCCGTGCCCGTGCGTGAGCAGGACGTGGGTCGCGCCCTGCAGCGCCTCGGCGCGGCGGGCCGGGTCGAACAGCGGGTTGCTGATCCAGGGATCGAGCAGGATCACCTGATCCTCGATCTCGATGCGGAATCCGGAATGGCCGAGCCAGCTGAGCTTCATGTCGTCTCCTCCCCGAGGCTTATGAGGCTTATATAACGCCGGGTCTCCCGGCGGCGACGGCGGAGTTTCGATGGACTGGTTTCGCGCGGTCAATGGCTATTGCGAGCGCCCGGGGCTCCGGGCTCTCGCCTGACGCCTCCTCGCCGCGATCGGCGTTGTTCCACACCGTAGCCGAGGTGGGCGGCGGCCGACGTGCTTCGGCCTATGCGGGCGCCGTCACGACCCAGGGCTCCGGGTAGTGGAACTCCTCGAGGTTCACCCCGCCGCCGATGCGGTCGACGATCAGGAAGGCCGCGGGCCGGCCGAGCGGCGTCAGCACGCCGTGCCAGGCGCCCCGCAGGTAGTTGACCCCCTGGCGGCCGTCGGTCAGGAAGACCCGCGGCGCCCCCGGCCGGCCGTCCTCGTCGGGAGCGACGATCACCAGGAACGGGTCCTCGGTCATCGGCACGAAGGCCTGGCTGCCGAGCGGGTGCCGCTCGACCAGGTCGAAGCTGAGCGGCAGCGCATAGGGCCGCCCCCAGCCGACGCTGATCCCCGCCCGCGCGCCCTCGCCGGTGAAGTCCATGCGCGCGAGGTCGTGGAAGCGGTCGCACATGCCGCCGTTGATCGGGAAGCTGGCGCCGGTGGCTTCGATCACGTCGCCGAAGGGGGCGAAGCCCTCGCGGGTCAGCGGCTCCGCCACGATCGACCGGCCGGCGGTTTGCGTGCTCATCCTCGATCCTCCCTGTGCTCAGCCACCCCTCCGATGCCGCCGGCTGGCTGTCAAGACATGGACCGGCGCCGGACCCGTCGCCGGCCGTCGCGAAACCCTTCCCGGAGGACGCCCTGGACCCCGCTGACGCCTGCGCCGGACTTTCCCGCCGCCTGCGGCCGGGTACGGCGCGCTCCGCGGGCTTTGAACGGGCCGGCGACCGAGGTCGTCCGGGGTTTGTCCCAGCTCGGGCGCATGGCTTAAGCGGCTGATATTGAAAGATATCGTCCCGGGGCGTCAACCCGGACTTCACGGTTGTCCGGGGGTCCGGGATCGTGCCCCGGAACGTGGCGTGCGTGGCGGTTCGGGGTTGACGTCCGAAGCGGCGCACGGCGGGCCCGCGGCGCTTTGGCGCCGGTCGCCGCATGCGCGGCTCCGCCTTCGGGCCCGAAGGGGTCTCCCTTGCCCTCCATTCCCCGGCGGCACGCGGGGGCGGCCCGAGGGGGGCCCTCGCCGGCCCCCCTCGACCCCCCCGGCACTGCCCGATAGGATTGAAAAGAAGAGAGCTCTGCAGAAGTCTTCCGGTCGTGGCCTGGGCCCCCCAATGCCCCCGGACAACGGTTGAAATCCGGTTAATGCTCGGGCCCTGAATCCAGTGATTTCAATGGCTTGATCTAGGTGCTCGACCCCGAGCACCCCCCGGGCAAAGCGGCGCTTCGTTCGTGGCCCGGCCTTTTCGCAGAGGTCTCGAGAAAGAAGAAAAGCGTGGGGCATCCGTGTGTGGGGACGCCGGGCGTGGCGGGAGCTGGGCTCGTGTGCGGGCGCGCGGGTCAGGTTTCGGCGCCGGCGAACTGGAGCTGGTAGAGGTCGGCGTAGAGGCCCTGGCGGGCGAGGAGCTCGGCGTGGGTGCCCTGCTCGACGATGCGGCCCTTGTCCATGACGACGATGAGGTCGGAGTCGAGCACCGTCGACAGGCGGTGGGCGATGACGAGGGTCGTGCGGCCGTGGGCGAGGCGGTCGAGGGCGTCGCGGATCAAGGCCTCGCTCTCGGCGTCGAGGGCGGAGGTCGGCTCGTCGAGGAGCAGGATCGGGGCGTCGCGGACGATGGCGCGGGCGATCGACAGCCGCTGGCGCTCGCCGCCGGAGAACTGGCCGGCGGCGGGGGCGACGGCGGTTTCGTAGCCTTGCGGCAGCGCGCGGATGAAGCCGTCGGCGGCGGCGGCGGCGGCGGCGGCCTCGATCTCGGCGCGGAGCGCGTCGCGGCGGCCGAAGCCGATGTTCTGGGCGACGGTGCCGGAAAGGAGCACCGACTCCTGGCTGACCACGGCGATCTGGTCGCGGAGCGAGGCGAGGGTCAGCGAGCGGAGGTCGTGCCCGTCGAGGAGGATGCGGCCGCCGGTCGGGTCGTAGAGGCGCGGGAGGAGGTTGAAGACCGTCGACTTGCCGGCGCCGGAGCGGCCGACGAAGGCGACGCGCTGGCCGGGCTCGACCGTGAGCGTGAAGCCGTCGAGCGCCACGTGGCCGTCGGGGTAGGCGAAATGCACGTCCTCGAAGCGGATCTGGCCGAGGGCGCGCTCGAGCCTCTCGGGGCCGTCGACGATGGTGTTCTCGGCGTCGAAGAGAAGGAAGACGCGATCGAGCGCCGCGGCGCCCTGCTGGACGGTGGCGAAGTTGCCCCCCAGGCGGCGGGCGGGGCCGGCGACGACGCCGAGGCCGGTCAGGAGGCCGGTGAAGTCGGCGACGGTGATGGTGCCCGACTGGATGCGCAGGCCGACGACGAAGAGGAGAACGGCGACGGCGGCCCCGATCAGCGCCTCCATCATCGGCGCGACGCGGGCCTGCCAGCGGGCCTGGCGGATGCGGAGGCCGAAGAGGCGCTCGAAGACGAGGCCGGCGTTCTCGGCCAAGGGCTCCTCGAGGCGGTAGGTGCGCGCCATGCGGATGCCCGAGAGGCCCTCGGTGACCTCGGAGGTCATCGAGGCGACCTCGGCCTGGGTCGATTTCGCGAGCCGGCGCAGCCGGCGGCCGATGCGGTTCACCGGGATCAGCGCGAGGGCGAAGATCAGCGAGATGCCGATCGTGAGCTGCCAGTCGATCGAGAGCATCACGGCGACGGTCACGACGATCGTGAGGATGCCGGTGACGCCGCCGAGCATCGAGCGGACGGCGGTGCCGATCAGCCCGATGTCGGAGGAGAAGCGGGCGGCGAGGCCGGCCGGGGCCTCGGTCTGCAGCCGCGCGAGGTCGGAGCCGACGAGGCGGGCGAACATCGTCTTGCGGAGCTCGGTCTCCATCCGGTTGGTCACGCGGTTGCCGGTGACCTCCTTCCAGTACTGGCCGACGGCGCTTGCCCCGCTCAGCGCGACGACCCCGAGCGGGCCCCACCAGAGGACGCTCGCGTCCTTGTCCTGGAAGGCGGTCATCACGAGCTGGATCAGCTTGGAATAGCCGCCGGTCGAGAGCGCCACGAGCCAGGTCATCGCCAGCGAGATCGCGAGCAGCCCCCAGTGCGGCGCCAGCCAGTCGCGCCAGAGCCGCCACCAGGGCGAGGCGCTCGGCGTGTCGGGGGCGTCGGGCATGGGCACTTCCGGTCGGCGCCGGTCGCTCCGGCCGGCGCCGGGCGTAGCACGCGGGCCGCGCGCCGACCAAGCGGATTCGCCGTTTCCTCGGCCGCGACCCGCCGCTAACGTCCGGGCGGCATTCGCCCCGGAGCCTCCCCATGACCCTTTCGCGCGGCCGCGACGTCCTCGCCATTCCCGGCCCGTCGATGATCCCCGACCGGGTGCTGCAGGCGATGCACCGCCCGGCCCCGAACATCTACGAAGGCGAGCTCGTCGCCCTGACCGGCCGCGTCACCGAGGACCTCAAGCGGGTGGCGGGGACGACGGGCGAGGTCGCGATCTACATCGGCAACGGCCACGCCGCCTGGGAGGCGTCGGTCGCCAACCTGCTGGCGCCGGGGGACAAGGCGCTGGTGGCGGCGAGCGGCCGGTTCGGGCTCGGCTGGGCGGCGACGGCGCGGCAGATGGGCGTCGACGTCGAGGTGATCGACGCGGGCTTTCGCGACCCGATCGACCCGGAGCGGATCGCCGCGCGGCTCGCGGCCGACCGCGGGCACGAAATCCGGGCGGTGCTGGCGGTGCATACCGACACCGCGTCGTCGGTCCGGAACGACGTCGCGGCGCTGGGCAGGGCGATCGGCGCGACCGGGCACCCGGCGCTCCTGGTCGTCGACTGCATCGCGAGCCTCGGCTGCGACCGCTTCGAGATGGACGCCTGGGGCGCCGACGCCATGCTCGCCGCCTGCCAGAAGGGGCTGATGACGCCACCGGGCATGGCCTTCACCTTCGTCGGCGCACGGGCGCTGGCGGCGCGGGTGCGCTGCGCGAGCCCCTATTGGGACTGGGGGCCGCGGCTGAAGCCCGAGGTCTTCTACCAGATCTTCGCCGGCACCCCGCCGACGCACCACCTCTACGGGCTCGCCTGCGCCCTCGGGATGATCCTCGACGAGGAGGGGCTCGCGGCGGTCTGGCGGCGGCACGGCGTGCTCGCCCGGTCGGTCTGGGCGGCGGTCGAGGCCTGGGGCGCCGGCGGGTCGTTCCGGCTCAACATCGCGGATCCGGAGAGGCGGAGCCATGCGGTCACGACGATCCGGACCGGGCCGGGCGAGGGCGCGCGGCTCCGGCGCTGGTGCGCCGACGTCGCGGGGGTGACGCTGGGCGTCGGGCTGCCGGCGCCCGGGGTCGACCCGGAGGGGCTGTTCCGCATCGGGCACATGGGCCACCTGAACCCGCCGACGCTGCTCGGGACGCTCGCGACCGTCGAGGCGGGCTTGCGTGCGCTCGGCATCCCGCATGGGGCGGGCGCGCTCGAGGCGGCGGCGGCGGTGGTCGCGGGCGCGGGCGCGACGACCGCCGATCCGGTGGCGGAAGCGACCGAAATCACGTAACGCTGCCCGCGGGGGGCGGGATTTCCAAGAAGGAGGGATCTTTGGGAAGAGTGATGCTGCTGCTGGCGGGAGCGACGTTCGTCCTCTCCGCCTGCGCCAACGAGACGCCCGAGCAGAAGCACGAGCTCGGCTGCGCCGCCGGCACGCTGACCGGCGCGGTGCTGGGCGGGCTTGCCGGCAGCCTGGTCGGCGCGGGCGTCGGCAACACGCTGGCGATCTCGGCCGGGGCCGGCGTCGGCACCGCGGTCGGCGCCAAGCTGACCTGCGCGAAGTGAGGGAGGCTCTCATGAGGACGTTCCTGATCGCCTGCGCCGGGGCGCTCGCGCTGGCCGGCGCCGCCGAGGCGCAGCAGATGACCACCAAGGAGCTCGCCGCCGTCGACACCAACGGCGACGGCGTGATCGACGCGACCGAGTTCGCCGCCTTCACCGACCGGGCGTTCAAGGCGCTCGACATCAACAAGGACGGCTCGATCAGCAAGGAGGAGGCCGGCTCGGTGATCAGCCCCGAGCTCTTCGCCGCCACCGACTCCAACGGCAACGGCTCGATCAGCCGGGCGGAGTTCAGCGCCAGGACCAAGGCCGACTTCGCCGCCCTGGACACGGACGGCAACGGCAAGCTGAACTGACCCAATGGCGGCCGGTTCCGGCCGGCCGCCCCCCGCCGCACGCGGGCGTGATGATCCCTATGGATAGCGCCGGCATAAGCCACTATGGCTTGGGGGGCGCCACAGGCGGCGCTCGCCAAGGGAGATACGGAATGCGGAAGGGACTGGTCCTCGCGGCGCTCGCCGCCGTCGCAATGGCCGGCAGCGGCTGCACCAACAACCCGCAGACCAACAAGGAGCTGCAGTGCGCCGGCGGCGTGCTCGGCGGCGCTGCCCTCGGCGGGCTGATCGGCAACCAGTTCGGCGGCGGCAAGGGCAAGTCGGCGATGACCGCGGTGGGCGCGGGCGCCGGCGCGGCGGTCGGGACGCAGACCCAGGCCTGCAAGTGAGCCGGTCCGGCTCCCTGCCAAGGGGAGCCGGTCATAGACTTGCGAATTGACAGCCGGCGGCGGCCCGCGGTTAATCGCGCCGGCCGCCGCGCGTGGCGGATCGCATTTCCATAGGGGGCGACGATGGCTGACCTGATCGCGGTGGTCTTTCCGACCGAGGCGAAGGCCGAGGAGGTTCGGGAGAAGATCCTCGGGATGCAGAAGGACTACCTGATCGACATCGGCGACGCGGTGATCGCGACCAAGAACGCCAACGGCAAGGTCAAGCTCAACCAGCTGATGAACACGACCGCCGCCGGCGCCGCGGGCGGCAGCTTCTGGGGGCTGCTGGTGGGGCTCCTGTTCCTGAACCCGCTCCTCGGCGTCGCGGTCGGCGCCGCCTCGGGCGCGGTCGCGGGCGCGCTGACCGACGTGGGCGTCGACGACAAGTTCATGAAGGGGCTCGCCGCCGCCGACCTCAAGGACGGCGAGGCGATCCTCTTCGTGCTGGTCAAGAAGGTCACCGGCGACAAGGTGCTCGACGAGCTCAAGGGCGTCGGCGGCACAGTGCTGCAGACCTCGCTCGACCACACCCGCGAGGACGCGCTGCGCAAGGCGCTGGCGGGCGAGACCGCCGCCGCGACGAGCTGAACGTCGGCTCCGCGCATGGGTCGTCCGGGGAACCCCGGGCGCCCGTTCCCGTTGCCGCTGCGGGCGTTCGGCGAGGAGGTGGATCGATGTTGTGGACGGCATCGCGGCTCGGCGACTTCGAGCTGCAGGCGACCGACGGCCCGATCGGTGCCGTGCGCGACTGCCTGTTCGACGCCGGAAGCTGGAGGGTCCGCTGGTTCGTCGTCGACACCGGGACCTGGCTGCCCGGACGCAACGTGCTGATCGCGCCCGCGCACGTCGATGCGCGGGAGACGGACCGCCTCGAGCTCCGGCTCGACATCACCCGCGACCAGGTGCGCGCGAGCCCGCCTTTCGACGACGACGAGCCCGTCTCCCGCCCCTACGAGGAGGAGCTGATCGAGCACTACGGCTGGCAGGGATACTGGACCGGGGTCGGCCATCCGGAGCCGGCGCCGGGCGAGGCCGGCGTGCGGTCGGCCGACGCGCTGATCGGCTGCCACATCCAGGCCAGCGACGGGCGGATCGGCCACGTCGACGACGTGCTGATCGACCCCGAGGGCTGGGTCGTGCGCTACCTGGTCGTCGACACCCGCGACTGGTGGCCGGGCAAGCTCGTGCTGCTGGTGCCGCAGGCGCTGAAGGGAACCGAGGCGGCGGACCGCACGCTCGAGGTCGAGCTGACCCGCGAGCAGGTCAGGAACGGGCCGGCGTTCGATCCCGAGCAGACGATCGACCGCGCCATCGAGGAGAAGTTCCTCGGCTACTACGGCTATCCGGTCTACTGGTAGCGCCGTCGGGACGCCGCGGCCGATGGCATCGGCTCGCGTTCACGCTGCCTGCGATCCCGCCTTCGGCGAGGCGGCCGCCGGTGGTAGGCTCGATATCGGGGGTTCTCGGCCGTTAACCATGGCCGCGGGCGCGGCTCAGCCGGCGTCCCGGAGCGCCTGCGGCAATGCGGCTGCGAACGCATCGAGGTCAGGGCCCCGGCCGGCGCTCACCCGGATGCAGCGGTCCTGCGGCGCGACCGCCGGCTTGCGCACGAAGACGCCGCGGGCGAGCAGCCCGTCGAGCACGGCCTTCGCGAACGGGCCGTCGCGGCCGCAGTCGACGGCGACGAAGTTGGTGGCCGACGGCAGCACCGCGAGGCCGTTCGCCGCCGCGATCACGCCGATCCGCGCCCGCGCCGCCTCGACCTCGGTCCGGACGTGGGCGATCCAGTCCGGGTCCGAGAGCGACGCCAGCGCGCCCGCGACCGCGATCCGGTTCACCCCGAAATGGTTGCGGACCCGGTCGAAGGCGGCGATCAGTCTCGGGTGCCCTATCGCGTAGCCGATGCGGGCGCCGGCCATGCCGTGCGCCTTGGAGAAGGTCCGCATCCGGATCACGCGCGGGTCGTCGGGGTCGAGCGGGGGCAGCGCGTCGACCGGCGCGAAGTCGGCATAGGCCTCGTCGAGGCAGAGGACGGTCCCGCCCGGAAGCCGCGAGATCGTCTCGGCGATGCGCGCGCCGGGATGCCAGCTGCCCATCGGGTTATCGGGGTTGGCGAGATAGACGAGGGGCGCGCCTGTCTTGCGGGCGAGGAGCAGCAGCGCCTCGGGATCCTCGGCGTCGTCGCGGTAGGGGACCGTCAGCAACCGGCCGCCGAATCCCGCCACGTGGTAGGCGAAGGTGGGGTAGGCGCCGGCGGAGGTGACGACCGGGGTGCCCGCGGCGACCAGCAGCCGGACGAGGTTGCCGAGCAGCCCGTCGATCCCCTCGCCGACGGCGACATGCGCCGGCGTCACGCCGTGGCGGGCGGCGAGCGCCGCCTTGATCTCGAAGAGGTCGGGGTCGGCGTACATCCAGGCCTCGGCGGCGGCCGCCTGCATCGCCGCGACCGCCCGCGGCGACGGGCCGAAGACGCTCTCGTTGGCGCCGATCCGGGCGATGAACGGACGGCCGAAGGCCCGCTCCAGCGCCTCCGGGCCGGTGAAGGGCACGGTGGCGGGCAGGCCGGCGGCGAGGGGCGTCAGGCGCATGGCGCGCAGATTGGCGCCGATCGCCCCCGGCACACAAGACGGCTTGCTCCGCCGGCCCTCCCGCCGCTACCGTCGCGCGCCGCCCGACGCGAGGCCCGCATGCTCCCGACCCTCGGCGACCTCCTGCCCTATGCGATCCCGGTCGCGCTGAGCCCGCTGCCGGTGATCGCCGTCGTGATGCTGCTGCTGGCCCCGGCCGGGACGCGCGGCGGCCTCGGCTTCCTCGCCGGCCGGGTCGCGGCGCTGGCAGCCGTGGCCTTCGCGGTGGCGCTGCTCGCCGGCCGGCTGGCGCGCGAGTCGGGCGGCGCCGACCGCGGCGCCTGGATCCGGATCGCCCTCGGCTGCCTGCTGATCGCCGGCGCGTGGCTGGTGTGGCGCCGCGGGCCCGCCGAGCCGTCGGTTCCGGGCTGGCTGCGCGCGCTCGACGGCGCGGCCCCCGCCGGCGCGCTGCGGCTCGGCGCGCTGCTGACGGTCGCCAACCCGAAGGAACTCGCCTTCGTGGCGGGCGCCGGGACGATCATCGGCGCCGCGGCGCCGCCAGCCGGGCAGGCCCTTGCCCTGGCGCTGGTCTTCGCGGCGATCGCGGCCCTCGGCGTCGCCGCGCCGCTCGCCTGGGCAGCCGCCTCCGGTGCGGCGGCGCGCGCGCGTCTCGCCGCGCTGCGCGACGGGCTGGTTCGCCACCAGGCCCTGATCATGGCGGCGATCCTGGTCCTGATCGGGACGATGCTGGTCGGCAGCGGCCTGAAGGCGCTCTGAAGCGACCCCGGAGCAGCCCTGTCGCACTCAGACGGTAAAGCGGCGCGGAGGTTTCTTTTTCATATCAACGGCTTGCAAACGCCGATACCCTCCTGCCGAGGGCGCCCCGCGGTCAAAGACCCGCGAGGCGGGCCTCGGCGGCGCGCAGCACGGCGATCTCCTCCTCGGCGGCTTCGAGGCGGCTGCGCTGCTCGTCGACGACGTCCTCGGGGGCCTTGGCGACGAAGGCCTCGTTGGCGAGCTTGCCGCGGATGCCGCTCGCCTCCTTGTCGAGCTTGCCGATCGCCTTGGCGAGGCGCGCGCGTTCGGCGGCGATGTCGATGACGTCGGCCAGCGGCAGGCAGAAGGTCGCGCCCTGCACGGTCAGCGTGACGGCGCCGCGCGGGGCCTCGGCGGCGGCCTCGAAGCGGTCGACGCGGGCGAGCTTGGCGACCATCGCGCGGTTGCGCTCCAGCGCCTCGGCCTGCGCCGGCGTCAGGGACAGCTGGACCAGCGTCGCCCGGGCGCCGGCCGGGACGCGCATCTGCGAGCGGACCGATCGGATCTCCTCGATCAGCCCGATCACCCAGTTCATCTCGGCGTCGGCCTCGGCGTCGATCAGCTCCTCGCCGTAGCCGGGCCAATCGGCGTGGCAGAGCAGCCCGGGCCGCACGGCGGTCTGGTCCCAGAGCGCCTCGGTGATGAACGGCATGAACGGGTGCATCAGCGCGAGGCACTGGTCGAGCACCCAAGCCATGGTCGCGCGGGTCTCGGCGGCCGCCGCCGGGTCGTCGAAGAGCGGCTTGGCGAGCTCGACGTACCAGTCGCAGACCTTGCCCCAGACGTGCGCGTGCAGCGCGTTGGCGGCGTCGTTGAAGCGGTAGGCGGCGAGCGTCGCGTCGAGGGTGGCGCGCAGCCGGCCTGTCTCGCCGACGATCCACTTGTTGGCCGTGAGCCGCACCGCGGCCGGGTCGAAGGCCGGGTCGGGGCGGCAGTCGTTGATCTCGGCGAAGCGGGCGGCGTTCCAGAGCTTGGTGCCGAAGTTGCGGTAGCCGGCGATGCGGTCGCGCGAGAGCTTGAGGTCGCGGCCCATGGCGGCCATCGCCGCCAGCGTGAAGCGGACGGCGTCGGCGCCGAACTCGTCGATCAGCTCGATCGGGTCGAGGATGTTGCCGAGCGACTTCGACATCTTCTTGCCCTTCTCGTCGCGGACGAGGGCGTGGATGTAGACCTCGCGGAACGGCACCTCGCCGGTGAGCTCGAGCTGCATCATCATCATCCGGGCGACCCAGAAGAAGATGATGTCGAAGCCTGTCACGAGGACGCTCGTCGGGTAGTAGCGCGCGAGCTCGGGGGTCTTGTCGGGCCAGCCGAGCGTGCCGATCGGCCAGATGCCCGAGGAGAACCAGGTGTCGAGGACGTCGGGGTCGCGGTTGACCTCGACGAACCTCGCGATGCCGCTCGGCCCCGGGTACTGGGTGCCGAAGCGAAAGGTGGGCGTCGGGTCGGCGACGATGCGGACCTCGACGCCCTCGCCGTAGTAGGCCTCGGCGGCGACGCGGATCTCGGGGACGCTGGCGGCGATGAAGACCTGCGCCTCGGCGGAATTCGGGCGCGTGACGACCTCGCTGGCGCCGAGGCCCGCGAAGGCGTCCTTCTTCGGCCCGTACCAGACCGGGATCTGGTGGCCCCACCAGAGCTGGCGCGAGATGCACCAGGGCTCGATGTTCTCGAGCCAGTGGAAGTAGGTCTTCTCGTCGCGTTCGGGGAGGATGCGGGTCCGGCCATCGCGGACGGCGGCGAGGGCGGGCTTCGCGAGACTTTCGGCGTCGACGAACCACTGGTCGGTCAGGAAGGGCTCGACGGCGACCTTGGAGCGGTCGCCGTGCGGGACCATGTGGATTTCCTCGTCGGAGCCGTCGAGCCAGCCCTGTTCTTCCGCGAGCGTCAGCACCAGGTCGCGGGCGGCGTAGCGGTCGAGGCCCTCGAGGTCGGCGAGCTCGTCGTCAGGGTCGATGCCCTCCCAGAACGGCAGGTTGTCCTTGAGCGCGATCTGCGCCCGCGTGTCCATGACGCTGATCGCCGGAAGGCCGGCGCGGCGGCCGACCTCCCAGTCGTTGAAGTCGTGCGCCGGGGTGATCTTGACGGCGCCCGTCCCTTTGGCGGGGTCGGCGTAGGCGTCGGCGACGATCGGGATCGAGCGGCCGACCAAGGGGAGCCGGACGGTCTTGCCGACCAGGTGCCCGTAGCGCTCGTCGTCGGGGTGGACGGCGACGCCGGTGTCGCCGAGCATGGTCTCGGGGCGGGTGGTGGCGACGACCAGGTAGTCGCGCGTCTCCCAGTCGGTCGGCTTGCCGTCCGCGTCGAAGTCGACCGGGTGCCTGTAGGTCGCGCCGCCCTCGAGCGGGTAGCGCAGGCGCCAGAGGTGGCCCTTGGTCTCGACCTGCTCGACCTCGAGGTCCGATATCGCGGTCTCGAAGTGCGGGTCCCAGTTGACCAGCCGCTTGCCGCGCGAGATCAACCCGCGGGCGTGGAACTCGACAAAGGTCTTCAGCACCGCCTCGTGGAAGTGCTCGTCCATGGTGAAGCGGTTGCGCGACAGGTCGAACGAGTCGCCGAGCCGGCGCGACTGCTCGAGGATGGTGCCGCCCGACTGCGCCTTCCACTCCCAGACCTTGGCGACGAAGGCCTCGCGGCCCATGTCGCGGCGCGATTCGTTGCCCGTGCGGGCGAGATCGCGCTCGACGACCATCTGCGTCGCGATGCCGGCATGGTCGAGGCCCGGCTGCCAGAGCACGTCGAAGCCGCGCATCCGGTGCCAGCGGACCAGGACGTCCATCAGCGTGTGGTTGAAGGCGTGCCCCATGTGCAGGCTGCCGGTGACGTTCGGCGGCGGCAGCAGCAGCGAAAAGGGCTCGGCCTCGGGCTTCGCGTTGGCGCCGGCGCGGAAGGCGTCCGCCGCCTCCCAGCGCGCGGAGATCGCGGGCTCCGCGGTCGCGGCGTCGAAGGTCTTCTCCATCGGCATGGGCAGGCTTTCCCGATCTCGCTCCGGCGGGTTTCTTAGCGCCCGCGCTGCGCCGCGAAAAGGGCTAGGGGGATCGCCCCCTCACTTCCGCGCGGGCGGGACGGCCTTCGGCCCGGCCGTGGCGCGCAAGGCATAGATGCGGCCTTGCGGCCCGGGCCGCGCTGGTAGCAGTGTCCGCGCCACGAAGGCAGCATCGGGAACGACGACGATGGAATTTACGCGCCGCAACATCACCCTTGGCGGGGCCGGCCTCGTTGCCGCTGCGTCGCTCGCCCGCCCCGCCGCGGCCCTCGACGGGCCGATCAGCGACATGATGGAGGGCGGCGAGGACTTCTTCCTCGCCCTCGACGCCTATGCCTTCGCCTATCCGCTGGTCACGATGGAGATGACCCGCCGGGTGATCACCAACGTCGAGAAGCCCGAGGGCACGCGCGGGCCGATGGGGAACCTGATCAAGCTCCGCGAATACCCCGACGCCTCGTTCCGCGACGTGACGGCGCCGAACGCCGACACGCTCTACACCACCGCCTTCCTCGACGTCGGCGACGAGCCCTGGCTGGTCGGGCTGCCGGACCTCGACGGCCGCTACGCGCTCTTCCCGATGCTCGACGGCTGGACCGATGTCTTCGAGGTTCCGGGCAAGCGCACCACCGGGACGGCGGCGCAGACCTACGCGATCACCGGGCCGGGCTGGAGCGGGACGCTGCCGCCGGGGATCGTCGAGTACAAGTCGCCGACCGCGATCGTCTGGCTGCTCGGGCGCATCTACTGCACCGGCACGCCCGAGGACTATGCGGCGGTGCACGCGCTGCAGGACCAGGTGAAGCTCATGCCGCTGTCGGCCTGGGGCGGCGACAGCTACGCGCCGCCGGCCGGCAAGGTCGATCCGAAGATCGACATGAAGACGCCGGTGCGCGACCAGGTGAACGCCCTCGACGCGGTCGAGTATTTCACGCTCTTCTGCGAGCTGATGAAGCGCAATCCGCCGGCCGAGGCCGACGCGCCGGCGCTGGCGAAGTTCGCCGAGATCGGCATCGAGCCCGGCAAGGACTTCGACGCCTCGAAGTTCAACCCGGCGCTGGCCAAGCGCGTGCCGCAGGTCGGCTTCGACCGGATCATGCTGCACTTCAAGACCAGCGACGACATCAAGCACACCAACGGCTGGGGATACACCCTGAAGACCGGCCTCTACGGCATCGACTACCTCCAGCGGGCGCTCGTGACGGCGATCGGACTCGGTGCCAACCGGCCGCAGGACGCGGTCTACCCGACCTCGCTCAAGGGCGCCGGCGGCGTCCTCGGGCGCAACTACATGGGCTCCGAGAAGTACGTGATGAGCTTCAGGAAGGGCCAGCTGCCGCCGGTCAAGGGCTTCTGGTCGCTGACCATGTACGACAAGAACTTCTTCTTCGTCGACAACCCGCTGAACCGCTACTCGATCAGCGAGCGGCAGGAGCTGAAGGCCAATGCCGACGGTTCGGTCGACCTGCTGATCCAGCACGAGTCGCCGGGCAAGGACAAGGAGTCGAACTGGCTGCCGGCGCCGCCGGACCAGTTTACGCTGATGCTGCGGCTCTACTGGCCAACCGAGAGCGACCCGTCGATGCTTAACGGCACCTGGACGATCCCCGAGGTGCGCAAGGTCGGCTGAGCCGACGAAGATGCCGCCCCGACGGGCGTGGCGCCTGTCCGTTGCGCGGGCGCGGCCACACGGGACCGCGCCCGCCGGCCACCGGATCGGCGGTTCGAGTAACCGGTTGCGCGACAAGCCTCTTCGCAGCGAGCCGCCCCGGAGCTATCCTGATGAAGGGGCGCGACGCTGTTAACCAGTTAACCTTGGCCGATCGCCGGCCCCCGCCGCAACCGACGGAGGCCGCCCTATGCGATCGTGCCTGGCCTTGCTGGCGGCAGCGCTGCTTTCAGCGGCCGCCTCCGCAGAGGACGCGCCCGCGCGGAGCGTCACCCGCGGCGACGTGATCACCTACGACACCTGGAACGCCCGCTACTGCGAGCTCCTGCTGGTGAAGGGCGGGCTCGGGCGCATCACCGCCGACGTCTACAACACGCTCGGGCTCAACACCTGCGATCCCGCGGTGCTCGCAGCGATCGACACCGACGCCGCGGCGAAGGCGACCGGCGTCCGGGCGGTGGCCAAGAACGGCCCGCGGTTCTGGGTGGTCTCGTCGCTGTCCTCGCACGTCCCGAAGACGCCGGTGCCGGTCGCGACCTTCGGCGGCCTCGAGATGCGCCGGGTCGGCGAGCTGGCGCTGACCCGCGAGATGCGCGCGCACGGCTCGACGCCCTACCAGCCGACGACGATCGAGCGCGACACCGAATACGGCTACCCGAAGGGGCGGCCGGTCTTCATCCTCGACGACGCCGACGGCACCGCTTGGGTGATGCAGGCCTACAGCCAGATCGTCGACCCCAAGCTGACGCTTTCCGACCTCGCCGGGCTGGGCACGCGGCTGAAGCTGCCGCAGGGCTGGAAGTACCGCACCGTGACCCTCGACCGCGACCTCACGGTGCATCCGGTGAACGGCACCGCGCGCATCCTGCAGGACGATCTGCAGAATACGTACGACGCCTGCTTCGACACCGCGTGCAGCTACCGGCCGTGAGCCGGCGCCCGACCCCGCCGGGCCTGCGCATCCGCATCGCCTTCGAGTCGGGCGCGATCATCGGCCCGGGCAAGGCCGACCTGCTCGAGGGGATCCGCGACACCGGCTCGATCGCCGCCGCCGGCCGGCGCATGGGCATGAGCTACAAGCGCGCCTGGACGCTGGCCGAGACGCTGAACGCTGTCGCCCGCGCGCCGCTGATCGCCGCCGCCCGCGGCGGCGCCGGCCACGGCGGTGCCAGCCTGACCGAACTCGGCGCCGAGGTGCTCGCGGCCTACCGCGCCCTCGAGGCGAAGGCGGCCGACGCCGCCGGCGACGAGATCGCGACGCTCCGTGCAGCGGTGGATATGGCCGACCGGAAATAACGCTTGCGGCATCGACGGCGATCGGCCGATATGTCCCCGCGACCATGTCGGAGGGGGAGATCCATGGCATATCGTCGATCGGTTCGCAGCATCGTGCTCGCCGCCGTGGCGGCGACGTTCCTGGCGCCGGCGGCCTTCGCCGCCGACGTGGTGGTCTTCGCGGCGGCGAGCCTGAAGAACGCCCTCGACAACGTCGCGGCCGACTGGGCGAAGCAATCGGGCGACAAGGCGACGATCAGCTACGCCGCGAGCTCGGCGCTGGCCAAGCAGATCGAACAGGGCGCACCGGCCGACGTCTTTTTCTCGGCCGACCTCGACTGGATGGACTATCTCGCCGAGCGCAAGCTGATCGACCCGGCGACCCGCAAGAGCCTGCTCGGCAACGAGATCGTTCTGGTCGCCCAGGGGCCCGACGCCAAGCCGATCGTGATCGAGAAGGGGTTCGACCTCGCGGGCGCCTTGCAGGGCGGCAAGCTCGCGATGGGCAGCGTCGAGTCGGTGCCGGCGGGCAAGTACGGCAAGGCGGCGCTCGAATCGCTCGGGGTCTGGGACAGCGTCGAGGGCAGCGTGGCGCAGGCCGACAACGTCCGCGCGGCGCTGCAGCTCGTGGCACTCGGTGAGGCGCCGCTCGGCATCGTCTACGCGACCGACGCCCATGCCGAGCCCAAGGTCAGCGTGGTCGGGACCTTCCCCGATGACACGCATCCGCCGATCGTCTATCCGGTGGCGCGGACGTCCTCGAGCACCAACGATGCGGCGAAGAGCTTCCTCGACTACCTCGCGACGCCGGCGGCGCACGCGCGCTTCGAGGCCGAGGGCTTCACCATCCTCGACTGAGCCCGCATGACCGCGCTGTCGCCGGCGGAGTGGACCGCGGTCCTCCTGTCGCTGAAGGTCGCGGTCTGGGCCACGGTCCTGAGCCTGCCGTTCGGCGTGCTGGTGGCGCTGGCCTTGGCGCGCGGGCGGTTCTGGGGCAGGGAGCTGCTCAACGGCCTGGTGCACCTGCCGTTGATCCTGCCGCCGGTCGTGACCGGCTACCTGCTGCTCCTGGCCTTCGGCCGGCGCGGGCCGATCGGGCAGCTCCTCGCCGAGGTCGGGATCGTGCTCGCCTTCCGCTGGACCGGCGCGGTGCTCGCCTGTGCGGTCATGGCCTTCCCGCTGATGGTGCGGGCGATCCGGCTCGCGATCGAGGCGGTCGATCCGCGGCTGGAGCAGGCGGCGGGGACCCTCGGCGCCGGGCGGGTCTGGACGTTCCTGCTGGTCACGCTGCCGCTGATCCTGCCGGGCATCGTCGCGGGCGCCATCCTCGCCTTCGCCAAGGCGATGGGCGAGTTCGGCGCCACCATCACCTTCGTGTCGAACATCCCCGGCGAGACCCAGACGATCCCCTCGGCGATCTACACCTTCCTGCAGGTGCCCGGCGGCGAGTCCGGCGCGCTGCGGCTGACGCTGGTCTCGATCGCCATCGCCATGGCGGCGCTCCTCGCCTCCGAGGCGGTCGGGCGGCGGGTGGCGCGGCGCATCGCCGGGCGCGGATGACGCTCGAGGTCGCGGTGCGGCACGACTTCGGCGGGTTCCGACTCGACGCCGCCTTCGCGGCCCCGAGCGGCGTCACCGCCCTCTTCGGGCCCTCGGGGTCGGGCAAGACCTCGATGATCGACGCGATCGCCGGGCTCCTGACCCCCGACTTCGGCCGGATCGCGGTCGACGGCGCGCTCCTCCTCGACACCGCGGCCGGGGTGGACGTGCCGGCGCACCGGCGGCGGGTCGGCTACGTCTTCCAGGAGCCGCGCCTCTTCCCGCACCTCTCGGTCCGCCACAACCTCGTCTTCGGCCGCTGGTTCGCTCGCGACCGCGCGTCGCCGGCCGAGGTCGCGCGCATCGTCGGGCTGCTCGGCATCGGCCACCTGCTCGCCCGCCGGCCAGCCGGGTTGTCCGGCGGCGAGAAGCAGCGGGTGGCGATCGGTCGGGCGCTGCTCGCGGGCCCGCGGATCCTGCTGATGGACGAGCCGCTGGCCGCGCTCGACGCCGCGCGCAAGGACGAGATCCTGCCGTATATCGAGCGGCTGCGCGACGAGGTCCGCATCCCGATCCTCTACGTCAGCCACTCGGTCGCCGAGGTGGCGCGGCTCGCGACCACGGTCGTGGCGCTCGCCGCGGGGCGCGTCGTCCGCAGCGGGCCGGCGGCGGCGGCGCTGTCGGACCCGGCCGTCTTCCCGGCCGCCGAGCGCGACGAGGCGGGGGTGATCCTGACCGCGCGCCTCGCCGGGCACGACCCGGACGACGGGCTGAGCGAGCTCGTCCTCGACGGCGGCCGGCTGGTCGTCCCGCGGGTCGAGGCGCCCCCGGGCGCCCGGCTCCGGGTCCGCATCCGCGCCCGCGACGTGATGGTCGCGCTGGCGCGGCCCGGCGCGATCAGCGCGCTCAACGTGCTGCCGGTCCGCTTCGAGGCGGTGTTGCGCGACGACGGCGCCATGGCCGAGGTGGCGCTGCGGCTCGCCGAAGGCGAGCGGCTGATCGCCCGGATCACCCGCCGCTCGCTCCGCTCGCTGGGGCTCTTGCCGGGCACGCCCTGCTTCGCGCTGATAAAGACCGTTGCCGTCGGGCGGCTGGATCTCGGCGTCTTCGACGAGCGCGACGCCTGACGCGAACCTCGGGAACCGCCCGCCGCGACGTGCCTCCCGTCGAATGCGCCCGGGGGTTGTCCGGGCTCGGACAAATGGTCAAGTATTTGGATTCGCTAGATTCGCACCCCGGGCGTTAACCGGATTCCAACGGTTGTCCGGGGGGGCGGATCACGTTCCCTGGCGAGGTGTAGCCGACGGCTCGGCCGGCTTGCCTTCCCGGCGAGGCCGGGGGCTGGCCAGGGCCTCCGGCGGCCGCCCTGGGCAGGGCGTCCCCGGCGCTTGCCGGTCCCGGCGATCCCGCATATGGCGGGACGCATGCGGATCCTGTTTCTCGGCGACGTGATGGGGCGCGGCGGGCGGACGGCGTTGGCCGAGCGGCTGCCGCAGATCAGGCGCGACTGGCGGCTCGACTTCGTGGCGGTCAACGGCGAGAACGCCACCGGCGGCATGGGACTGAGCGGGGCGCATGCGGCGCTGCTGTTTGCCGCCGGGGCCGACTGCGTGACGCTTGGCGACCATGCTTTCGACCAGCGCGAGATGCAGTCGTATATCGAGGAGGACGCGCGGATCGTGCGGCCACTGAACTTCGCCCGGGCGGCGCCGGGGCGGGGGGCGCGCTTCTTCGACGCGGCCGGCGGGCGGCGGGTGTACGTGGCGGTCGTGCTCGGCCAGGCGTTCATGAAGCGGCCGTTCGACGACCCCTTCTCCGCCATCGACGCGGCGCTGAAGCCGGCGCCGCTCGGGGGGGCGGCGAGCGCGGTGATCGTCGAGGTGCATGCCGAGGCGACCTCGGAGAAGATGGCGCTCGGGCACTGGTGCGACGGGCGCGCGAGCCTCGTCGTCGGCACCCATACCCACGTGCCGACGGCCGACACGCAGATCCTCGCCAAGGGGGCGGCCTACCAGACCGACGCCGGCATGTGCGGCGACTACGACAGCGTGATCGGCATGGACAAGCTCGAGCCGATCGGGCGCTTCGTCACCGGCATGACGCGCGGGCGCTTCGTCCCCGCGGAGGGCGAGGTGACGCTCTGCGGCATCTTCGTGGAGACCGACGACGCCACGGGCCGGGCGGTGACCGCCCTGCCGGTGCGGATCGGCGGGCGGCTGGCCCCGGCCGGCCCGGCCTGAGGTGCGGCGGGTCGCGGACTATGCGGCGCTCGCGGCGATCGCGGCGGCCTGGGCGCTGACGCTGCCGCTCGTCCGCGTCGCGGTGTCGACCGGGCACCGGCCGCTTGGCCTGCTGCTCTGGCAGCAGCTGATCATGGCCGCCGTGCTGCTGGCGCTCCTCGCGGGCATGCGCAAGCCATTCCCGCGGATCGGCGCGAACCTCGGGCTGATGCTCGTCGTCGCCTTCTTCGGCACGGTGCTGCCGGGATATTTCGCCTTCGTGACCGCGGGGGTCCTGCCGGCCGGGGTGCGGGCGATCATCATCGCCTCGGTGCCGATGTTCGTGCTGCCGATGGCGCTGGCGCTCGGGATGGAGCGCCCGGACCGCCGCCGGGCGGCCGGCGTCCTGGCCGGCGGCGCGGCGATGGTCCTGCTCGGGCTGCCCGGAGCCGGGACGGCGGGATCGAGCGCCGCGATGGTGCTGCTCGCGCTGATCTCGCCCTTCAGCTACGCGCTCGAGGCGACCTGGATCGCCTGGCGCGGGCAGAACGGGCTGCACCCGTTCCAGCTCCTCCTCGGCGCCTCGATCCTCGGGATGGCGATGGCCTGGCCGCTGGCCGAGGCGACCGGGCAGGTGCTGTGGCCCGCGGGCTGGGGACGGCCCGAGCGGGCGATGCTCGCGGTCGGCCTGCTGAACGCGGCCGCCTATTCGGGCTACGTCTGGCTGATCGGCCGCACCGGCCCGGTCTTCGCCAGCCAGATCGCCTACCTGACCACGGGCTTCGCGATCCTCTGGTCGATGCTGCTCTTCGGCGAGCGCTATCCGGCGGCGGTCTGGCTCGCCTTCGCCCTGATCCTCGCCGGCGTCGCGCTCGTCCGGCCGCGCGAGGGATGACGGACGTCCTCCGAGGCGGCCCTTGACGAGGACAGGTCTTGCGTCATGGTGGCCGCCGGCCCGGCGGGCCCCCCGGGGACAGAAGGAAGTACAGCCGTTGAGCGATCTCCTGGCGCAGCCGCATTTCGCGGCCTATTTCACCCTCGCCGTCCTCGCGATCATGTTCGCGGTCTTCGTCGCCGAGATCTTTCCGGTCGAGGTGACCGCGATGCTGGCGGCGTCGGCGCTGGTCATCGCCGGGATCGTGCCGGCGGACGCGGTGCTCAAGGTCTTCTCCAATCCAGCGCCCTGGACGATCGCGGCGATGTTCATCGTCTCGGGCGGCCTGGTCCGGACCGGGCTGATCGCCGGCTTCGCCCGGCTCGCTTCGCGGCGGGCGGCGCAGAACAAGGTGCTGGTGCTGGTCGGAGTCGGCATCTTCGTCGCCGTGACGTCCGCCTTCACCAACAACACGCCGCTGGTCGCGGTGATGATCCCGGTGACGGTGCAGCTCGCTCACTCGATGGGGCTGGCGCCGTCGAAGCTCCTGATCCCGCTCTCCTACCAGACCGTGCTCGGCGGCATGATCACCATGATCGGAACTTCGACCAACCTGCTCGTCGACGGCGTGGCGCGGGCGCAGGGCATGGCGCCGTTCCGGCTGTTCGAGATCGCCCCCCTCGGCATCGCCGTGATGATCGCGGGATTCGCGACGATGTGGATCCTGGTGCCGCGGTTCCTGCCCAACCGCGACTCGATGGCCGACCTGCTCGGGACCCGCAAGCGGATGAAGTATTTCACCGAGGTCGTGGTGCCCGAGGGGTCGCCGCTGATCGGGACGAAGGTCATGGAGGTCGCGATCTTCAAGCGGCCGGGGATGCGCGTCATCGACGTCCTGCGCGGCGAGGAGAGCCTGCGGCGGCAGCTCCCCGACGTGACGCTCGCCGAGGGCGACCGGGTCGTGCTGCGCAGCGAGGTGCAGGAGCTCCTCGGGCTCAAGGATTCGAACAAGGTCACGCTGCTCGACCGGGTCAGCTCGAAGAGCACGACCACGGTCGAGGCGCTGATCCTGCCCGAGTGCAAGTTCGTGGGGCGCTCGCTCGGCAGCCTGCGGCTGCGCCGCCGCTACGGCGTCTACCCGCTGGCGGTGCACCGGCGGAACCAGAACATCGGCCGGCAGCTCGACGAGGTCGTGGTGCGGGTCGGCGACACGCTGCTGCTCGAGGGCGCGCCCGAGGACATCCGCCGCCTCGCCACCGACATGGATCTGGTCGACCTCAACGAGACCACCGAGAAGCCGTTCAAGCGCGGGCGGGCGCCGCTGGTCCTTGTCGTCCTCGGGGCGATCGTGATCGGCTCGGCCTTCGACGTGGCGCCGATCCAGATCCTCGCCATGCTCGGCGTCGTAGCGCTGCTCGCGACCGGCACGGTCGAGCCCGACGAAGCCTACAGCACGGTCAGCGCCTCGCTCATCGTGCTGATCCTCGCGATGCTGGTGGTCGGCGAGGGCCTCGACCGCTCGGGGGCGGCGCAGATGGTGGTGGACGCGATCTCGCCGTCGCTGGCGAAGATGTCGCCGCTGGGCGTGCTCTTCGTGCTCTACTTCATGACCCAGATCCTGACCGAGATCCTGTCGAACAACGCCGTCGCGGTGATCGTGACTCCGGTCGCCATCGCGCTCGCGCACAGCCTCGGGCTCGACCCGCGGCCGCTGGTGGTCGCCGTGATGTTCGCGGCCACCCTCGCCTTCGCGACGCCGATCGGCTACCAGACCAACACCATGGTCTACGGGCCCGGCGGCTACAAGTTCTTCGACTTCACCCGCATCGGGCTGCCGCTCAACATCGTCACGGGCCTGACCAGCTGCCTGGTCATCCCGATCTTCTGGCCGCTGGTGCCGGCGTGAGCCGGGCAGGGCGCCTGTCGACTGGCTTGCCGCAGCGAAGACCACCTGATAGGGTCGCGAGCCTCAGGGTCGGGGGTTCGAATCCCTTCGCCCCCTCCGGAAGACCCAAGGCAGGCTTGTGGGGCGCTGCCGGCCTCGCCGAGGCAGGCGCCGCCAGCCGGGATCCCGGGCCCGTAGCTCAGTGGTAGAGCAGTAGACTTTTAATCTATTGGTCGAGGGTTCGAATCCCTCCGGGCTCACCACCCGGCGGGCCGCTACCGCCCGTAGATCGGGCGGCCGTACCGGTCGTAGCCGATGATCGTCGCGCGGGCCTGCGTCGGGGGGGCCGAGTAGATGGCGTTGCCGTAGCGGTCGTAGCCGATGATCTGGGCCTGCGCCTGGGCCTGGGCGGGGGCGAGGCAGTTGGGGTTCTGGGTTCCGGCGAGGGCGCCGAGGCCGGCGCCGAGCGCGGTCGCCAGATCCTTGCCGGTGCCGCCGCCGACCTGGTTGCCGAGGATGCCGCCGGCGGCGGCACCGCCGAGGACGCCGCCGGCGCAGCTGAGCTGCCGCCCCTGGTAGTTCTCGGCCGGGGCGCAGCCGGCCAGTGCCAGCAAGGTCACGAGCAGGGCATCGCGTCGACCGATCACCGTTCACTCTCCATCGTACGAGGGCCGGGCGAGCAGGAACTCGCCCCGATCAGGCGGGCATTCTAGCACGGAATCCGCCGGGGTGTGGCCAGACCCGCGTGATCGGTCGCGGGCGGCGGCCCGCCGCCGCATCCGCATTGCGCCCGCCGGACCCTTCGCCTAAATCGGCGCGACCCCTTGCCGGAGCCGCCCGCGATGCGCCTGACCAAGTATTTCCTGCCCGTGCTGCGCGAGACCCCGGCCGAGGCGCAGATCGCCAGCCACCGGCTGATGCTGCGCGCCGGCATGATCCGCCAGGCGCAGGCGGGGATCTATTCGTGGCTGCCGCTCGGGTTCAGGGTGCTGAGCCGGATCGAGCGGATCGTGCACGAGGAGCAGCAGCGCGCCGGGCACATCCCGCTCCTGATGCCGACGCTGCAGTCGGCCGACCTCTGGCGCGAGAGCGGGCGCTACGACGACTACGGCGCCGAGATGCTCAGGATCAAGGACCGCCACCAGCGCGACATGCTCTACGGGCCGACCAACGAGGAGCTGATCACCGACATCTTCCGGTCGGCGGTTTCGTCCTACCGCGACCTGCCGCTGACGCTCTACCACATCCAGTGGAAGTTCCGCGACGAGGTGCGGCCTCGCTTCGGGGTCATGCGGGGGCGCGAGTTCCTGATGAAGGACGGCTACAACTTCGACCTGACCGTCGAGGATGCGCTGCACGCCTACAACCGCCACATGGTCACCTACATCCGCACCTACGAGCGGATGGGCCTGAAGGCGATCCCGATGCGCGCCGAGACCGGCCCGATCGGCGGCGACCATTCCCACGAATTCCTGGTGCTGGCGCCGACCGGAGAGAGTGCGGTCTACTACGACCGTGCGATCACCGACCTGACGCTCGGGGACCGGGAGATCGACTTCGCCGACAAGGGCCAGGTCTCGGAGATCGTCGCGACTTGGACCGGGCCCTACGCCCGCACCGACGACCGGCACGATCCCGCGGCCTTCGCCAAGGTGCCGGAGGAGCGGCGGGTCGAGGGGCGCGGGATCGAGGTCGGGCAGATCTTCTTCTTCGGCACCAAGTACTCGGAGCCGATGAAGGCCTATGTCGCCAACGAGGCCGGCGAGCGGGTGCCGGTGCAGATGGGCTCGCACGGCATCGGCGTGTCGCGGCTGGTGGGTGCCATCATCGAGGCGAGCCACGACGAGAAGGGCATCGTCTGGCCCGAGGGCGTCACGCCCTTCCACGCCGGCATCGTCAACCTCAAGCAGGGCGACGCCGCGACGGACGCCGCCTGCGAGGCGATCTACGCCGGCCTCGTGGCCGCCGGGCTCGACCCGCTCTATGACGACCGCGACGAGCGGGCGGGGGCGAAGTTCGCCACCATGGACCTGATCGGGCTGCCCTGGCGGATCACCGTCGGGCCGCGCGGCCTTGCCGCCGGCAAGGTCGAGCTGACCCGCCGCCGCACCGGCGAAAGCGAGGATCTGTCGCCCGAGGCGGCGGTCGAGCGGATACGGGCGATCTACAAGGGCGTCCGCTGACCTGCGCGGCAGCGCGCTCCGCGCGTGGGCATCGCGGCAGTAGGCGCCAGGCTTCCGGGATTGCCGCGGTCAGGGCGTTCCTCTGGAGATCGAGGACGCGACTTCGGTCACCCGGCGGCCAGGGCCTCGATCTCCACCAGGAACTCCGGCCGGGAAAAGCCGGTGACGATGATCAGCGTCGAGGCCGGCTTGACCGCCTGCGCCGCCAGCCAGCGGTCGCGCACCGCCATGTAGCGTGGCATCAGCTCGCGGGCGGTGACGAAGGCGCTCAGGCGCAGGACGTGCTCGCGGCCGAGCCCGGCCTCGGCCAGGATCGCGTCGATCGCCGCGAAGCAGAGCTCGGCCTGGGCTTCGACGTCGGCCGGAATCGTGCCGTCCGGGCGAATCCCGAGCTGGCCCGAGGTGCCGACGATCCGGCGCGCCTGCGCCTCGAAGCCGGACGAATAGGCCCCGAAGGGCGGGTGGATGCCCGGTGGGTTCAGCGGTTTCATCCGCGGGTCTCCTCCTCCGGAAGCTGCAGGCCGCAGCGCGTCAGGAACAGCGCCACCACCTCGTCGGCGACCCGCGCCTCGTCGATGGGGCGGTCGCCCAGGTCGAGCAGGGCCCGAACGTGCGCCTGCTGATCGGCGTAGAACTGGGTGACCGCCCAGATGTGCATCTGCAGCATGTAGGGATCGACCGGGGCCATCCGCCCCTCGTCGATCCAGCCGCGCAGCACGCCCGCCGCGATCTCCATTGCCTCGCGCAGCGGCGCCCAGTGGCGGCCGAGGACCGGCGCCCCGGCCGCCACCTCGCGGGAGAAGAGGCGCACGACGTGCGGGTTCTCCAGGGCGTGTCCGATCTTGGCGCGGATGTAGCCCGAGATCGCGGCGGCCGGCCCCGCCGCGGCGGCGGACACGAGGAAGATCGAGCGCCAGTCCGCGACGATGTCGCGCAACACCTCCTCGTAGAGCTCGTCCTTCGAGTCGATGTAGTAGTGGAGCTGCGCCTTGCTCAGCCCGGCGCGATCGGCGATCGCCTGGGTCGAGGTGCCGGCGAGGCCGTTGGCCGCGAACTCCTCGATCGCGGCGGCGCGGATCGTCTCGCGAACCCGCTGCCGGCGCTCCCTCTGCGTGGGCCGCACCTCGTTCATGCCGCCCCCGCCACGATGCGCGCGGCCGAATGCCGCTCCCGGCGCGCCGGCGTCAACGACGCGGTCCCGGCCATGTCGGGCGCCATATGGATTCGGTACGGGCTCCATATGCCTTCCGGATAGCAGGATTCGCCGCAGACCTCTGGCATCGCCGGGATTCAATCACTGGCCGGTCAGCTTCGCCTTCAGGTCGAGACCGTGCCCCTTGTTGACGAACTGGTCGGTCGCGACCTTGGCCGGATCGACCGAGCCTTCTGCGAGGATGCCGGCCGAGACCGCAAGCTGGTAGAACGCGGCGACGCGGGCCGGATCGACCGCGCCGATGCCCTTGTCGAGGGCGTCGCCAACGTCGATGATCCCGAGCTCCTTGAACTTCGCCATCTCGGCGTCCAGCTTCTCCGCCGTCATTTCCGGGTTGGCGGCGATGATCGCCGAATAGCCGGCGGAATGGTCGCCGTAGAGGAAGGTGTACCAACCCTCGATGGTGGCGTCGATGAACCGCTGCACCAGGTCCGGGTTCTTCTCGATCAGGTCGTTGCGGGTCTCGATCGTGGACGCGTAGGTGTTCCAGCCCTGATCGGCGAGCAGGAATACTTCGGGATCGGCGCCTTCGGCGGCGGCGTAGATCGGCTCCGCGGTGCCGTAGGCCTGCTGCACTAGCTCCTTGTCGGCGAGAAACGGCGCGAGGCTGAAGCCGTACGGACGCAGCTGCTCGTCGTGGAAGCCCTTCTGTTGCACCAGCCACGGCCAGAAGCTGAACTGGCCGTCCTTGGAGACCAGGACCTTCGGCGCCTTGGCGAGCGCCGCGAAGTCCGGATAGGCGCCCTTGTGCGCCATGAGCGCCTGCGGATCGCGCTGGTAGATCGCGGCGACCACCGTGGTCGGGATGCCGTTGCGCACGTTGTCGAAGGACAGGAGCAGGTTGCCGGCCATCAGGAAGTCGAGCCGGCCCGCGGCGAGCAGCGGCCGGTTGTTCACCTGCGGCCCGCCCATCGAGATCTCCACGTCGAGCCCATGCTTCGCATAGGTGCCGTCCGCGAGCGCCTGATAGTAGCCGCCGTGGCCGCCCTGGGCGAGCCAGTTGGTGCCCATCACCACCTTGTCGGCGGCTTGGGCGGCGGTCGTCGCGAGCGCGAGGGCGGCGGCGAGCGTCAGCATCCTGCGGATCATGGCCTGGTCTCCTGCTGGGGGTCGGTGTCCGGGACGGCCATGTCGGCGGTCCAGCCGCGGGTCTTGCCCGGGTTCATCAGTCCGTGCGGGTCGGCCCGCATCTTGAAGGCGATCTGGCCGGCGTCGATCTCCTTCATGCCGCCGTCCTCGATCGTGACCACGTGCGGGTCGTAGATGGTGCAGCCATCGAGCCGCTCGAGCTCGTCGATGATCGCATAGGTGCGGTCGCGGCCCTGCCAGCGCACCAGCGGCAGCGCGAAGACCTGCACCTCTCCGCCCATCCGCGCCATTTCGTGGTGCCAGAAGATCTCGTCGCCGTAGCGCGCCATCTGCGTCGTCACCAGCCCCGGGTCGAAGGGGCGCGGATAGGCGACCTGGAGGTAGGTCCAGCCCTTGTCGACCTTCAGCGCCTGCAGCGTCGTGTGGTTCCAGCCGCACTCGTAGGCCGGCTGCAGCCGCGCCTCGCGGATCTCGGGCTTCGTCATCGCGAAGGAGATGCGCCCGCCGCGCTCGTCCGCCATCGCCGTGAAGCGCGCCATCTCGCCCGGCGCGACCATGGCGAAGACCGCGTCGCGGTCCGGCGGGAAGAGATCGCCGAACTTCGTGTAGTAGGGCGAGAAGCGCCGCTCCACGGTCGTCAGCAGGTAGCAGTCGAGCCCACGCTCCTGCGCCTCGAGCGCAAAGCGCAGCGCCGTCTCGTAGCCGTCGAACAGCGCCGCCGTGTGCAGCCAGTCGGTCGCGGGCGTCAGCGCCAGCTCCACCTCGACGACGATGCCGTTGGTGCCGTAGGCGTGCTGAACCTTCTGGATCTCGTCGCCCCTGAGCTCGATGAGCTTCGGCTCGGCCTCGACGGTGACGACCTTGACCGCGTGCACGTTTCCGGGGTCACGAAGCATGCCGTGGCGCAACGAGCCGATGCCGCCCGAGCCGCCGGCGAGGAAGCCGCCGATCGTCGCCATCTGGCGGGTGGAGGGATACATCAGCAGTTCCTGCCCAGTCTCGCGCGCCGCGTCGTCGAGCCGCGAGATGCGCGCGCCGGCCTCGACCCGCACCCGGCCGGGAGCGATCTCGAGCACCCGGTCGAGCCGGGTCAGCTCCATGATCACGCCACCCTCGAGCGGCACGCACTGGCCGTAGTTGCCGGTGCCACCGCCGCGCAGCGTCAGCGGCACCCGGTGGCGGGCGATTGCGGCGGCGACGCGGATCACTTCGTCGACGCTCTGCGGCACGACCACGAGGTCGCCGGTGATGCCGTCGAGCCGCTCGGCGAGGATCGGGCTGTACCAGTAGTAGTCGCGCGAACGCGCCTCGAGATACTTCTCGTCGTCGTGGGCGCGGATCCCCTCGATCTCGGCGCGGAATGCCGGCCAGTCGACATGCGCGGCTCTCATGCGGCCGTTTCCTCCTCTTGCAATGTCCTGCCGCCGCGCCAGACGCGGCGCGCGGCGCGCGGCCGCGCGACCAGGTCGTCCGCGTCGTCGGCGTCGTACCAGACGAAATCGGCGGGCCCGCCGTCCGCGAACTCGCGACCGCCGCCGATGCGGGCGGGCAGGGCGGTGATGGCGTCGAGCCATGCGTCCGCGTCGAGGTGTCCGGCGAGCACCGCGGCACGAAAGGCGTCCATGAGGTCGTAGTCGCCGTGCGGGTAGAAGGCGTCGCGGCAGTTGTCCGAGGCGATCACCACGTCCACCCCGGCGGCGCGGGCCTCGATCAGCGGCGCGATGCCGCGCAGCCGCGGCGTGCGGCCGGGCAGGGCGTCCTGCAGCCAGGCGTTGGTCGTCGGCATCACGCAGAGCGTCACCCCGGCGGCGGCGGCGGCGGCCAGTTGCTCCCGCACCTCGGCCTCGGGCCGCACCGACAGCGCGCAGCCGTGCCCGGCGAGCACCCGGCCGCGCAGCCCGTGCCGGGCGGTCAGCGCGACGACATGGTCGAAGCCGGCGGCCTCCGGCTCCAGCCCCTCGTCGACGTGGAAGTCGAGGTCGAGGTCGTGGCGCACCGCCAGCTCGAAGACCCGCCCAAGCCCCGGGCCGATGTCCCGGTTGCGATAGACGAAGGCTCCGAGCACCCCGCCGTCGGCCTCGACCCGGGCGGCGATGCTCGCGCCCGCCTCGGCGAAAAGGTCGAGCGGCACCAGGGCGGCGAGCTGCAGCTCCACCCTGCCGCGCCATTCCTGCCGCAGCTCGCAGAGCACCGGCCACGCGGGCGGCACCTCCGCGGTCGTCCAGTCCACGTGGCTGCGCATCGCGCCCGTGCCATGCCGCCAGGCCCGCTCGAGGGCGCGCGTGGCGCGGAAGCGTATGTCCGCAGGCGTCCACTGGCCTCGGTCAGCCTCGCACAGGGCGATCGCGGCATGCAGCGAAGCCGGACGATCGCCGAGCCGGTGCGCGGTGAAGGTCTTGTCGAGATGCACGTGCGCGTCGGTGAGCAGCGGCAGCACCAGGCCCCCGCCATCGGCCTGCGAGGGCAGCATCGCGACCCGGCCGTCCGCGACGCGCAGGTCGAACCGGCCGGGCCGCCCGGGAATGGCGACGCCGGTCAGGTCCGCAGGCTGCAGGTCGGCACCGTCCACCGCCTCAGCCCTCGCGCCGGATTTCGCTCTCGTGCCACTTGCCGAGCACCGCCTTCGACAGCCAGCTGGTGGCGAGGAAGATCGCGATGCCGAGCAGCGAGACGAGGAAGAGCGCGGCGAACATGCGCGGGATCTCGTTGCGGAAGCTCGATTCGAGGATCCGCGAGGCGAGGCCGGTGTTCTGGCCGGCGGTGCCGGCGACGAACTCCGCCACCACCGCGCCGATCAGCGAGAGCCCGCCCGCCACCTTGAGCGCGGCCATGAAGTAGGGCAGGGCGCTCGGGATCAACAGGTAGCGCAGGCGTTGCCAGGGGCTGGCCTTGTAGAGGGTGAACAGGTCGCGAAGGTTGTGGTCGGCGCTGCGCAGCCCGATCGCCGTGTTCGACAGGATCGGGAAGAACGCCACGATCCAGGCGCAGATCAGCAACGCCAGGAAGGTGTTGCTGACATAGATCAGGATGAGCGGCGCGATCGCCACGACCGGCGTCACCTGCAGGATCACCGCAAACGGAAAGAGGCTCATCTCCACGATGCGCGACAGCGCGAACACCATGCCGAGAAGCCCCCCGCCGACGATCGCGAGCAGCAGCGACGTCAGCGTGAGCTTGATGGTGAACCACATGGACGGCAGCAGCGTCGGCCAGTCGCTGATCAGCGTCGCCGCGATGCGGCTCGGGGCCGGGATCAGGTAGTCGGGCACCTGATAGATCCGCACCAGCGCCTCCCAGAGCACCAGCGCGGCCAGGATCGCGAGCGTCGGCATCAGCACCTGCAGCCGGCGCTCCCGCGCGGCGAGGCGCTCCTGCTCGACGTTGAGCTCGACGGGCGCCTCCGGGACGACCTGCGCGACCGGCTCAGTGATCGACTGCGACATGGTCCATGGTCTCCTCGAGGGCGCGGCCGACCATCCGGCAGTTGTCGGCGTAGGCCTCGGTGGTGCGGTAGTGCTCGTCGCGGGGCTGGTCGCCCGGCAGCGCGATGTCGTTGACGACCCGGCCCGGGCGCGGCGCCATCACCAGCACCCGGCTCGACAGGTAGACCGACTCGAACACCGAGTGGGTGACGAAGATCACCGTGAGCCCGAGCTTTTCCCAGAGCGAGAGCACGTCGTTGTTGAGCTTGAAGCGGGTCATCTCGTCGAGGGCGGCGAAGGGCTCGTCCATCAGCAGCAGCCGCGGCCGCGTCACCATGGCCCGCGCGATCGAGACGCGCATCTTCATGCCGCCCGACAGCTGGCGCGGGTAGCTGTCGGCGAACTTCGACAGCCCGACCATCGCCAGCGATTCGCTGACCTGCGGCGTCGCGGCCTGCCGCGACTGGCCGCCGAGGCGCAGCGGCAGCCAGACGTTGTCGAACACCGTCGCCCAGGGCATCAGCGTCGGCTCCTGGAAGACGTAGCTGACGTCGCGCCCGTCGCCGCCCTTTCCCGGGGGGTGACCGTTCACCGTGATCGAGCCCGCCGAGATCGACAGGAGCCCCGAGATCATCTTGAGCGCCGTGGACTTGCCGCAACCGGACGGGCCGAGGAAGCTGACGAACTCGCCCTGCCCGATGGTCACGGACATGTCGCGGAGCGCGACCGTTCCGTTGCCGAACTGCTTGTGGACGCCCCGCATCTCGATCAGGGGCGCGGATGCCGCGGGCCTGTTCATCGGTCCTTCCCTCCCCAGGCGGGTGCAGTGTCCAGCCAGGAAAGCGGTGCGCGCGCCACCTGCTCCAGCACCTCCACGAGCCGAGCGACCGCGAGATCGAGCGTCGCCTCGCCCTTCGCCGCCGTGGCCGCCGCGGCATTGCCGCAGGCGCCCTTCGGATGCAGGTCCTGGATCTGCCAGCCCGGCCGCGCGCCGGCGCCGAGCCCGATGTGGGGATAGTCCGCCGCCCAGGTCTCGGAGAGCGGGCGGAAGTTCTCCGCCTTCTCCATCGCCACGTTGGCCGGATCGAGCGCCAGCATCACCGAGGTCTCCATGTCCCCGGCATGGATGCCGTGGCGCAGCTCGTGCGCGTCGTAGACCCCCTCGGGCATGCCCAGCCCGAACCAGTTGACGCAGAAGACCAGCATGTCGTGGCGGATCCGCAGCTCGCGCGCGACGATGTCCATCACCGGCACGTTGCCCCCGTGGCTGTTCAGCAGCACCAGTCTGCGGACACCGGCCCGCGCGACGCAAGCGCCGATCTCGCACCAGACCGCAATCAGCGTCTCGACCGAGAGCGTCAGCACACCCGGATAGCGGGCATGCTCGTTGCTCTTGCAGATCGCCTGCGTCGGCAGGAACAGCACGGGGCTCGCCTCGGGCAGCCGCTCGATCAGCCGGGCGGCGAGCGCATCGGCGACGCAGGCGTCGACCGACATCGGCAGGTGCGGGCCGTGCTGCTCGATGGCGCCGACCGGCAGCACGGCGACCAGCCGCTCGCGGTCGAGCGCGGCGAAGGCCTCGCTGGTGTAGTCCGCCCACCGCCGCTTCACGACGCCGCCTCCGACATCCGCGCGAGCCGCACGGGCCGCTTCGGCGCCATCGCCTGCACCGCGGCAGCGATCGCGGCGGCGTCGATGCCGAAGTGCCGGTAGAGGTCGGCCACCGTGCCGGTCTGCCCGAAGTGCTCCACGCCGAGCGCGGTCGTCGCATGGCCGCGCACGCCGCCGAGCCAGCTCAGCGTCGCCGGATGGCCGTCGATCACGGTCACGATCCCGGCATGCCGCGGCAGGTCGGCGAGCAGGCGCTCGACCTGGCTCAGCGCGTCGGCCTGCCCGCGGGCGCGGGCGCGCTGGGCCGCCTGCCAGCCGGCGTTGAGCCGGTCCGCCGAGGTGATCGCCAGCACGCCGACGTCGCGCCGGTCCTCGCCGACCATGCCGGCGGCGGCGATCGCCTCGGTCGCGACGGTGCCCTGATAGGCGATCACCACGTCGCAGCCGGGGCCCGGCTCGCGCAGCCAGTAGGCCCCGTCCACCACGCCCTGCCGGAACGCCGCGTCGCCGCGGGGCGCCGGCTGCTCGATCGCCCGCGTGGAGAGCCGGAGGTACACCGAGCCGCCGGTCTCGTCGCGCAGCCAGGTCCGCTCGTCCGCCACGGCGGCGCCGTCGCGCTGCATGTAGTCGAAGGCCCACTCCATGACGACGGCGAGCTCGTCGGCGAAGGCGGGCTCGAAGGCCGCGAGCCCGTCCTGGCTCATCCCGATCAGCGGCGAGCCGATCGACTGGTGGGCGCCGCCCTCGGGCGCCAGCGACACACCCGACGGCGTGCCGACCACCATGAAGCGCGCGTCCTGATAGCAGGCGTAGTTCAGCGCATCGAGGCCGCGCGCCACGAACGGATCGTAGAGCGTGCCGACCGGCAGCAGCCGCTCGCCGAAGAGGCTGTGGCTGAGCCCGGCCGCGCCGAGCAGCAGGAACAGGTTCATCTCGGCGATGCCGAGCTCGAGGTGCTGCCCCCGCGGCGAGAAGTGCCACTTCTGCGCCGAGGGCACCCGCTGGTCGCGGAAGGTGTCGGCGATCTCGCCGCGCGAGAACAGCCCGCGGCGGTTGACCCAGGGCCCGAGGTTCGTCGAGACGGTGACGTCGGGCGAGGTGGTCAGGATGCGGTCCGCGAGCCGACCGCCGGCCTTCGCCAGCCCGTCGAGCAGCTTGCCGAAGGCGGCCTGGGTGGAGATCTCCGCCTCGGATGGCGGCGGCATTGCCGGCACCTCGAGCCGCGGGGCGGCGCGCCGCCGCGGCCCGGTGGCGTTGAACGGCACCCGCTCGAGGAAGGCGCGCAGGTCGGCCGCCGGGGTCGCCAGCCCGGCGAAGGGCTCCCATTCCGCCCCCTCCGGCACGCCCATCGCGGTTTGGAACTGGGCCATCTGCGCGCGGGTCATCAGGCCCGCGTGATTGTCCTTGTGGCCGGCGAGCGGCGTGCCCCAGCCCTTGACCGTGTAGGCGAGCACCGCCACCGGCCGGGCGTGGTCGATGCCGCCGAGCGTCTCGAGGATGGTCTCCAGGCAGTGGCCGCCGAGGTTCTCCATCAGCGCGGCGAGCGCCGCGTCGTCGCGCCCGGCCAGCAGCGCGGCGACGCCGTCGCGGCCGCCGATGTCGGCCTCGAGCTGCCGCCGCCAGGCGGCGCCGCCCTGGAAGGTCAGCGCCGAGTAGAGCGCGTTCGGACAGTGGTCGATCCAATCCTTCAGCGCGTCCCCGCCCGGCTCGGCGAAGGCCGCGCGCTGCAGCGCGCCGTACTTCATCAGCAGCACGTCCCAGCCGAAGGCGCGGAAGATCGCGTCGAGGCGCCCCGACAGCCCCTCGCGCACCACCCCGTCGAGGCTCTGGCGGTTGTAGTCGATGATCCACCAGGTGTTGCGCAGGCCGTGCTTCCAGCCCTCCTGCAGCGCCTCGTAGATGTTGCCCTCGTCGAGCTCCGCATCGCCGACGAGCGCGATCATCCGTCCCTCGGGCGCCGCCGCGGCCGGCCACTCGCGGGCGCGCACGTAGTCCTGCACCAGCGATGCGAAGGCGGTGATGCCCACCCCGAGCCCGACCGAGCCGGTGGAGAAGTCGACGTCGTCCACGTCCTTGGTGCGGCTTGGGTAGGACTGCGCGCCGCCGTAGGCGCGGAAGCCCTCGAGCTTCTCGCGGGTCTGGTTGCCCAGGAGATACTGGATGGCATGGAACACCGGCCCGGCGTGCGGCTTGACCGCCACGCGGTCCTCGGGGCGCAGCAGGCGGAAATAGAGCGCCGCCATCAGCGACGCCATCGAGGCGCAGGAGGCCTGGTGGCCGCCGACCTTCAGCCCGTCGGTGTTCTCCCGCAGGTGGTTGGCGTTGTGGATCGTCCACGCGCTCAGCCACAGTATCTTGCGCTCGAGATCCTTCAGAATCGCCGCGTCGCGCTCCGCCAAGCCCACCTCCCCGAGAATCATTCTAATCGAAGCGCGGCTGCACCTGCCATATTCTGATCATTCGGTCAAATCATTTGGTAAGAAAATTGTTGACCGGCGGCGCGCCGGCTGGCAGGTTCCCCGCCGGACGAATCTGGGGAGGGAAACCGGAGCGTGAGCCATATCGCCATCGTCGGAGCCGGGCAGGCCGGCGCGTCGCTCGCGGCCAAGCTGCGCGCCCTCGGCCATGACGGGCGGATCACCATGTTCGGCGCGGAGCCGGTCCCGCCCTATCAGCGTCCGCCACTGTCCAAGGGCTACCTGCTCGGCGAGATGGACCTGACGCGGCTGTTCCTGCGCCCCGAGCGGTTCTATCGGGAGCACGACATCGCGCTGCGCCTGGGTGCGGCGGTCGATGCCGTCGATGCCGCCGGCAGGACCGTGAGCATTGGCGGAGAGGCCGTCCCGTACGACATGCTGGCGCTTACGACCGGATCGGTGCCGCGCCGCCTGCCCGAGGCCGTCGGCGGCGCGCTCGAGGGCGTCTACGCGGTGCGCGCCCTCGCCGACGTCGACGCGATGGCGCCCGAGTTCCGGCCCGGCCGGCGCCTGCTGGTCGTGGGTGGCGGCTATATCGGCCTGGAGGCCGCCGCCGTCGCCGCCAAGCTTGGGCTCCAGGTCACCCTGATCGAGGCCGCGCCGCGGATCCTGCAACGGGTGGCCGCGCCCGAGACCGCCGACTGGTTCCGCCGTCTGCATGGCGCGCACGGCGTGGACCTGCGCGAGGGCGTCGGGCTGGAGCAGCTGACCGGCGAGGGTCGCGTCGCCGGCGCGCGACTGTCGGACGGCAGCGTGATCGAGGTCGATTTCGCCGTCGTGGGCATCGGCATCCGCCCCGCCACCGACCTGGCCGAGGCGGCCGGCCTCGCGATCGAGGACGGCATTCGCACCGACGCCTACGGCCGCACCTCCGATCCGGCGATCTGGGCGGCGGGCGACTGCGCCTCCTTTCCCTGGAGCGGCGGACGGCTGCGGCTCGAGAGCGTCGGCAACGCCATCGACCAGGCGGAAGCCGTCGCCGCCAACATGCTCGGCGCCGGCGTGCCCTATGAAGCGAAGCCGTGGTTCTGGTCCGACCAGTTCGACGCCAAGCTGCAGATCGCCGGGTTCGGCCGGGGCCACGACCGCATCGTCACCCGCGCCGCGGGCGACGGCGCCGTATCCTTCTGGTATTTCGCCGGCCCCCGCCTGATCGCGGTGGACGCGATGAACGACCCGCGCGCCTACATGATCGGAAAGCGCTTGATCGAGGCCGGCCTGAGCCCCGATCAGGACGTACTCGCGAACCCCGCGACGAACCTCAAGGATCTGCTCGCCCCGACACGGGTGGCCGAGGCGCGTGCGCAGGTCGGCCAGCCTCGCCCATGACCTCGAAGCATCACTGCCAAGCCGACGGCGATCGAACTCCATGACACGCATCATCTACATCGAGCACCAGGGCCCTGCACACGAGATCGAGGTCCCGAACGGCCTTACCGTCATGGAGGGGGCCCGCGACAACGGCATCCCGGGCATCGAAGCCGACTGCGGCGGCGCCTGCGCCTGCTCGACCTGCCACGTCTACGTCGACGAGGCCTGGGTCGACCGGCTGCCGCCGAAGGAGGCGATGGAGGAGGACATGCTCGACTTCGCCTGGGAACCGGACCCCGAACGCAGCCGCCTCACCTGCCAGATCAAGGTCACCGACGCGCTCGAAGGCCTGGTCGTCCACATGCCCGCGAAGCAGATCTAGACCAGCTTCGCTTCCGGCAGGCGACCGGATCGCTGAGGGGCAGCGTTCCGCACAGCTGAGCCTTGGTCTCGGGTCTTCCCCGTCGGACCTCCTGGGGCCGGTGCCTGTCGCCGCCGGACAATGGTTGATGTCCGGTTAACGCCCGGGGTCAATACTCAATGATTACAGCGACTTACCGATTTGTCCGAGCTCGGACAAGCCCCGGACAGCCCGCGGGCCGCGACGCGATGTCCGCTCGCCTCAGCGCCCGAGGATCGCCCGCACGTACTGCTGCGTCTCGGCGTAGGGCGGGACGCCGTGGTACTGCTCGACCGCCTCCGGCCCGGCGTTGTAGGCCGCGAGCGCCAGCCGCCAGTCGCCGAAGCGCCGGTACTGCTGGCTCAGGTAGCGGGCACCCCCCTCGAGGTTCTCCTTCGGGTCGTGCGGGTCGATGCCGAGGTGGTCGGCGGTGAACGGCATGATCTGCGCCAGCCCGATCGCCCCCTTGTTCGACCGCGCCGTCGGGCGGAAGTTCGACTCGGTCCGCACCAGCCGCAGGAACAGATCCTCCGGCACGTTGTGCCGCCGCGCCGCCGCCCGCGCCATGTCCTGGTAGACTCCGGAGTCGCCGGAATAGATCGGCAGCCCGGCCCACTCGTCGGTCTCGATGCCGCTGGGCGGCCGCGGCTTGCCCGCCAGCGCCCCCGGCACCGGCGGGCGGATCAGCGCGCGATACTCGGGGGAAAGGCTCGACTGGCTGCGCAGCAGCGTGCTGAGCTTGGTATCGGCCGACGCCTGGGCGCCCATCGCCAGCGCCAAGCCGAGCGTGATCAGGATGGCCCGCATGGTCCCTCGCGCGTTTTCGGCGGCTTGCCTGTCCGCCGCCCGGGCTTGGGCCCGGGATTGCGGCGGACTATGGCAAAAAAGAAATCGGCTGTCAGCTTTCATCTCGCTTCATCCTCCGGTAAGGGTCGGCGGCGAAAGCTGACGCCCGACGGGCGTGTCCCGCAGGACACGCGGCCGGACGAAAACGACGGGAGGCTCGCATGGCGGGAAGCGTCAACAAGGTGATTCTGGTCGGCAATCTCGGCCGCGACCCCGAGGTCCGGACCTTCCCGAGCGGCGGCAAGGTCGTCAGCCTGCGCGTCGCCACCTCGGAGAACTGGCGCGACAAGCAGACCGGCGAGCGCAAGGAGCGCACCGAGTGGCACTCGGTCTCGATCTACAACGAGAACCTCGGCCGGATCGCCGAGCAGTACCTGCGCAAGGGCTCCAAGGTCTACCTCGAGGGCCAGCTCGAGACCCGCAAGTGGCAGGACCAGTCGGGCCAGGACCGCTACACGACCGAGATCGCGCTGCGCCCCTACCGCGGCGAGCTGACGCTGCTCGACGGCCGCGGCGAAGGCGGCGGCGGCTTCGATCAGGATCGGAGCGGCGGCTTCGAGCGCGACACCCGCAGCCCCGCCGGCCAGATCGACGACGAGATCCCGTTCTAGCCGGCGCGCCGGCCTCCTCAGGGCGCCGGCGCGATCTCCGTCACCGCCCGCTCGTCGCCGGTGCGCGCGTCGAGCACCCGGATCCGCTCCTTCCCGCCGGCGTCGACCGTGACGACCGCCATCCAGCCGCTGCCGAAGGTGACCGCGCGCGCGCTCTCGCCGGCCGGCAGCCGCACCGACGGCGGCAGCGGCGGCGAGGACTGCGGCATCGGCCCGAGGCGGATGACAAGCAGCGTCACGATTGCTATGACGCCGACGATCAGCGTCGCGGTCAGCGCGTTCACCAGCCAGCGCAGCTGGCGGAGCCGCGGCGGCTCCGGGAAATCCTCAGGCCCCTCGACACCCATGTCCGAACCGATCCGTCAGCTTCGCGTCATGCTGGGCGTCCCCGGCGATCGTCTTGATAAGGCGCTGGCCGCCTCTGTGCCAGCCTCGCTCGCCCTCAGCCGCTCGCGGCTGCAGGCGCTGATCGGCGAGGGCCGCGTCGCCGCCGCCGACGGCACGCCGCTGTCGGACGCCCGCCTGCGGCTGATGCCCGGCACCGAGGTCATCCTGACGCTGCCCGACCCCACCCCGGTCGCGACCGCGCCCGAAGCGATCCCTCTTGCGATCGTCTTCGAGGATCCCCATCTCATCGTCATCGACAAGCCCGCGGGCCTCGTCGTGCATCCGGCGCCGGGCGCCCGCGACGGCACGCTGGTCAACGCTCTCCTCCACCACTGTGGCGGCAGCCTTTCCGGCATCGGCGGCAAGCTCCGCCCCGGCATCGTCCACCGCATCGACAAGGATACCTCCGGCCTTCTCGTCGTCGCCAAATCCGACGCCGCCCACCATGGCCTCGCCGCCCAGTTCAAGGCGCACGAGCTCGAGCGCCGCTACCTGGCCATCGCCCACGGCGCGCCCGATCCCGCGGACCCGCGCCTCGCCCACCTCGCCGGCACCTCCTGGGAGCCCGGCGGCGTGCTGCGGATCGAGGGCAACATCGGCCGCCACCCCGGCGACCGCAAGCGCATGGCGGTGCTGACCTCGGATGGCAAGCCCGCCGTGACCCGCGCCCGCGTCCTCGAACGCTTCCCGCCCGACGGCCCCAGGGCCTCGCTCATCGAATGCCGGCTGGAGACCGGCCGCACCCACCAGATCCGGGTGCACCTGACCTTCGCCGGCCACCCGCTGGTCGGTGACACCGTCTACGGCCGGCGCCCCGGCGCCGGTCCGCTCGCGTCCTTCCCCCGCCAGGCGCTGCACGCGGCGAGCCTCGGCTTCGTCCACCCGGTCACGGCCGAGCCGCTTCGCTTCGAGTCGCCGCTGCCGGCGGACATGGCCGGACTTCTCGAAAGCTTGCGCGCGTGTAACGGGGAGGCGATGCTACACGAAGCGTAGACCGTCCTATAACATCCCGACGGTCATGCGGACGCGCGCTCATTCCGAGGCGCTCCGCGACAGGAGGTTGTCTTGGCTTACGACAGATTGCCCGCGCCTTCGCCCGAGCAGGGGTTGTCGCGCTACATGCAGGAAATCCGCCGCTTTCCGATGCTGGAGCCGGAGCAGGAATACATGCTCGCCAAGGCCTGGGTCGACCACGGCGACACCGAGGCCGCGCACAAGCTCGTCACCAGTCACCTGCGCCTGGCGGCCAAGATCGCCATGGGCTACCGCGGCTACGGCCTGCCGACCGCCGAGGTGATCTCGGAGGCCAACGTCGGGCTGATGCAGGCCGTCAAGCGCTTCGACCCCGACAAGGGTTTCCGCCTCGCCACCTACGCCATGTGGTGGATCCGCGCCTCGATCCAGGAATACATCCTGCGCTCGTGGAGCCTGGTGAAGATGGGCACGACGGCGGCACAGAAGAAGCTCTTCTTCAACCTGCGCAAAGCCAAGAACAAGATCGGCGCCATCGAGGAAGGCGAGCTCCGCCCGGAGAACGTGGCGAGGATCGCCCACGACCTCAACGTCTCCGAGGACGACGTCATCTCGATGAACCGCCGCATGGCCGGCGGCGACGCCAGCCTGAACGCCCAGGTGCGCGGCGACGGCGACGGGACGGCCGAGTGGCAGGACTGGCTCGAGGACGAGGACGCCGACCAGGCGACGGCGCTCGCCGAGCGCGACGAGCTCGAAAATCGCCGCGAGCTCCTCCTCGCGGCGATGGACGGGCTCAACGAGCGCGAGCGCCACATCCTGACCGAGCGCCGGCTGAAGGACGAGCCCGTCACGCTGGAGGAGCTCAGCCAGGAATACGACGTCAGCCGCGAGCGCATCCGCCAGATCGAGGTGCGCGCCTTCGAGAAGCTGCAGAAGAAGATGCGCGAGCTCGCCGCCGACCGCGGCATGGTGCCGGCGGTGAACTGACCGCCGGCATTCCCGACACCGACCCCCATGCCGGGGTGCCGAACGCGCAGGCGCCCCGCTAGGATGACGCCGCCCAGCCTCGGCCGGCGGCGATTTCGAGATCGACCCAGTCGTTGGCGAGGGAGCGCCGCGAGAGCGCGAGCAGGAGGGCGGACTGGCCGGCCGAGCGCTCGGCGTCGAGGAGATCGAGGAAGGTGGTGGTGCCGGCCTCGTAGGTCTCGTGCGAGAGATCGCGGGCCTGGCGGTAGGTGGTGGTCGCAGCCTCCTGCGCCGTAAGCTCGCGATGCCCACGCACGACCGCACCCTGGGCGGTCTGCACGTCCTGAACCGCCTGCAACACCGACTGGCGCCAAGCGAGCTCGGCCTGCTTCGCCTCGGAGACCGCGATGTCGCGGCCGGCGCGCAGGTAGGGCTGGTTCAGCACCGGGATCACGAGGGCCGGCCCGAAGCTCCAGCTCGACGGGTTCGACGTGGTGACGGCGCCAGCGAGGTCCAGCGAGGGGTAGAGCTGGGCCTCGGCGACGCCGACGTTCGCGACCGCGGCGGCGTAGGTCCGCTCTGCCGCGCGCACGTCGGGGCGGTTGCGTAGCAGGTCGGCGGGAATGCCGCCGCCGGCGCCGGCGGGCGGAGAGGGCTGGCGGGCGCCGCCCTGCATGCCCTTGAGGATCGGGTCTGCGGGAGTGGCGAGCAGGGTCGCGATCGCGAAGACCGAGCTCGCGAAGCCCTGCTCGAAGGCCGGCAGCGTGGCGCGGGTCTGGTCGAGCAGCGCCTCGGACTGGAGCACGTCGAGGTTGGTCGACAGCCCGGCGTCGCGCTGGGTGCGGACGAGGTCCAGCGTCTGCTCGCGGCTCTGGATCAGGTCGCGGGTGATCGCCGCCGCCGCCTGGTTGTAGCGGGCATCGATGTAGGCGCCGACGAGGCTCGACAGGTAGGCGAGCCGGGCGGTGCCGACGTCGAGCTCGGTCGCCTCGAGCTGCGCCTCGGCCTGCTGCTGCGCCCGCCGCTCGCCGCCGAAGAGGTCGATGACGAGGTCGGCCGCGGCGGTCGCGGAGCTGCGGGTGTCGATGACGCCCTGCTCCTTCGAGCGGATCGAGGTGGCGGCGACGGAGCCCGTGACCTGCTCGGCGAGCCCGGTTTGCCGCAGCGCGGCCTGCGCCTGGTTGATCCGCTCGACCGCCGTCAGGATGTCGAGGTTCGCGGCCAGCCCGCGGTCGGCGAGCTGGTTCAGCGTCGGGTCGTTGAACCCGGTCCACCAGCGTTCCAGCGCGACGTCGCCGTCGGTGGAGGCCGCGCCGCTCTCAGCGAAGCGGGAGGTGAGCCCGATCGTCGGCAGCTTGTAGTCGGGGCCGACGGTGCAGGCGGCGAGCAGGCAAACGAGCGGCAGCGCGGCGCGCGGCCGCGCAATCGCGCCCAAGTCGAGGGTTCGAAGAGCTGTCACTGCGTCCTCAATCTTCGTTAACGTTTCTTATGCGTGGTCTGCCGCCGGGCGGGATCGCCTTCCGAAAAGGCGGCGCACGACGACGTAGAAGGCCGGCACCATGAAGATCCCGATGAAGGTCGCGGTCAATACTCCTCCGAGCACACCAACGCCGATTGCGTTCTGCGCCGCGGCTCCCGCGCCGGTTGCAACGGCGAGCGGCACCACGCCGAGGGTGAAGGCGATCGAGGTCATCAGGATCGGCCGGAGCCTGAGGTGCGCCGCCTCGACGGTGGCATCGAGCAGGCTCTTGCCCTGCCGTTCGAGGTCGGCGGCGAACTCGACGATCAGGATCGCATTCTTCGCCGCGAGGCCGATCGTCGTGAGGATCCCGACCTTGAAGTAGACGTCGTTGGCCTGCCCGAAGAAGTAGGCGGCGGCGAGCGCGCCGAGCACGCCGACCGGCACCGCCAGCATCACCGAGAGCGGGATCGTCCAGCTCTCGTAGAGGGCGGCCAGGCAGAGGAAGACGACGAGGACCGAGAGCGCGTAGAGGTAGGGCGCCTGGTTGCCCGACTGCCGCTCCTGGTAGCTGATCCCGGTCCAGGCCACGTCGTAGCCCCCCGGGAGCGCCGCGACGAGCGCCTCCAGCGCGCTCATCGCGGTGCCCGACGAGGCCGTGGGACCGGGCACGCCCGAGATCTGCAGCGCAGCGACGCCGTTGTAGCGCGCGAGGCTCGGGGCGACCGGCGCCCACTCGGTTGCCAGGAAGGCGTGGAAGGGCACCATTTCGCCCTTGTCGTTGCGGGCGTACCAGTCGTCGACGTCCTCGGGCTGCATCCGGTGCGCGGCGTCGCCCTGCACCACGACCGGGCGGAGCGTCGAGCCGAGGACGAAGTCGTTGACCTCGTCGCCGGCGAAGATCACCGACAGCATCGCGTTCACGTCGCCGAGCGACAGCCCGAAGCTCTGCGCCTTCTGCTGGTCGATGTCGATGCGGAGCGCGCTCTCGGCGTCGACCCCCTCGGCGACGACGTTGGCGACCCGCGCGTCGCCGGCGGCGGACTGCTCGAGCGCCTTCGCCGTCTCGATGAGAGCGTCGGTGCCGGCGCCCGACTGGTCGACGATGTAGCCGGAGAAGCCGGCGCTGTTGCCGAGCCCCGGGATCGCCGGCGGCAGCATGAAGAGGATCTGACCGCCGCGGTAGTGGGCGAAATGCTGGTTGGCGCGCAGCGCCAGCGCCCCGGCCGACAGCTTCGGATCGGTGCGCTGGGAGAAGTCCTTCAGCCGCGCGAACATCAGCGCCGTGTTCTGCCCCGAGCCGGCGAAGCCGAAGCCGAGCGCGGCGAAGGTCGAGGAGAGGGCGTCCGCCTCGTTGGTCTTGAGGTAGGCCTCGACGTCCTTCACGGCCGCGATCGTCTGCGCCTGGGTCGCGCCCTCGACGAGCTGGATGCGCACCATCACCGAGCCCTGGTCCTCGGACGGCAGGAAGGACGTCGCGATCCGCTGGTAGATCTGCCAGGCGCCGACAACGACCAGCGCGAGCACCAGCAGCATCCAGAACGGCCGCTTGACGATCGCCCGGACGGCGGCGGTATAGCCGCGGGTCAGCCCGTCGAAGCCGCGGTTGAACCACTGCGCCGGCGCGAAGTTCTCGCCGGCGTGCGGCTTCAGCAGCATCGCGCAGAGCGCCGGGGTCAGCACGATCGCGACCAGCACCGAGAGCAGCATCGCGGTGATGATGGTGGCCGAGAACTGCCGGTAGATGACGCCGGTCGAGCCGCCGAAGAAGGCCATCGGCAGGAACACCGCCGACAGCACCAGCGCGATGCCGATCAGCGCGCCGGTGATCTGCCCCATGCTCTTCTCGGTCGCCGGCATCGGGTCGAGGCGCTCGGTGCGCATCAGCCGCTCGACGTTCTCGACGACGACGATGGCGTCGTCGACGAGGAGGCCGATCGCGAGCACCATGGCGAACATGGTCAGCGTGTTGATCGAGTAGCCGAGGCCCCAGAGGACGGCGAAGGTCCCGAGCAGCACCACCGGGACGGCGACGATCGGGATCAGCGTCGCCCGCCAGTTCTGCAGGAAGACGAGGATCACGAGCAGCACCAGCACGATCGCCTCGATCAGCGTATGATAGACCTTCTGGATCGAGGCCTCGACGAAAGGCGAGGTGTCGTGGGCGATGCGGAACTCGACGCCCGAGGGCAGGGCAGGGGACAGCCGATCGAGCGTCGCCCGCACGGCCGCCGCGGTGTCGACGGCATTGGCGCCGGTCGCGAGGTTGACCCCGAAGCCCGCGGCGGGCAGCGCGTCGTAGCGCGAGTCCGTGCCGTAGTTCTCCTGTCCGATCTCGACGCGGGCGACGTCGCCGAGGGTCACGGCGGCGCCGTTCTCGTCGGTCTTCAGCAGGATTCCCTCGAAGTCGGCGACGGTCCGGAGCTGGCTCTGCGCCGTCATCGTGGCGGTGAACTGCTGCCCCTTGACGACCGGCAGCGCCCCGAGCGAGCCGACCGAGACGGTGGTGTTCTGCGCCTCGACGGCGGAGGTGACGTCGTTCGGGGTCAGTGCGTAGCGGGCCAGCGCCAGCGGGTCGAGCCAGACGCGCATGGCATAGCCCGAGCCGAAGACGTTGATGTCCCCGACCCCCTCGGTGCGGCGGACCGCGTCCTCGACGGTGTTGGTGAGGATGTCGCCGAGCTCGACCGGCGAGCGCTTGCCGTCGAGCGAGACGAGCGCCCCCACCATCAGGATCGAGGAGGTCGAGCGGGTGACGCGGACGCCTGCCTGCTGCACCGCGTCCGGCAGCTTGCTCTCGATCTGCCGGACGTTTGTCTGCACCTCGTTCTGCGCGTCGATCGGCGCCACGGTGCCGTCGAAGGTCAGCGTGATCGAGGAAGACCCCTCGCTCGAGCTCGAGACGGTGTAGAGCAGCCCGTCGATGCCGGTCAGCGCGTCCTCGATCGTCGTCGTCACCGAGTTCTGCACTGCCTCGGCGGTCGCGCCCGGGTAGCTCGCCGAGACCCGGACCGTGGTCGGCGCGATGTCGGGATACTGCGAGACCGCGAGCTGGGTGATCGCGAAGGCGCCCGCGAGCATCGTCACGATGGCGAGCACCATCGCGAAGACCGGCCGGTGGATGAAGAAGCGCGCCATCCGCGATCAGCCGCCCGACTTCGTCGCGGGGGCTTGCCCGCCGGCCGGCGCCTTGCCGGTGGCCGGAGCCTGGACTGCGGCGGGCGCCTGGCCGCTGGCGGGCTTGCCCCCGCCGGCCGCCGCGCCGCCGGTCGATGAGCGGGCGACGCCGTTGTCGCCGATCGTCACCGGGGTCGGCGTGACCTTGTCGCCGGCGCGCAGGTTCTTCAGCCCGTCGACGATCAGCTGGTCGCCGGGGTCGAGCCCGTCGGTCACGATCCAGGCGTTGCCGTGGCTGCCGGCGTCGGTCAGCGTCACCTGCACCGCCTGGCCCTCGCGGGCGATGAAGGCCGTCAGGACGCCGGTCGAAGACCGGCTGGTCGCCATCTGCGGCACCAGGATCCCTTGCGTGGTGCCGAGCGTCGCGTCGACCCGCAGGAACTGCCCGGGCAGAATGTCCCGGTTCGGATTGGGGAACTTGACGCGGATGTTGAGGGTGCCCGTCGTCTGCGAGACGAGAACCCCGGGGCTGACCACCTCGCCGGTGTCGTCGTAGACCCGGCCGTTCTCCAGCGTCAGCGTCATCTCGATCTTGTCGCCGGGCTTGAGGCTGCCCTCGCGGATGCGCTCGCGGACGCGGAGCATGCGCGCGCTCGATTCCGCCACGTCGACGTAGATCGGATCGAGCCGTGTCACGGTGGTCAGCGCGTCCGTCTGGTTCGCCGTCACCAGCGCCCCGACCGAGACCGCGGGGACGTCCGGGATGCCCTCGATCGGGCTGCGGATGTTGGTCCAGTCGAGCTGCAGCTGCGCGGAGGTCAGCGAGGCCTGGGCGCTCTTGTAGTTGGCCTGCGCCTGCAGGAGCGCGACCCGGGCCGCGTCGACCGTCTCCTGGGTCACGCCCTGGCCCTCGAGCTTGCTGTAGCGGTCGACCGTCACCTGCGCCGCCTGCGCTGCACTGTCGGCCTGCGCCACCGCGGCCTCGGCGGCGGCCAGCGTCGCCTGGTAGCTGTCGGCCTCGATGCGGAACAGCGGGTCGCCGACCTGGACCGGCCGCCCGGGCTGGTAGTCGATCGACTCGATCACGCCCTCGACGCGCGGGCGGATGTCGGCCTGCTCGAAGGCAGTGGCGCGGCCGGGGAGCTCGACGGTGAAGGGCACCGACTGTTCGCTGATCGCGACGACGCCGACCGGCTTGGGACCGCTCGACCGTGCGCCGCCGGGACCCGCCTGGGCGAACGCCACGGCAGGCAGCGCGACCGACACGAGGGCAAGCGCGGCGACCCGCCGGATAAGTCGTCGCATGACCCCTCCTCCTCGTCCGGCCGGTGCGGCGAACCGACTGCTGCGATGGTTGCGCCCGGCAAGGCGCGGCCTGCCGACTCACGACGAGCAGCTTCCGCGAGCTTAACGCGAGCTGGAAGCGTTTCCGTCGATCCCGACCCCGACAGACCCCGGGCCAGCGACACCCCGTCACAGCCGATCCGATGCGGCGGCCCCGGCCGGGAAAGACGGGCATCACCGCTGCACCACGCCCCGGGACACGATCCCGAAACCCCCGGACAAGCGTGAAGTCCGGGTTAACGCCCGGAGGCGATATCGTGTAAGATCAATATCTTGTACCACCCGCCCGAGCCCGGACAACCCCGGGCACGTCGCGCTACGACGACGGGACGGCCGGCCGCGTGTCGCGGGCGAGCCCGGCTTCCCGGACGATGTCCGCGACCAGGTGCTCGCGGCGGTAGGCCATGATGTGGACGCCCGCGACGCCCGGGATCGCGCGCAGCTGCCGGATCAGCTCGACGCAGAGCCGGTGGCCCTCGTCGCCCTGGTTCCTCGCCCCCTCGAGCCGGGCGATCACCGCGTCGGGGATATGGATACCCGGCACGTGCGCCCGCATCCACCGCGCCGCCTTCGCCGAGGCGAGCGGGCCGACGCCGGCGAGGATGAAGACCCGCCGGTCGAGCCCGAGGTCGCGGACGCGAGCCATGAACGCCTCGAAGCGGGGGATGTCGAAGACGTAGTTGGTCTGCACGAACTCCGCCCCGGCCTCGACCTTCTTCGCCAGCCGGTCGGGGCGCCATTGGAGCGGGTCGACGCACGGGTTCTCGGCGGCGCCGATGAAGAGGTGCGGCGGCTTCGGGATCGGCCGCCCCGACAGGAACACCCCCTGGTCGCGCATGGTCCGGATGGTCCGGATCAGCGTCAGCGAATCGAAGTCGAAGACCGGCTTCGCCCCCGGCTGGTCGCCTGCGCCCACCCCGTCCCCGGTGAGGCACAGCACGTTGCGGACGCCCATCGCCGCCGCCCCGAGCACGTCGCCCTGGATCGCGATCCGGTTCCGGTCGCGGCAGGAAATCTGGTAGACCGTGCCATGCCCCTTGCGCGTCAGCAGCGCGCAGATCCCGATCGACGACATGTGACAATTCGCCCCCGAGGCATCGGTCGCGTTGATCGCGTCCGCCACCGCCGCCAGCGGCTCCGCCGCCCTGAACACGTCCTCCGGATCGGCGCTGTCCGGCGGATTCATCTCCGCCGTCACCGCGAACTGCCCCGCCCGCAGCGCCACCTCGAGCTTGCTCCCCGAGACGTGCCCCTCGGGCGGCGGCTCATAGGGCCGGATCGCGTTCGGGTCGGTATAGAAGAGGCTCATCGTCCCGCGCCACGGTTCACCGCGTGCGGCGGCTCTTCCGCCAGCGGCGCCGAGGCCGGCTCGATCGCCCGCGCCTCGGCGAAGGCCCGCGCCACGGCCTCCCGCTGCCGGTCGTGCGTGTCGCGCAGCTCCGCCGCCTTCTCGCGCGCGACCCGCAGCCAGGACGACGACCCTTCCAGCCGGCGGTCGATCGGCGGCAGCACCTCGCGGATTCGGGTGCCGCCCCGCATCCGGGCCGCCCCGTCCCAGGCCAGCACCCAGACGCAGCGCATCTCCGGCTTCACCTCGCAGAAGCCGCCCGGCCGAACGCCGCCGCACGGCCCATTGCGAAGCTGCTTCGGGCAATTCATCGGGCAGGACATGCCGGTCGACGACAGCACGCACTGGCCGCACATCCGGCAGTCGAAGGCGAGCCGCTTCACCCCGCGCTCGACGAAGGCGACCGGCCGCTCGATGCGGTCGTAGCCGAGCCGTCGGAACAGCGGGTCGAGCGCGACGAGCGCCGCCTCGAGCCGCGTATACAGCCATTCGAACTGGCGCGACCGCCGCACGGCGAAGAGCCTCAGCCTGTACAACCCCTGGCCCCTCTGCTGCAGCTGTCTGCTGCCGATCATAGGCCGCGGCAGGCGCCGGCGCGATTCGTGGACCGACTGACCGGATGCAGAAAGCGTCCAGCCCTCCGCCGCGACCAGCCCGGTCAGGATCTCCTCGAACTCCAGCGGCGCCGGCTCCTCCGACGGCGGGACCAACCCATGCGCCGCTGCGGTCAGGCGACCGCCTCCTCCTCGCGGTGGCGCGAGAGGAGGGCGTCGGCGTTCTGCATCACCTTGCGCACGCCGCGGGCCGCCTGGCGAATGCGCTGCTCGTTCTCGACCAGGCCGAGCCGGACGTAGCCCTCGCCGTACTCGCCGAAGCCGACGCCGGGGGCGACCGCGACCTCGGCCTCGCGCAGCAGGATCTTGGAAAAGCCCATCGAGCCGATGCCGGTGAACGGCTCGGGCACCGGCGCCCAGGCGAACATGGTGGCGGGCGGCGAAGGGATGCGCCAGCCGGCCCGGTCCATGGAATCGATCAGCACGTCGCGGCGGTGGCGGTAGATGCCGCGGATCTCGGCAACGCAGTCCTGCGGGCCGTTGAGCGCGGCGGCGGCGGCGACCTGCACAGGGGTGAAGGCGCCGTAGTCGAGGTATGACTTGATCCGGGTCAGCGCGTCGACCAGCCGCGCGTTGCCGACGGCGAATCCCATCCGCCAGCCCGGCATCGAATAGGTCTTGGAGAGCGAGGTGAACTCGACCGCGACGTCCTTGGCGCCCTCGACCTGGAGGATCGACGGTGGCGGGTTGTCGTCGAAGTAGATCTCGGCGTAGGCGAGGTCCGACAGCACCCAGAGGTGGTGCTTCTTCGCGAAGGCGATCAGCTCGCGGTAGAAGTCGAGGTCGCAGACCTGCGCCGTCGGGTTCGACGGGAACGACACCACGAGCGCGACCGGCTTCGGCACCGAGTGGACGACGGCGCGCTCGAGGTTCCGCAGGTAGTCCTCGCGGTCGAAGCGACCGTCGTGCAGCGCCGGGACATGCCGCAGCGTGCCGCCGGCGATCATGAAGCCGTAGGGATGGATCGGGTAGCTCGGGTTCGGGACGAGCATCACGTCGCCGGGCGCCGTGATCGCCATCGCGAGGTTCGCGAGCCCCTCCTTGGACCCGAGTGTCGCGATGACCTCCTTCTCCGGGTCGAGCTTCACTCCGAAGCGGCGCTCGTAGTAGCCGGCCTGGGCGCGCCGGAGGCCCGGGATTCCCTTCGACGCCGAATAGCGGTGGGTACGCGGGCGCTGGACGGTCTCGACCAGCTTGTCGACGATGTGCCTGGGCGTGTCCATGTCGGGGTTGCCCATGCCGAAGTCGATGATGTCCATCCCCTCGGCGCGGTACTTGGCCTTCAGCCGGTTGACCTCGGCGAAGACGTAGGGCGGCAGGCGCTTGATGCGGTAGAACTCTTCGGACATGGGCGCGTCGACGGCTTAGGGGCGAGGGCCGCGTTATACGCTCGCCCCCCGGCGAAGGACAGGGGCGATATGGCTCGCCCGCCTCAGGTTCCCCCCTGCCCGAAGGCAGGGGGGCGGCAGCGCCGGTGCCGAAAAAGGGGGACATCGACAATTCCGGGCCACCAATCCTCGTCTCGAGCGCAAAGGACCGCGACGAGGCACCCGGTACAAATGCACCCGCGCGGGAAAGGTTCCGCGCAGAATCGCCGTTCAGGACGCGGGCGCCACGGCGGCCTGCAGCCGGGTCAGAGTCGGCGGGTCGACCACCGGCCCGGACATCGCCGCGGCGCGCGCGCGCAAGGCGGCCGCCCGCGCGGCGAGCTCCGCGGAGCCAGCACCGAGCCGATCGGCATCCGGCTGGGCGCGGGCGAGGGCGTCGTCGAACTGCGCGGTCGCGCCGAGCTGCGGCGGCGGCGCGGCGCGGGCGGCATCCGAGATCGGCTCCTCGGCGCCCGGGGGGGGGCCGCACGCGGCGACGAGCGCCAGCAGCGCCGCGGCGAGGAGGGGAGCGGGGAGGGGCCGGCGGCGCATGTCCACTTTCTATGGCAAAGCCCGAACGAGCCTGTAGTATCCACCCCGGACAGCGCGCCGCAAGGCGCCGGGGGGCTTCGGGGAGGAGCGCATGAACGACGGCAACGGTGGCTCGACGCTGGCGGAGCAGGGCAAGGAAGTCGCCCACAACATGGCCGAGGTCTTCGACGTCTCGGCGCAGATCTGGAAGACCTTCCTCTCCCACCAGCTGCAGGAGAGCGGGTCGAAGCACCCGGACCCGCTGAACACCTGGCCGACCTTTGCCGAGCTCTACCGGACGATGTGGGACAACCCCAAGCAGGTCGCCGACGCCACCATCGAGTTCTGGGCCGCGCAGCAGGCGCTCTGGCAGAACTCGGTCCTGAAGTGGCTTGGCGCCAAGGACGCTGCCCAGAATCTGCAGCTGCCGCACATGCTGAAGCCCGACAAGCGCTTCGCCCACAAGGAATGGTCGGAGAACGCGGTCTTCGACTATTTGAAGCAGAGCTACCTGCTGACCTCGGGCTGGATCCAGGACACGGTCAACTCGGTCGGCGAGATGGATCCGAAGGAGCGGCGCAAGGCCGCCTTCTACACCCGCTACTTCGTTGAGGCGATGAACCCCGCGAACTTCTTCGCGCTGAACCCCGAGGTGCTCGAGGCGACGGTCAACGAGAAGGGGGAGAACCTCGTCCGCGGCCTGAAGATGATGCTGAAGGATCTCGAGCGCGGCAAGGGCAAGCTCCTGATCCGGCAGACCGACATGGACGCCTTCGAGGTCGGGCGGAATACCGCGGTCAGCCCCGGGCAGGTGGTGTTCCAGAACGACCTGATCCAGCTCATCCAGTATTCGCCGCTGACCGAGCAGGTCTATGCAAAGCCGCTGCTGATCATTCCGCCCTGGATCAACAAGTACTACATCCTCGACCTCAACCCGAAGAAGAGCCTGGTGAAGTGGCTGCTCGAGCAGGGCTACACCGTCTTCATGGTGTCCTGGATCAACCCGGACTCGCGCCACGGCGGCAAGACCTGGGAGGACTATATGTTCGAGGGCGGGCTCACCGCCATCGACAAGGCGCTGGAGGAGACCGGGCAGAAGAGCCTGAACCTGGTCAGCTACTGCGTCGGCGGGACGATGGCCGGCACGCTGATGGCCTGGCTCGGCAAGCACAACGACAACCGGGTGTCGTCCTGCACCTTCTTCACCGCGCAGCTCGACTTCGAGGACGCGGGTGAGCTGCAGATCTTCGTCGACGAGCACATCCTCGAGGTGGTCGGCGAGGACATGGAGAAGGGCTACATGCCGGCCGACCGGATGGCCAACGCCTTCAACATGCTGCGGGCCAACGACCTGATCTGGGGGTACGTCGTCAACAACTACATGCTGGGCAAGGACCCGTTCCCCTTCGACCTGCTCTACTGGAACGCCGATTCGACGGCGATGCCGGCCAAGGCGCACCGCTTCTACCTGCAGGAGTTCTACATCCGGAACGCCTTCGCCAAGGGCGAGCTGAAAGTGGGCGACACGCCGATCACCCTCGCCGACATCAAGGGCCCGGTCTACCACATCTCGACCAAGGAGGATCACATCGCGCCGGCGGCCTCGGTCTACCGCGGGGCGAAGGAGATGAAGCGCGCCAAGGTGCGGTTCATCATGTCGGGCTCGGGGCACATCGCCGGGGTGGTGAACCCGCCGGTGCTCGGCAAGTACCAGTTCTGGACCAACCCCGACATGAGCGCACCGACGCTGGAGGCGTGGCTCGAGGGGGCCGAGGAGACGCCGGGGAGCTGGTGGCCCGACTGGGACGCCTGGCTCAAGCCGCGCTCCGGCAAGCTGGTGCCGGCGCGCGAGCCGGGCGCGACGATCGGCAAGATCGAGCCCGCGCCCGGCTCCTTCGTCAAGGTCCGCTTCGATCAGGCCTGAAGCGAAGGGCCAGCCACCGCGGACCCTCCGGTTGCCCTGGGGTCCGCGGCGTTCAGAGCGACCTCTGCGAGAGGCCGGGCCACGGACGAAGCGTGGCTCTGCCCGGGGGTGCT
>JAXMDF010000005.1:0-229437 GCA_046348975.1 Amaricoccus sp. | reverse complement strand
AAGTGGGTCGGTTTCGAGATCCCCGACGAGTTCGTCGTCGGCTACGGGATCGACTATGCGCAGCGGAACCGGAACCTGCCGCATATCGGCAAGGTGCGCTTCGTTCCAGAGGGTTAACGCCCGACGTTGAACGTACATCGCATGTACAATCGAGGTACGTGCGCGCGCGCCGGCGCCATTCGTTAACGCGGCGCCGCGGACGCCGACAGCTCCGGTTGGCGCGCTCGGCTAAAGGCTCGACACGGGTCCGTGATACTGCTGAGGCGAAGCGACCGTGGCTCGGTTTCCGCGAATGGGGGACAGAATGCGACACAAAGCGGCGGCGCTGGCCGCCGGCCTCGGCCTCTGGGCCGCGCTCGCCTGCGCGGCGGGCGCGCAGACGATCGTCGGCACGCCGGGCTCGCCCGACGCCCGGCTGGTGCCGCAGGGGCTGCAGCTCCCGGCGCCATCGCAACCGTTCGGCGGCACGATCGAGCGCAATGCGGCGCAGTCGACGCCCTACTGGCCGGCGACGGTCAGCCCGCCGCCGGGGGCGCCGAACGTGCTCCTGATCCTGCTCGACGACGCCGGCTACGGCACCAACTCGGCCTTCGGCGGGGTGATCCCGACGCCCAACCTCGAGGCGCTGGCGGCCGACGGGCTGAAGTACACCAACCTGCATTCGACCGCCCTCTGCTCGCCGTCGCGGGCGGCGCTGCTGACCGGGCGCAACCATCACTCGATGGGCTTCGGCGTGGTCGCCGAGCAGGCGACGGGCTTCCCCGGCTACGACAGCCTGATGACCAGGGACAAGGCGACGATCGCCCGCATCCTGACCGACAACGGCTATGTCAGCGGCTGGTGGGGCAAGAACCACAACACCCCGGCCTTCCAGGTCAGCCAGGCCGGCCCGTTCGACCAGTGGCCCACAGGCATGGGCTTCGACTATTTCTACGGCTTCAACGGCGGCGACACCTCGCAGTGGGAACCGGGGCCGCTCTTCCGCAACACCACGCCCATCTACCCCTACATCGGGCACCCGGAATACAACCTCGTGACGGCGATGGCGGACGACGCCATCGACTGGATGAACCGGATGCAGACGCTCGACCCGTCGAAGCCCTGGTTCGTCTACTACGCGCCCGGTGCCGTGCACGCGCCGCACCATCCGACGCCGGAGTGGATCGACAGGATCAGCGCCATGCACCTGTTCGACGGCGGCTGGAACAAGCTCCGCGACACGATCTTCGCCAACCAGAAGCGGCTCGGGGTCATCCCGCAGAACGCCGAGCTGACGCCCTGGCCGTCGGACCTCATCCCCGAGTGGGACACGCTGTCGGCGGACCAGAAGAAGCTCTACATCCGGCAGGCCGACGTCTACGGCGCCTACCTCGCCTATGCCGACGCCGAGGTCGGCCGGGTGATCCAGGCGGTGAAGGATTCCGGCCAGTACGACAACACGCTGATCATCTACATCACCGGCGACAACGGCACGAGCGCGGAGGGCGGCCCGAACGGCACCCCGAACGAGGTGGCGGCCTTCAACCTGGTCGAGGTGCCGGTCGACGTGCAGCTCAAGGACTTCTACGACATCTGGGGGACCGACAAGACCAACCCGCATATGTCGATCGGCTGGACCTGGGCCTTCGACACGCCGTTCAAGTGGACCAAGCAGATCGCCGGCTACTTCGGCGGCACCAAGCAGGGCACGATCATGTCCTGGCCGAAGGCGATCACCGACAAGGGCGGCATCCGCGACCAGTTCGCGCATTTCATCGACATCGCGCCGACGATCCTCGAGGCCACCGGCATCCGCGAGCCCTCGGTGGTCGACGGCATCGCCCAGAGCCCGATGGAGGGCACGAGCCTCGAATACACCTTCGCCAAGGCGAACGCCGACGAGCCGTCGCACCACCGGACGCAGTACTTCGAGATGCTGGGCGAGTATGCGCTCTACCACGAGGGCTGGATGGCCGTCACCAAGGTGACGCGGCCGCCGTGGGTGCTCGGCGGGGCAGCGGACCTCGATCCGGCGAAGGCCGACTGGGAGCTCTACGACGTCGCGAACGACTGGACGCAGAACCACGACATCGCGGCCGAGCACCCGGACAAGCTGAAGGAGCTGCAGGACCTGTTCTGGCAGGAGGCGGAGAAGTACCAGGTGCTGCCGCTCGATGCCACGGTCGCGACCCGGCTGGTCACGCCGCGCCCCAGCATCACCGCCGGCCGCACCGAGTTCGTCTGGACCCGGCCGCTGACCGGCACGCCCAACGGCGACGCCCCGAGCGTGCTCAACACCTCGTACAGCTTCACCGCCGACGTCGAGGTGCCCGAGGGCGGCGGCGACGGCATGATCATCACCCAGGGCGGGCGGTTCGCCGGCTACGGCTTCTACCTGCTGAAGGGCAAGCCGGTGTTCCTGTGGAACCTGGTCGGGCTGAAGCAGGTGCGCTGGGAGGGCGCCGACGCGCTGACCCCGGGCCAGCACCAGCTCGCGTTCGACTTCAAGTACGACGGGCTCGGGTTCGCGACGCTCGCGTTCAACAACCCGAGCGGCATCGGCCAAGGCGGCACCGGGACGCTGAAGGTCGACGGCAAGGTGGTCGCCGAAGCGAAGATGGAGCACACGATCCCACTGATCATGCAGTGGGACGAGAACCTCGACGTCGGGTCGGACACCGGCACGCCGGTGGCGGACGAGGACTACCAGGTGCCGTTCCCGTTCACCGGCAAGCTCGACAAGGTGACGCTGAAGCTCGACCACCCGGTGCTGACCGACGCGGACAAGGCGAAGCTCGAGGAGGCGGCGCAGAAGGCGGCCGACCAGAAGTAGCCCGGTCGGGAATGCTTCCCCGGGGTTTCCCGGGGAAGCGCTGCGGCGTCAGGCGCGGGCGGCGCCGACGAGCTTCCAGACGCCCGGGACGATCAGGGCGGCCAGCGCGAGCTTGATCGCGTCGCCGATCAGGAAGGGCGTCAGGCCCCAGGCCAGCGCCTGGTCGGTGACCGAGGCGTACTTGGCCGGATCGAACATGCCGTGCGCGATCAGGTAGCCGAGCCAGAGGAGCCCCGGAACGTAGATCAGCAGGTTGCCGGCGAGCAGCGCCGCGGCCATGCCGCCGACGCTGCGGTCCCAGCCGCGGCGGGCGGCGTGGCCGAGGGCGAGCGTCGCGAGCAGGTAGCCGACCAGGTAGCCGCCGGTCGGGCCCATCATGTAGGTCAGGCCGTATTTCTCGGCGGACGAGTTCTGGAACACGTCGAAGCCGAGGGCGCCGATCAGCATCCAGCCGAGCATGGTCGCGAGCCCGAGCCGCGGTCCATAGGCCGCGCCGATCGTCAGCACCGCGAAGGTGCCGAGGCTGATCGCGACCGGCGAGGGCCAGACCGGCACCTTGATCTTGGCGGCGACCGCCAGAACCGCGACGCCGAGCACGACGAGGACCGCGCGCTTGACCCAGAGCGCCGATCCCTCCGCCGGCCAGAGCGCCTCGGTCAGCACGTTTCGCGATGCGGTAGCGGCCATGGCCCGTGATCCCCTTGCAAAATCCGCGTTCGGCCAAGTGATGCCGCAATTGCGAGAAGCTGTCCAGCCGCGGGCCGGATCGCTAGCGGCAGGCCTCGTCGAGCAGCTCCTCGGCCTCGGCGACGACGCCAGGCTCGGTCGAGTCGGTGACGAGGTAGAAGCCACCGTCGGCGGCGCCGATGACCGCCAGCGACTGCTCGCCCATGTCGGCGCGGGCACCGGGCAGCTCGGCGAGCCGCAGGAAGGGGCTCGGGTCGAGGGCTGCGACCTTGCGCACGTTGTAGTCGTGGGTGCCGAGGCGCAGGAAGGGCGCCGGCGCCCAGTCGGGGCCGATGGCGGCGCCGGCGAGGGCGGCGCGCACCTTGGGCAGCACGCAGGAGATGTGGATGTGCAGGAGGTCCTGGCTGCGCCCGGCCTCGGAGTTGATCGCGAGGCCGCGGTCGGCGGCGGCGCGCTCGGGCAGCAGCCGGCCGCCCAGGTCCCAGCCGTAGCGCCAGAAGTCGGCGACCGGCGGGTCGAAGACCGCCGGGCTCTCGATGCCGGTGACCTCGCGGTCGGGCACGATCAGCCAGGCCTCGGGCTTCGCGGGGCTGTCGTCCCTGATCACGACGAAGCCGTCGGCGCGGTCGACCTCGGTGCAGCCGGCGGCGTGCGGGTCGGCGAGGCAGGCCTGCATCGCATGCAGCAGCCCGTTCGGGTCGCCGGCCGCGGCGCCCTGCGGCAGGCCGTTTGGATCGCCGGCCGCGGCGCCCTGCGGCAGGCCGGCGGCCAGCACGACCGCGAGCCAGCCCCTCCGCCGCCGGCGGATCGGGGGCATCTATCCCGCCGCCGCGCGGTCTTCGGGCGGCTGGCCGAAGCTGGTCGGGTAGCCGAAGATCTCGAAGTCGCGGGCATAGAGCGCGGCGACGCGCCCGGCGCTCTCGGCGTCGTAGTGGGACGGCCAGGCGAGGTGCTTGGACGCGCGCTCGCGCACCGAGGCGTTGAGGGTCAGGCCGTGCCCGGCGGCGTTGAAGCGGTCGATGAAGTCGCCGTAGGCCTCGAGCCGGCCGACCTCGTCGACGATCAGCTTCCCCGACTTGTCGCAGAGGAAGTACCACTGCGGCTGGAAGTGCAGCCAGGCCATCACCCGCTCCCGGAAGTCGCGCTCGCCGAGCCGGCGGGTGAAGGCGGCGAAGTCGGGGACGTCGGCGAGCACGTCTGCGGCCCAGACCCGGCCGGCCTTCGGCGAGGCGCCGCTCTTGAGGTAGTGGAAGGCCGACACCAGCCGGTCGTAGGGGTTGCGGACGATCGAGAACTTCCAGGCGCGGGCGAAGAAGGCCGGGTCGGCGGCGCGGAAGTAGACCGCCGAGCGGTGGGCATGCGAGAAGCCCCACTGCGCCTCGATCGAGGAGCCGCCGCACTTCGGGACGTGCACGAAGAGCAGGCCGAGCTTGCGGTTGGCGTCGAGGTCGCGCCGCTCCAGCCGCGCCCGCGCGACCTCGCGGACGTCGTACCAGGAGCGGTGCAGCCCGACCCCACGGGTCGCCCGCTGCAGGATCACGTCGGCCCTGTTCACCAGATCGCGCTTCAAGCTCGCCATTGACCCGTCCCGCCTGTCCTTCGCAGCCGCAATCTGGGACGGACGGCCGGCATTGACAAGCGGCCGGCGTCAGGCACCGGCGGCGCGGCGGTAGCTCGACACTATCGCGTAGTCCTTGCGCGGGCCCGTCACGCGCCATTCGGCCTGCCAGCGCGGCCAGGCGCGGAAGTCGTAGCGGACGCGGTAGGCGTCGGGGTCGCAGGCGTGGGTGGCGCCGGGGACGTGGTCCTCGGCGTCGAAGCGGTGGAAGAAACGGCCGTCGTCGAAGAAGACCTCGATCGTGCCGTTGCCGCCGTCGCGCCAGAGGTAGCGCCGCTCGGCGCGCAGCGGCGGCGATCCGGGGAAGGCGAGCGTGCCGGCCTCGTGGTAGGCGAGGCCGCCCGGGGCGGGCGCGAAGCGCGCCTCGCCGGTCAGCCGGCCGGTGCGGCCGCCGCGCACGTCCTCGATGGTGCGGTCGAGCCGCCAGACCCCGGTGAAGGCGTCGACCCGCATCGGTCCCTCGCTTGTGCCCCCTCTGCCCCGAGACTATCAGACGCCGCATGCCCGCGTGAAGCAGGAGGCCGCCGATGATCCCCCGCTACTCCCGCCCCGAGATGGTCGCGATCTGGTCGCCGGAGACCAAGTTCCGCATCTGGTTCGAGATCGAGGCGCATGCGGCGGACGCGCAGGCCGCCCTGGGGGTGATCCCGAAGGAGGCGGCCGCCGCGGTCTGGAAGGCCAGGGACGCCGAGTTCGACGTCGCGCGCATCGACGAAATCGAGGCGGTCACGAAGCACGACGTCATCGCCTTCCTCACGCATCTCGCCGAGATCGTCGGCGACGAGGCGCGCTTCGTCCACCAGGGGATGACGAGCTCGGACGTGCTCGACACCTGCCTCGCGGTGCAGCTCGCGCGCGCCTCGGACATCCTCCTCGCCGACCTCGACGCGCTGCTCGCGGCGCTGAAGCGGCGGGCGTTCGAGCACAAGGACACGGTGACGATCGGCCGCAGCCACGGCATCCATGCCGAGCCCACGACCTTCGGCCTGAAGCTCGCCCAGGCCTACGCCGAGTTCGCGCGCGGCCGGGCGCGGCTGGTGGCGGCGCGGGCCGAGGTCGCGACCTGCGCCATCTCCGGCGCGGTCGGGACCTTCGCCAACATCGACCCCGCGGTCGAGGCGCACGTCGCCGAGCGGATGGGGCTGACCCCGGAGCCGGTCTCGACGCAGGTGATCCCGCGCGACCGGCACGCGATGTTCTTCGCGACGCTCGGCGTCATCGCGAGCTCGATCGAGCGGCTGGCGACCGAGATCCGCCACCTGCAGCGCACCGAGGTTCTGGAGGCCGAGGAATATTTCGCCCCCGGCCAGAAGGGCTCGTCGGCGATGCCGCACAAGCGCAACCCGGTCCTGACCGAGAACCTGACCGGGCTCGCGCGGCTGGTCCGGATGGCGGTGGTCCCGGCGATGGAGGACGTGGCGCTCTGGCACGAGCGGGACATCTCGCACTCGTCGGTCGAGCGGGCGATCGCGCCCGACACCACCGTCACGCTCGACTTCGCGCTGGCGCGGCTGACCGGGGTCATCGACCGGCTGGTGGTCTATCCGGACAACATGCTGAACAACATGAACAAGTTCCGCGGGCTGATCCACTCGCAGCGCGTGCTGCTGGCGCTGACCCAGAAGGGCGTGAGCCGGGAGGACGCCTACGCCATCGTCCAGCGCAACGCGATGAGGGTCTGGGAGGCGGGGGCGGACTTCATGGCCGAGCTGAAGGCCGACCCCGAGGTCCGGGCGGTGCTGAGCGAGGCGGAGATCGAGGGCGAGTTCGACCTCGGCTACCACACCAAGCAGGTGGACACGATCTTCGCCCGGGTGTTCGGGGAGGCGTGAGCCTGCGGTCTGACCTCATGCTCGGCGCCGCCTTTCCTGGACAGGTTCGTGACAGGTTGTCCAAGTACGCGCATTGCGACGAAAATCAGGAGGGATGCGCGTGAGATCGAGCTTCGGGATGGCGCTGTTCGCGGCGACCGCTCTTTCGTCCCCCTTGCTGGCGCAAGCGCCGGAAGGGTATCCGGAGGGTTACGGCGACATCGTCGCCGCGGCCGCCGAGGAAGGGAAGCTGGTGGTCTACAGCGTGACGAGCGCGGTTCCCCTGCTCCTGGAGGACTTCCAGAAGCTCTATCCCGACGTGAAGCTCGAGTACGTCAGCGGGGATACCGGCCCGCTCTACGACCAGATCATCAGCGAGTCCGCCGCCACTGTCGCGCCCTTCCGCAGCACGGCCGATGTCGTGTGGAGCTCGGCGATGGATCTGCAGCTGAAGCTCGTCGCCGACGGCCATGCGTTGGCCTACGAGTCCCCCGAGGTGTCGAAGCTGCCGAGCTGGGCCGTGTGGAAGAACGAGGCGTTCGGCACGTCCTGCGAGCCGATAGGGTTCGCCTACAACAAGGAGCTGGTCGACGAGGCCGAGGTGCCGCATTCCCGCGCCGATCTGATCAAGCTGCTGTCGGAGAAGCCGGACAAGTTCCGGGGCAAGGTCACCACCTTCGATCCCGAGAAGTCGGGGCTGGGCTATTTCCTGATGACGCAGGATCTGACGGTCGCGCCCGACGCCTTCCCGGCCCTGGCCAAGGCGCTTGGCGCCTCGGACGTCTTTCTCGGCTCGGGGACCGGCGCGCAGTTCACGCGCATGTCCGAAGGCGAGAGCCTCATCGGCTACAACATGCTGACGTCCTATGCCGCCGGCCGTGCCAAGAAGGATCACCCGAAGCTCGGCTATGTGCTTCCGGAGGACTACGCGCTGGTGCTGAGCCGGGTGATGTTCATCACCAAGTATGCAGAGCATCCCAATGCGGCCAAGCTCTGGGTCGACTACCTTCTGTCCAAGCGGGGACAGGAAATGCTCGTCGCCTCCGACTTGGGATCGCTGCGCGAGGATGTCCCGCAGGAGGAAGCGCCCTGCGGTCAGGTCATGAGCATGGGCGATGCGATGAAGCCGATCGCCATCGCGGAGAGCTCGGCGGCCTACCTCGACCCGGAGAAGCGTGCGGCGGTCATGGAGCAGTGGAACGGCTGGATCACGGCCCAATAGCCGGCCACACCAAGCACATGGACACGATCTTCCGGCGCGTGTTCGGCGACGGATGAGCCGGGCGCGCTCGTTCGAGCCCGCGCTCGACGCAGGGGCCCGCGTCCTCCTGCTCGGCACGCTGCCGGGGCCGGCGTCGCTGCGCGAGGGGCAGTATTACGCCCACCCGCGGAACGCCTTCTGGCGGCTGATCGGCGCGGTCGTCGGAACCGACCTCGCCGCCCTGCCCTACCCCGACCGGCTGGCGACGCTGCGCCGGGCGCGGGTCGGGCTCTGGGACGTGATCGCCTCGGCGGTGCGGCCGGGGAGCGGCGACGCGGCGATCCGCGACGCGCAGGAGGCGGACCTGCAGGCGCTGCTGGCGCGGCTGCCGCAGCTCAGGGCGATCGGCTTCAACGGCGCGATGGCGGCGCGCATCGGTCGGCGCCGGCTCGGCGAGCGGCCGGGGATCGCGCTCGTCGACCTGCCGTCGTCGAGCCCGGCCTACGCCGGCATGCGGTTCGAGGCCAAGCTCGCGCGCTGGTCGGTGCTCGGCAGGTTTCTCGGCTCAGCCGAGCTCGTCGATGACCTGGCCCTTGGCGACCCCGAGTAGCTCGACCATCTTGGCGCGGACCGTCGCCTCGTCGGCGCGGTAGTCGAGGTCGGCGACGAGCTTGCGCACGACGTCGTCGTGGCCGATCTCGACGAAGTCGGCGCGCACCACCTCCATCGCGTAGGCGTCGGCCTCCGCGCCGGTCTTGCCGAGGAGCGAGGCCGCCCAGAGGCCGAGGAGGCGGTTCCGGCGCGCGGCGGCCTTGAACAGCATCTCCTCGTCGTGGGCGAACTTGTTCTCGAAGGCCTTCTCGCGGTCGTTGAACGTCGTCATTCGCGGTCCTCCTCGCGTGGCGGCTCCGGCTGAGATAGCCAATCGACACCGGCCAAACAAGCCGGACACGGTCACTTCATCGCCGCCCCGCGGCTCAACGCCGCGGGCTCGAGGCCAGGAGGTCGAGTCCGAGCCGATGCGACAGGTGCCGGGCGGCGAGCTGGCCGCGGACGCTGTTGCCGGCGGCGTCGAGCGGCGGCGCGAAGGTCGCGAGCCCGCCCTTGCCGGGCGAGACGGTCACGATGCCGCCGCCGATGCCGCTCTTGCCCGGCAGGCCGACCTCGTAGAGCCAGTCGCCCGAGGTCTCGTACAATCCGGCCGTTATCATGACGGCGAGCGCGTAGTGGCAGATTTCGGGCGCCACCACCTGGTCGCGGGTCACCGGGTTGAAGCCGCCGCAGGCGAGGGTCGCGCCCATGACGGCGAGGTCGCGCGCGGTGACATCGAGCGAGCACTGCCGGGTATAGAGGTCGAGCGCCTGCATCGGGTCGCAGCCGAGCAGCCCCTTGCTCTCGAGCAGCCACGCGAGGCCGCGGTTGCGGGAATTGGTCGCGATCGCCGAGGCATGGACCTCGTCGTTGAGCTCGAGCTCGCGGCCGGCGAAGCGCGACAGCCCCTCGCGGATGAAGCGCCAGCGCGCGTCCGCGTCGGCGCCCTCCGCGAGGCTCGTCGTCGCGATCGCCCCGGAGTTCACCATCGGGTTGGTGCGCCCGTCCCCGCCGTCGGCGGCGGCGACGGCGTTGAACGCCCGCCCGGTCGCGTTGACCCCGAGCCGCTCGCGCGCACCGGTCGGGCCGATCCGGTCGCAGATGAGCGCGAAGACGAAGGGCTTCGACACGCTCATGATGGTGAACGGGTGGTCGGCGTCGCCGACGGCGTGCAGGCTCGCGTCGGTCCCGACGACGCAGATGCCGAAGAGGCCGGCGGGCATCCGGGCGAGCGCCGGATAGACCTGCGACACGGTCCCGTCCGCGACGCCGGCGAAGCGCGCGTGCGCCTCGTCGACGAGCCGCCGGACATGCCCGGGCGGCGGCAGGTCGCCGGTCGAGACGTGGTCGCCGGGCCGGTCGGCCGGATCTGGCAGTCGCATGCCGGCGCCTCCCCCTTTCGCCGAGGCGATCATATCGGGCCGAAGCGCCGCGCGGGCAAGCGTTCGCCTTATCCCGGCAGGTATTCGTTGGTGAACCAGGTTCCGAAGTCGGGCTTCGTGGCCAGAATCGTCCCGTCGCCGTCCTGGAGAATTCCGGCGTCGAACAGAAAGCCGCCCATCGCCTCGACCTTGGCGGGGTCGATCGTCCCGACCGCCCCGTCCTCTCCCTTCAGGTAGTGTCCCTCCACGAGCGCCGCCATCGACGCGCGGACGAGGGCGACGTTGGCGAGCATCCCGGCGGTTGCGCCGGTCAGGATGTCGGCGGCCTCGTCCGGGTGTTCGGCGGCATAGGCGTAGCCGCGCTGGGTCGCGGCGAGAAACGCCCGCGCGGTGTCGGGATGGGCGGCGAGCCAGGTCTCGCGCGCGCCGATGAGCGTCGTGTGCTGATCGGGGACGCCGTAGTCGGCGTAGCGGAAGGCGCGCAGCGGCCGGCCCTGGAGCGCGGCATCGACGCCCTCCCATGTCTCGACCTCGAGGGTGAAGTCCGCGGCATGGTTGGCCAGCGCCTCGTAGGCCGAGGTTCCGAGCGTGACCGTCTCGAATTCGCCGCGGCCGCCGGCCGCACGGATGATGGTCGAGATCAGCGCCGCTTCCCATGCGCTGCCGAATCCGGCGTAGGTCTTCCCGTCGAGATCGGCCGGGGTCCGGATGTCGCCGCGACCGGCGCTGACCGCCAGCCGACCCGTCTCGTGCTGAACCACGGCGTAGGTCGCGAGCAGGTCCGCGCCCGCCGCGCGCTGGGTGTAGTAGCCGATCGAGCTCAGGACCCCGAAGGCGGCGACGCCGTTGGCAACCAGGGTGCCCGATGAGGTATCGGTGTAGGGGAGGATCCGGACGTCGAGGCCGGCGTCCTGGTACCAGCCCTTCGCCTGCGCCACGTAGAGGCCGACATGGTTGGTGTTGGGCGTCCAGTCGAGCGCGACGCCGAGCTCGTCAGCGTGGAGCGGCTCGGCGGCGAGGATCAGGGCGGCGAGGAATAGTCCGCGCATCGGTGGCTCCCTTGAGGTCGAGAAGGGTCTGGAGGATTTCGTCTTCGAGGGCATGCGCCGCAGGCGGCACGCCGCGGGCGAGCCGCGGCCGCTCGATGGCGACGTCGAACGCGCGCACCACCCGCGCGGGGCGCGGCGACAGCACGTAGATCCGGTCGGAGAGGCACACGGCCTCGCGCACGTCGTGGGTCACGAGAAGCGTGGTCCAGCGGCCCGCCTGCCAGCGCGCCTCGAGCCAGCGCTGCATCTCCATCCGGGTGAGGGCATCGAGCGCGCCGAAGGGTTCGTCGAGCAGCAGCATTCGGCGGTCCTGCACCACCGTGCGCAGGAGCGCCGCGCGCTGGCGCATGCCTCCGGAGAGCTGGGCCGGATAGTGGCGCTCGAAACCGGCGAGACCGAACTGCGGGAACAGCGGCGCGACCCGGGCGCGGGCGGCGCGCCGGCCCATGCCCTGCACCTCGAGCCCGAGGGTCACGTTGTCGACGATGCGGCGCCAGGGCATCAGCGCGTCGCGCTGCGGCATGAAGGCGAAGGGCCGGTCGCGGCGGTCGATCTCGCTGCCATCCAGCAGGATCCGGCCGCGGTCGGGCGCGAGCTCGCCGAGCATCAGCCGGAACAGCGTCGACTTGCCGGCGCCGGAGGGGCCGAGGATCGACACGAACTCGCCTTGGGCGACATGCAGCGAGACGCCGTCGAGCACCGGTGTCCCTGCGAGCGACAGCGCGACGTCCTCGAGCGAGAGCCGGGTCATCGCCGCGGCTCGACCCGGCGCCAGGGCATGGCCAGGTGCTGGATCAGGGCGGCGGCGGCGAAGAGGGCGAGCGTCAGCGCCGCGCTCACCACCACCGCCGCCAGAACCAGGTCGGGGCGAAAGTTGTTCTTCGAGTTCAGGATGAAGATGCCGAGGCCCCTGGCGGCCCCGGCGTATTCCGCGAAGATCGCGGCGACCACGGCATAGGTGATCGAAATCCTCAGGCCCGCGAAGAAGTAGGGGAGCGCCGAAGGCAGCCGCGCGCGGCGGAAGACCTCCCAGCGGGAAGCGCCCATGGAGCGGAGAAGCTGCCTCAGCTCGCTCTCGGTGGATTCGTAGCCGTCCACCAGGGCGACCAGCATGGGGAAGAAGGTGACGAGCGCGACCAGCAGGATCTTCGGCAGGAGCCCGAAGCCGAACCAAAGCACCACGAGGGGCGCGATGGCGACGAGCGGCAGCGTCTGGCTGACGATCAGGACGGGGAAGAGCCCCCGGCGCAGCGGCCGGGCGAAGTCGATCGCCACGGAGAGCAGGAAGGCCCCGGCGAGCGAGCAGGCGAAGCCGAGCAGCGTCGCCTCGATCGTCGGCAGGGTGTTCTCCCAGAGCACGCCGCGATACCGGACGAGCTGGACGGCCACCCGGCTCGGCGCCGGCAGCGTCGTGGGCGAGATCCCCGACAGCCGCACGTAGGCTTCCCATCCGAGGACGACGAGCGCGACCGACACGACTGTCGGCAGCGGCCGGCACAGGGCCGTGAACGACGGGCGCACGCAATCAGCTCGCCGAAGGGCTGTTCGCCGATACCGTCAGGTCCAGGGTGACGTGGCCTTCGGGTCGTCCGAAGCGGCAGAAGACCTGCTCCAGGGCCGCGAACACCGGTCCGGCGTCGCCGCGCAGCCGGGTGCAGAAGTTCTTCGCCCGGTCGAACACGCCGCTCTGCTTCAGGACCTCGATGCTGCCGTAGATCTCGGCCATATGGTCGCCGCCGCCCATGGCGTAGAGGGAGACCTGGGCCGCGGCCTCCTCGCCACTCGTCGGCGCCGCCCGGATCGCCGCGACCGCCGCCGCCTGCCGGCTCGCCAGCGGCTCGCTTCCGGCGTCGAGGGCGCCGGTACGGCAGATCTCGTCGTCGGGCTCGCCGGGGCAGCCGCGCGAGATCGTCGCGTGGAGCACCGCATGCACGCGCGTCGCCGCCGCTGCGGCGAAGAGATCGCGCATGGCTGGAAACAGGACCTCGGGCGGGCCGACGAGCAGCGTCGAGATATCGTCGGTCTCGACCCGCAGCCGGTCGCGGTAGGGATCGAGCGCGCGAAGCGCGTCGAGGATGACCGCGACGAAATCGCCGGTCATCGGGTAGAGGGAAACCTGCGCGCCGCTGAACATCGTTCCTCCTCGCTCCGCTGGCATGACCCAGATCAGCTTCGAGGGTCCGCGGGTTTGCCCCCGCATCTCAGCCCCGGCCTGACGGGGCACCCCTGTGGATGGCCCCTCCTGTGTCACAGCGACCCGGCAGATGCAAGCGATGCGCAACGCGGCGGTCCGACCCGACGTTTCTCCCCGGGCCAAGGGCCGGGTGCGCCCGGTCGCATCCGGGTGGCGGCGCTTGCTCCTTTGGCGCCGGGAGTATAGACACCGGATAACCGGGAGGGACGGGCGTTCGCCCGGCCTCCCCTGCGCATTTGGAGAGCAGGCATGGCCCGACGCAGGCTGGTTTACGAGGGCAAGGGCAAGATTCTCTACGAAGGGCCGGAACCCGACACGCTGATCCAGTACTTCAAGGACGAGGCGACCGCGTTCAACGCCCAGAAGAAGGCGACGATCGAAGGCAAGGGCGTGCTCAACAACCGCCTTTCCGAGCACTTCATGACCGGGCTGAACGCCGTCGGGGTGCCGACCCACTTCATCCGCCGGCTGAACATGCGCGAGCAGCTCGTGCGCATGGTCGAGATGATCCCGCTCGAGGTCGTCGTGCGCAACTATGCCGCAGGGTCGCTGTCGAAGCGGCTCGGCATCCCCGAGGGGCAGCAGCTGCCGCGGCCCATCATCGAGTTCTACTACAAGGACGACGCCCTCGGCGACCCGCTGGTCTCGGAGGAGCACGTCATCGCCTTCAACTGGGCGGGCCAGCAGGACATCGACGACATGATCGCGCTCGCGCTCCGCGTGAACGACTTCCTGTCGGGGATGTTCCTCGGCGTCGGCATCCGGCTCATCGACTTCAAGATCGAGATCGGCCGCGTCTACGACGGCGACTTCCAGCGGCTGATCGTCGCCGACGAGATCTCGCCCGACTCGTGCCGTCTCTGGGACATCGAGACCGGCCGCAAGCTCGACAAGGACGTCTTCCGCCAGGACCTCGGCTCGCTGTCGGAGGCCTACACCGAGGTCGCCAAGCGCCTGGGCGTCATGCCCCGCACCAACGGCCGCGCCCACGCCGGACCGAAGCTCGTCAACTGATGCGGGCACGGGTCCACGTCACGCTCAAGCCCGGCGTCCTCGACCCGCAGGGCGAGGCCGTCCGGCACGCGCTCGGCGGCCTCGGCTTCGACGGGGTCGGCGACGTGCGCATCGGCAAGGTGATCGAGCTCGAGCTCGCCGAGTCGGACGCCGCCGCCGCCCGCGCCCGCGTCGACGCCATGTGCGAGAAGCTCCTCGCCAACACCGTGATCGAGACCTACGCCGTGGAGATCGCGTGAGCTTCCGCGCGGGCGTCCTGGTCTTCCCCGGCTCCAACTGCGACCGCGACCTCGCCGTGGCGCTGGAGCGCGCCGGCGCCGAGGTCAGCATGGTCTGGCACAAGCAGACCGGCCTGCCGCCCCACCTCGACCTCGTCGCGGTCCCCGGCGGCTTCTCCTTCGGCGACTACCTGCGCTGCGGCGCCATCGCCGCCCGCTCGCCGATCATGCGCGCCACCGTCGACTTCGCCGAACGCGGCGGCCTCGTCCTCGGCGTCTGCAACGGCTTCCAGGTGCTGATCGAGGCGGGGCTGCTGCCGGGCGCCCTGATGCGCAACGCCGCGATCCGCTTCGTCTGCACCGTCGAGCCGCTCGTCGTCGCCACCGCCGACAGCCCCTTCACCCGCGGCTATGCCCTCGGCGAGACCATCCGCCTGCCGATCGCCCACCACGACGGCAACTACTTCGCCGACCCCGGGACGCTCGCCCGCCTCGAGGGCGAGGACCGCGTCGCCTTCCGCTACGCCCAGAACCCCAACGGCTCGGCGGCGGCTATCGCCGGCATCCTCTCCGAGAACCGCCGCGTCCTCGGGCTGATGCCGCACCCCGAGCGCGCCGTCGACCCCGTCCACGGCGGCACCGACGGCACGCGGCTCTTCGACGGCCTCGCGGCGACGGTCGCCGAGGGCGCGCTGCAGGGCGCTTGAGCCCGGCGGCCGGCGCGAATAGAATCGCCGCGATGGGCTACGACACCGAGGCACCGCGTCCCCACCGGCACCTGGGGCGCGTCTGGATGCGCGCGGCGCTCCTCGCGTCCGTCGTCGGCATGATGCTGGTCATCTGGGCCAGCCACATCTACCTGACCCGCGCCTTCAGCGAGGACCAGAACGCCGACGCCACCGTCCGCGCCACCCTCTACGCCGGCGCCATCCAGTCGACCATGCAGCGCCACTCGGTGGTGCCGCTCCTCCTCTCGCGCGACCCGATCCTGATCCTCGCCTTGCGCTCGGGCGAATACAGCGGCGCCGAGGAACGGCTCGCGAGCTTCAAGGAGGAGATCGGCGCCGGCTCGATCTTCCTGCTCGACGCCGACGGCCGCATCGTCGCCGCCAGCGACACCCGCCCGCGCGAGCAGTACGAGGGCGACAAGGCCTATTTCACCGCCGCCAAGGCCGACCCGGCGACGGTCTTCTCGATCATCGAGAACGACAGCGGCGGCTACAGCTTCCACTATGCCCGCCGGATCATGCAGGACGACGCCTTGCTCGGCGTCGTCGTCGTGACCGTCGACCTCGGCGCCCACGAGGAGGGCTGGCGCCGCGCAAGGGTCAAGGTCGTCGTCACCGATTCGGACGACCAGGTGCTGCTCGCCTCCGAGCCCAACTGGCGGCAGAAGACGCTCTCGAACCTGCTCGCCCCCGGCCCCGATCCCTCGGGCGTGCGCCGGGCGATGCGCGACGCGCGGCGCAGCTTCGGCTCGCCCTCCTACATCTACATCGCGGGGACGCCCTACCTCCTCGCCGACGTCCCGGTCGGCTTCCGCAACTGGCACCTGACCTACTTCGCCACCGTCGAGGGGGTGCGCGCCCGGGTCAACGCCGTCCTCTCGCTGATCATCATGGTGCTGGCGCTGCTGCTCGCGCTCGCCTTCTACCTGCTGTCGCGGCGGACGCGGGCCGAGAGCCGCCGCATCCAGCGCGAGTCCGAGGAGCTGCGGGTGCTGAACCGGCGGCTCTCGGCCGAGATCGGCGCCCGGAAGCGGGTCGAGAAGAACCTCAAGGAGGCCGAGCAGAGCCTCGAGCAGGCGTCCAAGCTCGCCGCCCTCGGCCAGATGGCGGCGGCGGTCAGCCACGAGCTCAACCAGCCGCTGGCGGCGATGAAGACCTACCTCGCCGGCGCCCGCCTCCTCCTGACCCGCCGCCGGCCCGAGGAGGCGCTCTCGTCGTTCCAGCGCATCGACGACCTGATCGACCGCATGGGCGGCATCACCCGGCAGCTGAAGTCCTACGCCCGCAAGGGCGACGTCGACGTCGAGCCCGTGGACCTGCGCAACAGCGTGCGCGCGGCGCTCGCCATGATGGCGCCGCAGCTCGGCAAGATGTCGGTGAAGATCGTGACCACGCTGCCGTCCGAGCCGACCGTCGTCCACGCCGACCCGCTGCGGATCGAGCAGATCATCGTCAACCTGCTGCGCAACGCGCTCGATGCCGTGCGCGGGCGGGACAACAAGGAGATCAAGATCCTGCTCGTCCAGGGCGAGTCGATCCTGCTGTCGATCGAGGACAACGGCAGCGGGCTCCCCGACCCCGACAAGCTCTTCGAGCCCTTCTACACCACCAAGAAGCCCGGCGAGGGCCTCGGCCTCGGCCTCGCCATCTCGGCCGGCTTCGCCGCCGAGCTCGGCGGCCGGCTCGTCGCCCGCAACGCCCCCGACGGCGGCGCGGTCTTCGAGCTGGTGCTGCCGCGCGACCGGGGGCAGGCGCAGGCCGCGGAGTGAACGACATGAGCGAGAAATCCAGGGTCGCGATCATCGACGACGAGGCCGACATGCGCGAGAGCGTCGCGCAGTGGCTGCAGCTCTCGGGCTTCGAGCCGGTCGCCTTCGACGCCGCCGAGCCGGCGCTGAAGGCGCTGGGCGCCGACTTCGACGGCGTCGTGATCAGCGACATCCGCATGCCCGGGATGGACGGGATGGCGCTGCTGCGCCGGCTGCAGTCGATCGACCCCGGGCTGCCCGTCATCCTGATGACCGGGCACGGCGACGTGCCGATGGCGGTCGAGGCGATGCGCATCGGCGCCTTCGACTTCGTCGAGAAGCCCTTCGACCCCGACCGGCTGGCCGAGCTCTGCCAGCGCGGCGGCGAGATCCGCGCCCGCACCTTGGAGACCCGCGCGCTCCGGCGCGAGCTCGCCGACGGCAGCGTCGTCATGCGCCGGCTGATGGGGTCGAGCCCGGCGATCGAGCGGCTGCGCGAGCAGATCCTCGACGTCGCCCAGGCCGACGGCCACGTGCTGATCACCGGCGAGACCGGCACCGGCAAGAGCCTGATCGCGCTGGCGCTGCACGCCTGCGGCCCGCGCGCCGCCAAGCCGCTCGTCACGATGAACTGCGCCTCGGTCGCGCCCGAGCTCGTCGAGTCCACGCTGTTCGGCGGCCCGGACTGGCCGGAGAAGCCGCTGATCGACCAGGCCGAGGGCGGCACGCTCTGCCTCGAGGACATCGACGCGCTGTCGCCCTCGGCGCAGGCGAAGCTCCTCGAGGTCATCAACGCCAACGACACCACCGGCGGCGCCGCGCGGCACAACATCCGCATCGTCGCCGTCTCGAGCCGGCTCTCGCAGGGCGTGGCCCCGACCGAGCTGCTGCGCGACGACCTCTACTTCCGCCTCGCCGGGCTCGTCATCGAGGCGCCGCCGCTCCGGCTGCGCGGCGAGGACATCCTGACGCTCTTCTCGCACTTCACCGTGCAGTTCGCCGAGGAATACGGCTGCGAGCCGCCGACGCTCGGCGCCGGCGACGCCGCCAACCTGGTGCAGGCCCCCTGGCCCGGCAACATCCGCCAGCTGATCAACCTCGCCGAGCGGGCCGTGCTGCAGGCCCGCCGCGGCGACAACAACATCTCGGCCCTGCTGATCGACGACGGCTTCCAGGCCCCGGCGCTCCCCATCGACGGCGAGAAGCCCCTGAAGGAGCACGTCGACGCCTTCGAGAAGATGCTGATCGACCACGCGCTCCGCCGCAACCAGGGCAACGTCAGCGCGGTGATGACCGAGCTCGCCCTGCCCCGCCGCACGCTCAACGAGAAGATGGCGAAGTACGGCCTGACCCGACAGGACTATCTCTAGCGCGCCGCCCCGGCCAGGAGGCCCCCGCCGGGTATCCACTCCTGGTTCTGCGCCGGCGGCACCCGGGTCGCCGCGATATCGGCCGAGCTCACCGCCACCGGTCCGCTGCTGGCGCGCCGACTTCGACCGCGGGACCTTCATCGGCCACCTGACCCGACCGCGACGCCGTGCTGCGCGCCGCGGCGCGCGAGTTCATCGCGCACGACGGCCGCGATCCCGACCGCTCGGGCGAGGCGCGCACGCGGCGGCCCTGGCGGCCGCGACCCAGACCGCAGCGCCTTCGAGTACGAGATCCTGCATTCCCCGGCACAGCGGCGCGCCGTCGCACGGACGGGCCCAACCCCGCCGCGCCTTGTGCACCCTTCGCCTGCATCCAACCCTTCTTCTTCAATCTATCGGGCAGTGCCTGGGGGTCGAGGGGGCGGCGAGCGCCCTCCCGGGCCGTCCCGAGCGCCGCCAGGGAATGGAGAGCAAGGGAGACTCCCAAGGGCCTGAAGGCCGAGCCGCGCATGCGGCGAACGGCGCCAAGGCGCCGCAGGCCCCCTCGCGACGCCTGGGACTTCCTCCCACACGTCGGCCACGCCCCCCGGGCAAGGGTTGAAATCCGGTTAACGCTCGGGGCCACAATCGTTCCTTTTCAATGGCTTGAACCATATGCTCGACCCCGAGCATCCCCCGGACAAACCCCCGGTCAGGCCGCGCCGCCAGCCGCCGCGAGCGCCGTCGCGAGGTCGCCGTAGCCGGTCAGCCGCCGCTCGTATCCGAGCCCGAGCCGCGCCGCGCAGCGGGCGGCCTCGGCGTCGAGCGCCGGGTCGTCGGTCTGCGCCAGGTAGACCAGCCGGTCGTAGTTGCCGAAGATCATGTCGCGCAGCTCCGGGTGGCGGTCGAGCCCCATCGGCCGCCAGACGAAGGCGTCGAACTGCCGCACCAGGAAGTCGGTCAGGAAGAAGGCGGTCATCTCGCTGTCGCCGCGCGCCGCGAAGGCGTCGTTGCCGTCGAAGAAGCTGTAGCAGTGCGGCCCCGCGATCATCTCGACCCCGAGCGAAGCGCAGCGCGCCGCGAGCAGCCCGCCCGTCCCGCAGTCCGCATAGGCGACGAAGACCGCGCCGTAGCGCCCGCGCGCCTCCGCCACCGCCGCCTCGACCGCGTCCGGGATGCGGTCGGGCCAGAGGTGCAGCTTCGCCGGCAGGCACTGCAGGTCGAGATGCTCCCAGCGGTTCAGCCGCTTCAGCGCCAGGATCTCGCGCGCCAGCGCCCCGCAGGCGATGACCAGCACCCGCCCGCGCGCCTCCGCCGGAGCGGCGAGGCCGAAGTCGGCGAGGTGGGCGTCGTTCTGGTCCATCGGCCTCAGGATAGGCGCCCGCCGCCCGCCGGCAAGCCGGGTCAGCCGCGCGCCAACTGGTTGTGCTTGCGGGCGATGAACTCCTTCGCCGTCTCCACCGCCACCGCCGCGTCGCGGCAGTAGGCGTCCGCACCGATCGCCTTCGAGAACTCCTCGTTCAAGGGCGCGCCGCCGACCATCACGATGTACTGGTCGCGCAGCCCCTTCTCCTTCAGCGTATCGATCACGACCTTCATGTAGGGCATCGTCGTCGTGAGCAGCGCCGACATGCCGAGGATGTCGGCCTCCTCGCGCTCCAGCGCCTCGAGATACTTTTCCGCCGGATTGTTGATCCCGAGGTCCACGACCTCGAACCCCGCGCCTTCCATCATCATCGAGACGAGGTTCTTGCCGATGTCGTGGATGTCGCCCTTGACGGTCCCGATCACCATCTTGCCGAGCCGCGGTGCGCCGGTCTCGGCGAGGAGCGGCTTCAGGATCGCCATGCCGGCCTTCATCGAGTTCGCCGCCAGCAGCACCTCCGGCACGAACAGGATGCCGTCGCGGAAGTCGATGCCGACGATGCGCATCCCCTCGACCAGCGCCTTGGTCAGCACGTCGTAGGGCGTCCAGCCGCGCTCGAGCAGGATGTTGACCCCCTCGACCACCTCGTCCTTGAGGCCGTCGTAGAGGTCGTCGTGCATCTGCGGCACGAGCTCCTCGTCGGTTAGCTCGCTCAGGATGATCTCGTCGTCTTCCTCGGCCATCTGACGCGCTCCGCATGGACCCCGCTGTCCCCAAGCTATCCCCCTAGCCGGAAACGGCAATCCCCATCCGCCAGGAAACGACCTGCCGGGCGCCGCCCGCGACCGGCCGGCTGCCCGGCGAATCCGCTGGCCGATGTTCTCGCTCTGTTCTACTATTGGCGCCATGATCGGCGACGAGGAGCCCAGGGTCCCGGAGGCCGCCCGCCGCGCCCGCGGCGCCGGGCTCAACATGGCGGGCCGCTTCGAGCGCTTCGAGAGCGTCGCCGTCGACGACGGCTGGGACATCGCCGAGGAGGTGGCGCCGCGGAAGACCGAGGTCGCGATCGAGCGGCCGCGCTCGATCATCGCGCGGAACCAGAGCCCCGACATTCCCTTCGACCGCTCGATCAACCCCTACCGCGGCTGCGAGCACGGCTGCATCTACTGCTTCGCACGGCCGACGCACTCCTTCCTCGGCCTCTCCCCCGGGCTCGACTTCGAGACCCGGCTGACCGCCAAGCCCGACGCGCCGAAAGTGCTGGCGGCCGAGCTCTCGCGCCGCGGCTACCGCCCGGCGACGATCGCGATCGGCACCAACACCGACCCCTACCAGCCGATCGAGAAGAAGTTCGGGATCATGCGCGCCGTTCTCGGCGTGCTCCGCGACTTCCGTCACCCGGTCGGCATCCTGACCAAGAGTGCCTTGATCGAGCGCGACGCCGACCTCCTCGGCGAGATGGCCGCCCTCGGCATCGCCGCCGCCGGCCTGTCGGTGACGACCCTCGACCGCCGCCTCGCCCGCGCGATGGAGCCGCGCGCCGCCGCCCCCGAGCGCCGCCTGCTCGCCATCCGCCGCCTGACCGACGCCGGCTGCCCGATGCGCGTGTCCATCGGCCCGGTGATCCCCGGCCTCAACGACCACGAGATCGAGGCGCTGCTCGAGGCCGCCCGCGACGCGGGCGCCCGCGGCGCCGGCTACGTCGTCCTCCGGCTCCCGCGCGAGGTCGGCCCGCTCTTCCGCGACTGGCTCGAGGCGCACTACCCCGACCGCGCGAAGCGCGTCATGGGCCTCGTGCGCGAGATGCACGGCGGCCGCGACTACGACCCGGAATGGGGCAAGCGGATGAAGGGCGAGGGCGTCGTCGCCGACCTCGTCGGCCGCCGCTTCGCCGCCGCCACTGCCCGCCTCGGCCTCGACCGGCCGTTCCCGCAGCTCCGCACCGACCTCTTCCGGGTGCCGCGGACCGGGCCGGAGCAACTCAGCCTGTTCTGAGCGACCGACGAGAGGCCGCCGGCATCCGCGCGAGGGCGCTGCGCGCGGGATGCGCAGCCCAGGGTTCCGGCCGGGTCGCACAACGCCGATAATCGTTGGCCGGCAGCCCGATCCATGCTATCGCTACTCGCATTGAAAGCAGTTGATTTTGCCCGGTCTGCCCACCGGCGCGATCGGGCGCCGCAGGTTGGGTCTGGATCCCGCCCGGACGGGGGAACGAATGAACAGCGTCAACGAGATCGCGAAATCCCGGATCGCGGGCGACCTTCAGGCGGTGATGCCAGCTCCGGACGGCGCGAAGATCCGCGTCATCGTCGAGTTCGACGCCAACTATCCGGGGGGCGAGGGCGCGGCGCGCGCGATGCTGCTGATCCACGTGCTGAAGCTGCCGGAGGTCAAGATCGACGACGTCCGCCGGCCGTCCTGGTACGCGATCGCCCCGTTCCTCGAAGGCGTCGAGTTCGCCGGCACCCCTCCGGAGATCGTCGAGGACGACCTCGAGCTCTACAATTCGCTGCTGACCGAGAAGTACCTGTTCGCCGAGCTCGATGCCGACACGATCCGCAGGCTCGCGGACCTGAAGGCGCGGGTCCCGAAGATCGAGGGGGGCAAGACCGCCGAGGGCTTCGGCGAGTTCAACCTCGTCTACAAGATATGGCGCGACTCCCCGATCGAGCCCACGGTCTACGTGTCTTCCCGCACCGTCAAGTCCGATGCGGCGCGGGTCGCGTTCAAGTCCGGCGGGCGGGGGGTCGTCTGGGCCGTGGCCGACACCGGCATCCGCCGGCATCCGCATTTCCTCAAGTACGGCAACCTCGACCTCTCCGACGGGCTGCGCCACTGGGACTTCACCCAGAAGAGCCAGGATCCGAAGGCATCCGCCGACGGGGCCCTCACCGACACGGTCGGCCACGGCACGCACGTGGCCGGCATAATCGCCGGCGCGACGGTGGCGGAAAAGGGCCGGCGCAAGCAGGATCGGCGCACGATCCGGATCACCCGGATGCAGCGCTCCAACGAGCAGCTCCCGCCGGAAGACATCGTTCCGCCGAGCGAGATCGTGAGCCTCGCGCCCGAGTGCAAGCTCCTGAGCCTGAAGGTGCTGGCGAACCGGGACGGCGGCCAGGTCAGCCGGGTCCTCGCCGCCATCGGCTACATCCAGCTGCTCAACGGCTACGGGCGCCACCTGAAGGTGCACGGCGTCAACATCAGCCTCGGCTACCAGGTCGATCCGGCCTCGTACGGCGCGGGCCAGAGCCCGCTGTGCCGGGAGGTGGACCGGCTGGTGAAGAGCGGCGTCGTGGTGGTCGTCGCCGCCGGCAACGGCGGGAGCTCGCCGCAGCAGACCGAGGGCGTCGTGGTGCAGACCTCGAACGTCTCCTCGATCGCCGACCCCGGGAACGCCGAACTCGCGATCACCGTGGGATCGACCCACCGCGACCGGCCGCTGACCTATGGCGTCTCCTTCTTCTCGGCCAAGGGGCCGACCTCCGACGGGCGGATGAAGCCGGACGTGGTGGCGCCGGGCGAGCTGATCGTGTCCTGCTCGATCGACGACCCCGGCGATCCCACGGTCGCGCTGTTCCGCGAGGACACCGGCACCAGCATGGCCGCGCCGCACGTCTCGGGCGCGGTCGCCGCTTTCCTCTCGGTGCGGCGCGAGTTCCAGGGCCGCCCCGAGGAGGTCAAGGCACTGTTCATGGGCAACGCCACCAGCCTCGGGCGGCGGCCCGAGTACCAGGGGGCCGGGCTCATCGACCTGATGCGCACGCTGCAGGCAGTCTGAGAGGTTACGATGGACAGGATCGCCGGGTCGCCTTACGTCGAGGTCGTCTTCGACAAGGATGGCAACGCCGCCGCGGACGCCGGGCCGGCGCTGGCCGCGGCCCTCGCGACGCCGGGGATCACCGACCTCGCGGTGCTGTCGCACGGGTGGAAGTTCGAGGGCACCGGACCGCGCAAGTTCTACGACGCGCTCTGGCCCAGCATCGCGGCGAACCTGCCCGACGCCGGCAAGTTCGTCGTCGTCGGGGTGAACTGGCCGTCCAAGCGCTATTCGACGATCGATTCGCAGACCGTGCGCCAAGCGGTCGGAGGCGGGGTCCAGGCGGCGGGCGGCGGCGCGGTCCTTGACGACCTGACCGCCGGGCAGCTCGACGAGGAGCTGCAGCAGGCCGTCGCGGCGCTGGCACCGGAGCCGCGGAAACCCGAGGACCAGGCGCGGGCCGACGCCCTGCTCACGGCGGCCGCCGCCTACGCCGCCGACCAGAGCGCCGACGCTGCGACGGCGCTCCTCGTCGCGATCGCGGCGCTGACCGGCCTCGCCGACCTCGCCCGCGACCCCGACCTGGCGCCGGAGGGCAAGCGCCTCCTCGACGCCATCGGCAATGCCGACACGACCATGCGGCTCTACCAGAAGCCGCCGCGGGTCGACGGCACCGGAGCGACCGGCACCACGCAGGGTATCGGCGACGTGATCGGACGCATCGTCGCCGGCCCGAAGGCCGCGGTGGTCCGCGCCCTCGAGCAGCTGAGCTTCTGGGAGATGAAGCGGCGCGCGGGCAAGATCGGCCAGGGCCTCGCCGGCTTCCTCGCCGGCGCGCAGCCGCCGCAGGCGGTCAAGCTGCACCTCGTCGGCCACAGCTTCGGGGCGCGCGTGGTCACCTCCTGCGCCGCCAGCCTGCCGGCGATTCCCAAGGTCGAATTCTTCAGCCTGACCATGCTGCAGGGCGCCTTCTCCCACAGCAGCCTCTCGGCGCTGCGCCACGGCGGCTTCTCCGGGGTCCCGGCCCGGCCGACCGGCCCGATCTCGATCACCCACACGCACAACGACTGGGCCTGCACCTTCCTCTACGCGATCGCCTGCCGGGCAGCCAACGACGCCGTTCAGGGCCTCGGCGACGCCTCCGACCCCTTCGGCGCCATGGGCGCGAACGGCGCGCAGTTCAACCCGGGCGAGATCGTCGCCGTCGAGGTCGACGGCACCGCCTTCGCCCCGAAGAAGAAGGCGGTGAACAACTTCCGCGCCGACGGCTACATCCAGGGCGCGGACGCGCACAACGACGTGACGAACGCCACGGTCGGCAAGCTCGTCGCCGCCGCGATCCGGGCCTGAGGCGGGCCGGTCCGCCTCAGGCCATCGCCCGGCGGAAGGCCGCGAGCGTCTCCGAGCTCACGTGGTGCTCGATCCCCTCGGCGTCGATCCGCGCCGTCTCGGCGCTGACCCCGAGCGAGCGCAGGAAGGCCTCGACGGTCTGGTGCCGCGCGCGGCTCTCCTCGGCGACCTTCCGCCCCGCGTCGGTCAGGAAGACCCCGCGGTAGGGCCGCCGCGTGACGAGGCCGTCGGCCGCGAGCCGCGCCAGCATCTTCGCCACCGTCGGCTGCGCCACCCCGAGCCGGGCGGCGATGTCGACCTGCCGCGCCTCGTTGCCGTCCTCGAGGAGCGCCGCGATCAGCTCGACATAGTCCTCGACCAGCGCGCTCCGCTGCGCCGCGCGCGTCTGCCGGAAGCCCTCGGAATGCACCGACGCCTCCGGCAGCGGCTCCTCCTGCGGTGCGGGGCGGCGAGCTCGGGGCAAGCGTCGAGTCTCCTGCGTCGGGTGGCCGGATCTAGCGGCGGAGACATCTTAGCACAAGCTCAACTTCCCCACAGGGAATTCAACCCCGCTCGCGGAAAAGCGCCGGCAATCTAATTTAGCCTCTTGCATATTTGCCAGCGGAACGCCAGATTGCAAGCAGTCGCTTATTCGCGTGAGTTATGATGTCCGAAGCCCTGGGCGCCTTCGCGCCGCGCTCCCATCCCCTGATCGACCGCATCGAGGAGGACCGTCCCAGCCTCCCCGAGGTCCACGCCACCGTCGCCGTGCCGCAGTCCGGCCGCTGGTTCATGAAGCTCTTCGCCTTCATGGGCCCGGGCTACATGGTCTCGGTCGGCTACATGGACCCGGGCAACTGGGCGACCGACCTCGTCGGCGGGGCGCGCTTCGGCTATACGCTGCTCTTCGTCATCATGCTGTCGAACCTGATGGCGATCCTCTTGCAGGCGCTCTCGGCCCGCCTCGGCATCGCCACCGGCCGCGACCTCGCCCAGGCCTGCCGCGCCTACTACCCGCGCCCGGTCTGCTACCTGCTCTGGATCGCCTGCGAGCTCGCGATCATCGCCTGCGACCTCGCCGAGGTCATCGGCACGGCGATCGCGCTCAACCTGCTCTTCGGCATCCCGCTGATCGGCGGCGCGCTGATCGCGGCGCTCGACGCCTTCCTCGTCCTCTACCTGATGAACCGCGGCTTCCGCGCGCTCGAGGCCTTCATCGTCGGCCTCCTCCTCGTCATCTTCGTCTGCTTCGCGATCCAGATCGCCGCCGCCGCGCCGCCCCTTGCCGGCGTCCTCGGCGGCATGTTCGTCCCCTCGCGCGAGATCGTGACCAACCCGGCGATGCTCTACATCGCGATGGGGATGATCGGCGCCACCGTCATGCCGCACAATCTCTACCTGCACTCCTCGATCGTGCAGACCCGCGCCTACCCGCGCACCGAGCCCGGCAAGCGCGACGCGATCAAGTGGGCCACCACCGACTCGACGATCGCGCTGATGCTGGCGCTCTTCGTCAACGCCGCCATCGTCATCGTCGCCGCCGTCGCCTTCCACGACACCGGCAACCACGAGGTCGCCGAGATCCAGGACGCCTACCGCCTGCTCTCGCCGCTGCTCGGCCTCGGCATCGCCTCGGTCCTCTTCGCGGTGGCGCTGCTCGCCTCCGGCCTCAACTCCACCGTGACGGCGACCCTCGCCGGCCAGATCGTGATGGAGGGCTTCCTCCGCCTCCGCCTGCCGCACTGGGCGCGGCGGCTCCTGACCCGCGGCATCGCGATCGTCCCGGTCATCATCGTCACCGCGATCTACGGCGAGCGCGGCACCGCCGAGCTCCTGGTCCTCAGCCAGGTGATCCTCTCGATGCAGCTCCCCTTCGCGGTGATCCCGCTCGTCCACTTCGTGTCGGACCGCTCGAAGATGGGCAGCTTCGCGATCCCCCGCACCGTCTCCCTCCTCGCCTGGGCCGTCGCCCTCCTGATCGTGGCGCTGAACCTCAAGCTCCTCTGGGACACCTTCGCCGCCTGAACCGACCGCCGGCTCAGGTTTGGCGAGCGGCGTCCCGCATGCTCACCGGGCAGCGAACCCGTCCGCGGGCTCGGGAGCCGCGCGGGTGGTCCCACGGGCCCGCCGCTCGATGATCGAAGCCAGCCGATCAGCCCTCGAGCCCGAGCCGCTGGTGCCAGGCCGCCAGGCTCTCGTCGGGATAGCGGTCGAAGGTCTTGTCGTCCGGCCCGACGCAGGGCTCGACCCAGGGCGCCTTGCTGCCGAGCATCAGGTGCGTCCGCTCCGGCGGCACCGGCAGGGCCGTGTCGATCGCGCCCGCGTGCGGATGCACGAGCTCCGGCCAGCGCGGGTCCCAGACCCAGAGCGCCGTCCCGCAGACCCCGCAGAACTTCCGCTCGCCCTCGCTCGGCGCGTCCCCCTCGTCGTGCAGGACCGCATGGAAGCTCCGGACGTTCTCCTCCCCCTCGACCTTCAGCGTGTCCGTCCGCGCCCCGAGGTTGATCGCGAACCCGCCGGTCCCCGCCGTCTTGCGGCAGATCGAGCAGTAGCAGAGCATGAACGGATAAGGCTCCGGCGCCTCCACCGAAAAGCGGACGGCGCCGCAATGGCACGAGCCTTCGAGATGCATGTCGGCCTCCCTGACGCTACTTCGTCCCGAACATCCGGTCCCCGGCATCGCCGAGCCCCGGCACGATGTACCCCTTCTCGTTGAGCCGCCGGTCGAGCGCCGCCGTGACGATCGGCACGTCCGGGTGCGCCGCCCGCATCCGCGCCACCCCCTCCGGCGCCGCCAGCAGGCAGAGGAAACGGATGTCGCTGGCGCCCTTCTCCTTGAGCAGCGTCACCGCGGCAACCGAGGAGTTGCCGGTGGCGAGCATCGGGTCGAGGGCGATCGTGACGCGCTCGGGCAGGTCGGCCGGCACCTTGTCGTAATATTGCACCGGCTGCAGCGTCGCCTCGTCGCGGTAGAGCCCGATGAAGCCGACCCGGGCCGAGGGGATCAGCTCGAGGACGCCGTCGAGGAGCCCGTTGCCGGCGCGCAGGATCGAGATCAGGGCGAGCTTCTTCCCCTTCAGGACCGGGGCCTCCATCTCGGTCAGCGGCGTCTCGATCAGCCGCGTCGTCAGCGGCAGGTCGCGGGTGATCTCGTAGGCCAGGAGCAGCGATATCTCGCGCAGCAGCCGCCGGAACCCCGCGGTAGACGTCTCGCGGTCGCGCATGATCGTCAGCTTGTGCTGGACCAGCGGATGTTCGACGACGGTCAGGTGCTCGGGCATCTGGTCTCCTCGGTCAGGCGCAGCGAAACCGCCGCAGAAGGGCGTGCGAAAGGCAGCCGACACACCTGCGCGAGGGCCACGCAAGTCGCGCACAAAACGTAAGATATTGAATAGTCATGCCTTTAGTTCTGGGCGCCAATCGTTTGTTCATCTTTGACCGTTCACCTCGACAATCCTCGCGCTCCCTTGCAGCCGTTCTCAGAGGAAGGTTCGGCCGTGCCGCCCCGGGGCGAGGCCCAGGTGGGCGGCGATCGTTTCCCCCACGTCGGCGTAGCCGACGAGCCCGAGCGCCCGCGGCGCGATCCCGGGCCCGGTCGCCAGCACCGGCACGCGCTCGCGCGTATGGTCGGTGCCGCGGAAGGTCGGGTCGTTGCCGTGGTCGGCGGTCAGGATCATCAGGTCGCCGGGGCGCAGCCGCGCGAGGATCTCCGGCAGCCGCGCGTCGAAGCGCTCGAGCGCGCCGGCGTAGCCGGCAACGTCGCGGGCGTGGCCGAAGAGCGTGTCGAAGTCGACGAAGTTGGCGAAGACGAGGTCGCCGTCCTCGGCTGCATCCATCGCCGCCAACGTCGCGTCGATCAGCGCCATGTCGTCCTTGCCCTTGGCGAGGGTGGTGATGCCGCGGTGGGCGAAGATGTCGCCGATCTTGCCGATGGCATGCGTCCGCCCGCCCGCCTCGACGACGCGGTCGAGGATGGTCGGCTCCGGCGGCGGGATCGCGAAGTCCTTGCGGTGGGGGGTGCGAAAGAAGGTCTCGACCGTCTCGCCGACGAAGGGCCGCGCGATCACCCGCCCGACCCGCATCGGATGCACGATCGCGGCCCCGATCCGGCAGACCTCGTAGAGCCGCTCGAGCCCGAAGTGCTCCTCGTGGGCGGCGATCTGCAGCACGCTGTCGGCCGAGGTGTAGAGGATCGGCTTGCCGGTCGCGATATGCTCGACCCCGAAGTCGTGGAGCACCGGCATCCCCGACGAATGCGCGTTGCAGAGCGTCCCCGGCAGCCCCGCCCGCGCGACCAGCGGCCCGAGGACCTCGGGCGGGATCGCCGGGTCGGTGCGCGGGAAATAGTGCCACTCCCAGGGCACCGGCACGCCGGCGAGCTCCCAGTGCCCCGATGGCGTGTCCTTGCCCAGCGACACCTCGGTCGCCGCGCCGAAGCAGCCCTCGGGCATTTCGTCGAACCCCGGCAGCGCGATGTCGGAGGCGGTGCGGATCGCCGCGCCGAGCCCGAGCCGCGCCATGTTCGGAACGTGCAGCGGGCCGGCCCGCCCCCGGTCGGCCCGCCCCGCCGCGCATTCCCGGGCGATATGCCCGAGCGTGTTGGCACCTTCGTCGCCGAAGGCCGCCGCGTCGGGCGCCCCGCCGCAGCCGACGGAATCCATCACCAGGAGGAACGCCCGCGGCATCAGCCGATCCGATCGATCACCAAGGGCCCCACCTCGGGCGCCGCCTCGCCGATGACGTAGGCCCCCCGGACCCGCGCGGCCGCCGCGTGCCGCCCGGCCTCGCCGGCGGCATGGATGCGCGCGAGCGGCGTGTCGGATTCCACCGACGCCCCGAGCCCGAGCAGCCCCTCGAGCCCGACCGCGTGGTCGATGGCGTCGCCGTGGTGCCGCCGCCCGCCGCCGAGCTCGATGACGGCGATCCCGAGCGCGCGCGTGTCGATCGCCGTGACGAAGCCCGCGCGCCCCGCGGTCACCTCGCCGACCTCCGGCGCGCCGCCCAAATGCGCCTCGAAGTCGTCGAGGAAGCCGTGCGGGCCGCCGAGCGCCGCCACCATCCGGTCGAACCGCTCCGCCGCGGCGCCGGAGGCGAAGACGCGCTTCATCGCGTCGGTCCCGGCCGCGACGTCCTCGACCAGCCCGGCCTGGTCGAGGATCTCGGCGCCCAGCGCCACCGTCACGTCGTAGAGCCGACTGTCCACGACGTCCCCGCGCAGGAAGCGCGCCGCGTTCGCCACCTCGAGCGCGTTCCCGGCCGCCGACGCCAGCGGCTCGTTCATGTCGGTCACGAGCGCCCGCGTGGGGCAGCCCGCCCCGTTCGCGACCTCGACCAGCGCCCGCGCGAGCGCCCGCGCGTCCTCGACCTCGGCCATGAAGGCGCCGCTGCCGGCCTTGACGTCGAGGACGAGCCCGCCGAGCCCGGCCGCGAGCTTCTTCGACAGGATCGAGGCGGTGATCAGGTCGATCGACTCGACCGTCCCGGTGACGTCGCGGATCGCGTAGAGCCGCCGGTCCGCCGGCGCGATGTCGTCGGTCTGCCCGATGATCGCGCAGCCGGCCTCGCGCACCACGCGGCGAAAGGTCTCGACGTCGGGCTGGGTCGCATACCCGGGGATGGCGTCGAACTTGTCGAGCGTGCCGCCGGTATGCCCGAGCCCCCGCCCCGAGATCATCGGGACGTAGGCGCCGCAGGCGGCGAGCGCCGGCCCGAGCATGAGGCTGACGTTGTCGCCGACGCCGCCGGTCGAATGCTTGTCGACGACGGGCCCGGGCAGGTCCCAGTCGAGCACCACCCCGGAATCGCGCATCGCCTCGGTCAGCGCCACCCGCTCGGCGACATCGAGCCCGCGCAGCAGCACCGCCATCGCGAAGGCCGCGGCCTGGCCCTCGGTCACGTGCCCGGCGGTCAGCCCCTCGACCACGAAGCCGATCTCGTCGCCGCTGAGCCGGCCGCCGTCCCGCTTGCGCGCGATCAGCTCCTTGACCAGCATCAGCCCGGGCCGAAGTGCAGCGGGCCGAAGGCGCCGGGGAGCAGCGCGCCGATCGTGGTCCGCGCCCGCTCGCCGTCGAGCCCGGCCAGGATCACCGGCGTCGCGTCGACGGCGAACTCGGCGAGCTTCTGCCGGCAGCCGCCGCAGGGCGCGATGGTCAGCGGCCCGTCGGCCACCACCAGCACCTCGGCGATCGCCCGCCGGCCGGCCGCGACCATCGCCGCGATCGCCCCGGCCTCGGCGCAGGTGCCTTGCGGATAGGCGACGTTCTCGACGTTGCACCCGGCGAAGACGCTGCCGTCCGAACAGCGGATCGCCGCGCCCACCTTGTAGCCGGAATAGGGAGCGTGGGCGTTGGCGCGCGCGGCGAGGGCGGCTTCGAGCAGGTCCATCGCGAAAAGTCACCCGGACTGAATGCCGCCCGACTATTGGGCGCCTCGCCCGGGCTTGGCAAGCGCGAAGCGGGTGCGACGGCCCGCCCTGCCCGCTTCGCCCGAAGGCGCAAGGCCCGCCTGCGGCAGGATCGTCGCCCATGCCGCAGGCGGGCGGGGGTAAGCGCCGGCGCCTTTCAGAGCCCGAGCGCCTCCATGGTGCGGGGCCCGACCTCGCCATCGGCGGCCAGCCCCTTGGTCAGCTGGAACGCCCGCACGGCGGCATCGGTGTGCGGCCCGAAGACCCCGTCGGAATCGCCCGCGGCGAAGCCCCTGCGCTTCAGCGCCGTCTGCACCCGCTTCACGAGGTCGCCGCTCATCGGCGGGTTGGTGAGCCGCAGCACCACCGCCGCCGGCGGGGTGAAGATGCCGGCGGGCAGCTCGCCGGGGTAGCCGACGAGCGGCAGCAGCATCGCGAGATCCCACCGCCGGCCGTCGACGGTGTCGTTGGTCACCCCCCGCGCGTGCGAGTGCGCCTCGACCGTGCTGCCGTCGCCCTTGGAGAAGACGACGTGCCCGATCCCGTTCGGCCCGGGCTTGCGCACCAGGATCGCGCCCGCCGTGTCGCGCGCCTGGCCGATGCCGATCATGCGCGGGCTGTGGGCGGCATCGCGCGCCCAGGACCCCGAGTAGGGCTCGGCCGTCGCCGGGTTGGCCCCGTCGTCGGTGCAGCCGAGGACGAGCCCGGTGGCCTGGAAGGTCACCCAGGAGATGAACTCGGCGCAGTCCCAGGGGCCCTTCCACCGCGCGTTGTCGAGCGGAACGCGGGCGCCGAGGATATAGGTCTCGCCCAGGTGCCGTTCCGCCAGGTCGATCAGGTCGTTGCCGTCCATCGTCGTCTCCTCAGAGCGCGAGCTTCAGCGCCGCGGAGAGGCCCGCGCGCAGGCTGTTCATGAAGGTGTTGATCGCGCCCTGGGCGGTGGCACGGATGATGACCGACAGGGCCGCCGCGTCGGCGTCGATCCGGAGGTCGTTCTCGTTCAGCAGCCGGGTGGCGGTGCCCTGCGAGATCTCGTGCCTGGCAACGGCCGTCGCGATCGAGAGGTAGAAGTCCTTGTTCGCGTTGGCGGTCCGGACGACCCAGTCCTCGGCCTCCTTCGCGCCGGTCTTCACGACGCCGATGCCCGCGTCGAGCGCCGTCTTGAACAGATCCTCGAAGTTCATGACGCACCTCCGGTGACAGGATTGGCGAGCTTCTTGGCGTCCTCGGCCTTGAGCGCGGCCGTCAGGATCCCCTGGAAGATGTCCCGCTCGCTCACGAGCGTGACGTTCTTGAGCGCGTCCGGGTCGCCCGACTGGTGCGACTTGCGCACGTCCTGGAAGTGCGCGCTCAGATCTTGCGCGATCCGGATGCTCTCGTCGTTCTTCGACCGCACCTCTTCCAGCATCAGATCGACCTGCAGCTCGGTGTCGATCTTGTTGTAGAGGGGCTGCAGCTCCGCCACCTTGGCGCGACGGGCGGCAGGCGGCGTCGTGAGGAGATCCTGGTAGAGGCCGAGGATGTCCTCGGAGATGGCGACGATCCGGTCGCGCGACGGCTGGTCGTAGTCCGGCACGAAGGAAGCGCAGCCGGAAACGAACGCCAGGGGCAGCAACAGCAGGAGCAAGCTCCGCCAAAGCCTGGCGGCAGGCCTGGGTACAACGGTTCTCATGATCAACCTTCCGCAAAAAGGCGGTGGACACTCAATCTTCTGGGAATTCGATGGGCGTAATGGCGATACGTATAAACGATATCCGCCGATTCGGCAATCGCCCTCTCCGTACCACCGGAATCCAGGTCAACGGTCGGTCCGAGTTCACACCCGGAGAGTCAGGTGATTGCAGGCTTGCTTGACGAAGCGGCAGAGTATCCATGCCGCATCGATCATCTGATCCGACCTTTACCTTCAGAACATTTCGGAAGTACGCGCTGTCCCGGCGCGAATCCGACGCGGCGACTTCGCTACGTCCCCGAGCGCCGCTGGGTGCCCGTCCAGGTCTCGAGCTTGCGGTAGATCGTCGAGGGCGAGAGCTCGAGCATGCGGGCCGCGCGCGGGATCGAGCCGTCGCAGTGGGCGATGGTCGCCTCGATCAGCTCGCGCTCGACGTCGGCCATCGGCGTGCCGACCAGGCCCGCGACCCGCGCCCGCAGGGACCCGGACCCCGTCGGCGCAACGGCCCGCGGCGGCACCGGGTCGTTGGCGGGGGCGTGGTTGCCGTGCTCGACCGTGATCTCCGTCGGCAGCATGTCCGGCGTGACCCGCGTGCCGTCGTGCAGCACCACGACGTTGCGGACGACGTTGAGGAGCTGGCGCACGTTGCCCGGCCAGCTGCGGCTCTGCAGGATCTCCGCCGCCTCCGGATCGAAGCCGGTGAAGGCCTTGCCCTCCTCGGCCGCGAACTCGATCAGGCTCGCCTGGGCGATCTCCATGACGTCCTCGGGCCGCGCCCGCAGCGCCGGCATGTGGATCGGGACGACGTAGAGCCGGTAGTAGAGATCCTCGCGGAAGCGCCCCGCCCGCACCTCCTCGGCCGGGTCGCGGTTGGTGGCGCAGACGATGCGCACGTCGACGGGGATCGGCCGCGCCGACCCGACCGGCTGGATCGACGAGGTCTGCAGGAAGCGCAGCAGCTTGGTCTGCAGCGACAGGTCCATCTCGCAGATCTCGTCGAGGAAGAGGGTGCCGCCGTCCGCCACCGCCGCCGCCCCGGGCTTGTCCGACAGCGCGCCGGTGAAGGCGCCCTTCAGGTGGCCGAAGACCTCGGACTCGAGCAGGTCGCGCGGGATGGCGGCGCAGTTCAGCGGCACGAAGGGCTTCGCGGCGCGGGTGGAGACGGCGTGGATCGCGCGGGCGCAGACCTCCTTGCCGGTGCCGCTCTCGCCGGTGATGAAGACCGTCGCCGTCGACCGCCCGATCGCGCGCACCATCCGGTAGATCTCGGCCATCGCCGCCGAGCCGCCGATGAAGCCCTCGAGCCGGGGGCCGGAGCCGGCGCTCGCCGCCGTCTCCTCGGCCGCCGCCGGCGCCGACGCCAGCGCGTTGTGCACGGCGCTGATCAGCCGCCCCTCGTCGAACGGCTTGACCAGGAAGTCGAAGGCCCCGGCCCGCATCGCCTCGACGGCGCGGTTGATCGAGCCGTTGGCGGTGATCACGATCACCCGGGTCTCCGGCGCCTCGCGCCGCAGGTCGCGCAGGAGCTCGAGCCCGTCGCCGTCGGGGAGCTGCAGGTCGAGCAGCACCAGCTGCGGCATCGCCCGCGCGCACGCGGCCCGCGCCTCGGCGAGGTTGAAGGCGCAGATGGCCGGGTGGCCGGCGCGCGCCAGCACCGACTGGTACAACATCGAAAGCGACGCCGTGTCTTCGACGAGTAGGAGCCGCTCCATTCCCCCTCAGAGCCTTGCGCGACGGGCGCGGGCGAACTCCACCGCCGTGTCGATTTCCGCGATGCACCGCCGGACCAGCGGCTCCACCCCGTCCGCGCCCTCCGCGTGCGCCGCGACGTTCACCGCCTTGGCGCAGGACTGCAGCCGCACCGCGCCGACCGCGCCCGCGACCGAGATCAGGATGTGCGACGCCGAGCGGATCGGGCCGCGGTCGAGGCGAGGCAGTGCCGCGGCCAGGTCGCCCTGCGCCGTCAGCAGGTCGGCGATCACCTTGTCGAGCAGCTCGGCCATCGTGTCGGCGCCGATCGCCTCGCACAGCGCGTCGAACGTCGCCATGTCGATCACCGGCCCGGCGCCGTCGCTGGCCGGCGCCCGCGGCGCCGCCCGCGGCGCGCCGCGGGGCAGCCGGGCGACGTGGGCGGCGAGCCCGCGCCCGAGCGCCTCGACGCTGGTGATCGGCTTGGAGATCAGCCCGTTGGCGCCGGCGGCGCCGATCCGCTCGCGATGCTCGCGCATGGCATAGGCGGTGAGCGCCACGATCGGCACGCTCGCGCGCGCGTCGCCGCGGGCGCGGATCGTGCGGATGACGTCGAGCCCCGACAGCCGCGGCATCTCGATGTCGACGACCACGAGGTCGAACGCCTGCTGCTCGAAGCGTTCCAGCGCCTCGACGCCGTCGGAACAGAGCATCACCTCGACGTTGAGCGCGCGCAGCATCTGCGAGGCGACCATCTGGTTGGTCGGATTGTCCTCGGCGAGGAGCACCCGCAACCCGCCGAGGTCGGGGATCCCCGCGGAGCCCGGCGCGGCTCCGCCGGTCGCCGCGGCGGGGAAGCGGACGGCCGCCTCGAAGCCGCCGCCCGGGCGGTTGCCGGCCTCCAGCTCGCCGCCCAGCTCCTCGACGATGGTCCGCACCACGTGCAGCCCGAGCCCGTGCCCCGACTCGTCGGGCCGCACCCGGCCCGGTCCGCCGACGAAGAGCCGCTCCAGCGCGTCGGCCGCGATGCCCGGTCCCTCGTCGCCGACGCGGAACGACACGCCGCCGTCGGCCTCGCGGCGCGCCACCAGCTCGACCGTCCCCTGGCCGGCGAACTTGACGGCGTTGCCGACGAGATTGTCGAAGACCCGCGCCAGCGCCATCGGGTCGCGCGCGATGCGCTTGGGCAGGTCGCCCTCGGCCCGAACGACGAAGGCGAGCCCGCGCGCCGCGGCCTCGCCGGCGTGGCGGTGGCGCAGATGCTCGAGAAGGGCGTCGAGGTCGACCCCGGGCGGCGCCGGATCGTCGGCATGCTCTCCGGTCAGGGCGCCGACGAGGCAGGCGAGGGTGCGCGCCGCCGCGGCGACCCGCTCGAACTGCAGCCGCGCCCGGTCGTCCAGGCCGGCCGACTCGATCTCGACGACGCCGCCGATCACCCCCTGCAACGCCCCGCGCACGTCGTGGTGCAGCATCGCCATCTCGTCCGCGCGGCTCACCGGGCCGCCGACGCGACCCGATTCCGTCTCCCAGTTCGGGTCGACAACGCTCATGACTTCCCTCGATGCCCGCAGACCACCACGATCAGGTCGCCGCGAAACCTGCAGTTGAAGCTGTCGGGCCGTGTTCAGCGTACGATACAGGAAGTAGGCGCAATTGGCAAAAGGCAATCCGTCGCGCGCCTACGAGGCGAGTCGGCCGAGGATCGTATTGCGAAGCCGCGTCATGTCGTTGGGCGTAGCCACGATGTCGTCGAAGAGATCGGGCATCTGGGGATCGCCGAGCGAGACGAAGAGCGCGCCCGGAAAGCGGCTGCGCAGCGCCGACATGAGCGGCGCCTCGCCGACGCTGGTGCTGTCGACGAGCACTATGTCGGCCGGGCCGGTGTCCTCCGGCTGCACGAAGGCGATCCGCTCCGAGCGGAGCGCCGCCTGGTAGATGGTCGCGAGCGCCGCCGACCGGGTTTCCAGCCGCACGCGAATCTGTTCGTATCGAATGGGTTCCGCGGGGATCGTCACCCGGATCGTCCGCGACCGCCCCTCGGCCTCGACGAGGCCCAGCACGCCGCCGCCGGCCGATATCAGCCCGCGCGCGATCAGCGGCCGCAGCGCTTCGGCGGTCACCTGGTCCGGCGCGAGCTCGCTCAACCCCATCAGCAGGTCGAGCTTCCAGTCGATCGCCTCGCCGGGGACGTCGACCGCGATCTCGCCGACGAGATGCGCCCCGTCGTGGGCATAGCGGATCGCCGCCGCGCCCGGGTCGCGGCCCTCGAGCACGTAGAGCGTCAGGTGAACGAAGGCCTGCCGCAGCCGGTCGGGATCGCCGTGGATCCGCTCCGGGACGCCCGGCGCGACGGTGACCGTCACGCCGCCGGCGCCCTCGGCGCGCAGCGCGTCGCGGACCGCGTCGGCGAGCGCCGCGATTCGGAACGGCTCGACGCGGAACTGGAAGCGTCCGTCCTGCATCTCGCCGTAGTCGAGCAGGCCGCCGAGCAGCTGCAGCATCGAATTCCCCGACTGCTGCGCCTGCGTTATCAGCCGCTGCTGCCGGGCGGGGATGTCGCTCTGACCGAGCAGCGCCAGCGGCCCGAGGACGCCGTTCAGCGGGTTCCTGAGCTCGTGGCTCATCATCGTGAGGAACCGCGACTTGGCGCGGCTCGCCAGTTCCGCCTGCTCGGCGCTGCGGCGGCTCATTTCTGCGATCTGCCGCTGGCGGCGGGTCTCGCGCAGGATCAGCCCCAGCGCCAGGACGCTGAGCAGCACCGCCGCGACGCTGATCACCGCGGTCGTGCGGGCGCTCGACTGGATGCGGGCGCGCACCTGCGCACCGGCGGCACCGTCGGCGCGCATCACGCGGAGGGTGTATTCGCGCAGTTCGTCCTGGAAGGCGCCGAGCTTGTGCTCGATCGACGCGATGAGCTCGGCGTCCCGAACCGGATCGAGGTCCTTCAGCCTGGCATCGATCTCCTTCAGGTAGTCGGCGATCCGCGCCACCGATCCGTGCTGCCCGTCGTAGCGCAGCAGGCTCTCGCCGACATGGCCGTGCCCCATCATGAAGACGCGGCTCCAGAGGATGTCGAAGCGCTCGTGCATGTTGTCGAGCGCCTCGTCCGACGGCTGGTTGCGCAGCTGGTCGAGGGCCAGCCGGAACCGCAGCAGCTCCAGCTCCATCTGGGAGGCGGACCACTGGGTATTGTCCTGGCTGATCTCCCGCAGGTTCTCGACGTCCCTGCGGATGGTGTAGAAGCCGACCGAGGCGAATCCCGCCATGGCCAGGAGCACCACGATCCCCAGGTAGCGGGAAATCGGGCGCGCGGCGATCACAATGGCTGGATCCTCACGACCTGCCAGATGAGCCTGCGCAGGTAGATCGGGTCCTTGAGCTCGGCATGATCCGAGATCGGATACATCAGCCAGAGCGGCCCCTTCTCGCGGCGCGAGAGCTTCTCGCCGTTGGCCTCCATGGCGAGGATCGCGTCGTAGTTCGCGAAGTCCTCCGTCGGGATGTCGACGTAGTAGTCGTTGGCGGCGATGAAGCGGACCTGGTCGAGCTTGTCGAGCCCGAGCTTGGCCAGCACGTCGCGGACCAGCGGACCCTTGTAGGTGACCACGCCGTCGCTGAATTCGTTTTCGGTCTTGACCGTCACCTGCGGGAGGGCCGCCAGGTCGTCCAGCGACAGGTCGAGCGTCCGGGCGTCGGTACCGACCAGCTCCAGCGCCGGCGCGCCGGCGGCGGCGGGACCGGCAGGCACCGCAACGGCCGCCGCCACGCCGAGCGCGAGCGCCGCAACGGCTCCGCGAATGGGCTTCACAGTGCGATCTCCTATCTTCCTCCGCCGCCCTCGCGGGCCGCCACTGCTTCCCCCCGACGCCATGGTAGCAACTACCATGCCAGGTTGTATTCGCCGCACGCAATGCGCGCAGGCGTGGTTTTTCACCCATTCGCGGCAAATTGCAATCGCAATTGGCGATGTTCGTTTGCGAACTGCAAAATAGTTAATGGCCTGACGTAGTTAATGACCCTGCTGCATCCGACGCGGCGGTCTCGTCCGAAGGATTGAGCCCGATCCGCGTCAGACTCTCGCCGATCTCGTGCAGAATCACCGGGTCGTCGATAGTGGCCGGCATCTTCCATGCGTCGCCGTCCGCCATGCGGCTCATTACGCCGCGCAGGATCTTGCCCGAGCGGGTCTTCGGCAGCCGGTCGACGACGACCGCGGTCTTGAACGCGGCCACCGGCCCGATCCGGTCGCGCACCAGCGCCACGCATTCGGCGACGATGGCGTCCGGGTCGCGCGCGCACCCCTTGTTCAGGCACAGGAAGCCCAGCGGCAGCTGCCCCTTCAGCGGATCGGCCATCCCGACCACCGCGCATTCGGCGACGTCCGGGTGGCTCGCCAGCACCTCCTCCATGGCGCCCGTCGACAGCCGGTGGCCGGCGACGTTGATCACGTCGTCGGTGCGGGCCATGATGAAGACGTAGCCTTCGTCGTCGATCATCCCGGCGTCGCCGGTCTCGTAGTAGCCCGGGTAGCCCGTCAGGTACGACCGCACGAACCGCTCCTCGGCATTCCACAGCGTCGGCAGCGTCCCCGGCGGCAGCGGCAGCCGGATCGCCACCGCGCCCAGCGCGCCCGGCGGCTGCGGCTTGCCCGTCTCCGACAGGATGGCGATGTCGTAGCCTGGCATCGCCACCGTCGGCGAGCCGAGCTTGACCGGCAGGAGCCCGATCCCCGCCGGGTTCGCCGCGATCGCCCAGCCGGTCTCGGTCTGCCACCAGTGGTCGATCACCGGAACGCCGAGGTGGCGATGCGCCCACTCGATCGTGTCCGGGTCGGCCCGCTCGCCGGCGAGGAACAGGTAGCGCAGGCACGCCAGGTCATATCCCTTGACGAGCTCGCCCGCGGGGTCGTCGCGCTTGATTGCCCGGAACGCGGTCGGCGCCGTGAAGAAGCTGCGGACGCGATGCTCCGAGATCACCCGCCAGAAGGTCCCGGCATCGGGCGTCCCGACCGGCTTGCCCTCGAAGACGATCGTGGTCGCCCCGGCCAGCAGCGGCGCGTAGCAGATATACGAATGCCCGACCACCCAGCCGACGTCCGACGCCGCCCAGAACACGTCCCCCGGGCTGACCGCGTAGATGTTCGCCATCGTCCAGGCGAGCGCCACCATGTGCCCGGCGTTCGCCCGCACCACCCCCTTCGGCTGCCCGGTCGTCCCCGAGGTATAGAGGATGTAGAGCGGATCCATGCCGCCCACCGGCACGCACTCCGCCGGCGCCACCCCCTCCTGCGCCGCATGCCACTCGACGTCGCGCCCGGCCACCAGCTCGGCCGGCGCCTCGTCGCGCTGCAGGATCAGGCAGAAGTCGGGCTTGTGCCGCGCCATCGCGATCGCCGCGTCGACGAGCGGCTTGTAGCGCACCACCCGCCCCGGCTCGATCCCGCAGGAGGCCGCGATGATCGCCTTCGGCTGCGCGTCGTCGATTCTGACCGCCAGCTCCGGCGCGGCGAACCCGCCGAACACGACCGAGTGGATCGCCCCGATGCGCGCGCAGGCCAGCATCGCGACGACCGCCTCGGGCACCATCGGCATGTAGACGATGACCCGGTCGCCCTTGCCGACCCCGCGCGCCGCCAGCGCCCCCGCGAGCCGCGCCACCCGGTCGCGCAGCTCGGCGTAGCTGATCTCCGCCTTTCTGCCGGTCAGCGGCGAGTCGTGGATGATCGCGACCCGGTCGCCGTTCCCGGCCGCCACATGCCGGTCGACCGCGTTCCAGCAGGTGTTGCAGACCGCGTCCGCGAACCAGCCGTAGAGCGGCGCCCGGCTCGCGTCGAGCGCCCGGCTCGGCGGCCGGATCCAGTCGATCGCCCCGGCCGCCCGCATCCAGAACCCCTCCGGGTCCGCCTTCCAGCCCGCATGGACCTCGCGGTAGCCCATGGCCTCAGCCGTAGCTCGCCACCGGCGTCCCCGCCAAGGCGGCGATGTTCAGGAGCCCCCGCGCGGTGATCGACGGCGTCACGATGTGCGCCTTGTTCGCCATCCCCATCAGGATCGGCCCGACCTCGAGGCCGCCGGCAATCACCTTGATGATGTTGCGCACCCCGCTCGCCGCGTCGGTGTTGGCGAAGATCAGCACGTTCGCCGGCCCCTCGAAGCGGGCGTTGGGGAAGATCCGCGCCCGCAGCACCGGGTCGAGCGCCGCGTCCGAGTGCATCTCCCCCTCGTACTCGAAGTCGAGGTCCTGCGAGTCGAGGATCTCGAGCGCCCCCCGCGTCCGCCGCCCGCTCGAGGTGTCGAGGTTGCCGAACTGCGAGTGCGAGCAGATCGCCACCTTCGGCTCCAGCCCGAACCGCCGCACGTGCCGCGCCGCCGCGATCGCCACGTCGGCGATCTCCTGCGGCGACGGCTCCGGATGCACCTGGGTGTCGCCGACGAAGACCACCCCGCGCTCGTGGATCATCAGCGACAGCGCCCCGATCGGCCGCAGGCCGCGCCCGCCCAGCACCTGCCGGATGTAGTTCAGGTGCCACAGGTACTGCCCGAACGTCCCGCAGATCAGGCTGTCCGCCTCGCCGCGCGCCACCATGACCGCCCCGATCGCGGTGGTATTGGTGCGCATGATCGCCCGCGCCAGGTCGGGCGTCACCCCGCGCCGCTGCAGGATCGCGTGGTAGCTCCCCCAGTACTCGCGGTAGCGCGGGTCGTTCTCCGGGTTCACCAGCTCGTAGTCGCGCCCCGCGACCAGCGGAATCGCGTTCCGCTCGCAGCGCGCCTCGATCACGTCCGGCCGCCCGATCAGGATCGGCTTGCCGACCGCCTCCTCGCGCATGGCGAAGGCCGCGTGCAGCACCCGCTCGTCCTCGCCCTCGGCGAAGACCACGCGCCGGTCGCAGGAATGCGCGACCTCGAACACCCGGCGCATGATGAAGGCCGAGCGGTACACCGACCGGTTGAGCTGGTCCCGGTAGGCCTCGATGTCCGGAACCGGCCGCGTCGCGACCCCGGTCTTCATCGCCGCCTCCGCCACCGCCCCGGCGACGATCGCCAGCAGCCGCGGGTCGAAGGCCTTCGGGATCAGGTAGTCGCGCCCGAAGCTCAGCCGCTCGCCCTCGTAGGCCGCCGCCGCCTCCGCCGACGACGAGGCCCGCGCCAGGGCCGCGATCCCCTCGACGCAGGCGACCTCCATCGCGTCGTTGATCTCGGTCGCGCCGACGTCCAGCGCCCCCCGGAAGATGAACGGGAAGCAGAGCACGTTGTTGACCTGGTTCGGATAGTCCGACCGCCCGGTCGCGATGATCACGTCGGGGTTCACCTCCCGCGCGACGCGCGGGTCGATCTCCGGATTCGGGTTCGCCAGCGCGAAGACGATCGGGTCCTTCGCCATCTGCCGCACCATGTCGGCCGTCAGCACCCCCGGCCCCGACAGCCCCAGGAACAGGTCCGCCCCCGGGATCACCTCGGCCAGCGTCCTGAGCCTCGTCTCCTGGGCGAAGGCGGCCTTCTCCGGGTTCATGTCCGCCTCGCGGCCGGCGTACACCACCCCGTGGATGTCGCAGAGCCAGATGTTCTCGCGCCGCGCCCCCAGCTTCATCAGCATGTTGAGGCAGGCGATGCCCGCCGCCCCGCCCCCGGTCGAGACGATCTTCACGCTCTCGATCGGCTTGTCCGCCACCTTGAGCGCGTTCAGCGCCGCCGCCCCGACGACGATCGCCGTCCCGTGCTGGTCGTCGTGGAACACCGGGATCTTCATCCGCTCCCGGCACAGCCGCTCGACCACGAAGCAGTCGGGCGCCTTGATGTCCTCGAGGTTGATCGCCCCGAAGGTCGGCTCGAGCGCCGTCACGATCTCGGCGAGCTTCACCGGGTCCTTCTCGTCCACCTCGATGTCGAAGCAGTCGATGTTGGCGAACTTCTTGAAGAGGACGGCCTTGCCCTCCATCACCGGCTTGCCGGCGAGCGCCCCGATGTTCCCGAGCCCCAGCACCGCCGATCCGTTCGACACCACCGCGACCAGGTTCCCCCGCGCCGTGTACCGCGCCGCCGTCTGCGGGTCGGCCTTGATCTCCAGGCAGGCCTCCGCCACCCCCGGCGAATAGGCGCGCGCCAGGTCGCGCTGGTTCGCCATCGGCTTGGTCGCCCGGATCTCGAGCTTCCCGGGCTTCGGGAACTCGTGATAGTCGAGCGCCGCCTGCCGGGCGTTCTCGCTGCTGCCGTCGCTCATCCTGCGCTTTCCCCCTCGCGGCTCTTGTCGGCCCACTTCCCACCACCGCACGGGGCCGGTCAAGCGAAGCGCGCGCCCGACTGCCCTCTCCGGCCCGAAAGTCCTTCAGGCCAGGGCCGAAGCCATCGCCCCCGGAGCGCCATGCGCGAAATCCCCGCCCGGACCGCGCAGCGGCCGCTCGCCGGCGCGGGCAGACCCGCGCCCCCCATCCACCACCCCTCCCGCACGGGTCCCGAGCCCAGCGGCCGCCCCACCTCCCCCTTTCCCTATCGGGTAGTGCCGGGGGGGTCGAGGGGGGCCGGCGAGGGCCCCCCTCGGGCCGTCCCGGGAGCCGTCCCGGCCCAAGGGAGCAAGGGCGACCCCGCCCGGCCTTCGGCCCAGAGGCCCGCGCATGCGGGCGACGGCGCCAAAGCGCCGCGGCCCCCCTCGCGTCCCTCCGGACGCCGCCCCGAACGCCCGCTGCGCCCGCCACGATGTCGGCCCGCGGGCCAGCTCAGGAGGTCTCGAACGAGAAGATCTCCTCGCTCCCGGTCTTGATGAAGCGCGGGTCGAGCGCGAAGGGCCGCGTCCGGTCGGCCGGCAGCGGCGAGACGAAGGGCCCGTCGCCGACCCGCTGCCGGAAGTCCGCCTTCGCCGCCGTCCGCAGCCCGGCGTCGGTCATCAGGTCGTAGCCGCAGCCCGCGAGGATCTGCGCCGTCTTCAGCGACCCCTTGTCGCCGATCGACATGCCGCCGCAGGCCGTGACCGGCCAGGTGTGCAGCCCGATGTGGATCGGAAAGGTCGGCCAGCCGAAGACCCCGGTCGGCACCTGGTAGCTGACGTCGCCCAGGTCCGACGACGCCCCCGCCGCCACCTCCTCGATGAACGGCAGCGGGTCCGAGGCGAGCCCGTGCTCCGGGACGCCCATCTCCCGCTGGCAGGCCTTGGCAAACGCCTGCTCCTCGTCGGTGAACCCCGTCGGGGTCGCCAGGATGTGCCGGTAGAGCTGCCGCGCCAGCGGCTCGTTCGGCATCAGGTCGTGCGCCCCGAAGAAATGCACGAACTCTGCCCGGGTCTGCGTCGCCATCGCCGCCCCGTCGGCGACCTCCCGCATCCAGGCCGTGATCGCGCCCACCTTCTCGCGGTCGAGGTCGCGCACCACCAGCCACACCTGCGCGAAGTCCGGGATGACGTTCGGCGCCACGCCCGCCGCCTCGTAGATGTAATGCACCCGCGCCGATGGCAGCAGGTGCTCGCGCATCATCTGCACGCCGACCCCGAACATCTCCGCCGCCTTCAGCGCGCTCCGCCCCTCCCAGGGCGAATTGCCGGCATGCGCCGTCCGCCCGCGAAAGATCACCCGCACCTTGTCGAGCGCATTCAGCCGCACGTTGCCGGCGCCCGCGAACGGCGCCGAGTGCCAGGCCAGCGCCGCGTCGAGGTCGGCGAAGAGCCCGTCCCGCGCCATGTAGACCTTGACGCCCTCGGTTTCCTCCGCCGCGCAGCCGTAGACCCGGACCGTGCCCTTCAGCCCCTCGGCCTGCATCATCCGCTTGAGCGCCATCGCCCCCCCGGTGCAGCCGGCGCCCAGGCAGTTGTGCCCGCAGCCGTGCCCGACCTCGGCCCCGGTCGGCCCCGGCGCCTGCCGCGGCTCCGCCGCGTTCCCGAGCCCGGGCAGGGCGTCGTACTCGGGCAGGTAGCCGACGACCGGCCCGCCGGACCCCTGGCTCCACTCGGCGATGAACGCCGTCGGGTATCCCGACGTCCCGCGGCTCTTGATCCGGAACCCCTCCGCCTCCAGCGCCCGGACGTGGATCTCGCTCGACTTGAACTCCGACAGCGACAGCTCCGGCATCGCCCAGACGTCCCGCGAAATCTTCACGATCACGTCCCCGAGCGCCGCGACCGCCTTCACCGCCCCCGGCACCGATTCCGGCGGTCCCGGCCGCGGCGCGGGCGGCGGCACGTCCGCCGGCCGCGGCTCCGGCGCCGCCTGCGCCAGCACGACCCCCGGCGCGGTCCCGACGACCGCCCCGCCCGCCCCCATCGCCGCCAGCAGCGTCCGCCGGTCGATCCCCCCGCGCCCGCTTCCGTCCGGCCCCGTCTCGCTCGTCATCGCAGAAATCCCCGCTCGCTCGCCCCCGGCCGGATGCTGTGTCCGATCGACGCCGCCGGCAAGGCCGACATCGTCCGCCGCTCACAGCCGATCATAGGCCGCCGCATCCTCCGGGCTCGCCCACTCCGACAGCAACCGCGTGAGCGAATCCGCGTGCGAGCCCGCGACCCCGGCGATCGCACGCGCTCGCCCCGGCGCGCCCGCAGCGCCTCCCAGAAGCGCCGCGCCTCCCGCCCCGCCGGCCGGATCCCCTCGCCCCGCATCTTCACGAGGCGGACGGGAGTCCCCTCGACCGTCAGTAGGATCGGCGCACCCTCGGCCGAGCCGGCGATCATTGCCGCCAAGCCCGGATCGCCCTCGAGGTCTCGCGTCCGGATCCCATTTCCCCTGACCGTCAAGAAAGACATGGCCTCGCTCGCCTCCCCTCGCGCCTTTCGCCGTCGCCACGCGCGGCCGCGAGGCGTGCCTCACGCCCTCCCCGCCCGGTCGCGGATCAGCCCGAGGATCTCGCGCGCCGCCTCGGGGATGTTCGTCCCCGGCCCGAAGATCGCGCTGACCCCGGCGTCGCGCAAAAACCCGTAGTCCTGCTGCGGGATCACACCGCCGCAGATCACCAGGATATCCCCCGCCCCCTGCGCCTTCAGCGCCTCGACGAGCTTCGGCGCCAGCGTCTTGTGCCCCGCCGCCTGGCTCGAGATCCCCACCACGTGCACGTCGTTGTCGACCGCGTCCTGCGCCGCCTCCTCCGGCGTCTGGAACAAGGGCCCCACGTCCACGTCGAACCCGATGTCGGCGAACGCCGTCGCGATCACCTTCGCCCCGCGGTCGTGCCCGTCCTGCCCCATCTTCACGACCAGCATCCGCGGCCGCCGCCCCTCCTCCTCGGCGAACTTCTCCACATCCGCCTGGATCGCCGCGAAGCCTTCGTCCCCCTCGTAGGCCGCGCCATAGACCCCGGCGAGCGTCTTCACCTCCGCCCGATGCCGCCCGAACACCTTCTCCATCGCGTCCGAAATCTCCCCGACCGTCGCCCGCGCCCGCGCCGCCGCGACTGCCGCCGCCAGCAGGTTCCCTCCGTCGCGCGCCGCCCTTTCCAGCCCCTCGACCGCCGCCGCCCAGGCCGCCGGATCGCGCGTCGCCCGGATCTTCTCCAGCCGCGCCACCTGCGCCTCGCGCACCTTCACGTTGTCGACGTCGAGGATGTCGATCGGCTCCTGGCTCCCGGGCCGGTACTTGTTGACCCCGACGATCACCTCCTCGCCCCGGTCCACCGCCGCCTGCCGCCGCGCCGCCGACTCCTCGATCCTGAGCTTCGGCATCCCGGAGATCACCGCCTGCGTCATCCCTCCGAGCCCCTCGACCTCCTCGATCAACGCCCAGGCCGCATCCGCCAGCTCCGCCGTCAGGCGCTCGACGTAATAGGACCCCGCCAGCGGATCGACCACATGCGTGATCCCCGTCTCCTCCTGCAGGATCAGCTGCGTGTTCCGCGCGATCCGCGCCGAGAATTCCGTCGGCAGCGCAATCGCCTCGTCCAAAGCGTTCGTGTGCAGGCTCTGCGTCCCGCCCAACGCCGCCGCCATCGCCTCGTAAGCCGTCCGCACCACGTTGTTGTAGGGATCCTGCTCCTGCAGGCTCACCCCGCTGGTCTGGCAATGCGTCCGCAGCATCAGGCTCGCCGGCTTCCTCGCCCCGAACCCGGTCATGATCCGGTGCCACAAGAGCCGCGCCGCCCGGAGCTTCGCCACCTCCATGAAGAAGTTCATCCCGATCGCGAAGAAGAAGCTCAGCCGCCCCGCGAACTCGTCCACGTCCATCCCGGCAGCGATCGCCGCCTTCACGTACTCCTTCCCGTCCGCCAGCGTGAACCCGAGCTCCTGGACCAGGTTCGCGCCCGCCTCCTGCATGTGGTAGCCGGAGATCGAGATCGAGTTGAACTTCGGCATCTCCTTCGCGGTATAGCCGATGATGTCCGACACGATCCGCATCGAGGGCTCCGGCGGATACACGTAGGTGTTCCGCACCATGAACTCCTTCAGGATGTCGTTCTGGATCGTCCCCGAGAGCTCGGCCCGCGGCACCCCCTGCTCCTCGCCCGCGACGATGAAGCTCGCGAGGATCGGGATGACGGCCCCGTTCATCGTCATCGACACCGAGACCTTCCCGAGCGGGATCCCGTCGAAGAGCACCTTCATGTCCTCGACCGAGTCGATCGCGACCCCGGCCTTGCCGACGTCCCCGACCACCCGCGGATGGTCGCTGTCGTACCCCCGGTGCGTCGCCAGATCGAAGGCGACCGAAACCCCCTGCTGCCCCGCCGCCAGCGCCTTGCGGTAGAAGGCGTTCGACTCCTCCGCCGTCGAGAACCCGGCATACTGCCGGATCGTCCACGGCCGCCCCGCATACATCGTCGCCCGCGGCCCGCGGGTGTACGGCGGCAGCCCCGGCAGGCTCCCGAGATGCCCGAGCCCCGCGAGATCCGCCTCGGTATAGAGCGGCCGGACCGTGATCCCCTCCGGCGTCCGCCAGTCGAGGCTCTCGACCGGCCTGCCGCGCAGCTCCTTCTCGGCCAGCGCCTTCCACCCCGCCAGATCGTCGCTCATCGGATAGCTCCCAGACCGCCCGGCCGCGCGCGCCGCCGAGGCCCCCGACCCGCCGCGCCCGCCGGCACTTGCGCCGCGGGGTTCGGCTGGCTAGCCTCGATCGCGCGTCCCAGCCACCAACCCAGCAAGGAGAACCGATGTCCCCGCGCCTGCTCGCCCTCGTCCCGGCCCTCTTCCTGGCCGCGCCCGCCTTCGCCCAGCGCCTGCCGCCGGCCGAGGCGAAGCCGCTGTCCGAGGTCATCCACAACGTCGAGACGAGCCTCAGCCCCCGCGCCATCACCGACGTGGAATGGGAGGACGACGGCTACTGGCAAGTCAACTTCGTGAACGCCGACGGCCGCCGCTCGCGCGTGCGCATCGACCCCATGACCGGCGAGACCTGGTCGCGGCGCAGCCGCTGACCGCGACGCCCGCCCCGGCCGGGCGCCGCGGGGGTCCCCGCTGACCGGCCGGAGCATCACTCGAACTCCAGGATCACGTCGTCGACCGCGAGGCTGTCGCCCGGCTTCGCGCGGACCTTCGCGACCTTCGCCCGTCGCTCGGCGCGCAGCACGTTCTCCATCTTCATCGCCTCGACCATCGCGAGCGCCTGCCCGTCGAAGACCTCGTCGCCTTCCGCGACGTCGATCCGCACGACGAGCCCCGGCATCGGGCACAGCAGGTACTTCGAGGTGTCGGGCGGCAGCTTCTCCGGCATGTGCGCCGCCAGCGCCGCCATCCGCGGTGCCATGACGTTGACCTGCAGCTCGGCGCCGCGCACCCGGACATGGTAGCCGCTCGGAATCCGCCGCGCCTTCAGGACGAGCAGCTCGCCGTCGATGTCGAGCCGCGCCAGCGGCTGCCCCGGCACCCAGGCCGAGACGACCCGCATCCGCTCGCCGTCGGCGAACTCGACCGTCGCCCCCGAGCGGTCGGCGTCGATCGTGACCGGGATCGCCACCTTCTGCAGCGTGACCACCCACTCCGACCCGACCTTCCGCTGGTGGTTGTCCATCGTGCCGGAAATCCGCGCCCGCCGGATCTCCGCCACCCGGTGCATCGCCGCCGCCGCCGCCGCCACCTTGCGCAGCATGGGCCCGGGCAGCGCGACCCCCTGGAAGCCGTCGGGATATTCCTCGGCGATGAAGGCCGTGGTGATCTCGCCGGCAACGAACCGCGGATGATCCATGACCGCCGACAGGAACGGCAGGTTATGCCCGATCCCCTCGACCTCGAAGCCGTCGAGCGCCGTCCGCATCGCCGCGACCGCCGCGCTGCGGTCGGGCGCCCAGGTGCAGAGCTTGGCGATCATCGGATCGTAGTACATCGAGATCTCGCCGCCCTCGAAGACCCCGGTGTCGTTCCGCACCGCGAACTCCGGCGTCTTCCGCTCCTCCGGCGGCCGATAGCGCGTCAGCCGGCCGATCGACGGCAGGAAGTTCCGGTACGGATCCTCGGCATAGAGCCGGCTCTCGATCGCCCAGCCGTCGATCCCGACGTCCGCCTGCCCGAACCCGAGCTTCTCGCCGGCCGCCACCCGGATCATCTGCTCGACCAGGTCCAGCCCGGTGATCAGCTCCGTCACCGGATGCTCGACCTGCAGCCGCGTGTTCATCTCGAGGAAGTAGAAGTTGCGCCCCCCGTCGACGATGAACTCCACCGTCCCCGCCGAGCAGTAATCGACCGCCTTCGCCAGCGCGACCGCCTGCTCCCCCATCGCGGCGCGCGTCGCGGCATCGAGGAACGGCGACGGCGCCTCCTCGATCACCTTCTGGTTCCGCCGCTGGATCGAGCATTCCCGCTCGTTGAGGTACAGGCAGTTCCCGTGCTTGTCGCCGAGCACCTGGATCTCGATGTGCCGCGGCTGCGTCACGAACTTCTCTATAAAAATCCGGTCGTCTCCGAACGACGACGCCGCCTCCGACCGCGACCGCTCGAACCCCTCGCGCGCCTCCGCGTCGTCCCAGGCGATCCGCATCCCCTTGCCGCCGCCGCCGGCCGAGGCCTTGATCATCACCGGATAGCCGACCGCGCGCGCGATCTCTACCGCATGCCCGGCGTCGTCGATCAGCCCCATGAACCCCGGCACCGTCGAGACCCCGGCCTCCGCCGCGAGCTTCTTCGAGGTGATCTTGTCGCCCATCGCCCGGATCGCCCCGGCCGGCGGCCCGATGAAGGCGATGCCCGCCGCCTCCAGCGCCTCGGCAAACTCCGCCCGCTCGCTCAGGAAGCCGTAGCCCGGATGCACCGCCTGCGCCCCCGTCGCCCGGCAGGCCTCGAGGATGCGGTCGATGACGATGTACGACTGCCCGACCGGCGGCGGCCCGATCCGCACCGCCTCGTCGGCCATCCGGACATGCAGCGCGCCCGCGTCGGCGTCGGAATAGACCGCCACCGTCGCGATCCCCATGCGGCGGGCGGTCTTGAACACGCGACAGGCGATCTCGCCCCGGTTCGCGACCAGGATCTTGTCGAACATGCTTTCACGTTCCCCCAGCGAGGCGGGTTACGGCGACGGGATCGCCGTGCCGGTCACGTCCTGGTTCAGGTCCGCCTGCGGCGTCGAGGACATCTGGGATGCCAGGCTGTCGTCGGTCGACCCGATCGTCTGGTCCGCCTGCACCGTCCCGGGCCCGCCGGCGTCGGGGGCGCAGGCCCCGAGCAGGCACAGCCCGAGCAGCACCGCCCAGGGCGTCAAGCTTCGCATCGTCGCTTCCTTGCATGCGCACGCGCGCGCCCCCCGCGGGGGCACGGTCGTGCCTTCATTGGAACCTCGGCCGGCCGGCCGCCTGACGCAGGGCGTGAACCGCCCGCGTCCCGGCGCCACGCGATCACCCGTCATCGAACACCTCCGGAAAGCTCTCCCGGGCCCGCTCCGGATCGACCCGCAGCAGCGCCTCGTAGCTCTCGGGATCGAAAGGCGTTTCCGCCGCCACCACCTCGCGCTCGAGCAGCCAGCCGAGCCGCCCCGCGTCGAGGTTGCCGCGCGGGAACGGCTCCGCGCCGAAATGCTCCCAGAGCGCCCCGAGGAACGCCGCGTCCGCCGCCCGGTCGAGCGGCCGCCGGTCGGCATACCGCTCGCGCGCCTTCAGCCGCGTCGCCCCGCGCGGATCGGCGCGCCTGATGGTGAACTGCAGGTCGCTGCCCGGCAGCCGCCCCGGGAATCCGCGATGCTTCATCATGGCTCTTCCGTACACCACCCGTCGGAAGGATCGGGCTCATCTTCGCCCGACAAGTCAATCTTGAGGACGCCAACCGCATCAACCCAGCCATAGATCGCGGCACAGACCCCTCGCTCAGTCGCTTCGCCGCTCTTGTCGCTCCCTTCCTAAGCGTGTCGTGGTCGTCCAACCTGTTCATTAGGCGCCGAATCTCCTCGGCGTCATTTCCGCTCAACTTGTGGGACGCTTTCAATCCTCCCCAAAGTGCATCGCCGCGACGCCCATCGCCACCGCGCCGAATGTCATCGCGGTCTGGAAGACGATCCCGAACGTCGCGAGCCCGCTCGCGTCCTTCGCGAGCAGCCGCGCCAACCCGCCGACGTCGAGCTAGATCAGGACCCACACCAAGACGCAGGCTACCACGATTCCGTTGGCGATGTGGACCAGCATGAGCAGGACCAGTTTCGGCAACCAGATCCGCAACCGACGAACCATCGGCGAGACCCTTGGTGCGATCCCCCAAAGGTAGGGCATCAGCCCGCGATCGTCCAACCCCGCACGCGCGCCGCGGTGCGGCCCGTCCGCCGAGCCCTGGCAACACCCCAACGGGCGCCCGCAATCCCACCGGCCCCCACCGCCTTCCCGCTTCGCCTATCGGGCAGGTTCCCCCCGCCCCATGCATGGGGCGGGGGGGAAGGGGGGGTGGGGTTGGCGCGCGCAACGGCGCGCAGGGGCCCCGCGTGCGCTTGCGCACGTGGGGAGAACGACTCCGGAGCGCAAAGGCGCTCCGACGACAGGGTCCGAAGGAAGCCGCGCCGACCGCCTCCGCATCCCCCGGACCACGGTTGAAATCCGGCAATCGGCCGGACGCACGATCGTTCACCGGGGCCTGAACGGCGCCTGCAACCGGAGCCGGCGCGCGCCGGGCATCGGCGAAACCCTCGGTGCGATCCCCCGAAGGAACGAAGTTCCCCGACGATCGTCCAACGCCGCCCGGATCGGCCCGGCGCTCAGGCCCCGGCAGCGCCCCACCGTGGCCGCGCAGACCCATCGGTCCCCCGGCGCCGGGCTTCCCTCGGACGCTTTGGTCGGAGCGCCTTTGCGCTCCGGAGTCGTTCTCCCCAGGCGCGCAAGCGCGCCCGGGGCCCCTGCGCGCCGTTGCGCGCGCCAACCCACCCCCCCTTCCCCCCCGCCCAAGCTTGGGCGGGGGGAACCTGCCCGATAGGGAAAGGAGGAAGCACGCTTCGGCACCCCCCGGGCAGAGGTTGAAATCCGGTAAACGCCCGGACCCACAATCGTTCAATATCAAAACGTTAGACCACATGCCCGACCCCGAGCACCCCCCGGGCATCGCCCCGCCGCATGCCCGGCCGGCGCCCTCAGAGCGGGATGTTGTCATGCTTCTTCCAGGGATTGCTCAGCCGCTTCGACCGCAGGCTCGCGAACGCCCGGCAGACCCGCCGCCGCGTCGAATGCGGCATGATGACCTCGTCGATGAACCCCCGCTCGGCCGCCACGAACGGGTTGGCAAAGCGCGCCTCGTAGTCCCGCGTCCGCGCCGCGATCTTGTCGGGATCGGCCAGCTCCGCCCGGTACAGGATCTCGACCGCCCCCTTCGCCCCCATCACGGCAATCTCCGCCGTCGGCCAGGCGTAGTTGAAGTCCCCGCGCAGGTGCTTCGAGCTCATCACGTCGTAGGCCCCGCCATAGGCCTTGCGGGTGATCACCGTGACCTTCGGCACCGTCGCCTCGCCGAAGGCGAAGAGGAGCTTCGCCCCGTGCTTGATGATCCCGCCATACTCCTGCCCGGTCCCCGGCAGGAACCCCGGCACGTCGACGAAGGTCAGGATCGGGATCTCGAAGGCGTCGCAGAACCGCACGAACCGCGCCGCCTTCCGCGCCGAGTCGATGTCGAGGCAGCCCGCCAGCACCATCGGCTGGTTCGCCACGACCCCGACCGTCGACCCCTCGAGCCGGACGAACCCCGTCAGGATGTTCTTGGCGTAGTCGGCCTGGATCTCGAAGAAATCGCCCTCGTCGGCGACCTTCAGGATCAGCTCCTTCATGTCGTAGGGCGTGTTCGGGTTCGCCGGCACCAACGTGTCGAGGCTCGGCTCCGCCCGGTCCGGCGCGTCGTAGAACGGCCTGACCGGCGGCCGGTCCCGGTTCGACAACGGCAGGAAGTCGACCAGCCGCCGCACCTCGACCAGCGCCGCGAGGTCGTTCTCGAACGCCCCGTCCGCCACCGACGACTTCGTGGTATGCGTCCGCGCCCCCCCGAGCTCCTCGGCCGTCACGACCTCGTTCGTCACCGTCTTCACCACGTCGGGCCCGGTCACGAACATGTAGGACGAATCCCGCACCATGAAGATGAAGTCGGTCATCGCCGGCGAATAGACCGCCCCGCCGGCGCACGGCCCCATGATCACGCTGATCTGCGGAATGACCCCCGACGCCAGCACGTTGCGCTGGAAGACGTCGGCATAGCCCGCCAGCGACGCCACCCCCTCCTGGATGCGCGCGCCCCCGGAATCGTTCAGCCCGATCACCGGCGCCCCGTTCTGCAGCGCCCGGTCCATGATCTTGCAGATCTTCTGCGCATGCGTCTCGCTGAGCGATCCCCCGAACACGGTGAAGTCCTGGCTGAAGACGTAGACCTGCCGCCCGTTGATCGTCCCCCAGCCGGTCACGACCCCGTCGCCCGAGAACGTCTGCTCCTCCATCCCGAAGTCGGTGCAGCGATGGGCGACGAACATGTCGAACTCTTCGAAGCTGCCCTCGTCGAGCAGCACCTCGACCCGCTCGCGCGCGGTCAGCTTGCCCTTGGCGTGCTGCGCCGCGATCCGCCGCGCCCCGCCGCCGAGCCGCGCCGCCTCCCGCCGCGCCTCGAGCTCCTCGAGGATGTCCTTCATGGAGCCCTCCCCCAATGGCCGACGCCGGTTTGCCAGACCGCCGCCCGCGAGGCAACCACGCTTCGGCGGATTTGCAAAGTGGTTTGCAAAGCCCGGCGGCGACATGCGAAGTTGCGAAGCCATGGCGACCGCGACCAAAGTCTACACCGGCGTGAAGCTGCGCGAAATCCGCGCGCGGCTCGGCCTCACCCAGGCCGACTATGCCGGCCAGCTCGGCGTGTCCCTCTCCTACCTGAACCAGATGGAGAACAACCACCGCCCGGTCTCGGCCCGCGTCGTGCTGGCGCTGGCGCAGGAGTTCGGCGTCGATGTGGCCGAACTCGCCGCCGGGACCGGCGAGCGCATCGTCGCCGACCTGCGCGAAGCCCTCGCCGACCCGGTGCTCGGCCCCGCCCCGCCGCCCGGCGACCTGCAGCTCGTCGCCTCCAACGCCCCGAACTTCGCCCGCGCGTTCCTCGCGCTGCACCGCGCCTGGCGGCAGACCCAGGAGCGCCTCGCCCAGCTCAACGAGGCCCTCGGCCGCGACGAGACCGCCCTCGCCCCGCTTCCCTGGGAGGAGGTGCGCGACTTCTTCCACTACTGCGACAACTACATCGACCCGATCGACCGCGCCGCCGAGCATTTCGCCGCCCAGCTCGGCGCCGGCGACCGGCGGGCGGCGCTGGCTGACCGGCTCGCCGAGCGGCACGGGATCGCGGTCGCCACCGCCCCCGGGGCGCCGATCCGCCGGCTCGACCGCGCCGCAGGGCGGCTGACGCTGGCGGCGGAATCGCCGGCATCGACGCAGGCCTTCCAGCTCGCGCACCAGACCGCCCTCCTCGAGCACGACGCGCTCCTCGAAGCCACCCTCGACCTCGCCCGCTTCCGCAGCGACGCGGCGCGGGCGATCTGCAAGACCGGCCTCGCCAACTATTTCGCCGGCGCCGCCCTCCTCCCCTACGCCCGCTTCCAGGAGCGCGCCCAGGCGCTCCGCCACGACCTCGAGGCCCTCGCCCAGGCCTTCGACGCCTCGATCGAGCAGGTCGCCCAGCGGCTCTCCACGCTGCAGCGGCCCGGCGCCAAGGGCATCCCCTTCTTCTTCGTCCGCGTCGACCAGGCCGGGACGATCACCAAGCGCCACTCCGCCACCCGCCTCCAGTTCGCCCGCTTCGGCGGCGCCTGCCCGCTCTGGAACGTCCACCGCGCCTTCGAGACCCCGGGCCGCTTCCTGCGCCAGCTCGCCGAGACCCCCGACGGCGTCCGCTACCTCTGCCTCGCCCGCGACGTCTCGAAGTCCGGCGGCAGCTTCCGCGCCCCGGTCCGCCGCTACGCCATCGGCCTCGGCTGCGAGATCGCCCACGCCGGCGGGCTCGTCTACGCCGACGACCTCGACCTGCGCAACGAAGCCGCCTACGAGCCGATCGGCATCTCCTGCCGCATCTGCCCGCGCCGCGAGTGCCACCAGCGCGCCGTGCCGCCGCTGGAAGGCCGCGTGACCGTCGACCCCGACGAGCGCGACCTGCTGCCGTACAGCATCGGCTAGCGGGGGAGCCGGGGTCGCGTCCCCCGGGCGTGGCGCAGCGCGTCGGCACCCCCCGACAGCCCAGCCCCCCGCGCGCCGCGCGCATCTCCCGCGTGTTCTAAACCCTTCTTCTTCAACCTATCGGGCAGTGCCTGGGGGGTCGAGGGGGGGGGCGGCGAGCGCCCCCTCGGGCCGCCCCGAGATCCGCCCCGGAACGAAGCGCAAGGGCGACTCCCCCGGGCCTGAAGGCCGAGCCGCGCATGCGGCGAACGGCGCCAAAGCGCCGCGGGCCCCCTCGTATCCTTCGAGGCCTTCCCCGATGCCCCAGCCAAACCACCTCCGGCGACACGCCCGTCAGCGGGTTCCGGAAGGTTGCCAACTCGTTAAGAATCGCGAGATAAACCCAGCATAATCAACGACATGACTTTTGCCCGCACCCCTTCGGGGCCAGCCCGCGCCCGGCCTCCGCGTGGCGGCCCGCTGTTGCAAACCCGCGGGATCCGCCGCAGAGTCGTCCGGCCTGCACAGGGGGGACCCGATGACCGACGATCCCGTTCTCGACGCCGTGGACGCTTCGATGAAATCCCCCCGGGCCGCCGAGCCGGCGCGCGACTGGACCTGGCGGTCGATCGTCGACGCCATCCTCGCCATCGCGATGCTCGCCTTCGCCTTCATCGGCATCGTCGCGCTCGACGACACCGGCACCGGCAGCCAGGCCTACTGGTCGGCGCTCGCGCTCGGCTTCGGGATCGCCTCGCTCGCCTTCGAGTGGGTGCATGCGGACGAGCGGTTCGAATGGGGCCGCGGCACGCTCCGGATCGTGCTGCACTGGATCGGCGTGCTGATCGCCATCCAGCTCGTCTACCTGTTCATCGCCGAGGGCCGCGCCGCCGGCGCCAACATCGCGCTCGTCAACGGCGCGGTGCTCGCGCTCGGCACCTACCTCTGCGGCGTCTACGCCGACTGGCGGCTCATCGTCATCGGCGCCGCGCTCGCCCTCGCCACCGCGGCGGTCGCGATCGTCTCCCGCTACCTCTGGGTGCTGCTGCTGCTGGCGGTGCTGGCGCTGGTCGTCACCTTCCTCATCGGCCGGTGGCGGCGCCGCGCCGGCCGCCACGCCGAGGCGTGAAGGCCGGGCGGCCCGCGAGGCCGCCCGCAGTCGGTCAGAAGTGGTAGGTGACGCCGACCAGCGCGTCGAAGGTGTTGTAGGGCGACTTGGCCTTCAGGTCGCTGTTCTCGAGGTCCTGGTCGGCGATGCCGAAGTAGCGGACCTCGCCGTTCAGCGAGACGTTCGGGTTGATGTCGTAGGCGACGCCGGTGATCACCTGGTAGGCGAAGTTGTAGGAGCCGCTCAGCTTGTCGGCGTGGCTCTGCGCCGCGTCCAGGTCGGCGGCGCCGAGGCCGGCGCCCAGGTAGGGCTTGAAGGCCCCGTTCGGCCCCACGCCGTCGAAGGTGTAGATCGCGTTCGCCATGAAGGCGTTCGAGGTGACGTCGCCGCGGCTGTCGGCGTTCTTCAGGTCGGCGTTGGCATTGCGGTAGGCGTACTCGAGCTCGAGCGCCACGTTCGGCGACAGCGTGTAGCCGCCGGCGAGGCCCAGGATGTAGCCCGAATCGTAGTCGAACCCGCTGTTGACGCTCGCGCCCGTCGCCTTGTCGGTGAGGTCGAAGTTCTCGTTCTGGGGAAGCGTCCACCCCCCGAAGCCCTTGAGGTAGAAGCCGCCGCCCCCGAGCGCCTGCGCCGATGCGGCGCCCGCCCCCAGGCCGACCGCGGCCGCCGCGGCCGCCGCCAGAATCTTCCCTCGATACATGTCGGATATCCCCTAACAGTCTTCCGTGCGCGGGGAGGTATGGCCTCGCGCGCCGGCAGATCAAGCCCGCGGGGCCCATTGTGGCGACGATGTGAACGGAGCCGCCGGACCGCGTTCAGAAATGGAAGGTAAATCCCAGCAGCGCATCCACGGTCTTGAACGAGGTCCGGAGCGACGCGGCGTCGCTGTCGAGATCCTGCGCGTTGATGGCGAAGTAGCGCACCTCGCCGTTCAGCGACCAGGCCGGGTTGAAGGCATATTCGACCCCCGTGATCAGCTGGTAGGCGAAGGTGTAGTCGCCGTCCAGGTTCTGGCCCTTCCTCGGGTCGAAGGCCAGGTCGGCCGCCCCGAGGCCGGCCCCGAGATACGGCCGGAAGGCCGCGTTCGGCCCCATGCCGTCGAAGCGGTAGATGGCGTTGGCCATGAACGCGTTCGACACGACGCCGCCGCGGACATCCAGGTTGTCGAGGTCGGCGTTGGCGCTGCGGTAGTCGTACTCCAGCTCGAAGGCGACGTTCGGCGTCCAGGCATAGCCGGCCGCCGCCGCCACCATGTAGCCGGTGTCGTAGCTGAAGCCGCTCGCCTCGCTCGCGCCCGTCGACTGGAGGTCGACGTCGAAGTCCTCGTTCTGCGGCAGGGTGAAGCCCCCGAAGCCCTTCAAGTAGAAGGGGCTCCCGAGCCCCTGCGCGAAGGCCGCCCCGCTCCCGAGGCTCGCGGCCGCCACGGCCGCCAGGATCACGCTTCGATACATCGCCTGCACCTCCATGACTCGCCATCGCGCGCCCCGGACACGCCGGGACGCTCCTCTCGTGCCGGCGAGCCTGGACCGCCGGCGCGTCAGAAGTGGTACGTCGCGCCGAGCAGGAAGTCGAACGTCTGGTAGTCCACGTCCACCGCCAGCCCCTGCGGCCCGTCGAGCGAGCCGTTGTCGATCCCGAACCAGCGGACCTCGCCGTCGATGCTCCAGTTCGCGTTCATCCTGTACGCGACGCCGCCGATCGCCTGGTAGGCAAGGTTGCCGTCGGTGTTGAACGTCCCGACCTCGTCCTCGTGCAGCGCATAGCTGGCGACGCCGAGGCCGCCGCCGAAGTAGGGCTGGATCTGCCCGTCCGCGCCCAGCGGCGTGAACTTGTAGAGGACGTTCAACATCAGCGCGTTGGACGTTCCGTCGCCGCTCGTCTCGCCCGAGACGTCGGCCTTGCGATAGGCATACTCGAGCTCCAGCGCGACGTTGGGGGTATAGTCGTAGCCGAGCGCCGCCCCGAGCACGTAGCCGGTGTCATAATCGATGTCGCCCCGGCCGATGGTGGTTCCGTCGATCTTCAGCTTGGCGTTCTCGCCCGAGGGCCAGGTGGCACCGCCGAAGGCCTTCCCGTACCACTGCCCGTTTCCGAACATGCCCTGGGCCGACGCCGTGCCGGCGCCCGCCAGGACGATCGCTGCCGTCGCGAAAGCCGCGCTTATCTTGTCCATCACCCAAATCCTCGTCCATTCTATGCGGGGGCAGCATAGCGCAGCATGCGCCCTGCGACTACCCGCCGCAGCCCCGATCCGGTCGCCGATCAGCTCCGGAAGGCGGTGACCTCGATCTCGATCTTCATCTCGGGCTCGTTCAGGCCGGCGACGACCATGGTGGCTGCCGGCCGCACCTCCCCGAGCGCCTCGCGCAGCGCCGGGGCGACCTCGGTGCGGAGGCGGGCGTCGGTGATCGTGTAGTTGACCCGCACGATGTCGGCCATCACGAAGCCGGCCTCGGCCAGCGTGCGCGCGATGGTGGCGAAGGCCGCGCGCGCCTGGTCGACCGCCGCCTCGGGCATCGCCATGCTGGCATAGTCGTAGCCGGTGGTGCCGGCGACGAAGCACCAGTCGCCGCGCACCACCGCCCGGCTGTAGGCGAACTCGTCCTCGAAGGGCGAGCCGGTGCCGATCAGTCGCCGCATGGTCGCTCCCCCGCGTCGGCGCCTCGCTGCCGAGCCCGCCGGCGGTCGGCCCCGGCCGAGCATTAACCTTGTTAACCTGTGCGGGAAAGCACGAATGCAGGTACATGGATTGTGCATGCGATGTACATGAGTTGTACATCCAAGATATCCGCATTAACCCTTGTTACCACGAGACTTTCTCGCCTCAGCGCGCCCGGCCCGCCGAGGCGCCCCGCCCGTCTCGAACGATCGCCCCCGAGGCAACCGGCAGCCGCTGCTTGCCAGGCCGTCGGCGGCCCGCTATGGCCAGCCGCGATGAGCGCCAACCCTCCCGACCTGCGCCCGGACCGCGCCCCGGTGCCGCGGCTCGATTCCTTCGTCCGGCCCGGCCAGCCGCGGGTCGGCATGGTGAGTCTCGGCTGCCCGAAGGCGCTGGTGGACAGCGAGCGGATCCTGACCCGGCTGCGCGCCGAGGGCTACGCGATCTCGCCCGACTATGCCGGAGCGGACGCCGTCATCGTCAACACCTGCGGCTTCCTCGACTCGGCCAAGGCCGAGAGCCTCGAGGCGATCGGCGAGGCCCTGGCCGAGAACGGCCGGGTGATCGTGACCGGCTGCCTCGGCGCCGACGAGCGCTACATCCGCGGCACCCACCCGACCGTCCTCGCCGTCACCGGGCCGCAGCAGTACGAGGCGGTGGTCGACGCGGTGCATTCGGCGGTGCCGCCGGCGCCCAACCCCTACGTCGACCTCCTGCCGGCGAGCTCGGTGCAGCTCACGCCGCGGCACTATAGTTATCTCAAGATTTCCGAAGGTTGCAACCACGGCTGCCGCTTCTGCATCATCCCCGACATGCGCGGGAAACTGGTCTCGCGCCCGGCGCACGCCATCCTGCGCGAGGCCGAGCGGCTGGTGGCGGCCGGCGTCCGCGAGCTCCTCGTCATCAGCCAGGACACCTCGGCCTACGGCGTCGACCGCCGGCACGACGCGCACGCCTGGCGAGGCCGCGAAGTCCGCAGCCACATCGTCGACCTCGCGCGCGAGCTCGGCTCGCTCGGAGCCTGGGTGCGGCTGCACTACGTCTATCCCTATCCGCACGTGCGCGACCTGATCCCGCTGATGGCCGAGGGGCGGATCCTGCCGTACCTCGACATCCCGTTCCAGCATTCGCACCCCGCCGTCCTGAAGCGGATGGCGCGGCCGGCGGCGAGCGCGCGGACGCTCGACGAGATCGCGCGCTGGCGGGCGGACTGCCCCGAGCTCGTGCTGCGCTCGACCTTCATCGTCGGCTTCCCGGGCGAGACCGAGGCCGAGTTCCAGCACCTGCTCGACTGGCTCGAGGCGGCGCAGCTCGACCGTGTCGGCTGCTTCCGCTACGAGGACGTCGCCGGCGCCCGCGCGAATGCGCTGCCCGACCACGTCCCGGAGGAGGTCAAGGAAGACCGCTGGCACCGCTTCATGGCGAAGGCGCAGGCGATCAGCGCCGCCAGGCTCGCCGCCCGGGTCGGGACCCGGGTCGAGGCGATCGTCGACGAGGTGGACGAGGACGGTGCCGTCGGCCGCACCCGCGGCGACGCCCCGGAGATCGACGGCCGGATCTTCATCGACGAGGGCTTCCAGGGGCTCAGCCCCGGCGACATCGTCCCGGTCGTGGTGAGCGAGGCGGACGAATACGATCTCTGGGGCGCCTTCGACGGAAATTCCTCAACCGAACGTTGATCGCGGCTGGGCAAGTCGCCGGGCGTGTGCTACCATAGGTTGTATCCGGCGCCCATGGCGCGCATGACGTCCGGAGCTACGCCGCCCTTGCAGTCCTCCCCCGACCCCGACGAGCGCCTGATCGCCGCCCTCTTCCGCATGCTGGCGGTCGGCCCGGGTTTCGCCGCCGCGGCGCTGCTGGCGGTCGAGGGCGACGCCGTCCGGCTGCTGGCCAGCACCCCGTCGCTGGCCGCCATGCGGCCCGACGCCGCCGCCGGCCAGGTCTGGACGCTCCCCGCCGCCTGCACCGGCAAGCCGAGCCGGGTCGACCCGGGCGCCCTGTCGCTCGCGGCCGGCTTCGCCGCCCTGGCGCCGGTGACCGCCGCGGACGGATCGCTCGCCGGCCTTGTGCTGGTCGCCGACCGGCGCATCCGCCGGATGCGCCCGGCCATCGCGCTGCGCCTCGCCGATGCGGCGGTGCTCGCCCGGCCCGCGTTCGTGCGACCGCCGTCGCCCGTGCCGCCGCTGCCGGCCGCGCTCGGCCGCAGCGCGCTGAAGACCGCGGTCAGGCCCCGCGCCGCCGCCCACCGCTTCGTCGAGCAGGCGTTGCGCGCGCGCCGCCCGACCGCCCCCTTCGGGCTGATGATCATCGACCTCGATCGCTTCCGCGCCGTCAACGAGGCGATGGGCGTTGCGGCCGGCGACGCGCTCCTCGCCGTCACCGGCACCCGCCTCGAGCAGACCCTCGATTCGGGCGACCGCCTGGTCCGCATCGAGGGCGACCGCTTCCTCGTCGTCGCGCCGCGCGACGCCGCCGGCCTGCGCGGCCTCGCCCGGCGGCTGCTGCAGGCGGTCGGCCAGCCGCTCGGCCTCGACGGCGGCACGGTCACGGTCCAGGCGAGCATCGGCATCGCGCTGGCGACCCCCGGCGACGACGAGCCGGCGTCGCTCCTGATGATGCGCGCCGAGACCGCGCTCCGCCGCGCCAAGATCGAGGGCCGCGCCCGCTTCGCGCTGCACGAGCCGGTCGAGGCGGCGCTGGCCTACGACAAGAGCCGCCTCGAGCTCGACCTCGCCAGCGCCGTCGACGACGGCCAGCTGCACCTGGTCTACCAGCCCTACGTCGACCTTCGCGACGGCCGCGTCAGCGGCGCCGAGGCGCTGGTCCGCTGGACCCATCCGCTGCGCGGCGAGCTGCCGCCGGCCGCCTTCATCCCGCTCGCCGAGGCGACCGGCCAGATCCTCAAGCTCGGCCGCTGGGCGCTGCGCACGGCCCTCGCCCGCGCCCGCGCCTGGCCCGCAACCCTGGCGCTGTCGGTGAACATCTCGCCCCTGCAGTTCCACCAGCCGGGCTTCCTCGCCGAGGTCGACGCCGCCCTTGCCGACACCGGCTTCCCGCCGGAGCGGCTCGAGCTCGAGATCACCGAGACCGTGCTGATGCGCGACAACCCCGAGACGACGGCGCAGCTCCGCGCGCTGATCGCCCGCGGCATCCGCATCGCGCTCGACGACTTCGGCACCGGCTACAGCGCGCTCGCCTACCTCGCCCGCCTGCCGCACCACCGAATCAAGCTCGACAAGGCCTTCGTGCAGGACATCGCGAGCCCCGCGACCGCCGAGCTGATCCGTGCGATCATCGCGCTCGCCCGCGCCCAGGGTGTCGCCGTCACGGCCGAAGGCGTCGAGCGCCCCGAGCACCTGGCGCTGGTCCGCCGCGCCGGCTTCACCCACGCCCAGGGCTACGCCACCGGCACCCCCGTCGCCGATCCCGCGGCGCTCCTCGACGAAAGCCCGTTCGCGCCTTCCTGAGCCCTTGCCACCGCCGCCCGGCGCCGCCACCATCGCGCCGATGCCCGCCGCGATCCCGCCATGCTTCCCGCGCTGATCCGCTCGCCGCGCGACCCGGCGTTCGTGCAGGACCCCTACCCTTTCTACGCCGAAGCCCGCGCGCTCGGCCCGCTCTTCCTCTGGGAGGACTACGGCTTCCCCTGCGCCGCCGGCCACGCGACCGTCTCGGCGCTCTTGCGCGACCGCCGCTTCGGCCGCGAGCTGCCGCCCGACCTCCGCCCCGCCCGCGCGGACCACCTCGCGCATTTCTACGCCGTCGACGAGCTCTCGATGCTCGACCGCGAGCCGCCGGCCCACACGCGGCTGCGCGGGCTGGTGCTGCGCGCCTTTACCTCGCGCCGCATCGCCGGGCTCGGCCCCGACATCGCCGCCCTCGCCCGTGACCTGGTGGACCGGCTCGACCCGCGCGGCTTCGACCTGATCACGGACTTCGCCGAGCCGCTGCCGGTCATAGTGATCGCCCGGCTGCTCGGGGCGCCCGAGGCTATGGCCGGCCAGTTCCTCGCCTGGTCGCACGCGATGGTCGCCATGTACCAGGCCCGACGCGACCGCGCCGTCGAGGACGCCGCCGACACCGCCGCCCGCGACTTCGCCGCCTACCTGCGCGCGCTGGTTGAAGAGCGCCGCGGCCGCCCAGCCGACGACCTGATCACCGCGCTGATCGCCGCCGAAGCCGAGGGCGACCGCCTCTCGACCGACGAGCTGATCGCGACCTGCGTGCTGCTGCTCAACGCCGGCCACGAGGCGACCGTGCATGCGATCGGCAATGGCGTCGCGGCGATCATCGCGTCCGGCCTCGATCCGGCCGCCCTCTTCGCCAGCCCCGAGGCCATCGCCGCGACCGTCGAGGAAGTGCTGCGCTTCGACCCGCCGCTGCACCTCTTCACCCGCTATGCCCTCGAGGACTGCGACCTCTTCGGCCACTCCTTCCACCGCGGCGACACCGTCGGCTGCCTGCTCGCGGCCGCCAACCGCGACCCGGCCCGCTTCGCCGACCCCAGCCGCTTCGACCCCGCCCGCCCGCCGGGGCCGCAGCTCTCCTTCGGCGCCGGCATCCACTTCTGCGTGGGCGCGCCGCTGGCCCGCGCCGAGCTCGCGACCGCCCTGCCGATCCTCTTCGACCGCCTCCCCGGCCTCGCCCTCGCCGCGCCGCCGCTATTCGCCGACCGCTACCATTTCCGCGGACTGACCGGGCTGAACCTCCGCGCACCGGGCTGACGGGATGATCGGAAGCCGCTCACTCTGTGCCTTCCGCGTTCATTGCGGGACAACTGCCTGAGACTTAATCAGTTTCCGACGCCGGAGTTGACAGAATCCGGGCCTCGTGCTCCGCTGGAGTCATCCAGAACAGGGGGGTCCGGAGAATCCGGGCGCAGACCGATGTCATACAGCGACCACGACCGCCACGAGGACATGAAGGTCCTCCACGGCATGGGCTACGCCCAGGAGCTGCAGCGCAACCTCAGCCGCTTCTCGAACTTCGCCATCTCCTTCTCGATCATCTGCATCCTGTCGGGCGGCATCAACTCGCTCGCCCAGGCGACCTCGGGCGCCGGCGGCATCGGCGTCGGCATCGGCTGGCTCGTCGGCTGCTTCGTCAGCCTCGTCTTCGCCGTCGCCATGAGCCAGATCAGCTCCGCCTACCCCACGGCCGGCGGCCTCTACCACTGGGGCTCGATCCTCGGGAACCGCGGCACCGGCTGGGTCACCGCCTGGCTGAACCTCCTCGGCCTCATCACCGTCCTCGGCGCGATCAACGTCGGCACCTGGACCTTCTTCGTCGGGACCTTCGGCGCCGCCCTCGGCATCGAGAACACGATCACCACCCAGACGATCTTCCTGATCATCATCACCGGCGGCCAGGCGCTCATCAACCACATGGGCATCCGCCTGACCGCCAAGCTCACCGACTTCTCCGGCTGGCTGATCTTCGGCGGCTCGATCCTGATCGCGATCGTCTGCCTCGCGGCCGCGAACACCTGGGACGTCTCCCGCCTCTTCACCTTCAAGAACTACTCGGGCGAGGCCGGCGGCAACGTCTGGCCCGCGGTCTCGAACGGCTGGGTCTTCGCGCTCGGCCTCCTCCTGCCGATCTACACCATCACCGGCTACGACGCCTCCGCCCATACCTCCGAGGAGACGATCAAGGCCGCGCATTCCGTCCCGCGGGCGATGGTGATGTCGGTCGTCTGGTCGGCGCTCTTCGGCTACCTCTTCCTCGCCGCCTTCGTCCTGATGATCCCCGACATGGACCAGGCGGCGGCGCAGGGCTGGAACGTCTTCTTCTGGGCCTTCGACCAGCAGGTGAACCCCGCCGTCAAGTGGCTGGTCTACCTCGTCGTCCTCGTCGCCCAGCTCCTCTGCGGCCTCGCGACCGTCACCTCCGCCTCGCGGATGATCTTCGCCTTCGCCCGCGACGGCGGCCTCCCCGGCTCGAAGGCGCTCGCGAAGGTCAGCCCCACCTACCGCACCCCGGTCGCCGCGATCTGGACCGGCGCGACGCTCTCGGTCCTCTTCGTCTGGGGCTCCTCGCTCGTCTCGGTCGCCGGCACCTCGGCCTACACCATCGTCGTCTCCTGCACGGTGATCTTCCTCTTCATCTCCTTCACCTTCCCGATCACCCTCGGGCTCCTCGCCTGGGGCACGCCGAAGTGGGACAAGATGGGCCCCTGGGACCTCGGCCGCGGGGTCTTCACCCTCTTCGCGGTGCTCTCGATCCTCTCGATGATCCTGATCTTCGTGATCGGCATCCAGCCCCCGAACCAGTGGGCGCTCTACATCACCGTCGGCTTCTTCATCCTGACCGCGATCGTCTGGTTCGCCTTCGAGAGGCGCCGCTTCCAGGGCCCGCCGCTCGGCGAGATGATCAAGGCCCGCCAGGCCGCGATCCAGGCCGCCGAGCGCGCGGTCGGCGAGAAGGGCTGAGGCCCGCGGCGCACGGTCCGGCCGGGAGCCGCGATTTCCCCGTGCGCAAGCCTCCTTCGCGCGCTAGAGACGCGCATTCTTCGTGACCTGTGAGGGACGTATCCCAATGATGAAGAAACTGAGTGCCGAGGCCTTTGGCACCTTCTGGCTGGTTTTCGGGGGCTGCGGCAGCGCCGTCCTCGCGGCGGCTTTTCCCGCCAGCGACCCGGCGCTCGGCAACCTCGGCATCGGCTTCGTCGGCGTCGCGCTCGCCTTCGGCCTGACCGTGCTGACCATGGCCTACGCCGTCGGGCACATCTCCGGCGCCCACTTCAACCCGGCCGTCACCCTCGGCCTCGCGGTCGGCGGGCGCATCCCCTGGAGCGACGTTGTCCCCTACTGGATCGCCCAGGTGGTCGGCGGCATCGTCGCGGCGGTCGTCCTCTACCTGGTCGCCTCCGGCAAGGCCGGCTGGGTGCCCGGCGGCTTCGCCTCGAACGGCTACGGGGCCAACTCGCCCGGCGGCTACGGGCTCTTCGCCTGCTTCCTGATCGAGGTCGTGCTGACCGCGGGCTTCCTGATGGTGATCCTCGGCACCACCCACAAGAACGCCCCCGCGGGCTTCGCGCCGCTCGCGATCGGCCTGGCGTTGACGCTGATCCACCTGGTGTCGATCCCGGTCACCAACACCTCGGTCAACCCCGCCCGCTCGACGGCGGTGGCCTTCTTCGCGCAGAACGGCGCCCTCGGCCAGCTCTGGCTCTTCTGGGTGGCGCCGCTCATCGGCGGCGCGCTCGGCGCCGCCATCTGGAACTTCCTCGCCGAGGAACACTGAGGCCCGCGCCGGCCGGGCACCCGCCCGGCCGGCCCACGGCCCCGTGGCCGCCGCCCGCCGCATCGCCACCGGTCAGTGACGACCGACGTCGCGCGGCGGAGCGCCCTCACGGGACATGGACGAATGGCCGGGTCGGCAGCGCGTGCGCGCCGACCATAGCGGCGAGCGGCGCCTCGCGCCGCGCCTCGAGGGGCAATGGACATGACCGATCTAAAGCACGCGCGTTCTGGTTTGTCCGCGTAGTCGCGGTAGCAGGGATCCGCCACGGCGGTGGCGAAGACCTGCATGCCGGCCCCGGTCTTGATGTTCGGGTCCTTCCGCAGCGGGCCGCCGTAGTGGAAAGCGTAGCGCTGAAACGAAACTGCTCCGCCTGTGGAGCCGACGGGCCGGCATATCTCGATACGCGTGCGATGAAACCACGCTTCGCCCTGCGCGAGATATGCGATCGATACTGACGGACTTCTCGCTGGCCTTTGGGACGCGGAGCGCCCGATCACATGCTCAATGCTCTGGCGCCCCAGGCTCTTCCATGCCAATCCTCTCATCCGGCACCACCCGCCGATCGGCGCCGCGGAGACGCGTCAGCGACGGCGCGATGCGGTGCGCCACGGGAGGGCCGCGGGATGGGCGAGGAAGACTTCACCGGCCAAGGCGGGCTGCGGATCCACCTGCGCTCGTGGCTGCCCGCGGGTGCGCCACGGGCCGTGGTGGCGATCTGCCCCGGGTTCAACGCCCACAGCGGGCATTATGCCTGGGTCGCCGGCCAGATGGCGGCCAAGGGCTTCGCGGTCTACGCCGTCGACCTGCGCGGGCGCGGGCTGTCCGAGGGCGAGCGCTTCTACGTCGAGGACATCGACGAATATGTCGCCGACGTCGACGGGATGATCGACATCGCCGGCGCACGGCACCCGGGGCTGCCGCTGTTCCTCCTCGGGCACAGCGCCGGCGGGGTCGTCGCCTGCTGCTACGCGCTCGAGCACCAGGAGAAGATCGACGCGCTGGTCTGCGAGAGCTTCGCCTTCCAGGTCCCGGCGCCGGGCTTCCTGATCGCGGCGCTCAAGGGGCTGAGCCATGTCGCGCCGCACCTGGGCGTGCTGACGCTGAAGATGGAGGACTTCTCGCGCGATCCGGCGGCGGTGGCGGCGCTGAACGCCGACCCGCTGGTGGCGGGCGAGACCCAGCCGGCGATGACGGTGGCGGCGCTCGCCCGCGCCGACGAGCGGCTGCACGACGCCTTCGAGCAGATCACCGTTCCCGTCCTCATCCTGCACGGCACCGACGACCATGCGACGGTGTACCACGGCAGCGAATATTTCGAGGCGCATGCGGGGTCGGCGGTCAAGTCGCTGAAGCTCTACGAGGGGCACTACCACGACCTGCTGAACGACGTCGGCAAGGAGGCGGTGGCGGCCGACATCCTGGCCTGGCTCGACGCCCGGGTGGTCGCGCGGTCGGGCTGACGTCGGGTCCCGCCGGCCACGGTCGGGGCGGCGCGGAGAGCGCCGCGTCGGTCATCCCGTCGGACGGGGCCGGCCCGTCTCACCGCGGAGCGCGGACGACGGCCATCGCGGCGGGCCAGGCCTCGGGGTCGGCCACGACCTTGTCGCGGCAGAAGCGGTTGCAGAAGCCGACCACGACGCCGTCGACCTCGGCGAGGCTGTCGGGCGCGACGGGATCGCCGGAGAAGGGGCAGGCGGCGTTGACCGGATCGACGCCCGCGACGGCGCGCGCCGGCAGCGGCGGCGGGCCCGGCCAGGGACGCTCGGGGAGGTCGAAGCCGTAGCCGGCCTGCACGTGGCCCTCGGCGGCGCCGGCGGCGCGCCAGGCGCGGAAGCTGGGGTCGGCGAGGTGGGCGGCCACGTAGGCCGCGGCCTCGGGGCCGACCGGCAGCCGGTAGGTGGCAACGCGGGCGGCGACCGGGGCGAAGAAGACGTCGGCGAGCGAGTAGGCGCCGAGCAGCCACGGGCCCTCGCCGGCAGCGGCGCGGGCCCAGGCCCAGAGTGCCTCGATGCGGGCGAGGTCGGCGCGGACGTCCGCCGACGGGTCGAAGCCCGCGTAGGCGCGGCGCAGGTTCATCGGGCAGGCCCGGCGCAGGGCGTGGAAGCCCGCGTGCATCTCCGCCGCCACGGTCCGCGCGGCGGCGCGGCGGGCCGGGTCGGCGGGCCAGAGCCCGGCGTCGGGATGCCGCTCGGCGAGGGTCTCGGCCATCGCGAGCGTGTCCCAGAGCACGATGCGGCGGCCGTCCGCCTCGATGGCGAGGGCGGGGGCGGTGCGGGCGACGCCGAAGTCGGCGAGGAGCCGCGGGAAGTCGGGGGTGTAGAGGCGGGCGGTGCGCAGGGTCGCGGGGATGCCGAAGCGGGCGAACATCAGCCAGCCGCGCAGCGACCAGCTCGAATAGCTGCGGTCGCCGATGGCGAGGACGTAGGTCATGGCGTGCCCCGGAGGTGTCGCGCCACGCACCTTCGACGGGCGCCGCGGGGCGGTCAAGGGCGGCGTGCCCGCGCAAAAGCGCGTGATGCGCCGACATATTTGCCGGGATCGCGGGCGGCCGTGCGGTGAAAAGCCGTTCCGTGGCAGCAGGATGGCGGACGGCGTGCCGGATGTGGCGAAAAACCCGCGGTTGCGCCGGAACGGCGGGGTGATCCACGTATTGAGTTCGTGCGTAGCCTGTTCGAGGGCTTCCGCGGCCTGCCGCATGGAGGGACTTTCGATGGTATTCGAGGACGCCGGGACGCGGACCGTTACCAAGCGGGCGATGGGCGCCGAGATGCTCGACGCCGAGACCGAGCTGGCGCTGGCGCGCGCGTGGCGCGACCGCGGCGACGAGAAGGCGCTGCACCGGCTGGTCAATGCCTACATGCGGCTCGCGGTCGCCATGGCGGCGCGCTACCGGCGCTACGGCGCGCCGATGCCGGACCTGATCCAGGAGGCGGGCGTCGGGCTCCTGAAGGCGGCGGAGAAGTTCGATCCCGACCGCGGCGTGCGCTTCTCGACCTATGCCGTCTGGTGGATCAAGGCGTCGATCCAGGACTACGTGATGCGGAACTGGTCGATGGTGCGGACCGGCTCCACCTCGTCGCAGAAGGCGCTCTTCTTCAACCTGCGGCGCGTCCGGGCCAAGCTCGAGCGCGAGGCGGGGCAGAACGGCGAGGTGCTCGACGGGCACCGGCTGCGCGAGATGATCGCCGAGGAGATCGGGGTGCCCTTGCGCGACGTCGAGATGATGGACGCGCGCCTCGCCGGCGCCGACTTCTCGCTCAACGCCCAGCAGGCGGGCGAGGAGGGGCGCGAGTGGGTCGAGACGCTCGAGGACGAGGCGCCGCAGGCGGCCGAGACCGTGACGCGCGGCCGGGACCTCGACCGGGTGCGCGGCTGGCTCGCCGAGGCGATGGCCTCGCTCAACCCGCGCGAGCGGATGATCATCGTCGAGCGCAAGCTGCGCGACGAGCCGCGGACGCTGGAAAGCCTCGGGCAGGAGCTCGGGCTGTCCAAGGAGCGCGTCCGCCAGCTCGAGGCGCAGGCGCTCGGCAAGCTGCGCCGGCGGCTGGAGGCGACCACCGGCGCCGCGGCGGAGCTGCTGACCTCGGCCTGAACTGGTCCGAGAATCGGGTGACCCGGCGCCGACCGCGTGCGATAGTCGCGCGTCGGGAGGGAGGGTCGATGCGGACCGGCGTTGCGCGCGTCCTTGGCGTCCTCGCGCCCTTGCTGGTCGCCGGCGCCGCGCAACCGGGCGACCTCGAGGACGTGATCTCGGCGGCCCGCCGCGCCGACATCGTCGTCCTGGGCGAGGTGCACGACAACCCGGTGCACCACGCCAACCAGGCCGCGGTCGTCAAGGCGCTGCACCCGGCGGCGCTGGTCTTCGAGATGTTCCCGCAGGCGGCCGAGGACCAGATCAACGCCCTGCGCGCCGAGGGCGCCGGCCGCGACGCGCTGGCGCAGGCGCTCGACTGGCAGGGAACCGGCTGGCCCGACTTCGCCTTCTACGCCGAGATCCTCGAGGCGGCGCCGAAGGCGCGCGTCTTCGGCGCCGGGCAGCCCATCGCCGACGTGCGCCGGGCGATGGTCGAAGGGGCGGCGGGCGTCTTCGGCCCCGACGCCGACGCCTACGGCCTCGACAAGCCGCTCGGCGCCGCCGAGGAGGCGGCGCGCGAGGCCGACCTCGCCGCCGCCCACTGCGGCAAGCTGCCCGCGGCGTCGCTGCCGGGCATGGTCGAGGCGCAGCGCTTCCGCGACGCCGGCCTCGCCGACGCGGCACTCTGGGCGCGCACGATGACCGGCGACGGCAAGGTGGTGGTCATCGCCGGCAGCGGCCATGCCGACCGGCGCCGCGGGGTGCCGGCGATGCTCGCCGAGGCGGCCCCCGACGTGAAGGTCCTCGCGGTCGGCCAGCTCGAGCCCGGCGACGACGGCGGCGACGCCTTCGACGCGCTCATGGTCGCGCCCGCGCCGGCCCGCAGCGATCCCTGCGCCGGGCTCCCCGCGCCCGGCGATTGACCGCGGCACGGGGACCGGCCATAACGCCGGCCTTCCTGACGCTTGCGGAGACCGCCATGGCCGAGGCGAAGTTCCAGCCCCGGGTCTTTTCCGGCATCCAGCCCTCGGGCAACCTGACGCTCGGCAACTACCTCGGCGCGCTGCGCCGCTGGGTCGCCATGCAGGACGAGGGCCGCGAGACGCTCTACTGCGTCGTCGACCTGCACGCGATCACCGTCTGGCAGGACCCGCCCGCGCTCGCCCGCGCCATCCGCGAGGTGGCGGCGGCCTTCCTCGCGATCGGGCTCGACCCGAAGCGCTCGATCCTCTTCAACCAGAGCCAGGTCTCGGCGCACGCCGAGCTCGCCTGGATCTGCAACTGCGTCGCCCGGCTCGGCTGGATGGAGCGGATGACCCAGTTCAAGGAAAAGGCCGGCAAGGACCGCGAGCGCGCCTCGCTCGGCCTCTTCGCCTACCCGAGCCTGATGGCCGCCGACATCCTCGCCTACCACGGCACCCACGTGCCGGTCGGCGAGGACCAGAAGCAGCACGTCGAGCTCGCCCGCGACATCGCCGCCAAGTTCAACCACGACTTCGGCGTCGACTTCTTCCCGCTCCCCGAGCCCGTCATCGAGGGCGCCGCCACCCGGGTCATGAGCCTTCGCGACGGCACGAAGAAGATGTCGAAGTCCGATCCTTCCGACATGAGCCGGATCAACCTGACCGACGACGCCGACGCCATCGCGGCCAAGATCCGCAAGGCGCGCACCGACCCCGAGCCGCTGCCCGACGACATCGAGGGCCTCGCCGAGCGGCCGGAGGCGCGGAACCTCGTCAACATCTATGCCGCCATCGCCGGCACGACCCCCGACCAGGTCGTCGCCGAGTTCGCCGGCCGCCCCTTCTCGGACTTCAAGCCGCGGCTCGCCGACCTCGCGGTCGCGCACCTCGCGCCGATCACCACGCGGATGAGCGAGCTGATGGCCGACCCGGCCGAGATCGACCGCATCCTCGGCGACGGCGCCGACCGCGCCGCCGCCCTCTCGGCCCCGATCCTCGCCCGCACCTACGACATCGTCGGACTGGTGCGCAGCCGGTCGGCCTGAACCGCGGCGGGGGGCGCGGCGGGCGCGAAGATCTCGCGGCGGAAGGCGTGGCCGAGGGCCGCGAGCACCAGGTACTGCAGCCGGCTCAGCCGATAGTAGCGGGCGAAGAGCGCGCGCCTGGCGGCGTCCCCCTCCTGGAACCCGCGCGCGATCAGCGCCATCTGCGCCTTGCGCGGGCCGCTCATGCCGACGGCAACGGTCTCCCCCGAGGTCCGCATCCACCACTTGCGCTCCCAGCGGGTCAGGTCGAGCCCGTCGAAGTGGCCGACGTACATGCCCTCGAAGGCACGGCCGATCCGCGCGGCCGGGACCGTCACCTCCTCGCCGCCGCGCCACGACCGGTGGTTGCCGATCGTGTCGATGCCGCGGCCGAGGCGCACGAACTCCTTGCCGCGGCCGTGGCCGGTGAGGCCGTTCCGCATCTGGCCGGACGCACGGCCGAAGACCAGCCGGCGCAGCAGCCGCGAAGCGTTGCCGACCGGCCAGGCGGTGCGGAAGTAGGTGGAGGCGAAGGGCTCGCCGAAGCGGTCGCCGGGCCCCCAGACCGCCTCGGCCGTCGGAACCGAGACCGCGCCGACGCCCTCCGGGATGCGGTCGAGGAACGCCGGGATCGGCCGGTCGCCGAAAACGAACTCGTCGGCGTCCACGACGAGGAGCCAGGGGGTGCCGCAGCGCTCGAGGCCGGCGAGGTAGACCGCGCGCTGGCGGTGCTCCAGCACCTCGGGGCGCCCGCCCCGCACCGCCCAGAAGGCCTCGTCGCAGACGACGACGACGGCGGGCCGCTCGACGGCGAGGCCGGGAACCGGGCAGTCGAGGAAGATCAGGATCTCCCGCGCGCCCGCCGACCGGTAGTAGTCGACGAACCGGCGGATCGTCCCGGGGCGTTCCCGCATCAGCGAGACAGTCGAGAAAGCCGCCACTTGCGATACCCTCTTACAGCACGCCGACGCTCGCGCGGCGCCGTGGGTGGAAGGTGGCGGCGCATCCGGGCCAGGGCAACGCGCGGGGCGGTCGCGCGGCAATCCGTCGCTGGGCCGCGCGGGGCGGGCGGCCGGCGAGGGGCCGGCCGCGTTGCGTCCGGCCGGGGCTTGGCCGATGATCGCCGCCGAAGCCAGGGAGGGGGCCGTTGCGAAAGTTCCTGATCATCCTCGACGACACGCCCGAGATGCTGAACGCCATGCGCTACGCGGCGCTCCGGGCGGCCAGCACCGGCGGCGGGGTCGAGATGCTCGCGGTCGTCTCGCCCGAGGAGTTCCAGCACTTCATGGGCGTCGCCGAGGTGATGCGCGCCGAGGCGCACGAGAAGATCGAGGCGCACTTCCAGGTCTTCAAGGACCGGATGGAGAAGCGCGAGGGCATCACGCCGACGCTGGTGATCCGCGAGGGCGACCTGATCGAGGCGCTGATCGCGCACCTCCGGTCCGACCCGGAGATCGCGGTGCTGGTGCTCGGCGCCGGCGTCGACAAGGCCGGCCCGGGGCCGCTGGTCAGCGCGCTGACCGGGCGGCGGCTCTCGGACATGCGGGTGCCGATCACCATCGTGCCGGGCGCGATGACCAAGGAGGAGATCATCGCGACGACCTGAGGGCCGCAATCTGGAAGCATTCCAAAATGCCGACTTGACGGCGGGGTGCCCCGAGGCCATCTGTCCGACGAGCGACTGGAGCCTTTCCGATGTTCATTCAGACCGAATCGACGCCCAACCCGGCGACGCTGAAGTTCCTTCCCGGCCAGGCCGTGCTGGCCACGGGGACCGCGGACTTCCCCGGCGAGGACGCGGCGCAGGCGTCGCCGCTGGCGCGGCGGATCTTCGCGGCCGGCGGGGTCGCGGGCGTCTTCTTCGGGCCGGACTTCGTGACGGTGACGAAGGCCGAGGGCGTCGACTGGGCGCACATCAAGCCCGGCATCCTCGGCGCGATCCTCGAGCACTTCCAGTCGGGCCAGCCGGCGATCGAGGGCGAGGCCGGCGCCGTCGCCCATGCCGCCGGCGACGGCGGCGAGGACGCCGAGATCGTCGGCCAGATCAAGGAGCTGCTCGACACCCGAGTGCGGCCGGCGGTGGCGCAGGACGGCGGCGACATCACCTTCCACGGCTTCGACCGCGGCGTCGTCTATCTCTACATGCAGGGCGCCTGCGCCGGCTGCCCGTCCTCGACGATGACCTTGAAGATGGGCATCGAGAACCTGCTCCGGCACTATATCCCCGAGGTCACCGAGGTGCGGCCGGTTGGCCTCTGAGCCGCCGCTCGTCCTCGCCTTCGACACCGCGGCCGCGCATTGCGCGGCCGCTCTCGTTCGCGGCGACGCCGTGCTGGCCCGCCGCCACGAGCCGATGGAGCGGGGCCAGGCCGAGCGGCTGCTGCCGATGCTCGAGGAGATGCTCGCCGAGGCCGGCGTCGCCTGGACCGACCTCGACGGCCTCGGCGTCGCGACCGGCCCCGGCAACTTCACCGGCCTCCGCATCGCCGTCGCCGCCGCCCGCGGCCTCGCCTTGGCGCTCGACCGGCCGGCGGTAGGGGTGACCGTCTTCGAGGCGATCGCCGCCGGCATTCCCGGCCCTTCGCTCGTCGTCCTCCCCGACCGCCCGCGCGGGGTCTTCGCCCAGCGCTTCCGCGACGGCGTCGCCGAAGCCGCGCCTGTCGCCGGCGAGCCGGGAACGCTCGGCCCGTTCGACCCGGCCACCACGGTCGCGGGCCTGGACGCCGCCGGGATCGCCGGCGAGCTCGGCCTGCGCCCCGGCCCGTCGGAGGCCCGCGCCGACCCGGCCGTGGTCGCGAGCCTCGCCGCCGCCCGGCTCGGGACGGCGCCGCCGCCGGTCCCCTTCTACCTGCGCGCCCCCGACGCGATGCCGCCGCGCGAGCCCGCACCCATGATCCTCGATGACGCCTGAGGCGCTGGCGCGCCTGCACGCGCTCGCCTTCGACGACACGCCGAGGCCCTGGTCGGCGGCCGAGTTCGCCCGCCTGCTCATCGAGCCGACCACGCTGCTCGTCGCGCTCCCGGACGGCTTCGCCCTCGGCCGCGCCGCCGCCGGCGAGGCCGAGCTCCTGACCCTCGCCATCCACCCCGACGCCCGCCGCCGCGGACACGGGACCGCCCTCCTCGAGCACTTCGAGACGGCGGCGGCGCAGGCCCGCGCCGAGGCCGTGCTGATCGAGGTCGCCGTCACCAACGCCGCCGCCCGCGCGCTCTACGCCCGCGCCGGCTACGCGCAGGTCGGCCGCCGCCCCGGCTACTACGTCCGCCGCTCGGCCCCGCCGGTCGATGCATTGGTACTGCGCAAGGCCGTCTCGGGCACCCCCCGGGCAACGGTTGAAATCTGGTTAACGCCCGGGGCCTGAATCGAGCGATTCCAATGGCTTGACCACCATGCTCGACCCCGAGCACCCCCCGGGCATCCATCCGCGCGCGCCGATTCTCCGGGCCTGCCGAAAACCGTTGACCGGTTCCGGGCGATAAGCCTTTACTGCACCGTCCTGACGGCCCGTCGCTCGGCGACCGGACCGCGGTGCGACGGGGCCACGCGAAGCCTCGCGCAGCTCAACATGGAGGTCCATCCGATGACGTTCGCGAAGCTCCTGGCCTCGGCGGCGATCCTCTCCGCCGTCGCGTCGGCGACTTGGGCGCAGGATGCCCAGCCGGCGGTGATCTTCGACCTCGGCGGCAAGTTCGACCGCTCGTTCAACCAGTCGTCCTACGAGGGCGCCGAGCGCTTCAAGAAGGACACCGGCATCGAGTACCGCGAGTTCGAGCTGCAGTCCGACGCCCAGCGCGAGCAGGCGCTGCGCCGCTTCGCCCAGGCCGGCAACAACCCGATCGTCGTCGCCGGCTTCTCGAACCAGACCGCGATGGACACGGTGGCCAAGGAGTTCCCGGACACCCACTTCGCGATCATCGACGCCGTCGTCGACCAGCCGAACGTCCGCTCGATCGTGTTCAGCGAGCAGGAGGGGAGCTACCTCGTCGGCATGCTCGCGGCGATGGCCTCGAAGACCGGCAAGGTCGGCTTCGTCGGCGGCATGGACATCCCGCTGATCCGCAAGTTCGCCTGCGGCTACGTCGAGGGCGTCAAGGCGGTGAACCCCAACGCCGAGGTGTTCCAGAACATGACCGGCACCACGGGTGCGGCCTGGAACGACCCGGTGAAGGGGGGCGAGCTCGCCAAGAGCCAGATCGACCGCGGCGCCGACGTCGTCTACCACGCCGCCGGCGGCACCGGCATCGGCGTGCTGCAGGCGACCGCCGACGCCGGCAAGCTCGGCATCGGCGTCGATTCCAACCAGAACTACCTGCACCCGGGCCAGGTGCTGACCTCGATGCTGAAGCGCGTCGACAACGCCACCTACCAGGCGATGATGGACCAGAAGGACGGCAAGTGGACCTCCGGCGTCTACGTCATGGGCCTCGCGCAGGACGGCGTCGGCTACGCGCTCGACGAGAACAACGAGAAGCTGATCACCCCCGAGATGAAGGCCAAGGTCGACGAGGCCCGCCAGGAGATCATCGACGGCAAGATCAAGGTCCACGACTACATGTCCGACGACAGCTGCCCGGCGTCCTAGAGGACGCCGTGGCCGCACCGGCGCCGGCGGGCGGCGGGCGAGGTCCGCTCGCCATCGAGCTCGTCGGCGTCTCGAAGAGCTTCGGCCCGGTCCAGGCCAACCGCGACATCCACCTCGCGGTTCCGCGCGGCACGATCCACGGCATCGTCGGCGAGAACGGCGCCGGCAAGTCGACGCTGATGTCGATCCTCTACGGCTTCTACCACGCCGACGCCGGCGAGATCCGGGTGAACGGGCGGCCGACCGCCATCCCCGACAGCCAGGCCGCCATCGCGGCCGGCATCGGCATGGTCCACCAGCACTTCATGCTGGTCGAGCCCTTCACCGTGCTCGAGAACATCGTCCTCGGCGCCGAGAACGGCCCGCTGCTCCGCCCGTCGCTCGCGCGCGCCCGCGCCGAGCTGAAGCGCCTCGAACGGGAATACGAGCTCGAGGTCGACCCGGGCGCCGTCGTCGGCGAGCTATCGGTCGGGCTGCAGCAGCGAGTCGAGATTCTCAAGGCGCTCTACCGCGAGTGCGACATCCTGATCCTCGACGAGCCGACCGGCGTCCTGACGCCGGCGGAGGCCGACCACCTGTTCCGCATCCTCCAGCACCTGAAGGCGCAGGGGAAGACGATCATCCTGATCACCCACAAGCTCCGCGAGATCATGGCCGTCACCGACAACGTCAGCGTGATGCGCCGCGGCGAGATGGTGAAGACGCTCGCGACCGCCGAGACCTCCCCGGCCGAGCTTGCCGAGCTGATGGTCGGCCGGAGGGTGCTGCTGCGCGTCGACAAGGGCCCCGCGAGTCCCGGCCGAACCGTGCTCGAGGTCGACGAGCTCGACGTCGTCGACGACAAGGGCGTCGCGCGCCTGCGGCAGGTCGGCTTCACGCTGCACGCCGGCGAGATCCTCGGCGTCGCCGGCGTCGCCGGCAACGGCCAGTCGGAGCTGCTCGAGGTCCTCGCCGGCATCCGTGCCGCCACCGGCGGCAGCGTCCGCCTCGACGGCCGCCCGCTCGACCTCTCCCGCACCACCAACGCCGCCGGACGCCGCGCCGACCGCGTCTCCCACGTCCCCGAGGATCGCCATCGCCGCGGCCTGGTCATGCCCTTCGCCGAGTGGGAGAATTCGTGCCTCGGCTACCAGGGCGAGGAGCGCTTCGAGGGCCCGGCCCTGACGCTCGACCGCACCGCGATCCGCGACCTCGCCCGCATCGGCATCGAGCGCTTCGACATCCGCCCCCCGTCCTGCGACCTGAAGACGGCGAGCTTCTCCGGCGGCAACCAGCAGAAGATCGTCCTCGCCCGCGAGATGGAGCGCGACCCCGAGGTGCTGCTGGTCGGGCAGCCCACCCGCGGCGTCGACATCGGCGCCATCGAGTTCATCCACCAGCAGATCGTCGCCCTCCGCGACCGCGGCAAGGCGATCCTGCTGGTCTCGGTCGAGCTCGACGAGATCCAGGCGCTCAGCGACCGGATCATCGTGATGTTCGACGGCCGCATCGCCGGCGAGCGCCTCGCCGGCGAGACCGACGAGCGCGAGCTCGGCCTGCTGATGGCCGGCATCGACCCGAAGGCGCGGGCCGCATGACCGGCTACGGCTTGGCGGCCTTCAGGACAGCGTTGATCCGGCCCTGCCAGCCGGGGCCGGTCGCGCGGAACTTCTCCAGCACGTCGGCGTCGAGGCGGATGGTCGTCGACACCTTCGGCTCGTCGAGCGGTGGCCGTCCGCGACGGACCGGGACCGAGGCGAACCGCGCCTGCCATTCCAGCGTCGACAGGTCGGACGCGTCGTCCTCGTCAAATTCTGGATCCGTAGATTGCCTGTTTGCTGACATTGGCCTTCCTCGAGCTCACGATGCGGTAGGCAGTGCCGCGTGGCATCCAGACGACCACCACCATGCGCCCGCGCAGGCGCCCGATGGTGGTGAAGCGCGGCTCGCCATAGTCCCGGCGGTCATCCGGATAGGTAAGCACCGCGCCCGCGAAGATGGCAGGTACCTCCGCCATATCGAGGCCCCGCTCGGCGAGCGTCCGCGCGCGCTTGGCGGGGTCGAACTCGACCTTCACGACTTATCGTTACTACAGAAAATAGTCGCCGACAATGCCCGTGCAAGGGGCCGGGCATGAGGACCACCCTCCCCCGCTGGGCCGACCTGGCGCTGATCCCGGCCCTGAACCTGCTCCTCGCCTTCCTCGTTGCCGGCCTCGTCGTGCTCTTCATCGGCGAGAACCCGCTGCAGGCGATGCGCCTCCTGATCGTCGGCGCCCTGGGCTCCAGCTACGGCATCGGCTTCACCCTCTTCTACGCCACCACCTTCGTCTTCACCGGCCTCTCGGTCGCCATCGCCTACCATGCGGGGCTCTTCAACATCGGCGGCGAGGGGCAGGCGGCGCTCGGCGGGATCGGCGTAACGCTCGTCTCCCTCGCGGTCCCCTGGCCTTACTGGACGATGGCGCTGCCGTTCGCGATCCTCGGGGCCGGCGCGTTCGGCGCGGCCTGGGCGTTCATCCCGGCCTGGCTGCAGGCCAGGCGCGGCAGCCACGTCGTCATCACCACGATCATGTTCAACTTCATCGCCTCGGCGCTGGTGGTCTACCTGCTTGTCAACGTGCTGAAGGTCCCGGGCTCGATGTCGCCCGAAACCCGCAACTTCCCCGACGGCACCTTCCTGCCGTTCATGCACGAGATCCTCGGCGAGGTCGGGATCAGGATGTCGAAGACCCCGATGAACCTGAGCGCGGTCATCGCGCTCGTGGCCGCCTTCCTGACCTGGGTGCTGATCTGGCGGACGCGCTTCGGCTACGAGATGCGCGCCTTCGGGCATTCGGAGCCGGCCGCGGTCTACGCCGGCATCGACCCGACGCGGATCATCGTGATCACCATGCTGATCTCGGGCGGCATGGCGGGGATGATGGCCTTGAACGTCGTCCTGGGCTTTCAGCACCGGCTGGTCCTCGACTACGTCGGCGGGGCGGGCTTCGTCGGCATCGCGGTCTCGCTGATGGGGCGCAATCACCCGTTCGGGGTGGTGCTGGCGGCGATCCTGTTCGGGGTCCTCTACCAGGGCGGCTCGGAGCTCGCCTTCGACATGCCGAAGATCAGCCGCGACATGATCGTGGTGATCCAGGCGCTGGTCATCCTCTTCACCGGCGCGCTCGAGAACCTCGTCCGTCTGCCGGTCGAGCGGCTGTTCCTGCGGCGAAGGCCCGGCTGATGGACCTCGATACCATCCTCCAGCTCGCCGGCTCCAGCCTCCGCCTCGCGACCCCGCTGCTGCTCGCCTGCCTGGCCGGCCTCTTCTCCGAACGCGCCGGCATCTTCGACATCGGCCTCGAAGGCAAGATGCTCGCCGCCGCCTTCGCCGCCGCCGCCTTCTCCGCCGTCACCGGCTCCGCCTGGATCGGACTCGCCGCCGGCATCCTCGCGTCGTGCCTGCTGGCGCTGCTGCACGGCCTCGCCTCGATCACGCTCAAGGGCAACCAGCTGATCTCCGGCGTCGCGATCAACTTCCTCGCCTCGGGGCTCACCGCGGTCATCGGCGAGAACTGGTTCGACCTCGGCGGCCAGACGCCGCAGCTGCAGGGCGCCCAGCGCTTCCTGCCGCTGACCTGGCCCTTCGTCGACCAGCTCGCGCCGGTCCCGCTCATCGGCCCGATCTACAAGCACCTGGTCTCGGGCCACAACATCCTCGTCTATCTGGCGCTCCTCGCCGTCCCCGGGACGTGGTGGATCCTCTACCGCACCCGCTTCGGCCTGCGGCTGCGCGCGGTCGGCGAGAACCCCGCCGCCGTCGACACCGCCGGCGTCTCGGTGGTGCGGCTCCGCTACGCGGCGGTACTGATCGCCGGCATCCTCTGCGGCGTGGCGGGCGCCTACCTCTCGACCGGCCAGGCCGCGAGCTTCATCCGCGACATGACCGCCGGCAAGGGCTTCATCGCGCTGGCGGCGCTGATCTTCGCCAAGTGGCGCCCCTGGCCGGCGCTCGGGGCGTGCCTGCTCTTCGGCTTCCTCGACGCCTTCGGCATCCGCTACCAGGGCATCGCCATCCCCGGCGTCGGCGAGGTCCCGGTGCAGTTCATGCAGGCGCTGCCCTACATCCTCACCGTCGTCATCCTCGCCGGCTTCGTCGGCAAGGCCGTCCCGCCGAAGGCCGGCGGCCGGCCCTACGTCAAGGAGCGCTGATGCAAGCCATGATCGACACCGTCCACGCCCGGGCGGGCGCCGAGCCCATCGCCCTCGGGCTCGTCCTCGGCACCGGCCTCGGCCACCTGACCGGCGCCGTCGACGGCGTCTCCATCGACTACGCCGACCTTGAGGGCTTCCCCCACGCCGGCGTCGGCGGGCACCAGCCGCGCCTGGTCATCGGCGATCTCGAAGGCGTCCGCGTCGCGGTCCTCGGCGGCCGCGTCCACTACTACGAGACCGGTGATGCGACCCTGATGCGCCGCCCGATCGAGCTCCTGCGCGCCCTCGGCGCCGACCGGCTGCTCCTGACCAACGCCGCCGGCTCCTTCCGCCCGGACATTCCGCCCGGCGGGCTGATGCTCATCTCGGACCACATCAACTTCTCCGGCCGCAACCCGCTGATCGGCGAGAAGTCCGACTCCCGCTTCGTCAGCATGACCGACGCCTACGACCCGGGGATCCGCCGCGCCCTCGCCGCCGTCGCCGCTGCCGAGGGCATCGCGCTCCCCGAGGGCGTCTACGCCTGGTATTCCGGCCCGAGCTTCGAGACCCCGGCCGAGATCCGCGCCCTGAGGATCCTCGGCGCCGACGGCGTCGGCATGTCGACGGTTCCGGAGGTCATCCTCGCCCGCTTCCTCGGACTGCGCGTCGCGGCCGTCTCGGTGATGACCAACATGGCCGCCGGCATGAGCGACGAGCCGCTCAGCCACGGCCACACCATGGCGAACGCCCCGGCGGGCGCCGCCAAGCTCGAGAGGGTGCTCCGCGGCTACCTGCGGACGCTCGCCTGACGCTCAGGCCGAGTAGAGCTGCATCCCCCGCCCCGGCAGGGTCAGCTCGGCCCCGGCCGCCAGCGCCTCGCCCTCGGGGTCGATCGTCCCGGCGATGCTGTCGAGCCGGAGCCGCCACTTGCGGCCCGATCCGGTGTCGGGCAGCACGAAGGGCACGTCCTCGAAGGCGGCGTTGACGAGCAGCAGCGCCGCGTCGCCGGCGGCGTTGGCGAAGGCGACCGTCAGGGCGCGGTTCTGGCCGTTGGTCCACTCGACGTCCTGCATCGGCACGCCGTCGGGCCGGAGCCAGCGCACGCCCGGCACGCCGCCCTCCTTGACCGGGTCGCCGCGCAGCCAGTGCGGCGCCGCGAGCAGCGGCAGCTCGCGGCGGAGCCGGAGCGCGCCGGCGACGAAGTCCTTCAGCGCCGCCTCGCGCGGGTCGGGGCTCCAGTCCATCCAGGCGAGCTGGTTGTCCTGGCAGTAGGCGTTGTTGTTGCCCTCCTGCGTCCGGCCGTTCTCGTCGCCCATCAGGATCATCGGCACACCCTGGCTGACGATCAGCACCGTGATCGCGAACCGCCGCATCCGGTGCCGCAGGTCGAGGATGCCTGGGTCATCGGTCGGCCCCTCGGCGCCGCAGTTCCACGACCGGTTGTCGTCGGCGCCGTCGCGGTTGTCCTCGCCGTTCTTCTCGTTGTGCTTGCCGTTGTAGGCGTAGAGGTCGGCGAGCGTGAAGCCGTCGTGGGCGGTGATGAAGTTGACGCTGGCCCACGGCCGCCGCCCGCGCCGGTCGAAGATGTCGCCCGACCCGAGCAGGTTGCGGGCGAAGTCGTCGATCGTCGAGGGATCGCCCTTGACGTAGGCGCGCATCACGTCGCGGAAGCGGCCGTTCCACTCGGCCCAGCCCGGCGGGAAGGAGCCGACCTGATAGCCGTAGTCCCCGAGGTCCCAGCTCTCGGAGATCATCTTGACCTTGGCGAGCACCGGGTCCTGGGTGACCGCGTCGAGGAACGGGCTGTTGAAGTCGACGGAGCCACGGTCGCGGGTCAGGGTCACGGCGAGGTCGAAGCGGAAGCCGTCGACGTGGCAGTCCTCGACCCAGTAGCGCAGCGAATCCATCACCATCTGGACGACGCGCGGATGCCGGGTGTTCACGTTGTTGCCGCAGCCGGTGGTGTCGAAATAGTAGCGCGGGTCGTCGGCCAAGACGTAGTAGCTGGCGTTGTCGAGGCCGCGGAAGCTCAGCGTCGGGCCCAGGTGGTTGCCCTCGGCGGTGTGGTTGTAGACGACGTCGAGGATCACCTCGATGCCGGCCTCGTGCAGCCGGTGGACCATGTGCTTGAATTCGGAGACGTCGTTGTCGGCCATCAGGTAGCGCGGCGCCGGGGCGAAGAAGCCGATGGTGTTGTAGCCCCAGTAGTTGGCGAGGCCCTTCTCCACCAGGTAGCGGTCGTCGAAGAAGGCCTGGATCGGCATCAGCTCGATCGCGGTCACGCCGAGGCCGGCCAGGTGGTCGACGACCTGCGGCGAGCCCAAGGCCTCGAAAGTCCCGGCGACCGGGTTGCGGAAGTCGGGATGGCTCTCGGTCATCCCCTTGACGTGGGCCTCATAGATCACCGTCTCGACCCAGGGGCGGCGCGGCGGCCGGTCGGCGCCCCAGGTGTGCGAGGGCACGATGATCCGGCACTTGGGCATCGCCCGCGCGCTGTCGCGACGGTCGAAGGAGAGATCGGCGCGCGGGTGGCCGATCTTGTATCCGTAGAGGGAGTCGTGCCAGCGGAGCTCGCCCTTCAGCGCCCGGGCGTAGGGGTCGAGCAGGAGCTTGTTGGGGTTGAAGCGGTGCCCGGCCTCGGGGGCGTAGGGGCCGTGGGCGCGCAGGCCGTAGAGCTGGCCCGGGCGCAGGTCGGGAAAGTAGCCGTGCCAGACCTCGTGGGTGAACTCCGGCAACGCGATGCGGTCGGTTTCCTTGCGGCCGTCGGAGTCGAAGAGGCAGAGCTCGATCTTCGAGGCGTTGGCGGAAAAGACCGCGACGTTGACGCCGGAGCCGTCCCAGCTGGCGCCGAGCGGGAACGGCAATCCGGCTCTGACCCGGGTGCTTGCAGCCATGGACAGACCCTCGGCTATGGAGATTCGGATGCGCGGCGAAGCGCGATCATCGCACGGATCAGCCGGGACGGGCACCGATTCCGTCGCTGCCGGCAGCGGCCTTTCCCCGGGGACGCGGCGACCGGGACACGAACTTGCAAGCCGCGCCAATGGTCAACAAGCGGTAAATTCGGCAGGAAATATTACTTGAATTACAAAGGCTTGCGATTTGCGCGCAGCTTGCGCCCCTGCGCGGTCTCGCGGAAATCCCCGCTCAGGCCGCGACCGTCGGGTAGAAGGCTTCGTAGATCGGCTCGAGGGTGCGGGCGTCGAACAGCGACGACACGCTGGTGCCGTTGGCGATGTTCAGGATCGCCTGGCCGAAGAGCGGCGCCACCGGCACGATGCGGATGTTCTTCGCCTTCTTCGCCGCCTCGCTCTGCTCGATCGAGTCGGTGATGACGAGGCTCTTCAGCGCCGAGGTCTTGACGCGCTCGACGGCCGGCCCCGACAGCACGCCGTGGGTGATGTAGGCGTGCACCTCCTTGGCGCCTTCGCCCTTCAGCTTTTCCGCCGCCTTCACCAGCGTCCCGGCGGTGTCGCAGATGTCGTCGACGATGACGCAGACCCGGTTCGCGACGTCGCCGATCACCGTCATCGAGGCGACCTCGCCCGGCTTCGAGCGGCGCTTGTCGACGATGGCGAGGTCGGCGTTGATGCGCTCGGCGAGCTCGCGCGCCCGGGCGACGCCGCCGACGTCGGGCGAGACGACCGTGATGTCGGCGAGGTTGCGGAAGTTGTGGCGGATGTCGAGGGCGAAGACCGGTGCGGCGTAGAGGTTGTCGACCGGCACGTCGAAGAAGCCCTGGATCTGTGCTGCATGCAGGTCGAGGGTCAGGACCCGCTCGATGCCGGCGACGGTCAGCAGGTTCGCGACGAGCTTGGCGCTGATCGGCGTGCGGGCCTTGGAGCGGCGGTCCTGCCGGGCGTAGCCGAAGTAGGGCATGACAGCGGTGATCCGCGCCGCCGAGGACCGGCGCAGCGCGTCGCACATGATCAGCAGTTCCATCAGGTTGTCGTTCGCCGGGTTCGACGTCGACTGGATGATGAACATGTCCTCGCCGCGGACGTTCTCGTAGACCTCGACGAAGATCTCGGCGTCGTTGAACCGCTCGACCCGGGTTTTCACCAGCTCGACCGTCTCGCCGCGGTGCATCGAGATCCGCCGGGCGATCGCGGTGGCGAGGGGTCGGTTCGAGTTGCCGGAGATGAGCTTCGGCTTGAAGTTGGCGTTCAACAAGGGAGTCCTCGCGGATCGGCTCCGTGCCGACCGACGCGTTAGCACCGCCGCCGGGGATTGCCTAGCCCCGCCCGCGCCGCCTAGGCTGCGCTCCCCGTCCGTTGCCTGGGAAAGCGGCATCCATGTCCTCGCGGCACGTGTTCAGCCTGGTGGCGCGGTCCCCGGACCTGGCGGTGGCGGCCGGCTCGATCACGGTCGCGGACGCGAAGAGCTTCCCGATCCTGAAGCGGATGTCGCTGCGGCGGCTCGTCCTGGCGCCAGGGGGCTTGCGCGAGCCGCACTGGCACGCCAACGCCCACGAGCTCGGCTATTGCGTGGCGGGCAGCGCGCTGGTGACGGTGGCGCTGAACCATGCGGCGCGCGAAAGCTTCCTGGTCGAGGCGGGCGAGATGTTCTTCGCGCCCTCGGGAAGCCTGCACGCGATCCGGAACGCCGGCGCGGCGGCGGCCGAGTTCGTGCTCGCCTTCTCGCACGAGCTGCCCGAGGACTTCGGGCTGCGCGCGGCCTTCGGGGCGATGACGCCGGCGGTGCTCGGCAACGCCTTCGACGCGCCGGCCGCGGCGCTGGCGGCGCTCAGCGCCGCGGCGCGGGAGGCGGGGGTCCCGTCGATCCATGCGACCGGCGGGGTTCCGGCGATCGAGCAGCAGGCGCGTCACACCTCGCCGCTCAAGTTCCGCATCGAGGCCGGGCTGCCCGAGATCGCCTCGCCGGCCGGCTCGGCGAAGCAGAGCAAGGCGGCGCTCTGGCCGGCGCTCGAGGATCTGTCGATGTTCTCGGTGCGGATCAGCGACGCCGGGATGCGCGAGCCGCACTGGCATCCGGAGACGGCCGAGATGGGCTACGTGCTCGAGGGGCACGGGCGGATGACGATCCTCGACCCGGACGGGAGCGCCGACACCTATGCGATCGGGCCGGGCGACGTCTACTTCATCCCGCGCGCCTATCCGCACCACATCGAGGACACCGGGAACGGCGAGCTGCACATCCTGATCTTCTTCGACCGCGCCACGCCTGGGGACATCGGCTTCCGGACGCTGGTGGGGGCCTTCGGGCGCGACACGCTGGCGGCGACCTTCGGGGTCGCCGAGGCGGCGCTGCCGGCGTTCCCGTTCGCCGAGGAGGATCCGCTGATCGTCGGGCGGGTGAACCCGGTCGATCCTACCGCGTGATCCAGCCGCCGCCGAGCACGCGGCTGCCTTCGGCGGCGTAGAAGACGCAGGCCTGGCCGGGCGCCACGCCCTCCTCGGGGGCGAGGAGCTCGACGCGGGCGCCGGCGGGGCCCTCGGGGTGGACGCGGGCGGGCTTCGGCGGGCGGGTCGAGCGGACGCGGACGGCGACCTCCCAGCCGTCTGCCGGCGCCGCCTCGAAAGCGCCGTCGCCGAGCCAGTTGACCTCCTTCACCGCCACCGTGCGCCGCGCCAGCGCCTCGCGCGGGCCGACGACGACGCGGCGGGCGTCGGGGTCGAGGCGGACGACGAAGAGCGGCTCGCCGCCGCCGATCCCGAGGCCGCGGCGCTGGCCGACGGTGTAGCGCATGACGCCGGCGTGCCGGCCGAGGACGCGGCCATCGACGTGCACGATGTCGCCGGGCTCGGCGGCGCCGGGGCGGAGCTTCTCGATGACGGCGGAATAGGAGCCGTCGGGGACGAAGCAGATGTCCTGACTGTCGGGCTTGTCGGCGACGGCAAGCCCGTAGCGGGCGGCGAGCGCGCGGGTCTCGGCCTTGGACGCGAGGCCGCCGAGGGGGAAGCGCAGGTAGGCCAGTTGCTCGCGGGTGGTCGAGAACAGGAAATAGCTCTGGTCGCGCGCGGGGTCGGCGGCGCGGTGCAGCTCGGGGCCGCGCGGGCCGTCGATGCGGCGGACATAATGGCCGGTCGCCATGGCGTCGGCGTCGAGGTCGCGGGCGGTTTCGAGCAGGTCGCGGAACTTGACGCGCTCGTTGCAGCGGATGCAGGGGACCGGGGTTGCGCCGGCGAGGTAGGCGTCGGCGAACTCCTCGACGACGCTCGTCCGGAAGCGGTCCTCGTAGTCGAGGACGTAGTGCGGGAAGCCGACGGCCTCGGCGACGCGGCGCGCGTCGTGGATGTCGCGGCCGGCACAGCAGGCGCCCTTGCGCCCGGCGGCGGCGCCCTGGTCGTAGAGCTGCAGCGTGACGCCGACGACGTCGTAGCCCTCGTCCGACAGCATCGCCGCGACGACCGAACTGTCGACGCCGCCCGACATGGCGACCACGACCCGGGTCGCCTCCCGTGCCTTCGGGATTCCGAGGCTATTGAGTAAAGTTGCGTTTCGTGGCATTTGCATACTTGGGGAATCGGGGTCGCATCCAGAGGATGCAAGGGAATAGCGTAAAACCTTAAGTAAGCACAAGGGCTTGGTTCACCGGCACTTAAGGTCTCTCCGTGTAAGTATTCGTGTGGGTAGTGTGCGAGTAAGGGAGTACAACATGTATATTCGCCGCGAGAAGGGTCCGGTATTCGTAGTCTTGCCGGACGGAACCAAGTTGACCCGTTCCGATCTGCCGCCTGCGAACACCGAGCGCTGGGTGGCGCGGCGCAAGGCGACCGTCGTCGCCGCCGTCGACCACGGGCTGATCGAGTCGACCGAAGCCTGCAGCATGTACCGCCTGTCGGAGGAGGAGCTCGCCAACTGGCGCTCGGCCGTCAAGGCGCATGGGGCTGCGGCGCTGCGCGTGACCGCGATCCAAAAGTATCGACAACTTTAAGGCGAGCTGATAGCTTCACGCTATCGTAATCAGTCGTTAACCATTCCGCAGTTAAGTGCTACCGGCTAGCGAAGGGCCGGTTGGAAGAACGGAGAGCAGTCCCATGCGCGTCCTCCTCGTCGAAGACGATCCGACGACGTCCAAGAGCATCGAACTGATGCTGCAGAACGCGAATCTGAACGTCTACGCCACGGACCTCGGCGAGGAAGGCATCGACCTGGCCAAGCTCTACGACTACGACCTGATTCTTCTCGACCTCAACCTTCCGGACATGAACGGCCACGACGTCCTTCGCCAGCTTCGCCTGGCGAAGGTCGAGACGCCGATCCTGATCCTGTCGGGCGCCGACGACACCGAGAACAAGCTCAAGGGCTTCGGCTTCGGCGCCGACGACTACATGACCAAGCCGTTCCACCGCCAGGAGCTGGTCGCGCGCATCCACGCGATCGTGCGCCGCTCCAAGGGCCACGCCCAGTCGGTGATCGAGACCGGCAAGTTCACCGTCAACCTCGACGCCAAGACGGTCGAGGTCGAGGGCAAGCCGGTGCATCTGACCGGCAAGGAATACCAGATGCTGGAGCTTCTCAGCTTGCGCAAGGGCACGACCCTGACCAAGGAGATGTTCCTCAACCACCTCTACGGCGGCATGGACGAGCCGGAGCTGAAGATCATCGACGTCTTCATCTGCAAGCTCCGGAAGAAGTTGTCCGAGGCCACGGGGGGCGAGAACTATATCGAGACAGTCTGGGGTCGGGGATATGTGCTCCGCGACCCCGCAAGCAGCGAGGCGAAACGCCGGCTGGCGGTCGGGGCCTAGGCACCCCCGCACCCGCATGCGTGCGCTGTAACCCCGCGTTCCCGGGGCACCCTTCGATCGCTCTCCTCGCGGGCGGCCCCGGCAACGGCGTCGCCCTTCTTCTTGCTGGCCGGAAAGGGCGCCCGCCGATCTCCGGAAACCGGATCCTGCCGGGCGCTTCGCTGCACGCTACTTCCCTTTCATCGCGTCGAGGAGCGCCGCCCCGAAGCTGCCGGTTTGAGGCGCCGCCGCGGCGGGCCTGGCGGAAGCCGGCGCGGCCGGGCGGCGCGGGGCGTCCTTCGCCGCGGGGCGCGGGTCCCGGTCGGGGCTGGCGTCCTTGCGCATGCTCAACCCGATGCGCTTGCGGGCGACGTCCACCTCGAGCACGCGCACCTTCACCACGTCGCCGGCCTTCACGACTTCATGCGGGTCCTTCACGAAGCGATCGGCGAGCTGGCTGACGTGCACGAGCCCGTCCTGATGGACGCCGACGTCGACGAAGGCGCCGAAGGCCGCGACGTTGGTCACGGTGCCTTCCAGCAGCATCCCGGGCCTGAGGTCGGAGATCTCGTCGACCCCGTCGGTGAAGCTCGCGGTCACGAAGGCCGGGCGCGGGTCGCGGCCGGGCTTGGCGAGCTCGCCGAGGATGTCTCGGACGGTCGGCAGGCCGAAGCGGGCGTCGACGAAGTCCTCCGGGTCGATCGCCTTCAGCCGCGCCTCGTCGCCCATCAGGCCGCGCAGGTCGCGGCCGCAGGCGGCGACGATGCGGCGGGCGACGGCGTAAGCCTCGGGGTGGACCGCCGAGGCGTCGAGCGGCTCGTCGCCGTCCCGGATGCGCAGGAAGCCCGCGCACTGCTCGAAGGCGCGCGGCCCGAGGCGGGCGACCGACAAGAGCTCCTTGCGCGAGCGGAAGGCGCCCTTGTCGTCGCGGTGGGCGACGATCGCGTCCGCGAGCGCCGGCCCGAGGCCCGATACGTGCGCGAGCAGCGGCGCCGAGGCGGTGTTGAGGTCGACGCCGACGGCGTTCACCGCGTCCTCGACCACGGCTTCGAGCGAGCGGCCGAGGCGGTGCTGGTCGACGTCGTGCTGGTACTGGCCGACGCCGATCGCCTTCGGCTCGATCTTGACCAGTTCGGCCAGCGGGTCCTGCAACCGGCGGGCAATCGACACCGCGCCCCGCAGCGAGACGTCGAGGCCGGGGAACTCCTTCGCGGCGAGCTCGGAAGCGGAGTAGACCGAGGCGCCGGCCTCCGACACGACGACCTTGGTCGGCTTCTTCGCTCCCGGCAGGAGCGCGAGCAAATCGGCGACCAGCCGCTCGGTCTCGCGGCTCGCGGTGCCGTTGCCGATCGCGATCAGCTCGACGCCGTGCTTGCCGATCAAGCCGGCGAGCGCCGCCTGGGCGCCGCGGACGTCGTTCTTCGGCTGGAACGGATAGACCGTATCGGTGGCGAGGAGCTTGCCGGTGGCGTCGACCACAGCGACCTTGACCCCGGTCCGGATCCCCGGGTCGAGGCCCATCGTCGCGCGGGCGCCGGCTGGCGCCGCCAGCAGCAGGTCGCGCAGGTTGCGGGCGAAGACCCGGATCGCCTCCTCCTGCGCCCGGTCGCGCAGCTCTCCCATCAGGTCGAGCATCATCGAAAGCCCGAGCTTCACCTTCCAGGCCCAGCGCGCGACCTCGCGCAGCCAGCGGTCGCCGGGCGCGTCGCCGGCGACGCCCAAGGCGGCCTCGACCATCGCCTCGACCTGCGGCAGGCCGGCGTCGGGGTCGGGCCCGATGTCGAGCGTCAGCACGCCCTCGTTGGCGCCGCGCATCATCGCCAGCGCCCGGTGGCTCGGGACGTTGGCCCACTTCTCGCGGTGGTCGAAGTAGTCGGAGAACTTCGCGCCCTTCTCCTCCTGTCCCTTCACCACCCGCGCGGCGAGAAACCCCTCGCGCTGGAGGAAGCCGCGCAGCCGGCCGAGCAGCGCCGCGTCCTCGGCGAGCTCCTCGGTCAGGATGTCGCGCGCACCGGCCAAGGCCTCCTTGGCGTCGGGCACGTCCTCGCCCAGGTAGCCGGCGGCCAGCGTCTCGGGCGGGGTCCGGCGGTCGGCGCGGATCGCGTCCGCGAGGGCGCCGAGGCCGCGCTCGCGGGCGATCATCGCCTTGGTGCGGCGCTTGGGCTTGTAGGGCAGGTAGAGGTCCTCGAGCGCGGCCTTGGTCGCGGCGGCGGCGATGCCGGCCTCGAGCTCGGGCGTCAGCTTCCCCTGCTCGCGGATCGAGGCGAGGATCGACGTGCGCCGCGCCTCCATCTCGCGCAGGTAGGCAAGCCGGTCGGCGAGCGTCCGGAGCTGGCCGTCGTCAAGGCCGCCGGTCGCCTCCTTGCGGTAGCGGGCGACGAAGGGCACGGTGGCGCCGCCGTCGAGCAGCTCGGCGGCGGCGGCCACCTGGTCGGGACGGGCGGCGATCTCGGCGGCGATGAGCTGCGCGATGCGGCGGTCGGTTTCGGGGGCCATGCTCTCTCGGGACGATCCTGCGGGAGCCGGGACCATACGCCGCCGCGGGGCGGGCGCAAGCGCGACTCCCTTCCCTGCGCCGGCGCTGCGGCCTAGAACGGCGGGGCCGCCTGGAGGAGCCCGATGGACGCGCCGCGCCCCGCCGAAATCCCCGTCGAGGAGCTGACGCCGGAGCAGGCGGAGGAGGAGCTCGCGACCCTCGCGGCCGCGCTCGGGAAGGCCAACCTCGCCTACCATCAGGCCGACGCGCCGACGATCTCCGATGCCGACTACGACGCACTGAAGCGCCGCAACGCTCTGATCGAGGCCGCCTTCCCGGAGCTCAAGCGCGCGGACAGCCCATCGGAGCAGGTGGGCGCGGCCCCGTCCGAGGCCTTCGCCAAGGTCCGGCACGCGCGCCCGCTCTACAGCATCGAGAACGCCTTCGCGGCCGAGGAGGTCGGGGAGTTCGTCGAGCGCATCCGCCGCTTCCTCGGGCTTCCCGAGGAAGCGCCCCTCGCCTTCACCGCCGAGCCGAAGATCGACGGCCTGTCGCTGTCGCTCCGCTACGAGGCCGGCCGGCTCGCGATCGCCGCCACCCGCGGCGACGGCGAGACCGGCGAGAACGTCACCGCGAACGCCCGGACGATCGCCGACATCCCCGAGCGGCTCGAAGGCGCGCCGGCGATCCTCGAGGTCCGCGGCGAATGCTACATGACCCACGCCGATTTCGAGGCGCTGAACGCCCGCCAGGCCGAGGCCTCGGGCCGCACCTTCGCCAACCCGCGCAACGCCGCCGCCGGCTCGTTGCGCCAGCTCGACCCGGCGATCACCGCCGCCCGCCCGCTCCACTTCTTCGCCTACGCCTGGGGCGAGGTGTCGGAGCCGCTCGCCGCCACCCAGACCGCGGCGATCGCGCGCCTGCAGGCGCTCGGCTTCGCCACCAACCGGCTGATGGCGACCTGCGCGACCGTCGACGACATGCTCGCCCACTACCGCGCGATCGAGGCGCAGCGGGCGACGCTCGGCTACGACATCGACGGCGTCGTCTACAAGGTCGACCGGCTCGACCTGCAGGTCCGCCTCGGCTTCCGCTCGACCACGCCGCGCTGGGCACTGGCGCACAAGTTCTCCGCCGAGCGCGCCTCGACGCGCCTGGAATCGATCGACATCCAGGTCGGCCGCACCGGCGCCCTCTCGCCGGTCGCGCGGCTGCTGCCGGTGACGGTCGGCGGCGTCGTCGTGAAGAACGCGACCCTGCACAACGCCGACTACATCGCCGGCCGCGACTCCAAGGGCAGCCCGATCCGCGAGGGCCGCGACATCCGCGTCGGCGACTGGGTGACGATCTACCGCGCCGGCGACGTCATCCCGAAGATCGAGGACGTCGACCTCGCCCGCCGCCCCGCCGACAGCGTCCCCTACCACTTCCCCGAGACCTGCCCGGTCTGCGGCTCCGACGTCGTCCGCGAGCCCGGCGAGGCCGTCCACTACTGCACCGGCAACCTGATCTGCCCGGCGCAGGCAGTGGAGCGGCTGCGCCACTTCGTCTCGCGCGGGGCCTTCGACATCGAGGGCCTCGGCGCCAAGGCGGTCGAGGCCTTCTTCACCGAGGGCTGGATCCGCGAGCCCGCCGACATCTTCACCCTCGAAGCCCGCCACGGCGCCGACCTGCGCGCCCGCGACCGCTGGGGCGACAAGTCGGCGTCGAACCTCTTCGCCGCCATCGCCGACCGCCGAAGCGTGCCCCTCGACCGCCTGGTCTTCGCCCTCGGCATCCGCCACGTCGGCGAGACCGCCGCGCGGCTCGTCGCCCGCCACTACGGCTCGTGGGACCGCTTCGCCGCCGCGATGGCCGCCGCCCGCGACCACGCCGGCCCCGAGTGGGACGAGCTCAACGCGATCAACGGCGTCGGCGAGACGCTGGCGGGCTCGCTCGTCGACTTCTTCCACGAGCCGGCCAACCGCGACGCCGTCGACCGCCTGGTCGGCCACCTCGCCATCGAGGACGTCGCCGCCCCCGCCGCCTCGGGCTCGCCGATCGCCGGCAAGACCGTCGTCTTCACCGGCACCCTGGAAAAGATGACCCGCGCCGAGGCCAAGGCCCGCGCCGAGGCCCTCGGCGCCAAGGTCGCCGGCTCGGTGTCGGCCCGCACCGACTACGTCGTCGCCGGCCCCGGCGCCGGCTCGAAGGAGAAGGCCGCCCGCGAGCTCGGCGTGCCGCTCCTCAGCGAGGACGAATGGCTGGCGCTCCTCGGATGACCGAACGCACCCTCGCCGGCTCCTGCCTCTGCGGCGCCGTGCGCTACGAGGTCGCCGACGCCTTCGAGTACGCGCTCATCTGCCACGGCTCGAACTGCCGCCGCGCCACCGGCTCCGCCTTCAAGCCCTTCGGCGGCATCCCCCGCGACCGCCTGCGCCTGACCCGGGGTGCGGACAACCTCATGATCTTCGGCGACGCCCCCACCCACGACGCCACTGCCGCAGCTGCGGCTCGCTCCTCCACTCGCTGGTCCGCGACGAGTTCTGAGAGCCGCCGGAAAAGGTCCTCCCGACGGCCGCAGACCGCGCCTCGCCCACGGGAAGGGAGGGTGCGGGCAATCGTCAAGATATTGATCTAGATGTATTTTCCCAAAGAATTTTAACCAATCGTTCACGGGTTTCAACCGTGGAAAACGGCTTTCGCAGACGCCTCTCCGACCCCACCTATCGGGCAGGTTCCCCTCGCCCCTGGGGGCGAGGGGGAAGGGGGAGTGGGGAGACGCGCGCAACGGCGCGCAGGGGCCCCGCGTGCGCTTGCGCACGTGGGGAGAACGACTCCGGAGCGCAAAGGCGCTCCGACAATCCTGCAACCCCTACCCCGCCTCGCCCACGTACATCGCCGCGGCGTCGGCCCGGAACGCCCGCCGCGAGCCCTCGCGCAGGTAGAACATGTGCCCGCCCGGGTAGTTCGCCTGCCGGACGCGGGCGGTGTCGCCCATCGCCGGGAGCTGCCGCAGGATGAGCGTGCTGGCGAAATAGGGCGTCACGAGATCGGTCAACCCGTGCGCCACCAGCACCCGCAGGTCCGGATCGAGAGCCAGCGCGTGCCGCAGCGGCTCGACCGCCTCCGGCTGGCCGCGGTCGTCGCCCCAGCTCCAGGCGCGGCTGAGCCCGCCGTTCAGCAGCATGTAGCGCCGGTCCGGCTGCCAGCCGAGCTCTTCGCGATAGAGCCCGAGCATCGCGCTCGTCAGCGGCGCCGTCAGCGCGTCGAGCACCGGGTCGGCACCGCGCCCGCCGCCCGGGTCGGGGTCGTCGCTCGCGACGCCCGGGTCGTAGGGGCTGGCCCGCCGCCCCCGATCGCGGCGGATCTCGCGCAGGAAGTCGCCGGCATCGACCCGCCCCGCCGCCCGCGCCACGGTCGCGCGGTCGAGCCCGGTCAGCGCCGTGACCCGGTCGACGACCCGCCCGACCGCCGCCGGATCCCGGACCCCGCGCAGGAGGTCGGTGACGAAGTCGCCCGCCGCATAGTCCTCGGCCGCCTTCAGCCCCTCCGGCGTGATCCCGGCCCCGGCCTCCATCTCCGCCGCCGCCAGCGACGGCAGCAGCGCCACCATCGGCAGCGGCGCGTAGTCGGGCTGCTGCCACCAGCCGAAGTCGAGCACCGGCGAGATCAGCGTCAGCCCCGAGAGCGCGACGCCCTCATCGGTCTGCAGGCGCTCGGCGACCAGCGGCCCGCGGAAGCCGCCGTAGCTCTCGCCGACGAAATACTTCGGACTGCCGGTGCGGCCGTTCTCGACCAGCCAGCGCGCGATGAAGTCGGAGATCGCCGCCACGTCGCCGTCGACCGACAGGTAGCGGCCGCGCGTGGCGTCGTCGGGCTCGACCAGCCGGCTGAAGCCGGTCCCGACCGGGTCGATGAAGACGAGGTCGGTGAAGTCGAGCCAGGTATCCGGGTTCGCCGCCAGCGCCGGCGCCTGCGACGGCACGATGCGGGCGCCGTCGAACGGCACGATCCACGGCCCGAGCACGCCGATGTCGAGATAGGCCGACGCGGCCCCCGGGCCCCCGTTGACCGCGAAGGTCACCGGCCGCGACGACGGGTCGCCGCCGTCGCGGGCATAGGCGACGAAGGTCATGTCGGCCTCGGGCTTGCCGTCGTTGGCGGTCAGCGTGACCGTGCCCGCCGTCGCCGTGAAGGCGAGCGTCCGGTCGCCGAGATCGAGGCTGTGCTTCGTCGCCTTGTCCGGCGGCAGCCGCGCCGCCTCGGGCGCCTCGGCGGCAGCGGGCCCGTGCGGGGCCGCGCCGGGCTCGTCCGCCAGCGCCAGCGGCGCGGCCAGCAGGCCGAGCACCGCCGCGAGAGCCGCGAGCCGCGCCTGGGTGCCCGCCGGTGTGAAGCCCGGCGGAGGTACGAGGGGTAAGGGCATCGGCTTCGGCTGCTCGCGACGGATGGCCGCATTTACCGCGGAAACCCACCCGGAATCGAATGACAAATCAGCCATATCCCTGCAATGCGCCGCTCAGGCGTAGAGCGCCGCCCACCGCCGCAGCAGCGCCTGCTCCTGCCCGCGCGCCCGCGCCGTCCAGGCCTTGCCGCCCGGCGGATCGGCCCGCAGTTCGGGCGGGATCGCCGCGCGCCGCTGGGGGTCGGCGGCGAGGATCGCGAAGGCGAGCCGGCGCCGCTTGCCGGTCAGGTAGCCTGCAAGGGCGCTGACGAAGTCGAGCGTCCCGGTCTTGCAGACCACGCTCGCGCCGGGGTCGATGGCCGGCTGGCGCGACGGATCGAGGATCGGCCGCGGCTTCAGGAGCTCCGGCAGCCCGAGCGCCTCCGCCTGCTGCAGCACCGCCACCAGGTCGGAGGGCGTGATCCGCGTCGCGTCGCTGAGCCCCGAGTGATTCACGAGCACCGCGTCGCGGACCCCGAAGCGGTTGCGCGCCCAGGCCGTCATCGCCGCCCCGGAGGCCGCGAGCCCGTCGGGCGCCAGCCCGCGCGCCTGGCTCGCGCGCAGCCCGACGACCTCGGCGGTCAGGTTGGTCGAATAAAGCAGCATCTCGCGCAGCACCGGCGCGAGCGGCGGGCTGTCGTGCACCGCCAGCACGCCCGCGTCCGGTGCCGCCGCGACGACCTCCGGCCCGGGCAGCTTCAGCCCGGCGCCGCCGGCGAGCGCCGCAAAGGCGGCGCCGGAATAGGCCGCCGGCGCCCGCACCGGCAGCCAGATGCTGCCCTGCCGCTGCAGCCCGCCCTTGGGCAGCGTCCAGATCTCCCGCCCGGCCTCCAGCCGGTGCGCGGGCGCGCCGTCGCCGAGCTCGGCGCCGAAATCCGGCATCGCGACGCCGCCCCCGTCGGCGTCGGGGGCGCTGAACGCGAGCCCGCCGCCGCCGGCCTTCCAGGCGAGGAAGACGCGGTTGAAGTTGAGGTTGATCCCGGCGATGGCCGGATTGTAGGCGGCCTCGGCCGGCTGGCCGGCGTCGATCTCGGCGACCGCCGGCAGCGCCCCGTCGGCCACCAGCAGCCGGCCGCCGACGCCGGCGAGCCCCCGCTCGCGCAACGCCGCGGCGAGCCCAGCCATCGCGTCGGTGTCGAAGACCGGGTCGCCGCCGCCCGCCAGCACCAGGTCGCCGGCGAGCTGGCCCCCCTCGACCGCGCCGTCGCCGCGCACGCTGGTGCGGAAGCGGTAGTCGGGCCCGAGCGCGTCGAGGGCGTAGAGCGTCGTGACGATCTTCGCCACCGACGCCGGCGGGCGCCCGACGTCGGCCCCGCGCGCCTCGACGGTCTGCCCGGTCGCGAGGTCGACCAGCGCGAAGCCGGTGCGGCCGGCGAGCCCGGGCGCCGCGAGGATCGCGTCGAGCGAGTCGGGCTCCGCCGCCCGCGCCATGCGCAGCGCCGGCGCCGCCAGCAGCGCCGCGCCGCCGGCCAGCACCGCCCGCCGCCCGATCCCCGCTCCGGTGAAACCCCTGCCCATGCCGCCAGTATCTCCGATCCGCGCGCCGCTGTCAGGCCGCTGCGCCGCTTCGCCGCGCTACCGCTTCCAGCGCCCGCGCGCCCGGATCGCGCTCGACGACAGGTCGAGCATCGGCCCGGTCGCCAGGCACCAGGCCGGCGGCCGCCGGAACGGCAGCGACCGCGCCTCGGCCTGCGGCACCCGCCAGCGGGCGAACCGCTGCGCCGCCGGCGACAGCCCGGCACGCAGCTGCTGTCCCGGCCGCGCCAGCACGCCGACCGGCACCGCCGCCATGATGTCCGGCCAGCGGTCCCAGCGGTGGAAGCTCGCGAGGTTGTCGGCTCCCATCAGCCAGACGAAGCGAACCCCCGGCCAGTGCCGCCGCAGCGCCTCGAGCGTCGCCGCCGTATAGCGCGTCCCGAGCTGCGCCTCGAGGTCGGTGACGGCGACCCGCGGATGCCGCATCAGCGCCCGCGCCGCCGCCATCCGCCGCTCGAGGTCGGCGGGCGCGTCGGGCTTCAGCGGATTGCCGGGGCTCACCAGCCACCAGACCCGGTCGAGCCCGAACAGCTTCATCGCCTGCAAAGTAATGTGGACATGCCCGGCGTGCGGCGGGTCGAACGACCCGCCGAGGAGCCCGATCCGCTGCCCGGCGCCCGCATGAAATCCCCTTGGCAGCACGTTCTAAACCCTCGCCCTTTCCGCCGCGGCGCCCCCTCGGCCGTTCTCGGCGGTCTTCCGCCGATCCGGACCCCTCCCGCGCCGCGCGATGTGGCATTTTCGAAACAGCGCGCGGCGGACCGGTCACTTGACCGTTGCCGATCCGACTACATTGACTCTATACTTGCTGCAACAAAAAGAGGCAGGGGCGGGGGCAGGCCAGCAATGGACCGCAAGTGGCTTTATATTGGCGGGGGGGCGACCCTCCTCGCCGCCGGCGTCGCGGCGACGCTCATCGACCGGGCCGAGGCGCCCGCTACCGTCTCGCCGCCACCGGCCGCGGTCTCGGCGGAACCCGCAGCAGCGCCGGCAGCGGAATCCCCCGGCTCCACCGCCGAGGCCGCGATCGCGCGCCTGACCGCCGCGCTCGCCGAGCAGGAGGCCGAGAACGCCCGCCTGCGCACCACCATCCAGGTCCGCGACGCCGTCCTGACGTCGCTGCGCGCCACCATTGCCGAGCGCGACGCGGCGCTCGACGACCTGCGCGACCGGCTCGCGGCCGGCGATCGCCGGATCGCGACGCTGCAGGCCTCGGTCGACGCGGCCCGCTCCGACCCCGGCAGCTTCGAGGCGGCGATCGCCGCCCTGAAGCCCGAGGGCGCGCCCAGCGCCGCCCGGGTCGAGGTCGCCCGCGCCGACAGCAACCTCGACGCGGTCTTCGCCGCCAAGGAGGCGCTCTCCGCCCCCGCGCCCCTCCTGGTCCCGGTCGCGCGGGCCTACGAGGGCAACCCCTCGGTCGACGTCCATTTCGACTTCGCCAGCGCCGCGCCCACCCCGGGCGGCGTCGCCAACACCAACGCCGCCGCCGTCTCGCTGCGCGCCATGGCGCTCGAGCGCATCCGCATCGTCGGCCACACCGACACCGTCGGGTCGCCCGCCGCCAACCGCCGCCTCGCCGCCAGACGCGCCGGAACGGTCGCCGCCGCCCTGATCGCCGCCGGCGTCTCGGCCGCCCTGATCGAGATCGACGACATGGGCGAAGCCGACCCGCCGGTCGCCACCTCCGACGGCGTCCCCGAGCCGATGAACCGCTCGGTCGCGATCATCGCCATCCAGCGCACCACCAGCTGACGCCCGCCCGCCGTGGAAGCCAGCTTCGCGATCCGCTTCTTCGGCGCGCTCTTCGCGATCATGAACCCGCTGGTGACGCTGCCGATCTTCCTCAGCCTCACCGCCGGCATCGGCCTCGCCGCCCAGCGCCGCACCGCCGTCCTGGTCACCGGCTACGCCGCGGTGATGTGCGCGGTGATCGCCGTCGCCGGCATGCGCATCCTCGCCTTCTTCGGCATCTCGATCGACGACTTCCGCATCGCCGGCGGCCTCGTGCTCGCCGGCATCGCGCTGTCGATGCTCAACGGCAGCGGCAACCCCGCCCACGAGGGCAGCCCGACCGAGAAGGCGCAGCGCGACGACATCGACGGTGCCGCCTTCTACCCGCTGACCTTCCCGATGGTCGTCGGCCCCGGCACCATCACGACGCTCGTCGTCTTCGCCCAGGAGGCCCGCACCGCAGCGAACTACCTCGCCTTCGTCGCCATCACCGCCCTGATGCTCGCGCTCCTCCTCGTCGTCCTCTGGTTCGCCGCCGCCATCGGCACCCACCTCTCCAAGACCCTGCGCGTCATCATGCAGCGGCTGATGGGGATGATCCTGCTCGCCATCGCCATCGGCATGCTGATTGATGGCCTGAAGAACCTGCTCCCCGGCCTCGTCTGACACCGCTGGACGTCGGTCAACAGGGTCCAAGGCCGCTCCCGTCACACCAGCCAAGCACCCACCGACGATTGCGATCGCGACCGCAAGTTCGGACTCGCACCAATGACACTTTTGCGATAGTTTGATTAGATTGCATTCGAATACCACCTTTCCTGTGAGAAACTCTCATGGCGCAGCAATATGGCGGCGAAGACGAACCCGCGTCTGACGTCGGGATTTCTGGTAAAGAGAAAGCGGATGCCGCGATCACTGACGGAGCGGGCACTGCAACCCATACCATCGGAGACGGGGATGGGCCTGCGAGCCCTGAGGACCAACAAAAGGAGATCGAGGCCATCGCGACTTCTGCCCAGTTGGCTTGGTTCAGCCTTCTGGGCTTTCTTTCCTTCTACTCTCTGGTGATGCTTACCACGACCGATGCCGATTTTTTCTCTCCCACGAAGCAGACTCAGCTCCCAATCGTAAACATCACTATTTCATCTCAGGTATTCTACTTCGCCGCCCCGATCGTCGCCACGATCTTGTACCTATATCTCCATTTCCTTTGCCTGATTCTCTGGCGGAGAGCGCAGGGAACGCCAGAGCACATTCTTCAGAATTCTCTCTCGACCTCGCTGATCGGAACCGTCGTACTCGCCTTGAAACCAAGGGCCCGCCCGCGAGGCTTGGACCAGTCGCAGTGGGTGATCGCCCTTATCGGCGGGATCCTCGCCGGCTTGCTGATCTGGCTGGCCCACCCGTTGGTTCTCTTCTTCTCCAACCTAGCCAGCGACGCCTCCCCTAACTTCTTGGCCGGCGGTTCGACCGAGTCGGCCTCCTCGGATATCGCAAGGCATTTTACCGTCGCGAATGTGACGCTCGCCTGCATGGGTCTGTCAGGATTGGTGGGCGCCATCAGCTTCTGGAATGCCCTGGCGATCCTGCGCCCCGAGCAGCAAGGCCCGATGGGATTGAAGGCCCTGTTTCAGCGGGTGGCGTTCCGTCTGTATACCGGCCTCGCGCTCGCCGCGTTCCTGCTGATCATGCTCGCTGGCGGCCTGGTCATGTGGGCGCGCGAACCCACGATCGACATCGAGCGTAGGCCGCTCGCGCAGACTCCGGCAGGATGGACCTCCGCGGACGCGCGCCGCGAGACCTACCGCCGGGACTGGTGCAAGGAGGAGAAGACCCCCCTAGCCATCTGTGCGCAGAGCCCGAGAGCAGCCGCCGAGAGGCGTGCGCTCGCCGACAGACGCGCTGCGTTCTGCGCGACCGCGGAGCCCAGCGATTGCGACTTCGCCGAGCGTGATCGGGCGTTCGCCGCCGACTTCCGTCGCGTGCGAAAGGCAGAGTTGGAAAGCGTGCCGGAGCTGGACCTGAGGCAGTGGGACCTGCACGGGATGCAGGCCGAGCGTGTGCGGCTGGTGAATGCACGGCTCGAGGCCGCAAATCTCGCGGGCGCGAAGCTCAGCTGGGCCAACCTGGAAGGAGCGGTGCTGATTGATGCCCGGCTCAACGACGCGACAGCGCAGGACGCCGCCTTTGACAACGCAGACCTGACGAGGGTCCATCTTGAATGGGCCAACCTTTCCAGCAGCAGCCTTTTCAATGCCGCCCTTCCCGGCGCTGACTTGGATAACGCGACGCTGACGAACGCCGGCCTCGAGTATGCCGACCTCACGCCAGCTGGCGGGACGGACACCGAAATTCCCAGGCGCGCTTCCTTGAAAGAGGCCAACCTCACCAATGCCGTGCTCAGAGGCGCCGACCTGAGAGGCGCCGACCTCGCTGGCACAATTCTCGACGGGGCCGACCTTTCGGGCGCCAGGCTCGACGGTGCGGTTCTCGACGCGGATCTGTCCGGTGCGACGGGTCTTGTCCAGGCGCAGCTGGACCTTGCAGTCGGAGGCGCTGCGACGAAGCTGCCTGCGGCGAAGCCGCCGCTCCACATCCTGACGTGCTGGCCGCAACCCACCCAGGAACAGGAGGTGTTGATCAAGGAACGGAAGACGCTGATCGCAGTTCAGGTGTCCGCGATCGAGACGCTGAAGAAGAAGAAGCCGTTCGAAGAGTATCCTGATCCAACCCTGGATCGGCCGCTCGAATGTGGCAAGCCCGGCAGCCCGACGTTTGCGAAACTCGAAGGGCCGCTGCTTCCGGAGGCCCCCCCGGCCATCGCCAGCACCGCCGGGCCTTCGACCCCGGTCGCCGGCGCGCCGGACCTTGCCGGTCCCCTCGGCGAGATCCGCGACCGCCTCGACGCCGGCAACGGAACGCTCAATCGTCTGGCCCTGGCCGTCGAAGGCCTTCGGGCACGAGAGGCCTGCAACCGCACCCTGGCCTGCACCAGCTCCGGTGACCCGCAGCCAGCGGCCGACAAAGCGGACGCGCAGACGACGAACCCGCCCGCGACCGGCGAACTCGCCCGGCTCAACTTCGATGTCGGTGCCTACAAGCTGACCGACGGCGCCCGGAAGCTTGCCGAGGCGACGATCCCCAGGATCCTCACGGCACCCGACGGGACCGTTCGCGTCGAGGGCTACGCCGACCGCAGGGGGAGCACGGCCCGAAACCAGATCCTCGCGGACGCCCGCGCCCGCAGCGTCGCCGACTTCCTCATCGCGAAACTCATCGCAAGAGGCGTCCCGCAAACGCGCGTCGTATCCGAGGGGCACGGCGAAAGCGATGGCCCCGTCCCCACGGAGGATGGAGTCTCCGAGCCGCTCAACCGCACGGCGGTGATCTTCCTCCATGCCGGTCCCGACACGTCGATCTCGGCCAAGAACACGATGATGCAGGAGCTTTCTCCAAGTCTCGCGTCCAGCGTGCCCGCCACGCAACGGTGAGCCCTTCCGGATGCTCCCACCGGCGCGCTGCCCCTGTGGCGTGCCCGAGGGTTTGCCATCACCGGCGCTACCCCTTAAACCGCGCGCAAACGCGATCCGAGAGGCGAGTCCCCGATGGCCACCCCGCAATACGTCTTCCACATGGATGGCCTCTCCAAGGCCTACGCCGGCGGCAAGAAGGTCTTCGAGAACATCCGCCTCTCCTTCCTCCCCGGGGTGAAGATCGGCGTCGTCGGCGTCAACGGCGCCGGAAAATCCTCCCTCCTGCGCATCATGGCCGGCCTCGACACCGACTTCCAGGGCGAGGCCCGCCCCGCCAAGGGCATCAACGTCGGCTACCTCCCGCAGGAGCCCGAGCTCGACCCCGCCCTCGACGTCCGCGGCAACGTCATGGAAGGCGTGGCGAAGAAGCGCGCCCTCCTCGACCGCTACAACGAGGTCGCGATGAAGGTCGCCGAGGACTATTCGGACGAGCTCATGGAGGAGATGACCACTCTCCAGGACCAGATCGACGCGCAGAACCTCTGGGACCTCGACAGCCAGGTCGACGTCGCCATGGAAGCCCTGCGCTGCCCCCCCGACGACGCCTCCGTCGACACCCTCTCCGGCGGCGAGAAGCGCCGCGTCGCCCTCTGCCGGCTCCTCCTCGAGCAGCCCGAGATGCTCCTCCTCGACGAGCCGACCAACCACCTCGACGCCGAGACCATCGCCTGGCTGCAGAAGCACCTGATCGACTACCCGCACACCATCCTGATCGTCACCCACGACCGCTACTTCCTCGACGACATAACGGGCTGGATCCTCGAGCTCGACCGCGGCCGCGGCATCCCCTACGAGGGCAACTACTCCGCCTGGCTCGAGCAGAAGGCCAAGCGCCTCGAGCAGGAGGCCCGCGAGGACAAGGCCCGCCAGAAGACCCTCACCCGCGAGCTCGAATGGATCCGGCAAGGGGCGAAAGCCCGCCAGGCCAAGCAGAAGGCCCGCATCAACGCCTATAACGAGCTCGCCTCGAAGTCCGAGCGCGAGAAGATCTCGACCGCCCAGATCGTCATCCCGAACGGCCCCCGCCTCGGCCAGAACGTCATCGCCGTCGAAGGCCTCGAGAAGCACTACGCCGACCGCGAGCTGATCGACGAGCTGACCTTCGCGCTCCCCCCCGGCGGCATCGTCGGCGTCATCGGCCCGAACGGCGCCGGCAAGACCACGCTCTTCCGCATGCTGACCGGCCAGGAACCCCCCGACGCCGGCACGATCACCTACGGCGACTCGGTCCAGCTCTCCTACGTCGACCAGTCCCGCGACGCGCTGGACCCGGCCAAGACCGTCTGGGAGGAAATCTCCGACGGCCTCGACGTGGTGAAGCTCGGCGACGCCGAGATGAACTCCCGCGCCTACTGCTCCGCCTTCAACTTCAAGGGCACCGACCAGCAGAAGAAGGTCGGCCTCCTCTCCGGCGGCGAGCGCAACCGCGTCCACCTCGCCAAGCTGCTACGCGCCGGCGGCAACGTCCTCCTCCTCGACGAGCCCACCAACGACCTCGACGTCGAGACCCTGCGCGCCCTCGAAGACGCCCTCGTCGACTTCGCCGGCTGCGCCGTGGTGATCAGCCACGACCGCTTCTTCCTCGACCGCATCTGCACCCACATGCTCGCCTTCGAGGGCGACGCCCACGTCGAGTGGTTCGAGGGCAACTTCGAGGACTACGAGGCCGACAAGATCCGCCGGCTGGGCCGGACGCGGTGGAGCCGAAGCGGATCAAGTATAAGAAGTTTGCCCGCTGAGTGTTACGCCACTGAGTTTGTACCTAGAGGGATGCGCCAGGCCAAAATGCGAAACCTGTGCCATGGCTGTCGTCACGCGGCGGACTTGACTCCGCAAGTCCGCCGCTGCATCCGGCATCACTCTTCGGAGATCGAAGCTGCGGTCATTTTTGAACCGTGCACGCCGTTGATCATTTGATCGAACTGATCGGAGACCTGCTTCCGTTGATTGATGAGCTGGCAGTCAAACGCCTGCACGTCCTTGCCGCGTCCTATCGCGCCTGTTCCTTTTGATTTGAACAAATGTGCCTGCATCCTTAGATATCTGTGCGTCGATTTGAGCCAACGCCGCGTCCCGTTTTCCTCAATATTCGGCGCCAACGTTACAGTTGACGGATTGATCGTCTATCTCTTGGCAGACCATCTGTTTCGTGAACACAAATATTTACCTCTGATTCTTGTTGAAACTTGCGTCCGAGCCGATCGGTTCTTTTCACTGAGAACCCACACAACCACTAGTCAAGTGAAACTCAGGCAGATTGAAGTACCAATCTTGCCTCTTCATTGTGACTTCCGGTATCCCCATCTTAAATGAAGTACGTGCGATTTTAAACTCGGGCACTCCCATAACGATGTCCTGGCGCTGCATAAATGGCTCGCAAACTTTAGTGATAATCGGTTTCCATCGAGTTTTTATTTGAATAATTTGCGATATATGTAATCACAGATAAAATTCTGGATCATTACATCTGTTTAGTTAGTCGGACAAACTTCAGACGGAAGGCGGTCCCTATGTGCCTTTGCACCATAGTTGTCTGCGGTAGGTCTAGACTTAGCTCTTGATCTTTCATGGTAAACTCAGGCACATCGAGATCCCATGCTGTCGCTCCTGGATCACGTCGCATGCATTCCCAGCGCAAGCGTCAACGCCATGTTCGATCGCCTTCCCACAGACATCTTGAGCAAGAACGGTCAGCGGGCTTTCATCTGGACTTACCTTCAAACCTATGGCGTCCTTTCACGAACATGCGCAACTGTCGATCCAAACGGTCGGGGCTGATCGGCCGCGACCTCCGCCTGTGCGTAGATATTTGCGAGTGTGACGCTGGGCAACCTCATCATATCCATCAAAAGCCGCAGCTGCTTGAGATCAACTTCGCGCGCCATCAACCACTCTCGCGCGCCAGCTCGGGATCCCTCGCTGTTCCTACTACTAACTGCTAACACTCCACGCTGTCTTATCGATGTTCTTTTTACTATGCTGCATTTGGCGACGCCGCATCGGATGTAGGGAGCGCAAATAAGACGCATTGTCATAATGCGTAACATTGGTACGTCATTTCGGCAGGCTCGTGCCCAACGCCATCCATCGTTCACATTGCTGCTTGGCCAGACATTTGCAGGGTCCGCTGATCTGAGCGATGCAGTTTCACAACGTCTGCTAGTCCCCATCTTGGTCCAGCCCAGACTGATCCTACCGTCCGGAGGCCCTCTTACTGTCGCGACGTTAAGGATCCACATCCTGCCAGATCCAGAAATGGGTGGTTGATCGCACCGAAACGACATATTTGCGTCCCTTTCAATTAAGATTACTATTCGCCCTCGAGGCATCGCCACTCTTATTTCCTCGTGGTGATCGTATGAACCCCCGACGGACGTCGATCTGTAAAACGACAGCGGCCGCTGCCGCGCGCTGTCGCAGCAAGCCAGCAAGCGTAGGGTGGGTGCTCGCCACCCACCACTCCCGCCCTTCACTGCCCGAATTCCCCCTCGGCCGCGCTTCCTCCCCAATCCTCCGGCACCAGCCCGCGCCGCACGTCGCGATGGAAGGATGACAGCGGCCAGTCCCGCGCGGCGTCGACCAGCCGTGCTTCACCGGATTGAACCAGCAATATTCGACATTCCGCCGCCAGTCCTCGGCGTCCCGGATCATGTGCTCCCTGTAGCGGCGCTGCCAGAGCCCGCGCTCGCCCTTCCGGACCTTGCTCTCGCTTCGCCGCCAGAGGGTGGGTGAATCACCCACCCTGGGCCCGACCGCCCGGGTGAACCGCGACTTCAGCTTGCGCCAGCGCAGCGGGAAGTCGGCGTCGCCGTCGAGCAGCCGCCAGACCGCGTGCAGGTGGTCCGGCAGCACCACCATCGCATCGACCCGCACCGGATGCTCGCGCGCGGTCGCCACGAAAGCGGCCCGCAAGGCGTCCGCGTGCTCCACGAGCACCCGCGAGCGCCGGTCCTCCAGCGCAACGGTGAAGAAGTAGGTCGCTCCGGGGACCGCGGCGGGGCGATAGTTCGACATGGCCCACACTGTCGGTGCCGTTGGTGTAGGGTGGTTGAATCACTCACCCTACGGGTCTTGAACGTACACCCATCCGTATGTACATTCCCGCATGGACTTCGACTGGGACGACGGCAACCGCGCCAAGGCGCAGAAGCACGGCCTGACCCTTTCGGAGATCGAACATGCGATGCGGACCGGCGCCCGCGTCGCGCCCGACCCGGCGCACTCGCTGTCCGAACAGCGGTTCATCGCCATCGGGCGCACCCCCGCCGGTCGCCCGGTCTTCATCGCCTTCTGCTTCCGCGGCGCTAGGATCCGCCCGATCAGCGCCCGCCACATGCACGCAAGGGAGGTGGCCCGCCATGAAGCCGCGCTCGGTTCCGACGATGACGACCGATGAGGAAGCCGAGGCCTTCCTCGACCAGGACCTTGCCGACCTCGACTTCACCGCCTTCCGCCCTCTCACCTGGGAGGCGGAGCCCAAGACCGCCCGCGTCAACATGCGCCTGCCGCAGCCCCTCGTCGACGCCGTCAAGGCCCGCGCCGCCGAGCGCGGCATTCCGTACCAGCGCTTGATCCGCGAGGCACTCGAGCGCGCCGTCCGCCGCTGACGCCGGCTCGGCAGCCTCGCCTCCCTGTCATCGCGACGCGGCGCGAGACAGTCACCCTCGTCGCCTAGGTGGCGCTGCCTCGTTTTTTGGCCTCCGTACGAGCAGCTCCGCCCGTGCTTAACTCCTTTCCAAGTGGTAAATTTCTGACGAAAATATCCATATATTATAATTACTTGCTGATTCCCCGCACCCTAGCCCTAGCGAGCGTAGGGTGGGTGCTCGCACCCACCACTTTCCATCTCTCACTCCCCGAACTCGCCTTCCTCGGCCGCTCCGCCCCAGTCCTCCGGCACCAGCCCGCGCCGCACGTCGCGATGGAAGGATGACAGCGGCCAGTCCCGCACGGCGTCGACCAGCCCGTGCTTCACCGGATTGAACCAGCAATATTCGACATGCCGCCGCCAGTCCTCGGCGTCCCGGATCATGTGCTCCCAGTAGCGTCGCTGCCAGAGCCCGCGCTCGCCCTTCCGGACCTTGCTCTCGCTGCGCCGCCACTCGCCTCCGACCGCCCGGGTGAACCGCGACTTCAGCTTGCGCCAGCGCAGCGGGAAGTCGGCGTCGCCTTCGGGCAGCCGCCAGACCGCGTGCAGGTGGTCCGGCAGCACCACCATCGCATCGACCCGCACCGGATGCTCGCGCGCGGTCGCCACGAAAGCGGCCCGCAAGGCGTCCGCGTGCTCCACGAGCACCCGCGAGCGCCGGTCCGCCAGCGCAACGGTGAAGAAGTAGATGGCTCCGGGGACAGCCGCGCGGCGATAGTTCGACATGCCGGCACTGTCGGCGTCGTTGGTGTAGGGTGGGTGAATCACCCACCCTACGAGTCCCGCCATGCCGCGCTCGGTTCCGACGATGACGACCGATGCGGAGGCCGAGGCCTTCCTCGACCAGGACCTCGCCGACCTCGACTTCACCGCCTTCCGCCTGATCCGCGAGGCGATCGAGCGCGCCGTTCGCTGAGGTCAGCCGGGGCTTCGGAGCTTCTTCAGCGCCTCCAGCCGGTGCGCGGCCTGCTTCCCCGACTTGTCGCTCCGCACGATGCACTGCGGATCGTCCTCCGACGCCGCGACCGTGTGGCCCTTGATCCGGGTCCGGCTCGTCTGCTTCTTCTCGACCGTGCCGTGGGTGCGGCCCTGGCTCGTGTCCCACGCCACCTTGCCGCCCGCCTTCAGCCGCTTCGCCATCCCGGGCTCCCCGCCGCGCCATGCAGCCCCAATGCTGCCGACGCCCGCGCGTTCCGGCTTTGCCATCCGCCGCGAGCCCGGCATACTGCGCCGCAGCCGCCAGGCCGCGACGCGAGGAGGACCCGATAATCGACGACCCCGACGCACCGATGACCGAGGCCCAAGCGGCGATCCTGCGCGAACTCGCGCAGGCGACCGGCGCGACCTTCGACCCGACGGCCTCGCGGGCGGAGGCCGAGGTGCTGATCGCCGACCTCCGCACCCGCCTCGAGCACGACCTCGAGCCCGGGGCCGGCGACAATCCCGACATGTCCTGAGACGGCGAGCGGCGCGGCGGACGCGATCCGCCACCCCCGGGCATCGGTTGAAATCCGGTTAACGCCCGGGGCCTGTATCCTTTGTTTTCAATGCTTTAGACCCCATGCCCGACCCCGAGCATCCCCTCCGCCCGGGGCTCGTCAGGCCCCCGCGACCGCCCCCCGGACCCAGGCTTCGATCGCCGCCGCCGGCTGCGCCCCGGCCTGCCGCGCCGCCTCGCGCCCGCCGCGGAAGGCGACAAGCAAGGGGATGCCGCGGATGCCGAACCGCCCCGAGGCCGCCGGCTCCGCCTCGGTGTCGAGCTTGGCGAACCGCACCCGCGGCCGCATCGCGAGCGCCGCCCTGGCGAGCTCCGGCGCCATCATCCGGCACGGCCCGCACCAGGCCGCCCAGAAGTCGACGACCAGCGGCACGTCGTCGTTCCTGACCGCCTTGTCGAGGGTCGCGAGACTGGTCGCCCGCACCGTCCCGTCGAGCAGCGGCGCCCCGCAGACCCCGCACTTCGGCCCGGCCGCCAGCCGCTCCTCCGGCACCCGGTTCACCTGGCCGCAGTCCAGGCACGTCAGCTTCGCCATCGCCCGCCCCCTTCGCGTCAGATAGCAGGTCCGCACCCGCTTGCCAAACCCCGGGCCGCCGCCCTAGGGTCGGCGCCGAAAGGAGCCGCCATGGTCCGCCTCATCGCCCGCACCGTCGTCGAGCTCGCCGCCAACGCGATCGGGCTGATCGCCGCCGCCTGGCTGCTGCCCGGCTTCACGCTCAGCGTCTCGGCCTTCATCCTGACGGTCGCGATCTTCACCGCCATCCGCTTCATCCTGGCGCCGCTGATCTTCAAGCTCGCCTTCAAGTACGCCCGCGCCATCACCGGCGGCATCGCGCTGGTCACGACCTTCGTCGGCCTGCTCCTCACCAGCTGGCTGAGCTCGGGCCTCGTCATCACCGGCGCCGGGACCTGGCTGATGGCGACGCTGATCGTCTGGCTGTTCGGGGTGGTCGGGCTGCTGGTGCTGCCGATGGTGATCTTCAAGAAGACCCTCGCCGCCCGGCCGAACACGCCCAACATCCCGCCGCTGCGCTGATGCTCGATCACGTCGGCATCGCCGTCGCCGACCTGAAGCGCGCCCTTGCCTTCTACGACGCGGCGCTCGCGCCGCTCGGCATCGCCCGCGCCATGCAGGTTCCCGACGACGGCGATCCGGTCTGGGTCGGCTACGGCCAGGACCGCAAGCCCTTCTCCTGGGTCGGCGACCGGCGCGGCCCCTCGGGCCCGATCCACGTCGCCTTCGCCGCGCCCGACCGGGCCGCCGTGCAGGCCTTTCACGCCGCGGCGCTCGCGGCCGGCGGCAGCGACAACGGGGCGCCGGGGCTGCGGCTCGAGTACCACCCGAGCTACTACGGCGCCTTCGCGCTCGATCCCGACGGCAACAACGTCGAGGCCGTCAACCACGGCCCCTGACGGCGCGGCTCAGATCGCCGCCCAGTCGTCGAAGCGCACGGGGACCGGCGCCGGCTCGTCGGAGCGGGTCGGGGTTTCATTCTCTTGCTTGCGGGCCATCGTCGGCGTCCTCGCTGGTGCCCCGCCCGACTGTCGCGGGCGGTCCGTCACATCCCGGAGGTAGGCGACAAAGGTTTCAGAATCCTGTCGCCGCGGTTTCAAGCGTCCCGCCATTTCAGCCGCCGAACAGGAAATCGGACGCCGCGAGTCCGGTCGCGCCGACCTCGACCGTCGCCGCCGCCGCGTCGCCCGCCGCCGCCCCCAGGTCGATCACCGTCGTGCCGCCGCTGACCGCGACATGCGCGTCCGCGTCGCCGAGGACGCCATCGTGGTTGCTGTCGAGGCTTGCAAAGCGCAGGCCGTCGACGCCGCGGAGATCGATGTGGTCCTGCCCCTTGCGGAAGTCCTCGATCACATCGTGGCCGGTCCCGAGCGCGAAGACGAAGGTGTCGCTGCCGCGGCCGCCGGTCAGCCGGTCGTTGCCGCTCCCGCCGGCGAGCCGGTCGTCGCCCCCGCCGCCGAGCAGTGTGTCCCGGCCGGCGCCGCCGTCGAGCCGGTCGTCGTTGCGCCGGCCGGACAGCCAATCGTCGCCGAGCCCGCCGACGAGCGTGTCGTTGCCGCGGCCGCCGCGGACGTTGTCGTCGCCGGCGCCGGCGTCGATCGAATCGTTGCCGCGGACGCCGCGCAGCACGTCGTCGCCGGCGAGCCCGCGGATGGTGTCGTTGCCGCCGCGCCCGATGATGGTGTCGGCTTCGGCGGTGCCGTCGATCGTGTCGGCCGCGTCGGAGGCGTCCACCGAGATGCCCTTCACGTCGGTGACCGTCACGTGGATCGACACCGACTTGCCGCCGCGTTCGGCCACCAGGTCGTAACCGTTGTCATGCCCCGCGTCCCTGGGCGCCTCGAAGTCGGGCGCGGCCTTGAAATGCAGCCCCGTGGCGTCGAGGTCAAAGAGCGCCGCATCGGCGCCGCCGGTGATCTTGTCGGGCGGCGAGGCCGAGCTCGCGGCGATCACCGCCGTGTGGTTCTCGGCGATCCGGAGGGCGAGCGAACCGCCGGCGCCGGAGCCGCCTGTGCCGGTGCCCGCGGCGTCCGGAAGGGTGACGTCGTGCCCGGCCAGCCGCGCCGCGATGGTGGCGTCGACGGGATCGATCTTGCCGGTCAGATCCCGGTCGGCGACGAAGGGGACGAGGCCCGCGCCGATCGCGCCGCTGACGAAAGCGTCCTGCTTGGCGTCGTCAGTCGGATAGGAGGTCGCGAGCACGAACTTGCCCGCCCTCTCCGCCAGCTTGATGAACTGCAGGTCGTCCTGGGTCCAGTCGGCGGTGCTGTTGCCGTCGTACCAGAGATCCTCGACCCCGAGCCCGTCGATCGCCTTCAGGTAGGCGGCGTTCGGGACGCTCGCGTCGTCCTCGCTCGCCGCGAGGAGCCCGACGGCGTTCTGCGGGATCACCATGAACCCGGGCTTCTCGGCCTTGACGTGGGCGGAAAGCGCGGTGACGAAGTCGATCATCGCCTGGCGCAGCTCGGCGTCGGTGCCCGGATAGGCCTTCCGTACCTGCGCAACCTGGTAGGCGTCGACGATGTCGAGATAGACGCCCTGATAGCCGAGCTTCATCGCCTGGTCGACCCGGGCGAACATCAGCTTCTGCCAGGCCGGATCCCAGAACTTCACCGAATAGTTGCCCGGCCAGTCCGGGTTCTCGCCGAGCAGGAAAGCGGGCTTCTTGGTGTTCCAGGTCGACTGCCAGTAATCGCGGTAATCCTCTGCCTCGCCGACGCTGACATAACTGACGACGCCCTTGCCCTGCTTCTCGAGGGCGGCGACCTGCGCGGCGGTAAGGCCGGCGTCGTCCATGTCGACCACGGCGAAGTCGAAGTCGGTCGCGGACAGCGAGCCGTAGCTCGCATTCTGCAGCTGATAGAGAAAGGGCAGGGACATCGCGGCTTCCGGTTGCAGGTACAAGCGACTCGACCGCCCGATCGCTCGAGCCAGCAACTCCCGCGCCGCCTGGGCGAGGAGCGGGAGTCATAGCAGTTAGCTTTGGGTGAATGAACTTAGCCAAAGGAGCGAGGCGGGCCATACGCTCTTCGGCGGATTCGACGGGATTCCGTCCGTTTTATCAGCGGCTTGGACGGTATGGAACGCGCATGGAAAGCATACGGAAAGCGGCCATACGATCTGGCCGGAATCGAGGGTCCGGGCGTTGCCGTGGCGCGAGCCGAGGAAGGGTTGGGGCCGGCCGCGCGGGACGGCCAGCCCCGGCCGTCAGGCGTCGAACAGGAAGTGGCTCGCGGCCAGCCCGGTGGCGGCGAGGTCGATCGTCGCCGCGGCCGCGTCTCCGGCCGCGTGGCCGAGATCGATCACCGTGTGCCCGCCGCTGACGGCGATATTGGCGTCGGCGTCGTCGAGGACGTTGTTGTGGTTGCTGTCGAGCTTGGCGAAGGTCAGCCCGGCGATGGCCCGCAGGTCGATGTGGTCGCGCGACTTCTCGAAGTCGGTGATCGTGTCGGCGCCGCTGCCGAGGGCGAAGACGAAGGTATCGGCGCCGGTGCCGCCGGTGAGGCGGTCGTTGCCTGCACCGCCGGTGATCGTGTCGTTGCCGCCGTCGCCGCGCAGGGTGTCGTTGCCGCCGAGGCCCGAAATCGTGTCACCGCCGCCCTTGCCGGCGAGGGTGTCGGCTTCCGCGGTGCCGGTCATGGTGTTGGCCGCACTGGTCCCGTTCAGCGTCTTTCCGGCGACGTCGGTGACGGTGACCTTGATCGTGACCGTCTGGCCGCCGTCGCTGGTGGTCAGGTTGTAGACGTTGTCGTGGCCGCTGTCGGCGGGCGCCTCGTAGTCGGGCGCGGCCTTGAAGTGCAGCCCGGTGCCATCGAGGGCGAACAGGCTGGCGTCGGCGCCGCCGGCGATCTTGTCCGGCAGCGAGGCGGACGAGGCCGCGATCACCATGGTGGTGTTCTCGGCGACCTGGATTGCCAGCGAGCCGTCACCGCCGCCGGTGTCGCCGCCGCCGTCGAAGTCGGGGAAGTTGACATGGTGCCCGGCGAGCTTCGCCTCGATCGTGTTGTTGACCGGGTCGATCTTGCCGGTCAGGTCGCGGTCGGCGACGAAAGGGATGAGCCCGGCGTTGATCGCGTTGGTGACGAAGGTGTCCTGCTTGGCGTCCTGGGTCGGGTAGGAGGTCGCCAGCACGAACTTGCCGGCGGCAGTGGCGAGCTTGACGTATTGCAGGTCGTCCTGGGTCCAGTCGGAGGTCGAGTTGCCGTCGTACCAGAGGTCCTCGACCCCGAGCCCGTCGATCGCCTTCAGGTAGGCGGTGTTCGCGACGCCGGTGTTGTTCTCGTTCAGGGCCAGCAGCCCGACGGCGTTCTGCGGGATCACCAGGAAGTCGGGGTTCTCCGCCTTGGCGTGCTGCGAGAGCCCGGTGACGAAGTCGATCATCGCCTGCCTGAGCTGGGCCGCGGTGCCCGGGTAGGCGTTCTTGACCTGGGCGACCTCGTAGGCGTCGACGATGTCGAGGTACATGCCCTGGTAGCCGAGCTTGATCGCCTCGTCGACGCGGGCGTAGATGATCTTCTGCCAGCTCGGATCCCAGAACTTCACCGAGTAGTTGCCCGGCCAGTCGGGGTTCTCGCCGAGCAGGAAACTCGGCTTGGTGCTGGCGCTGTTCCAGCTGGACTGCCAGTAGTCGCGGTAGTCCTCGGCCTCGCCGATGCTGAGGTAGGTGACGAGGCCCTTGCCCTGCCCCTCGATGGCGGCGACCTGGCTGGCCGAAAGACCGGCGTCGTCCATGTCGACGACGCCGATGTCGAAGTCGGTCGAGGACAGCTCGCTGTAGCTCGCGTTCTGCAGCTGGTAGAGGAACGGCAAGGACATCTGCTTCTCCCGTGTTTGGGTCGCTTGCGGGCATGCGTGGTCGCGCCCCGCCGATGCGATCGGCGGGCGGCCCGCGTAGCCGCGCCTGTTTCGGAACCGTCGGGCGGGCGCTCGAGTCCGGCTCGCCCGTGTGTTGCGGGGCCTACTCTCCCCGACCGATCGAACTCAACTTATGGATGAGATTTCCTCCGGTGCCTTCGATCGAGTGGAATCGCATTACCACCCGGGATCGGACGATTCCAACCGCCGCCGGGGCGCGATGCGCCGGTTCGGCGCCAATCCGCCAGCTTTGTCGCGACGCGAGCGGCTCCGGGTCGCAGTGCGAGCGCTCGCGGGGAATTGCTCGGCGACCGATCGAGCCGATGGCGGCAAGCGCCGTCACTGCTCGCAAAGCGACTACGGGCGCGCGGCCGTTCCGGACGGACGCCGGCTGGCATGGAACCGCGCGCCCGTGCGCCGCGTTCGGGTCACGAATTCACGCAATGGGAGCACTGCAATGAAGGGCATCGCGCTTTGGGCCATCGGCATCCCGATCCCGATCATCATCATCCTGTATCTGTTCCACGTCCTCTGAGAAGCCGTTCGCAGAGGCGGCCGCCTAGTGGCGCGCGGCGGAGACGGCTCTGGGCCGCCCCGCCGTCCCGGGCCGCACCAGGAAGCGGATCTCCTCGGTGCGGAAGCCGACCACGCTCGGCCGGATGACGCCGGGGAGGACGGCGACGTCGTAGAGCTCCTCGACTACGCCCTCGATGGTCAGCCGGTGCTCGACGTCGCCGGTGGCGAGGTTGACGACGGCGAGGTGGCAGATCGGCCCGACGCCCTCGCGCTCCAGCCGCTCGTTCAGCGCCAGCCCCTCGAACGTGCGGTTTTCGCGCGGGCGCGAGACGCCGATCACGGCGTGGTCGCCGAGGAACGCCAGCCCGCGCGCGTAGCCCTGCAGGAAGCAGACCGGCTCGAAGCGGCCGGTGACGACGTCGACGTGGCCGAACTCGCCGGTGCCCGACTGCACCAGCCAGAGCCGGCCGCGGTATAGCCGCGGCGAATGCGGCATCGAGAGGCCGTGCGCCACGGTCTCGCCGGTCGCGATGTCGATGACCCGGCCGCCGTCGCGCCGGTGCTCGCGCCAGCCCTCGACGACGTTGGTGGCGGCGACGCAGGTGGCATAGGCCGGCCGTCCGTCGCGGGCGGCGAAGCCGTTCAGGTGGCAGCGGTCCTCGGCGGCCAGCCGGTCGATGAACGGCGGCCGCCAGAGCGGCGCGAAGCTCGCCCGCTCGGCCAGGGTCGCGAGACAGTTGAAGCGGGTCGCGACGAAGATCGGGTCGCCGGCGGCGTCGGGGTGGACGTCGTGGATGTCGATGTCGCCCGTCGTATGACCGTTCACCGGGACGTAGACCGCGTCGTAGCCGTCCTTGGCCTCGCCGGGATCGAGGAAGTTCTCCAGCCGCCAGAGCTGGTAGAGCGAGGACATCCAGAGCGTCCCGCCAGGCCCGGTCCCGAGGCCCATGCAGCGCGGGAAGCTGCGCTCGAAGACCGACAGCCGCCCGTCCGGCTTCGTCCCGATCAGGAACAGCTTGCCCGCCTGGTAGGTGGTGAAGGCGAGGCTCGCCTTGGCACTCGCCAGCCATGCGGCCAGCAGCCGCGATCCGGTCAGTTCGAGCCGGGGCTTGTCCATGCGTCCCTCCGAGCCCGGGGGCGATCGGGTCCGCGTACGCGCTTTCCCGGGGCGTATCCGGCCCGAGTATAGGGGGCAGTCGATCGGCAACAAGGCTCCCTTGTCCCGCGGGCCTGATCGCGGTCGTTGGCTCGGCAGCGGCGCGGATCAGGTACCCACCAAGGGGGTGCGAGCCGCGCACATTTTTCAGAGCATTGTAATCATTGGATTATATGCCGCGACCGTAGCGAATCCTTTACCTTTGGCCGGGGGTGGGACGGGTGACGGACCGTGGCCGTCACGTCGTGGGAGGTCCACCGCCGCGGGTCACGTCGTGGCCGTAGAGCCAGTCGAAGCGGCGGGTGAGGAGGGCCGGGCCGAGGGGACCAGCGAAGCGCAGGCCGAGGCGGGCGGCGCCGGCGAGGCCCGGACGCAGGTGGTAGAGGCGGCCGGCGCCGGCGGCGGCGCGCTGGACGCGGGTGGCGCGCGCGATCCGGCGGGCGGCGTAGGCGGCGAGGCCGGCCTCGGGGGTCGCGGCGCCGTCGAGGGCGTCGGCCAGCACCCAGGCGTCCTCGAGCGCCATCGTCGCGCCCTGGGCGAGGAAGGGCAGCATCGGGTGGCAGGCGTCGCCGAGGAGCGCGATGCGGCCCGAGGTCCAGGCCGGCAGCGGCGGGTGGTCGAAGAGGCCCCAGAGGAAGCACTGGTCGACCGCTCCGAGCAGCGCGCCCGCAGCGCCGGGCCAGCCGGCGAAGGCACGGCGCAGGTTCGCCGGGTCGTCCTCGGTCGCCCAGCCCTCGGGCTGCCAGGCCGCCCGCTCCTCGATCGCGACGAGGTTGACGAGCCGCCCGCCGCGCAGCGGGTAGCTGACGGTGTGGCGGCCCGGGGCGAGCGTGACCTGGGTCGCGGCCGGCGGCGCGTCGACCCGGTCGGCGGGGACCAGCCCCCGCCATGCCACGTGGCCGGTGAAGCGCGGCGCCTGCCCGGCCAGGTGCGCGGCCCGGACCGCCGAGCGCAGGCCGTCGGCTGCAACCGCGACGGCCGCCGTGCAGGTGGCGCCATCCGTCTCGATGCGCACGCCGGACCCCTTCGCGACCACCGCCTCGACCCGCGTGCCGGTCAGGACTTCGACCCCGGCAGCCGCGGCGGCGTCGGCGAGCAGCGCCAGGAGGTCGGCACGGTGGAACTGCCAGTAGGGCCGGCCGTAGCGGGCGACGAAGGCATCGCCGAGCGGCAGCCGGACGACCAGCCGCCCGTCGCGGTGGTCGCGCAGCTCGACCGCCGCCGGCGCGCTCGCCAGCGCGGCGGCGGCCGGGGCGAGGCCGAGCGCCGCGAGCACGGCGACCCCGTTCGGGCCGATCTGCAGCCCGGCGCCGACTTCGCCGAGCGCCGGCGCCCGCTCGAGGACCCGGACCCGGGCGCCGCGGCGGGCGAGGGCCACGGCCGCCGCGAGCCCGCCGATGCCGGCACCGATGACGGCGACGTCGAGGCCCGCCAGCCTCATTGGACCGCCGGCGGCTCGCCCGACCAGGCGCGGCCCAGCAGCGCCCGGATCGCCGCGCGGTCGAACGGCCGCGGGTTCCAGTAGGGGTTCTCGACCGCCAGCGCCGCCGCCCGGTCGAGGTCGGCCACGCCGAGGCCCAGGTCGCGCAGCGCCGTCGGCGCGCCGATACGCCCGGCGAGGACGTGGAGCCCCGCGCCCGCCGGCGCGCCCAGTGCGGCTTCCAGCGGCGCGAGCTGCGCACCCACGGCAGGGGCGTTGAAGGCGGCGGCGTGCGGCAGGACCACGGCGTGCGTCTCGGCGTGCGGCAGGCCGAAGCTGCCGCCGAGGACGTGGCAGAGCTTGTGGTGCAGCGCCATCGTCGTCGACCCGAGGGAAACGCCGCAGAGCCACGCGCCGTACAGCGCCTGCCGCCGCGCGGCGCGGTCGCCGGGGGCGTCGGCGAGCCGCGGCAGCGCCCGGACCAGCGCCTCCGCCGCCTCGGCGGCCAGGAGCGCGATGATCGGGCTGCGGTCGCGGGCATAGAGCGCCTCGACGGCGTGGGCGAGCGCGTTCAGACCCGAGGTCGCGATCAGGGCGCGCGGCAAGGCGAGGGTCAGCGCGACGTCGTAGATCACCGTCTCGGGGCGGATCGCGGGGTCGCGGCGGGTGGTCTTGCGGCCTTGGGCGGTCTCGCCGAGGATGTCGGTCATCTCCGAGCCGGCGTAGGTCGTCGGGACGGCGACCTGGTCGGCGCCGGTCCGGACCGCGATCGCCTTGCCCAGTCCGATGGTCGAGCCGCCGCCCAGCGCCACGACGCAGTCGGCGCCAGCGGCGCGCCATGCGGCGAGCGCCGCCTCGGTCACCTCGACCGGCGTGTGCATCACCGCGCCGGCAAAGACCCCCGCCGCGCCGATGTCCGCCGCCAGCCGCTCGGCGGCCCCGGCGTGGCCCGGCGTCGAGAGCACCAGCGCCCTGCCGCGGCCCAGGCGGGCGACCTCGGCACCGACCGCGGCGAGCGTGCCCTCGCCGAAGACCACCCGGGTCGGCAGGCCGTCGAAGCGGAAGTCGTCGGGGAGCATGGCTGCGTCCGTTGCCACGCCCGGTTCGGGCGCCCGGGCATCAGACACCTTCCGCCGGCGCGGGTGAAGGGCTCAGTCGCCTGCGAGCAGCCGCCGCACCTCGGCGCGCAGCGCGTCCGCCCTGAGCGCGAAGGCCTCGACGCCCGCCGGCGCCGCGCCGGCCGGACCGCCGGCGCTCGGCAGCGCGGCGCCGCGCGCGGGGCGAAGCGCGGTCACCATGCCGACGAGCCGGCCACGGGCGTCGACCAGCGGGCCACCGGAGAAGCCAGGCCGCGCGCCGGGCAGCCGCACCACGAGGCCGGGGCCGAAGGCGGGGAGATCGAGGCCGGGGTCGAGCACGACGCCGTCGGCGACGCGGCGCTCGCCGGTCTCGGCGTCGCCCGAGGCGTCGATCCCGGCGGCTTCCACCGGATCGCCCGCAACGGCCGCTGCTTCGCCGAAGGCGGCGGGCAGGAAGCCCGGCGGCACGGCGAGCACCGCCAGATCCATGCGTGGGCTCAGGGCGAGGAGGCGCGCGGTCGCCTCCGGCCGACCCGGGCCCGAGCCGCTGAGCGCGACCGCGTCGCCGGGCCGGAGGCCCTGGACGACATGGCGATTGGTGACGGCCAACCCGTCGTCGATCGCGAAGGCGGAGCCGATCCGCTCGCCGTTCAGGACCACCGCATGGCGGTCGAGCAGCCCCCTGCCCCAGGCCGGCGCGCACGCCAGCACGAGCAGCGCCGCGACCAGCCACCGCCGCGGCCCGGCGCCGACGGCACCGCGGCCGCTCCCCACGAGCGCCTGCATGACTTCCCCCACCCCTGCCCGCGCCCCCGCGCCGGCGATCCGCGACCATAGCGCGGGCCGCTTGCCGAAAGGCTAACCGGTCGCTGGACGCCGCCCCTGCCGGCCCCTATGAAGCGGCGGGCGGCAGGGGACAGGCATGCGCATCCTTCTCACCAACGACGACGGCATCAGCGCGCCCGGGCTCGCGGTCGCCGAGGAGATCGCGCAGGCGATCGCCGGACCCGGCGGCGAGGTCTGGGTGGTGGCGCCGGCCTTCGAGCAGTCGGGCGTCGCGCACTCGGTGTCCTACGTGCGGCCGATGCGGCTGGAGCGGCTCGGCGAGCGGCGGTTCGCCGTCGAGGGCTCGCCGGCCGACTGCGTGCTCGCCGGGCTCAACGAGCTGGTCAAGGGCGGGGCGCCGGACCTGGTGCTGTCGGGGGTCAACCGCGGCCACAACGTCGCCGAGGACACGCTCTATTCCGGCACCATCGGCGGGGCGCTCGAGGGGGCGCTGCACGGGGTGCGGTCGGTGGCGCTGTCGCAGTACCACGGGCCCGGGAATGCCGGGAGCGACCTCTTCGCGGCGGCGCGCACGCATGGGGCCGACGTGATCCGGCGGCTCCTCGACGCTGCCGAGTGGCCGACCGAGCCCTATGCCGCCTTCTACAACGTGAACTTCCCTCCCGTCGCGGCGGAAGACGTGCGCGGCACCCGGGCGACCTTCCAGGGCCACCGGCGGGCGCCGACCTTCGGCGTCTTGCCGCACGTGGCGCCGAACGGGCGGACCTTCCTCTGGCTGACCCCGGGGCACGGCAACGCCGACAGCCAGCCTGGCTCGGATTCGCGCGAGTCCCACGACGGCTGGATCACCGTGACGCCCCTCGTCGCCGACATGACCGCGCACGACCTCATCGCGCCGCTTGCGCAGGCGCTCGGATAAGGCGAGGGTCGGGGACATGCTTCCCGCCGAGCAGCAGATGCAGTTCGTCTACACCCTGCGCTCGCGGGGCGTGATCAACGCCGACGTGCTGAAGGCGATGGAGGCGACGCCGCGCGCCGAGTTCCTCGAGGGCATCTTCCAGGAGCGCGCCTACGAGGACACGCCGCTGCCGATCGCCTGCGGCCAGACGATCAGCCAGCCGACCGTGGTCGGGCTGATGACCCAGGCGCTGGAGGTGACGAAGCGCTGCAAGGTGCTCGAGATCGGCACCGGCTCGGGCTACCAGGCGGCGATCCTGTCCCGGCTCGCCCGGCGGGTCTACACCGTCGAGCGCCACCGGCGGCTGGCGCGGCGGACGAAGGAGCTCTTCGCCCGGCTGGGGCTGCACAACATCACCGTGGTGCATGGCGACGGCTCGCTCGGCCTGGCAGAGCAGGCGCCCTTCGACCGGATCATCGTGACGGCCGCCGCCGAGGACGCGCCGCGCGGGCTCATCGAGCAGCTGCGCGACGGCGGGATCATGGTGCTGCCGGTGGGGCAGAGCGACGCGGTGCAGAAGCTCATCCGCATCGTCAAGACGCCCGAGGGGCTCGACTACACGGACCTCGGGGCGGTCCGGTTCGTGCCCCTTGTGGAGGGGGTCGCGCAGGACGTATTGGACTGAGCGCGACGCCGGCAACGATGGGGGAATGCGCGATGGCCACGACGAGCGCAACGCGACGCGCGCGCGGCGGGATGCCGCTTCTCCTCGCGATGGCGCTCGGGCTCGGGGCCTGCTCCTCGGTCGGGAAGTACAATCCCTGGGGCGAGGGCGGCACGAGCGACCTCGCCGCGCCGCCGGCGCAGGCGGTGCCGAACGCCACCCCCGACGACCGCGGGGTCATCACCTACGCCTCCTACCAGGTGGCGGTCGCCCGCGACGGCGACACGCTGGCGACCGTCGCGACCCGGGTCGGCACCACCCCGACCGCGCTTGCCAGCCGCAACGCGCTGCCCGAGGACGCGATCCTGCACGAGGGCCAGGTGCTGGTGCTGCCCAACGACGTGCCGCGGCCGGCCGCCGGCCTCGACACCGGCCAGGTGACGAGCCAGCCGCTCGGCTGGACCCCGGACCAGGCCTCGGCGGCGATCGACAGCGCCCCCACCGGCACCGCCGCCGCATCGAAGGCGAACCCGTTCCAGAACGGCCAGAAGGAGCCGCTGATCGACCCGGTCCGGCACCGCGTCGAGGAAGGCGAGACCGCCTACTCGATCGCGCGCCTCTATGGCGTGTCGGTGACGGCGCTCGCCTCCTGGAACGGCCTCGGCCCCGACCTCGCGCTGCGCCCCAACCAGGAGCTGCTGATCCCGATCGTCAGCGACGCCAACAAGATCACCACCGCCGGCGCCGGCGACACCCGGCCCGGCCAAGGCACCCCGGTCGGCGCCCCGCCGAGCGCCGCCACCCCGCTGCCCAAGGACATCACCGCCGCGGTCGAGCCCGAGTCGCCGAACCTCGGCCAGTACCGCACCCCGCCGGGCGGCCGGCTCGCCGCCCCGGTCAGCGCCAAGGTCACCCGCGGCTACAACCCATCGAGCCCCAACGGCGTCGGCTTCAGCGTCCCGGCCGGCACCGCCGTCCACGCGGCCGCCCCCGGCGAGGTGGCGATGGTGTCGGAGGCGCTCGGCGGGCTCGGCACGATCGTGCTCGTCCGCCACAAGGACGACCTGATCACCACCTACTCGACGCTGACCGACGTCAAGGTCAAGGAGGGCGACCGGGTCACCGCCGGCGAGGTCCTCGGCGAGGTCGCCCCGCGCGAGAAGCCCGAGCTGCAGTTCGACGTCTTCCGCGGCACCACCAGCGTCGACCCGACCCCGTACCTGGGCGGCGGCTGAGGCGCGCCGAGGCCTCGTCGTCCGGGGCCTGTCCGAGCCCGGACGGCGCATACGCCATTGTATCTATTGAAGATCGCCCCCGGACATTGCAGCGCGCCACCGATCGCCTCCGCGCCACGGCGAGCGTTCAACGCCCGACGCTGTCGGCGGGATAGACATAGGTCTTCCTCAGCGTTTCGGTGATCCGCCAGGTCCCGGTGGAACCGGGAGGAACCACGACGAGAGCGCCCGGGACGAGGCGATGCTCTCTGCCTGTGCCGTCGATGAGAACGCCCTGACCGGATACGATCGTGAAGGCTTCCCAGTCGTCCCATGTCGAAGTGAACTCACCCGGCGAGACCTGCCAGACTCCGAATTTATGGCCACGTACCTCGCCAAGCCCAAGCTGCGAAATGGCGCACTCTCCGGCCAGAATGTTCTTTTCGAATCCGGAGTGCGCAACTTCCGCTTCGCCAGCCGTCACACTGAGCATGGCAACCGGGGTTTTTTGTTCGATGGCAGTCAATTTCCTCTCCCTGCGACGGTTCGCATCGGCATCCGTCGCGCCGTGGGATGGTAGACAAGCCGCTCTCCGAGTCCAGCGCGTCTGCGAGCTCCGCCCCGCCTGCGACGCCGGCCGAGGTTTGAACGCAGGCCGCTGCAACTCGGACGCAACCTTTGTCCGATGCCGGGACAGGACCCGCCGCGGCGCCAGGGCCGCCGGTCAGCGCCCCTTGAGCGTCGCGGTCGCCGCGTCGTTGCAGGCCTTCCCGGCGCGGTCCGAACGCGCGTAGAGGCAGGCGAAGACCCGCGCGCTGCCCGCCGGGAACCCCGGGCAGAGCTGCTTCGCCGGCGCCGCGCAGGCCGCCGGCAGCGGCGCGGTGAACGCCGGGTCGAGCGCCCGCCGCACGTACCCCGGCGTCAGCGGGCTCCCCATCACCCCCTGCACCTCGCCCTGGCAAGCCGCGGACAGCCTCGGCATCTCGCTCGCCAGGCACGCCGAGATCCGCCCCCGCCCCCGGCTGACGTCCGAGCAGAACTTCTGGATCTCCGGCGCGCAGGTCGACATCAGGTCGGCCCGCGCCGGCAGCGCCGGAACCGCGAGCGCGCAGACGAAGGCTGCGACGCATGGGAGAAGGGCTGGCCTGGGCATCGCGGGCGCTCCGTTCGAACCCGCCCATCTTGCGCCTCCCGGCGCCCCACGGGAAGCCCGCGGACGCCCTTGCAGGGATCGCTTGAACGGGAGGGTGATTCCGCCACGGGGTTTGCTGTGATTCATGGGAGGCCTCGAAGCAGCGGGGTCAGGCGGCCGACCTGGCAAAGAGGATAGCCGGAGGTGAACAAGTCCGCGATTTCGCTCGTCGAGCGGACCAGGGGCGTCCGCTGCAGCCTGGGCATCCTGAGGATCACGACGGGCTGCTTGCCACCTAGCCCATGCTGCCCAGAAGACCGGACCCCTGGTCGAACAGGTCGGAAGGGCCGGCCCGCTCTGGCGCGCCGCCGCGTCGATGCCGGCCTCGCGCGCGGCGTCCGCCGTCGCGTCTAGGCGGCGAGCTTGCCCGCGAGGGCGGCGTCGATGAGGGCGATCGTCTCGGGGATGCCGTAGAGCGCGATGAAGCCGCCGAAACGAGGGCCCTGCTTCTCGCCGAGGAGCACCTCGTAGATGGCGGCGAACCAGGCGCGCAGGGGCTCGAAGCCGTGCTCGTTGCCGACGGCGAAGACCAGGCTCTGCAGCGCCTCGGGGTCGGCGGGGCCGTCCCAGGCCTTCAACCGGTCGCACAGGTCGGCGAGGGCGGCCGCCTCCTTCGGGTCGGCGGTGCGATAGGTCTTGGCGGGTCGGACGAAGTCCTCGAAGTAGCGGACGGCGTGGCCGACGGCGGCGTCGAGCGCCGGGTGGGTCTCGGGCGCGGTCCCCGGGGCGTAGCGGCGGATGAAGCCCCAGAGGACGGCCTTGTCGTGGGCGTTGGCGGCGCTGGCGAGGTTCAGGAGCATCGCGAAGCTGACCGGCATGTCGGAAGCGGGCGGCTGGCCGCGGTGGATGTGCCAGACGGGATTGGCAAGGCGCTGGGCGGCGTCCTGGGCGTCGAAGGCGCGGAGCTGCTGGTGGTATTCGTCGACGTTCTTCGGGATGACGTCGAAGTGCAGCCGCTTGGCGGTCTTGGGCTTGCCGTACATGAAGTAGGCGAGGCTCTCGGGGTCGGCGTAGGTCAGCCACTCGTCGATCGTGAGGCCGTTGCCGCGGGACTTGGAGATTTTCTCGCCGTTCTCGTCGAGGAAGAGCTCGTAGGTGAAATGCTCGGGTGCCCGGCCGCCGAGGATCCCGCAGATCGCATCGTAGATCGGCGTGTTGGTCGAATGGTCCTTGCCGTACATCTCGAAGTCGACGTCGAGCGCCGCCCAGCGGGCGCCGAAGTCGGGCTTCCACTGCAGCTTGACGTTGCCGCCCGTCACCGGGAGCGTGGTCTCGGTGCCGTCCTCGTCGTCGAAGGTGATGGTGCCGTCGGCGGCGTTCACCTCCTTGAGCGGCACGTAGAGGACGCGGCCGGACTGCGGCGAGATCGGCAGGAAGATCGAATAGGTCTGCTGGCGCTCCTCGCGCAGGCTGGCGAGCATGACGTCCATCAGCGCGTCGTAGCGTTCGGCGGCGCGGCGGAGGACGGGGTCGAAGGCGCCCGAGCGGTAGAAGTCGGTGGCGCTCATGAACTCGTACTCGAAGCCGAAGGTGTCGAGGAAGCGGCGGAGCATGGCGTTGTTGTGGGCGCCGAAGCTCTCGTATTCGCCGAAGGGGTCGGGAACGGCGGTTAGCGGCTTCTGCAGGTTCGCGCGCAGCATCTCCTGGTTCGGGACGTTCTCCGGCACCTTGCGCATGCCGTCCATGTCGTCGGAGAAGCAGACGAGCCGGGTCGGGATGTCGGAGATCGTCTCGAAGGCGCGGCGGATCATCGTGGTGCGGGCGACCTCGCCGAACGTCCCGATGTGCGGCAGGCCCGAGGGGCCGTAGCCGGTCTCGAAGAGCACGTGGCCCTTGGCCGGCGGCCCGGCGCGGAAGCGCTCGACGAGGCGGCGCGCCTCCTCGAACGGCCAGGCCTTGGAGGTCGCCGCGGCTTGGGACAGGTCCGGCATCGAATGTCCTCCCGGGCGAAGGCGGTGGGGCGTGGAGGCGTCTATTGTCCGCGCCGGCCGCGGTCAATATGCCCGCGCGCCTTGCGGAGGGGCGAGCTCCGTCTTACACTATCCATATCGATTGGAGGAACGTAGGAATGGCGACGACCGCTACCCTGTCCGCGAAGTTCCAGATCTCGATCCCCAAGGCGATCCGCGAGGCGCAGCGATGGGAGGCCGGGCTCACGTTTGCCTTCATCCCGAAGGGAACCGGCGTCCTGCTCGTGCCGGTCCCGACGCGCGAGGTGCTGGCCGGGATCGCGAAGGGCGCGTCCACCAGCGACTACCGGGACCGTTCGGATCGCTTTTGATGCGTCTGGTCGACACGTCGGCCTGGGTCGAATGGCTGGCCGGCTCGCCGACGGGCGCGACGGTGGCCGTACATCTGCCCGAGCAGTCCGAGTGGCTGGTGCCGACCATCGTGCAGCTCGAGCTGACGAAGTGGCTTTCCCGCGAGGCCAGCGAAGACAAGGCCGACCAGGTGATCGCCTTCACGCGGCTCTGCCAGGTCGCGCCCCTCGACACCGAGATCGCGCTGGCGGCGGCCGAGGCATGCCGTGCGCACAAGCTCGCGACGGCTGACGCCATCGTCCTCGCGACGGCTCGCGCGCATGACGCCGACCTCGTCACGTGCGACGCCCACTTCGACGGGCTGCCGGGCGTGACCTGGATCGCGAAGGCGGGGCGGTAGACTGGCGTCCGGGGCCGGCTCAGGGAGAGCCCTGCAGACGTCTTCCGGCAGTGGCCGAGGGGCCTTCATGCCCCCGGGCAACGGTTGAAATCCGGTTAATGCTCGGGGCATGAATCGAGCGATTCCAACGGCTTGACCAGGGTGCTCGACCCCGAGCACCCCCCGGGCGAAGCCACGCTTCGTTGGGGGCCCGGCCCCTCGCGGAGGGCTCTCAGAGCGACGCGGGGCAGGCGAGGTTGGTCATCGCGGCGCGGGCGGCGGCGGGGTTCGAGGGGCGGGCGAAGGCGAGGTCGAGGTAGGCGCGGGTGTCGGCCAGCCGGACGTCGACGAGGAAGCGGCGGCCGTCGTCGCGGGCCCGGAGGTGCAGGCTGCCGAGGAAGCGCAGGAGGCCCCAGGGGCCCCGCCAGGCCTGTTCGGCGCCGGGGCCGGCGCCGGTGAAGGCGATGGCGAGGCCCTGGTCGGGGCTCGGGCCGGGCCACGACAGCGTGCTCGGGGCGCCCGAGGCCTCGATCGGGACCTGGACGCCGCCGAGCGTCACCGTGGCGGTGCCGCGCTGGGCGAGGGCTGAGAGGGTCAGCGCGGTTTGGCCGTCGGGCGGGAAGAGCGCGTCGCCGACGACGGCGGCACGGTCCAAGAAGACGGCGCTGTCGGGGTCGAAGCCCGAGAGGCGCGCCTCGGGCTTCCAGGTCCAGGGGTCGGTGGTGGTGTCGATCAGCGGCGCGAGGTCGCTGGCGAGGAAGTGCGCGACGGTGCCGTTCGGGCCGAGGAAGGCGGCGACGGCGGCGAGGTCGGCGTCGGGGCCGTCGGCGGCGAAGGGATAGCGGCCGGTCAGCGCCGCGCGGCAGGCGGCCGAAAGCTCGCGCTGCCAGGTCAGCGAGGCCTGCGGCTGGCCGCCGCCCTCGCGCGCGGCGGTGGACTGGGCGAGGACGTCCTCGACGATCTGCACGACGAGCCGCGGCGCCTGGTTCAGCGTCGCGATCGAGGTGGCGCGGTGCCGGACGTCCATCAGCCGGCGGTGGCTGACCTCGGCGTCCGAGCCGACGGCGGCCAGCGCCACGTTCAGGCCGGCGAAGACCTGCTCGATCTCGGCCATGCCACCCTGGTCGACGAACTGGAACATCGGGCCGAAGCTCGTCGTCACCTTCGTCTGCTCGACGTAGCCACGGCTGCGGTCGTCGCCGCCCGCCTGGTGCCAGACGTCGCGGAAGAGCGGGTCGAGCGGCGAGTCGGCCCCGAGGATGCCGCTGACCAGGAGCGACGTCTTCTGGTCGATGAAGGGGCGGACGCGGAGGTCGGCGAGCTCGTCGTTCCAGGCGGCGATGGTCCTGTCCTGCAGCACGGCGAGGAGATCGCCCTCGGTGACCTCGGCCGGGGCCGTGGTGCCGAGGACGCGGGCGCGGAGGCTGGCGGCACGGTCGATGGCGGCGCGGGCGCCGCCGCCTGCGGCCCAGCGCCAGCCGGCGGCGGTGTAGAGGCCGGGGATAGCCTGCGACAGCGGGTTGCCGGAGTGGCGGACGAGAACCGCGTCGAGGTCGGGGAGGATCGAGGGCGACCAGCCGGGAAGCGCGCGGGCCGCGTCGTCGCGGGCGAGCTCGAGGAAGGCGAAGGCGGCCGGGTCGCCGTCGGCGGCGATGCCGCGGGCCTGGCCGAGCAGCTCGAGGTGCTCGGCGTCCGGGGTCGGGAAGCCGCGCGGCGGGCCGGAGAGGGCCGCGGCGTGCGGCGCCAGCGCGCCGAGGGTGGCATCGGCGCCCTTGCGGTCCTCGACCCAGCCGGCGACGAAGCCCGGCTGCCAGGGCGCGGTGCCGTCCAGGATCGCGCGGGTCCGCAGCGTGTCGTAGAGCTGGAGCGAGCCGCCCTCGTTGGCGAGCGCGAAGTCCAGCGCCGTGGCGAGGATCGACGGCAGCAGCGCGTCGACGGCGGCGACGTAGCGTTGCTGGGCGACTGCGCCCGGGGCGAAGCGGCCCAGGTGCGGGGCGAGGCCGAGGGGGGAGCCGGCGGATTTCAGGGAGATGTCCTCTACGGCGGCCTTCATCGCGTCGAGGGACCTGGCGGCGGCGGCCGGGTCGGAGGCGGCGGCCGGGTCGGTTGCCGGGAAGCCGGCGAGCAGGCCCTCGGAAAAGCGCCATTCGGCGAAGCCGGCCCAGCCGGCGAGGGCGACGACGACGGCGAGGGGGGCGATCAGGCCCCAGCGCAGCCCCGAGGGCTCGCGCGCCGGCGGGGCGGCGGCGACCGCCTCCTCGCAGTGGCGGAGGAAGCGGGCGAGCTCGCGGCGGGTGGGGCCGGCGGCCTCGGCGGCGGCACGGCGGCGCCGGAGGTCGTCGGCGTCGGGGTCCGGGACGCCCGGCAGCGCCTTGCGGCGGGCGCGGGCCCAGGCCTTCGACGAGAGCGCGGGGTTGGCGCGGGCGCGGGCTTCGAGGACGGCCAGCACGGCGTCGCGGGCCTCGCCGACGGCGTCGCGGGGAACCCCGGCCTTCAGCGCGGCGGTCTCGAAGGCCTCGGTGCGGCGGCGGGCCTCGGCGGCGAGGGCGGCGGGGTCCGGGCGCGGGTCGCGCGCGGCCTCGGCGCTCAGCGCGAGGAGCGGTGCCGCGAGGCCGGCGAGGATGTCGTCGCGGGCGGAGCGCGGCGGGCCCGGCGGGCGGATGACGGTGCGGGGAACCTCGCGGTCGCGCATCGGCTCAGAGCGGCCCCCGCGAAGGGGCCTTCCGAGGCGCCCGGAGACCGCCGCCCGACCGGCGTGTAAGCCGCGCACAAATCTCAAGCGCATGAAATAAAACGGATTCTCTCGGTTGAATTATCGAGACGTTCATATTTGGCGATCCGTTCAGCATCCTGCGCGCTCTCAGAGCTTGCCTTCGGCGGCCCACTGGCGCAGCAGCGCCTCGCCGGGCTCGAAGTGCATCGAGTCCTCGCGCTCGTAGCCGGCGCCCCAGAACCAGCCCGCCTCGTTGAAGTATTCGGCGAGCACGACGAGGCCGAACTGGGTCGAGGCGTCGCCCATCTTGTCGAGGTTGCCCGACAGCGTCAGGTCGATCGCCATGCCCCAGGCGTGCGACGAGACCGTGTTCGGGGCGCCGCGGACGTGGCGGGCGCAGAGCGCGCCGGCGGTGCCGAGGGCCGCGTAGATCTGCGGCTCGTCCTTCTGCAGCCGCGCCATGATCTCCTGCAGCGAGTCGAGGGCGGGCTTCACCATCGTCACCCGGAAGCTGCCGATCTGGCGGGTCTCGAGCAGCGCGAGGAGCTTCGGGTTGGTCACCGGCTGGCAGGCGTCGGAGTAGGTCTCGCGCGGGTTGCCGACCAGCTGGTCGAGGAGTTCCGGGCGCGGGCGCTCGATGCCCTGGTTGAAGCGACCCTTGGCGAGCTGCATGCCCTCGACGAGATCCTCGTCGCTTCCCGACTCGGGCAGCGGCGCCGTGCCGCCGAACTGGTCCTGCGGCTGCTGCTGCGGGACGGGGATCGCGGCGGGCGTGGGCGCGGAGGAGAGCGTCGCCATTCGGTCGTTGATGCCGTCGAGGTCGCGGCGGAGCTCCTCGACCGCCTGCTCGACGGCGTCGATGCGCGCGCCCTGGGCGGCGAGGTCGCGGTTGACGCGGGCGAGCATCGCCTCGGGGCCGGTGTCGCCGGCGTTGCGCAAGAGGCCGCCCACCAGGGCGAAGGCGACGGCGGCGAGCACGAGGCTCGCGCCGATCACGACGGCACCGAGGACGCCTTGGCCTTTCACGGCGCCTCGCCGATGGCGACGACGACGGCCGAGACGTTGTCGGGGGCGCCCTGCGCCAGCGCCGCCTCGATCAGCGCGCGGCAGGCGGATTCGGGGTCGGGGGCGGCGGCCAGGCGGGCGGCGATCTCGGCCTCGGGGACGACGCGGGTCAGGCCGTCGGAGCAGAGGAGCAGCCGGTCCCCGGCGGCGACGACGAGCTCGGCGAACTCGGGCTCGGCGGCGTCGCCGACGCCGATGGCGCGCGTCACGACATTCGACTGCGGGTGGCCCTCGGCCTCGGCGGGCGTGAGGACGGCCTGGTCGACGAGTTCCTGCACCAGCGAGTGGTCGCGGGTGATCGGGACGAGCGCCCCGTCGCGGTAGAGGTAGGCGCGGCTGTCGCCCGCCCAGCCGACGACGGCGCGGTCGTGGTCGAGCATCAGCGCGACGACGGTGGCGCCGATCTGGCCGAGGCCGTCTGCCTCGGCGCGGGCCTGGATGTCGGCGTGCGCCTCGCCGAGGGCGGCGCCGAGGAGCGCACGGCCGGCGTCGCCGTGCGGCACGCGGGCGAGGGCGTCGATGACGAGATCGGCCGCGAGGTCGCCGTGGCCGTGCCCGCCCATGCCGTCGGCGACCGCCCAGAGGACGCCGGTCGGGTCGGTCAGGATCGCGTCCTCGTTGGCGTCGCGCACGAGTCCGCGGTGGCTGCCGCCGGCGCCCGTCACGACGAGCGTGCCGGTCACCGGTTCCCTCCGCGGCTGATCCGAGCCGGTAATTCGGCCACACATCCCCCCCGGGCCCGGCCCGCCGCCCGCGCGGAACATTGCGCGTCGTCGCATGCTACAGTAGAATGCGCGCGGGCAAAACATTCTAGCATGGAGCCCGCATTTTGAAGCAAGCCGTTTACGCCGCCGCGACGCTCGCGGCATGGGCCGCCTTTGGCGCCGTCGCCGACGCGCAGGGCATGACCGACGCCGAGCTGGTGCAGCGGTTTCGGGCGCAGATGCAGTCGATCAAGGCCGCGGAGAACCCGGGGACCGGCGACCAGTCGATGGGGGCGACCCGCGGGCTGGTGCTGGTGGCGCCCGGCGACGAGCCGGCGGCGGAGGTCAAGGTCGAGACCGCGCCGGCCGGCGGCGTGACGCTGGCGCCGGTGCCGGACGCGACCGGCACGGCCGCGGCCGGGTCGGAGGCGGCGCCGACGCTGACCCACTGGGAGCTGCCGAGGGACGAGCAGGTCAACGTGCAGGTCACCTTCGCGTTCGATTCGTCGGCGCTCGACGACGCGCAGAAGCCGAAGCTCGCGCAGATCTGCGAAGTGCTGGGGGCAGCCGGGGTTAACCTGCTGCGGATCGTCGGGCACACCGACGCCTCGGGGCCGTGGACCTACAACCAGAAGCTCTCGGAGCTGCGCGCGCAGGAGGTGATGCGGTTCTTCGTCGACAGCTGCGGCATCCCGGCCGACAAGCTGCAGGCGGTCGGCGTCGGCGAGCAGTTCCCGTTCGACGACAAGAACCCGCGCGCCGGGGTGAACCGGCGGGTGGAGTTCCAGGCGATCAGCTGAGGCCGGACCTTCGTTCCGACCCATGGCGCGATCCTGCAAGACCTGTGTAGGATCGCGCGAAGCGCCGCACAGTGCGTGGCGCGTCCGGTTCGGCCCCGCTGCCCCTCGTCGCCCCGACGGTCGGCGCGCACCTGCTCTCGCGGTTCGACGTGGAAGCGTTCGGTCCTGGCGCGGTGCGGCGCCACCCTCGGCAAGCCAGATCGCGATCTCCACCGCCTCCACCTGGCAGAAGAACGGCCGCAGCCCCTCCGGCTTCGGGTCGCGCCGGTGCTGGAGCAGGCGCCTGGTCTCGGGGGTGACCCGCCAGTCGAGCGGGTTCGGCTAAGCGCGCCAGCGATCGACCTCGGCCCGCACCTCGGCAATGGCGATCTGCAGCGCTGCCTCGTCGGAGAGATCGAGGGGGTTCAGGAGGTCGGCTGACGCTCCGCAGCCTGGCCGGGCACGGCGGCGACGAACGCGGCGCGGCGGCGGCCGGCGACGATTCGGCCGGTGGGATGGCCGGCGCCGTCCAGCTCCCGAGCCCGTCACCCCTTCAGCGCGCCGGCGGTCAGCGAGCCGGATAGCTGGCGGTACATCACGAGCCCGAGCACGATCGGCGGGAGCGCGCCGAGCATCATCACCGCCGAGGCGGTGCCCCACTGCACCCCGCCGCCGCTGGCGGCGAAGAAGAAGGAGGCGCCGACCGTCATCGGGACGGCGCGGCTGGTGGTGAGGAGGAGGCCGAACAGGAACTCGTTCCAGGCGGTGATGAAGCCGAAGATGAAGGTCGTCACCAGTGCCGGCCGCACCAGCGGGCGGATGATGAGGACGAGCGTGCGCCAGGAGGAGGCGCCGTCGATCCTCGCCGCCTCGTCGATCTCGGCCGGCACCTCGGCGACGGCGTTGACGAGGATGACGAGCGCGAGCGGCAGGTTGACGATGGCGAGGATCAGGCCGAGCCCGACCCGGGTGTCGAGCAGGCCGAGCCACTGGTACATCACGTAGAGCGGGATCGCGAAGATGATCAGCGGCACGGCGCGCAGGTTGATGACGAGGGGCAGCAGGATGCGCTGGCCGGTCTCGCTGCGGACGATGCCGTAGGCGGCCGGGAGCGCGAGGAGGATCGCGAGGAGCGTGCCGATCAGCGAGGCGGCGAGGCTGTTGAAGAGGTAGGCGTAGATGTTGAAGCGCGTGGTGTCGGTCAGGACCTTGACATAGTTCGCGAGCGTCGGGGCCTCGATCCAGAGCGAGGGGTTCGAGGCGGCCTCGCGGGCGCTCTTGAAGGACGTGACGAGGGTCGCGATGACCGGGAAGTTCATCGCGAGGACGGCGAGCCCGTAGACGAGGAGGCGCAGCGCGGCAAGCATCAGGCGCTCCGCCGGCGGCCGAGCGCGCCGAGGCCGTAGAGGAGCGCGAGCGAGGCGAGGAAGAGCAGGATCGAGGCGGCGATCGCCTTGCCGATCGCGCCCTCCTTGAAGAACGACTGGTAGATGTAGATCGAGAGCGATGTCGTCGAGCCGCCCGCCCCGCTGCCGGTCAGGGTGTAGACGTTGTCGAACACCCGGAAGCCGTCGATGAAGCGGATGAAGAAGGCGATGGCGAGCGTCGGCGCCATCAGGGGCAGCTCTACCCAGCGGAGGCGGCTCCAGGCGGAGGCGCCGTCCATCGCCGCGGCGTCGCGGATGTCCTGCGGGATCGCGATGTAGGCGGCGTAGAAGAGGAGGAAGGCGAAGGGCGTCCACTGCAGCGTCTCGACCACGACCAGCGTCCTGAAGGCGTTGGCGGGGTCGAGGAAGGCCGGGCTCGAGCCGGTCCAGAGCTGCAGGTAGTAGGGCACCGGCCCGGCGAACTCGTGCAGCACCAGCCGGTACATCAGCCCGACCATCGCCGGCGCCACCATCAGCGGCAGCATCAGGGGCGCCAGCAGCACCGGGCGGGAGCCGAGGAGCGGCGCGAGAAAGATCGCGAGAAAGAGCCCGAGCCCGCATTCGAGGACCGCGGTGACCACCCCGAAGCGGAGCGAGAACCAGGCCGCCTGCCAGAAGGCGGGGTCGCGCAGCGCGGCGACGTAGTTGTCGAGGCCGGAGAAGGCGGGGCTCCTGAGGGTCTCGAAGCTGACGCTCGACACCGAGTAGAAGAGGTTCACCATGGCCGGGAAGCCGAGGAACAGCAGCAGGAACCCGACGACCGGCGTCAGGTAGAGCCGTCCCTCGGCCGGTCGGACGATTGTCATCACGCTCCTCGGGAAAGGCCGGGCGCCGTGCGGGCGCCCAGGGAGAAGGTCACTTCAGCAGGTCGGTCATGCCCTTCGCGGTATGGGCCAGCGCGTCGTCGAGGCTCTGCTGCCCCGCCCAGTAGCCGGTGAACTCCTTCGCCTGCAGCTCGTAGACCGCCAGCGCGTTCGCCGAGGTGGCGCCGGTCATCACGTAGCCGTACTTGCCGGCGAAGTCCCCGAGCATCACGAGGTCCGGGCGCTTCTCGGCCACCTTCGCCACGACCTCCGGCGTCAGCGCCGGCGAGCCGCCGGCCGCGGCGTAGGCGAGCGCCGCCTCCTCGGTCGCGAGCCACTTCAGGAAGCGCTCGCCGCCTTCCTTGTTCTTCGCGTTCTTGTTCAGCCCGAGCCCGAGCCCGTGGATGTGCGTCGCCCGCGCCTCGGGCCCGGCCGGCGGCGCCACGATCCCGGTCACCTCGGCGGTGGCCGGGGACTTCTCCGCGTCGGTCAGGTCGGCCGCCGCCGCGTTCCACTGCAGCGCCGTCGCCACCTGCCCGGACTGGAAGGCGGCGTTGGTCTCGGCATATTCGTAGCTGAGCGAATCCTTCGGCGTCGCCCCGGCGTCGTAGAGCTTCTTGTAGAGCTCCAGGCCGGTCCGGTAGGCGGGCGAGTCGACGGTGACCTTGCCGCTCGCGTCCATCCAGTCGCCGCCGTAGGCGCGGGGCAGCGACTGGAAGACCATCATGTTGAAGAGCAGGTTCTTCATCTGCAGCACGGTGCCGTAGCGGACCGGGCTGTCGGGGTTCACGGCCTTGGTGAAGTAGAGCGCCGTCGCCGCCCAATCGTCCCAGGTCCAGTCGTCGGGCGCCTTCGGCTCCAGCGGCTTGCCGAGGTACTTCTGCGCGATCTCGGAATAGGCCTTCTTCGCCGCCTCGTCCTTGAGCAGCGCGTCGACCAGGTCCTTGCGGTAGTACATGAAGTGCAGCGACAGGTCGGTCGGCACGCCGTACTGCTTGCCGTCGTACTGCATGGTCTTGAGGATGCCCTCGCCGAACACCTTCGCCGCGTCCGGCCCGAGGTCGACGGGATCCATGTAGGGCGCATAGCGGCCGAGCGAGTAGGTGGCGGCGAGGTTGACGTCGAAGGCGTCCGACCCCGCCGCCATGTCCGCCTGCAGCTTGTCGAAGAAGCCGTCGCGGTTGAAGAACAGGAGCTCGACCTTGTCGTCCTCGGGTGCCGTCTTGTTGTAGAGGTCGACCGTCGCCCGCAGCGCCGTCTCCTCCGAACCGCCCGGCCAGCCCAGCACCGTCACCTTGGCGCTGGCCGCGAAGGGCAGCGCCAGCCCCGCGAGCAGGGCCAGCGCGACGATGGCGTGGCGTTTCGTCGTCATTGCCTTCTCCCTTCCTTGTCCCCGTTGGTCGTCATGCATGTTCCCGGGCAAGATCGGCGATCCCGAGGACGCCCGCCCGCACCCCGAGCCGCGCCGGGAGGAGCCGCGGCGCCAGCTCCGCCGGCAGCCCGGCGAGCGCCGCCCGCACCCGGTCGAGATAGCCCGGCGCCAGCCCGACCCCGCCTCCGACCACGATTGCCGGCGGGTCGAGCGTCACCTGGACGTCGCGGCAGAGCAGCGCGAGCCGCGCCGCCGACCCGGCGACCGCGTCCTCCGCCCAGCCCTCGCCGGCGTCCGCCGCCGCGAAGACCGCCCGGGCATCGGCCGCGTGGCCCGCCCGCGCCGCCGCCTCGCCGATCCACGCCCCCGACGCGCACTCCTCGAACGCCATCGCCCCGTCCGATGGCGCCCGGAGCTGCCCGAAGCTTCCAGCGAGCCCGCCGAGAAGCCGCCCGCCGGTGACGATCCCGCCGCCGATCCCGGTCGAAACGGTGAGGAACACCAGGTCCCGTCCCTCGCCGGCGCCGAACCGGTGCTCGCCCCAGGCCGCCGCCTGCGCGTCGTTGGCGGCGAGAAAGGGCGCACCGAACCGGCTCGCGCCGACCTCCTCCAGCGGAAACCCCGGCGGCACCCCGAGCACCCGCGGATTGAGCGCCGACCAACGCCCGTCGCGCACGATCCCGGTCACCGCCGCCCCGACCGCCGCCACGCCGCCCCAGCCGCGCGCCGCCGCGGCGACCGCGTCGAGCCACGCGCCCGGACCGGCCGCGCGGTCGGTGGCGACGATCATCTCCTCGACCACCTCGCTCCCCCGCACCAGCGCGGCCAGCGTCTTGGTGCCGCCGATGTCGAGAGCCAGCACCGGCGCGTCGCGCCGGGCGAAGGCGCGCGCGACCGCGTCGCGGAACCAGCCGGTCACATGCTCCGTCCGGGTGATCGCCGAACCGACCACGACGGCCGCCGCCCCGGCCCGCGCCGCCGCCGCCGCCTGCTCCGGCGTCCGCAGCCGCCCCTCGGCCACGACGTTCGGCGTCAGCCTCCGGAGTTCCGCCACCAGCGCGAGGTCCGGCTCCACCGGCTCCGGCCCCCCGGTATAGCCCGAGAGCGTCGAGCCGACGAAATCGGCTCCCGCCGCCAGCGCCGCGCGCGCGTCCTCCACGCAGGCGCAATCCGCCATCGCCAGGCGCCCACGCGCATGCGCGGCCGCGACCAGGTCCGCCACGTCCGCCGGCCGCGGCCGGTCGGTGGCGTCGAAGGCCACGATGTCGGCCCCGGCCTCGGCCAGCGCCGCCACGTCGGAGACAAAGGGCGTGATCCGCACCGGGCTCCCGTCGAGGTCGCGCTTGACCAGCCCGATGATCGGCGCGGCCACGGCCGCCCGCACCGCCGCGACGTAGGCGACCGACTCGATCCGGAGGCCCCCCGCTCCCGCATCGAGCGCGGCACGCGCGAAGCCTATGACCGAGGCCGCGTCGTCCATCGCGCCGCCGGGTACCGGCTGGCAGGAGACGATCAGGCTGCTGGCGATGGCTTCTGGCCGCATGGTCCCTTCCCGGACGCCCTCCGGGACGATGGTCCGGGCCGCACTGGATTGCAACTGGTATTCATCGTCCCTCACCGTCGCAGCTCCAGCAGGAACTCGTAGACATCCCCCCGATACCGGGTCTCGCAATGCTCGACAGGCCGGTCGTCCGCGAGAAAGCAGCGGCGCTCGGTGAAGAGGATCGGCGCGCCTTCGGCGCAGCGCAGCAGCCGCGCCTCGGCAGCGGTCGCGGCCTCGGCCCGCATCCGCTGCAGCGCGCGCTGCGGCTGGAAGCCGCGCGCCGCCAGCGCCTCGTAGAGCGAGTCTCCCACCAAGTCCGGCGAAGGCAGGAAATCCGTTGGCACCGCCGCCTGCTCGATGGCGATCGGCGCCCCGTCCGCGGTCCGCACCCGCCGCATCCGCAGCACGGTCGCCTCCGCGCCGAGCGCCAGCGCCATCGCCTCCGCCGGCGACGCCCGGACGACCTGCCGCCACAGCCAGATGCACCCGGGCTCCAGCCCCCGCGCCCGCAAGTCCTCCGAAAAGCCGGTCAGCGCCGGCAGCGCCTTCTCCACCCGCGCGCTGACTTCGGTCCGTGCCCCTTGCCGCCTGCTGACGACGCCGTCGGCCTCGAGGAGAGCGAGCGCGCGGCGCACGGTCACCCGCGACACCGACAGCGCCTCGGCGATCACGCGCTCGCCGGGCAACACCGCGCCGCCCTCGCTCCCCGCGATCGCCCGATCGAGCGCCAGCCGGAGCCGCCGATACTGCAGCGCGCCGGCCGGAAGCGCCGCGAACTCAAGCCGCAAGGCGTCGATCATCGACCCCGTCATGCCCATCCCGCCGGTGACGAGCACTGGTATGCCACAGGTACGTCGACAGGTCATCCGCGAAGCGGCCGTCTCGGGGCGGAACGACGTCAGCGTCGAAGACCCGCGGAGCCCCCGCTCGAGGCGGGGAGGCTGCGCGACTCACCGCCCGGCTCCGGCTCTCGTGTGAACGCCACCGATGCGCGAGCCCGTCGGCGGCTTCGGATCGGCACCGTGCCGCTCGACGGTGGTGCCGGTGAAGGGACTCGAACCCCCGACCCCATCATTACGAATGACGTGCTCTACCAGCTGAGCTACACCGGCCACCTTGCGCCTGCGCGCTGGCAGGGCGCGCTCGACTTAGCAACGGTTGCGGGGCGCGTCCAGCGTCACGTTGCGAGAAAGGCCTCGACCGCCTCGACGAAGGGGCCCGGCGCCTCGGCGTGCAGCCAGTGGCCGGCACCGGCGAGCTCGACGTGGCGGGCGGCCGGGAAGAGGGCGCGGATCCGCGGCCAGGCGTCCGGGCGGACATAGTCGGAGCGGGCGCCGGTCAGGAACAGCGTCGGGCCGTCGAAGCGGGCGCCGAGGTCGGGGAAGCCCGCGATGTTCGGCATCTGGTCGTGGAGCGCCGGCAGGTTCAGCTTCCAGGCGGCCCGGGGGCCTTCGAAGGCGAGGCTCTGCAACAGGAAGCCGCGGAGCGCCGGGTCGGGGACGTGGGCGGCCAGCGCCGCGTCGGCATCGGCGCGGCGGGCGATCGTGGCGAGGTCGACCGACTGCATCGCCTCGACGTAGCCGATCTGGCTGTGGCGGTAGGCGACCGGGGCCATGTCGGCGACGATCAGCCGGCGCACGCGGGCGGGCTCGGTCAGTGCCAGCACCATGGCGGCCTTGCCGCCCATCGAATGGCCGAGCAGGTCCGCGGCGCCGCCGTGCGCGGCGATCGTCGCGGCGAGATCGCCCGCCAGCGCGCGGTAGCCGTGGTCGGGGCTGCGCGGGCTGTCGCCGTGGTTGCGCATGTCGACGGCGATCACCTGGCGGTGCAGCGCCAGCCGTTTCGCGATGGCGCCCCAGTTGCGCGCCGATCCGAAGAGGCCGTGGGCGACGACGAGCGGCGGGCGGGCGGTGGCGGGGCCGTGGACGACGGCGGCGAGCTGCATCGGGCGGTTCCTTCGGCCGGACGGGCGAGCGGCATGTGACAGGATTCCGGGCGCGAATGAAAGCCGGTCGGGCGCCGCGGCGCGGCGGCGCGGCGCCATCAATTGCCGGTGAGAAATCCTCGTCCGGTGGTTGCAAGCGCGACAGTTTTGCCGCATGGGAGCGGGCGGGATCGACGACGGCATCCGCGCCGCTTGCGCGAAGTTCCGATCAACTCCAGTGGAAGTGGACCCAGGGTGTTCGTTTCTTTCTTCCCGTCCCCGCGCCTGTTCTTCTGGTCGGCGATCGTCTGGGCCGTGCTCTGGGTCGCGGGCTGGTATCTCGGCGGCGCGGCGCTCGGGGACGCCCTCGGCCTCGCCGGGCCGGCCGACGGGCAGCTGCCGATCGGGATCGAGCGCTTCTGGTCGGGGCCGTTCCTCTGGTTCTACGCCTACTACACGCTGGCGGTGCTGCTCTTTGCGCTGGCCTGGCGGGCGCTGGCGCCGCATCCCTGGTGGCGCTGGTCCGTGCTCGGCTCGGCGCTTATCCTCTTCACCACCTACTTCCAGGTCGAGGTGTCGGTGGCGATCAACGACTGGTACGGGCCGTTCTACGACCTGATCCAGGCGGCGCTCGGCAAGACCCGCGAGGTGACGGTGGCGGAATACTACGCCTCGCTCCTCGACTTCCTCGGGATCGCGCTGGTCGCGGTGGTCGTGGGGGTGCTGTCGCTCTTCTTCGTCAGCCACTACGTCTTCCGCTGGCGGGCGGCGATGAACGACTACTACATGGCGCACTGGCCCCGGCTCCGGCACATCGAGGGCGCCTCGCAGCGCGTGCAGGAAGACACCATGCGCTTCTCGCAGACGACCGAGGACCTGGGGACGAGCCTCCTCGACTCGGTCATGACGCTGATCGCCTTCCTGCCGGTGCTGGTGAGGCTGTCGGAGGGGATCACCGAGGTGCCGTTCCTGGGCGGCATCCCCTACCCTCTCGTCGTCGCGGCGATGCTCTGGTCGGCGTTCGGGACGGCGTTCCTGGCGCTCGTCGGGGTCAAGCTGCCGGGGCTGCAGTTCAAGAACCAGCGGGTCGAAGCGGCATACCGCAAGGAGCTCGTGTACGGCGAGGACGACGGGAGCCGCGCCGACCCGATCACGGCGCGCGAGCTGTTCGACAACGTGCGGCGGAACTACTTCCGGCTCTACTTCCACTACATGTATTTCAACGTCGCGCGCATCACCTACCTGCAGGTCGACAACGTCTTCGGCTACGTGATCCTCGCCCCCGCGATCATCGCCGGCGCGATCACGCTCGGGCTGATGAACCAGATCCTGAATGCGCTCGGGCAGGTCCGGACCTCGTTCCAGTACCTCGTCAACTCGTGGACCACGGTGGTCGAGCTCCTGTCGATCTACAAGCGCCTGCGCGCCTTCGAGGCGATGATCCACGGCGGCGACCTGCCGACGATCGACCAGGACTTCATCGCCACCGGCGGCCAGGAGGACGGCCCGGTCCGCGCCTGAGGGTCGCCGCAAGCCGTTGCGGCGGCGTCGCAAACCGCCTAGAGGCGGACCAGCAGCAGGGGAACAGCATGGCGGCACCGAAGAAGGTCGTCCTCGCCTATTCGGGCGGGCTCGACACCTCGATCATCCTGAAGTGGCTCGAGACCGAGTACGGCTGCGAGGTCGTGACCTTCACCGCCGACCTCGGCCAGGGCGAGGAGCTCGAGCCGGCGCGGCGAAAGGCGGAGCTGCTCGGGGTCAGGCCCGACAACATCTTCATCGAGGACCTGCGCGAGGAGTTCGTGCGCGACTTCGTCTTCCCGATGTTCCGGGCGAACGCGCAGTACGAGGGGCTGTATCTGCTCGGGACCTCGATCGCGCGGCCGCTGATCGCCAAGCGGCTGGTCGAGATCGCGGCGGCGACCGGGGCGGACGCGATCGCGCACGGGGCGACCGGCAAGGGCAACGACCAGGTGCGCTTCGAGCTGGCGGCCTATGCGCTGAACCCGGCGATCCGGGTGATCGCGCCGTGGCGCGAGTGGCGCCTGACCTCGCGCACGAAGCTCCTCGAGTTCGCCGAGGCGCACCAGATCCCGATCGCCCGGGACAAGCGGGGCGAGGCGCCGTTCTCGGTCGATGCGAACCTCCTGCACACGTCGTCGGAGGGCAAGGTGCTGGAGAACCCGGCCGAGGAGGCGCCGGGCTACGTGTACCAGCGGACGGTCGATCCCGAGCAGGCGCCGGACACTCCGGAATACCTGGAGATCGGCTTCGAGCGGGGCGACGCGGTCAGCATCGACGGCGAGCCGCTGTCGCCGTCGGCGCTGCTGGCGCGGCTGAACGAGGTCGGCGGGCGGAACGGGGTCGGGCGGCTCGACCTGGTCGAGAACCGCTTCGTGGGGATGAAGTCGCGCGGGATCTACGAGACGCCCGGCGGCACCGTGCTCCTGGCGGCGCACCGCGGCATCGAGCAGATCACGCTCGACCGCGGGGCGGCCCACCTCAAGGACGAGCTGATGCCGAAGTATGCCGAGCTCATCTACAACGGCTTCTGGTTCAGCCCGGAGCGGGAGATGCTGCAGGCGCTGGTCGACCGGAGCCAGGAACACGTCACCGGGACGGTGCGGGTCAAGCTCTACAAGGGGTCGGCGGGCGTCGTCGGGCGGTCGTCGCCGCAGTCGCTCTACTCCGAGAGCCACGTGACCTTCGAGGACGACGCGGGCGCCTACGACCAGAAGGACGCGGCGGGGTTCATCAAGATCAACGCGCTGCGGCTGCGGCTGCTCGGGATGCGCGGACGGGGCTGAGCTGGGCCGGAGGTCCCGGACGCGGACGGCTTGTCCGGGAATGTCCGGGCTCGGACAAGTGGCTCAAGTTGTTGATATCAACCATTGTCCGGGGTAGCGGGGGGCGCCGGTCGTGCCTCCCGGCGCGGTGTAGATGCCGGGCAGGGCGCCAACGCGGGTAGATGGGGCCGGCCGATCGGATGCCGGCCGTCATGCGGAACGCGTCCGCCGCAATCGCCACGCGGCCCGTCCGCCTCCGCCGTCCGCTGCCCCTCCCCGCCGGGCCCCGAGCGCCGGCGGCCGACCCCGCCTCCCCCTTCTCCTATCGGGTAGTGCCCGGGGGGTCGAGGGGGGGGGCGGCGCCCCCCTCGGGCCGCCCCGGGACCCGCCGGGGAACGAAGAGCGAGGGAGCCAGCGCCCGGGCCTTCGGCCCAGAGGCCCGCGCATGCGGGCGACGGCACCAAAGCGCCGCGGGCCCTCCCGCTCCTCTCCGAGCAAGCTACGCCACTGCCGGGGACACGACCTTTTTACCGCGTCTTCCGGGTCTGCAGCCGGTAAACGGGTCGTAAAAGTCTCCGGAATTATTCCGATATTTCAATAGCTTGCGCTTCGCCCGATACCTCCCGCCCCCGGTCCGCCGGGCGCCTCGGCACCTAGCCGGCAGGCACTGCGGCGCGCAGTTCGTCGAGCCAGGGGCCGGCCGAGGAATCGGAAGGCGCGCGCCAGTCGCCGCGCGGCGAGAGGGCGCCGCCCGACGAGACCTTCGGGCCGTTGGGAATCGCCGAGCGCTTGAACTGGCTGATCTCGAAGAAGCGCCAGAGGAAGCTCTCGAGCCACTTCCGGATCGTCGCGAGGTCGTACTCGTGCCGCGCCGCCTCCGGGAAGCCGATCGGCCAGAGCCCGCGGTCGGCGGCGTGCCAGGCGTGCCAGGCGAGGAAGGCCACCTTCGACGGCGGATGCCCCCAGCGCATGACGTGATGGAGGAAGAAGTCGTTGAGCTCGTAGGGCCCGATCTTCGCCTCGGTGCTCTGGATGGCGCCGGCCGCATCCGCCGGGACCAGCTCCGGCGAGATCTCGGTCGCGAGGATCGCCTCCAGCACTGCGTCGGTGGCGGCGTCGAACTGGTCGGTCGCGATCGACCAGCGGATCAGGTACTGGATCAGCGTCTTCGGCACGCCGGCATTCACGGCATAGTGGCTCATCTGGTCGCCGACGCCGTAGGTACACCAGCCGAGCGCCAGCTCGCTGAGGTCGCCGGTGCCGACAACGAACCCCCGGTGCTGGTTGGCGAGCCGGAACAGGTAGTCGGTGCGCAGCCCCGCCTGCACGTTCTCGAAGGTCACGTCGTAGACCGGCTCGCCGCCGGCGAACGGATGCCCCATGTCGGCGAGCATCTGCCGCGCCGCCGGCCGGATGTCGATCTCGGCGCCCGTGACCCCGAGCGCGTCCATCAGCTTCCAGGCGTTCGACTTGGTCCCCTCGCTGGTGGCGAAGCCCGGCAGCGTGTACGCGAGGATCGTCTGCCGCGGCAGCCCCAGCCGGTCGCAGACCTTGGCCGCGACGATCAGCGCATGCGTCGAGTCGAGCCCGCCCGACACGCCGATCACCATGTGCGCGCTCTGGGTCGCCTCGAGCCGCCGCTGCAGCCCCTCGACCTGGATGTTGAACGCCTCGTAGCAATCCTGGTCGAGCCGCTCGCGCCGGTTCGGCACGAACGGGAACCGCCGGATCCGCCGGACCAGCCCGATGTCGGCGAAGGCCGGGCGGTGGGCGAAGGCGATCCGCCGGAACGGCCGCCGCGTCAGCGCCTCAGCCGCGTCGTTGAACGTCCCCATCCGCATCCGCTCGGCGAGGATGCGCCCGGTGTCGACGTCGGCGACCGTCAGCTGCGGCCCGGTCGGGAACCGCTCGGATTCGGCGAGAAGCTCGCCGAACTCGTGGATAACGCCCTGCCCGTCCCAGGCGAGATCGGTGGTGCTCTCGCCCGGCCCGGCGGCGGAATAGGCATAGGCCGCCACCGCCCGCGCCGACTGCGAGGCACAGAGCAGGTGCCGCTCGTCCGACTTGCCGATGGTGATGTTCGACGCCGACAGGTTCGCGAGGATCACCGCCCCCGCCAGCGCGGCCAGCGTCGACGGCGGCACCGCCGCCCAGAAGTCCTCGCAGATCTCCGCGTGGAACACGAACCCGGGCAGATCCTCGGCCGCAAAGATCAGGTCGCTCCCGAACGGCACCTCCCTCCCCGCGACGCGGATCACCGCCCCGGCGACGCCGCGCCCGTGCGCGAACCAGCGCTTCTCGTAATACTCCCGATAGTTCGGCAGGTAGCTCTTCGGCACCACCCCGAGGATCGCGCCCTTCGCGATCGCCACGGCGCAATTGTAGAGCCGCCCCTCGTGCCGGAGCGGCGCCCCGACCAGCAGGACCGGCGACAGCCCCTCGCTCGCCGTCCGGATCGCCTCGAGCGCCGCCTCGACCGCGCCGAGCAGTGCGGACTGCAGGTGCAGGTCGTCGATCGCGTAGGACGAGACGCAGAGCTCCGGGAAGACCGCCAGATCCACCGCCTCGGCATCGGCCCGCCGCGCCAGCTCGATCACCGCATCGCGATTGAAGCCGACGTCGGCCGGCCGCACCCGCGGCGTCGCCGCCGCCACCCGCACGAACCCGTGCCGGTGCATCGCGAAGAACGCCTCGGGCCCGGTCGGGATCATCCGATGCGGCCGCCCATGCCCCCGACCTGCCCGCGGTCGAGCAGGAAGTGGTCGAGGAGGCAGCAGGCGAGCATCGCTTCGCCGACCGGCACCGCCCGAATGCCGACGCAAGGGTCGTGCCGCCCCTTGGTGACGATCTCCGTTTCCTCGCCGCTCATGGTGATCGTCCGCCGCGGCGTCAGGATCGACGACGTCGGCTTGACCGCGAACCTGACCACGATGTCCTGCCCCGACGAGATGCCGCCGAGGATGCCGCCGGCGTGGTTGGCCGAGAACCGCGGGCCCTCGTTGCCCATGAAGATCTCGTCGGCGTTCTCCGACCCGGTCAGCGCCGCCGACGCGAAGCCCGCGCCGATCTCGACGCCCTTGACCGCGTTGATCGTCATCATCAGCCCGGCGAGGTCGCTGTCGAGCTTGGCGTAGACCGGCGCCCCGAGCCCGGCCGGCACGCCGTCGGCGACGAGCTCGATGACCGCCCCGACCGAGTTCCCCGACTTCCGCAGCCCGTCGAGATACCCCGCCCAGTCGGCCGCCGCCACGGGATCGGGGCACCAGAACGGGTTTTTCGGCACTTCCTCCCAGTCCCAGGCCGCCCGATCGATCCGCCGGTCGCCCATCTGCACGAGCGCGCCGCGGATCCGCACCGCCGGCAGCAGCGCGCCCAGCGCCGCCCGCGCCACCCCGCCGGCCGCGACCCGCGCCGCGGTCTCCCGCGCCGACGACCGCCCGCCGCCGCGGTAGTCGCGGATGCCGTACTTGAGGTGATAGGTCAGGTCGGCATGCCCGGGCCGGAACTTCGCCGCGATCTCGGAATAGTCCTTCGACCGCTGGTCGGTGTTGCGGATCAGGAGCGAGATCGGCGTCCCCGTCGTCCGCCCCTCGAAGACCCCGGACAGGATCTCGACCTGGTCGGCCTCCTGCCGCTGGGTGGTGAACTTGTTCTGCCCCGGCCGCCGCGCGTCGAGCCACGGCTGGATGTCGGCCTCCGTGAGCGCGATCCCCGGCGGGCAGCCGTCGACGACGCAGCCGAGCGCCGGCCCGTGGCTCTCGCCCCAGGTGGTGACGCGGAACAGGTGGCCGAAGCTGTTGAACATGCGCGCCTCCCCTCCCCGCGCCTTACCCCGCGCCGGCCACGAAGGGAAGTCGGACGGGGCGCCTTGCCAGATGCCCGCAGATAGACTAGCCTTAGTCTGCAAGGAAGGGCACCATGAAGCAGTTCAACATCCACGAGGCGAAGACCCATTTCTCCAAGCTCGTCGCCGCCGTGGAGGCCGGCGAGCGGGTGGTGATCTGCCGCGACGGAAAACCCATCGCCGAGGTCGTCCCGAGCCAGCCCGCCACGCCTTTCCCGTTCGGCGCCTGGCGGGACTTGCTGCCGGACGCCGGTAACCTCGCGCACCTCGCCGAGCCGACCGACGAGGAAACCCTCAAGGAAATGGGGCTCTGATCCTCCTAGACACCCACGTCCTCGTGTGGGCGACCCGCGATCCGGAAATGCTGTCTCCTGACGCATGGCATGCCGTGGATGCGACTCCACAGCGCTGCGTCAGTGCGGCCAGTCTCTACGAGCTGATCTACAAGGCGCGGATCGGGAAGTGGCCGGAAGTCCAGCCTCTGCTCGGCGTCGACCTCGCCCGGCGGCTGCAGCGCGAGGGCTTCGAGGTCGTTCCGGCCTCCGGCCCGGTCATGCAGCGCGCGGCGGCGCTGGACTGGTCGCATCGCGACCCCTTCGATCGCATCATCGTGGCGACCGCGCTCGACTACCGGCTGCCGGTGGTCTCGAAGGACGCGACGCTGGATTCCAATGGGCAGCCGGACTGGCGTCGCATCTGGTAACGGCGCCGCTTGCGCCTTTTGCCGGCCAGGCATAGGACGCCGCCCTTTCCGAAGGGGAGCCCCGGCATGCGGCGGGTGATGATCATCGGCGCGCCCGGGTCCGGGAAGAGCCTGCTGGCGCGCGAGCTCGGCACCCGTACCGGGCTGCCGGTCCACCACATCGACCGCATCCACTGGATGCCCGGCTGGGTCGAGCGCGAGCGGGCAGAGAAGACGCGCCTCTGCCGCGAGGTGCATGCCCTGGACCGCTGGATCTTCGAGGGCGGGCACAGCGTGACATGGCCCGAGCGGCTGGCCCGGGCCGACACGCTGATCTGGCTCGACCTGCCCGTCGTGCTGCGGCAGTGGCGGGTGATCCGGCGCGCCTTCCGCCACCACGGCCAGACCCGCCCGGACCTGCCGGACGGTTGCCCGGAGCGGTTCGACGCCGGCACGCTCGACTTCTACCGGCTACATCTGGCGCAGCCGGCGGGAGGCGCGGGCGCGGATGCAGGCGGCCTTTGCGGGCGCGCCGGCACGTCGACCGCCACCGGCTCGGCAGCGCGGGCGGTCCGGCGTTCCTGGACGCAGTCCCCGGCTGAAGCCGCGGTCAGGCGGCGAAGACATTGCCGCGGGTGGCGGCGCGCCAGGCTTCCGCGACCTGCGCGGTGTCGGGGCCCGCGCGGTGGCGGGGTCTGCGCGCAGGAGCGCGCAGCGGAAGTGGTCGGCCTCGTAGGGGTGCATCCGCGCCTGTACCGCGTGCCGCAGCCGGCGGACGGCGATCGGCGGGCGGCCGGCGCGCAGCCGGTCGAGCCAGCGCTGCTCCCAGACCGGGTTGTCGGAGACGAGCCCGCAGCCGGCGAAGGCGTCGGTCATCGCCGCCACGTCCTCGGCGCGGGCGCCGGCAAGCACCTCGGCGAGCGGGATGCCGTGCACGCGCTCGGCCTCCGGCCACCAGGCCGACAGCGGCCAGTCGGGGCGCGGCGCGATCAGCGCCGAGCCGCCGAGGACCGCGTCGCCCTCGACCCAGGCCCAGCCGATCTCGATCGGCCACGACTCGGGGCTGAGCGAGGAGGCCTCGAAGTCGAGGAACACCAGCGGCCGCTCCCCGGCGGGCCCGCCGGCGGGGGGCGGCAGCGGCATTTGCCGCCCGTTCGAATCGATCCTGCCCAGGAATGACATGGTGCCTCTCTCGGTCGGGCCTCGGCCAGCGCGGCCTTGTGGACGCGCTTGTCGCCGGGTTCCGTTGCGGGCGTGTGACATGGCGCGCCGCCCGCCGGAAGGCAACCGCCATCCGCCGCCATCGTTAACCGGCTGCCGCGAGACGGGGCACGGCATGCCGGCCGCGTCCCTGCGCATGGCGTAGCTCCGACCCACCGGCGCCGCTCGCCACGATCACGCCTCGCCGCCACGCGGTTCTCGGGCGCGCCCCGCACCCCAAGATCCCTCTCCAACCATCCATTGCCTCTTCTCTTCCTACCTCATCGGGCAGTGCCGGGGGGATCAAAGGGGGGCCGGCGAGGGCCCCCTTGGGCCACGGGCGAGCCGCCGGGAGGGAAGGGCAATCGAGACCACATCAGGCCTGAAGGCGGAGCCGCGCATGCGGCGACCGGCGTTCAAAACGCCGCCGCGCCGGCCCGCCCTCGATGCCCGGGAAGGATGAGCATGACCTTCGGGACAGCTGCACCACATCCCGGGACACGACCGAATGCCGATCGAGCCGGTTAAAATGCGGTAAAAAATGTAAAAATATATCCATCAATATCAATTGCTTGACCATTGCCCGCACCTGCTCAGCGCCGGCGGGTCCGCGCTCGCCGGCGCTTCGACCGATCGCCGAAGGCGACGGCCCGGCCACGGGTTTCCTTCGCCGCCGAACCCGCCTATGCTGACGCCTGCCTCGGGGGGTCCGGCGCTGGCCGGGCTGAGATGCGAAAACCGCAGACCCGTTGAACCTGAACCGGCTCATACCGGCGGAGGGAAGGCGCGATGCGGACCGCATCCTCTCTCCACCCGCGGCCAAGGAGAAGAAGGATGCTCAAGCTCGCCCTCGCCGCGCTCGCGCTCCTCGCCCCGCCGCTCTCGGCGGCCGAGAAGCCTGGTCTCGTCATCTACACCTACGACAGCTTCACCTCCGAGTGGGGGCCTGGGCCGCAGATCGCCAAGAACTTCGAGGCCGTCTGCGACTGCACGGTGAAATTCGTCGGCGCCGGCGACGGGGCGGCGCTCCTCGCCCGACTGAAGCTCGAGGGAGCGCGCAGCCCGGCCGACATCGTCCTCGGCCTCGACACCAACCTGACCGCCGCCGCCAGGGCGACCGGCCTCTTCGCGCCGCACGGGATCGAGGCGCCGAAGCTCGACCTGCCGATCGCCTGGGACGACGACACCTTCCTGCCCTACGACTGGGGCTATTTCGCCTTCGTCTACGACAAGACCAGGATGCCCGACCCGCCGAAGAGCTTCCCGACCTGATCGCGTCCAAGGCCAGCGTCGTCATCCTCGACCCGAGGAGCCTCGACGCCGGGGCTCGGGCTGCTCCTCTGGGTCAAGGACGCCTACGGCGACAAGGCGCCGGAGATCTGGAAGGGCCTCGCGCCGCACGTCGTGACCGTCGCGCCTGGCTGGGACGAGGGCTAGCGGGCTGTTCCTGCACGGCGAGGCCGACATGGCGCTCGCCTACACGACCTCGCCCGCCTACCACCTGATCGCCGAGAACGACCCGAACAAGGGCGCGGCCATCTTCGACGAAGGCCAGTACATGCAGGTCGAGGTCGCGGCAATGACCGCGACCTCCGACCAGCCCGAGCTCTCGCCCGCGACTTCCTGCGCTTCATGCTGACCGACGGCTTCCAGGGGTCATCCCGACCACCAACTGGATGTACCCGGCACACACCCTGGCCGGCGGCCTGCCCAAGGGCTACGAGACCCTGCCGCACGTCACGAAGCCGCTGCTCCTCTCGCCCGACGACGCGCAGGCCATGCGCGAACCGGCACTCGCCGAATGGCTGGCCGCCTTCAGCCGCTGAGCGCGCCGGTCCGCTGGGCCGGGGGCCTCGCCCTCGCCCTGGTGGCGGCGCTCACCCTCGGCACCACCGCCGCGCTGCTCTCCAAGGCCGAGCCCGGCCGCGGTCTCGGGCCGGCGGAATGGGCGGCGCTGCGCTTCACGCTGCTCCAGGCGCTCGCCTCCGCCGCGCTCAGCTGCGCCCTCGCCGTCCCCGCCGCCCGCGCGCTCGCCCGCCGCCGCTTCCCCGGCCGCGGCGCGCTGGTGGCGCTCCTCGGCGCGCCGTTCCTGCTGCCGGCGATCGTCGCCGTCTTCGGCCTCCTCGCCATCTGGGGCCGCGCCGGCCTCTTCAGCCGCGGCCTCGGAGGCCGCTGGCCTCCCCGGCCTCGACATCTACGGCTTCCGCGGCGTCGTGCTGGCGCACGTCTTCTTCAACCTGCCGCTGGTCGCGCGCCTGCTGCTGCAGGGCTGGCTCGCGATCCCCGCCGAGCACTTCCGCCTCGCCGCCCAGCTCGGCTTCGCCCCGAAGGACGTTCTCCGCCGCATCGAGGCCCCGATGCTGCGCGAGGTCCTGCCCGGCGCCTTCGTCCTCGTCTTCCTGCTCTGCATGACCAGCTTCGCCGTCGCGCTGACCCTTGGCGGCGGCCCGCGCGCGACCACGGTCGAGCTCGCCATCTACCAGGCGCTGCGCTTCGACTTCGACCTCGGCCGCGCCGCCTGGCTGGCGCTGATCGAGTTCGCCCTCTGCGGCGCCGTCGCCCTCGCCGCGCTCCGCCTCTCGGCCGACGCGGGCTTCGGCGCCGGCCTCGCCGGCCACGTCCGCCGCTGGGACGCCGACCGCCCCGGCCTCCGCGCCCTCGACGCCGCCGTCCTCATCCTCCTCGCCCTCTTCCTCGCCCTGCCCCTCGCCGCCATCGCCGCCCGCGGCCTGCCGGCCCTCGCCGAGATCCCGGCCTCCGTCCTGCCCGCGACGCTGCGCAGCCTCGCCGTCGCCCTCGGCTCGGCCGCCCTCGCCTTCGCCCTCGGCCTCGCGCTGGCGTCGCTCATCGACGCCCGCCGCGCCCGCGGCGCCGGCCGCGCCCTCGAGGCCGCGAGCCTCCTGACGCTGGCCGCCTCCCCCTTCGTGATCGGCACCGGCCTCTTCATCATCCTCAACCCCGTCGTAGACCCCTTCGCCGTCGCGCTCCCCGTCACCGCCGCCGTCAACGCCGCCATGGCGCTCCCCTTCGTCCTGCGCGCCCTCCTCCCGGCGCTGGCGCTGGCTCGCACCGCCGACGGCCGCCTCGCCGACAGCCTCGGCATAACCGGCTGGGCCCGCTTCCGCCTCGTCGCCTGGGCCCGCCTGCGCCGCCCCGCCGGCTTCGCCCTGGGGCTGGCCGCGGCGCTCTCCATGGGCGACCTCGGCGTCATCGCCCTCTTCGCCCCGCCCGACTTCGCCACGCTGCCGCTGCTGATGCAGCGGCTGATGGCCGCCTACCGCACCGACGCCGCCGCCGGCGTCGCGCTGCTGCTGGTGGCGCTGACCTACCTCCTCTTCTACGCCTTCGACCGCGGCGGCCGGCTCGATGCTGACGCTTGACGCCCTCGCGATCGTCCAGGGCGACTGGCGCCTCGACGCCGACCTCGCGCTCGCCCCCGGCACCACCACCGCCGTCATCGGCCCGTCCGGCTCCGGCAAGAGCACGCTGCTGGCCGCCATCGCCGGCTTCGTCGACCCGGCCGCCGGCCGCATCCTCTGGGACGGCCGCGACATCACGCGGCTCGCCCCGGCCGAGCGCCCGCTGACGCTCCTCTTCCAGGAGCACAACCTCTTCGCCCACCTGACCGCCGCCCAGAACGTCGGCCTCGGCCTGCGCCCCGACCTCCGCCTCGACCGCCCCGGCTGGGCCCGGGTCGAATCGGCCCTCGCCGCCGTCGGCCTCGCCGGCTTCGGCCCCCGCCGCCCGGCCCAGCTCTCCGGCGGCGAGCGCCAGCGCGTCGCCCTCGCCCGCGCGCTGCTGCGCCACCGCCCGCTGCTGCTCCTCGACGAGCCCTTCGCCGCCCTCGGACCCGCGCTCCGGGCCGAGATGCTCGACCTCGTCGCCCGCATCCGCGCCGAACAGTCCGCGACCCTGGTCCTCGTTACCCACGCCCCCGAGGACGCGCGCCGCATCGCCGGTCAGGTGGTGCTGGTCGACGGCACCCGCGCCCACCCGCCGGCGCCGACCGAGGCGCTCTTCGCCGCCCCGCCGCCGGCGCTGCGCGACTATCTCGGCGGTTCGTGGTAGCATCGCCGCCGACAAGCTCCGCGGGGGGTTGCGCCATGGGCACGCTCGATGCGGTCCGGCGGTATTTCGACGCCTGGATTTGCCGCGACGCCGACGCGGTCCTCGCGTCGATGACCGACGACGGCACCTACGAAGATCCCGGAACCGGCGGGCCGATCGCCGGGGACGCTCTTCGCGGCTACATGCAGGGGCTTTGGACGGCTTTCCCCGACCTGACCTTCGAGGAGGAGAGCCTCGCCGAGACCGGTCCCGCCAGCGCCGCCGCCCAGTGGCGGATGCGCGGCACGAACAGCGGCCCGATCGCCGGCATGCCGCCGACGGGCCGCCCGATCCACACCCGCGGCGCGGACTTCTTCACCCTCCGCGAAGGCCGCATCGCCACCGTCGCCGGCTATTTCGACAGCGCCGCGGTGCCGCGGCAGCTCGGACTCGACGTGATCGTCCAGCCTCGCGAGATCGGCCCGTTCCGCTTCGGCACCTCGACCGCGGTGCAGCCGGGACCGGTACGCACGCCCGGCGCCCTGGTCCTCACCTATATCGAGGCGCGCAATTCCGCGGCGGCGGAGGAGGTCACGCGCCTGTCGCGGCCAGTGCTGATCGAGATGCTCGGCCTGGAAGGGTTCGCCGCCGCCACCACCGCCCGTCAGGGCCTGCGGGCGGTAACGATCTCCGCCTGGGAAAGCCGGGAGGCATCGGCGCGGATGCTCGGCCAGGGCGCGCATGCGGCGGCGATGCGTCCGTTCTACGCCGGCGACCTCGCCTCCGCGGCGCGGATCAGCACCTGGGTCCCCGACCGCCTCGACCTGCTCTACCTCCGCTGCGAGGCCTGTGGCCGGATGAACCGCGACCCCGCCCCGGGCGCCGCCTGCCGCTGCGGCGCGCCGCTGCGGGAGCCGATTCCCTACTGGTAGTCGGCGATGTAGCTGCCGAGCGCTGCCGCGACCTCCGATCGGTCGCGGCCGGCGGCGGCCAGCCAGGCGTCCGGCGCCGCCGCCAGCATTCCCGCCAGGTCGAAGGCCGGCATCGGCGCCGGCGGCACGGCGCGCCCGGCGAGCAGGTGCCCGGCCGGCAGCGCACGCGACGGCGCCCGCGGCGGGCCGAGCGCGCGCGAGAGGTAGAGGCAGGCGTCGTAGTCGACGGCGTGCAGCCGGCCGCCGGCGACGATCAGGTTCGGGTTCCGCGCCGTCCGGTCCATGTTCTGCAAGAGCGCGTCCGAGCGGGCGATCGCATCGAGCGCGCCGGGGTCGAAGCCCGCCAGCTCGGCTGCCGCGATCGGCCGGGCGTCGGGCACGAAGGCGATCCCGAGGTTCCAGCCCCAGCTCCGCTGCAGCATCGCGTCGAACTCGTCGGTGCCGGCCTGCCAGGGGAATCCCGGCGGCAGCCACAGCGGTTCCGCCGCCGGCACCGGCGCGCCCATCGCCGCGGCGATCCGGAGCGCCAGGAACTCGACCAGCAGCCCGTAGGGCCCTGGCCCCGCGCCGGAGAACTTCAGCACCCAGCGGGATCCGTCGCCGACCTCGACCAGTCCCGGGGTCGTGCTCGCTTCGGCCAGCACCGCGAGGACGCGCCCCACGACGCGATCGGGGGGCGTTGCCGCCCCCCTGTCATCCGTCATCTGTCATCTGTCCGCCGAATCAGGCGTGCCTGCCCTTGTGCGGCGCCCAGATCTTCTTGTTGGTGAACCAGAGCAGCCCCGCGAGCACCGCCAGGAACAGCACGGCGGTCAGCCCGGCCGACTTGCGCGCCATCATCTTCGGCTCGGCCGTCCACATCAGGAAGGCGGCCACGTCCTGCGCCATCTGCTGCTTCGACGCCACCGTGCCGTCGGAATAGGTGACGAGGTCGTCGCTGGCCAGCGGCGGCGCCATGGAGATCAGCCCGCCCGGGAAGATGTGGTTCTCGTAGAGCGTGGCGCCGGCCACCGTCTGCTCCTCGCCGGTGAAGCCCAGGAGCAGCGAGGCGATATACTCGGGCCCGCCGATGCCGTGGACGAACTGGTTGAACAGCAGCCCGGCGGGACCGTGGAAGCCGGCCCGCGCCTTCGCCATCAGGCTGAGGTCGGGCGCCTCCGGGACCGGCGAATGCTGGAAGTGGTCCGACGGCGTCGCCGGCCGGCTCTCGCCGGTCTCCGGGTCGTCGACGTCGTGCATCGCCGCATAGGCGCGCATCTGCGGCTCGGACAGCGACGGGCCGCCCGGCTCGGCGAGCTCGCGGTAGGTCACGAACTTGAGCCCGTGGCAGGCCGAGCAGATCTCGGTGTAGACCTGCAGGCCGCGCTGCAGCTGCGCCTGGTCGAAGCGGCCGAACGGCCCCTCGAACGAGAAGCGGAAGTCGGTGACCGGCGCCGCCTCATGCTCCTGGGCGAGCGCCGGGCCGCCGAGAACGCCGAGGGCGGTCGCCGCCGCGAGCAGGGTTGTCCTGAGCATCGCCATCGTCTCCCTCACTCGGCCGGATCGCTGATCGCGGCGCGGGCCATTCCCTCTTCGCCCGGGCCATAGTGGGCGAGGAAGTCGGCTTCGATCGACTCGGGCTGCGGCAGCGGCTTCTCGATCACCCCGAGGATCGGCATGATCACCAGGAAGAAGACGAACCAGTAGAGCGTCGAGAGCTGGCTGATGATCACGAACGGCTGCTCCGGCGGCTGCGACCCGCACCACATCAGCAGGATGAAGGCCAGCACCAGCAGCCAGAACCAGACCTTGAACATCGGCCGGTAGCGCCCCGAGCGCACCCGGCTGGTGTCGAGCCACGGCAAGAGCAGGAGCACGGCGATCGAGCCGAACATGGTCAGCACGCCCGAGAGCTTGGAGTTGATCCAGAGGATGTCGAAGGTGATCGCGCGCAGCATGGCGTAGAACGGCAGGAAGTACCATTCGGGCACGATGTGCGCCGGCGTCTTCAGCGGATTCGCCTCGATGTAGTTGTCCGGGTGCCCGAGGAAGTTCGGCATGAAGCCGACGATCGCCGCGAAGATCGCCAGCACGAAGACCAGCGCGAACAGGTCCTTGATCACGAAGTAGGGCCAGAAGGGCAGCGTGTCCTTCTGCGCCTCCGCCTTCGACCCGCGCCGCACCTCGACGCCCGTCGGGTTGTTGTTGCCGGTGGTGTGGAAGGCCCAGATGTGGACGATCACGAGCCCCGCGATCACGAACGGCAGCAGGTAGTGCAGCGAGAAGAAGCGGTTCAGCGTCGGGTTGTCGACCGCCGGCCCGCCCAGCAGCCAGGTCTGGATGTCGGGCCCGACCAGCGGCAGCGCGCTGAAGAGCCCGGTGATGACGGTCGCGCCCCAGAAGGACATCTGCCCCCAGGGCAGCACGTAGCCCATGAAGGCCGTCGCCATCATCAGGAGGAAGATCAGCATGCCGATGATCCAGGTGATCTCGCGCGGCTCCTTGTACGAGCCGTAGTAGATGCCGCGGAAGATGTGGCAGTAGACCGCGAAGAAGAACAGCGACGCCCCGTTCGCATGCACGTAGCGCAGCGCCCAGCCGCCGTTGACGTCCCGCATGATGTGCTCGACGCTCGCGAACGCGAGCGAGACGTGCGGGGTGTAGTGCATCACGAGCACGACGCCGGTCGCGATCTGCAGGGCCAGGCAGAAGGTCAGCACGATGCCCCAGACCCACATCCAGTTCAGGTTCTTCGGGGTCGGGATGAACAGCGTCGAGTGGATCAGCCCGACGATCGGCAGCCGGCGATCGAGCCACTTCTCGGCGGCGGTCTTCGGTTCGTAGTGGTCGTGCGGGATGCCGCTCATTCCTTCGCCCCCTGGCCGAGCTGGATCACGGTGTCGGAGATGAAGGCCGCCACCGGGATGTGCAGGTTCTCGGGCGCCGGACCTTTGCGGATGCGCCCGGCCGTGTCGTACTGCGAGCCGTGGCAGGGGCAGAACCAGCCGTGATACTCGCCGGCCTCGCCGATCGGCACGCAGCCGAGGTGGGTGCAGACCCCGGTCATCAGGAGCCAGTCGCCGGCCTCGTTCATCGCCCGGTTCTGGTCGGTCGCCGGGGAATCGTCCGGCAGGTTCGCGTTGCGCGCCAGCGTGTCCGGCAGCGAACTGACGTCGACGTCGCGGGCGGCGGCGATCTCCTCCGGCGTGCGGCGGCGGATGAAGACCGGCTTGCCGAGGAACTTTATCGTCAGCTGGCTGCCGACCTCGACCGCCGAGACGTCGACCTGGATCGAGGCCAGCGCCTGCACGTCGGCCGAGGGGTTCATCGAGTTGATCAGCGGCCAGACCGCCGCCGCCGTGGCGACGCCGCCGGCCGCGCCGGTCGCGACGAACAGGAAGTCTCGCCTGGTGGTGCCGGTGCGGTGCTCTTCTACGTGGGCCAAAGCCTGCGCTCCTTGCCGCTGCCCCCCGCGGGGCTCCCTCGTCCGCGAGGATCTCGGCAATCCCCCGGCTTTCATTCAGGGATTAATCGGTTCCCCCGCGCCGGTCCAGCAGACTCTGCGCCGCGGCGGCGACCGCGCGTCAGCGCCGCAGGTGCTCCTCGAGCCGCGGCATGATCTCGACGAAGTTGCAGGGCGCATGCCGGCTGTCGAGCTGCGCCGCCAGGATCCCGTCCCAGGCGTCGCGGCACGCCCCCGGCGAGCCCGGCAGCGCGAAGAGGTACGTGCCCCCCGCCACCCCGGCGCAGGCGCGGCTCTGCACCGCCGACGTCCCGATCTTCTGGTACGAGAGCAGCGTGAACAGCACCCCGAAGGCCGGCGCCGCCTTCTCGTAGACCGCCTCGTGCGCCTCGACCGTGACGTCGCGCCCGGTGAGCCCGGTGCCGCCGGTCGAGATCACCACGTCGACGCCCGGGTCCGCGACCCACGCCCTGAGCCGCGCCTCGATCGCGGCCTGCTCGTCCCGCACGATCGCCCGGTCCGCCAGCAGGTGCCCGGCCGCGGTCAGCCGCTCGACCAGCGTGTCGCCCGAGCGGTCGTCCTCCGGCCCGCGGGTGTCCGACACCGTCAGGACCGCGATCCTGACCGGCAGGAACGCGCGCTCAGCCATCGAGCCGCGCCTTCAGCTTCAGCAGGTCCGCCCAGGCATCGCGCTTCTTGCTCCCGTCGCGCAGCAGCGCTGCCGGATGGTACGTCGCGATGGCCGGCACTCCGCGCCAGTCGAGCCAGCGCCCGCGCATCCGGGTGATCCCGTCGGCGGTCGCCATCACCGCCCGCACCGCCGGCGAGCCCAGCAGCAGCAGCACCTCCGGCCGCGCCAGCTCGATGTGGCGGAACAGGAAGGGCAAGAGCAGCACCGCCTCGTCGCCCGAAGGGTCGCGGTTCTGCGGCGGCCGCCAGGGCAGCACGTTGGTGATATAGGCCCCGAAGGCCGGATCCTCGGCCTTTCGCGACAGCCCGATCGCCGCCAGCATCCGGTCGAGGAGCTGTCCCGAGCGCCCGACGAACGGCAGCCCGGCCAGGTCCTCGTCCCGCCCCGGCGCCTCGCCGATCACCATCAGCCGCGCCCGCGGGTCGCCGTCGGCAAAGACCAGGTTCCGCGCCCCGAGCCGCAGCGCCGACCCCTCGAACCCGCCGATCGCCGCCCGGAGCGCCGCGAGGTCGGCGCAAGCCGCGGCGAGCTCCGCCGGCCCGGCCCCGGCCGCGGGCATCGCCGGGATGACCGCCGGCGCCGCGGCCGGCGCCACCCGAACGGCCGGCGCCGGCGCCGGCTCCGCCGCCTCGAACCGGTCGACCGGCGCCTCGCCGATCGCCTCGTCGGCGCCGAGCTCGATCTGCCAGGCAAGCGCCGCCAGGTCGGCGGCGCGGTCGGGGATCACGTCCATGCCCGCGACCCTAGGCGCCCGCGCCGGCCCACGCCAGACCCGGTTGTCCCGCCCCGCCCGGCTGCGCTAGAAGCGCCGGGGAACCCGGAGGCCAGCCTTGTTCGCGCACCGCCACCTGCTCGGGATCGAGGGCCTCTCGCGCGAGGACATCGAGGCGATCCTCGACCTCGCCGACAGCTACGTCGCGCTAAACCGCCAGGCCGACAAGCGCGCCGACGCGCTCAAGGGCCTCACCCAGATCAACATGTTCTTCGAGGCCTCGACCCGCACCCAGGCGAGCTTCGAGCTCGCCGGCAAGCGGCTCGGCGCCAACGTCATGAACATGTCCGTCGCGCAGTCCTCGGTGAAGAAGGGCGAGACCCTCATCGACACCGCGATGACCCTGAACGCGATGCACCCCGACCTCCTGGTCGTCCGCCACCCCTCCTCGGGCGCGGTGAATCTCCTCGCCTCCAAGGTCAACTGCGCCGTCCTGAACGCCGGCGACGGCCGCCACGAGCACCCGACCCAGGCGCTCCTCGACGCCCTGACGATCCGCCGCCGCAAGGGCCGCCTCTCGCGTCTGTCCGTCGCCATCTGCGGCGACATCGCCCACAGCCGCGTCGCCCGCTCCAACATCATCCTGCTCGGGCGCATGGAGAACCGCATCCGGCTGATCGGCCCGCCGACGCTGATGCCCCCCGGGGTCGAGCGGATGGGCGTCGAGGTCTTCGACGACCTGCGCGAAGGCCTCGAAGGCGCCGACGTCGTGATGATGCTGCGGCTGCAGAAGGAGCGGATGGACGGCGCCTTCCTGCCCTCGATGCGCGAATACTACCACCGCTTCGGCCTCGACGCCGAGAAGCTCGCGAGCGCGAAACCCGACGCCATCGTCATGCACCCCGGCCCGATGAACCGCGGCGTCGAGATCGACGGGACGCTCGCCGACGACATCAACGTCAGCGTCATCCAGGAGCAGGTCGAGATGGGCGTCGCCGTCCGCATGGCGGCGATGGATCTCCTCGCCCGCAACATGCGCGCCAGGAACGACATCGCCGCGGTGCCCTCGTGACCGCCGGCACGCTGACCCTCGCCAACGCCCGCCTCGTCGACCCCGAGGGCGACCGCGTCTTCGAGGGCGGCCTCGTCGTCCGCGACGGCCGCATCGCCGAGGTCTTCAAGGACCACCGCCCCGGCCTCGACTGCGGCGGCCGCCACCTCGCACCCGGCATCATCGACATCGGCGTCAAGGTCGGCGAGCCCGGCGAGCGCCACAAGGAGAGCTTCCGCACCGCCGGCGCCGCGGCGGCGGCGGGCGGCGTCACCACCATCGTGACCCGGCCCGACACCCTGCCGGCGATCGACACCCCCGAGACCCTCGAGTTCCTCCAGCGCCGCGCCGTCGCGACGAGCCCGGTCAACGTCCTGCCCATGGCCGCCCTGACCAAGGGCCGCGACGGCCGCGAGATGACCGAGATCGGCTTCCTGATGGACGCCGGCGCCGTCGCCTTCATGGACGGCCGCGCCGTCGCCGACGCCCGCGTCTTCCAGCGCTGCCTGACCTACGCCGCCGGCCTCGGGGCGCTCGTCCTCGGCCACCCGCAGGAGCGCAGCCTCACCGAGGGCACCTGCGCGACCTCGGGCCAGTTCGCCTCGCAGCTCGGCCTGCCCGCCGCCGACCCGGTCGCCGAGCGCATCGGCCTCGAGCGGGACCTGGCGCTCGTCGAGGCGACCGGCGTCCGCTACCACGTCGACCAGCTGACCACCGCCCCCGCGCTCGCCGCCCTCGCCCGCGCCCGCGCCGCCGGGCTGGCGGTGACCGCCGGCACCTCGATCCACCACCTGACGCTCAACGAGTTCGACATCGGCGACTACCGCACCTTCTTCAAGCTCCGCCCGCCGCTCCGCTCCGAGGACGACCGCATCGCGACCGTCGAGGCGCTCGCAGCCGGGCTGATCGACGTCGTCGGCTCCTTCCACACCCCGCAGGACGAGGAGGAAAAGCGCCTCCCCTTCGAGGAGGCCGCCCCCGGAGCCGTCGGCCTCGAGACGCTGCTGCCCGCCGCGATGCAGCTCGTCCACGCCGGCCGCCTCACGCTCCCCGCCCTCTGGCGCGCGCTCGCCTTGAACCCCGCGCGCCTCCTCGGCCTCGCCGCCGGCCGCCTCGCCGCCGGCGCGCCCGCGGACCTCGTCCTCTTCGACCCCGACACCCCCTTCGTCCTCGACCGCGCGACCCTGCGCTCGAAGTCGAAGAACACCCCCTACGACCTCCGCCGCATGCAGGGCCGCGTCCTCGGCACCTGGGTTGCCGGCCGGCGGGTCTTCGATCGGGAGACGCCATGACCCTCGCCCTCACGGCCATCCTCGCCTACCTGCTCGGCTCCGTCCCCTTCGGCGTCCTGATCACCCGCACCCTCGGCCTCGGCGACCTGCGCGCGATCGGCTCCGGCAACATCGGCGCCACCAACGTGCTCCGCACCGGCAACAAGGGCGCCGCCGCCGCGACCCTGCTGCTGGACGGCGCCAAGGGTGCCGTCGCCGTCCTCCTCGCCCGCCACTTCGCCGGCGAGACCGCGGCGATGGTCGCGGCCCTCGCGGCCTTCCTCGGCCACCTCTTCCCGGTCTGGCTCGGCTTCCGCGGCGGCAAGGGCGTCGCGACCTTCCTCGGCGTGACGCTGGCGCTCTGCTGGCCCGCCGGCCTCGCCGCCTGCGCCACCTGGCTCGCCACCGCCGTCCTCTTCCGCTTCTCCTCGCTCTCGGCGCTGGTCGCCGCCGCCTCGGCCCCGCTCTGGCTCCTGCTCTTCGGCCGCAGCGACCTCGTCCTCCTCGGCCTCGTCCTCGCGGCGCTGGTCTTCGTCCGCCACCACGCCAACATCCGCCGCCTCCTCGACGGCAGCGAGCCCCGGATCGGGCGCCGCTGAAGGCGGAAGCGCGCCGCACGGCAACGTGACCACCCCCGGGCCTTGCGGGCCCGGCGCCGAAGTGGTCGGATGCCGGCTCCCTCGGAGGACCCCGCTTGCTGCGCCCCACCGGCTTCGCCCTCGCCCTCGCCCTCGCCGCCCCCGGCTGGCTGCAGGCCGCCGAGCCCGCCGACCCCGCCTACTGGGAGATCGCCGGCGTCGAGGGCGGCGCCACCGTCAACCTGCGCAAGGGCCCCTCGACCGGCGAGGCCGTCGTCGCCGAGCTCGCCCGCGGGACGGTGCTGAAGAACCTCGGCTGCACCGGCGACGGCGCCCAGCGCTGGTGCCAGGTGGCGCTCGGCGAGGGCGGCGTCGGCGGCTGGGCCGCCGCCCGCTACCTGGTCGCCCACCCCGACGCGCCCGCAGCCGCAGCCGCACCTGCGACCGTCGCCCCCGACCCCTCCGCCGGCACCGACGTCGCCGCCGCGCCCGCCCCCGGCCCGGCCGCGGGCGACGCCATGCCGCCCGCCCAGGCCGGCACGGTCGCCTGCAGCCTGCACGGCAAGCCGGCCGCGACCTGCCAGGCGGCGAAGCGCACCAGCGCCGACGGCGGCGTCGAGATCATCGTGACCTTCGCCGACGGCTTCGAGCGCATCCTCGACTTCGGCGACGGCGACACCGACGTCTTCTCCCCCGACCCCACCGACGAGGTCACCGCCACCCGCGCCGACGGCAAGACCGTGGTCGAGATCAACGACGTCGAGCGCATCGAGATCCCCGACGCCCTGGCCGGCCGCTAGCGCCCGGCCCGCCGCCCGACGCAGGCGTCCTGCGCCGCCCGCGCCACGATGCGGCGCAGCGTGTCGAGAAACTCCTGCTCGTCGGCGCTCGGCGTCGCCAGCGCCGCCGGCTGCGGCGCGGCGAAGGCCAGCAGGTCGATGACCGCCGCCCGGATCGGCTGGCTGGTCTCGGCGGGGACGGCGATTCGGCACATGACGGGCATCCCAGGTATCGGTTCGAGGACCGTTATCCCGTACCTGCGTGACAGCAGCGTGAGTCGCCCGTCATAACACCCGCGCCGCGCGCGCAAAAAGCGCGGACCACGCCGTTTCCGCGGGCCGCCTCGCTCGATCGTGAACGGCCCTGCCCGGTCCGCGGGAAGCCGGTTCAGTAGCTGTATTCGCCGTAGATCCGCCCGAGATCGCCGCCCCAGTCGCCGCGATAGTGCGCCAGCAGCTCGTCCGATGCCGTCTGCCCGCTCGCGACGATCTCGTGCAGCGCGTTCAGGAAATGCGTCTCGTCGGCGATCATCCCGCCCGCCCCCGGCCGCGCCCGCGCCTTGAGCCCGGCGTCGGCGATCGCCAGCACGTCGCGCGCCACCTCGCGCAGCTCCCGCCCGCCGATCTCGGCCCTGAGCCCGAGCTTGCCGGCGTCGTGCCGCAGCCGGTCGCGCTCCTCCGCGCTCCACCCCTTGCAGAGGTCCCAGGCCGCATCGAGCGCCCCCCGGTCGTAGAGCAGCCCGACCCAGATCGCCGACAGCGCGCAGATCCGCCGCCAGGGACCCCCGTCGGCGCCGCGCATCTCCAGGAACTTCTTCAGCCGCACCTCGGGGAAGATCGTCGTCAGGTGGTCGGCCCAGTCCGACAGCGTCGGCCGCTCGCCCGGCAGCGCCGGCAGCCGGCCGTCGAGGAAGTCGCGGAACGACTGCCCGAGCGCGTCGATATACCGCCCGTCGCGGTAGACGAAGTACATCGGCACATCGAGCGCATAGTCGACGTAGCGCTCGAACCCCATGCCGTCCTCGAAGGCGAAGGGCAGCATGCCGGTGCGCGCCGGGTCGGTGTCCTGCCAGATCCGCGCCCGCCACGACTGCCAGCCGTTCACCTTGCCGTCGAAGAACGGCGAGTTGGCGAAGAGCGCCGTCGCCACCGGCTGCAGCGCCAGCGACGTCCGGAGCTTCTGCACCATGTCCGCCTCGCTCGCGAAGTCGAGGTTCACCTGCACGGTGCAGGTCCGGTACATCATCTGCGTTCCGTGCGAGCCGACCATCTGCATGTAGCGCGTCATCAGCGCGTACCGCCCCTTGGGCATCACCGGCATCTGGTCGGCGCGCCACTCGGGCGCCGCCCCCAGCCCGATGAAGCCCGCGCCCATCGGGTCCGCCAGCGCCTTCACCTCGCGCAGGTGCTCGTTCACCTCGTCGCAGGTCTCGTGCAGCGTCCGGAGCGGCGCCCCGGAGAGCTCGAGCTGCCCCCCGGGCTCCAGGCTCACGTTCGCGCCGTCCTTCTCGAGCCCGATCAGCTTCCCCGCCTCCTCGACCGGCGCCCAGCCGAAGCCGTCGCGCAGCCCCGCGAGCATCGCCTCGATCGAGCAGTCGCCGGCATAGGGCAGCGGCAGGTGGTCGGCCGTCCGGTAGCCGAACTTCTCGTGCTCGGTGCCGATCCGCCAGTCTTCGGGCGGCTTGCAGCCGGCCTCCAGGTAGGCGGCAAGCTGGTCGCGGCTCTCGATCGGGCCGCCGCCCGACTGGGGGATCGACATCTGGGACTCGTCCGTGCGTGGTTGCGGCGCCAGCCTTAGAAGCCGGCCGGTGCCAAGGCAAGGCCGCCGGGCTATCGGCTGAACCCGGCCGCGAGCTCCACGTGCCCCGACCAGCGGAACTGGTCGACCGGCTGCACCCAATCGAGCCGGAAGCCGCCGTCGACGAGGATCCGCGCGTCGCGGGCGAAGGTCGCCGGGTAGCAGGACACCGCCGCGACGCGCGGGACGCGCGACCGGGCGATCTCGCGGCTCTGCGCCTCGGCCCCGGCCCGCGGCGGGTCGATCGCCACCGCCTCGAAGGCGTCGAGCTCGCGCGCCAGCAGCGGCCGCCGGAACAGGTCGCGCGCCTCCGCCGCCACCGGCCGCAGCCCCGGCGTCCGCCGCGCCGCGTCGAGCGCCGCCACCATCGCCGCATCCCCCTCGACCGCCCGCACCGCCGCCCGCCCGGCCAAGGGCAGCGCCAGCGTCCCGCAGCCGGCGAAGAGGTCCGCGACCCGCGCCGCCCCGCGCGTGGCCTCGCCCACCGCCGCGACCAGCGCGTCCGCCCCCTCCGCCGTCGCCTGCAGGAACGCCCCCGGCGGCGGCACGACCAGCGCCCGCCCCATCGGCTGCACCGGCGGCCGGCGCAGGGCCAGGATCTCGCCGGCCCAGGCGAGCCGCGCGAGGTCGCCCTCGTCCGCGATCCCCGCCAGCCCCTGCCGCAGCCCGGCGTCGAGCGGCTTGCCGCCGGCGACCGCCACGTCGAGCCCCGCCGGCCCGTGCGTGACCGTCAGCCGCAGCGTCCCCGACCGGCTCGCCCCGCGCGCGGTCAAGGCCGCCAGCACCGGCCGCGCCGCATCGATCTCCGGCCGCACCACGAGGCACCCCGGCACCTCGACCAGCGCCTCCGACCGCCGGCCGAAGAAGCCGACCATCGCCCCCTTGCGCGTCCGCCGCCCGGCGAACACCGCCCGCCGTCGCGACCGCGCCGGCGAGGTCGCCGTCGGCCGCACCGGCGCCGCGATCCCCTGCGCCGCCAGCGCCCGCACGATCGTCCCGGCCTTCCAGCCGGCGACGAAGCCGTCCGCCGCATGCTGCAGCGCGCAGCCGCCGCAAGCCCCGAAGTGCGGGCAAGGCGCCGCGACCCGCTCCGGCGCCGCCGCCAGCAGCGTGGCGCCGTCGCCGACCTCCCAGCGCTCCCCGGGCAGCGCGAAAGGCAGCCGCAGCCCGCCGGCGATGCCGTCGCCGTCGCGCCCCAGCCGCTCGATCGTCACCTCCATCGCGATACGCCCAACCGACCGTTTCCGAAACGCCCGCTTATCGCCGCGCCCATCCCGTATTACCTATCGCCCAGCAACAACGAGGAATCCCCCATGTCCGCCCCCGTCGCCCCCGGCACCCGCATCGGGCACGTCCACCTCAAGGTCGCCGACCTCGACCGCGCCATCGCCTTCTACGCCGGCGTGCTCGGCTTCGAGCTCACCCAGAAGTACGGCACCCAGGCCGCCTTCCTGTCCGCCGGCGGCTATCACCACCACATCGGCCTCAACACCTGGGAGAGCCGCAACGGCACCCCGCCGCCCGCCGGCCACACCGGCCTCTACCACACCGCGATCCTCTATCCGACCCGGCGCGACCTCGCCGACGCCCTCCGCCGGCTGATCGCCGCCGGCATATCGCTCGACGGCGCCTCCGACCACGGCGTCAGCCAGGCCCTCTACCTCCGCGACCCCGACGGCAACGGCGTCGAACTCTACTGGGACCGCCCCCAGGCCGAATGGCCCCGCGACGCCAGCGGCAACCTCAGGATGGTGACCGAGCGCCTCGACCTCGACGACCTGCTTGCCGAGGCGTGAGCCGGATTGGCCAGGGCGTTCACCGTCGGGCTCGAAGGCGGCTCCGCCCGGCGCGCTTCTTGCGCTATCTTCGTGATCGGGGGCGCTGGTCCGTTAATTAACCAGTTTACCATGCCAGCCAGCGGCCGCACGGCCCTGACGGCTACCGCGCCAGCACCACGTGCATCGCGTTCTCCGTCATCGCGTGCTCGCTGACCCGGAACCCCAGTCCCGGCAGGTCGATGCCCGCGAGCAGCGGCTCGCCGCGGCCGAGGGGGGCCGGCGAGACCGCCAGGTGCAGCTCGTCGATCAGCCCCGCCTGCAGATACTGCCGCACCGTCGACGCGCCGCCGCCGACCCGCACGTCCTTGCCGCCGGCGGCGGCGAGCGCCCGCTCGCGCGCCGCCTCGATGCCGTCGGCGACGAAATGGAATACCGTCCCGCCGGCCATCTCCAGCGGTGGCCGCGGGTAGTGCGTCAGCACGAAGACCTCGCAATGATAGGGCGGCTCGTCGCCCCACCAGCCCTTCCAGCCGTCGTCGGGCCAGGGGCCGCGCACCGGCCCGAACATGTTCCGCCCGAGGATCCACGAACCCACGTTGGCGAAGCCGCGCACCGCGAAGTCGTCGTCGATCCCGGTCGTCCCGCCCTCGGCGCCGCGCATCCGGCAGAAGAAGCGGGTCGGGAACACCCACTGGTGCAGCGCCATCCCGCCGACCCCCATCGGGTTCTCCAGGCTCTGGTCCGGGCCGGCGCCGAAGCCGTCGAGCGACATGCCGTAGCAGGCGACGCGAAGCTTGCTCATGTCCGATCCTTCCGGGCTGCGATCAGGAACTCGACGTTACCATCCCCGCCGGCGATCGGGCTCACCGTTTCGCCAACGACCGCCCAGCCCGACGCCACGAGGAACTCCCGGACGCCGGCCCGCGCCGCCTCGCGCGCCGCCTCATCGCGCACGATCCCGCCCTTGCCCACCCGCTCCGGCCCGACCTCGAACTGCGGCTTGATCAATGCCACCAGCGTCGCCCCGGGCCGCGCGAGCGCCAGCGCCAGCGGCAGCGCCTTCGCGAGCGAGATGAACGACAGGTCCGCCACGATCCAGTCGGGCGGCGGCACGTCGCCGGCCGTCAGCGCCCGCGCGTTCAACCCCTCGATCGCATGCACCCGCGGGTCGGCGCGCAGCTCCGGCGCCAGCTGGCCGTGCCCGACGTCGACCGCCCAGACCTCCGCCGCGCCCGCCGCCAGCAGCACCTGGCTGAAGCCGCCGGTCGAGGCGCCGAGGTCGAGCGCCACGGCCCCCGCCGGGTCGAGCCCGAAGGCGTCGAGCGCGTGCCGAAGCTTCAGCGCCGCCCGCGACACCCAGGGCAGCGGGTCCCCGACGACCTCCAGCCGCGCATCCGCCGCGACCGCAGCCGCCGCCCGCAGCGCCGGCTTGCCGTCGACCCGCACCACGCCCGCCTCGACCAGCGCCCGCGCCCGCGCCCGACTCGGCGCCAGACCCGCCGCCACCAGCGCCTGGTCGAGCCGCCGGGAGGCCGCGGCAACGGTTTCCGCCCGGTTAACGGCCAACGATATTATCCAGTATTTTCAGCCGTTTGCATTTTTGCCCGCGGCCGTCAGCCGCTCGGCAGCCCGGCCGCCTGGGCAAAGCTGACCCCACGCCCGGCCATCTCGCGCATCGCCGCCTCCAGCGACCCGTCGAGGTCGATCGCCCGGGTCGCGTCCTCGAGCACCGTCACCTCGAACCCGGCCCCGGCGGCGTCGATCGCCGAGTAGGCGACGCAGAAGTCCGTCGCCAGCCCCGCCAGCCACAGCCGCCGCACCTCGCGCTCGCGCAGGTAGCCGGCGAGCCCGGTCGGCGTCTTCCGGTCGTTCTCGAAGAAGGCCGAATAGCTGTCGATCCCCGCCCGGAACCCCTTGCGCAGGATCAGGTCGGCCGCCTCGGTCTCCAGCTCCGGATGGAACTCCGCCCCGACGCTCCCCTGCACGCAATGCACCGGCCAGAGCACCTGCGGCCCGTACTCCATCTCCACCGACGAGAACGCCTCGCCATCAGGATGGTTGGCCGCGAACGAGCGGTGGTGCGGCGGATGCCAGTCCTGCGTCAGCACCCTGACCGGGAAGCCGCCGGCGACCCGGTTGATCGCCGCCACCACCAGGTCGCCCTCGGCGACCGCGAGCGCGCCCCCCGGGCAGAAGTCGTTCTGCACGTCGATGACGATCAGCGCCCGATCGTCCCCGGCCAACTCAGCGCCGCCCGACCCGCGGCATCGCCCGCGCCGCCATGTCGCCGCCCATCCGCGCCAGCGTCCCCGCTTCCTCGACGTAGGCACCGACCGCGGCGCGCATGTACTGCTGCTGCACCGTCCGCATCTCGCCGAGGCTGCGGCAGGACATCAGCGCCGCCTGCGCCTCCAGCGCCTGGCGGATCCGCCCGGACACGAACCCGAGCACCTCGCGCCGCGCCTCCGACAGCCCCGCCGTCACCGCCTCCGCCGCCTCCGCGTTCGGCCAGCCGGCCACCGCGAACGGCTCCAGCGCCGCCTCGCGATGCTGTTCGGCCTGCGCCGCGAACCGGCCGTAGCTCTCCTCGGCGGCATCGAGCGCCTCGCTCAGCCCGGCGCGCAGCCGCTCGCCGGCCGCCTCCGCCGCCTCGAGCCCGGCATTGAAGCGCGCCGAAGCGGCCTCGGCCGCCCGCGCCGCCGCCCGCTCCGCCTCGGCGACGTTGGCCGCGACCCGGTCGGCGAGCCGCGCCAGCGGCGCCTCGCCCGCGGCCGCCGCCTTGGCCTCCGCCTCCGCCAGCTTCGCCGCGATCCGCTCGTCGAGCCCGGCCAGCGCCGCCACGCCGGCGGCCTCGGCCGCCCGCGACTGCTCCGCCAGCCGCCCGAGCACCGCCTCGGCCGCCGCGACCGTCTCGGCGAGCCGCACGCGCGCCGCCTCCAGCGCCTCGGCCGAGGCCGTGTCCGACGGCGCCGCGGCCGCGGCCGGGGTGCGGCGCGCGCGCGAGCGCGTGGAGGTTGCTTCGGCCATGGGATTTTCCTCCGTGTCAGCTGTCGCGCCGGCGGTATCCGCGCGGACCCGCCGGCGTCAAGGCTCGATCGACCCGCCGGTCAGGCGCCCGGCCGGACCAGGCTCTTCGCCGCGACCGCCCGCCCGAGCGCGATCAGCCGCGAGGCCTCGCCGGCGTACTGGTCGACCGCGGTCTTCAGGTAGCGGCTCTGGATCGCGCGCACCTCGCCGAAGCTCTGGCAGCGCAGCAGCGCCGCCTGCGCGTCGAGGTTCTGCCGGATCCGCTCGGAGACGAAGTCGACCAGCGACTCGCGGGTCGAGTCGGTCCCTTCGATCACCGCCTGCCCGGTCGCTTCCACCGCCTCGAGCAATTCCTGCTGCTCGGCGGTCACGCGGTCGATGATCCGGTCCTCGACCGACTCGATCGCCTCCATCGCCTCGGCAGCCGCCTCGACGGCCTGCTCGTGCGCCGTCGGCTCCTGCGGCTGGGCCTGGTTTTCGTCAATGCTCATGGGTCGCCTCCGATGGCTGCTCTGCTCTGGGGTGTGTTGGGGTACCCTACGGTAGCACAGCCATCCGTCCCTGTCTTGCGACAAGCTCGCGACAGCCGTGCATTCCCGATTAATTGAATCAGGATTGACGTACCCGAGCGAATTGGTCATGAATCGGTGAGCCAGTCCGCGCGGATCAGCCAGCCGACCACCAGTACCGGAGTCCTTGGCATGCATCCCGACTCTTCCACCGCCCTGCGCGAAACCGCCGGCCGCCCGACCCAGCTCGCCGGGTTGCGCCCGGCGCCCGTATACCGCCCGGACCGGCCGCACCACGACGCGCGCGTCCTGACCGCCGGCGGCGTCGAGGCCGAGATCCGGCTCGACGGCGTCCGCTACGTCCTGCGCATCACGCGCCAGGGCAAGCTGATCCTGACCAAGTGAGCGCGCCGGCCCGCCACGGGGCGACGCCGGTCGGCCGGCTCGCCGAGCTGCCGCCGCTCGAGCGGCAGGTGATCCGCTGCATGCGGCTCTGGTGCACGGCGCCGCAGGCGCCCGACCGGCTGCGCCGCGAGCTCGCCGCCCGGCGCGGCTCGGCCGCCGCCGAAGGCATCGCCGCCGACTTCGGCGACCTGATGCTGGCGGTGGCGCGCCACGCCCGCCGGCCGATGCTGCACCACGACCCCGACTGCCCTTGCGCCGGAGCCGACGAATGCGTCTTCGCCCGCTTCGTGGCGCTGGCCGCCGAGGGTGCGCGCGAGGACGCGGTGCTTATGGCCGCGCTGATGGTGCGCGCCGACATCGCGCTGCCGCTGGCGACGCTCGCCGAGTCGATCGGACTCGAGCTCGTCCGCGGCATGGCCCCGCGGATCGTCCAGTAGCGAAGGCCTCGGAGACCGCGATCGCCCTTCGCCTCCAGGTTCAGGGGCAGCGTCGCCGTCATCCCCGCCGTGCTCACCGAGGGCATGCCCGCGGGCGAACGGATCAGGGGCGGCGGCGCGCCGTAACCTGCCCGCCGCCGGCGGCGGCGATCCGCGCCACCGCCGCGCGCAGCGGCTCGGCCGCCACCGCCATGTGGTGGCCGCTGGCATGGATCAGCGTATCGGGCCCGGTGACGACCGCCACGTGCCCCTTCCAGAACCAGAGGTCGCCGCGCCGTGGCGCTTCCCCCGCCACGACCGGCGCCCCGACCAGCGCTGCCTGCATGTCGCTGTCGCGCGGCGCGGGGATGCCCGAGGCGAGCAGCGCCAGCTGCACCAGCGCCGAGCAATCGATCCCGCGCAGGCTGCGCCCGCCCCAGAGATAGGGCACCCCGAGGAAGCGCTCGGCCTGGGCCGCGTGGTCGCCGGCGACGGCCGCCATGTGCGGCCGCGGCACGAAGCCGCCGTCGCGCAGCCGGAAGAAGCCGCCGGTGCTGCCCTTGACCGGGACGCTCGCCAGGAACGGCAGCTCGGCCTCGACCCGCGCCCGGGCGCTGGGCTCGGCATAGACGTGCGACCAGAGCGCGGTGATTCGCTGCCCCGGCCCCTGCGTCGGGCCGAGCCCGTCGGCGCGGACGTATCCGACATAGCCGTCGAGCGCCGCCTGCCCCCAGGCGAGGCCGTCGGAGCGGCTCTCGTAGACGACGAAGGTCTCCCCGTGCAGCAGCTGCGTCGCCCGGGTCGCTCCCGGTGCCGGCGTGCCGGTCATGTCGAGGAGCGGCACGGTCACCCGCAGCGTGCGCCCCGGGACGAAGGTGCCCGCCTCGACCTGCCCGCGCAGGTGGTCGGCGGCGAGGTCGGGCCGGGCGGGCCTGAGGCGGTCGGCGAACGGATGCGTCAGCATAACCGGGCCTCCAAGAGCGCGAGCAGCGCGCGTCCCGCCTGGAAGGCGCCGCCCTTGGGGCGGGCCGGCTTCGGCTGCGGCGTCCAGCCGTAGATGTCGAGATGCACGTAGCGGCGGGCGTCGGTGACGAAGCGGCGCAGGAACAGCGCCGCGGTGATCGCCCCCGCCATGCCCCCCGAAGGCGCATTGTCGAGGTCGGCGATCCCGGGCTCGATCAAGGGCTCGTAGGGATCCCAGAACGGCAGCCGCCACAGCGGGTCGGCGACCTTGCGCGCGGCCGCCGCCAGGTCGGCCGCCAGCGCGTCGTCGTCGGTGAAGAACGGCGGCACGTCGGGCCCCAACGCCACCCGCGCGGCGCCGGTCAGCGTCGCGAGGCTTATCAGCAGCTCCGGCGCCTCCTCGTCGGCCAGCGCCAGCGCGTCCGCGAGCACCAGCCGCCCCTCGGCATCGGTGTTGTTGACCTCGACCGTCAGCCCCTTGCGGCTCGGCAGGATGTCCCCCGGCCGCATCGCCGGCGCCGAGATCGCGTTCTCGACCGCCGGCACCAGCAGCCGCAGCCGGATGTCGAGCCCGAGCCCCATGACGATGTCGGCGAGCCCCATCGCGGTCGCGGCGCCCCCCATGTCCTTCTTCATCAGCCCCATCGACGCCGGCGGCTTGATGTCGAGCCCGCCGGTGTCGAAGCAGACCCCCTTGCCGACCAGCGTCACCTTCGGCGCGTCCGCCCGCCCCCAGGCGAGGTCGAGCAGCCGCGGCGGCTCGGCGGCGGCCGCGCCCACCGCCTCGATCATCGGCAGCTTCGCCGCCCTGAGCGCCGCCGCGCCCCGCGTCACCCGCACCTCGGCCCCGTGCCGCCCGCCGAGCGCCACGAAGGCCCCCTCGAGCGCCTCCGGCCCCATGTCGCGCGCCGGCGTGTCGATCAGCGTCTGGGCAAGCGCGGCGCCGGCGGCGATCCGCCCGACCCGCGCCGCATCGACGCCGTCGGGACAGAGGAGCTCGGCCCGGACCGGCTTGCCCTGGCGATAGCGCTCGAAGCGGTACTCGCCGAGGAGCCACCCCAGCGCCTCGAGCTCGGCATCGATCTCGACGCCTTCGGGCACGATCCGGTAGCACCCGGCCGGCAGCTTGCCGGCCGCGGCCGCGAGCGGAAACCGGTCGCGCGCCCGCGCCGCCGCCGTGCCCCAGCCCGCCACGGCCGCCCGGACCCCGCCGCCGGCGTCCGGCAGGCAGGCGACCTCGCCGACCCCGGCCGCGAAGCCCATCGCCTGCAGCCACGCCCGGGCCGGCCCGTCCTGCGCATCCAGCCAGGCGGCCAGCCCCTCCGGGGCGATCAGGTGCAGCGGAACAGCGCGCGGATCAGGCGCGGTCGTCAGCGGCATTGCTTGTCCCCCGATGCAACTCCGCGGGAGTCTATCCGCCAAAGGGGCGGCTACAAAGCCGATTGATCGGCGTAGTGGATCACCGAAAAGAGCGATTCCTCGCCGAGCCGCATCAGCCGGGCGGAGACGGCGGCCGTCGCCACCGGGTCGCCGGTCCCGAGGCAGGCGCCCAGGTCGCGCGCCACCCGCGCGAAGTCCTTCAGCCCCACCTGCTCGCTGAGGCTCGCCAGCCGCGAGGCCAGCGTCTGGGCGTCCGCCACCTCGCCGGCGTCGAGCGCCGTCTGCAGCAGCCCCAGCCGGTCGGTCAGGTGGAACACGACCTCCGACACCACCTCGCGGCAGCGCTGGTCGCCGAGCGACTGCCGCAGCACCACGATGCGGCCGGTGTCGAGCACCGCGTCCTCGCGCGTCGCGATCTGATAAAGCTCCGCACTCATGTGCAGCCCCCATGGTCACCCGGCGCCCAGCATCGCGCGCAACCGTAAAGCCCGGCTTGACGCGAAGCCTTGCCGGCACGGCCTCAACGCCCGAAAGTGCCCCGCAGTTTAGCCAATCTTTCCGAATCGGCGCGGAGGGGAACGATGGAGCATGCACGGCCGCTGCCGCCCGAGCTTGTCGCGCGCTATCGCGCCTGGCAGGAGCGGCGCAGCCCCGAGGCGGCCGCCCTCCACGCGGAGCTCGCCGACAAGGGGCAGAGCCCCAAGGCGATGATCATCACCTGCTGCGACAGCCGGGTGCTCATCTCCGAGATCTTCGGCGAGGGGCCGGGCGACTTCTTCATCCACCGCAACATCGCGAACCTCGTGCCGCCCAACGAGGCCGACGGCCGCGCCCACGGCACCTCGGCCGCCATCGAGTACGCGGTGATCGCGCTCAAGGTCGAGCACCTGATCGTCATGGGCCACCGCGGCTGCGGCGGCGTGCGCGGCTGCCACGACATGCTCGCAGGCCTCGCCCCCGATCTCGACACGCCGACGAGCTTCGTCGGCACCTGGCTGAAGATCCTCAAGCCCGGCTTCGATTCCCTCGCCGGCCGCGGCCTCGACTACGAGGCGCGCATCGCCACCCTCGAGCGCGAGGCGGTGCTCGTCAGCCTGCAGAACCTGATGAGCTTCCCCTTCGTCGCCGAGGCGGTCACGAACGGGCGGCTGCAACTGCACGGGGTCTGGAAGGACATCCGCGACGGCAACCTCGAGCTCTACGACCCCGCCGGCGGCGGCTTCGCCCCGCTCTGACGCGCCCGGATTCCGCCCGGGGCCGTTCAAGTTCTCTTGATGGCGCCGCCGGGATCCGGCGTGCATAAGATGTCGCACCCCAGGCGGCAACACCCAGGAGAACTCCGTGAAAAAGCTCCCGATCCTGATCGGCCTCTTCGCCACGCTCGCGGTTCCCGGCTTCGCCGCCGACGACCCGATCGCCACCCGGCAGGCGTTGATGGACAGCAACGGCGGCGCCGCCGCGGTCGCGGGCGGCCTGATGAAGGAGCAGATCCCCTACAACCCGGCCGTCGCCAAGTCGGTCATCCTGTCCTGGCACGCGGTCGCCGCCTCCGTCGGCAGCTTCTTCCCCGAAGGCAGCGCCGACGCCGCCAGGAGCCACGCCTCGCCGAAGATCTGGGAGGACGCTGCCGGCTGGCGGAAGGAGCTCGACACGTTCCTCGCGGCCACCGACGCGGCGGTCAAGGCCGCCGGCAAGGACGGCCCCGCCGACAAGGCCGCCTTCCAGGCCGCCGCGGGCCCGGTGCTCGACACCTGCAAGGACTGCCACGAAAACTTCCGCACCAAGAGCAACTGACCCGGCATGCGGCGGGTCCTCGCCGCGCTCCTCGCGCTCGTCCTCCTCGGCGCCGCCGCCTTCTGGTTCCTGACCATCCCCCGCGGCCTGCCGGCGGCGGAGCTGGCGGCGCTCGGCCCCGGCGACGCCAGGCGCGGCGAGACCTGGTTCTGGGCCGGCGGCTGCGCCTCCTGCCACGCCGCCGCCAAGGCCGAGGGCGACGACCGGCTGAAGCTCGGCGGCGGGCAGGCCCTGGAGACCCCCTTCGGCACCTTCGTCGTCCCGAACATCTCCAGCGACCCCAGGGACGGCATCGGATCCTGGACCGCCGGCGATCTCGCCAACGCCATGCTGCGCGGCATCGCGCCCGGCGGCGTCCACCTCTACCCGGCCTTCCCCTATACCTCCTACGCGCGGATGAAGCCCGAGGACGTCGCCGACCTGCGCGCCTACCTCGCCACGCTCCCCGCCGTCCCCGGCCGCCAGCCCGGCCACCGGCTCGCGTTCCCCTATTCCTTCCGCCGCGGCCTCGGGCTCTGGCAGCTCGCCTTCCTCGACAGCCGACCCGTCGTCGCCCTCGACACCTCCGACCCGGCCGTCGCCCGCGGCCGGTACCTGGTCGAGGGTCCCGGCCACTGCGGCGAATGCCACACCGACCGCAACTTCGTCGGCGCCCCCAATCTCGTCCGCTGGCTCGCGGGCGCGCCCAACCCGACCGGCAAGGGCCGCATCCCCAACATCACCTCCGGCGAGGGCGGCCTCGACTGGTCGGCCGACGACATCGCGTCCTTCCTCGAGACCGGCTTCACCCCCGACTTCGACTCGGTCGGCGGCACCATGGTCGAGGTGCAGGAGAACATGGCCATGCTCGCCCCCGACGACCGCGCCGCGATCGGCGCCTACCTCAAGGCGATCCCGCCCGTCTCCTCCGCCCGCTGAGGCGTGACAGCCCGGCACGCCTCGCCTAACCTCCTCCGGCACAGGGGGAGCTGCCGATGAAGGTGATCGTGCTCGGCGCCGGCGTGATCGGCGTCACCACCGCTTGGTACCTGGCCCGCGCGGGCGCCGACGTGCGCGTGCTCGACCGCCAGCCCGGCCCCGGGATGGAGACGAGCTTCGCCAACGCGGGCGAGCTCTCCTACGGCATGACCTCGCCCTGGGCGGCGCCCGGCATCCCGACGAAGGCGGTCAAGTGGCTCTTCATGCGCCACCGCCCGCTCTTCATCTGGCCGATGGCGAGCCCGCGGATGTGGTGGTGGGGGCTGCAGATGCTGCGCAACTGCACCGAGGATCGCTACCGCCGCAACAAGGGCCGCATGGTGCGGATCTCCAACTACAGCCGCGACGCGATGACCGACCTCCTCGCCGAGCTCCCCGACCTCGCCTTCGACCTGCGCCAGCAGGGCACGCTGCAGCTCTTCCGCACCGAGAAGCAGCTCAAGGGGTCCAAGGCCGACCAGGAAGTCCTCGCCGAATACGGCTCCCCCTACGAGCTCCTCGACCCCGACGGCTGCATCGCCGTCGAGCCCGGCCTCGCCCTGGTGCGCGACAAGTTCGTCGGCGGCCTGCGCCTCACCGCCGACCGCACCGGCGACTGCCGCATGTTCACGCTCGCCCTGGCGAAGAAGGCCGAGGAAGCCGGCGTGTCCTTCCGCTACGGCAACACCATCGAGCGCTTCACGCTGCACGGCGACCGCATCACCGGCGTCGAGACCGAGCACGGGACGGAGACCGCCGACGCCTACGTCTGCGCCCTCGGCCCCTACGCCCCCTTCCTGCTGCGCTCGGTCGGCATCTGGCTGCCGATCTACCCGGTCAAGGGCTACTCGATCACGCTGCCCGTCACCGACGACGCCGCCGCCCCGCAGTCGACGCTGATGGACGAGACCCACAAGGTCGCGATCACCCGCCTCGGCGACCGCATCCGCGTCGCCGGCCAGGCCGAGATCATCGGCTACGACCGCAGCCTCGGCCGCACCGCCACCGACACCGTCCGCTACGTCGTCTCCGACCTCTTCCCCAAAGGCGGCGACGTCGCCCGCGCCGAAGGCTGGACCGGCCTCAGGCCCATGACCCCCGACGGCACCCCGGTGATCGGCCCGACCCGCTACCCCAACCTCTTCCTGAACACCGGCCACGGGACGCTCGGCTGGACCATGGCCTGCGGCTCCGGCCGCGCCGTCGCCGACGCCGTCCTCGGCCGCAAGCCCGAGATCGACTTCGACGGCCTCACCGCCGCCCGCTACGGCCAGTAGCGGCCGCACGTCGCGTCTCCAGACCCGGTCGCGTCCCCGCGCGCGGTGTCCGGCGTGCGGAGCCCTTCCCGCGATCCCGCCTCGCAGCTCGCGACGTCGTCCGCCGCCGCGTCCCGACGAAACGTCGCCCCTGCCCGCGCGCCCCGCGGACCGCGGGCACCCCCGCCGCCTCCGCTCCGCCACGTCTTTCTTCTTCTCTTCCTTCTCTTCCTGCCTCATCGGGCAGTGCCTGGGGGGTTCAAAGGGGGGCCGGCGAGGGCCCCCCTTTGGGCCACAGGCGGGCCGCCGGGAGGGAGGAGCAATCGGGATCCCCTCGGGCCTGAAGGCGGAGCCGCGCATGCGGCGACCGGCGTTCAAAACGCCGCCGCGCCGGCTCGGGCACCCGATGGCCGGGAAGGACAAGCACTCCGTTGCGACAGCTGCGCCGCCTCCCGGGACACGTGCCCCAGACCCCCGGGCATTGGTTGAAATGTGGTTAACGCTCGGGACTCATATCCAACGATTCCAACAGCTTAATCCACATGCTCGACCCCGAGCACCCCCCGGGCAGGGCCTCCCGAAAGGGGCCGAATCCCGTCAGGCGTGCTCGCCGAGCAGCTCGTGCAGCTGCGACGGAAACACCTGGTACAGCCACGTCTCCGACATCGCCTGGTCCTTGTGCCGCAGGTAGAGCCTGAGGTCGATCGGGTCGTCGGGCTGGTCGGCGGCCCCGAAGTTCAGGTCGAAGGTCACCCGCCAGCGGTCGGTGGTGGCGATCGGATAGGCATAGACCAGGCTCACCTCGCCGCGGCTGGCGCTCACCACCGCCTCGACCCCGCTCGACCGGTCGAGCCCCTCGAGCCCCCGCCCGTCGAGGTCGAGCACGAACTTGACCTGGTTCGCCGGCCGCGCCTGCCCCGGCACCCCGCCGATGCCGATCCGCGTCGCGATGAACCGCGCCACCGTCAGCGCCGGCGAGTCCTTCACCCAGCTCACCTTGTAGTGCAGGTCGTAGCGACTGCCGGGCGCCGCCGGCGCCGCCGGGTTCCAGAAGGCACCGATGTTGTCGTGGATCTCGTCGTTGGTCGAGAGCTCGATCAGCATCACCGATCCCTCGCCCCAGTCCCCCTGCGGCTCGACCCAGACCGTCGCGCGCTTCTCGTAGAAGACCCCGTCGTCCTGGTATTCCTCGAAGCTCCGCTCCCGCTGCGCGAGCCCGAAGCCGCGCACGTTGTCGGCCCGGAAGGCGTTCGCCATCACCCGCGGCGGGTTGTTGAGCGGCCGCCAGATCCGCTCGCCCGACGCCAGGAGCATCTCGAGCCCGTCGGAATCGTGGATCTCCGGCCGCCAGTCGGGCCCGAGGAAGTGGTTGTTCTTGCCGTACCAGAACATCGAGGTCAGCGGTGCTATCCCGAGCCGCGCGATGTCGCCCCGCAGGAACAGCGCCGCATCGATGTCCTGGAAGACCCCGTCGTGATGCGCCGTCGCCATCCGGTAGGCCCCGGTCGCCCTTTGGCTCTCGAGCAGCGCGTAGATGACGAGCCCCCCGTCCTCGGCCTGCTCGAGCCAGAAGCGGGTGAAGCGCGGGAACTCCTCCGGCCCCGGCCCCCCCGAGTCGATCGCCAGCCCGCGCGCCGACATGCCGAACTGCCCCGAGTAGCCGGACGTCCGGAAGTAGGACGCCCCGAGCACCGCCAGCCAGTCGTGCTCGGCCTCCGGGTCCATCACCGCGAAGCCGGCGAAGCCCGCATGCGTCAGCTTGCGCGCCGGATGGTCGGCCGGCATGTCGAAGAGGTCGGTCGAGAACTTCAGCTCCCGCGCCTGCCCGTCCTTGAGGTCGTAGATCTGCACCGGCAGCTTGAAGTAGCGCCCCGGATGGAAGAAGCGCACCTTGGCCGCCCCCGGCACGTCGCCCCAGAGCATCCGGTCGGCCCTGTAGGTGATCTGGTTGTGCAGGTCGTAGTCGATCGATTCGAGCAGCGCGTCGTCCTCGATGACCGGCTGGACGTAGGGCGTGGCCGCCAGGCTCTGCGCCATGTCGCGCAGCATGTCGAAGGAGAAGGGGACGGGCTCGCCCATCGCCGGCCCCTCCGCCAGCGCCGGGCGCGGCACGAAGGGCAGCGCGCCCGCCGCGAGCCCGGCGGCGAGGACCTCGCGGCGGGTGGATCGGATGGGCATGGCGCTTCCTCGGATCGTTGCTTTGCCGTGATGCTAGCGGCGCGCCGCCGTTGCCTCAAGCGGCTCGTCGCCGGGCACGCGCGGCTACGCCCAACGGGAGGCTTCCGTTAACCCGTTCAGAACGTTAAAGTTGTTGCGAAGGGCGCCCGCGGGCATCCTGCGGGGCGAAGGTTTTGGGAGGCATCATGCTCATCGCACGCCTCGACGAGAGGCTCGCGCTCGGGCGCGCGATCCGCGACCGCGCCGCCGCCACCGTCCACAGCCGCGGCCGCCTCGCCGAGGCCGCCGCCTGGATCGCCGCCCGCGACCCCGGCCTCGACGACGGCGAGCGCGCCTTCCGCGAGGCGGTCGCCGTGCGGGTCTCGCGCATGTTCGCCTTCGTCGGCCACGACAAGCAGCACTGAGCGTCGGCAGCCCGGGCCGCCGGTCGGGGCGCACGGACGGCCCACACCGCGCAAAGAATCGAGCGCGGCGTCACTCGCCATGCTACTATCGCCGCCAATTGTTCGCCCGGCCCATCCGCATTGTTCCGCGGGCCCGCTGTCGAAAGCCATCTCATGACCCTTTTGGTGACCTATTCGATTCTGCTGGTGGCGATCGCCTTCGAGGTGATCGGCACCTCGGCGCTCCTCGCCAGCCAGCAGCTGACCCGGCCGGGCCCGACCGCCCTCGTCGTCGCCAGCTACGCGATCGCGCTGGCGCTGATCTCGCTGACCTTCCGCGCGATCCCGATGGGCATCGTGTACGCGATCTGGTCGGGCATCGGCATGGTGCTGATCGTCGCCGTCGGCTGGCTCGGCTTCGGCCAGCGCCTCGACCAGCCGGCGCTGCTCGGCATCGGCCTGATCCTCGCCGGCGTCACCGTGCTCAACCTGTTCTCGAACTCGCTGACCCACTGAGGACCGCTCCGGAAGGTCGGCCCCGCAGGCATCGCCGCGCGGGTTGGCCTGGGGTTTGTCCGGGGTCGGGCACATGCCTTAAGTGGCTGACATAAAACAATATCGTCTCCGGACGTTAACCCGGACTTCACGATTGTCCGGGGAGCGGAACCGCTCGGCGCCCCCGCCGGCCGTCAGCGGCGGATGGTCCGCACCAGCGATTCCACAAGCGCCGGGTCGGCGTCGGGCGTGAGCCCATGCCCGAGGTTGAAGACGTAGGGCCCGCCGGCGAACCCCTCGACCATCCGCCGCGCCGCGTCGCGCAGCGCCGGGCCGCCGACGACCAGCAAGAGCGGGTCGAGGTTGCCCTGCACGCAGAGCCGCGGCTGCAGCTCGCGCGCCGCCCAGGCCGGATCGACCCCGGTGTCGAGCGCCAGCGCCTGCACGCCCGATGCCGCCGCGAAGGCGGCATAGCCGGCGCCGGCGCCGCGCGGGAAGCCGATCACCGGCACCTCGGGATGCGCCGCCCGCACCGCCGCAGCGATCCGCCGTGCCGGCTCGATCGCATAGCGGGCGAAGAGCGGCCCCGGCAGCGCGCCCGCCCAGCTGTCGAAGAGCTTCACCACCTCGGCCCCCGCCGCGACCTGCGCCAGCAGGTAGGCGACCGTCGCCTCGGTCAGCCGCTCGATCAGCGCATCGAAGGTGCTCGGGTCGCGGTAGAGCAGCTCCCGCGCCGGCTGCTGCCCCGGCGTCCCGCGCCCGGCGATCATGTAGGTCGCGACGGTCCAGGGCGCCCCGGCGAAGCCGATCAGCGGCACCGTCGGCGGCAGCGCCGCCCGCACCAGCCGCACCGTCTCGTAGACCGGCGCCAGCGTCGCGTGAATCGCCTCGACCGGCCGCAGCCGCGCCAGGTCGGCCGCCGACGTCACCCGCGACAGCCGCGGCCCCTCGCCCTCGACGAAGGAGAGCGCGCTGCCGAGCGCATGCGGGACGAGCAGGATGTCGGCGAAGAGGATCGCCGCATCGAGCCCGAAGCGCCGCACCGGCTGCAGCGTCACCTCGGCGGCGAGCTCCGGCGCGTAGCAGAGGTCGAGGAAGCTGCCGGCGCGCGCCCGGATCGCGCGGTACTCGGGCAGGTAGCGCCCGGCCTGCCGCATCAGCCAGATCGGCGGCACCGGCAGCGCCTCGCCGCGCAGCGCCCGCATCAGCGGTCGGTCGTCCCTCGCCATCCCCGGCACCCACCCCGTTTACCGGCCGGAGACTTACCCGCGTGGCGGGCAAAGGAAAAGCCCGCGCCCGGACACGTCTTTAGGATGGACCCCGCCGCCGGCACGGCTAACCTGTGCCGGAGATCGCCCAAGGGAGGGTCCCGATGCGTCATGCCCTTTTCGCCGCCGCGCTGCTGGCAGGAGCCGGAGCCGCCGCCGCACAGGATGCCCAGGACCTCGCCAAGCAGGTCTCGAACCCCGTCTCGAGCCTGATCAGCGTCCCCTTCCAGTTCAACTACAACGACGGCTACGGCCCGCAGGACGGCCACCAGAGCTATGTCAACATCCAGCCGGTCGTCCCGTTCAGCCTGAATGCCGACTGGAACCTCATCCTGCGCACCATCGTGCCGGTCATCGACCAGTCGGACGTCGTCCCCGGCACCGGCTCGCAGTTCGGCCTCGGCGACACGACCCAGGAGATCTTCTTCTCGCCGAAGGCACCGGGGCCGGGCGGGCTGATCTGGGGCGTCGGTCCGGCCTTCCTGTGGCCGACCGCCACCGACGACGAGCTCGGCCAGGGCAAGTGGGGCGCGGGCCCGACCTTCGTCGTGCTGCGGCAGACCGGCCCTTGGACCGTCGGCTTGCTCGCCAACCAGATCTGGTCCTTCGCCAACGCCGGCGGCGACGACCGCCCCGACGTCAGCAACGCCTTCCTGCAGCCCTTCGTCGCCTACAACACCGCGAACGCCTGGACCTTCACCCTCAACACCGAGTCGAACTACAATTGGAAGACCAACGACTGGTCGGTTCCGATCAACGCCATCGTCAGCAAGACCACCCACATCGGCAAGCAGCCGGTCCAGCTCGGCCTCGGCGCCCGCTACTGGGTCGAGACCCCCGAGAGCGGCCCGTCGGGCTGGGGTGCGCGCGCGGTCGTGACGTTCCTGTTCCCGACCGGGCAGCATTCGTGACGCCGCACCCTTGACCGACGACCCGCCGTCCCCCGACCGCCCGCTCCGCATCGGCACCCGCGGCAGCCCGCTGGCGCTCGCCCAGGCGCGCGAGGCGCGCAACCGGCTGATGGCGGCGCACGGCCTGCCCGAGGCCGCCTTCGCGATCGTGCCGATCCGCACCACCGGCGACCGCGTCCAGGACCGGCCCCTGGGCGAGCTCGGCGGCAAGGGCCTCTTCACGCGCGAGATCGAGTCGGCGCTGCTCGAAGGCCTGATCGACGTCGCCGTGCATTCGATGAAGGACATGCCGACCCTGCAGCCCGACGGCCTCGCCATCACCTGCGCCTTGCCGCGCGAGGATCCGCGCGACGCCTTCGTCTCGCCGGCCGCCGGGACGCTCGCGGCGCTCCCCGCCGGCAGCGTCGTCGGGACGTCGAGCCTGCGCCGCCGCGCGCAGCTCCTGCACCGCCGGCCCGACCTCGCCGTCGTCGAGTTCCGCGGCAGCGTGCAGACCAGGCTGCGCAAGCTCGCCGACGGCGTCGCGAGCGCGACCTTCCTCGCCATGGCCGGGTTGCACCGGCTCGGCCTCGGCGAGGTCGCCCGCGGCCCGATCGACCCAGGCGACATGCTGCCCGCGGTCGCGCAGGGGACGATCGGCATCGAGCAGCGGACGGGCGACGACCGCGTCGCGGCGCTGCTCGCCCCGATTCACGACGCCGCGACCGGCATCCGGCTGGCCGCCGAGCGCGCCTTCCTCGCCGGCCTCGACGGTTCCTGCCAGACCCCGATCGCCGGCCTCGCCGAGCTCGACGGCGAGACCCTGCGGCTCCGCGGCGAGATCCTCCGCCCCGACGGCTCCGAGAGCCTGTCGGACGCGATCGGCGGAGCGCCCGCCGATGCCGAGGCGATCGGCGCCGTGCTGGCCGCGGCGCTGCGCGGGCGCGCCGGACTCGGCTTCTTCGCCTGACTGCGCTATTCTCGCGGCAACCGCACGGGGGAGGTGGGGATGGTTTCCGAGCGCGTCGCTGCCGCGGGCCAGGAGCTGACGGTGATGCGGGCGTTCTTCGAGCGCGTCGCGGCGGCACACGGCGAGTACCGGCCGGAAACCTGCGACTTCACCTTCGGCAACCCCCACGAGATGCCGCTCCCGGGCCTCGTCGCCGCCCTGAAGACCAACGCCGAGCCGCTGCGCGAGGACTGGTTCGCCTACCAGACCAGCCAACCCGAGGCGTGCGAGGTGATCGCCGCCGGGCTGTCGCGCGAGCTCGGCCTCGCCTTCGAGCCGGCCGACATCGTCATGAGCCAGGGCGCCTTCGGCGCCATCGCGCTCGCGTTCCGGCTGGTGATGGACGCGGGCGCCGAGGTCGTCATTCCGGTGCCGGGGTGGTTCTGCTACCCGCCGATGCTGCGCGTCGCGAACCTCGTGCCGGTCCGCGCCGCCCTCGACCCCGCGCGCTTCGACCTCGACCTCGCGGCGATCGAGGCGGCGATCAGCCCCAGAACCCGCATGGTGGTCGTGAACAGCCCGCACAATCCGACCGGGCGGATCTATCCGCGCGAGGCGCTCGAAGCGCTTGCAGACCTGCTCGAGACCGCCTCGCGCCGGATCGGCGCCCGCATCTGGCTCCTGTCCGACGAGCCCTACCGGCGCATCCGCTTCGACGGCAACGGCTTCACCAGCCCCGCCGCCGTCTATCCCTGGACGCTGATCGACTACAGCTATGGCAAGGTGCTGCTGGCGCCGGGCCAGCGGCTCGGCTACCTGGCATTGTCGCCGCTCCTGCCGGCCGCCGAGCGGGCGGCGCTGCGCGAGGCGGTGTTCCCGGCGCAGATGGGGATCAACTGGGGGTTTCCCGACGCCGTGATGCAGTATTCGGTGCCGGCGCTCGAGAGCGTGTCGATCGACATCGATGCGCTCGCCGCGCGGCGGGACCGGCTGCTCGGCGCCTTGGGCGGCTGGGGCTACCGGATGACCCGGCCCGAGGGGACCTTCTACCTGTGGGGCGCCGCTCCGGGCGGCGACTCCGCCGCCTTCGCCGACCGCATGGCCGAGCGCGACGTGCTGGTCATGCCCGGGACGCTCTTCGACCGGCCCGGCGACTTCCGCCTGTCGCTGACCGCCAGCGATGCGATGATCGAGCGCGCATTGCCGGCCTTCCGCGACGCCGCCTGACGGCGGTGCCCCGGCCGATTTGTCCGGGGCTTGCCCGGGGTCGAGCACTTATGGCAAGTCATTGATATTGCTGGATTCAAGCCCCGGGCGTTAACCGGATTTCAACGGTTGCCCGGGGGTCGTGGCACCCTCGGAGGAGGTCCCAGGTGATGCGAGCAGGCCCGCGGCGCTCTGGCGCCGCTCGCCGCATGCGCGGCTCGGCCTTCAGGCCCGAAGGAGTCGCCCTTGTTCTTCATTCCCCGGCGGATCGCGGGGCGGCCCGAGGGGGGCGCTCGCCGCCCTCGACCCCCCAGGCACTGCCCGATAGGTTGAAAGAGAAGGATTTGGTACACGTTGAGGGTGCATGACGCGCGCAGGCGGGGTTGACTCCGGCCGCGCCGGGTCAGTCCTCGCGCCAGGCTTCGGCGACCCAGGGGGTCGGGCGGAGGTAGTGGCGCAGGTAGCGCAGCGGGCGGTCGGGGCGGTCGGCGGCGAAGAGGCCGCGCAGGTGGGCGGCGGGGCCGCCGGGGCGGTAGGTGCGGCCCCAGTGGCCGGCGATGGCGTGCGGCGGCAGCAGCGCGCCGGGGAAGATGACGACTCGGGCGTCGCGCGGCAGCCGCGGGGCCAGGAAGAAGTTCAGCGGCAGCGGCCGGGCGCAGTGGAAGCGGAAGTGCCGCACCCAGGCGTTCGGCCAGAACTGGACGCCGCCGGGCGCCTCGCGGGTCACGTAGCGCTGCTCGAACTGGTAGGTGTCCGCGACGCCCTGCGGGTCGGCGAGGAAGCGCTCTTGCAGCGGCAGGAGCTTGCCGACGGGAAAGCGGAAGATCGAGGTCTGGCCGAGCCGCTCGAGGGGCGTGTTGGGGTTGCGGGCGAGGATGACCTCGTCGGGGTCGCCGAAGCCGAAGAAGTCGTCGAGCGGGCCGACGACGACCAGGTCGAGGTCCATGAAGAGGACCGGGCCGGTGAGGTCGGAGAGGGTCGCGCTCCAGAGGCGGGCCTTCGGCCAGATGCCCTTGGTGCCGGTCGGCATCGGGACGTCGAGGGGCGGGAGCGGCTCGGCGCGGACCTCGGGGCGGAAGCCCTCGGCGCTGTCGGTGAAGCAGGTGAACGAGAAGGGCGGCGTGATGTTGCGCGCCACCATCGCATAGAGCCGGTTCACGTAGGGCGCGCCGTACTTCGTGCCCCAGCTGATGCAGATGACCTGCTTCACGGCGGCTTTCGGCCGGCTCAGAAGTCGACCGCGATGCCGCGGCGCTCCCAGTCGCCGTAGCGCACCGGTTCGGGCCCGTCGCGGCCGCCGACCTCGGCCGGGAGGATCGTCGCGGGCGCGGCGGCGCGGCGGGCCTCGGCCTCGGCCAGCGCCCGCGCGGCGGCGGTGGCCTGGCGGGCCTCTTTTTCGCGCGCTGCGTCGACCATATATTCCCCCGAACCCGCGGCCGGCCGATCATAGGCCCGGCGGCGGGCGCGGCAAGGGGGCCGAGGCGGATGAACTTCTTCCGGACGATGCTGCTGCTCGCGGCGATGACCGCGCTGTTCATGGGCGTCGGCTACCTGCTCGGCGGCACCGGCGGCATGATGATGGCCTTCGTCTTCGCCCTCGGGATGAACGCCTTCGCCTACTGGAACTCGGACAAGATGGTGCTCCGGATGCACAACGCCGAGCCGGTCACGCGGGCGAGCGCGCCCGAGTATTACGACATGGTGGCGCGGCTGGTGAAGAACGCCGGGCTGCCGATGCCCAAGCTCTACATCATCCGCGAGGACCAGCCGAACGCCTTCGCGACCGGGCGGAATCCGGAGAACGCCGCCGTTGCCGCGACGACCGGGATCCTGCGGCTGCTCGACCGCGACGAGCTCGAAGGCGTCATCGCGCACGAGCTCGCGCACGTGAAGAACCGCGACATCCTGACGATGACGGTCGCGGCGACGGTCGCGGGCGCCATCTCGATGCTGGCGCAGTTCGGCTTCTTCTTCGGCGGCGGGCGCGACCGCGACAACCCGATGGGCCCGGTCGGCGTGCTGCTGGCGGTGCTCTTCGCGCCGATGGCGGCAGCGGTCATCCAGATGACGATCAGCCGGACGCGCGAGTATTCGGCCGACCGCGGCGGGGCGGAGATCAGCGGCAAGCCGCTGGCGCTCGCCTCGGCGCTGCGCAAGATCCAGGGGTATGCCGGGCGGATCCCGATGGAGACGGCCGAGCGGAACCCGGCCTCGGCGCCGCTCTTCATCATCAACCCGCTGAGCGGGCAGCGGATGGACAACCTGTTCTCGACCCACCCGAGCACCGAGAACCGCATCCGCGCGCTGGAAGCGATCGCCGCGCAGATGGGGCCGCGCATGGCCGAGCGGCCGAGCCCGATCCCGGTCGTCCGGCGCCGCTCTTGACCGTTCCCGGCCTCGCCGCCCGGGAGGCCGCTGCGGGGCTGCTCGCGGGCGTCCTCGACCGCCACCGCAGCTTCGGCGACCAGGTCGAGGCGGCCGACGGGCCGCTGGATGGCCTTGCGCCCGACGAGCGGGCGCGGGCGCAGCGGCTGGCGGCCGAGACGCTGCGGCATCTCGGGCGGATCGACGCGGTGCTCCAGGGTTTCCTGAGCCGCCGGCCGCCGGCCGTGGCGCTGAACGCGCTGCGGCTGGCCGTGGCGGAGCTCTACCTCGACGGGACGCCGGCGCATGCGGCGGTCGACGGGGCGGTGCGGCTGGCGCGGGCGGGCGAGCCGCGGCTGGCCGGCCTCGTCAACGCAGTCGGGCGGCGGGTGGCGGAGAACGCGGCGGCCTGGGAGGCGGCGCCGGAGGCGGGGCTGCCGGACTGGCTGGCGCAACCGGTCAAGGCGGCCTGGGGAGCGGAGGCGGCGGAGGCGATCGCCGCCGCGCACCGGCGAGAGGCGCCGCTCGACCTGACGCTGCGGAATCCGGCGGAGGCGGAGGCATGGTCGGCCGCGCTCGGCGCCGAGCGGCTGTCGACGGGCAGCCTGCGGCTGGCGCGTGGGGCGCAGGTGTCGGCGCTGCCAGGGTATGACGCCGGCGCCTGGTGGATGCAGGACGCGGCGGCGGCGCTGCCGGTGCGGTTGCTCGGCGGGCTCGCCGGACAGCGCGTCCTCGACCTTTGCGCGGCGCCGGGGGGCAAGACGCTGCAGCTCGCCGCGGCCGGCGCCGAGGTCGTGGCGCTGGATGCGTCCGACGCCCGGATTGGGCGGCTGCGGGAGAACCTGGCCCGGACGGGGCTCGCGGCCGAGGTGGTGGTGGCGGATGCGCTGGCCTGGGAGCCTGACGGGCGGTTCGACGCGGTGCTGCTCGACGCGCCCTGCACCGCCAGCGGGACGATCCGGCGGCATCCGGACCTGCCGTTCCTGCGCCGGGACCGCGAGCTCCGGCGGCTCGTCGAGCTGCAGGCGGCGCTGCTGGAGCGGGCCGCGGGCTGGGTGAAGCCGGGGGGGCGGCTCGTCTATTGCGTCTGCTCGCTGCTGCCGGCCGAGGGCGAGCGGCAGGTGGCGCGGTTGCTGGCGGCCGTGCCGGGGACGCGGATGGTGGCGCCGGACGGCGTCGCCGGGGTCGAGGCGGGATGGGTCGACGCGACGGGCGGGCTGCGGCTCAGGCCCGACTTCTGGCCGGAACGGGGCGGGATGGACGGCTTCTATGCGGCCTGCGTTACCATGCCGGGCTTTGCCGCGTGACAGAAGGTCGCGGAGCGGGATAAGATCCGCCGAAACATCGGTTTACGGTCCGACCCATAGATGGCATCCCGATCCGCTCTGACGCTCAGTGCCCTGCGCGAGCGGATCGCCCGGCCACCGCGCGCCTGGCGAAACCGGATCTGGGCGCACCGCGCACGGCTCGGCGGGAAGCCGGACGTGGCGGAGGCGATGCCGGAGCCGGTGTTCCTCGGCGACGCCGGGCGCGGCGAGGAGCTGGTCGCCGGCAGCTGGCGGGCGTTGGGGCAATCGGTGGCGGTCGGGCGCGCGTCGATCTGGACGGCGCCGATACCGGACCCGCGGCTCGAGGCCGAGCGGCAGGCCTGTCTCTGGCTCGACGACCTGGCGGCGCTCGGCAACGCGGCGGCGCGGGTGCTGGCGCAGGCCTGGGTGCAGGACTGGATCCAGCGCTATGGCAGCGGCGCGGGGCCGGGCTGGGAGGCGGAGCTGGCCGGGCGGCGGGCCAAGCGCTGGGTGGCGCATGCGGCGCTGCTGACCGAGGGGCTCGACCGGGGCGGCGCCGAGCGGTTCTGGCGGGGGCTGGCCGCGCACCAGCGGTATCTGGCGCGGGCCTGGCCGCTGGCGCCGCTCGGGCTGGCGCAGCTGCGGGCGCTGGCAGGGCTGGTCTGGAGCGGCGTCGTCTTGCCGCATCCGGGGCATGCGGCGGCGCTGGCCGAGATCGCGGCGCTCGCCGACCGGCTGATCGACGCCGAGGGGGGGACGCCGTCCCGGGTCCCGGAGGACCTGGCGGAGACGGTGGTCCTGCTGATCTGGACCGCGCGGCTGCTCGAGGATTCGGGGCAGCACGCGATGGCGCCGCACCTGGCGGCGATCGTGCGGGCGATCCCGGTGCTCAGGCCGCTCCGGCTGGGCGACGGCGGCATGGCGCGGTTCCATGGCGGCGGGGCGGGCACGCCCGAGCGCATCGACCAGGCGCTGGCCGAGCTGCGACTGGTGGCGCAGCCGAAGCCACAGCTGCCGATGGGCTATGCGCGGCTGACCGGCGGGCGGGTCGTGGTGGTGATGGACGGCGCCGTGCCGCCGGCGGCCGAGGGGCAGGCGGTCAGGGCGCATGCGGCGACGCTGGCGTTCGAGATGGGGGTCGCGCGGCATCGGCTGGTGGTGAACGCGGGGCCGGGGCAGGCCTTCGGCGGGGCGGCGGCGCTCGCGAGCCGGCGGACGGCGGCGCAGTCGGCGGTCGAGGTCGACGGGCAGTCGTCGGCGCGGATCGAGACGGACGGGCTCGCGGCGCGCACCTTTGGGGCGCGGCTGGCCGACGGGCCGGCGCTGGTGACCGTCCGGCAGGCGCAGGACGCGAGCGGGCAGTGGCTGCTCGCGACCCACGACGGCTATGTGGCGAGCCACGGGCTCCTGCACGAGCGGCGGCTCTTCGTCGAGGCGCGAGGGCAGGAGGTGCGCGGCGAGGACATCCTGACGGTGCCGGACGCGCGGGCGCGCGAGGCCTTCCAGCGGGCGGCGGACGGGGGGCGGATCGGGTTCGCGGCGCGGTTTCATCTGCACCCGGGCGTCGCGGTCGAGCACGACCCGGGCGAGCAGCTGGTCATCCTGACGCTGCCCAACGAGGAGGCCTGGATGTTCCGGGCGAGCGGCGGGGCGGTGGCGGTGGAGAACGCGGTCTACTACGACGCCGGCGCCGCGGCGCCGGAACCGACGCGGCAGGTGGTTGTCCGCGCCGACGTCACCGGCTATCTCGGCCAGGTCACCTGGTCCTTCGCGCGCATCGCCGAGGCGCCCACCGCGCCGTGACGGACCGTCGCCGGGAGCCTGCCCATGCCCGCTGATCTCGTGCCGGTCCGGCGCGCGCTGATCTCCGTCTCCGACAAGGAGGGGCTGGAGCCCTTCGCCGCGGCGCTGGTCGCGCGCGGGGTCGAGCTGATTTCGACCGGCGGGACGGCCAAGGCGCTGCGCGCTGCCGGGCTGCCGGTGCGCGACGTGGCGGCGATCACCGAGTTTCCCGAGATGCTCGACGGTCGGGTCAAGACGCTGCACCCGATGGTGCATGCGGGGCTGCTCGCGGTGCGAGACAACCCCGAGCACCGGGCGGCGCTCGACGGCAACGGCATCGCGCCGATCGACCTCCTGGTCGTCAACCTCTATCCGTTCGAGGCGACGGTGGCGGCGGGCGCCGGATACGACGACTGCATCGAGAACATCGACATCGGCGGGCCGGCGATGCTGCGCTCGGCGGCGAAGAACCACGCGTACGTCGCCGTCGTCACCGACGTCGAGGACTACGCGCCGCTGCTGGCCGAGCTCGACCGCACCGGCGGTTCGACCGGGCTCGCGTTCCGGCAGGGGCTGGCGCTGGCGGCCTTCGGCCGCACCGCCGCCTACGACGCGGCGGTCTCGGGCTGGCTGGCCGGCGCGCTCGGCGAGGCGACGCCGCGGCGCCGTGCCTTCGCGGGGACGCTGGCGCAGCCGTTGCGCTACGGCGAGAACCCGCACCAGTCGGCGGCCTTCTATCGCGACGGCAGCGACCGGCCCGGCGTCGCCACGGCGCGGCAGCTGCAGGGCAAGGCGCTGAGCTACAACAACATCAACGACACCGACGCGGCCTTCGAGCTGGTCGCCGAGTTCGACCCGGGCGAGGGTCCGGCCTGCGCCATCATCAAGCACGCCAATCCGTGCGGCGTCGCCCGCGGCGCCACGCTCCTCGACGCCTACCGCGCCGCCTACGACTGCGACCGGACCTCAGCCTTCGGCGGGATCGTCGCGCTCAACGGCACCCTCGACGCGGAGACGGCGGCCGCCATCGCCGAGATCTTCACCGAGGTCGTCATCGCCCCCGACGCGACCGACGAGGCGGCCGAGGTCTTCGCCCACAAGAAGAACCTGCGGCTGCTGGTCACCGGCGGCCTCCCGGATGCACGCGCGAAGGGCCTCGCCTGGCGGCAGGTCGCGGGCGGCTTCCTGGTGCAGTCGCGCGACGACGGGCGGCTCGCGACCGACCAGCTCCGCGTCGTGACGCGCCGCGAGCCGACCGCGGCCGAGCTCGCCGACCTCGGCTTCGCCTGGACCGTCGCCAAGCACGTGAAGTCCAACGCCATCGTGTACGCCCGCGGCGGCGCCACCGTCGGCATCGGCGCGGGCCAGATGAGCCGGGTCGATTCGACCCGCATCGCCGCCCGCAAGGCCCGCGACATGGCCGAGGCCCTGGACCTCGCCGAGCCGCCGACCGTCGGCTCGGTCGCCGCCTCCGACGCCTTCTTCCCCTTCCCCGACGGCCTGCTGGCGGTCGCCGAGGCCGGCGCGACCGCGGTCATCCAGCCCGGCGGCTCGGTCCGCGACGAGGAGGTCATCGCCGCGGCCGACGCGGCCGGGATCGCCATGCTCTTCACCGGCATGCGGCATTTCCGGCACTGATGCCTTCGCCCGGCGGCGCTGCGGGCGGCGGCGGCGGCCTCCGGCGGGAGTATTTGAGGCAAGAGGAAGGGGGAAGAGGGCTAGCTCAGCCGGCCTTCCGTTCCCGTTGCGGCCTGTCCGGACGGGCTACTCCGGCCAGAGGGCCGACAAGCGGAACGACATCGCTTCGAAGGGCGGAACACTGACCGCGTCGGCGTCCCTGAGCGCGGCGACGAGGACCCAGTTGCCGCCGTCCAGCGTGAAGGCTTCGAGCGTGCGCGGCTTCGGATCGACGAGCCAGAGGTGCGCGACGCCGTTCTTCGCGCAGAGCCGGCGCTTGTCGGTGAGATCGAAGCTTCGCGTCCCCGGGCTCAGCACCTCGCAAGCCCAATCCGGCACGAGGTCGAACCAGGGAGCGTCGGGGAACGTCGGCATCCGTTCGCGGCGCCATCCCGCGAGGTCCGGTACAAGCACGTCCGGGCCGAGGTGAAGCTCCGGCTCGTCGATGATCCACCAGCCGCCGGGCCCGCCCCGCCCGTTCTGGAACATCGCGCCGAGCTCGATCCCCAGCGCGGATCCCGCGAAGGCGTGGCGCGATGCCGGCCGCGGATGCAGATGGAGTGCGCCTTCGACGAGCTCGGCGACCATGTGCGGCGGAGCGTCCAGCACATCCCTGTAGCTCGCCGGCGACCGATAGCGCCTCGTCTGCTCGTTCATCGCGATGCCCGTGTCTGCCAAGGTTCACGATACATCACGTGCGGCGGGACGTCATGCGCTGTTCCGCCGGACTACTGCCCGGGAACGTGCCGCAACGCGGATGCAAGGAGCCGGCGGTTCAGCCGGCCTTCTTCCAGACCAGGGTGCGGTGCGGGCCGCGGGCGGCGATGGCGGCGGCGCCGGCGTCGAAGTCGATGCCGGGGAGGGGGCTCAGCGCGTCGAAGAGGCCCTCGGCGCCCTCGGCGCCGAGCGGGATGACGAGGCGCGTGCCGTCCTCGGTGGTGATGACCCAGGCGTGCGCCGAGGCCTGCGGGACGTGCGGGCGCGACACGATCTCGACGCGGACGACCGAGGGCAGGTCGACGACGCCGCCGGTGCGGGGGCCGAGGTAGGCGATGCGGGCCTCGTCGATCACCACCACGCCCTCGGCCGGCGCGTCGGCGCTGAGCCTGAGCCGCCCGATCGCGCCGCGCATCAGCCCGAGGCCGGCGCCGGCGAGCAGGATCCCGAAGGCGAAGAGCGTCGGCTCGACCCGTGCGTAGCCCCGGGCCGCGAGCCAGACGCCGGCGGCGAGCAGCGCGCCCCAGCCGATCGGCTCGCGCCAGCGGCGCAGCGCGGCGGCGAGCTCGGGGCGCACGAAGCTCATCGCCAGTCCCCGAGGAGCGCCTGCCAGAGCGCGATCGCCGCCACCGCCGCGGTGTCGGCGCGCAGCACGCGCGGCCCGAGCGTCGCCGGCACCACGAAGGGCAGCCCGCGCAGCCGCTCGGATTCCTCGGGCGCGAAGCCGCCGGCGGGCCCGGTCAGGATCGCCCAGGGGCCCGGTGCTGCCGCCGCCAGCGCGGTCGCGGCCGGGGGTGCCGTCCGCGCCTCGTCGCAGAAGAGGAGCCGCCGCCGCGGGTCCCAGGCGTCGAGCAGCGCCTCGAGCCGGACCGCCGGCGCCACGCCGAGCACGTGGGTCTCGCCGCACTGCTCGGCCGCCTCGATCGCGTGCGCCCGGAGCCGGTCGGCCTGGACGCGCATCGCGCCCGAGTAGCGGGTCAGGACCGGCAGCACGCGCGCCGCACCGAGCTCGGCCGCCTTCTCGACGATGAAGTCGGTGCGCGCCTTCTTGACCGGGGCGAAGACCAGCCAGAGGTCGGGCGGGTGCCGCTGCGGCTGCCCGGGCGCGCGGCAGTCGACGGCGCCGCCGAGCCGCCCGGTGCGGGTCACCGCCCCGAACCACTCGCCGTCGCGGCCGTTGAACACCGCGACCTCGGCGCCGTGCCCTGCGCGCATCACGTTGAAGAGGTAGTGCGCCTGCTCCGGCCGCAAGGTGACGTGGGCGCCGGGGCCGAGCGGGGCCTCGACAAAAAGCCTGATCTTCGGCGCGGTTTCTGCCATACCTCCCCCCATGACCGACGACACTATGCCGAGCGCAGCGATGGAGGGAAGCGTCGCGGACGCCGTCCGCGGCAACTGGGTCGACCGGCTGGCGCCGCCGGCGTGGCGGCCCTACCTGCGGCTGTCGCGCGCCGACCGGCCGATCGGGACGTGGCTGCTGCTGATCCCCTGCTGGTGGGGGCTGTTGCTCGCCGCCGTCGCCGATCCCGCGGGCCTCCGGCCCGGCGACGCCTGGATCGCGCTCGGCTGCGCGCTCGGGGCGGTGCTGATGCGCGGCGCCGGCTGCACCTGGAACGACCTGACCGACCGCGACATCGACGGCCGCGTCGCGCGCACGCGCTCGCGGCCGCTGCCGTCGGGGCAGGTGACGCCGCGGCAGGCGGCGGCCTGGATGCTGGCGCAGGCGCTGGTCGCGGCGCTGATCCTCTTCACCTTCGGCCGGACCGCGATCCTGCTCGGGATCGGCTCGCTGGCGCTGGTCGCGATCTATCCCTTCGCCAAGCGGTTCACCTGGTGGCCGCAGGTCTTCCTCGGGCTTGCGTTCAACTGGGGGGTGCTGCTCGCCTGGGCGGCGCACGCGGGCAAGCTCGGGTTCGCGCCCCTGGTCCTCTATGCCGCCGGCATCGCCTGGACGCTTTTCTACGACACGATCTATGCGCACCAGGATCGCGAGGACGACGCGCTGATCGGGGTGAAGTCGACGGCGCGTCTGTTCGGCGAGGACACCAAGCCCTGGCTGGCCGGGTTCCTCGCGGCGGCCTCGGCGCTGGCGAGCCTCGCGGTGCTGGTCGCGGCGGCGGATCCGGCGGCGCGGGCGGCGGGATTCCTCGGCGTCCTCGGCTTTGCGATCCACCTGGCCTGGCAGCTGCGGCGGCTCGACATCGACGATCCCGACGGCTGCCTGCTGCTCTTCCGCTCCAACCGCGACGCCGGGCTGGTCCTCACGGCCGGGCTGCTCCTGGCCGCGATTCTGTGACCGGGCCTCGCCTTGATCGGCGGGGCGTTCTTCCCTAAACACCGCTCGCTACCCTTGTGGGAGGCCCAATGCGCGCACGCGCGATGCTCTTCGCCGTCGTCGTGCTCTGCGGCGCGGGTTTCGGCGCCTGGCGGCTGGCCCAGGCGGCCGTCGGCTGGTACGAGGCCGCGGTCGCCGGCAAGGCTGGCGATGCGCTCGCCGCCGCCGGCCAGAACTGGGCGAGCGTCGCCGTCGACGGCACGCGGCTGACGCTGAAGGGCGCGGCGCCCGACGAGAGCAGCCGCTTCGGCGCGCTCGAGCTCGTCCGCCAGGTGGTCGATCCGTCACGCATCGAGGACACGACGACGGTAGCCGTCGCGGCGCCGCTGCCGCCGGCGCCGATCGCGCTCGAGCTCCTGCGCAACGACGCCGACGTCTCGCTGATCGGGCTGGTGCCCGAGACCGGCGGGCGCGACCTCATCCGATCGGCGCTCGGCGCTGGCAGGATCGACGAGCATGTCACCGACATGCTCGAGGCGTCGTCGGAGCCGGCGCCGGCGGGCTGGACCGAGGCGCTCGGCTTCGGGCTGTCGGTGCTGGCCGAGCTGCCGCGGACCAAGATCAGCGTCGCGCCCGGCAAGGTCAGCGTGGCCGCGGTCACCGACGACGACGCCGGGCGGGAGGCGCTCGAGGCGCGGCTGCGCCGGGCGGTCCCCGACGGCGTCGCGCTCGAGCTCGACGTCTCGGCGCCGCGGCCGGTGATCGCGCCCTTCACCTTCGACCTGACGCTGCGGGACGGGGTGGCGGCGCTCGAGTCCTGCAGCGCCGACAGCCCCGAGGCGGCTGCCCGAATCCTCGCCGCCGCCCGCGCGGTCGGGGTCGACGCCGCGGCGGACTGCCGGATCGGGGTCGGCGCGCCGTCGCCGGACTGGGCGGCGGCGGCGGCGAGCGGCGCCGATGCGCTGCGGCGGCTCGGCGGCGGCGAGTTCGCGCTCACCGACCTGGCGGCGCGGCTGACGGCACCCGCCGGCACCCCGGGCGACACGGTCGCGGATGCCGCCGCTTCCCTCGGAGCGGCGCTCCCGGCCAGGTTCACGCTGACCACGATCGCGGTGACTGCGCCCGCTGCTACGACGGTCGCTCCTGCGCCGACGGTGGCGGCGCCGGTGTTCGAGGCGGCGCTGCGGCAGGGCGGTACGGTGCGGCTGACCGGACCGGTCCGCGACCCGACCTCGCAACAGGCCATCGCCAGCTACGCCGCGTCGCTTTTCGGGCACGACCGGGTGACGGACGCGACGGTCACCGATCCGGCGCTGCCGGAGGGGTGGCCGGGGCGGGTGCTCGCTGGCATCGAGGCGCTGGCGGAGCTGAGGCAGGGCGATCTGCGGGTGACTCCGGACCGGGTGGCGCTGACCGGCTGGGGCGTCGAGCCCGACCTCGACGCCCGGCTGCAGGCGGAGCTCGCCGCCAAGGTCGGCGCCGATGCCGAGGTCCACGTCGGCTTCAACGCCGGTGCCGCGGCGGCCGCGCAGGAGGCCGCGCAGCCGCGGCCGGAGATCTGCGCCGACCAGATCGCCGGAATCCTCGACGCGGGCTCGATCCAGTTCGCCGCCGGCTCGGCCGAGATCGCTCCCGAGAGCCGCGGGGTGATCGCGGCGGTCGCCGACGTGCTGCGCGGCTGCCCGGGCGCCGACTTCGAGATCGGCGGCCACACCGACTCGCAGGGGTCGCCCGACGACAACCGCCGGCTCAGCGAGGCGCGCGCCCAGGCGGTCCTCGACGCGCTGCGGCAGGAGAACCTGCCCGACGTGCGGCTGACCGCCCGCGGCTTCGGCGCCGACGACCCGGTTGCCGACAACGCCGACGTGGCTGGGCGCGCGAAGAACCGCCGCATCGAGTTCACCCTCGTCGCGCCCGAGGCTCCGACGACCGACGCGGCCCCGTCCGAGGCCGCCTCCCTCGACCCGAAGCCGCTGCCGGGCGACGCGGGCGCCGACGTGGCCGAGGTGCCGGAGGCCGCGCCGGCGCCGGCCGCGGCCGGGTCCAGCGCCCAGGCCTGCGTCGCCTCGATCGAGGCGATTCTCGCCTCGAAACGCATCGACTTCGCGCCCGGGGCGGCGACCCTCGCGCCCGAGAGCGCCCCGGTGGTCGCCCAGATCGCGCAGGTGCTGCGCGGCTGCCCGGACGCGGCGATCGAGGTCGGCGGCCATACCGACGCGCAGGGGTCCGAGAGCGGCAACCTGCGGCTGAGCCAGCAGCGCGCCGACGCCGTTCTGGCGGCGCTGCGCGCGCCTGACCTACCGCTCGCGGCGATGACCGCGCGCGGCTACGGCGAGGCCGATCCGGTCGCCGACAACGGCACCGACGCCGGCCGGCAGCAGAACCGCCGCATCGCCTTCACCGCGCTCGCCGTCCAGGAGGCACCGGCGGTCGCCGAGGGCGCGGCGCCGCCCGCCGACGACGCCAGCGCGGCCTGTGCCGCCCGCATCGACGCGGCAGAGGCCAAGGGAAAGATCGAGTTCGCCGTCGGCACCGCCACGATCGCCGACTCGAGCAAGCCGGTCATCCAGGCGATCGGCGACGCGCTCCGGCAGTGCCCGGACGTCGCGCTGGAGATCGGCGGCTACACCGACTCGATCGGCTCGGAGGAGGGCAACCTCCGCCTGAGCCAGCAGCGCGCCGACGCCGTGCTCGCGGCGCTGCGCGCGCCCGACCTCCCGCTGCCGGCGGCCACCGCGCGCGGATACGGGGAAAGCAACCCCGTCGCCGACAACTCGACGTTCGATGGCCGCAACCGCAACCGGCGGATCACCTTCAGCCTGACGCCAGAGGAAACCGGAGAGGGCGATGGATCGGAATGACCTGACGATCGCCTTCACCGCCGCGCTGGTCGGGGCGTTCCTGCTCGGCTGGATCATGCGCTGGCTGTTCGAGCGCATCAACGGCGGCGCCCGCAGCTCGCACGTGACCGACCTCGTCGCGCAGCTGCATGCCGCCGAAGCCGACCACCGCCGCTCCGAGACGCTGCGCGACGAGTTCGAGGCGGCCGCCGCTCGCCGCATCGTCACCCTCGAATCCGAGCTCGAAACGGCCCGCGCCGCGCTCGCCCGCGCCGGATCGGAAGCCTCCGAAGGGCAGGCCTAGGCCGCGAGCCGTCTCCCCCCGGCGTCGAAGTGGAAGGCGCGGGCCGGGTCCGGCGTCAGGTGGACGGTCTCGTCGACGCCGTAGCGGTGCTCGCCGAACCGGCGCACCGTGACGAGGCCGTGGATGTCGGTGCGGACGTAGACGTTGGTCTCGCCGCCCAGGTGCTCGACGTGGCTGATCGTCCCCGCGATCCGCCCGGCCTCGCGGCTGATCTCCAGGTGCTCGGGCCGTATCCCGAGCGTCTTGCCGGGAGCGCCGAGCGGGCCGGCGTCGAGGAAGTTCATCTGCGGCGAGCCGATGAAGCCGGCGACGAAGGTGTTCGCCGGGTCGTTGTAGAGCTGCATCGGGGCGCCGACCTGCTCGACCCGGCCGGCGTTCAGCACCACGATCCGGTCGGCGAGGGTCATCGCCTCGACCTGGTCGTGGGTCACGTAGATCATCGTCGCCGCGAGCTCGCGGTGCAGCCGGGCGATCTCGATCCGGGTCGCGACCCGCAGCGCCGCGTCGAGGTTCGACAAGGGCTCGTCGAAGAGGAAGAGCTTCGGCGTCCGCACGATCGCGCGACCGATCGCCACGCGCTGCCGCTGTCCGCCCGAGAGCTCGGCCGGGCGGCGGGCCAGCAGCGGATCGAGCGACAGCATCCGCGAGGCGTTGGCGACGCGCTCGTCGATCGTCGCCCTGGCCGTGCCCGCCTGCTTCAGCCCGAGCCCCATGTTGTCGCGGACCGTCAGGTGCGGGTAGAGCGCATAGGTCTGGAAGACCATCGCGATCTCGCGGCTGGCCGGCGCCACCATGTTGACCCGCCGCCCGTCGATCAGGATGTCGCCGGAAGTCGCGTCCTCGAGCCCGGCGATGATGCGGAGCAGGGTCGATTTCCCACAGCCGGACGGGCCGACGAAGACGCAGAACTCGCCGTCCTTGACCTCGAGGTCGACGCCCTTGATCACGTCGGTCGGCCCGAACGACTTGGTGATCCCGACGAGATTCAGCGCGCCCATCTGGTTCCTCAGAGCTTGACCGGCAGGCCCGAGCGCACGCTCGCATCCGCCGCGAGGCAGACCCGGAGCGAGGCAATGGCGTCCTGCATGTGGCGGGATAGATCGAGGTCGTCGGCGATCGCGCGGGCCACATAGGCCGCCTCGCGGTCGCAGAGGTCCTGGTGGCCGGGCTCGTCGGCCATCGACAGGTCCTCGTCGAGCCGGCCGACCCGGTGCAGCCGGATCAGCGAGGTCTTCGTATGGGTGTCGATGTCGTCCGAGCGGGCCGAGTCCGGCATCCGGATCGAGACGGCGCCGTTGGGCGACACCACGTCCTTCACGAAGAAGGCCGCGTCGGACATCATCGGCCCCCAGCCCGCCTCGTACCAGCCGAGCGAGCCGTCGGCGAAGACGACCTGGAAGTGGCCGTAGTTGTACATGTCGGGCGCGATCTCGTCCGAGAGCCGGAGGCCCATGCCGCGCACCTCGACGGGTGCGGCGTCGGTGATCTGGCACATCACGTCGACATAGTGGACGCCGCAGTCGACGATGGGCGAGGTCGTCCGCATCAGCGCCTTGTGCGCCTCCCAGGTCGGGCCGGAGCTCTGCTGGTTGAGGTTGAGGCGAAAGACGTAAGGCGGCCCGAGCGCGCGGGCCTCGGCGATCAGCCGCTGCCAGGACGGATGATGCCGCAGGATGTAGCCGACCACGACCTTGCGGCCCGTCGCCTGCGCCGCGGCGGCGACGCGCTCGGCGTCGGCGACGGTGGTCGCGAGCGGCTTCTCGACGAAGACGTGGGCGCCGGCCTGCATCGCCGCGACCGCATAGTCGGCGTGGCTGTCGGAATAGGTCGCGATCGAGACGAGATCGGGCTTGAGCCACGCCAGTGCCTCCTCGAAGTCGGGGGTGACGTCGTAGAGCCGGAGCTCGGGCGGGAGCGCGGGGTCGGAGCGGTTGACGAGGCCCACGATCTCGAAGGCCGGGTCGCGGTGGTAGGCCAGCGCATGGCTGCGCCCCATGTTGCCGAGGCCGGCGACGAGGGTGCGGATCGCGGTCATCCGGCACCCGCTCCGGTGCTAGGGTGGTCGGCAGAACAGCGGGGAGCGGCGGGATGGCGATCGAGGGAATCGGCGAGGACGAGGTCGCGGCGCTGGTGCGCGACACCGAGGAGGCGACGACCGCCTTCATGCGCGGCGACATGGCGCGGTATCTCGAGATGACGCCGCACCTGCCGGGGTTCACGCTGTTCAACCCGTTCGGCGGCGAGGCCAGCCGGTATGGCGACCGGCGCGGGAGCCTGATGGCGGCGGCGGGGTATTTCCGCAACGGCGAGGCGCGGATCGAGCTCGTCGACGCGCAGGCCTCGGGCGACCTGCTGGTGCTCGTCATGGTCGAGCGGCAGCATGGCGAGGTCGGGGGCTTGCCGGACCAGGAGTGGGCGCTGCGCGTCACCCAGGTCTATCGCCGCGCCGACGGCGCGTGGCGGCTGGTGCATCGCCACGCCGACCCGCTGATCCGCAACATCGGACTGGAGCGGGCGGCGGAGATCGCGCGGGACTGAGGGGCGGCTTGTGCCGGATCCGGACCCCGTCCCTGCACGGCAGCGCTCTCGGTGAGCACGGCCTGCGCCTGCCTGCGCGGGCGAACCTCGGCCGAACCGTCCCGCAGCCGAGTCGTCGGGCAACAATGCTGACCGTGCCGCCAGGCGGAGCCGCCGGGTGCGCCTGCCGGGGGGCAGGCGGGCGCAGGCCGTGCGTGCGCACGGCCGGGGCCAACGGCAACGCGGGGAGGTCCGGAACGCGAAGAGGTCGGCCGGTATCACTTGACCGCCCCGGCGGTGATGCCGCGGATCAGCTGGCGCGAGAAGATCAGGTAGAGGACCAGCACCGGCAGGATGGCGAGCGAGAGCGCCGCCAGCACGGCGTTCCAGTTGGTGACGAACTGGCCGATGAAGACCTGGGCGCCGAGCGTCACGGTCTTGGTCGACTCGGCGGGGGCGAGGATCAGCGGGAACCAGAGGTCGTTCCAGATCGGGATCATGGTGAAGACCGCCACCGTCGCCATCGCCGGGCGGACCAAGGGCAGTACGAGGCGGAAGAAGATCGTGTATTCGCTGAGGCCGTCGATGCGGCCGGCGTTCTTCAGGTCGGCCGAGACCGAGCGCATGAACTCGGCAAGGATGAAGATGGCGAGCGGCAGCCCCTGGGCGGTGTAGACGAGGATCAGTGCCAGGAGCGTGTTGACGAGGCCGGTCGCGACCATCAGCTGCAGGATCGCGACCGTCCCGAGCCGGATCGGGATCATGATCCCGAGCGCGAGATAGAGGCCGGTCAGCCGGTTGCCGCGGAACGGGTATTCGCTGAGCGCGAAGGCGGCCATGGCGCCGAAGAGCAGCACGCAGAAGAGCGAGGCGAGCGTCACGACCAGGCTGTTCTGGAAGTAGTGCAGGAAATCGCCCTGCGCGAGGACAGTCTTGTAGCCGACGAGGTCGAAGGTCGAAGGGCCCGGCAGCGCGAGGGGCTGGGCGAAGATCGCGCGGCGCGACTTGAAGGAATTGATGACGACGACGAAGACCGGGAAGAGCGCGATGACCGTATAGAGGATCAGGATGCCATGCGCGGCGAGCGTGCGACCGGGCGAGCTGCGGGCCTGCGACATCGGGGTCCCCTGGCGATGTTGCAGGCATCTCACGGCGGGAGCCGTCCCGCAAGGCGGTTGGGGGTCGAGTCCGTTGCCACCAGGGGCGTTGCTCGCATAGGCTGCGTCCGCCGAAGCCGCCGACGGGAGAGCGGGACCTTGCCCAAGGGTTACTCGCGGAAGGACAGCCGCGACGCGGCGCTGATCGCCGGCTGGAAGGCCCGGCCCGAACAAGAGCTTGCCGACCTCGGGCTGACGCGCGAGGCGCTGGAGGCGGCGCAGCTGGCGCTGATCGGGCGGATCATCCTGCCCGGCGATGCCGACTACGACCAGGAGCGGCTGCTGAGCAACCCGGCGTTCAACCCGTTCCCGGCGCTGATCGTGATGTGCGAGACCGAGAGCGACGTCGCCATCGGGCTCGCGATCGGCGAGCGGGCGCCGATGCCGTTCACCGTGCGCTCGGGCGGGCATTGCACCGCCGGCTTCTCGTCGGGCTACGGCGTGCTGATCGACGTCTCCGGGCTCGACGCGATCCACATCGACGTCGCGAACATGCAGGCCGTCGCCGGCGCCGGCTGCAACTTCGGCGCCCTCAACAAGGCGCTCGATTCCTACGGCGTGCATCTGCCGGCCGGCGAGTGCGACGACGTCTGCGTCGGCGGCTTCGTGCAGGGCGGCGGGCTCGGGTTCACCTCGACGACCTTCGGGATGAACTGCGACAATGTCCTCGAGCTGCGCGTCATGCTCGCCGACGGGTCGATCGTGGTGGCGAACGAGGGCACCAACCGCGCGCTCTGGTGGGCGATGCGCGGCGGCACCGGCGGCAACTTCGGCGTGCTGCTCAGCGTCACCTACCGCATCCGCCCGCTCGGGACCGTCACCGGACTCGCGGTCGCCTGGCGGCTCGACACGCCGACGGGGCCGGGGCAGGCGGCCGACGTGCTGATGCTGCTGCAGCAGACCTACATGCGCGGCAGTCCCTACGCACCCAACCTGAACCTGCAGGCGCTCTGGGTCTACCAGACGATCGTCGACCCCTCGTTCCCGCCGCTGCCGCAGCCGGTCCCGGTGTTCATGGTGCGCGCCCTCTGGGTCGGCGACCCGGCCGGCGGGATCGCCGCGATGAAGCCGCTCCTCGCCATGCCGGGCGCGGTGCTGCAGTTCACCGTTACCGACCGCTACCCGGTGGTCCTCGATGCGCTGCTCGGCAAGCCGCAGGACCAGCCGATCATCCCCGACGGTATGGGCATGCCCAACGAGGACAAGGCGTCGCGCTATGTCTCGCGCGACCTGACCGCGGCCGAGTGGCGCAGCCTCGTCGACCTCTACCTGACCGCCGCGCCGGCGATGCTCCCCTACATGTACCTCGAGCTCTACGGCGGCGCGATCGCCAGCTACCCGATGGCCGACAGCGCCTTCATCCACCGCGACGCGGTCTTCAACGCCGTCCTCGACGTCTTCTGGTACCCGCCCAAGGACCGCGCCGTCGCCGAGGCATTCCTGAACGCCTGGATCCGCCTCCTCGAGACCTTCTGGAACGGCGAGGTCTACCAGAACTACGCCAGCATCAACGTGCCGGACTTCGCCGACAACTACTGGGCTTCGGCCCTGGCCGGTCTCGTCGCCGTCAAGGCGAAATACGACCCGAACCGCATCTTCACCTTCGCCCAGGCGATCCCGGCCAACGCGCCGCCCGCCGCGCTGCCGGCTTGGCTGCAGCAGGCGCTGGCGCAACCGATCGACCGCCGCGGCGGCACCGCGCCGCCGGCACCGCTGCCCTGACGGTCGCCCTTGTCCGCTGCCGACATCGAGGCCTGGCTCGCCGCGATCGGCCTGCCGGAGTACGCCGCCGCCTTCCGCGCCAACGACATCGACGCCGACGTCCTGCCGCTCCTGACCGCCGACGACCTGCGCGAGCTCGGCGTCGCCTCGATCGGCCACCGCCGCCGCATTCTGGCCGCCGCGGCGCCCGGCTCGCCCGAGCCCGCCGCCGAGCGGCGCATCCTCAGCGTGATGTTCTGCGACCTCGTCGGTTCGACCGCGCTGTCGGTCGCCAGCGACCCCGAGGACTACGCCGAGCTCATCACCCGCTTCCGTCGCGAGGTCGAGGCGGCGATCCGGCCGTTCGGCGGCCACGTCGCACGCTTCCTCGGCGATGCCGTGGTGGCGACCTTCGGCTACCCCGCCGCCGCCGACCACGACGCCGAGCGCGCCGTCGCCGCCGGCCTCGAGGTCGCGGCACGGGTCCGCGCGATGCCCGCCTTCCTCGGCCGGCCGATCCGCGTCCGCATCGGCATCGCGACCGGGCTGACCGTGGTCGGCGGCTTCGACGCGGCGAGCGCGCTGCAGGACGACAGCGCCCTCGGCGAGATCCCGAACCTCGCCGCCCGGGTGCAGGCCGCCGCCGAGCCCGGCACCGTCGTCGTGGCCGAGCGCACGCGCGAGCTCGCCGGCGACGTCTTCGACTGGCTCGACCTCGGCGAGACCGCGCTCAAGGGCATCGCCACCCCGGTCCGGCTCTGGCAGGTCATCGGCCGCAGCAGCAAGGCCAGCCGCTTCGACGCCCTGCGCAGCGGCCGCCCCGCCGCGGGCTTCGTGGGCCGCGCCGCCGAGCGCGCCGTCCTCGCCGACGCCTTCGACCAGGCGGCGGCCGGCCGCGGCGGCGTCGTCGCCGTCACCGGCGACGCCGGCATCGGCAAGTCGCGGCTGGTGCGGCACGCCCTCGCCGAACGCGGCATCGAGCCCGACGCGGCGCCGATGCTGCAGTGCTCGCCCTACCACCAGGGCGCGCCCTTCCAGCCAATCCGCCACTACCTTGCCCGCGAATGCGGCATCGCCGGCGCCGATCCCACCGACGCGGCGACGGCGAAGATCGCCGCCTTCCTCGACGGCCTCGGCCTCGGCACGCCGGCGAACCGCGCGCTGGCGGCGGTCCTGCTCGAGACCCGGACCGCGCCGGACCCGGCGCTCGCCGGCCTCGGGCCCGACGAGCTGCGCGCCCGGGTCATCGCGCTGGTCGAGGCGCTGCTGCTCGCCCGGTCGCGCGACACGGGGGTCGTCGTTCTCGAGGACGCCCAGTGGCTCGACCCCTCGACGGCCGCGCTCTTCGCCCAGTTCGCGCCTGCCTTCGCCGCCCGGGGCGGCCTGCTGCTCGTCACGACCCGGTCGGGCGACAGGCTCGGCTGGCTCGACGGCACCGGCGCGCGCACGCTGCCGCTCGACCGGCTGTCGGCCGGTGACGTCGGCACGCTGGTCGCCTCGATGGCCGGCGGCCTCGACCTGCCGCGGGAGGTCGCGCAGGCCATCGCCGCGCGCTCGGACGGCGTCCCGATCTTCGTCGAGGAGCTGCTGCGCGGCTACCTCGACGCCCCGAGCGACGGGCGCGGCGCGCTGGCGCAGGTGCCGGTCTCGCTGGCCGAGTCGATCCAGGCCCGGCTCGACCGGCTGAACCACGGCCGCCGCATCGCCTCGGTCGCCGCCGCCATCGGCCGCGAGATGCCGGTGGCGCTGGTGGTGGAGGCGACCGACCTGCCGCCCGAGACCGTGCGCGCCGGCCTCGCGAGCCTCGTCGCCGCCGACGTCGTCGCCCCGAGCCGCGGCCAGTTCGGCGACGGCATCCGCTTCCGCCACCACCTGGTGCGCGACGCCGCCTACCAGCTGCTGCTCAAGCGCGACCGCGTCGAGCTCCACGCCCGCATCGCCGACACGATCGAGCGTAGCTTTCCGCAGATCGCGGCCGCGATGCCGCACGTGCTGGCGATCCAGCGCGCCGAGGCCGGCCAGTCGGCGGACGCCGCCGCGGCCTGGGACCGCGCCGGCCGCGACGCCTTGCGCCGTTCGGCCTACCCCGAGGCGGCGGGCTTCTTCCGGCAGGCGACCGGCGCCCTCGAGGCGGCGACGCCCGGGCCCGCCCGCGACGAGGCCGAGCTCGAACTGCGCATGCACCTGATCACCGCGCTGATCTGCGCCGAGGGCTACCGCGCGCCGCCGGTCGCGGGCGAGACCGAGCGCGTGGTGGAGCTCGGCCAGCGGCTCGGCAACCGCGCGATGCTGATCGGCGCAATGCAGGCGCGCTGGGTGCAGCTCGCGAGCGCCAACAACGTGCGCGCCGCCAACGCCTTCGCGCAGGAGGTGCTGAGCATGACCGCCGACGCTGCCGAGACCGAGCGGCTGATCGCGCACCGGATGTGCGCGACCTCGCTGCTCTTCGCCGGCGACCTGGCGCAGGCGCTCGACGAGTACCTGGCGTTCATGGGCCTCTTCGACCCGGACCGGCACGGCGAGGCCCTGCGCGGCGGGCATTCCGACCACGCGACGATGGTCATGCTCGGCCTCGCCGAGACTCACCTCTTGAAGGGCGAGGCGGCGGCGACCGACGCGTGGCGCGCCCGGGCGCTCGAAGCCGCACGCGTCTCGGGGCGCGACCACGACCAGGGGCATGCGCTGGTCTTCGCCGGCTGCCTGCACCCCTACCTCCTCGGCCGCCACGACGAGGTCGCCGCGCACGCGGCCGAGCTCGGCGCGCTGATCGCGCAGCGCAGCCTGCCCAACTGGAGCCCCTACCTCGACCTGTTCGGCGGCCTGCTCGCGGCCCGCGGCGGCGACGTCGAGGCGGGGCTCGCGCGGGCGCAGCGCGGCGTCCAGGGGCTCATAGCCGCGCGCGCCTTCGGCGGCTGGTGGTACCTGCTGCACGCCGAGGCCTGCATCGAGCACGGCCGCTGGGACGAGGCCGAGGCGAGCCTCGCCCCGTTCCGCCCGATGCTCGAGCTCGGCGCCGCCGAGTTCGCCGCCGAGTACCACCGGCTGCGCGGCCGGCTGGCGCTGCGCCGCGACGCGGACGAGGCCGCGGCCGTCGCCGCCTTCCGGACCGGCCTCCAGGTTGCGCGCCGGCAGGGAGCGGCGCTGCTGGCCGACCGCATCGAGGCCGACCTCGCGGCGATCGTCGACGCCGGTCCCGCGGAGCGGGCGGCGGGCTGAGGGAGGGTTTTCGGATGTACGAGGACGTCCTGGCCGACATGGTCGGCGTGGCGCGCGAGGCCGGGGAACTGACGCTGCGGCACTTCGCCCGCTTCCGCGAGATCGAGATCGGCATCAAGGGACCGGCCGACTTCGTCTCCGACGCCGATCGCGACTCGGAGCTCCTGATCCGCGAGCGGCTCCTGGCGCGCTACCCCGACTGGAGCCTGACCGGCGAGGAATTCCCGCCCGAGGAACGCCGGGACGCCCAGCACCGCTGGCTGGTCGACCCGATCGACGGCACCACGAACTTCGTCAACGGCATGGATTATACGGTCTCGATCGCGCTGCGCCGCGGGAACGCCACCGTGGCGGGGGCGCTCTACAACCCGGTGCGCGACGAGATGTTCAGCGCCGTCCGCGGCGGCGGCGCCTGGCTGAACGGCGAGCGGCTCGGCGTCAGCCGGCGCACCGACGTCGGGCTGATGGCGATCGGCACCGGGCTGCCGATCCACACGCTGCATACGTTCGCCGGCTACTACGCCCGGCTCGAACGGATCCGCGACCGAATCGGCGCGATCCGCATCGTCGGGAGTTCCGCCAACTCGTGCGCCCATGTCGCCTGCGGCCGGCTGACCGGCTACTTCGAGGAATCGGGCCTCGTCGACTGGGCCGTCGGCGTGTTGCTGGTCGAGGAGGCGGGCGGGATCGTCACCGACTGGTGGGGCCGCGGCCCCGAGGTCTACGAGCGCACCGGCACTGTCATCGTCGCCAACGCCGCGACTCACACCTTCCTCATCGACATGCTCGCCGACGCGTCGCGAAAGGAGCCGTGAACGATCCGGCACGGGGCCCCGTCGAGGTGCGGCCCCTCGATACGGCCACGCGCCCGCGCATCCCCCGCGTGTGCAAATCCATTCCCCTTCAACCTATCGGGCAGTGCCTGGGGGGGCGAGGGGGGCGGCGAGCGCCCCCCTCGGGCCGCCCCAGGATCCGCCGGGGAACGAAGCGCAAGGGGAGACTCCCAAGGGCCTGAAGGCCGAGCCGCGCATGCGGCGAACGGCGCCAAAGCGCCGCGGGCCCCCTCGCATCCGTCCGGTGCGTCAGCCACGCCACGTCCCCGCACGCACCGAGCAGTAAAGCGTCTGTAAATCTGCGAACGAAAATTCCATCCATATCAATGGCTTGAAATTTGTGCGCGACTTACACGCGCCTCGTCAGGCTTCCGGGGCCCTCGGCACCGCCGGGCCGCCGGAGGACACGCCGACCTGGGCGGGGCGGAGCAGGCGGTCGCCGATGGTGAAGCCCGTGCCCATCACCTGGATGATGTCGCCGGCCTTGGTGCCCGGGACCGGCGCCTCGAACATCGCCTGGTGCAGCTTGGGGTCGAAGCGCTCGCCGGGCAGCGGCTCGATGCGGGCGATCTTGTGCTTCTCGAAGGCGTTCAAAAGGTCGCGCTGGGTCAGCTCGATCCCCTCGATCAGCCCCGGCGCGGCGGCGCGGGCCGCGTCGGTCACGGCCGACATCGCCCGGTCGAAGTTGTCGTAGACCGACAGGAGGTCGCGGGCGAAGCGGGTCGAGGCATAGAGCTCGGCATCGCGCCGGTCGCGCTCGGCACGCTTGCGGATGTTCTCGACGTCGGCGAGCGCCCTGAGCAGCCGGTCCTTCAGGTCGGCGACCTCGGCCCTGAGCGTCGCGGTCTCGTCGCGCGCGGCGGCCTCGACGATGTCCTCGCCGTCGTCGGCAACCTCGGCCTCGGGATCGTCGAGGAACGGGTCCCCGAGCTCGTCCATCAGGTCGTGCTTGTTCTTGCTCTTCGCCATCTCGCTCATTCGCCCCTAGCCCTGGCTGCGGCTCGAAACCAGCCGGCCGACCAGCTGCGCGGTATAGTCGACGATCGGCACGATCCGCCCGTAGTTGAGCCGCGTCGGTCCGATGACCCCAACCGCGCCGATGATCCGGCGGTCCGCATTCATATAGGGAGAGACCACCAGAGAGGAACCCGAAAGTGAGAAAAGCTTGTTCTCGCTGCCGATGAACACCCGCACCCCCTCGCCCCCCTCGGTGAGCTCCAGCAGCTGCGCCAGATCCCGCTTGCGCTCGAGGTCGTCGAAGAGCTCGCGGATCCGGTCGAGCTGCCCGGCATCCTCGGCCCCTTCCAGCAGGTTCGCCCGGCCCCGCACGATCAGCCGATCACGCCCGCCGTCGGGCCCGTCGGCCCAGGACGCCGTCCCGGCCTCGATCAGCTCCCGCGACAGCGCGTCGAGCTCGGCCCGCCGCCGCGCGATCTCCGCCGCCACGACCCCGCGCATCTCGCCGAGCGTCCGGCCCTGCAGGATGGCGTTGAGGAAGTTCGCCGCCGCCTGCATCGCCGAAGGCGTCAGCCCGGCCGGCGGCGTGAACAGCCGGTTCTCGACCTGCCCGTCGGCCGTGACGAGCACCACCAGCGCCCGCCCCGGCGCCAGCGAGACGAACTCGATGTGCCGGATCGGCGCCTGGGTCTTGGGCGCCAGCACCAGGCTCGCGCCATGGGTCAGCCCCGACAGCATGTCGCCGGCCCGGTCGAGGATCGCGCCGATGTCGGGCTCGTTGCCGCCGAGCGACCGCTCGATCTCGGCCCGCTCGCTGCCCGAGACGTCGCCGACCTCGAGGATGCCGTCCACGAAGAGCCGCAGGCCCAGCTGGGTCGGGATGCGCCCGGCCGAGACATGCGGCGCATCGAGCAGCCCGAGGAGCTCGAGGTCCTGCATGACATTGCGGATCGTCGCCGGCGAGACGCCCTCGGTCAGCGCCCGCGAGAGCGTCCGCGACCCCACCGGCTCGCCGGTCGCGAGGTAGGTCTCGACCAGCCGCCGGAACACCTCCCGCGAGCGGTCGTTCATCTCGGACAGCGGGGAGCTTGGTGCGCTCAACGGCAGCATTTCCGGGCGAGGGCTGTCGCAGACTAAAGGAGCCGCCTCGTCGCGGTCAATTCTCCCGCGCTGGACGCGGGCGGGAGCGCGGGATAAGACGCGGGCGCAAGCACTGCCCGAAGGAGAGAAGCATGCGCCCCTCCGGCCGCGCCGCCGACGCGCTGCGCCCCGTCAGCATCGAAGCCGGCGTCAGCCGGCACGCCGAGGGTTCGTGCCTGATCCGCATGGGCGACACCCACGTGCTCTGCACCGCCAGCATCGAGGAGACGGTCCCGCCGTTCCTGCGCAAGTCCGGGCTCGGCTGGGTGACGGCCGAATACGGCATGCTGCCGCGCTCGACCACGACGCGCACGCGCCGCGAGGCCTCGGCCGGCAAGCAGTCGGGGCGGACACAGGAGATCCAGCGGCTGATCGGGAGGAGCCTCCGCGCCGGCATCGACCGGGTGGCGCTCGGGGAGCGGCAGATCACCGTCGACTGCGACGTGCTGCAGGCCGACGGCGGCACCCGCTGCGCGTCGATCACCGGCGGCTGGGTCGCGTTGCGGCTGGCGGTCGACCGGCTGTTGAAGGCCGGTACGATCAAGTCCGACCCGATCACCTCCCATGTCGCGGCGGTCAGCTGCGGCATCTACGGCGGCGTCCCGGTGCTCGACCTCGACTATGCCGAGGACAGCGCCGCCGGCACCGACGCGAACTTCGTGATGACCGACGGGCTCGGGCTGATCGAGGTGCAGGGGAGCGCCGAGGGCGCGACCTTCAGCCGCGACCAGCTCGCGACGCTGCTCGACCTCGCGGAAAAGGGCGCGCGCGAGCTGGTCGCGGCGCAGCGCGCGGCCACGGCGTGACCCGGCGTCTTGCCGGGCCGCGGCTCCTGGTCGCGACCCACAACGCGGGAAAGCTCGCGGAGATCCGGGCGATGCTCGCCGGCTATCCTCTCGACGTGGTCTCGGCGGGCGAGCTCGGCCTGCCGGAGCCGGCCGAGACCGAGGAGAGCTTCGTCGGCAACGCGCGGATCAAGGCGCATGCGGCGGCCGAAGCCTCCGGGCTGCCGGCGCTGGCCGACGATTCCGGCATCGAGGTCGACGCGCTCGGCGGCCAGCCCGGCGTCCATACCGCCGACTGGGCGGAGGGGCCGCGCGGGCGCGACTTCGTCCGCGCGATGACCCGCACCCACGACGCGCTCGCGGCGGCGGGGGCGCCGGAGCCCTGGACGGCGCGCTTCCGCTCGACCCTGGTGCTGGCCTGGCCTGACGGTCACGACGAGGTCTTCGGGGGCAGGGTCGAGGGCCGCTGCGTCTGGCCGATGCGCGGCGACCGCGGGCACGGCTACGACCCGATGTTCCTGCCCGACGGCCACCACCTGACCTTCGGCGAGATGGACCCGCAGCTGAAGAACCGGATCAGCCACCGGGCGCAGGCCTTCGAGCGCTTCGTGGCCGGCTGCCTTGCCTGATGGCGGCGGCATCGCCGAGGACTGGCGCGTTGGCGGCTTCGCGGTCTACGTGCATTGGCCGTTCTGCCTCGCGAAATGCCCCTATTGCGACTTCAACAGCCATGTGCGGAGCGGCGTCGACGCCCGCCGCTGGCAACGAGCGCTGGTCGCGGAGCTCGAGGCCGCGGCGCACGCCACTCCGGGACGCGAGGTCGCAAGCGTCTTCTTCGGCGGCGGCACGCCGAGCCTGATGTCGCCCGAGATGGTGGCGGCCGTCATCGAGGCGATTCGGTCGAGCTGGCGGCTGGCACCCGATGCGGAGATCACTCTGGAGGCGAACCCGACCTCGGTCGAAGCCGGGCGGTTCCGCGGCTATCGCGATGCAGGGGTCAACCGCCTGTCGATGGGTATCCAGGCGCTCGACGACGCGGATCTGAAGGCGCTCGGCCGCATGCACACGGTCGCCGAGGCAATCGCCGCCTTCGACGTGGCACGGGCGATCTTCGCGCAGGTCAGCTTCGACCTGATCTATGCGCGGCAGGAGCAAACGCTCGCTGGCTGGCGGGCGGAGCTGGCGCGGGCGCTGGCACTGGCGGTCGACCACCTGTCGCTCTACCAGCTGACGATCGAGCCCGGGACGCGGTTCGGCGAGCTCGCCGCGCGCGGGCGCCTGCGCGGGCTTCCCGACGGCGAACTCGCCGCGGCGATGTTCGCGGCGACCCGCGAGCTCTGCGGGGCGGCCGGCATGTCCGGCTACGAGGTCTCGAACCACGCGCGGCCGGGAGCGGAGAGCCGGCACAACCTCGTCTATTGGCGCTACGGCGACTATGCCGGGATCGGACCGGGCGCGCACGGCCGGCTGACCGTGGCCGGATCGCGGTGGGCGACCGAGGCGATTCGCTCGCCGGAGGCCTGGCTCGCCGCTGTCGAGGCCGGAGACGGCGGCGAAGCCGGGCGATCCCGGGTGACCCCGTCCGAGCAGGCGATCGAGATGCTGCTGATGGGGCTGCGGCTCGGTGAGGGGATCGATCCCGCGCGGTTCGAGGCGCTGGGCGGCGCGCCGCTGCGGGCGGATCGCATCGCGGAGCTCACCGCGTTGGGACTCGTCGAGGAGCGCGGCGGACGGCTGCGGGCGACGGCCGCGGGAACCCCGGTGCTCGACGCGGTGCTGCGCACGCTGGCCGGCTGACCCGGACGTCAGCGCGAGAGCAGCTGACAGAGCCCGTCGAGCTCCTCGAGGTTGCCGTAGCGGATGCGGATCTCGCCCGACTGCTGGCCGGGGCGGTGGTCGATGCTGACCTTCAGCCGAAGCGCGGCCGTGAGGTCCTCCTCGAGGGCGCGCGTATCGGCGTCCTTGACGGCCGGCCGCGGGGCAGTGCGCGGCGGGACCGAAGGCGTGGATGCGCTGCGGGCGAGGGCCTCGGTCTGCCGGACCGAGAGGTCGCGCTCGACCACCTGCCGCGCCAACGACTCGGGGTTCGGGGCCGTCACGAGCGCCCGGGCATGACCGGCGGTCAGCTTGCCGGCCCGGACGAGGTCGAGGACCGGCTCCGGCAGGGTCAGCAGCCGGAGCAGGTTCGCGATGTGGCTGCGACTCTTGCCGAGGGCCTCGGCGAGCCGCTCCTGGGTGTGGCCGAAGCTCTCCATCAGCTGCCGGTAGCCCTGCGCCTCCTCGAGCGGGTTAAGGTCCGCGCGCTGCACGTTTTCGATGATCGCAACCTCGAGCATCTCGGCGTCCGAGAGGTCGCGGATCACCGCCGGCAGCGCATGCACGCCGGCCATCTGCGCCGCGCGCCAGCGGCGCTCGCCGGCGACGATCTCGAAGCGGTCGGGCTCGACCGGGTGGCGGCGCAGGATCAGCGGCTGGATGACGCCCTTCTCGCGGATCGAGGCGGCAAGCTCGTCGAGCTCCTTCGGGTCGAAGTCGCGGCGCGGCTGGGCCGGGTTCGGGCGGATGCGGTCGATCGGTACCTGGTCCGATGGCGCGCCCGCGGCCTGTGGGCGGCGCGGCAGCGGCTCGACGTTGGTGGAGACGTCGGCGAGCAGCGCCGACAAGCCGCGTCCGAGACCCTTCCTTTCCATTCCCGTCCTCCGCTTCAGGCCGGCTCGGCGACCGCCGGGGCGGCGCCCAAGCGCGCGAGCAGCTCTCCAGCCAGCCGCTGGTAGGCAAGGCTGCCGCTCGACGACCGGTCGTAGATCAGCGCCGGGACCGCGTGCGACGGCGCCTCGCTGAGGCGGACGTTGCGCGGGATGACGGTGTCGTAGACCAGGGGGCCCAGGTTCTCTCTGACGTCGGCGGCGACCTGTCCGGACAAGTTATTGCGGCGATCGTACATAGTCAACACAATACCTTGTATCTTCAGCTGCGGATTCGAGCTCGTGCGCACGGTCTGGACGGTGCGCATCAGCTGCGACAGGCCCTCGAGCGCGAAGAATTCGCACTGCAGCGGCACCAGCACCGAGTCGGCGGCGACGAGGGCGTTGATCGTCAGCAAGTTCAGCGACGGCGGGCAGTCGATCAGGATGAAGTCCTGCTCGCAGACCTCCGGCCGATCGGTTGCGAGGGCCTGGCTCAGCTTCTGCAGCCGGCGGACGTCGGACACCATGTCGACGTCGGCGGAACTCAGGTCGGGCGTCGCCGGGATGAGGGTCAGGTCGGGAACCACGGTCACGGCCACCTGCAGCGCCTCGCGATCCTCGCTGAACAGGAAGTCGTAGGCGGTGAAGTCGCGCTCGGAGACCGCGACCCCGAGCCCGGTCGAGGCGTTGCCCTGCGGGTCGAGGTCGATCACCAGCACCCGGTGGCCGAGAGCGGCGAGGGCGGTGCCGAGGTTGATCGCCGTCGTGGTCTTGCCGACACCCCCCTTCTGGTTCGCGATGGCAATGACATAGGGTGCGCTCCCGGTGTCAGACACGGTCGATCGCTCCGATCTCTACTATGGCTGCCTTCTGCTCGATAAGGCTTGCATAGATGTTGTGCTCGAACCGCCAATGCTCGTTGGCATCGGACAGCTCCTTATGCACCGTCCCCCCCTTGGGAAACAAGCCAATACCACCGGATGCCCGATGTTTTTCGAGCATCGGCAACAGCTCCGACAGCGGGGCGAGGGCGCGGGCCGAGACGATGTCGGCCTCCTGCGCCGGTAGGCTTTCGATCCGCTGGTCGAGAACGATCGCGCGCAAGCCGGCAGCTCTTGCGACCTCGCGCAGGAACGCCGCCTTGCGCTGGTCGCTCTCGACCAGCCGGACCTCGAGCCCCGGGGCGTCCTCCGCAGCCAGGGCCGCGATCACCAGTCCGGGAAACCCCGCGCCGCTCCCCAGGTCGAGCCAGCGCTGCGCCGCGGGCAAGCGCAAGCGCCAGAGCTGCGCCGAGTCGGCGAAGTGCCGGCTCCAGGCATCGGCGAGGGTTCCGCGCGCTACCAGGTTGATCCGCGGGTTCCACTTTTCGAGCAGCGCAAGGTGCGTCTGCAGTCGCTCCATTGTTTCACGTGAAACATCGAACGCGGCGCGAAAGTCCTCCGGCCCGGAGATCGCCTGCGTCACCCGCCGGCCCGCTCCTGCCGGACCCGGAGCAGGATCTGCGTCAGCGCCACCGGAGTCATCCCCTCGATCCGCGCCGCCTGCCCGATGCTGCCCGGCCGCACCAGCATGAGCTTCCCGCGGAGCTCGTGGGAAAGCCCGCCGATCGCTCCATAGTCGAGACCCACCGGCAGCGCCGCCGCCTCGTCGCGTTGCAAGCGTTCGACGTCGAGCGCCTGCCGCGCCAGGTAAGGCGCATAGCGGGCGTCGCGCTCGACCTGCTCGAGAATGTCCGGATCGACGCCGACCAGCTCCGGAAAGGCCGCCACGACAGCTTCCGAGGCCATGTCGGGGTGCCCGAGCAGATCGAAGGCGCTCCGGCGCGCGCCGTCCCGGTTCACCTTGAGCCCGCGCCGTTCCGCCTCGTCCGGCGTAACCTCGAGCCTCCGCGCCAGCGCGGCCGCTGCCGCAAGCCGCGCGTGCCTTGCCTCGAAGACCCGCGCTCGCCGGTCGCCGACACACCCGAGCGCAATCCCGCGCGGTGTCAACCGCTGGTCCGCATTGTCCGCGCGCAGTTGCAGCCGAAACTCCGCCCGCGAGGTGAACATCCGGTACGGTTCCGTCACGCCCCGGGTGACCAGGTCGTCCACCATCACCCCTATGTAGGCCTCGTCCCGCGACAGGATTACCGGCTGCCGCCCGAGCGCCGATGCCGCGGCATTCAGCCCGGCGACCAGCCCCTGGCCGGCGGCCTCCTCGTATCCGGTGGTTCCGTTGATCTGCCCCGCCAGGAACAACCTCGGCATCGCCTTGACCGCCAGTGTCCGGTCCAGCGCCCGCGGATCGACGTAGTCGTACTCGATCGCGTATCCGGGCCGGACAATCCTCGCACCCTCGAGGCCTTCCATAGAACGCACATAGGCCTCCTGCACCTCCGCCGGCAGCGACGTCGAGATGCCGTTGGGATAGACCAGAGGATCATCCAGCCCTTCGGGCTCGAGAAACACCTGGTGCGCCGACTTGTCGGCGAAGCGTACCACCTTGTCCTCGATCGACGGGCAGTATCGCGGCCCGACCCCCTCGATCCGGCCGCCATACATCGCCGACCGGGCGAGGTTGGCACGGATGATCGCATGCGTCCGCTCGTTGGTCGCGGTGATGCCGCACTCCACCTGCCGCTGCACCGGACCGCTCGACAGGAACGAGAAGAGCACCGGTTCGTCGTCGGCTGGCTGGCGCCCGATGCGCCCCCAGTCGATCGTCCGCCCGTCGATCCGCGGTGGCGTACCGGTCTTGAGCCGACCCAGCGGCAACCCCAGGTCGGCAATCCGCGCCGCAAGTCGGTCTGCCGCCGGGTCGCCGATCCGCCCCGCGGGTTGGGTCTCGTCTCCGACGTGGATGACGCCCCGAAGAAACGTTCCCGTCGTGAGCACCACCGCCGCTCCCAGGATCGCCGTGCCGTCGGCCAGCACGACCCCGCCTTGGATGCCTGCTGGCATCAGGTCGACGACCTCGCCCTCGACGACCGCCAGGCCAGGCGCCGAACGGAACGCAGCTTGCACCGCCTGCCGGTAGAGCCACCGATCGGCTTGCGTACGCGGCCCCTGCGCCGCCGGACCCTTGCTCCGGTTCAGCAGCCGGAACTGGATCCCGGCGAAGTCCGCCGCCCGGCCCATCACCCCGTCGAGCGCGTCGATCTCGCGCACGATATGGCCCTTGCCAAGCCCGCCGATCGCCGGGTTGCACGACATCTCGCCAAGCCGGTCGAACCGATGGGTGACCAGCGCAGTGCGCGCGCCCATGCGATGCGCCGCCATTGCCGCCTCGGTCCCGGCGTGGCCGCCGCCGACCACGACCACGTCGAACTCCCGATGTTTCACGTGAAACAGAACCCTACTTGCCCAGGCAGAAGCTTGCGAAGATGACGTCAAGGACCGCCTCGACATCAGCCTTGCCGTCGAGGAAATCAAGCTCCCGCAGCGCGCGCCGAAGCTCCTCCGCCGCCAGCTCGACCCGCGGCTCCGGACGTCCGAGCTCGGCAAGCGCGGCCGCGGCGGCCGCACCCGCAGATACTGCGGCCCGGCGCTGGCGCTCGTGCGACAAGCTCCCCGCCCCAGCCGCTCGGCCCTCCAGCGCGGCGCCGACCGCACCCAACAGCTCGTCCATGCCCTGGCCAGTGATCCCCGATACCGCCAGCACTTCCATCGGACCCCGGACGTCCGCCTTCGACACAACGACGAGATCGCCCGGCATCACCGCCACCCCGAGCCCGTCTGTGTCTTCCGGATCGTCCACCAGGAACACACGCAGATCCGCCGCCCCAGCGCGCTCCCGGGCGCGCGCCACGCCCAGCCGCTCGACCGGATCGCCGGACTCGCGCAGTCCAGCCGTGTCGAGCAGCGTCAGCGCCAGCCCGCGGAGGTCGGCGCGCACCTCGAGCACGTCCCGCGTCGTTCCGGCCACCGCCGAGGTCAGCGCCGCATCCCGCCCGGCGAGCGCATTGAGCAGCGTCGACTTCCCCACGTTCGGCCTGCCGACCAGCGCCACCTCGAACCCGTCCCGGATCCGCTCCGCGATCCGCCCCCGCGACACCTCGGCCTCGATCCGCGCCACCGTCGCTGACAGATCGCCAACGAGTCGCGCCAGCAGATCCGACGGCAGCTCTTCGTCCGCGAAGTCGATCGTGGCCTCCACGAAGGCGAGGACCCGCAGGATCTCGCCTCGCCAACCTTCGGCGAGGCCCGAGAGCGCACCGCGCATGAGCGCCACGGCTTGCCGACGCTGCGCCGCCGTCTCCGCTGCCAGCAAGTCGCCCAGTCCTTCGACCTGCGCCAGGTCGAGCCGGTCGTTCGAGAGCGCTCGCCGCGTGAACTCGCCGGGTTCCGCCGCGCGCAGGCCCGGCCGAGCCGCCAGCGCGGCCAGCACCGCGCGCACGACCGCCGGGCTACCGTGCAGCTGCAGCTCGACCACATCCTCGCCAGTAAAGCTCGCCGGACCCGCGAACGCGAGCACCAGCGCCTGATCGAGCGGCTCGCCGCTCGCGGGATCGACCAGCCACCGCAACCTCGCGGCACGCGCCGCTCCCGGCGCCGCACCCAGCGCTACGGACGCCTCGAACGCACGCGGACCGGAAATCCGGACAACCGCAATCCCCGCTCGTCCAGGCGTCGTGGCCTGGGCAAATATCGTATCGGCCATACTAACCGATGAGAAAGAAACGCGAAGAACTAGCTGTTCATCGAATCGAAGAATTCCTGGTTAGTCTTAGTCTGCTTCAATTTGCCAAGCAGGAACTCGATCGCGTCCGTCGTCCCCATCGGGTTCAGGATGCGGCGTAGCACGAACATCTTCGTAAGGTCCGCCTTGTCGACGAGCAGCTCTTCTTTTCGCGTGCCCGACTTGAGGATGTCGATCGACGGGAAGACCCGCTTGTCGGCGATCTTGCGGTCGAGCACGATCTCGGAGTTGCCGGTGCCCTTGAACTCCTCGAAGATCACCTCGTCCATCCGCGATCCGGTATCGATCAGCGCGGTCGCGATGATCGTCAGCGACCCGCCCTCCTCGATGTTGCGCGCCGCGCCGAAGAACCGCTTCGGCCGTTGCAGCGCATTGGCGTCGACGCCGCCGGTCAGCACCTTGCCCGACGACGGCACCACCGTGTTGTACGCCCGCCCGAGCCGCGTGATCGAGTCGAGCAGGATCACGACGTCGCGCTTGTGCTCGACCAGCCGCTTGGCCTTCTCGATCACCATCTCGGCGACGGCGACGTGCCGCGTCGCCGGCTCGTCGAAGGTCGAGGAAATCACCTCGCCCTTCACCGAGCGCTGCATGTCGGTGACTTCCTCCGGCCGCTCGTCGACGAGCAGCACGATCAGGAAGCACTCCGGATGGTTCTTCTCGATCGAGGCGGCGATGTTCTGCAGGATCACCGTCTTGCCCGACCGCGGCGGCGCCACGATCAGTCCGCGCTGACCCTTGCCGATCGGCGAAACAAGGTCGATGACTCGCGTCGTCTTGTCCTTGATCGTCGGGTCCTCGATCTCCAGCTTCAGCCGCTCGTCGGGATAGAGCGGGGTCAGGTTGTCGAAATGGACCTTGTGCCGCGCCTTGTCGGGGTCCTCGAAGTTGATCCGGCTGACCTTCACCAGCCCGAAGTAGCGCTCGCCCTCCTTGGGCGCCCGAATGACGCCCTCGACGGTGTCGCCGGTACGGAGCGAGAAGCGGCGGATCTGGTTTGGGGAAACGTAGATGTCATCGGGCCCGGCAAGGTAGTTCGCCTCGGGCGAGCGCAGGAAGCCGAAGCCGTCCTGCAGCACCTCGAGCACGCCGTCGCCGGAAATCTCGACGCCTTCCTCGGCCATGTCCTTGAGGATGGCGAACATCATGTCGCCCTTCCGCATGGAAGAGGCGTTCTCGATCTCCAGCTCCTCGGCCAGCTGCAGCAGGTCTGCGGGACTTTTCGCCTTCAGCTCGGCAAGCGAAAGTTGTTCGAAATCAGCGGATAAATCCATCGGGGAAGCTCAAGATTCCATGGGGATGGGGGAATTGGGGGACGGTCTGCCGGATGCTCTGAAGATCGGCGTCTTTCCCTCCCTTGTCACAAGTCAGGGGGCGTGTCAAACGCATTGCTCCTTCTAGAAAGGCCGGACGATTACCATGATCGCGATGATCACGAGCGCCACGGCCGGCAACTCGTTCAGCATCCGATAGGTCCGGCCGGAAACGCGATTTCGATCCGCGGCGAAGTCCTTCCGCCGCCTCCACAGCCAGTGGTGAAACCAGGTCAGCACCAGCACGGTCGCCAGCTTTATATAGATCCAGCCGTCGCTTTTCCAAGCGATCACCCCGGGCGTCAGCAACAGCAGTATTCCGAGCACCCAGGTCGCGATGAACGCCGGCCGCATGATCAGCGTCATCAGCCGCCGTTCCATGACCTTGAAGGTCTCCGACAGCTCCGACCCCGGCGTGCCGCGCTCGGCGTGGTAGACGAAGATCCGCGGCAGGTAGAGCAGCCCGGCCATCCAGCTCACGACCGCGACCACATGGAAGGCCTTTATCCAGGGATAGACGACTAGCAAGACGCTCAAGAAAGCTCGACTCCAGCCCGGTCCGTTTCCGCGCCTCTAGCACGCTCCGCTCCGGGCGCAAACTCGGGTCGGACCTCTTCCTTTCCCGAGATGATTCTTGAAAAAGGATGAAGAGCTTAGGCCGCTGAATTGTGGGGATTAACGTTTGTGATTCTTTGCCCACAAGGTTTTCCACAACCCCAGACCCGCGGCAGCCAAAAGCCGTGCTCAACCTTAAGTTGAAGAATGACGAAAATATCCCAGCGATATCAAACCATTGCAAATCAGGCTTCCGCTTATCCACAACGTTCGGACCAGCGAAACGACTCACCATGGGGTCGGTACTTTCGAGTTATCCCGAAAGTCCGTTTCGTTAACGCGGACGCTCCGGGACTGTGGGCAGGAGGGCCGCGAGCGTGTACCGAACCCAGGTGGCACGATTTCCACCGCGCCATCCGCTGCTATTTCCTGACTTATCCACCGAACTGTCCGGAAGAATCTCGCCCGCCCCGGCCCTTGCGTCGCGCCGGGCCGGTGGGCAAGAGTGCCGCCGACTTCGCCGGGAGGCACCTGAGGCCGATGCAGCCGCCGCTGATTCTCGCATCCGGATCCGCTGGGCGAGCCGCGCTCCTGCGCAACGCGCGGGTCCCGTTCGAGATCATGGTCGCTCCGGTTGACGAGGCGGCCGTCAAGGCCGCCATGCTGGCCGAGTCGGCCCCGCCGCGCGACATCGCCGATGCCTTGGCCGAGCTGAAGGCGCGCCGGATCGCCGGCCGCGCCCCTGGGCGGCTCGTCATCGGCGCCGACCAGGTGCTGGTGTGCGCCGGCCGGCTCTACGACAAGCCCGGGGACCGCAGCGAGGCCCGCACGCAGCTCCGCGAGCTGCGCGGCCAGCGCCACGAGCTCCTTTCCGCCGCCGTCGTGTTCGAGAACGGCGAGCCGGTCTGGCGCCACATCGGCCGGGCGCAACTGACCATGCGGTCGTTCACCGATGCCTTCCTCGAGGCCTATCTCGACCGCGAGGGGCCGGCGATCCTGGAAAGCGTCGGCGCCTACCGGCTCGAGGACGGCGGCGCCGAGCTCTTCAGCCGCGTCGACGGCGACATCTTCACCATCGTCGGCCTGCCGCTCCTCGAGCTGCTCGGCTTCCTCCGCACGCGCGGGATCTGCCTCGAATGAGTGCCGCTCCGCCCCTCGCCGGCGTCATCGGCTGGCCGATCGGTCATTCGCGCTCGCCGCGGCTGCATGGCCACTGGCTCCGCCGCTACCGCATCGACGGCCACTACATCCCGATCGCGCTCTCGCCCGAGGCCTTCGAAGCCGGCCTGCGCGCACTGCTGCAGCTCGGCTTCCGCGGCGTCAACGTCACCATCCCGCACAAGGAGGCGGCGCTGGCGCTCGCCACCACGACCACCGAGCGCGCGCGGGCGATCGGCGCGGCCAACACGCTGACCTTCGGCCCCGACGGCTCGATCCATGCGGACAACACCGACGGCTACGGCTTCGTCGCCAACCTCCGCCAGCACGTCCCTGGCTGGGATCCCGCCGCCGGCCCCGCGCTCGTCCTCGGCGCTGGCGGTGCGGCGCGCGGGATCGTCGCGGCGCTCCTCGCCGAAGGCGCGCCGGAGCTCCGCCTCGCCAACCGCACCGGCGAGCGGGCGGAAAGCCTCGCCGCCCACTTCGGCCCGCGCGTCCGGGTTGTCGCCTGGGAAGAGGCGCTCGCGGGCGCCGGCGACGCCACGATGGTGGTCAACACCACCTCGCTCGGCATGGCCGGCGAGCCCGAGCTGCCGTTCCGCTTCGACGCCGGCGGAAGCTACCTGGTCACCGACCTCGTCTATGGCGCCGAGCCCACCCCCTTCGTCCGCGCGGCGCGGCAACGCGGGCTGCCGGCGATCGACGGCATCGGCATGCTGCTCCACCAGGCCGTGCCGGGCTTCGAGGCCTGGTTCGGCCGCCGTCCGGAGGTCGACGCCGAGCTCCTCGCCGCCGTGCTGGCGTGACCGGACCGTATCGTCTCGGCCTCACCGGCTCGATCGGCATGGGAAAGTCGACGACGGCCGGATTCTTCGCTGCCGCCGGCGTCCCGGTCTGGGACGCCGACGCCGTCGTGCATGGGCTCTACGCCCCGGGCGGCGGCGGCGCCGCGGCGCTTGCCGCGCTGGTGCCGCAGGCAATCGCCGATGACGCGGTCGACCGTGAGCGGCTGCGCGAGGCTGTCCTCGCCGATCCCGCGCTGCTCCAGCGGATCGAAGCGCGGATCCACCCGCTGGTTGCCGCAGACCGCACCGCCTTCCTCGCCCGCCACCGCGACGCCGACGTCGTGCTCCTCGACATCCCGCTGCTCTTCGAGACCGGCGCCACCGCGGACGTCGACGGCGTCCTCGCCGTGACGGCACCGTCGGCAGTTCAGCGCGCCCGGGTGCTGGCCCGCCCGGGCATGACCGCCGCGGCCCTCGAGCGCATCCTCGCGCGGCAGATGCCCGATGCCGCCAAGGTCGCCCGCGCCGACTTCGTCATCGATACAGGCCGGGGGCTCGACGCCGCCCGCGCTGCCGTCCTATCGTTGCTCGAACGGATCAGGAAGCGGCATGCGTGAGATCGTCCTCGACACCGAGACCACCGGGCTCGACCCCGAGGCCGGCGACCGCATCGTCGAGCTCGGCGCGGTCGAGCTCTTCAACCATATGCCGACCGGCCGAACCTACCACGCCTATGTCAACCCGCTGCGCGACGTCCCCGCCGAGGCCGCCGCGGTGCATGGGCTGACCACGGCCTTCCTCGCCGACAAGCCGGTCTTCGCCGCGGTTGCACCCGAATTCCTGGCCTTCATCGGCGACGCGCGGCTGGTGATCCACAATGCCGCCTTCGACATCAAGTTCCTGAACGCCGAGCTCGGCTGGGCCGGACATCCGATCCTTCCCTGGGCGCGCGCCGTCGATACGCTCGAGCTCGCCAAGCGCCGCTTCCCGGGCGCCGGCAATACCCTCGACGCCCTTTGCCGCCGCTTCGCCGTCGACAACTCGAGCCGCGAGAAGCATGGGGCGCTGCTCGACTCCGAGCTCCTCGCCGAAGTCTACCTCGGCCTGATGGGCGGCCGGCAGCCCGACCTGACCCTGACCATCGTGGCCGCGCGCGACCCCGGCGCGGCTGAGGGCTTCTGGACCGCACCGCCGCGCCCGCGTCCGCTCGCGCCGCGGCTGACCGAGGCGGAGGCCGCCGCGCACGCAGCCTTCGTCGCCACGCTGGGCGAGAAGGCGCTGTGGCTTCAGGCCTGAGCCGGCGCCTCGGCCTGGCGCCGGCTCAGCTCCGCCCTGTACAGCGCCAGGAAGTCGATCTGCTCGAGGTTCAGCGACGGATAGCCGCCGTCGCGGGTCACGTCGCCGACGATCCGACGCAGGTAGGGGAAGATCAGCCGCGGGCATTCGATCATCAAGAGCGGGTGCATCTGCTCGGGCGGGATGTTCTGCATCAGGAAGAGCCCGGCATAGTCGAGCTCGAGGATGAAGAGCTGCGCCTCGCCGACCCGGCTGTCGGCCTTGATCTTCAGTCCGACCTCGAACCGGTCGGGCCCGCGCGACTGGGCGTCGAGGTTCACCTGCACCCTCACGTCCGGCTTGCCGTCCGACGACGGCAAGCCCTTCTGCGCCGCGATATTCTCGAACGAGAGATCGCGGATGTACTGGTTGACGATCTGGATGCGCGGCGCGGCATCGGCGCCGTTGGGTTCGTCGGCCATCGGGGCCTCCTCCTGTCGGATGGTCGGCCGTGGGTCTAGCATGGCCTCCGGTGGCTCACAACGCTCGGCGGCCGCGGGTCAGCCCTGTGGCCGAGTCCAGCCGGAGGTGCCGCGCCGGGCGGCGGACGCCGGCTCGACGACCTCGTACTCGGCGTCGATCGCCTCGCCGGCACCGGCAGCGCGCCGCCGCTGCGGCCGCACGTAGCCCGCCGCTTGCACGGTCACCCGCGAGGCACCCCAGCGGATCAGCAGCCGGCGCACCGCCGGGATCAGCAGCAGGATTCCCAAGGCGTCGGTGAAGAAGCCCGGGATGATCAGCAGCATGCCCGCGACCAGGACCAGCGCCCCGTGCGCGATCGGCCCCCGCGGGTCGCCGCCCGCCTCGAGGCTCGCACGCAGCCGGTCGAGGCTCGACAGCCCCTGCGCCCGCATCACCGCCGTTCCAACCACCGCCGACAGAACGCAGAGCAGAACCGTCGGCAGCACGCCGATCAAACCGCCCACCGCGACGAACAGCGCCACCTCGATCAGCGGCACCGCGAGAAAGATCAGCAACAGCCCCCTGGCCATGCCCGAATCCCTTCAATTCGGGGTGGTCCGATGGACTTCGGCCCCCCGAGACCTTACATAGGAACGACAACCATGGGCCGCCATCGCCTGGGTCGGAAAAGTTGGAAGGTTGGACGATGGGCTCGCAGATGATCCAGATCATAATCCTCGCCGGCATCGCCCTGTTCCTGATCCTGCGGCTGCGCAACGTGCTCGGGACCCGCGAGGGCTTCGAGAAGCCGCAGGAGACGCCGGTGCCGCTGCCGCCCCGCGCGCGCGACCGCGCCTTCGACGTGATCGAGGGCGGCTCGACCGACCCCGACGTCGCAGACTTCGCCGATCCCGAGAGCGCCACCGGCGCGGCGCTGGCGGCGATGAAGCGCATCGACCACGACTTCACCGTCGCCGACTTCACCCACGGGGCGCGTGCCGCCTACGAGATGATCCTGATGGCCTACGAGAACGGCGACCTCGACACCCTGCGCCAGTACCTGTCGCCCGAGGTCTACGAGCCCTTCGCCAAGGCGATCGAGGAGCGCCGCGCCAAGGGCTATACCGTCGAGGCGAGCTTCGGCGGCGTGCGCGAGGTCAAGCTCGTCGAGGCCCGCTTCGACGCCGCGACCAGCGAGGCCGACATCGCCATGCGCTTCGTCGGCGAGTTGACCTCGGTCGTCCGCGACCCCGAGGGCCGCATCGTCGAGGGCGCCCCGAACGAGCTCAAGCAGCAGAAGGACGTCTGGACCTTCACCCGGACCATGACCTCCGACAATCCGAACTGGCTCCTGACCGGAACCGGCGGCTAAGCCCCGCCTCCATGCCATGGCAGGCCGCGGGCGCCGGAGCCTGACCCCGGAGGAAGGCCGGCTCTGGCACGAGGTGACTGCCAGCGCGCGGCCGCTGCACGGGATCTCCACGCCGGACCTTCCGCCGCCCGTCGAGCAGGCGGTCCTCGCGCTTCCGCCGGCGCCCCGCCCGGAGCCGGCGCCGGCGCGTCCCCTGCAGCCGAAGCAGCCGCCGCCCGCCGCGCCGGCCCTCGACCGGGCGCATCCGCACATGGACCGTCGTCGCTTCGACAAGCTGCGTCGCGGCCGCCTCGACCCCGAGGCGCGCATCGACCTGCACGGCATGACCTCCGAGCGGGCGCACGCAGCACTGGCCGGTTTCGTCCGCGACGCCCACGCCCGCGACCTCCGGCTCGTGCTGGTGATCACCGGCAAGGGCCGCCCCGACGAGGCCGCGCTGGCCCCCCGCCGCCACGGCATCCTGCGCCACAGCGTGCCGCACTGGCTCGCGACCCCGCCGCTCGCCGCCCTCATCCTGCAGGTCGCCGCCGCCCACCAGCGGCACGGCGGCACCGGCGCCCTCTACGTCTACCTGCGCCGCCGCCGCGAATGACCTCGGCCCATCTTCTTCTCTGCTTCCCTTCCCCCTATCGGGCAGGTTCCCCCCCGCCCAAGCTTGGGCGGGGGGGAAGGGGGGGTGGGTTGGCGCGCGCAAAGGCGCGCAGGGGCCCCGCGCGCTTCAGCGCGTGGGGAGAACGACTCCGGAGCGCAAAGGCGCTCCGCCAGAGCTTCCGCCCGCGTCAACCGCTCCCCGATCACCCGGTAGTCGCCAGCCACGAGCGGAGCGAAGCCCACCAGGCCCAGCTCCGCCTTGGCCGCCGCATCCAGCCCGCCGATCCCGGCCGCGACCGCCGCGGCGTGCCGCGCGGCGTCGATGCCGGCCGCCGCGATCAGCGCCTGGCCGGGCGTCGGCTCGGTCGCCAGCAGCACGCGCAGCCGTCCCGCTTCCGGCAGGAACCGCCGCGCCAGCCGCCAGCTCACCCAGTCGATCGCCGCGATATCCGCCGCACCGTCGGCGACCATCGCCACCGAGGCGCGGTGAGCGCCGCTCACCACGACCTCGCCGAAGAAGCCGCCGCCGAGCGGCGCCGCGTGATGCAGGATTGATCCCCACCCCGACTGCGAGTCGAAGCCGTTGACGGCCAGCCGCGCCTCGCGGAACGCCTCGAGCGTGTCCCGGGGATCGTCCCGCCGGACCACCACCGCGCTGCGATACCAGCCGGGCGGGCAGCCCGGCAGCCCGTAGTCGATCGCCCCGAGCAACGTCACTCGCCCGGCAAGGGCGCGCACGAACGGCAGCCCGCAGGCCTGTCCCAGTACCAGCTCCGGATGCGTCCAGCCCGCCATCAGCCCGACCGCCCGGTCGAGCGCGTCCGGCGCCGCCACCCCGGCCGCGCGCAGCGCGTCGCGGATCGCGGCCCAGAGCCGGTCGGTGGCCCCGGCCACCTCCGGCCAGTCGTACATCGGCAGCGCGGCGACGCCCGTCATCGCCGCAGCGGCCGCCCCGACACCGGATGCAACCCCCGTCCGGTCTCGGGCGGGGTCCAGATCGGATGCGCCACCGGATCCTTGCGCCGGAACAGGTGGCGGACGAAGATCTCGCCGTACGACCGATAGGCGTAGCCGCCGTTCCGGGTCAGCCACCAGTCTCGCCGCCGGGCGAACTCGGCCGGCAGCTCGTACCAGGGCAGCTTCGGGTTGGCGTGGTGCACGGCGTGGTAGTTGTTGTTGAGGAACAGCACGGACAAGGGTCCGCGATCCTCGATGATCACGCTGCGCGCCGCCGCCCGCGCGTGCGCCTGGTGCTCGAGGAAGGTCCGGATGCGCAAGATCGACAGCGCCAGCCAGCAGCCGAGCAGATACTGCCACCAGGGCATCGTCCCGACCAGCGCCAGCCAGGCCACCACCGGAATGATCCCGAGCAGGTGGTGCATCCAGGCGCTCGCGACCGAGCGGTCGCCTGCGCGCCAGGCCAGGAAGTCGTCGCGCCAGAGCACCGCCATGCCGAGGAACGGCCCGATCAGCATCCGCCCGGCCAGCGTGTTGTTGGCCGCGAGCACCGCCCGGACCGGCCGGCGCAGCCGCACCCAGACCGCCGGATCCAGGTAGTTCGATTCAGGATCGTCGTGCGGGTCGGTCAGCAGCGGGTCGTAATGGTGCGCCAGGTGCAGGTCGCGGAACCGCCGGTAGGGGATCAGCAGCCCGATCGACGCATAAACGAGCGCCTCGTTGAGCCAGTCCCGCCGTGTCGGGTGCCCATGCAGCGCCTCGTGCTGCAGCGAGGAATGCTGCGCCAGGACCACCGCCAGCGCCGGGACCGCCAGCCACGGCCCGAGCGCCGCCGCGAACCCGGTGACGCCGGCCCAGGCGAGATAGGTCGCCGCGAGCAGCGCAAGCGTAGGCCACTCGATCCGCGGCCCCGTCCGGGCCGCCGACCGCCGGTCGTTGACCATTTTCCGTTGCACCTGAACGTCCTATGCAATTCTACGGCAGCCGCGGGTGGCCGGCAATTACGTGAATTTTCTTGTGGGAACCCAGAACTGATGCGATATCGCTACAATTAACGCTTTTCCGCAAGGAGCCGTGCGGATCATGGACAAGCGTGAGGTCGCCGCCGCCTTCCGCGCGCGGCTGCAGACGCTGCTCGGCGACGAACGGGGCGGCATCGCCGCGTTCCTGCGCGACACCGGCATCGACCGCTCGGCGCTGAGCCAGTTCCTCGATCCGGCCATCGACCGCATGCCGCGCGCCGAGACGCTGCGGCGGATCGCCGAGGCCCGCGGCGTGACCGCTGACTGGCTGCTGAGCCTCTCGAACGCGCCGCAGGGCCGCCAGGAAGTCACGCCCTCGGTGCAGATCGAGTCGGCCGAGGCGCCCGGCGGCGGTTCGCCGATCGAGGAGTGGCGCCGCGAGGCCGCCGGGATGAAGCTCCGCTACGTCCCGTCCAACATCCCCGACATGCTCGGCCTCGCCGAGGAGGAACCGGCGCCCGACAGCCCTGCGCTGGCCGGACAGCCAGAAAAGGTGCTCGGCGGCTTTCGCCTGGGCGACATGGACGTCGAGATCGCGATGCCCGTCCAGACCCTGCGCGACCTGTCGCAGGGCAGCGGCCTCTGGCTCGGGGTCGCCCCCCGGCTGCGCCGCCGCCAGCTCGCGCACATGGCCGCGATCTGCGCCGAGAGCTACCCGACCCTGCGCCTGCACCTCTACGACGGCCGGACGACCTTCTCGGCGCCCTTCACCGTCTTCGGCCGCATCCGGGCGGCGGTCTACCTGGGCGAGGCCTACCTGGTCGTGACCTCCACCGAGCAGGTCGCGGCGCTCTCGCGCCTCTTCGACAATCTAGTCCGCCGGGCGATCACCGGTCCCGAGCGCGTCCACGAGCTGCTGTCGGAGCTGGCCGACGCGGCCCGGGCGGAACCGCCCTCCGCCTAGGTGTGCCCGGGGGTTGTCCGAGCCCGGAAAAATCGGCAAATACCTGAAAACACTTGATAACGTCCCCGGACATTAACCAAATCTCAACGATTGTCCGGGGCTCGGGAAGCGAGCTATCAGCCCCGCATCCCGTCCCAGAACCCCTTCACCTTGGAGAAGAAGTCCTGGGTCTCGGGGCTGTTGTCGCGCCCGGCCTCGTCGAACTCCTTGAGCAGCTCGCGCTGGCGGTGGCTGAGGTTCACCGGCGTCTCGACGTGGAGCTCGATGTAGAGGTCGCCCGCCCCGGCGCCGCGCAGCGCCGGCATGCCCTTGCCGCGCAGCCTGAGCTGCTTGCCCGACTGGACCCCCGCCGGCACCTTCATGCGCATCTTGCCGCCGTCCAGCGTCGGCACGTCGATGTCGCCGCCGAGCGCCGCCGTCGTCATGCTGACCGGCATCCGGCAGTAGAGGTTCTGGTTGTCGCGCTCGAAGATCGGGTGCGGCTCCACCTCGATGAAGATGTAGAGATCGCCCGCCGGCCCGCCGCGCAGCCCCGCCTCGCCCTCGCCGGCCAGCCGGATCCGCGTGCCGGTCTCGACGCCGGCCGGGATGTTGACGTTGAGCGTCCGGTCCTTGTGGACGCGGCCGGCGCCGGCGCAGGCGGGGCAGGGGTTCTTGATGATCTGACCGCGCCCGCCGCAGGTAGGGCACGTGCGCTCGACGGTGAAGAAGCCCTGCTGCGCCCGCACCTTACCGTGCCCCGAGCAGGTCGGGCAGGTCGCGGGCTCCGCGCCGCCCTGGGCGCCCGTCCCGTGGCACACCTCGCAGGTCGCGCTCGACGGCACGGTGATCCGCGCCTCCTTGCCGTGGAAGGCCTCCTCGAGCTTGAGCCGCAGGTTGTAGCGCAGGTCCGACCCGCGCGCCGCCCGCTGGCCGCCGCCGCGGCGGCCGCCGCCCATGAAGTCGCCGAAGAGGTCGTCGAAGACGTCCGAGAAGGCCGAGGCGAAATCCGCACCGCCCGCACCCGGCCGGAAGCCCCCCCCGCCGCCGTTCTCGAAGGCAGCGTGGCCGTAGCGGTCGTAGGCGGCCTTGCGCTGCGGGTCCTTCAGGACGTCGTAGGCCTCGTTGACCTCCTTGAACCGCGCCTCGCTCCTGGGGTCGTGCCGGTTGCGGTCGGGATGGTGCTCCATCGCCATCTTGCGGAAGGCCTTCTTGATGTCGGCCTCCGAGGCACCCTTCTCGACCCCCAGGACGTCGTAGTAGTCGCGCTTCGCCATCCGGCAACTATCCCTTCAGACGGCACAAGGCCCCCCCGGTTTCCGGGAGGGCCATGCACCGCAGCATCAGCGGTTCAGTTCTTCTTCTTGTCCTCGCCGAGGTCCTCGAAGTCGGCATCGACCACGTCGTCGTCCGGCGCCTGCCCGGTCGTCCCCGGCTCGCCCTGGCCGGCGGTCTCGGCGGCCTGCGCCTTGTAGATCGCCTCGCCGAGCTTCATCGCCGCCTCGGTCAGGTCCTGGGCGCGCGCCCGGATCCGCTCCGGATCCTCGCCCTCCATCGCCTCCTTCAGCGTCTTGATCGACAGCTCGATCGCCTCGACCGTGGTCGGGTCGACGAGCTTGCCGTGCTCGGCCACCGACTTCTCGGTGCCGTGGATCAGGCTCTCGGCCTGGTTCTTCGCCTCGACCAGCTCGCGCCGCGCCTTGTCGGCCTCGGCGTTCTCCTCGGCCTCCTTGATCATCTTCTCGATGTCGGCGTCCGACAGGCCGCCCGACGCCTGGATGGTGATCTTCTGCTCCTTGTTCGTCCCCTTGTCCTTGGCGGACACGCTGACGATGCCGTTGGCGTCGATGTCGAAGGTCACCTCGATCTGCGGGATTCCGCGCGGGGCCGGCGGGATCTGCTCGAGGTTGAACTGGCCGAGCAGCTTGTTGTCGGCCGCCATCTCGCGCTCGCCCTGGAAGACCCGGATCGTCACCGCGTTCTGGTTGTCCTCGGCGGTCGAGAAGATCTGGCTCTTCTTGGTCGGGATCGTGGTGTTGCGGTCGATCAGCCGGGTGAAGACCCCGCCCAGCGTCTCGATGCCGAGCGACAGCGGCGTCACGTCGAGCAGCACCACGTCCTTGACGTCGCCCTGCAGCACGCCGGCCTGGATCGCCGCGCCGACCGCGACGACTTCGTCGGGGTTGACGCCCTTGTGCGGGTCCTTGCCGAAGAACTTGGTGACTTCCTCGATGACCTTGGGCATGCGGGTCATGCCGCCGACGAGCACGACCTCGTCGATGTCGCCCTTGGAGACGCCGGCGTCCTTGATCGCGTTCTGGCACGGCTTCATCGTCCGCGCGATCAGATCGGCGACGAGCGATTCCAGCTTGGCCCGCGTCAGCTTCAGCACCAGGTGCAGCGGCTGGTGCGTCTTCGGGTCCATCGAGATGAACGGCTGGTTGATCTCGGTCTGGCTCGAGGACGACAGCTCGATCTTCGCCTTCTCCGCGGCCTCCTTCAGCCGCTGCAGCGCCATCTTGTCCTTGGTGAGGTCGACGCCGTGCTCCTTCTTGAACTCGTCCGCGAGGTACTGGACGATCCGCATGTCGAAGTCTTCGCCGCCGAGGAAGGTGTCGCCGTTGGTCGACTTCACCTCGAAGAGCCCGTCGTCGATCTCGAGGATCGAGATGTCGAAGGTGCCGCCGCCGAGGTCGTAGACCGCGATCGTCTTGGTGCCCTGCTTGTCGAGCCCATAGGCGAGCGCCGCCGCCGTCGGCTCGTTGATGATGCGCAGCACCTCGAGGCCCGCGATCTTGCCGGCGTCCTTGGTTGCCTGGCGCTGGGCGTCGTTGAAGTAGGCGGGCACGGTGATGACGGCCTGCGTCACCTTCTCGCCGAGGTAGCTCTCGGCCGTTTCCTTCATCTTCTGCAGGATGAAGGCGGAAATCTGGGAAGGCGAATACTTCTCGCCCTTGACCTCGACCCAGGCGTCGCCGTTCGGCCCGGGGACGATCTTGTAGGGCACCATCTCCTTGTCCTTGGCGACCATCGGGTCGTCGGTCCGGCGGCCGATCAGCCGCTTGATGGCGAAGAGGGTATTCTCGGAATTGGTGACCGCCTGGCGCTTCGCGGCCTGGCCGACGAGGCGCTCGTCGTCGGTGAAGGCGACGATCGAGGGCGTGGTCCGCGCCCCTTCGGAATTCTCGATCACCCGGGCCTGCGACCCGTCCATGATGGCGACGCAGGAGTTGGTGGTGCCGAGGTCGATCCCGATGACTTTTGACATGCACTGGTCCTTTCGAGCGGCGATTTTCTGGGCGGGTCCGAATGCGGCCCCCGTCCGGTTATCCCTGGTCCGGACCGCCTCACAGGGCCGTGGGCGTCCCGGGGTTGACGGCTATATAGGAGCCGGGTTTTCCCGCTGCAAGCAGCGGCCTCCGCGCCGCGCGAATGTTGCGCTGTCGTGCCGGAAAGTGGTCGCCTCACGGCTTCGAGCGGGACAGTCCCTGTCCGATCCGGGTTCACGCCGGCCGCGCCAGCGCCGCCCGCGCCCGGTCGACCTCGGGCCGCAGGGCGCAGCCCTCGGCGTGGTCGTTGACGAGACCCATCGCCTGCATGAAGGCATAGACCGTCGTCGGCCCGACGAACCGCCAGCCGCGCTTGCGGAGCTCCTTCGACAGCGCTTCGGACTCGGGCGACGTCGAGCGGCCCTGCGGCAGGGTGTCGCCGGCCTCGTAGCGCCAGAGGAACGCCGCCAGCGAACCCTCGGAGTCGGCCATCTCGACCGCGCGGGCGGCGTTGTTGATCACCGCCTCGATCTTGCCGCGATGCCGCACGATGCCGGCGTCCGCGAGGAGCCGCGCCACGTCGCCGTCCCCGAATCGCGCCACCTTGCGGAAGTCGAAGCCGGCGAAGGCCTTCCGGAAATTCTCGCGCTTGGCGAGGATCGTCCGCCAGCTCAGCCCCGACTGGAAGCTCTCGAGCGCCAGCTTCTCGAACAGCCGCACGTCGTCGGTGACAGGGAACCCCCACTCGCGGTCGTGGTAGTTCAGGTATTCCTCGGTCGCGAGGCACCAGCGGCAGCGCGGGCGGCCGTCGGGGCCGGGGAGGGTGTTGCTCATCGCGGGCTCCCGGGGAGGGGCAAGGTCCCGACTCGTTAGGGACAAACCCCCGCGCCGGTCAAGCCGCGAGCGCCGCCACCGGGTTCAGCGCCGCCGCCCGCCGGGCCGGCAGGTAGCCGAAGACGATGCCGATCGCCATCGAGGTCGCGACCGCCGCCACCATCGAGGTACGCGAGTAGATCAGCGTGAAGCTGCTGCCCGAGGCGCCGATGCCGGCCCCGATCGCCAGCGCCGTCAGCACCCCGAGCGCCCCGCCGATGGCGCAGACGATGACCGCCTCGACCAGGAACTGCCGCAGGATGTCCGACCGCCGCGCCCCGACCGCCATCCGGACCCCGATCTCGCCGACCCGCTCGCTGACCGAGACGAGCATGATGTTCATGACGCCGATGCCGCCGACGACGAGCGAGATGACCGCGATCGCCCCGATCAGCAGCCGCATCGTCTGGGTGGTCGAGGCGATCGTCTCGCGGATCTCGCTGGTGTTGACGATGAAGAAGTCCTGCTTGCCGTGCCGCTCGGCGAGGAGCGCCGTGACCGCCTGCTCGGCCGCATCGGGGTCGGCGTCGTCGGCGATCTGCAGCGTGACGCTGCGCAGCACCGTCGAGCCGGTGATTCGGGTCTGGACCGTGGTGTGCGGCAGGTAGGCGTTCAGGCTGTCGTTGCCGCCGAACCCCTGCCGCGGGTTGACGACGCCGACCACCCGGACCGGCACGCGCCCGACCAGCAGCGTGGCGCCGAGGGGGTCGGTCCCGGCGCCGAAGACGGCGTCGGCGGCGCGGGTATCGATGACCGCCACCTGCGCCCGCGCCGCGACGTCGTCGGGGCTCAGCAGCCGCCCCGAGGCGAGGGTGATCCCGCGCGCGTCGAAGTAACGGTCGCCGACGCCGGTCACGGTCGCCGAGGCGGCGGTGCCGGCGTGGCGCAGCGTGCCGCTCGACTGCACCGTCGGCGTCACCGCCGCGGCGTAGGTCTGCAGCGCCAGCGCCCCGGCGTCGCCGGCGACGAGCGTGCGGATGCGGCCCGAACGCACGTCGCCCATGTCCTTGCCGGGGAAGATCTCGAGCGTGTTGGTCCCGAGGCCGGCAATGTCGGCCAGCACGCGCTGCTGCGCGCCGGAGCCGAGCGCCACCACGGTCACGACGGCGGCGATGCCGATGACGATCCCG
>JAXMDF010000004.1:0-363451 GCA_046348975.1 Amaricoccus sp. | reverse complement strand
ACTCCCCCGGGCCTGAAGGCGGAGCCGCGCATGCGGCGACCGGCGTTCAAAACGCCGCCGCGCCGGCCGGGCTCTCCATGGCCGGGAAGGACGAGCATGACCGTTGCGACAGGCTGCACCACGTCCCGGGACAGGCCCCGCCGGCAGGCTCCAACCGTTGCCGCACGATTAACGCTGTCGAAATTATCCCTTGCATTTCAATATATTGTCTTTTGACCGATACCCCCCCGCAGCGCGGGCGCCCGGTCCGATCCGCCGCCTCGGCGGGCGCCGTCCGGCGGGGTGGCCGTCTTGCCAAGCCCACCGCCATCGCCTATCTCGCCCCGATGGCGATCCGACCGATCCTGATCCATCCCGACCCGCGGCTGCGCAAGCCGGCGGCGCCCGTCGCGGCGATCGATGACGAGGTGCGCGCGCTCGCCGAGGACATGCTCGCGACCATGTACGAGGCGCCCGGCATCGGGCTGGCGGCGACGCAGCTCGGGGTGATGAAGCGGGTCTTCGTGATGGACGCCGGCGCCAAGGACGACCCGCCGGCACCGGTGGTGCTGGTGAACCCGGAGATCGTCTGGCGCTCGGACGAGACCGAGACCAGCGAGGAGGGCTGCCTGTCGATTCCCGAGGTCTACGAGGACGTGACCCGCGCCGCCCGCGTCCGGCTGCGCTGGACCGGCCTCGACGGCGCGTCGCAGGAGGCCGAGTTCGGCGACCGCTGGGCGATCTGCGCCCAGCACGAGCTCGACCACCTGAACGGCCGGCTGTTCATCGACCACCTGGGCGCCGTCAAGCGCGCGATGATCACCGCCCGCATGAAGAAGCTCAAGCGCGAGAAGGCCCGCGTCTGAGCGCCCTGCGGAGGCATCCGTGCGCCTGATCTTCATGGGAACGCCCGCCTTCGCCGTGCCGTCGCTCGAGGCGCTGCACGCCGCGGGGCACGACATCCTTCGCGTCCTGACGCAGCCGCCGCGGCCGGCGGGGCGGGGGCAGCAGCCGCGGCCGAGCGCCGTGGCGGCGACGGCGATCGCGCTCGGGCTTCCGGTGGCGACGCCGGCGAGCCTGCGCGATCCGGCGGAGGCGGCCGGGCTGGCGGCGCTCGGGGCCGACGTGGCGGTCGTCGCGGCCTACGGGCTGATCCTGCCGCCGGCGGTGCTGGCGGCGCCGGCGCGCGGCTGCCTGAACGTCCATGCCTCGCTGCTGCCGCGCTGGCGCGGGGCGGCGCCGATCCAGCGGGCGATCATGGCCGAGGACACGGAGACCGGCATCTCGATCATGGCAATGGAGAAGGGGCTCGACACCGGCCCGGTGCTGCTGGCCGAACCGGAGGCGATCGGCCCGCGGGACACCGCCGGCACGCTCGAGCCGCGGCTGGCGGCGCTCGGCGCCCGACTGATCGTCGCGGCGCTCGCCGGCCTCGACGGGCTGGTGCCCACGCCGCAGCCGGCCGAGGGCGTCACCTACGCCACCAAGATCGACAAGGCCGAGGCGCGGGTCGACTGGACCCGGCCGGCGGCGGAGGTCGACCGCCGGATCCGCGGCCTCGCGCCCTTCCCCGGCGCCTGGACCGAGATCGGCGGCGAGCGGGTCAAGCTGCTGCTCAGCGAGCCCGCGGCCGGCGAGGGGCCGCCGGGGCTGGTGCTCGACGACCACCTTGCGGTCGCCTGCGGCACCGGCGCCGTCCGCCTGCTCGCGCTGCAGCGGGCCGGCCGGGCGGCCGCCGATGCCGCGGCCTTCCTGCGCGGACGGCCGGTCCCTGCCGGCACCCGGCTTGGCTGACCGCTACTCCGCGGCCGCAGCCCCGAGCGGCACCGGACCCGCGCCGGCGACGGTCGCCGCCATCGCCACCGCCGCCGTGGCCGAATCGAGCCCGGCATCGCGGGTCAGCGTCCGCCAGCTGTGGAAGCTCAGCGCCAGCCGCAGCATAGCGCCGTCGGCGCCCTCCGACAGCGCCGCCCCCCAGCCCTCGAAGTGCGGCCCGAAACGCAGATGCGAGACCTCGCGCACCAGGGCGTGATGCTCGGCGTCGGCCAGCACGCAGGCGATCAGCCCGGCGTTCCGCTCGAACCAGCCGTAGATCTCGCCGAGCCCGACGCGCAGCCGCTCGCGCGGGTCGGCGACCGCCGACCAGGGCGCCGGGTCGGGCGGCGGCGAGACTTCCAGGTGGTGTCCTGAGCAGGCCATGAGCAGGCTCCGCTCGTCCGGGAAGTGCGCGTAGAGCGTATGCCGCTGCACCCCCGCCTTCTCGGCGACCATGCTGACCGTGGTCTGCGCCGGGCCGACCGAGCCGTGCAGCACCACTGCCGCCTCGACGATCCGCGCGCGGGTCTCGGCTTGGCCCTCGGCCCGCCGCTTCAGCGTATACTTTCGAGCCATCGTATTTCCGATGCACGATCATGTGCAACCATTGTTGACCGCAACTCGCGATTCTGATACACATCAATGTACGGCGAAATCGCCGCCCTGTCCACCACCTCACAGGAAGACGCTCATGGAAACCAGAGTCAGCGAGGTCGCCGATGGCATCTACCGGCTTTCCACCTTCGTGCCCGGGATCGCGCCGCCGGCCGGCTTCACCTTCAACCAGTTCCTCGTCCTCGCCGACGAGCCGCTCATGTTCCACACGGGATTGCGCAAGATGTTTGCGAGCAATCGCGATGCTCTCGCCCGGATCGTTCCCCCCGATCGGCTGCGCTGGGTCGCCTACGGCCACTTCGAGGCCGACGAGTGCGGCGCGATGAACGAGTGGCTGGCGGCCGCGCCCGAGGCGACCGCCGCCCACGGCGCCACCGGCGTCATGGTGTCGCTGAACGACTTCGCCGACCGGCCGCCGCGCATCCTCGCCGACGGCGAGGTGCTCGACCTGGGGGGCAAGCGCGTGCGCTTCATCGACACGCCGCACACGCCGCACGGCTGGGACGCCGGCGTCCTCCTCGAGGAGACGACCGGGACGCTGCTCTGCGGCGACCTCTTCACCCAGCTCGGCGACGGCCCGGCGCTGACCACCGGCGACATCGTCGGCCCGGCCGTAGCCGGCGAGGACCTGTTCCGCTACTCGAGCTTGAACCCGGGCATGGGCGCGACGCTGCGCAGCCTGGCGGCGCTGGCTCCCCGGACGCTCGCCCTGATGCACGGACCGTCGTTCACGGGCGACGGCGCCGGGGCGCTGCTGGCGCTCGCCGACGACTACGACCGCCGCATCGACGGCGCGCTGGCCAAGCTGGTGCGCGCGGCCTGACCCGGGCAGTGGGGACCGCCGCCGGTCAGGCGGCCGTGTAGGCGGTCTTCACCGTGGTATAGAACTCCTGCGCGTAGCGGCCCTGCTCGCGCGGGCCGAAGCTCGAGCCCTTGGCGCCGCCGAAGGGCACGTGGAAGTCGACGCCGGCGGTCGGCAGGTTCACCATCACCATGCCGGCCTCGGCGTTGCGCTTGAAGTGGGTCGCGTACTTCAGCGACGTCGTGCAGATGCCGGCCGACAGCCCGAACTCGGTGTCGTTGGCGACCGCGAGCGCCTCGTCGTAGTCCTTGACGCGGATGACGCCGGCGACGGGTCCGAAGATCTCCTCGCGGCTGATCCGCATCGCGTTGGTCGCCCCGACGAAGAGCGCCGGGGCCAGGAAGAAGCCGTCCTTGGCGCCCTTGACCCGCTCCCCGCCGACGAGCTCGGCCCCCTCGTCCTTGCCGATCCGGATGTAGCTCTCGTCCTGGTCGAGCTGGCCCTGATCGACCACCGGGCCGATGTTGACCGAAGGGTCGAGCGGGTCGCCGACCTTCAGCGCCGTCATCCGCTCGGTCAGCCGCTTCACGAAGCGGTCGTGGATGCCGTCCGTCACGATCAGCCGCGAGCTGGCGGTGCAGCGCTGGCCGGTGGAGTAGAAGGCGCCGTTCAGGCAGGCCTCGACCGCCACCTCGAGGTCGGCGTCGTCGAGGACGACCATCGGGTTCTTGCCGCCCATCTCGAGCTGGAACTTGCGCATGACCTTGATCGAGGCCTCGGCGACGCGGCGGCCGGTGCCGACCGAGCCGGTGAAGCTGATCGCGCGGATATCCCTGGAATCGAGGATCGCCTGGCCGACGGTCGAGCCGCGGCCCATCACGAGGTTCAGGACGCCCCTGGGCAGGCCGTTGCGGTGCAGGATGTCGACGATCGCCCAGGTGCAGCCGGGGACGAGGTCGGCGGGCTTGATGACGACGGTGTTGCCCCAGGCGAGGGCGGGCGCGATCTTCCAGGCCGGGATCGCGATGGGGAAGTTCCAGGGGGTGATGATCCCGACCGGGCCGACCGGCTCGCGGGTGATCTCGACGCCGACGCCGGGCCGCACCGAGGGGAGGATCTCGCCCGAGAGCCGCAGGCACTCGCCGGCGAAGAAGTCGAAGATCTGCGCCGCCCGGATCGTCTCGCCGACGCCCTCGGCGAGCGTCTTGCCCTCCTCGCGGGAGAGAAGCTTCCCGAGCTCGTCCTTGCGGGCGACGATCTCGTCGGCGGTCTTCTTCAGGATGTCGTGGCGCTGCAGCGGGCCCGAGCGGCTCCAGGCGGGGAAGGCGGCCTTGGCGGCGGCGATCGCGCGCTCCGCGTCGCCGGCGGTGCCGCGGGCGTACCGGCCGACCACTTCCTGCGTGTTCGCCGGATTGACATTCGGCGCCGCCTCGCCTTCGACCCATGCGCCGTCGATCAGGTTGCCGTGCAGCTCCATGGTCTCCCCCTCGCCTGATTGAGGCCCCGTATATAGCGGCTCCGGACGTGGGGGGAACCTCCGATCTTGCGGACGACCCGGGTTTGCCCCCGGGTGGGCTGTCCGGGGCCTGTCCGAGCTCGGACAACTGGCTTAAATCATTGTATTCATTCAATATCATCCCCGGACGTTCACCCGGACTTCGCGATTGCCCGGGGGGGAGTTCGTGTCCCTGGGGCATCGGGGAAAATCCCGAGGGATCGGAGAGGGCCCGCGGCGCTTTGGCGCCGGTCGCCGCATGCGCGGCTCGGCCTTCAGGCCCGTGGGCGTCTCCCTTGCTCTTCGTTCCCCGGCGGGGTCTCGGGGCGGCCCGAGGGGGGCGCTCGCCGCCTCCCCCTCGCCCCCCAGGCCCTGCCCGATAGGTTGAAGAAGAACGGTTTGAAACCCGCGGGGATGAATGAGGCGCGCGGGCCGCGTCGGCTTGTCCGTGCGTCGGCCGTGCCGCGGAGCTACACCACGCCGGAGGACACGACCGGGGTGGGGGCCGGCCCCGAGAGGGGGTCGACGAGCGCGGGCTTCAGCCGCGCCCCGGCGCGACCGGACCGTCGTCAGTGCGCCGCCGCCCAGGTCGCGCCGGACCCGGCGTCGACGACGAGCGGCACCGACAGCGCCACGGCCGGGAGGGCGGCCTCGGCCATCACCGCGCGGACGCGGGCGGCGGTCTCGTCGGCGGCGTCCTCGGCAACCTCGAAGAGGAGCTCGTCGTGGACCTGCAGCAGCATGCGGGCGGGCAGGCCGCGGATGGCGTCGGGGACGCGGATCATCGCGCGGCGGATGATGTCGGCGGCCGAGCCCTGGATCGGGGCGTTGATCGCCTGGCGCTGGGCGGGGGCGGCGTGCGGGCCGCGGGCGTTGATCTCGGGAGTGTGGATGCGGCGGCCGAACAGCGTCTCGACGTGCCCGTGTTCCTTCCCGAAGGCGATCGTCCGGTTCATGTATTCGCGGATGCCGGGGAAGCGCTCGAAGTAGGTGTCGATGAAGCGTTTCGCGTCCTCGCGCGGGATGCGCAGGTTGTTCGAGAGGCCGAAGGCGGAGATGCCGTAGATGACCCCGAAGTTGATCGCCTTGGCCTGGCGGCGGATGTGGCTGGGCATCCCCTCGATCGGGACGCCGAACATCTCGGAGGCGGTCATCGCGTGGATGTCGAGGCCGTCCCGGAAGGCGGCCTTCAGCGCCGGGATGTCGGCGATGTGGGCGAGGAGGCGCAGCTCGATCTGGCTGTAGTCGAGGCTGAGGATGACGTTGCCCGCCTCGGCGACGAAGGCCTCGCGGATGCGGCGGCCCTCCTCGGTGCGGACCGGGATGTTCTGCAGGTTCGGGTCCTGCGAGGCCAGCCGGCCGGTGGCGGCGCCGGCGATCATGTAGGAGGTGTGGACGCGCCCCGTCTCCGGGTTGATCGCGTCCTGCAGCGTGTCGGTGTAGGTCGACTTCAGCTTCGAGAGCATGCGCCAGTCGAGGACGCGCGCCGGCAGCTCGTGGCCCTGGGCGGCGAGCTCCTCGAGCACGTCGGCGCCGGTCGAGTAGGCGCCGGTCTTGCCCTTGCGGCCGCCGCCGAGGCCCATCTGGTCGAAGAGGATCTCGCCGAGCTGCTTCGGCGAGCCGATGTTGAAGCGGCCGCCGGCGAGGCGATAGGCCTCCTCCTCCAGCCCGGCCATCCGCTGGGCGAAGTCGCCGGAGAGCCGCGACAGCGCCTGGCGGTCGACGCGGACGCCGTGGCGCTCCATCTCGGCCAGCACCGGGACCAGCGGACGCTCCATCGTCTCGTAGACGCGCGTCACGCGGGCGAAGGGGAGGCGCGGCTTCAGCGTCCAGTGCAGCCGCCAGGCGACCTCGGCGTGCTCGGCGACGCAGCGGCCGGCCTCCTCGACACCGACCTGGGCGAAGGCGAGCGCCGCCTTGCCGCTGCCGGTCAGCGCCTTGATCGTGCCGGGAGCGTGGTTGAGGTAGCTGTCGGCGAGATAGTCGAGCCCGTGCTGGTGCAGCCCCGAGTGCAGCGCGAAGGACATCAGCATCGGGTCGTCGACCGGCGCCATCGCGATGCCGTGGCGCTCGGCGAGCTTGACGGCACCCTTGACGTTCTGGCCGATCTTCATGACCGCCGGGTCTTCGAGGACCGGGCGGAGGAGGGCCATCGCCTCCTCGACGGTCGGCTGACCCTCGGCGCGCTCGCCGAAGAGGCCGCCGGAGCCGGTGACGTGGCCGAGCGGCAGGTAGGCGAGCTCGCCGGGGCCCGTGGCCATGCCGATGCCGATGGGCTCGCCGCGCATCTCGTCCGCGACGTCGGTCTCGATCGCGAGCGCCACGACGCCGCGCTCGCGGATGCGCTCGGTCCAGGCGGCGAGCGCCGTGGCGTCGCGGAGGACCACGGTGCGGGCGGGGTCGATCGGCGGCAGCGCCACCGGCTCGCGGGCGGCGAGCGTCGCGGGGCCCTGCTCGGCGACGGCCTTGGGGGCGATCACCGGGGCCTCGGCGCCGAGGGTGGCGGCGACGCGGCCGGAGAGGGCGCGGAACTCCATGACGCCCAGGAAGCCGAGCAGCGCGTCGGCGTCGGGGTCGCGGACCTCCAGGGCTTCGAGGGCGTCTTCCAGCGGGACGTCGTGCCGGAGCGTGACGAGGTCGCGGGAGATGCGGATCTGGTCGGCGTGGCCGATGAGGGTCTCGCGGCGCTTGGGTTGCCTGATATCGCCGGCGCGGGCGAGGAGCGTGTCGAGGTCGCCGTATTCCTGGATCAGCTGGGCGGCGGTCTTGATGCCGATGCCCGGCGCCCCGGGGACGTTGTCGACCGAGTCGCCGGCCAGGGCCTGCACGTCGATGACGCGGTCGGGGCCGACGCCGAACTTCTCGAAGACCTCGTCGGGACCGATCGGCTTGTTCTTCAGCGTGTCGAACATGACGATGCCGGGCGAGACCAGCTGCATCAGGTCCTTGTCGGCGGAGACGATCGTCACGCGGCCGCCGGCCGCCACGGCCTGGGTCGCGTAGGTCGCGATGATGTCGTCGGCCTCGAAGCCCGCCTGCTCGATGCAGGGGAGGTTGAAGGCGCGGGTCGCCTCGCGGATCAGGCCGAACTGCGGCACCAGGTCCTCGGGGGCTGGCGGGCGCTGCGCCTTGTAGAGCGGGTAGAGCTCGTTCCTGAACGTCACCTCGGACTTGTCGAAGACGACGGCGACGTGGGTCGGGGCGTCGGCGCCCTTGGTCTCCTGCAGCATCTTCCAGACCATGTTGCAGAAGCCGGCGACGGCACCGATCGGCAGCCCATCCGACTTGCGCGTCAAGGGCGGCAGCGCGTGGTAGGCGCGGAAGATGAAGCCCGAGCCGTCGATCAGGTGCAGGTGGCTGCCGGGCCCGAAGCTCACGTCGGGCATCCTCGGAGCGGTGCGCGCATTCTCTCCTCCCGGCTCATCCGGCCCGATGTAGTCCGCCGGCCCCCGGGGGACAATCAGCTCACGCCAGGCAGCACTTCTTGTACTTCCTGCCGCTGCCGCACGGGCAGGGATCGTTGCGCCCGACCTTCGGCTCCGAGCGGATGAACGGCAGGTCGTCGGCGAAGAGGTCGGCGAGGAAATCGTCGGTGTCCGACGCAACCCGCTCCCCCTCGCCCTTCAGGTAGGCCTCGGAGAAGCAGTACCAGGTCTCGAGCTCGGCAATCGTGTCGGCAATGATGCCGCGCCGCCTCGGGCCGCCGGGCCGTCCGGTCCTCACCGACTCGGCGAGTTCCTTCTCGAAGTCCTCGACGCGGGCCAGAAGCCGATCGACGCGGCCCTCTGCGTAGGCCTGACGCACCACGGGCGCCAAGTCGGTCAGGGCAAGGTCGGAGACGGCGAAGCTCCAGGCGCACCACACAATGCCCGGCGTGTCCTCGCCGGCGACCGAGGGGAATCGCCCGAGGAAGGCGGCGACGGCCGGCGCGAGCGGCGGCTGCTCCACGGCCAGCATCGCCATCGCGTCGAACATGCCGGCGCGGAGGTACTCGTCCGCCCCCTCGTCGAGGGCCGCCTCGAAGATCGGCTCCAGGTCGCCGTCGAAGACGCTCGCGACGACGCGGGCCGCGCACTCGGTAGTCCCGTCGCCCATCAGGATGTCGAGGAATTCCGGATCGCGCCGCATGAGCCGCAGCAGCGGACGATAGGCGCGCGTCTCGCGCCACTCCGCGAGCAGGTGGTAGACGAAGACGAACGCGAGGTCGTCGGCGGCCGCGTCGAGGTCGGCCGTCATCAGCCCGTCGATATGGTCGAGGAAGACCGGCACCAGCGCCTCGCGCGCTTCGCGGGCGGCCTCGATCGCCTCGCGCGGCAGCGGACCCCGCTCACCGAAGGCGGCCATGATCGCCTCGGGCGTCATCGGTGCTTCGCCGGCGGCCGCCTCCGGCTCGGCGAGCTCAGTGGTGGTCATGCCCGCTCCCTGGCTTCAGGACGTAGCGCTTGTCGCAGTAGCCGCATTCGACGAATCCCTTCTCGGGGTCGACCTGCAGCCAGACGCGCGGGTGCCCCGCCGCGCCGCCGCCGCCGTCGCAGGCGACGCGGCTCGATGTCACCTCGATCACTTCCGGGGCCGGCGTGGACGGCATCGCGATGCTCCGTGGTTCGGGTTCCAGTCCTGATCTAGCCGCCGGGCCGCGAAGGGGCAATGGCCGCGATCGCGCTCACCCCGGCAGCATCCGCCCGAGCGTGCGGCCGCCGACGATATGCACGTGCATGTGCGGCACCTCCTGCATCCCCGCGGCGCCGGCGTTGGCGAGCAGCCGGTAGCCGGCGCCGCCGTCGCCCGGCGCGAGCTCGAGCTCGGCGCAGATCCGCCCGACCGAGCGGGTGAAGTCGAGGATCTCCTCGGGGCTCGCCGCCGCGGCGAAGTGGTCGTAGGTGACGTAGGGCCCCTTGGGGATCACCAGGACGTGCACCGGCGCCTGCGCGCGGATGTCGCGGAACGCCAGCGTGTGCTCGGTCTCGAGCACGGTTGCGTTGGGGATCTCGCCGCGCAGGATGCGCGCGAAGACGTTCTGGTCGTCGTATTCGTAGGCCATCGCCCCCTCCCGGTCGCCCCGCATGATCCAGCGGCAATCGCCGCCCTGCGTCAAGCCCCGCGGCACCGCGACATCTAGCGTCCCGACGCCCGGCGCCTCCCAGATCGGGTGATTCCGGTTGACAGGGGCGCCGGCTTTCCCCGAAGCTCGCCCCGAGCAGCAACAGCGGCCGAAACCGGTGCACTTCACCCGCCTCCGCCTCGTCGGGTTCAAGAGCTTCGTCGACCCGACCGAGCTGGTCATCCAGCCGGGCCTGACCGGCGTGGTGGGGCCGAACGGCTGCGGGAAATCGAACCTGCTCGAGGCGCTGCGCTGGGTGATGGGCGAGAACCGCCCGAGCGTCATGCGCGGCGACGGCATGGACGACGTGATCTTCAACGGCTCCAAGGGCCGCCCGGCGAGGAACCACGCCGAGGTCACGCTGACCCTCGACAACCGCGACCGGACCGCACCGGCGGCCTTCAACGAGGACGACGCGCTGGAGATCGTCCGCCGCATCACCCGCGAGGCGGGCTCGGCCTACCGCGCCAACGGCAAGGAGGCGCGCGCCCGCGACGTCGCGATGCTCTTCGCCGACGCCTCGACCGGCGCCCAGTCGCCGGCGCTGGTGCGGCAGGGCCAGATCTCGGAGCTGATCAACGCCCGCCCGCGCGCTCGCCGCCGCGTGCTCGAGGAGGCGGCCGGCATCTCCGGCCTCTACCAGCGCCGGCACGAGGCCGAGCTGAAGCTGCGCGCCACCGAGGCGAACCTCGGCCGGGTCGCCGACGTCATCGAGGGGCTCGAGACCCAGCTCGCGAGCCTCGCCCGCCAGGCCCGGCAGGCGGCGCGCTACCGCGAGATCGCCGAGGCGCTGCGCCGGACCGAGGCGCTGCTCCTCTGGCGGCACTGGCATGACGCCGACGCCGCCCGCGCCGCCGCCGACGCCTCCCTGACCGCCGCCGTGCGCGCCGCCGGCGCCGCCCAGGCCGAGGCGGCGACGGCGACGCGGCTGCGAGCCGAGGCCGACGAGGCGATGCCGGCCCTGCGCGACGAGGACGCCATCGCCGGCGCGGTGCTGCAGCGGGTCACGCTGGAGCGGGACCGGCTCGATGCCGAGACCGAGGCGGCCGAGCGCGAGGTCGCGGCGCTGGCAGCGCAGATCGCCCAGCTCGCCGCCGACCGCGAGCGCGAGGCCGCGCTCGACCGCGACGCCGAAGCGATGGCCGGAACGCTCGCCGACGAGCGCGCCGGCCTGGAGGCCGAAGGCGCGGGCCACGACGAGCGGCTCGACCTCGCCCGTGCCGCCGCCGAGGCCGCCGCCGAGGCGCTGGCCGTGGTCGAGGCGGCCTTCGACGCCCGCACCGAGACCGCGGCGCGGCTGGTCGCCGAGCACGCGGCCGCCGCCCGCACGCTCGACGACGCCCGCCGCCGCGCCGCCGAGAGCGCCCGCGGCCACGAGGCCGCCGAGGCCGCCCGCGCCGGCGCCGCCCGCGACCTCGCCGCCGCCGCCGAGGCGCGAACCACCGCGACGGAAGCGGCGGAGCTCGCCGCGGCCGCCGCCGAGTCGGCCGAGGGCATGCTCGCCGAGGCCGAGGCCGAGGCCGCCGCCGCCCGCGCCGCCGCCGAGGCCGCCCGGGGCCGGCTCGCCGAGGCCGAGGGTGCGGCGCGCGCGCTCGAAGCCGAGGCCGGCGGGCTCGAGCGGTTGCTGGCCAAGGGCGCCGGTTCTGCCAGCCCGGTCCTCGACGCGCTGAAGGTCGCTCGCGGCTTCGAGGCCGCGCTCGGCGCCGCGCTTGCCGACGACCTGACCCTGCCGCTGGTGGCCGACGGCACCGGATGGCGGACGCTGCCGCCGGTGACGGCCGCGCCGCTCCCGGGCGAGTCGCTCGCTGACCGCGTCGAGGCACCGCCCGCGCTCGCCCGGCGGCTTGCCGCGATCGGCGTCGTCGACCGCGGCGACGGGCCAGGGCTGCACGCGGGCCTCGCGCCCGGCCAGCGGCTGGTCAGCCGCGAGGGCGACCTCTGGCGCTGGGACGGGCTGGTGGTCGCCGCCGGCACCGCCGGGTCCGCCGCGACGCTGCGGCTGCAGCAGCGCAACCGCCTCGACGAGATCCGCGCGAGCCTCGCCGAGGCCGCCGAAACGCGCGCCGGCGCCGCCGACGCCGAGGCCGAGGCCGCGCGCCGGCTCGCGGCCGGCAGCGCCGCCGAGGCGGCCGCCCGAACGGCGCGCCGGTCGGCCGAGACGGCCGCGGCCGAAACCGCTCGCGCCAAGGCGCGGGCGGAAACGGCGCTCGAAGGGCTCGAGGCCAAGGCCGCAGCCCTCGCCGGCGGCGTCGCCCGCCGTGCCGACGAGCTCGCCGCCGCCCGCGCTGCGGTCGCCGCGGCCGAGGCTGCGGCGGCCGGGCTTGCCGATCCGGCCGAGGCGCGCGCTGCCGTCGAGGCCGAGCGCGTCCGGCTCGAAGCCGCCCGGATCACCATGCTGACCCGCCGTGCCGCCGCCGACGAGGTCGACCGCAGCGGCGCCGCCCGGACGCGCCGGCTCGCCGAGATCGACCGCGAGGCCGAGGGCTGGCGGACCCGCCGCGCCTCCGCCACCGGCCGGCTCGCCGACCTCGACCGCCGCGCCGCGCGGGCCGAGGAAGCAGCCGCCGCGGCGGCGACCCGGCCGCCGGCGCTGCGCGCGCGCCGGGCCGAGCTCGAGACGGCCGCCGGCGAGGCCGAGGCGCGTCGAAGGCGCGCCGCCGACGCGCTGGCCGCGGCCGAGACCGAGTTCCGGGCCCGCGATGCGGCCGCGCGTTCCGGCGAGCGGGCAGCCGGCGAGGCCCGCGAGGCGCGCGCCCGCGCCGAGGCGCTGGCCGAGGCGGCGGAGGCGCAGGCGCTGGCCGCCACCGAGCGGCTGCAGGCGGAATCCGGGGCCGAGCCCGCGGACCTGCTCGCGCGCACCGGGGTCGCGCCGGATCAGGTTCCCGCCGCCCCGGCGCTCGACGCCGAGGCCGAACGGCTCCGGCGGGCGCGCGATTCGCTTGGCGCGGTCAACCTGCGGGCCGAGGAGGACGCGGCGGAGCTCCGTACCGAATCCGAGACGCTGGCCCGCGAGCGCGAGGATCTGGAGGAGGCGATCCGCAAGCTGCGCCACGGCATCGCGACCCTGAACCGCGAGGGGCGCGGGCGGCTCGTCGCCGCCTTCGAGGAGGTCAACCGGAACTTCGGCCAGCTCTTCAAGCACCTTTTCGGCGGCGGCGAGGCGAACCTCGTGCTGGTCGAGAACGACGACCCCCTCGAGGCCGGGCTCGAGATCATGTGCCAGCCGCCGGGCAAGAAGCTCTCGACGCTGTCGCTGCTCTCGGGCGGCGAGCAGACGCTGACCGCACTCAGCCTGATCTTCGCGGTCTTCCTCGCCAACCCCTCGCCGATCTGCGTGCTCGACGAGGTGGACGCGCCGCTCGACGACGCCAACGTCGGGCGGTTCTGCGACCTGCTCGACGAGATGACCGAACGCACCGCGACGCGGTTCCTGGTCATCACCCACCACGCGGTGACCATGTCCCGGATGGAGCGGCTGTTCGGCGTGACGATGGCCGAGCAGGGGGTCAGCCAGCTCGTCTCGGTCGACCTCGCGGCGGCCGAGAGGATCGTCGAGAACGCCTGACGGCGATTCGATCGGTCGGCCGGGGCGAGGCGATTCCGTCCGTCTTGTCAGCGACTTGGCCGGTATGGAAGGCGCATGGAAAGCGTACAGAAAGTGGCCATACGATCTGCGGCGGCTGAGGCCTGCGCCCGCGGCCGCAGGCCTCAGCCGCCGCTCGACGCGCTCTTGATGTAGGCGATCACGTTCGCCCGGTCCTCGGGCTTCGACAGGCCGACGAAGGTCATCTTGGTGCCGGGGAACATCGCCTTGGGGCTCTCGAGGTACTTCGAGAGCTCGTCCTCGGTCCAGACGTGGCCGTCCTGGCCCGCCTTCTGCATGACCTCCGAATAGTCGAACCCCGGCGCGGTGCCGGTGGTGCGGCCGATCACGCCGTAGAGGTCGGGCCCGACCTTGTTCTTCCCGTCCGGGGTGATCGTGTGGCAGACGAGGCACTTCTTGAACACCTTCTCGCCCGCGGCCGGGTCGCCGGCATCCTGGGCGAGGGCCGGCGCCGCGACCGCGGCCGCCAGCGCGGCGGCCAGCGCGCTCTGCCCGATCATCCTCATTCGACACGTCTCCTCTGGCTGTCTCGTCCGGCTGAAGGTTTCCCGCGAACGCCCCCGGGCCGTCACAGGTTCGCGGCGTGCCAGCGCACGTGCTCGCCCATGACGCTCGCGACGTAGAAGTAGCTGTGGTCGTAGCCCGCGAGCATGCGGAACTCCATCGGCTGCCGGCGCGCGGCGGCGGCGGCGGCGAGCGTCTCGGGCATCAGCAGGTCGAGGAACTGGTCCTTCGCGCCCTGGTCGACGAGGAGGGGCCGCGGATAGCCCCTCTCGCGCATCAGCACGGCCGCGTCGTGCGGCTGCCATCGCGCCGCGTCGGTGCCGAGGTAGGCCGCGAGTTGCTTCCGCCCCCAGTCGGAGCGGGTCGGGTTCGCGATCGGCGAGATCGCCGAGAGCGAGCGGTAGGTGTCCGGGAAGGTCATCGCGATCGTCAGCGCGCCGTGGCCGCCCATCGAGTGGCCGGTGATCCCCTGCCGCCCGGGGTCGAGCGGCATCTCGGAGAAGACCAGCCCCGGCAGCTCGTCGACGACGTAGTCCCACATGCGGAAGTGCGGCGCCCAGGGGGCCTCGGTGGCGTTGACGTAGAAGCCTGCCCCCTGCCCCAGGTCGTAGGCCTCGTCGTTCGCCACGCCCTCGCCGCGCGGCGAGGTGTCGGGGAAGACGACGGCGATCCCCGCCTCCGCCGCCCACCCCTGGGCGCCGGCCTTGGTCATCGCGTTCTCGTGCGTGCAGGTGAGGCCCGAAAGATACCAGAGCACCGGCACCTTCCGCTCCCGCGCCTGCGGCGGCAGGTAGACCGCGAAGGTCATCTCGCAGCCGCAGACGTCGGAGGCATGGCTGTAGACGCCCTGCACCCCGCCGAAGCTCGCGTTCTCCGAAACCGTCTTCATGCCCGCCCCACCGACTTCGCCCGCCATAGGGACCCGCCCGTCCCCGCGCGTCAACTCGTGCCAAAGGTGGAGGCGCGCCGCAACCTCGCGGAGCCGATCCTTCCCCGGCCCGGCGGAATCGCCGCCGATCACGTCCGTTATATGGTCCGTCAACCTTTGGCCCCCATCTGCCAGGGTGATCGCTCGAAGCGGCGTGGGATCGCGGCACGCGCGAGCCCCCGTCGACCGCCGTTCGAGTCGGCTGCGGACGCGCCGCAGAAGCTGTCGCGGCGGAACGCCCTGAAACGCTGGAGATGCCGCGCGAGCGGCCAAGTATGAACAGCTGGCTAATTCGTCCGAGAAAATACATTATATTTCATATACTTAAGTTTTGTGCGCGGCTCGCATACCCATGCCGGGACAGCTCGGGGCAGCTGCTCGCCGCCCTTCCTCCGCGAGGCTCGCAACCGTTCGAGCGATTGCCCTGACGACCCCGCGCCACCGCCACCGCTTGCGCCAGGGCGGCGGATGCCCGAGAAACCGGCCATGGCGGCACCGACCCGAGCCCAGCCTCCGCGCGAGCGGCCCCTGCCCGTGGCGGCGCTGCGCCTGGGATTTCTCGCGCTCGTCCTCCTCGCCTGGTGGCTCGCCGCCCGCGCCGCGCCGCCCGGCCTCTTCGCCTCGCCGCTGGCGGTCGCCGCGGCGCTCGGCCGCCTCGCCGCCTCCGGCCGGCTCTGGCCGGCGCTCGGGCAGAGCCTCGCGATCTACCTCGCCGGGACCGGGGCCGCCGTCGTCGCCGGCACGGCGCTCGGGGCGCTGATGGGCACGGTGAAGCCGCTCGGCCGGACCCTGGACATCTACGTCCACGGCCTCGCCGCCACCCCGCGCGTCGCCTTCATCCCGCTGATCATCGTGCTCCTCGGCCTCGGCTTCGAGGCGAAGGTCCTCGTCGTCCTCCTCGGCGCCGTCATGCCGGTGATCCTCAACGTCTATGCCGGCGTCCGCGCCGCCGATCCCGACCTCGTCGAGATGGCGCGGGCGACCGGCGCCTCGCGGGCGCGCATCCTCGCGCACGTCGTCCTGCCCGGCGCCCTCCCCTTCCTCTTCGCCGGCATCCGCATCGGCGCCACCATCGGCCTCGTCAACACCGTGGTCGCCGAGCTCTACACCGCCGTCTCCGGGCTCGGGGGTCTCCTCGCGCTCTACGGCGGCCGCTTCCAGATGGCCGAGTACCTCGCCGTCGTCCTCGTCCTCGCGATGATCGGGGTCGCGGCAACCGAGGGCCTCCGCCTCGCCGAACGCCGGATGCTGCGCTGGCGCGGAACCGAATGACGCAGGCGCGAGCAAGGGCGCCAGGGAGAGAGCCATGCTGAAGCGCCCGATCGCCGCCGCCTTCGCCATCGCCGCGGGCCTCGCACTGCCGGCGGGCGCGGAGCCCTTCCGGATGATCGTCACCGACATGGAGGTGCCGCTGGTCCCGAACTCGGTGATGGAGCTCGCCAAGCAGGAGGGCTGCTTCGCCCGCGCCGGCGTCGACGTCGAGTTCGTCCGCGTGCAGCAGAGCCCCCTCGCCATGGCGGCGCTCCGCGCCGGCGAGGGCGAGATGGCGAACGTCGCGCTCGAGTCCCTCCTGCAGGCGACCGCCCAGGGCGCCACCGACCTTCGCGGCGTCATGTCGCCGAACAGGTCGCTCCCCTACCTGATCGCCGGCCGCAAGGAGATCGCGTCGCTCGGCGACCTCGCCGGCAGGCGCTTCGGCATCGGCCGGGTCGGCAGCGTCGACCAGCTCCTCTCCGAGAAGGTGCTCGCCGCGCAGGGCGTCGACACCTCGACGCTCCAGTTCCTCGCCCTCGGCCAGCCGCAGCAGCGCGCCCAGGCGCTCGTCGCCGGCCAGATCGACGCGACGACGATGTCGATCGGCACCTTCGCCGGCATCGACGACAGCCCCGACGTGCAGGTGCTGGTCGGCGTCGACGCCTATTACCGCGACGCCCCGATCCTCTCGAAGCTCAACGTCGTCCGCACCGAGACGCTGGCCGACCGCGAGAAGGACGTGGAAGCGGTGATCGAGGCGATCACGCTGGCGTCGCGCGACTTCGCCGCCCACCCGGACCATTGGGTCGCCGCGATGCGCAAGGCGCGCCCCGACGTGCCGCAGGCCGACCTCGAGCTCCTCGCCAGGGCCTTCGCCGGCACCTGGAGCACCGACGGCGGGATCACCCGTCCCGAGCTCGAGGCGGCGCAGGCCTGGCTGCTCGAGGGCGACGACTTCAAGGACGTGAGGCCCGCACCCCTCGACGCCTGGGCCGACCTCGGCCCGGTCGAGCACGTGCTGGCGAAGATCGGGCCCGCCGAGCCCGGCGACGTGCCCACCCGCTGAGCCGCCGTTGCGCGACGCCGCCCACCTCGTCGTCGCCGGCGTCTCGCTCAGCCTCGGCGGCAGGCCCGTCCTCGACCGCATCGACCTCGCCGCCCGCCGCGGCGAGGTCCTCGTGCTGCTCGGCCCCTCGGGCTGCGGCAAGACCTCGCTCCTGCGCCTCGTCGCCGGCCTCCTCGCCCCCGCCGCCGGCCGCATCCTCCTCGACGGCGCCCCGCCCGTCCCGGGCCGCGCCGCGGCGATGGTCTTCCAGTCGTATCGCCTCCTCCCCTGGAAGAGCGTCCGCGCCAACGTCGCCTTCGCGCTCCCCGACCTGCCCGAGCCCGAGCGCGCCGACCGGGTCGAGCGCGTCCTCGCCCGCGTCGGCCTCGCCCGCTTCGCCGACGCCTGGCCGCGCGAGCTCTCGGGCGGCATGCAGCAGCGCGTGGCCCTCGCCCGCGCCCTCGCCCCCGAGCCCGAGCTCCTGCTGATGGACGAGCCCTTCGCCGCCCTCGACGCCCAGTCGCGCGAGCTGATGCAGGCGGAGCTCCTGCGGCTGACCGGCGACGGCGCCGGCCCGACCGTCGTCTTCGTCACCCACAGCGTCGACGAGGCGCTGGTGCTGGCCGACCGCGTCCTCCTGCTCTCGCCGCGCCCCGGCCGCATCGTCGAGGAGCTCGCCGTCGACTTTCCCGCCCCCCGCTGGCGGCACGATCCGCGCGAGACGCCGGCCTTCCCCGGCCTCCGCCGCCACCTCTGGGAGCGGCTGCGCGCGATGGTGCTCTCCGACCCCAATTCGGACTTCTACCGCGGCGACGCCTGATATCACGGAGGCCTCGAAGCCGAGGTGATCAGGGGGTCAGGCTTTCGGTCGCCACCTGGCGGGACCTGCAGGTCGAGGGAGCTCGTTCGCCTCGTGCCCGGCGACCCGCAACCCGCGTCGAGAGCTCGCGGCAGCACGCGCGCCGGTTCGGGGAATCCTCCGCTCCCCGGCAACGTCATCTCCGCAAGAGCGGCACCTGGCTCAAGACATCGCCGTCGCCGCCTCCATGCCCACCGCCGTCTACTTCATGCTGCGCGACGGCGTCGCCTATCGCGATCTCGGCCCAGCCCACTTCGATCAACGCCAACGCGACAGCACCATCCGTCGCCTCATCGTCAGGCTCAACGACCTCGGCTATCAACTTCCTGTCCCCCTCGGACCGAACGAGCTCAATGCCGGCATCGCATCGGCTTCCTAGTAGGGCAAGCCGACGTAGTTCTCGGCCAGCGCGGTGCGGGCGGCGGTGGAGGAGAGGGTGTAGGCGAGTTCGGCGTCGTGGATGCGGCGGCCGAAGGCGTCGTCCTCGGCGAAGGTGTGCAGCATGGTGGTCATCCACCAGGAGAAACGCTCGGCCTTCCAGATGCGGGAAAGCGCCCGCTCGGAGTAGGCGGCGAGGCTGGCGTCGGACTTCTCGGCGTAGTGCTCGCGGAAGCCGTCGAAGAGATAGCGGATGTCGGAGGCGGCGAGGTTCAGGCCCTTGGCGCCGGTCGGCGGCACGATGTGGGCGGCGTCGCCGGCGAGGAAGAGCCGGCCGAAGCGCATCGGCTCGGCGACGAACGACCGCAGGGGGGCGATCGACTTCTCGAAGGAGGGGCCGGTGACGATGGCGTCGCCGACCTCGGCCGGCAGGCGGCGGCGGAGCTCGTCCCAGAAGGCAGCGTCGGACCAGTTCTCGACGTGGTCGGTCAGGGGCACCTGCAGGTAGTAGCGGCTGCGGGTCGTCGAGCGCATCGAGCAGAGCGAGAAGCCGCGGGCGTGCTTGCCGTAGACGAGCTCGTGGCGTGCCGGGGGCACGTCGGCGAGGAGGCCGAGCCAGCCGAAGGGGTAGACGCGCTCGAAGGTCTGGAGGGACTTCGGCGGGACGGCCTTGCGGCTGGCGCCGTGGAAGCCGTCGCAGCCGACGATGAAGTCGGCGTCGATACGGTGAGTGGCGCCGTCCTTCTCGTAGGAAATCCACGGGTGGGCGCGGCCGAAGTCGCGGGGGGAGACGTGGGCGGCGTCGTAGATCGTGGTCGCGCCGTCGGCTTCGCGCTTGTCCATGAGGTCGCGGGTGACTTCGGTCTGGCCGTAGATCGTCACGCGACGGCCGCCGGTGAGGCCGGCGAGGTCGATGTGGTGGAGGGCGCCGTTCAGCGCGATGTCGAAGCCGTCGTGGGGCAGGCCGTGGGCGTCGAGGCTTTCGGCGGCCTGCGCCTCGCGCATCATCTCGACCATGCCCTGCTCGAGCACGCCGGCCCGGACGCGGCCGAGGATGTAGTCGCGGCCGACGCGGTCGACGAGCACGTTGTCGATGCCGGCAAGGGTGAGGAGACGGCCGAGGAGCAAGCCGGAGGGGCCGGAGCCGATAATGGCGACCTGGGTGCGCATGGGGTGTCCTCCCTTTGGAGTGGGCCCCTGGGGGCGGACGGATTTCAGGCTGCGGTTTTGACCGGCGGCCGGGCGTTCTCCTCCTCGAACTGGGCGGGGCTGCGGTATCCGAGCGCCGAGTGCAGGCGCCGGTTGTTGTACTTTTCGATGAAGCGGGGGAGCTGCTCCGCGACGTCGTCGAAGGTCTCGAAATCCATCGGGTAGACGCCCTCGACCTTGAGGGTCTTCATCAGGCTCTCGGCCATCGCGTTGTCGTACGGATTGCCACGGCGCGACATGGAGCCTTCGAGGCCGGCTGCTGCGAGCCGGTCGCGGTAGGCGAGCGCCGCGTACCGCGACCCGCGATCCGAATGGTGGAGGCAGCCCGCGGTCGGCGACCGCGTCCCGATCGCAGCCTCCAGAGCCGCGAGGGTCAGCCGGGCGTCGATCCTGCGGCCGATGGCGTAGCCGACGATGCGGCGCGACCAGGCGTCCATGATCAGCGCGACGTAGACGAAGCCCGAGGCGATCGCGACGTAGGTGAGATCGGCCACCCAGAGCCGGTTCGGATCGGAGAAAGAATCCGCGTGTCCGATCCGGGAAGATCGGCTGGTCGTGATCGCTGTCGGTCGTGGCGACGAAGCGCCGGCGCTGCATCGGGTTCAGCCCGTGTTCGCGCATCAACCGCTTGACCTTCTTGTGGTTTACCGCCCATCCGGCCGGACGAAGCGCCGCCTGCATGCGCCGCCAGCCATAGGCCTCGAAGTCGTCCTTGATGACGTGCATCGCCTCGACCAGGGCCGTATCGTCGGCGCCGGGCGAAGGATCCGCGTAGAAGCTCGACCGCGCGATCTCCATCAGGCGGCATCCCGCGGCGACGGAGACCCCGTCGGCCGGTGATCACGGACATGGGCTCGCTTCTCGGCAGGCGTCCTTGCCGCAGAGCCCCCTTTACGAACTCGAGCTCCAGCGCCTGCCGACCGACCAGCCGCTCGAGGGCGGCAATCCGCGTCTCATACTCCTGGATCAGGTCGGCCGCCCGCGCGTCGTCGTCGAACGCGCCGGCCTCGTACTTGCCGACCCAGACCCGGATCAGGTTGCGCGAGAGGTCGTGGCGCTTCGCGAGCCGTGCAGCGTCTCGCCGGCCAGGAATGCTCCTGGGCGACCTGACGCTTGAACTCGATGCTGTGAGTTCGGTGCTTCACCATGGCTTCCATCCTTCGAAAAGCCCGGCGCACCGGTCAATTCCCTTCAACCATCCTGTCCGCCCCAAGGGGCCCACTCCAGGGCCCACTCCAAGGGGGGGCAGATCTGCCCCCGGGTCAGTTGTCGCAGCGATGCACGCCGCCATCCACCCGCAGCACGACACCGGTGATGTAGCCGGCCAGCGGCGAGGCCAGGAAGGTCGCGACCGCGGCGATGTCCTCGGGCGTCCCGTAGCGGCGCACCGGCACCTGTTCGCGGGCGAACTGCTCGCGCTGCTCGTCGGTCCAGTTGCGTCGCATCTGCTCGGTCAGCGTCCGTCCGGGGTCGATGCAGTTCGACGTGATGTTGTGCTGGCCCATCATGTTGGAAATGCCCTTTGACCAGTGGTGCAGCGACACCTTGGCCGCCAGCGCCGCGTTGATCACGTCCGGCTCGTTGCGGCCGGTCAGGCTGATGATGCGCCCCCACTTGTTATCGATCATCTGAGGGAGGATGGCATGACCGATCCGCCGGTGGCAGGTGAAGTTCAGCAGGTGACCCTCATCCCACGAGCTTTCCGGCGATTCGATGTTCAGCGGCCGGCTGCCGCCGGCATTGTTGATGAGGATGTCCGTGTGGCCCAGCAGGTCCTTCGACGCCTCAGAGAGAAGCTTGGCCGCGTGATCGGTCAGGATGTCCTGCTGCATAGCAACGATCTGGCCCCGGCTCTTGGCATTCACCTCGGCCGCCATTTCATCGAGAAGTTCCTTGCGCCGGGCAACCGCCAGCACCTTCACGCCTTCCGCGGCCAAGTGCTCTGCGATCGACCGGCCGATGCCGGTGCTCGCGCCGGTTACGATTGCGGTCTTGGAGTCGAGTTTCAGGTCCATTCTCAAAGCCTCTGCTGTTGAAGGGATGCTAGGTTGGTCCGAAATGGCCAGGATGTGTTGCCCGGCATTCCGGACGGTGACGGTGCAAGGGTCTCTCCTCAGCCGCTCTGCCCGGCCCCATCGTCTTTCGTTCTGGATCAGGTCAGGCGCACTTCCTCTCCGTTGCGGCTGGACGAGCAGAACATCGCATCCAGCAGGACGCAGACATCGTGAGCCTCGCTTGCGGGAAGCGGCGACGGCCCCCCCGTCCGCACCGCCTCGACAAAGGCGGCCAGCTCGGCCTCGTAGAAATCAAGGTTGTGGATATCCGGGTTCGGGGTCTTCCGGCCTTCGCGTTCGTTGGTCCAAGTCAGCGGGAACGAGCTTTCGCGCCAGGTCGTCCAACCGCTCGGTACGCTGTCGCGCGGGGCCCTGTATTGGCGGACCGAGCGCGGCAGGGGCGTCGCATGTACGATCCCCTCGGTCCCGTAGACGCTGATCTCCCAGCTCTCCATCCAGGGTGCGGGATCCCAGGCCGAGAAGTCGAAGCTGGCGATCATGTCGCGATACAGCAGGATGGCGACACCGGCGTCCTCCCGCGAACCGGTGCCCATCAGGGTCCCGAATTTCGGTATCCGGGCATTGACGGTCTGCGGCAATCCGAAATGATGCACCAGAAGGTCCAGCATGTGAGAGCCGATGACGAACACCGCCCCGCCCATGTCCCCGGGCCAGTTCATCGGTGGACGGGCCGCTCGGCCGTTCGAGACACAGCCATGAATGCGCACCTGCAGGACGCGGCCCAGTTCGCCCCCGGCCAGCGCCGCGTCCAGCCGGCGCGTCACCGGCGAGAAGCGGAAGCTGTAGCCGACTTGGCACAGCACCCCGGTCTCCGCCGCGACGTCGCGCAGCTTCCGGAGATCGGCGAGGGACTGTCCCCCCGGCTTCTCGACAAAGACAGGCTTTCCGGCCTGCAAAGCCCGGCAGCCGTAGTCGGCCATCCTGTCGGTCGGAGAGCTGACGAGGATGGCGTGGATCGTGGGGTCGGCAAGCATCTCCGGCGGGGTGGATGCCGTCAGCCCGAGGTCGCGGATATACTGCTGCTGCGCCGTATCATCATCCGCGGCCACGCAGAGCTCGGCATTGGCCAGACCGCGCAGCGCCCGCACGCGCGCCGCAGTATGGGTGCCCGCAACACCAAGGCAGCCGATGCGCACAGGTCTGACGTGATGATCCGTCGTCAATGGCGCCTCCCCCAGGCTACCGGAACCTCTTGCGCCTGAAAGCAGGCCGGTTCGATTACTAGCCGCCGTTTTAACGAGCGACTGTATGTTTGTCAATCAGGCATGCGGCGATCCTGTTTTTGGCTGGGGCGATAGCAAGTCTGCCCATCGACTCCGGTGCTCGGCCAGCGAAATCCGACGGAGGAGCCCGGCAACCCAGACTTCGGCGTTGCTTGAAACCGAAGCACCCTGACAGGCCCGGCCAACAGAATCGTCGGCCGGCAAGCTCACAAGCCACGGGAATCACCTCCACCTCCCTCAACCCTCTCCTCACGGCGCCAGCCCGGCAACACTGGAAACACCATCCCCAAACGTGCGAATCTCGCTGCCATGGAATAAAGATCTGGCCCGACAGCCGCCACGCCGACCCGTTCAGACAACTTCAGGCTTGACCTAATGCGCGATAGTCTGTAGCCAGAAAGCACATACGGTCGTTCGTTTTGTGGGGACCTCAGACGGCTCGGACGGCGACACCCTGGCCCGGCGCACGCTCTCTGAGGGCGGGGGCATGAGGGCGCGTCTTGGCACTTTGGCCAGCCGCGTTGCGCGCATGTCTGCGCAACCCGGTGCACCGGGGCGTGGAGTTGGAGCGACGGCGACTAGGGAGAGGAACGAAATTGAATAGAATCGGTGCTGATCTTTCGCCGGTCGGGCTCGATGGCAGAACTGCCGACGGCAAGCATATCGACATCGACAGCATTCGTCGGCTATTCAGCCCCAAGTCGATTGCTGTCTACGGCGCCTCCGGAGATCTGAAGAAGATCGGGGGCCGCGCGCTCAACTACATGCGGATGATGGACTTTTCCGGTGAGATCTACCCGATCAACGTCCAACGGGACGAGGTTCAGGGTCTCAAGGCCTATCCTTCAATCGCCGCGGTGCCGGGCGAGGTCGACCTCGCGATTATCGTCGTTCCGGCCAAATTCGTGCTGGATGCGATGCGCGACTGTGCCCAGAACGGCGTCCACAGCGTTCTGATCGTGACCTCCGGTTTCTCCGAGATCGGCCCTGAGGGCCAGGTCGCCCAGAGGGAGATCGAGATGCTCGCGCGCGAGCATGGCGCGCGGCTCCTGGGTCCGAACTGCCTGGGTTTCGTCAACTCGGCCGAGCAAGTCAGCGCCACCTTCTCGCCGTCGCGCGAACTGTGCTGGCCGGGCGTGGGCTCGATCGGCTTCGCCTCGCAGAGCGGCGCCTTCGCCTCGCTCTGCGCCGGGGTGATGCGCGACCGCGGCATGGGGCTCGGCACCTGGATCACCACCGGGAACGAGGCCGACGTCGACCTTGCCGACGCGATCGCCTTCCTCGCGGATGACGACTCGGTCAACGTCATTGCCTGCTACATGGAGGGCTGCCGGAACGCCACCAAGCTCGGCGAGGCGCTCGACATGGCGCGCCGCGCAGGCAAGCCGGTCATCATGCTGAAGGTTGGAACCAGCGACGTTGGCGCGGCTGCCGCGGCCTCGCACACCGCTTCGATGGCAGGCCGGGATGAGCTCTTCAGCGCCTTCTTCGCCGCCTTCGGCGTGACCCGCGTCAACAGCGTGCAGGAGCTTCTCGACGCGTCCTATGCCTGCTCGGCGTCGAGCTTGCCGGCCGGCCCGCGCACGCTGATCGTATCGACCTCGGGCGGGGTCGGCGTTCTGATGAGCGACGCGTCGGTGCACAGCGGCTTGACCGTCGATCCACTACCCGAAAGCGCGCAGGAAGAAATCCGCGCCATCCTGCCCTATGCCGGCACGCGCAACCCGATCGACACGACGGCGCAGATCATCGCCGACATGAGTGTCTTCAATCAGTGCTTCGAAGTTACGATCGAGGCCGCCCGCGCCGACATCGTGGTCATCCATCTGTCGTTGCTCGGCTATGACGACACGATGATGGACCAGATCACCGAGCCCCTCGGGCAGCTGCGCCGCCGCTATCCGGACCGGGTGTTCGTGATTTCGATGCTGTCGGGCGATGCCCGGCGCCAGACCTTCGAGAATGCCGGCTTCCTGGTCTTCTCCGATCCCTCCCGCGCCATCTTCTCGGTGGCGCTCGCCCGCCGGGCGCGAGAGCGGCTGGAGGCGGCCCCGGCGGAAGCGCAGGCGACCCTCGCGCGGCTGCCCCGTCCGGATGCGGTAGAGACCGAGGATGACGCCCTGCAGTTCATCGCCGACGCTGGCGTGCCGGTGCCGCGCAGGGCGGTGGCGACCAGCGCCGAAGAGGCCAAGCGGATCGCCGCGGAGATCAGGGGCAGGGTGGTTCTCAAGATCGTCTCGCCGGACATCCAGCACAAGACCGAGGTCGGCGGCGTGATCCTCGGCATCGAGGGGGCCGAGGCGGTGGGGCGCGCCTATGACGAGATCCTCATGCGCGTCGCACGCGCGGCCCCCAAGGCTCGGATCGCCGGCGTCCTGGTGGCCGAGCAGATCGGCGCGGGTACCGAGACGATCGCGGGCGTCGTCAACGACCCGGTCCTCGGCCCGTTCATCATGTTCGGTCTGGGCGGGATCTATGCCGAGGTGCTGAAGGACGTGGTGTTCCGCCGCGCCCCCTTCGACGAGGCGGAAGCACGGAGGATGATCGGCGAACTGCGCGCTACGGCGGTCCTGACCGGAGCGCGCGGCCAGCAGCCCGCCGACATCGACGGGCTTGCCTCGGCGCTGTCGCGCCTGTCGGAGCTGGCCTGTCGCGGCAGCGACTGGATCGAGAGCATCGACATCAACCCGCTGATCGCCACCCCGACCGGAGTTCACGCCGCCGACGCGCTGATCGTGCCGAAGGCGCCCGCATGACATGTCGGCGGCGGCGCCGAAGCGGCAGGAACAACGAAAAAGCCTTGCGGATGGGAGCGCTGGGATCTTGACACAATCGTCCAAAGACCAAGAGACCGAAATCTCCGAGAGCCGGGACGGTCCCTGCCTGACACTGACCATCAGCTACCCCGAGCGCCGGAATCCGTTGGGGACGGACACCGCCGCACGGCTTTGCGTCAAGCTGCGCGAGGCAGAGGCGGATGCCGACATCCGCGCCGTGGTCCTGACCGGTGCCGACCGACACTTCTCGTCCGGCGGCAACCTCAAGGAACTTCTCCAGACGACGGCCTTGCGGGCCGACGAGCATTGGATGAACGGCGGAATCTGGGAAGACCTGTTCTCGACGCTGATGACGCTGGCCAAGCCTACCGTTTGTCGAATTCGCGGGGCCGCGATGGCCGGCGGCTGCGGCCTGGTTGCCGCCTGCGACTTCGCCATCGCCGAGGACACCGCAAAGTTCGCCGTGCCCGAGGCCAAGATCGGGCTGTTCCCGCTGGCCATCCTTCCCGCCCTCGTCCGATCCGTGGGGCGCCGCCCGGCGCTCAACCTCGCGCTAACGGGCCGCACCATCACCGCTCAGGAGGCGGAGAAGATCGGCCTCATCACGGCGGCCGTTCCTGCCGAGAAGCTGGACGAGGAAGTCGCCGATCTCGTCGCCCAGCTTACCGCCATCGGTCCGTTGACGATGGCGATGGGCAAGCGCGCGTTCAACCGGATCGCCGAACTCGACCTGCACGCCGCGAATCAGGCCGCCCGTGACCTGCGCGTGCCCTTCCTGACCTCGCCGGAACTCAAGATGGGCATCGAAGCCTTCCTTGCACGAAAATCCTGAAGGGAGCGAAAGATGGCCGTCGAACTTGAAATCCGCGGGTCGGTCGCGACCGTTACGCTGAACCGCCCCGAGAAGCTCAACGCCCTGACCGAGGCGATGAAGGTGCGTCTCGCCGAGGTCTTTACCCAGCTGAGGGATGATTCCGAGGTGCGGGCGGTGGTGCTCGCCGGAGCGGGTCGCGGCTTCTGCGCCGGGGGCGACGTGCAGACCATGCGCGAACAAACGCCGACCTCGTCGCAGAAGCGGCTGGCCTCGGCGCACGCGGTCATCACCACACTCTGCAAGCTGGACAAGCCGGTGATCGCCGCTGTCCGCGGTCCGGTCGCCGGCATTGGCTGGAGCATGGTGATGGCCTGCGATCTGATCGTCGCGTCGGACAACACCAAGTTCCACCAGTCCTTCAAGCGTATCGGGCTGCTGCCGGACGGCGGGGCGATCTTCTTCCTGCGTCAGGTGCTCGGCCCGGCGGTCGCCAAGGAACTCGTCTACACCGCTCGACCACTGGATGCCGAGGCGGCCAAGGGCTACGGGCTCGTCAACCGTATCGTTCCCGACGCGGAGCTGGAGCGCCACGTGCAGGATCTCGCGGCCGAGCTGGCCGAGGGTCCGGCAATGGCCTTCCGGCTGGCGAAGAAGCTGTTCCGACTTGTCGACATTCCGGCGCTGGAGACCTTCCTCGACGCCGAGGCCTGGGCACAGGGCCTGGTCCTGATGACCAACGACCACAAGGAAGGGGCTGCGGCGTTCCGCGACAAGCGCGCACCACGATTCTCGGGGACCTGACATGAGCAAGATCGCGATCGTGGGCTGCGGACTGGTCGGCGGTTCCTGGGCCGTGGTCTTCGCCCGCGCAGGATACGAGGTTGCGCTCTACGATCCGTTTCCGACATCCATGGACGCCACAATGAGCTTAGCTCGGAACGCCGTCGAGGATCTCGCCCGGCAGGATCTTCTCGACGGGGCGCGGCCGGCGGAGCTGCTGGCCCGACTCGCGCCCTGCGGCAGCCTCGCCTCCGCTTTGGAAGGCGCACTCTATGTGCAGGAGAGTGCGCCCGAACGCCTCGAGGTCAAGAAGGCGCTCTACGCCGAGATGGACGGGCTCGCGGGGCCGGCGACCATCCTCGCGAGTTCGACCTCCGGCCTGCCAATCTCGACTTTCACCGAGGAGATCGCGAGCCGAGCCCGGTGCGTGGTCAGCCACCCGATCAATCCGCCGCATCTCGTGCCCCTGGTCGAGATCGTGCCGGCGCCGTGGACGGCTCCCGCGACAGTCGCCGCGACCGAGGCACTGATGCGCGAGGTCGGACAGACGCCGATCCAACTCAGGCACGAGATCGACGGATTCGTCGTAAACCGCCTGCAGAGCGCGGTTCTGGCCGAGGCGTTCCGCCTGGTCGAGGACGGGGTGGCGTCGGTCGCCGACATAGATGCCGCCATGTCGGACGGCCTCGGCCTGCGCTGGTCCTTCATGGGCCCGTTCGAGACCATCGACCTGAACGCCAAGGGCGGGGTGAGGGACTATTGCGACAAGCTCGGCGCGATGTACTGGGGGCTCGCCCGGCAGCTGGCCGACCCCCGGCAATGGGGCGAAGAGCTGGTGCGCGAGGTAGAGGCGCAATGCCGGAGCCGGCTGAGCATCGGCGACCTGAAGGATCGCCAGCTCTGGCGCGATCAGTGCCTAGCCAAGCTTACCGCGTTCAAGAGGACTCGTCTCTGATACGGGCGCCCGCGGAACAGGCGCTCGCCATGTCCGCGACCGCGATCGACGTGATCGAACGGACCGGCACCGCCCGCGACAGGGGCCCCCGGCGAGGGCGGGCGGTGCCTCAACCCGCCTTGCGGAACCGAGGCAGCGTAATCTCGTCGGTGATCGGATCGAAGGCGAGTTCGACCGGCAGGTCGATCGCCACGTCCGCGACGGGCCCGTCGCAAAAGGTCGAGATCATTCGCGGGCCCTCCTCCAACTCGACCAGCAGCACGGCATAGGGAGCCTTGGCCTGAAAGACCGGCCCCGGCGCGCGGTGGACGATGCTGAACGAATGGACCTTGCCCCGCCCGCTCGCGGGTTTGTGGACCAGCCGGGTGCCACCACAGTTCCGGCATAACTGCTGTTGATAATACTGGACGTTGTTGCAGTCGGCGCAATGCTGGAGCAGCAGCTCCCGCCCGGCCAGACCCTTCCAGAACGCTGCGGAGTCGGCATCCGGGCTGGGCAGCGGGATCATGTCGTCGTCAGCGGGTCTTTTCATAGCGTGTCTGCCGTTCCGAACACAGTTGTCGCATTTGTTGCAAAGCCCGCGCCCAGCGCATGGACGACGCCGACATTGACGTCCGCTACCTGACGCGGCCCCGTCTCCCGCCGCAACTGGCGGATTACTTCGTAGAAATGGAAGAGCACGCCCGGCATGCCGGAGTGACCGAAGGACAGCAGGCCGCCATGGGTGTTGACCGGAATCTTCCCGCCATAGGTGATCTGGCCGTCGGCAACGAACGGACCGCCCTCGCCCTTCGGGCAGAATCCCAAGTCTTCCAGCATCATTATCGCGGTGCCGGTGAAGCAGTCGTAGATGCCGGCGATGTCCATTTCGTCCGCGCGGTAGCCGGCCATCCGGTAGGCGTTACCGCTCGAGACGGTGGCGCCGGTGGTAGTCAGAGACGGCATCAGGAAGATATGCTCGTGCGAGTAATGCTCGCCGTGGCCGAGGATGTAGATCGGCTTCTCGATCCCCAACTCCCGTGCATGCTCGGCGGAAGCGAGCAGGAACGCCGCGGCTCCGTCCGACACGAGAGAGCAATCGAGCTTGTGATAGGGCGTCGTCACCATCGTCGAAGTCCGGACGTCCTCGACGCTGATTGGCGTGATCTTGTGCGCCCCCGGCGTCTGGGACGCGTGGCGCCGCATCGTCACTGCGACCTGGGCCAATTGCTCGGGCGTGGTACCGAATTCCGCCATGTGACGGAGCGCGGTCATGGCAAACGTATTGGCCACCGGAATGCCGAACGGCACCTCGTATTGCTGGTCGCGCGCCTCGGTCAGCGTCTGGATCGCCCGCTCGGTGGAAAGCCCGGTCAGGAGGCAGTCTCCGCCTGCGACAAGCACGACCTTGGCGATACCCGCGTCGATCGCCGCGGCGCCTATGCCGAACATCGTGGACGCGGTCGCCCCGGACACTTCGAGGTTGTTCGCGAACGAGGGGGCGATGCCGAGATACTCGCTGAGCGCAACGCTGAAGCGGTGGAACGGCGAGGCGTAGGAATGGCTGCAAAGGACGCCATCCACCGCATGCTTGGAGAGCCCGGCATCCTTCAGCGCGAGGAGGCTCGCCTCGGCAGTCAGCGAAAGGGCGCTTCGGTCGGGCACCTTCCCGACCGGAGAAATTCCCACTCCGATGACGGCAACCTTCCCGCGAAGCGTTCTATCTGGATTTCCCAATCAATCCTCCGCATGAGAGCGCCCCGGAAGCCCGGGCCCGCCGGTCCTCTCAGGACGTGAGGTTTGCTCCCAAAGGTCATACATGTCTGCGGGCCGCCTGTAAACAAAAAACCAACGATCGGCCGTTTATTACGGCAGGCTTGCGGATCTGCCTCTGCCCCATTCCCTGGAGCGATGGTCGACGAGGCCGGCGAAGGCGGCCGTCGTCAGAAGGCGCCGTTGAGCCGCACCCGGCCGACGACCTCCTCGGCGCCGGAACCGACGGCCAGCAGCGCGACGCCGACCAGCGTGTTGCCGGAGGCGACGTTGGTGACACGCTTCGCCGTGTTGTCCCAATAGACCTTGGCGCCCGCGGTCCACGCCTGGCTCGCGGTCTTGGCGAGATCGATGACGCCGGTGACCTGGGTCTCGACCTCGGTGCCGGAAAGCGCGTCGTGGCCGGCGACGCCGAAGATCGAGCCGACGAGCAGGCCGGCGCCGGAGACGACGTCGTATGGGGCGAGCAGCGTGATCGCGTGGCCGGGCTGGATCTAGTTCCGAATCGATGGCGGGTCCTTCTGATGAGGGTGGGAACGAAGCCCGGGCGTTCCGGGCTCCGCATCAGGGGAGGCCGACTGACCGGCTCAGCTCAGGGCGACGCCGGGTTCTTGTAGAGGCCGCGCCAGTCGATGGCCTTGGCGCCGAAGTCGAGGCGGGCGCGGACCTCGACGCCGTCGACGTCGAAGCCCATGCGGGTTTCGAGCGCGACGCCCTCCTGGCCCTCGAGGTAGGCGTACTCGACGGTGTCGATCGCCGCCGGGCTGGCGACGAGGAACCACGGCACGGCGCCGCTCGCCGGATCGAGCCGCGGCACGGCGATGACCGCGAGGCTGCGGATAGACGACGGCACCACGTCGGCCGCCTTCGCCGGCACGATGTTCTGGGCGAGCTATCGGGTGTCGCGACGGCATTGGGGGCACTATCTCGCGCTATTACGAGATATTATTTTGAAAGGATCACTAGGTTCTCGCTCAGCGATTTCTTGACTGAGTTTGTCTTGGGGCTCCTTGTCGCATTCGTGTTATTTATGCTAGTCCAGCTTGGAAGCGTTGTAGCAACGGGAGAAACTGTACCCTTCGACGATCCCGAGAAATTGCACCGGCTGGCGGTCACTATTAGCATCAGTGGCTTTGCAGCGGCATATCTTTTGGAAAAGTCACTGCGCAAGATGCACAATCGACTCAGCTTGGTGTTGGAGGACGAGGTGGACATGCTTGGCAAGGCTCACGCCGATCGGGCTTCTAAAAAGTGACCTCGCGGGCGGCCTCGGCATGCATTGGGTTAGGGTAGTGTTCGTTGCGCAGCGCGACCGCTCCTGGTGCGAAGCGTCGCCAAGTGTGACGACTCATCGAGTAGTGGCAACGATAAACCGCCTCCCACGCCGGTGGTGCAGCGCCCGCCCATTCAACCGCCAGACTATGACGCTGAGCGCGTACTCCCACCGCCGGTGCGCCGTCGGCCGGCTGATGCCGAACCGATAGCAGAGCTCCTTCCATCTCGCGCCTTCGGCTCGCGCCCACATGAGATGCGCGTCGTCCGGTTCGAGGAAGGTGTTCCAGGTGATCGCCTCCTCCATCCGGGTGATCGCGGCGGTGCTCGGCGGAGGTAGCCGCATGGGCCGCGGCATGCCTTCGGCGATTTCCTTCTGGGTCCGCTGGATTTCCGGCCATGTGCCGAAGTAGCCGGCGACGCGGACGGGCGGGAGCCGGCGAAGGACGGCGGCCGCCTCGGTGATGCGTTCCTCCACCATGTCGCGGGTCCACTCACTCATCCGCCGGTTCCTCGCGCTTGCCGTAGAGCTTGTCGCCGAGCTGCCGGACGAGCTCGCGCTCGGGCCAGGTCAGCCGCTCGTCGTCGAGAGCGACGGCGAGCACGCCCTGTTCGTGCCAGCCGGCCCGCTTCACCTCCTCGACGCTTCGGCGGTCTCCACCGAAGCCACGCGGGTGAAACCGCATCGCGTTCATTCGAGGACCTCGGGGAGGATCGAGGCGTAGCGGATGACGTCGATGACGCCGTCACGGTAGCTGGGGTCGTGGACGAGACGGGCGAGCTTCAGGTCGATCATGCAGAGCGTCACCTGCGCCGCCGTGACGGGGCGACCGAGGGTCAGCGACCACCGGGCTGCGATCGCCGCCATGATCATATCGGGTGGACCGTAGGCCGCACGGCGTTTGTCGACGACGTCGGCGGTGTGCTCCAGGATCTGCCGCGCAGTCACCGGACGCCTCCCCGGGTGTCGATGGCCCAGAGCAGGATGGCGATGGCGTCCGCCTCGTTGTCGTCGGTGGGAAGGAAGCCGCGCGCCCGGACCGCGGCGATGACGTCGGCCTTGCTGGCATTGCCCTTGCCGGTCACGTGACGCTTGATGGTTCCGACCGGCACGCCCTGGTAGGGGATGACGCTCTGCTCCGCCCAGGCCGTGAGCGTGGCCAGCAGACCGCCGTAGATATGGGCGGCGTATGTGCCGGCGTGCCGCCTCACCTCCTCGAAGTGGATCGCGGAGATCGGGCCGACGTCGCCGGCAAGCTGGTCGAGCCAGCTGCGGAACCGGAGGTAGCGGACGCCGCCGCCGTCGTACCGGCTGGGACGTAGCGACAAGGCCCCGCTGGCGATGCCGCCGTCCGCGGCCCGAAGCGCCCACCCGGTCGTGGTTCCGAGGTCGAGGGCGAGGACGGCGACCGACGGAGCGGGCGGCGAAGGTGCGCCGCCTAGGAGCCTGTCTGGATAATCGTTTGACCCGTTTGACCGGCTAGGCGTCTGGGTCTGTGTTGTGTTCTGGTTTGGGTCATGGACGTGCGGCAGCGAGCTTGAGCAGGTTATGGGCGGTGCAGATGAGCGCCCATTCGCCTCGGGCCTTGTCGAGGCCGCGGAGCAGGAACTGGCGGAAGCCCCTGGCCTGCTTGATCTGGCCGAAGACGGGCTCGACGACCTGCTTTCGCAGGCGGTAGCGCGACCTTCGGCCGGCGCGCTTCAGCGTCGCGGCCATGGCGCTCATCCTGGGACTGTTCCTGAAGCGCCTGTCGCCGGCGGCGTGGTCCTGGCCGTGCCGGGCGCGGCCGGGCGCCAGGTAGGGTCGGATGCGGCGGGCGGCCAGGGCCTCGAGGTTCGCCTCGGTGGCGAAGCCGGCGTCGCCGGAGACCTCCCGGGGCTTGCGGCCGAGGTTGGCCCTGGCCTGGTCGACGAGCGGGACGAGGGCGGCGTAGTCCGCCGGGTTGGTCTGCAGCCGCTGGGCGACGATGATCTGGTGGCCTGAGTCGACGGCGATCTGGCCGTTGTAGCCGGCGATGAAGCCGTCGCGGGTCGGCTGGATGCGGCTGTCGGGATCGGTGAAGTTGCGTTGCGCCTTGTCGGGCGGCCCGCCGTCCGCGGCCCGCTTCGGCCGGCCGCGCTCCTGCATGCCCGAGGACGGGCCGGGGCCGTCGGGGTCGAGCTCGGAAGGATCCGCCTGCGCCTCGGCCTCCAGCGTCGCCCTGGCCGCGCGGATGCGCGCCAGCCGCTCCTGCTTGTCGGCCATCCAGTCCGGCGTCTCGTCGCCGCGCCGGTCCCCGTGCTCGGCGTCCTCGGCCGCGTCCGCCGCCTCGGCCGCCGCGAGCCACGCCGCCACCTCCGCCGCCAGCCGCGGCTCCGCCTGCTTCATCCGCCCGTAGCTCATCGCCTTGTGCCGGCTGGCGCTGGCCTTCAGCTTGGTCCCGTCGACCGCCACGTGCCCGAGCTGCACCAGCCCCGCCGACCGGCACAGCTCCAGCACCTGCACGAACAGCGCCGCGAGCGCCCCGAGATGCCGCCGGCGGAACTCCGCGACCGTGCGGAAGTCCGGCCGGTTCAGCCCGGTCACCGCCATGAAGTCCACCCGCTCCTCGCAGGCTTGCGCCAGCCGCCGCGACGAGTAGACCCCGCGGGCGTAGCCATAGAGCAGGAGCGCCACCATCATCGCCGGGTGATACGGCGGCTGGCCGCGCTCCTCGCCGTAGGTCGCCAGCAGCGCCGACAGGTCCAGACCCTCCCGGATCGTGTCCCGCACGAAGTGCGCCAGGTGCCCTGCCGGCACGAAATCGTGCACCGATGGCGGCAGCAACCAGCCCTGGTCCACGTCCCACGAACGAAACTTCTTGCTCATGGCCACAGTGAATCAGACTTCGCCAAAACCGTCGAGGCAATTACTCGGACAGGCTCCTAGAGCCGGCGCCGCCGATGGGCTGGGCTGGATTGTCATCATGAAGGCTCACGGTTCGTGGGCCTTCGGCTTCGGTCGAAACCAGACTTGCAGAGCCGGATTCGCGCCGCAAGCCCCCCCCCGTTCCAAAATCGACGAGGCGGCGTGGTGTCACCAACCTCGCCGCTCGGGCCGGCAGTGTGAAAGAGGTTGGTGACACATATTTTCGTATTCGAACAGAGGCTTGACGATGTGTCACCAACCTCCGGTATCATCAACGGGGTCTCAACTCTTCTACATATGGACGCGGGTTCTGCCGTCAGACCTCCTCTTCCTCGTATGATGTTAGAAAGGGGTTGGTGACACGGGTGACGTTGGTGACACCGTTGTATTTGAAGCGTTTTTCGTGTCACTAACCTCTGGCCGAGGTCGGTGACACATCAGAGGTGGTGACACCCGTCCTCCAATGAGTCCGTCTGGCCGTATCGACGATTTCTTTGCCTCGTGAACCAACCTTGCCGGCAATCTGTAGGTGTGGCAGTGTGTCGTTGTTCCGGTCCTAGCGGCCAGCACCAGATATGGTAGATGCCGGAGGGAGGTGCACGAATGAGCGGAAGGGCGTTCCAAGCGCGCGTTGAAGAATGGCTTTCAGCTTGCTTCCCGCCGTCCGTGTGCTCGGACCGCCAAGAGAGGACTCATCGGTTCCTCGAGGAATCATTGGAACTCGCTCAAGCGAACGGCTGCTCGCGCGAGGACGTTGAGGCGCTCGTGGCATACGTCTACTCTAGACCACAAGGGAATCCGGAAGCCGAGGTCGGTGGCGTTATTGTGACTCTCGCTGGCCTTTGCAGTGCGTCAAAGATTGACTTGGGCAAGGCAGGCGACCGAGAGCTCGAGCGCAATTGGCGGAGATCGAAGCCATTCGACTGAAGCAGGCATCAAGACCCCAAGGTTCCCCCCTCCCGCAGTGAGGTGCGGCAGGACTCTGCGTCACGGCACCAAGTTCCACCTTGGACACTGGTGAGCAGATAGTTGATAGTCTCGTTTGGCTCGAAGGACCTGCAACGCCGCTGCTCCAGCCTTGAGGAGGCCGAGGCGTGGCTGGGGCTGCCCTTGGCCCAAGCGCTCATCATACCGAATCCGCGTGATTGATTCCGAGAAGGGGGATTCCTCTGTTGAATCGAGGCCGTTAGAGTCTGCTGCAAAAGCAGGAGGCAGAATGGCGGTCGGGCAGCGGGAGACGGTCGAGGACCTCGAGGCGCGGTTCCGCGCGGCGAAGGACGTGGTGGAACGGAGCCATTGCCAGGTGGTGTGGCTGCTGGCGAAGGGGCACTCGACCGCGGAGGTTGCCGAGATCGTGGCGCTGAGCCCGCGGTGGGTGAGAAAGCTCGCGCGCCGCTACGAGGCGGAGGGAGCGGAGGGGCTGGGCGACCGGCGGCGGGGGAACGCCGGGGCGAAGCCGCTCCTGTCGGCCGACGACCTCGAGGCGCTGCGGGAGCGGCTGAGGACCCCGCCGGACGACGGCGGGGTGTGGAGCGGGCCGAAGGTGGCGCGCTGGATCGCGGCGCGGCTCGGGCTTGTGCACGTGCACCCGCCGCGCGGCTGGGAGGCGCTGCGGAAGCTTCGCTGGTCGCTGCAGGCGCCGCGGCCGAGGAACCCGCAGGCGGCGGGGCCCGAGGAGCAGGCGGCGTTCAAAAAAAGCTCGGCGAGGTGGTCGCCGAGGAGCGGGAGAGGACCGACCTCCCGGTCGAGCTCTGGGCGACGGACGAGCACCGGCTCGGCCTGAAGCCGGTGCGGCGCCGGGTCTGGGCGCCGGTGGGCGAGCGGCCGACAGCCCTCGGCCACCACCGCTTCGAGTGGCTCTACGTCACCGCCTTCGTCGCACCTTCGAGCGGCGAGACGGTCTGGTATCTCTCGAACGGCATCGACAAGCGGCTCTACGAGATGATGCTCGCGAGCTTCGCCCGCGCGACCGGCGCCGGCCGCGACCGGATCATCGTCCTCCTGCTCGACGGCGCGGGCTGGCATACCGAGCCGAACCTCGCGGTCCCCGACGGCATCCGCCTCGTCTACCTGCCGCCCTACACCCCGGAGCTGCAGCCGGCCGAGCACCTCTGGCCCCTCGTCGACGAGCCGATCGCCAACACCTATTTCGCGACCCTCGAAGACCTCGACGCCGTCCTCGCCGAGCGATGCCGCACCCTCGAGCGCGACCGTGCGCTCATTGCCGCAAACACCACCTTCCACTGGTGGCCCAAGCCGGAGCGCATCCACTGATCAGCCGAATCCGGTATCAGTCTTCTCTCCGAGGCGGAAGCTGAACCGCGCCGGGTTTCCCGGAGGCAGGTTGGCTTGAGTCCTACGCGGCGACATGGCGGGTGGCCAGCTCGGCGTAGTAGCGGTCTTCGGCTTCGGCGGGTGGGATGTGGCCGATCGGCTCGAGCAGTCGGCGGGTGTTGAACCAGTCGACCCATTCGAGGGCGGCGATCTCGACGTCCTCGCGGCTGCGCCACGGTCCGCGCCGGTGGATGACTTCGGCCTTGAACAGGCCGATCACCGTCTCGGCGAGGGCGTTGTCGTAGCTGTCGCCGACGCTGCCGACCGAAGGCACGATGCCGGCCTCGGCGAGGCGTTCGGCGTAGCGGATCGAGAGGTACTGCACGCCGCGGTCGCTGTGGTGGACGAGGCCGGCGCCGCGCCTCGGCTGGCGCGCGTGCAGCGCCTGTTCCAGGGCATCGAGGACAAAGCCTGCTTGCATGCTCCGCGACACCCGCCAGCCGACGATGCGCCGGGCGTAGGCGTCGATGACGAAGGCGACGTAGGCGAAGCCCGCCCAGGTGGCCACGTAAGTGAAGTCGGAGACCCAGAGCCGGTTCGGCGCCGGCACCCGGAACGCCCGGTTCACTTGGTCGAGCGGACAGGGCGCCGCCTTGTCGCTGATCGTGGTTCTCACTGATTTTCCTCGAACAATCCCCTGCAGCCCCATCTGGCGCATCAGGCGGGCAACCGTGCATCGCGCAACCTCGATCCCCTCGCGGCCGAGCTGGCGCCAGACCTTGCGCACGCCGTAGACCCGGAAGTTCTCTTCCCAGACCCGCCGGACATGGCCGCGAAGCAGGCCGTCCCGGCGGGCGCGCACCGAGGCCTTCGACGGCTCCGCCCGGCGCGCGGCATGGGCATGGTAGGTCGACGGGGCGATCGCCAGCTCGCGGCAGATCGGCTCGACCCCGTGGACCGCGCGATGATCGTCGATGAAGGCGATCACGGCTTCGACCGGCGGTCGAGCTCCGCCGCCGCAAAATACGCACTCGCCTTGCGCAGGATCTCGTTCGCCTGGCGCAGCTCGCGGTTCTCCCGCTCCAGCGCCTTCAGCCGCGCTCGCTCTTCGCTCGTAAGCCCGCCGCGCTCGCCGCGATCCCGCTCGGCCTGCCGAACCCACTGCCGCAGCGTCTCGGCCGTGCACCCGACCTTCGCCGCGACCGAGCACATCGCCGCCCATTCCGACGCGTGTTCCCGAGCCTGCTCCCGAACCATCCGCACCGAGCGCTCTCGCAGCTCGGCCGGATAAGGCTTCACCGATTTCTTCGTCTCCATGGCTCCACTCTCTCAGACGTTGGAGCCTCCGGGAAACCCGGCGCGGTTCACGCAGCTTGAGGGAGAGGGTGAGATACCACTCGAGTTCGCAGAGACGGTGCGCCAGGCCGCAGACGAAGTACGCGCGGAAGAGCAGCGCCAGCTGACCGAGTACGTCCTGCGACGCAAAACGGTGCTGGACGTAATGGAGGTCCTGATCCGGCGTATCCGCGAACGCGCTGACGGTACCTTCGACTTCCATCTCGAGAGCACGCTTCACCAATTTATCTGCCCTTTGAAGCTTCGTCGCGATGATCCGAAGCGCATTGAGCAGTCTGACCATGATCTTTGGATCATCGACGAGCGCCTGACCTTCACCAAATACTTCGCGTCCGACGTTCCCTTTAACCAACTCGTGGAAGGGGAGGAAAGCACGCGGCGTCCCGACCTGCTGATCTACGACCGGTTGCACGGTCTTGGGGCGGAAGGCGAAGACCCCCTCAAGCGAGTCATGCTCGTGGAGTTCAAGCATCCCGGGCGCCGCGACTACGGTGAGCGATATTCGCCCATGAACCAGATCAGCGAATACATAACGCGGCTCAAGAACGGCGAAATCGAGGATTTTCGTCGCGGCCGAGTTCGCGTGGCAGATGACTGCATCTTCTATTGCTACGTGGTCGCCGACATCGTGGGCAAGCTGGAGACGCACACGAATGGCTGGCGCACGACCGCGAACGGCCGGGGGCGGATTCAGGAGGTCAGTGGGAAATTCCGGGGCGTGATCGAGATCATCGAATGGGCCGACCTGCTAGGAGACGCCCGCCTCAGGAACCATGCCTTCATCACCGCCGCTGGGTTGCGCTATGACCGGCACCCGTGACGTTTCCTAATTCCTTTGCTGGTTGTAGATGAACACCTATACGGTTCTGTGAGGCGGACGCGCCATGGGTTGGAGGGCAGATACGGGCTGGTCCGCGGCATCCAGGTTGAGTTGGCAAGAGCAGATGTAGCATATAGCGCCGCCTTCCCGCCTCTACAGCGACAGGAGCAACTGCCCAGTTTCATCAGACGGACGTAGGTCGTTGCGGACTGTTTCACTGTTGCGAGCAGCCACCTGATCCAAGATGTCGTCAGACTGGATGCGTGAGTAAAGCCACCGCTCGCGCCATGCATCGGAGATCTGATCCGACTTTGCCTGCTTCCGCGGAACCTTTGTACCGAAGCCGATTAGCTGCTCTTTCGCGTCGTCCGTCAGCGCGCAGGCATAGAAAAGGCGCGGTGTGGCGTGATTGAGCACGTCGTTGCTTTCTATGCCGAGCGCATCGAGACCCTCGCGAATTTGCCTCAGGCGCGGGCTGGTGCCCTCTCCGAACCTGTTGTTAATCCGGCGCGCCCCGTAGGCGTCCTCGGAGAATTCGCGAAGGCGCTGCACTGTGTCCGTCCCGAGATGCACCGTGCCGTATCCCGCCGTCGTCTCTTCAAGTTGTTTCCACTCAAGGCCATCCTTGAGGCCGCGATACGTACCGGCCTGCAGACGCAGCCGGTTATACTGACTGGAGCCGCGCCCGTAGAGCGAGGTAGTGGTCAGAACCTTCAGGTCCGCTGGCCTGCAAACCGGCCGGCCAGCCATTTGTGAACTGATGATGCTAACCTGCTCCTCGTACTTCGCCTTCCAAGCTTCATGCGCCTCCCGCGATGCTGCCAGCAGCGCGACGAGCTTACCGCCGAGGATGGCGTTGTAGGGTGCGACGGCCCCGCAGACGCTCAGGTCGGCGATCTGACTTGCAAGACCAGCCTTACGGACTTCCTGCAAGGCAGCCGATAAGGCCTGAGCCCCGTGACGCTCTTGCAGGAGCCGATCCAACAGTTCCTCGCCTCTCGCGTCCCTGGAAAGCGTTGTGAATGTCAATTTGGCCCTCAGCAGCCTGGCCAACGTCTCGGCGCGCTTGCGCACGTAGAGGACCTCGCCCGACGCTTCGAACCATTCCTCTTCCGTCCATTCCTGGTTCGCATCGTCCTTCTGGGATCTCACGTCGCGTCCCGACGCCCGGTATATTTCCTTGAGCGAGTTCTCCCGCAGCACCGCAGCGCCGGCTGCGCGCTGCTCTAGCCGGAAGACCGCGCTCTCCGTCGGGTTCGCGATCTCTTCGGCAGAGGCGAGATCGTCGAAGCGGATTTCCTCCGCGCTTCGGATGATCCTGTGTCGCAACGCGTCCATCGTGTCATCAATCGGCCAGACGCCGTCCTGCAAGGCTCTAACGAAGGGTTCGGGCGTCCATTGAAGCCAGTTGTCGCGCGGCCTGGTCCGCAGGATCGGACTGGCAAGTTGTGCGATGCCGATCACGGGGCGGTTGGGCCGCGCATCATTGCGGACAAGCAGTGGCAGTTGTCGTCCGGGGATCGAGCGGTATTCCAAAGACCATGTGTGCCGGAAGAACCGCCAGATATCCATCAACCGCAGTCCGGTGGTGGCACAGCGCGCGTCTTCGGTTACCAGTTCGACAGACGGGCGGATGATGCGGCGGAGGTCCTTGAGCGTCGCCTCGCGCGGCTTGTTCCGCGCCGCCCTGAGCAGACGCGCCAGGTCCGCCCCGTCATCCACAAGGTCGAGAACCGATGATTTCACGCCGCCGCGCCAGCGCTGTGCCATCGCGTTCTTGAGAAATTTTTGCACGCTCGGATCGTGCAACTGCCGCTTCTGCCCGACCTGCAGGGCATGGCGGAGCCGAAGCTTGGCGTCCTCGGCGGTTTCAACACCGGAACGGAGACCAGGCGGCGTAAGCTCAATCGCGCGATCGCGCGCCGATATCTTCCAGCCCTGATCGAGCAGGTCGGCGAGAACCAGCGCCGTCGTCCGCAGTTGCAGACTCCACGGCTCATCTCTCCACTTCATGTCGAGCGCCCGCAATGCGCCTCGCAGGGACTCGCCTTGTTCCTGCTTGGTGCGAATAAATGCGCAGAGCTTCGACAATATCGCTGGAGGTAAATACGGCGTAATAGTGCGTACCTCCGCAGGCATCCCTGAATTCCTGTTACTGCTATTTTTATTTCCGGAATCGAATCCGGGCCCTTTGTGGGGCCCGGAGACTATCGCACAGTTCTTCGGCGAAGCCTATGCCGCGTCTGAGACCTCGTCGTCGGAGTCGTCATCGCCCGTGCTGCTCACTTGGAGCTTGAGTTGGCCGAGCGCGAACTCCAGCTTGCGCGACCACTCGCCGATCTCGAACTGATACCAGTCGCGCTGAGTGTCCTTTGTGTCCAGCATCCGATCGCCGATGGCGAACAGAAGCAACTCCAGCGCGGCGCGGACATCCGGCGTGCTGCGGGGGCCGGAGTGGACTTCCTGGAAGAACCGCGATGACTTGTTAACGAAGAGAACCTTGGTGCCGCCGATCTGCTCGACGCGGAAGAACGGCGCGCCGGGAGCGTTGTCGAAGGCGACCTTGTAGCCGCGATCCTTGATCTCCAGTTCCAGTTCCCGCTGCGCACTCTCCTTGTCCTGGCCGGTCTCGGTCACGCGCCGCGCCACCTCACGCTCGATGCCTTCCTCGCCGCGCTTGCGGCGGCGCTCGGTGTCGTCGTGGTTCGGCTTGGCCTCCGTCAACTGCGCCGTACGTTCCATGGCCTCTTCCGAGGCCCGCTTCTTGTTCTGGTCGTGCTCGCGCCGGTTCTTCAGGTCGGCCCGCTTCTCGGTGGCCTTCTTGCGCAGGTGCTCGATGGCCTTCAGGAGACCCGCTTCCCGCAGCCTGTCCCAGATCGCGTCCGAGACGTCGACACGCTGCTTCGAGGTGGAGATGTTGAAGTGCTCGTCCAAGTCTGCTGGGAAGTCGATCTCGATCTTGATATACCGGTCGTTGTTTTGGAACGTTGTCAGCGGGTTCCGCGTGACGACATCGATGATCCGGCCGTTTCGCGAGAATACGAAGCCGTTGTACTTGCTCATGATGGGGAAACGCGCATTTGCGTTCTTTCCAGAAGCGACCTGCAACTTGTCGACCGAAGCGAAGTCGGGCGGCATGTAGGACATGCGCACCGTCAGCTTGCCCTTCAGTTCCTTCGTCGCCGAGTCCTTAACGTCGATGACGATAGGCTCCAGCGCCTCGGCCCGCTGCTCGTCGAGATCATAGAAGCGATAGCCCGGGGTGATGAAGAGGGGATCGATCGGCTGAACCCGCTCGCCGTTGACGATGATGTCGAAATCGCCGCGCAGCTTGTGGTACGCCACCCCGAAATGCTCCATCAGGAAGGCATGCAGACCGCCGGTCGTCGTCCGCTCGATCCGGTCGAGCTTTTCCATCACGACAATCGTGCCGTGCGGCCACGCTCCGCTCGGCTGCTCGTCGATATACTTGGCTACGAAGGGCGGTAGCTTCGCCTTCCGCGCCTCAGGCACAACGATCAGCCCCTGATCGTTGGTGTAGCTGCCCGCACCTATCTCGTCGATGTCGATCGTCACGGCCCAGATGTCGCTGTCCTCGGTCTTCGAGTAGACCGTGTAGCGATGGCCTTGGCTGATCGCCGAGGTGGGCAGGCCGTACCCGTACCGGCCAAAACCGGAGCGGTCGCCCGCCCGGTGAGTACCGCCCCACGTCACGGCAGCCCGGATCATCTCCGGCTCCATCCCGTGGCCGTTGTCGAGGACCGCAAGTTCGGCAGGCTTCTTGTTGGACGCGGTGCCATCGTAACCGAATATCACATGGATCTGGTCGGCACCCGCCTGGTAGCTGTTGTCGATCTGCTCGTCGAGCGCAGTCCCGGTGTGTTTGTAGCCGATGTCACGGATGCCGCGCACAAACGCGTCGCCCACGGTCAGGCCGAAGTTGAACTTCTTCCGCTTGAGCTCTTCGACGTATTTCTTTTGCTGCTGGAGTCCAGAAGCAGTCATGGCAGGTCTCCTGTAAGGACGGGAAGGACGGTCAGACGAAGAGCGCTTCGCGCATCGGCGCGAGAACATTCAGCAGGTACTTCAGCGCCTTGGTGCGCAGCTTCATCACCGCCGCGGCAGTGATCTTCAGCAGCCGGGCGGTTTCGGTGACGGTGTGTCCCACGAAGTAGATTGCGCTGATGACGGCGCGCTGCCGCGCCGGAAGCTTGTCCACCGCTCTGTGGATGATGTCGTGGGTCCGCTGGCGGTCGAACACGACCTCCGCCGAGGGCTGGGGGTCGGGGATGTCGAAGGCCAAGCCGTCCTCGCCTGGCTGGTCGAGCAGCCGGTCGAGCGAGGCGACGCTCAGATAGGGGGAGCAGTGGATGTAGTCGTCCAGGCTCAACGCCATGGCAGAGTCTCCTTCGAACAGTTTCCGAGGAGGCTCTGCAAGAAGCCTATGGCCGCGCCATAAGGTGCGGCGCCCAGTCCGCCTGTTTTTCCAGGAGCGTGTAACCCCCAGAGCGAACCTCCTGATCATGACAATAGCTGGAGATTCCCGTATCGTTAACCCCCCTGACGAGAAAATGCGGGCGGACGGGCGGAGGCATCGAATGGGCGTCGTCTACGGGCTTTATTCCACGCGGGATGGGCAGGTGCGCTACGTCGGGCAGACCGAGTACACCGCCCGAAAGTGCCTCGACCTCGTTACCACGAAGGCCCTGGATCGCGAACCGGGGGCTTTGTACGATTGGTTGAGAGACGAGTGGCGCGCCGAACATGAGGTGCGCGCATATGTCGTGCAGGACGATATCATCCCGGCTGATCTTGAGATGTTCGAGACCTACTGGATCCAGCAGTTCACGGGTCTCCTAAACGTGGAAGCCTCCGCCGAACCGGTTCGTCCATCGTCCGCGATCGGTCGGCGCGTCAACGAGGCAATCCTCGCCGAAATTCGGGGGGAGAACGCCATCGACTGATCGCCGTCACGCGCGCGCTGCGCCATCGTGCGGTCGTGAGAACGTTGCGGAGTGGTGCTCGCGACGACAGGTGTGGACCCCGTAGTTGGAGAAGTGCTGCGTTTGCACCCCGAAATGCGTCTCCAACTCGATCTAGAGTTCACCGAAATTTGCCCGAAAAATCAATGGCCCAAACCTGTTGACCGATTTCGCGAAGTCAACAGGTTCGGAGAACGTCCCGCCGGAGAAGGCTCGGGCCGTGCCCTGCTTACGGGGAAGGGTCAACAGCCTGTCGGCTATAACCTTCGAAAACAGCGAAAAATTTCGGCCGAACGACCGAGCGGAGAATGGGTTGCTTCGGAAGTATGGCTGACCAAAGGGAGCTGTGGTCGAACACTCTCTGGGGCCAAGGCGGCTCCTTACTGCGCAGTGGCTTCGCGGGTCGAGCGGATGGATCGCTGGATCCCAGCCCTGGGGGCGAAAGCCGTCCGCCGAAGGGCCTCAATATCACCCAATTCGTCCATGCTGATCATGTCGCGGTCTACCCCGCACCCCGGAGCGCAGCACGATGTCGGAGACGAGGTGCTCGCGGCGGTAGGCCATGACGTGGATCCCGGCAACGCCGGGGACCTCGCGGATGCGCTGCATCAGCTCGATACAGCGCGCGGTTCCCTCGGCAGCAGGCTTCGCGGAGCGCTCGAGGCGGTCGATGACCGCGTCGGGGATGTGGATGCCGGGGACGTGGGCGCGCATCCAGCGCGCGGCCTTGGCCGAGGCGAGCGGGCCGACGCCGGCAAGTATGTAGACGCGCTTATCGAGGCCGAGGTCGCGGACCCGGGCCATGAAGCGCTCGAAGCGGTCGAGGTCGAAGATGTAGTTGGTCTGTATGAACTCGGCGCCCGCATCGACCTTCTTGGCGAGGCGCTCGGCGCGCAGCTCGTAGGGCGGCACGCAGGGGTTCTCGGCGGCGCCGAGGAACATGTGCGGGCGGCGGGTGATCGGACGCCCCGAGAGGAAGACGCCGTCGTCGCGCATGGTGCGGATGGTCCTGAGCAGCGTCAGCGAATCGAAGTCGAAGACCGGCTTGGCGCCGGGCTGGTCGCCGACGCCGGTGCCGTCGCCGGTCAGGCACAGCACGTTCCTGACCCCCATCGCCGCGGCGCCGAGCACGTCGCCCTGGATGGCGATGCGGTTCCGGTCGCGGCAGGAGATCTGGTAGATCGTGCCGTAGCCGGCGCGGGTCAGCAGCGCGCAGATGCCGATCGAGGACATGTGGCAGTTGGCGCCGGAGGCGTCGGTGGCGTTGATCGCGTCGCAGACCTCCGAGAGTGGGCGGGCGGCCTCGAAGACGTCGGCCGGGTCGGCGCTGTCGGGCGGGTTGAGCTCGGCCGTGACCGCGAACTTGCCGGCGCGCAGCGCCCGCTCGAGCCGGCTGCCCGACGACATGCCGGGCGGCGGTTCCTCGTAGGGGCGGATGTGGTCGCCCGGGAGTTCGCTCATGGCCCGGTGGTCCTGCTGGCGCGCGGCGGCTCGTCGGCGAGCGGCGTGGTGGCGGGCTCGATCGTGCGGGCCCTGGGGAAGGCGCGGGCCAGCGTGGTGCGGCCGGCGTCGCGGGCCTCGCGCAGGGCGGCCGCCTTCTCGCGGCCGACGCGCAGCCAGGCCGAGGAGCCCGCGAGGCGGTGATCGACCGGGGGGAGGACCTCGCGGATGCGCGCACCACCCTCCATGCGGGCGGCTCCCTCCCAGGCGAGGACCCAGACGCAGCGCATCTCGGGCTTCACCTCGCAGAAGCCGCCCTCGCGGACGCCGCCGCACGGCCCGTTGCGGAGCTGCTTCGGGCAGTTCATCGGGCAGGACATGCCGGTCGAGGAAAGGACGCACTGGCCGCACATCTGGCAGTCGAAGAGCAGGCCCTTGGTTGCGCGCTCGACGAAGGCGACCGGGCGCTCGACCCGGTCGTAGCTGATGTGTGCGAAGAGCGGGTCGAGAGCGACCATCGTGCGCTCGAGCAGGCGGTAGAGCCGCTCAAGGCCAGCGGCGTGGCGGACGGCGAGGAGCCGCAGTCGGTACATTCCCGTCCCCCTTGCCGTGCGCGCCCGCGCCAGTCTATCCGGCCCCCGAGCCTTCGGGAGCGTCCCGCGTCCTCGCCGCGAAGCCCCGTCTACTTCGCGAACACGACCGTCCGGCTGCCGCAGAGCAGCACGCGGCGCTCGAGGTGGCTCTTGACCGCCCGGGCGAGCACGCGGGACTCGACGTCGCGGCCGATGGCGACGAGGTCCTCGGCGGTGTCGGCGTGGCTGACGCGGGCGACGTCCTGTTCGATGATCGGGCCCTCGTCGAGGTCGCTCGTCACGTAGTGGCTGGTGGCGCCGATCAGCTTCACCCCGCGCTGGTAGGCCTGCTTGTACGGGTTCGCGCCCTTGAAGGCCGGCAGGAACGAGTGGTGGATGTTGATGGAGCGCCCCGAGAGCTTGCGCGACAGGTCGTCGGAGAGCACCTGCATGTAGCGCGCGAGGATCACCGCCTCGGCGCCGGTCTCCTCGACGAGCGCGAGCAGCGCCGCCTCCTGGGCCGGCTTGGTCTCGGGCGTGACCGGCAGGTGGACGAAGCGGATGCCCTCGTGCTCGGCGACGCGGCGGACGTCCCCGTGGTTCGAGACGATCGCGGCCACCTCGGCGCGCAGCCACCCGACGCGGATCTGGTAAAGCAGGTGCAGGAGCGCGTGGTCAAACTTCGAGACCATGGCGATGATCTTCGGCGGGCGCGCGGCATCGGTGACCTCGAGCTCGAGGCCGAAGCGCTCGACGGCGCGGGCGAGCGCCCGCTCGACCGCGGGCACGGTCACCGAGTCCGGGGAGACGAAGGCGACCCGCAGGAAGAATCGGTCGGTCGGCCGGTCCCAGTGCTGGTGGGTCTCGGTGATGTTGCCGCCGAGGTCGGCGACTGCCGTCGAGACGGAGGCGATGATCCCCGGCAGCGGGTCGCTCGTCAGGGTCAGGATGAAGCCGGTGTCCGGCATCCTCAGCACTCCGGCAGGTTGACCGCGAGGCCGCCGGTCGAGGTTTCCTTGTACTTGACGCTCATGTCGCGCCCCGTTTGCCGCATGGTCTCGATGCAGGCGTCGAGCGGCACGACATGGCTGCCGTCACCCCGCAGCGCCAGCGAGGCGGCTGCGACCGCTTTCATGGCGCCGAGGCCGTTACGTTCGATGCAGGGCACCTGCACCAGGCCGCGGATCGGATCGCAGGTCATCCCGAGGTGGTGCTCGAGCGCGATCTCGGCGGCGTTCTCGATCTGGGCGTTGGTGCCGCCGAGTGCGGCGCATAGGCCGGCGGCGGCCATGGCGGCCGCGGACCCGACCTCGCCCTGGCATCCGACCTCGGCCCCGGAAATCGAGGCGTTGGTCTTGATGATGCCCCCGATCGCGGCGGCAGTGAGCAGGAAGGTCCGGATGCCGGCGTGGTCGGACTCGATGCAGTGGTCGCGATAGTAGCGCAACACCGCCGGAATCACCCCCGCGGCGCCGTTGGTCGGGGCGGTGACGACCTGCCCGCCGGCGGCGTTCTCCTCGTTGACCGCCATCGCGTAGACCGAGAGCCACTCGGTGGCGGCGTGCGGCTGGCTGCGGTTGCTGCCGCGCTCGGCGAGAAGCGCCTCGCGGATGGCGCGGGCGCGGCGGCGGACCCTGAGCCCGCCGGGCAGGACGCCCTCGCCGGCGAGGCCGCGCTCGATGCAGTTGTCCATCACCGACCAGATGCGGTCGACGCCGGCGTCGAGCTCGGGCTCGCTCATGCCGGCGGTCTCGTTGGCGCGCTTCATCGCCGCGATGGAGAGGCCCGAGGCCTCGCCCATCGCCAGCATCTCGGCGGCGGTCGCGAAGGGGTACGGCCGGCCGGCCTGGGCGTCGCTGCCCTCGAGGCTCGCACCCTTCAGTTCGCGCTCGGTCAGGACGAAGCCGCCGCCGACCGAGTAGTAGGTCTCGGCGAGATGCAGGTTGCCGGCGGCGTCGAAGGCACGCAGGACGAGGCCGTTGGCGTGGCCGGGGAGCGGCGGGCCGTAGTCGAAGACCACCCCCTTCTCGGGATCGAAGTCGAGCGTGCCCACCTCCGGCACCTCGAGGCGGTGGCTCCCGGCGAGTTCCGCCTCGCGCCGCCGCGCCGCGTCGGCGTCGAGGGTCTCGGGGCGGAAGCCGAGCAGGCCGAGCACCACGGCGCGGTCAGTGGCATGGCCCTTGCCGGTGAAGGCGAGGCTGCCGTGCAACGTCGCCTCGACCCGCGCCGCCGGGCCCGAACCCGGCACCCGGTCGGCTCCGTCGCGCAGCGCATCGAGGAACCGGGCGGCAGCGAGCATCGGGCCCATGGTGTGCGAGCTCGACGGACCGACGCCGATCTTGAAGATGTCGAAGACGCTGAGGAACATCGCTGTCAGTCCGCGTAGATCGGGAAGCGCGCGCAGAGGGCGCGCACGCGTTCGCGCACCTTGGCCTCGACGGACGCATCGCCGGCCGGGTCGCGGGCGAGGGCGGCAAGCACCTCGCCGATCATGCCGCCGATCTCGCGGAACTCGGCCACCCCAAAGCCGCGGGCGCAGCCGGCGGCGGTGCCGAGCCGGACGCCCGAGGTCACGGTCGGCTTCTCCGGATCGCCCGGCACCCCGTTCTTGTTGCAGGTGATGCCGGCGCGCTCGAGCGCTTCCTCGGCGGCGTTGCCCTTCACCCCGAGCGGGCGCAGGTCGACGAGCATCAGGTGGTTGTCCGTGCCGCCCGAGACGATGGCGGCGCCGTGGGAGACGAGCACCTCGGCGAGGGCGCGGGCGCTGTCGACCACGCGGGCGATGTACTCCTTGAACCCGGGCTCGAGCGCCTCGCCGAAGGCGACCGCCTTGGCGGCGATCACGTGCATCAGCGGGCCGCCCTGCAGGCCGGGGAAGACCGCGGCGTTGATCTTTTTCGCCATCGCCTCGTCGTTGGTGAGGATGATGCCGCCGCGGGGGCCGCGCAGGGTCTTGTGGGTAGTCGAGGTGACGACGTGGGCGTGCGGTAGCGGGCTCGGATGGTGGCCGGTGGCGACGAGGCCGGCGATGTGGGCCATGTCGACGAGCAGCGAGGCCCCGACCGCGTCGGCCACCTCGCGGAAGGCGGCGAAGTCGATCACCCGGCTGTAGGCCGAGGCGCCGGCGATGATCAGCTTCGGCCGCTCGGCCTCGGCGACGCGGCGCACCTCGGCCATGTCGATGCGGCCGTCCTCGTTGACGCCATAGGCGACGGCGCGGAACCACTTGCCCGACATCGCCGGCCGGGCGCCGTGGGTCAGGTGGCCGCCGGCGTCGAGCGACATGCCGAGGATGGTGTCGCCGGGCTGCAGCAGCGCGAGCTTCACCGCCCCGTTCGCCTGGGCGCCGGAGTGCGGCTGGACGTTGGCGAAGCCGGCGCCGAACAGGCGCTTCACCCGCTCGATCGCCTCGGTCTCGACCTCGTCGACGAACTCGCAGCCGCCGTAGTAGCGGCGGCCGGGGTAGCCTTCGGCGTACTTGTTCGTCAGCACCGAGCCCTGGGCCTCGAGCACCGCGGGGCTGACGATGTTTTCCGAGGCGATGAGCTCGATCTGGTCGCGCTGGCGGCCGAGTTCGCGGCCGATGGCGGCGGCGATGAGCGGGTCGCGGGCGGCGAGGGTGGCGTCGGTCTTGGTCAGCATGGCGTGTCCTTCGGGGCTGGGGCGTGAATGCGGTGGCTCTCACGCGTGCAATTTCGGCTATCTCGTTGTTGTTGCAGGGATTTGCCTCAATAATCGTTGGTTGACGCGCAGGGCCGTGTCAGAGTCCGGCGGCGAGCTCGGCGGTGGCGGTGGTCAGCAGCGCCCGGACGTGCGGGGCGAACGAGCGCCAGACCTCGAGCCGGAAGCGGTCCTCGGCCTCGCGCGTCAGCACGACCTGGGCGCTGTCGAAGACGGTGCGCGTGCCGGCGCCAACGGGCAGCCGCGCCAGGTCGCGCGGGCAGCCGCAGGCGAGCAGGTCGAGCACCGCCGGGCCTTCGAGACCGAGCGCGATCTCGCGGTCGGAGATGTCGACGAGGCTGTGCGACGCCTCGGCGGCGATGGCAGCGAAGGCGTCGCGGATCGCCGCCGCCTCGGCCTCGGGGGCGTGCAGCACCCACTCGTCAGGCCCGAGGCAGAGGGCGCTGCGGCCGGCTGCGCTGGCACGGGCGCCGACGCGCGCGGGCAAGTCGAGGCCGAAGGCGCTGGCCGCGGTGGCGCGCTCGGCCGGGCCGGCCCGCAGCGAGAAGCGGGCGGAGGCGGGCAACTCGGTGACCCTGACCCCTGCGGCGAGGGGGGCGGTCCCGGTCTCGGGTCGGAAGTTCATGGGCGCGTCCTCCTGTCAGGCGCTCAGGCGCTGGTTCTCGGGGTCGTAGAATACCGTGCCGGCGACCTTGGCCCGGATGGTGCCTTGCGGCATCGGCACGTGCAGCGTCTCGCCCATCCGGGAGCGGCCGTCGGCGACGACCGCGAGCGCGATCGAGCGGCCGAGCGCCTCGCTCCAGTAGGACGAGGTGACGTGGCCGAGCATGGTCATCGGCTTCGGCTGGCTCGGGTCGGCGACGATCTGGGCGCCCTCCTCGAGCACGACCTTCGGGTCCTCGGTGAGCAACCCGACGAGTTGCTTGCGGCCCCTGGCCACCATGTCGGGGCGGCTCAGCGAGCGCTTGCCGACGAAGTCGGGCTTCTTCTTGCCGATCGCCCAGGTGAGGCCGGCGTCGTCCGGGGTCAGCGTGCCGTCGGTGTCCTGGCCGACGATGATGTAGCCCTTCTCGGCGCGGAGAACGTGCATGGTCTCGGTGCCGTAGGGGCAGATTTGATACTGCTGGCCGGCCTCCCACAGCTTCTCCCAGAGGGCGCGGCCGTGGCGGGCGGGGACGTTGACCTCGAACCCGAGCTCGCCGGTGAAGGAGATGCGGAAGAGGCGGGCGGGGAAGCCCGCGACGGTGCAGACCCCGACCGACATGTGCGGGAAGGCGCCCTCGGAGATGTCGAGGCCCTCGACGAACGGCTCGAGCAGCTTGCGCGCGTTCGGGCCGTTGAGCGCGATCGTCGCCCACTCCTCGGTGGTCGAGGTGAGCCAGACGCGCAGGTCGGGCCACTCGGTCTGGAGATAGTCCTCCATCATGTTGAGCACGCGCGCCGCGCCGCCGGTCGTCGTCGTGACGTGGAAGCGGTCCTCGGCCAAGCGGCCGATGACGCCGTCGTCGCGGATGAAGCCGTCCTCGCCGAGCAGCAGCCCGTAGCGGCAGCGCCCGACCCCGAGCTTGGCCCAAGGATTCGTGTACATCCGCTCCATGAAGGTGACGGCGTCCGGGCCGACGACCTCGATCTTGCCCAAGGTCGAGGCGTCGAAGATGCCCAAGCTGGCGCGCGTCATGCGGCACTCGCGGGCGACCGCGGCGTGCATGTCCTCGCCGGGCTTCGGGAAGTACCAGGCGCGGCGCCAGAGCGCGACCGGCTCGAAGGCGGCGCCGCGGGCCTCGGCCCAGGGGTCGATCGGGGTCTTGCGGGTGACGTCGAAGGTCGCGTCCTGGTGATAGCCGGCGATGGTGCCGAAGGTCGTCGGGGTGTAGGGTGGGCGGAAGGTGGTGAGCCCGACCTCCGGCGGCGCCTTGCCGACGGCGTCGGCGGCGATCATCAGGCCGTTGATGTTCGACAGCTTGCCCTGGTCGGTCGCCATGCCGGTGGTGGTGTAGCGCTTGACGTGCTCGATTGAGCGCATGCCCTCGCGCACCGCGAGGCGGATGTCCTTGGCGGTGACGTCGTGCTGGTAGTCGATGAACGCCTTGGCGCTGCCCGGGTTGCGATCGGTCGGCAGCTCCTTGAGTGTGATGCCCGCGCCGGTGCGGTCGGCCGCGACGGCGTGGGCCTGCGCCTCGGCCGTGCGGCCGGCGCTGCGCGCGGCCTCGGCGCCGGCGGTCGCGCCGTCCTCGAGCGCCGTGCCGATGCCCCAGAGGCCACGCCCAGCTCCGGCGATGTGCACCGCCTCGGTCTTCCGGTCGGGGAGGAACGCCTTGAGCGTCTCGTCCCAGGCGAGCGTGCCCCGGGTGTGGGAGAACAGGTGCAGGCTCGGGGTCCAGCCGCCGCACATCAGCACCGCGTCGCAGGCGATGGTGCGGGCGGTGCCGGCCTTGCCGTCGCGCAGCGGGTTGACCCGCAGCGACTTCACCCGCAGCCGTCCCGAGGTGCCGGTGGCGGTGTGGCCGGGCAGCGCGTCGATGCCGAGCGCGCGGGCGCGGTCGGTGAGCGCGGAGTCGACGGACGGGCGGACATCGACGATCGCGGCGGGCTTCACCCCCGCCTCGGCGAGGTCGAAGGCGGCGTACCAGGCTGAGTCGTGGCTGGTGACGACGGCCGGGCGGTCGCCGACCTTGACGCCGTAGCGGTTGAGGTAGGTCTGGGCGGCGCCGGCGAGCATCACCCCCGGGCGGTCGTTGCCGTCGAACACCAGCGGCTTCTCCAGCGCGCCCTGCGCCAGCACGACCTCGCGCGCGCGCACCCTCCAGAGCCGCTCGCGCGGCGCGCCCGCGGGCGGCATGGCGAGATGGTCGGTCAGGCGTTGCGCGAGCCCGAGCAGGTTCTGGTGGTAGTAGCCGATCGCCGTGGTCCGCGGCATGAGCCGGACGTTCGGCAGCGTGGCGAGCTCGGCGAGGGTCTGGCCGAGCCACTCCCAGGCCGGCTTGCCGTCGATCACGACGCCCGGCTCGGAGAGCAGCGCACCCCCCATCTCGGCCTGCTCGTCGACGACCATCACGTCCGCGCCCGAGCGGGCGGCGGCGAGTGCCGCGGCGAGGCCGGCCGGACCGGCGCCGACCACGAGCACGTCGGTGTGGGCGAAGCGCGCCGCGTAGGTGTCGGCGTCGGGCTCGGTCGGCGGCTTGCCGAGGCCCGCGGCACGGCGGATGATCGGCTCGTAGACCCTGTCCCAGAACGACCGCGGCCACATGAAGGTCTTGTAGTAGAAGCCGGCCGAGAACAGCGAGCCCACCCGGTCGTTGACCGCGCCGACGTCGAAGGCGAGCGAGGGCCAGCGGTTCTGGCTGGTCACCTCGATGCCGTCGCGCAGTTCCTGGACCGTCGTCCGGGTGTTGGGCTCGAAGCGACCGGGGCCGCGGCGGGTGCCGACGAGCGCGTTCGGCTCGTCGGAGCCGGCGGAGACGACGCCGCGTGGGCGGTGGTACTTGTACGACCGGCCCATCAGGTGGACGCCGTTGGCGAGCAGCGCCGAGGCCATGGTGTCGCCGGCGAGCCCGGTGTAGCTCTTGCCGTCGAAGGTGAACGGCACCGGGCGGGTGGAGTCGACGCGGCCGCGGCCGGGCATCCGATGGCTGGTCATGCGTTGCCTCCCGTGAGCTTGGCGAGGTCGGGGCGGGGCTCGCCCGCCGCGTAGGTGAGAAGGAACTTGTCGCTGACGGTCTCGCGCACCGCGTTGAAGAAGCGGGCGCAGCCGTTGATGTGGCGCCAGCGCTCGAAGTGGTGGCCGCGGGGGTTGGAGCGGATGAACAGGAAGTCGCGCCACTCCTCGTCGGACAGCGCCGAGGGGTCGGCCGGGCGGGCGATGTGCGCCTCGCCGGCGTAGGCGAACTCGAGCTCGGGGAGCGGTTCGTCGCAGTAGGGGCAGTGGATCAGCAGCATCGGGACCTCCTCAGTGCGCGACGGCGGCGGCGGCGGCCTCGTCGATCAGCCGGCCGGTGGTGAAGCGCTCGAGCGTGAAGGGCGCGTTGATTGGGTGCGGCTCGTCCTTGGCGATCGTCCAGGCGAAGGTGTGGGCCGCGCCGGGGGTCGCCTTGAAGCCGCCGGTGCCCCAGCCGCAGTTGACGTAGAGCCCGGGGACCGGGGTCTTGCCGACGATCGCCGAGCGGTCGGGGGTCACGTCGACGATGCCGCCCCACTTCCGCATCATCCGCATGCGGCGGAAGACGGGGAAGATCTCGCAGATCGCCGCGAGCGTGTGCTCGATCAGCGGCAGGCCGCCGCGCTGGGAGTAGCTGACGTACTGGTCGGTGCCCGAGCCGATGACGAGCTCGCCCTTGTCGGACTGGCTGATGTAGGCGTGCACCGAGTTCGACATGACGACGCAGGGGAAGACCGGCTTGACCGGCTCGGAGACGAGCGCCTGCAGCGGGTAGGACTCGAGCGGCAGCTTGACGCCGGCGGTCTGCATCACCACCGAGGTGTGTCCGGCGGCGGAGACTGCGACCTTCTTCGCCGCGATGAAGCCCTTCGCGGTCTCGACGCCGGTGACGCGGCCGTCGGGGCCGCGGCGGATGGCGGTCACCGGGCAGTTCTGGATGATGTCGACGCCGCGCGCGGCGGCGCCGCGGGCGTAGCCCCAGGCGACGGCGTCGTGGCGCGCGGTGCCGGCGCGGCGCTGGAGCGCTGCGCCCAGGACCGGGTAGCGGGCGGAGGGCGAGATGTCGAGCGGCGGGCAGAAGAGCTTCGCCTCCTTGGCGCTCAGCCACTGGTTGTCGACGCCGTTCAGGCGGTTGGAGTGGACGTGGCGCTGGAAGGACTGCACGTCGTGGACGTTGTGCGCGAGCATGAGCACGCCGCGCTTCGAGAACATGACGTTGTAGTTCAGCTCGGTGGAGAGGTTCTCCCAGAGGTCGAGGGCGTGGTCGTAGAGCCGGGCGCTCTCGTCGTAGAGGTAGTTCGAGCGGATGATCGTGGTGTTGCGCCCGGTGTTGCCGCCCCCGAGCCAGCCCTTGTCGATCACCGCGACATTGGTGATGCCGTGCTCCTTGGCGAGATAGTACGCCGCGCCGAGCCCGTGGCCACCGGCGCCGACGATGACGACGTCGTAGCCGGCCTTCGGCTGAGCGTCCGGCCACTGGGGCGTCCAGTGCTTCTGGCCGGTCAGCGCGCCCTTGATCACCTGGGCGAAGGAGAAGTGTGTCATGCGGGCCTCCTGGAGTTGATCGCGTTGCCATGCCACATCCGCGCGGGTCGGGCTGAATGGACGCGTCGCCTGTGCGCGCCGCGGAACACGTTGTCCGGTTCAGTCATCGAGCGGCCTTCCGGCGGTCTCGCGGGCGAGAAGCATGGCGACGAGCGCTACCGCCGCCGCGGCGACGAGGTACCAGGCCGGGGCCAGCTTGCTGCCGGTGAGGCTGATCAGCCAGGTGGCGACGAAGGGCGCGGTGCCGCCGAAGAGCGCATTGGCGGTGTTGAAACTGAAGGCGAAGCCCGAGTAGCGCACCTTGGTCGGGAAGATCTCCGACAGGAAGCAGGGCAGCGTGCCGTCGTTGATCGTCAGGAGCGCGCCGAAGGCGATCTGGATGAGCACGATGGTGAGGAACGTCGCTCCGTCGAGCATCGAGAACAGCGGCACCGTCAGCAGCATGAACAGCAGCGAGGCGGTGATCAGCGCCGTCTTTCGGCCGAAGCGGTCCGACAGCTGCCCCATCAGAAAAATGAGGAAGATGTAGGCGAAGAGCGAGATGCTGGTGGCGATGAAGGACTCTGTCTGGCCCATGCCCATTTCGGTGATGAGATAGGTCGGCATGTAGCTCAGGATCAGGTAGAAGCCGACGGCGTTGAGGCAGGTCACGCCGAAGGCGATGGCGATCTGCTTGCGGTAGTCGGTGAAGAGCTCGCGGACCGGCGTCGCCTCGACGTGGTGCGTCTCCTCGAGCTCGCGGAACTTCGGCGTGTCCTCGAGCTTCAGCCGGATGTAGAGCCCGATGAGCCCAAGCGGGAACGCGAGCAGGAAGGGCAGCCGCCAGCCGAAGGACTGCATCTGCTCCTCGGTCAGGATCCCGAATAGCGCCGCCGACATCAGCGACCCGGCGAGGAGGCCCGCCGCGGTGCTCGCCGGCACCATGCTGGTGTAGAAGCCGCGCCTGGCGGTCGGCGAGTACTCGGCGATGAACGAGGTGGCGCCGGCGTACTCGCCGGAGGCCGAGAAGCCCTGCACCATGCGCACGACGAGCAGCAGGACCGGCGCCAGCATCCCGATCTGGGCATAGGAGGGCAGGAGCGCGATCAGCGTGGTGGCCCCCGACATGATCAGGATCGACCAGGAGAGCGCGGTGCGGCGGCCGATCTTGTCGCCGATGCTGCCCCAGACGATGCCGCCGATCGGGCGGATGACGAACGAGATCGCGAAGACCGCGAAGGTCGCCATCAGCGCCGCCGTCGGCGCGATCTCGGGGAAGAAGGCGGCGGCGATGACGGTGGCGAAGTAGCCGTAGGAGGCGTAGTCGAACCACTCGACGAAGTTGCCGATGAAGCTCGCGGTCAGCACCTTGCGCAGGACGCCGGCCTCGACCTCGGGGTCGTGCGGCGGCACGCCGGCCATGGTGGCGGTCATGGACATTGGTCTTCTCCCTTAATCGCGGACGGCGCCGATGGTCATCGTGGATTCGTTGTCGCCGGGAGCGAGGCGCGGACCTCGGACTCGCTCCCGGCGGACGTGCTTCAGGCCAAGCGGCTCTGCCTGCCGTAGCCGGCGGCCAGGGTCAGGATGAGGTAGGCAGCCCCCGAGACGAAGATGGCCGGGAAGGAGGCGGTGATCGCCGCGGCGAGGTCGGTCAGCCCGTAGTGGAGCAGGTAGAACGTCGCGAGGCCGAGCGCCATCGCCCACCATCCCGCCGCGTTCCAGTCGCCGAGGCGGCTGAGCGTGGTGCCGTCGCTGCGCTCGCCGGCGAAGAGATCCGCATCCTTCACCCGCATCCTACGGACCACGAAGTAGTCGAGCACCACGATCGTCCAGAGCGGGACGAAGATGCCTCCGACCAGCGTGAGGAAGAAGGTGAAGAAGTCGATGAACCGGGCGAACAGGAGCGGCAGGAAGCACATCACCAGCTGAAGGATGGCGATGAACCAGAGGTACTTCTTCGGAGACGACGAGCGGGTGGCTCCGATCAGTCCCATGCCGGCACCGTAGAGCACCGTGACGTTGGTGCTGACGGTGGCGAAGAACACGACGAGGAAGGCGACGGTGCCGAGGCCGAGCGACGCGATGATCGAGCTCGGATCCGAGGCGGCAGGATCGTAGACGCCGGTGTCGAGCACGACGCCGATCACGCCGATCGCGCCGACGAGCATGAACCAGCCCTGGCCGAGGTTGACGCCGAGCCAGCTGCCGCCCGTGGCTGCGACAGGGGTCTTGGCGAAGCGGCCGAAGTCCCCGATCATCGCCCAGCCCCAGCAGAAGCCGAAGGCGAGGTCGAAGTAGAACGCCATCGAGTTCTCCGCCGCGGGCATCGTGACCGTGCGGATCTTCGCGAGGTCCCAGTGCCCGAGGACGACGATGGTCTCCCAGACGCCGAGCACGATCAGCAGGACGACGGCGACCCATTCGAGGTACTTGATCGCCTCGTGACCGCTCACCACGATGGCACCCTGGACGAGCGCGGTCACCAGGATGCCGAGCATCAGCGGCCCGGTCGCGCCCGGCTGGCCGTATGTCGGCCACCCCCACATCGTGCCGAACACGTAGGTGAGCGAGATCGCGGCGATGAAGGTGTTGACGGCCGGCCAGCCGATCATGCCGAAGAACTCGCCGATGCCCGCGATACGCGCGCCCTTGACCCCGAGCGACGGGATGGTCGAGGTCACGGTCGAGGCGCCGTGCTTCCACGCGATCCAGCCGATCATCGCCCACGGGATCATCATCAGCGGCAGATAGATCAGGCTGTACTGCAGGACGAAGCCCAGCCCGAGCGCCGCCGCCATGCCGCCGAAGAACCACGAGCCGGTATTGACCCCGGAGCCAAACCACGTGACGGTCAGATCCCAGAAGCCGTACGAGCGTTCTTCCTTCGGGATTCTGTGCGTGCCGTATTCCACCTTCGATCTCCTCCAAGCATTCCGACACTATCGTTGTGACGACGCCTGTATTCCCCGGTCCCGAGGCGACGGGGCGGAGGAGCGGCGTCTTGTCGGTTGATCACGGGAGGGCGGCGCGGGGAGCGCCGCCCCGTCGCGGCTACTTCACGATCAGGTGCTCCGGCCCGTAGGGGAAGCCGGTGATGTTCTTGTTGCCGTCCTCGGTGATGACGAGGATGTCGTGCTCGCGGTAGCCGCCGGCGCCGGGCATTCCTTCAGGGATGGTGATCATCGGCTCCATCGAGACGACCATGCCGGGCTCCAGCACGGTCTCGCAGTCCTCGCGGAGCTCGAGGCCGGCCTCGCGGCCGTAGTAGTGGCAGAGGACGCCGAAGGAGTGGCCGTAGCCGAAGCTGCGGTACTGGAGCAGGTTCTTCTCGGCGTACATCGCGTTCAGTTCCTTGGCGATGTCGGCGCAGCTGTTGCCGGGCACGAGCAGTTCCTTGCCGCGGTCGTGGACGTCGCAGTTGATCTGCCAGAGCCGGATGTTCTCGTCGGTAGCGGTCTCGGCGAAGAGCGTGCGCTCGAGGGCGACGTAGTAGCCCGCGACCATCGGGAAGCAGTTGAGCGAGAGGATGTCGCCCTTCTCGATCTTGCGCGAGGTGACCGGGTTGTGGGCGCCGTCGGTATTGAGCCCAGACTGGAACCAGGTCCAGGTGTCGAGGAGCTCGCCATGCGGCCAGGTCTTCGCGATCTCGCGGACCATGGTGGCGGTCGAGTGTAACGCGACCTCGTGCTCGGGCGTGCCGACCTTGGTCGCCTCGACGCAGGCCGCGCCGCCGATGTCGGCGATGCGGGTCATCTGGGTGATGTGGGCGATTTCTTCGGCCGACTTGATCATCCGCAGCCGCATCGAGGGCGCAGCGATGTCGACGAACTCCATGCCGGGGAACTCTGACTTAAGCAGGTTCAGGGTGTCGATGTTGATGTGGTCGAACTCGATGCCGAGCCGCTTGACGCCGCCGGTCAGGGTGCGGACGGCGTGGAAGTAGTTGTCTTTCTGCCAGTCGGTGTAGGTGACGTTGCCGCCGAAGGTGCGGCGGGCGGGCTGGCCGCCATCGATGCCGGCCGAAATCGAGGTGGCGGCGTCGGGGGTGACGACGAAGCCGTAGCGCCGTCCGAAGTAGCAGAAGAGGAAATCAGAATAGTAGTTGATGCAGTGGTAGGAGGTGAACAGCGCGGCGTCGATCTTCGCCTCGGCCATGTGCGCGCGGATAGCGTCGAGGCGGCGCTGCATCTCGGCCGCCGAGAAGGTCGGGGTGACCTTGGGGCCGTTCTTGGTGAAGTCCTGAAGGCGTTCGCGCTCGAGCACGAGGCTACTCATCGGGGGATTCCTCCTTGGTGAATGACAGGGATTTTCCTGTTTCGAAGGCCGCCTTGTCAAAAGATGGTTTCTCAGGGCAGCATGAGGTGAGCTCATGGAGGCCGCCTTGTCTCAACCGCCGCTCAGCGCGCTCCGCGTCTTCGAGGCCGTGGTTCGCCACGGCAGCTTCAGCCGAGCCGCCAACGAGCTCTGCGTGACCCAGTCGGCGGTCAGCCATCAGATGCGCGGGCTCGAGGCGTGGTTCGGGGTGCCGTTGTTCGAGCGGCATGGCAACCGCGCTACCCTGATGCCCCATAGCGCGGAGCTTGGCGCAGCGCTCGGGCGGTCGTTCGGAGAGATCGAGGCAGCCTGCCGGCGGGCGCGGCGGGCCGGCGGCCCGGCGACGTTGACCGTCGCGGTGATTCCATCGGTAGCGATCTGCTGGCTGATTCCGCGGCTTGGTGGCTTCCGCGCCCTGGCTCCGGGCCTCGAGGTGCGAATCGTCTATGCGATCCATGGGCAGCCGCTCGACTTCAACGACGTCGATCTTGCGGTGATCTTCGCGGAGAGGCCGCCGACGCTCGCCGGCATGGCGGTCACGCCGTTCCTGCCGGGCCTGACCGCACCGGTCTGCGCCCGCACCTCGGGAGCCCGCGCACCGCGGCCGAGATGCTCGCGGCCGGCCTCCTGCACGATACCGACGCCGGCGGCTGGCGCGCGTGGTTCGACCTGGCGGGAGAGCCGGAGGTTTCGCCGTCGCGGAAGGCCCGGTGTTCGAGGACTTCAACCTGCTCCGCGCCGCGGCGCTCGCCGGCCAGGGGGTCGCGCTCTGCGCGCTCGCGATCATCGCCGACGACCTGCGCGAGGGGCGGCTGGTGCAGCTTTCGGACACCGCGATCCGGAGAGAGCACGGCTACTACGTCGTGACCGGACACCGACCCGGGCCGACGCCAACCGTCGCTTTGTTCCGCGACTGGCTTCTTTCGACCGCGCCGCAGATCTGAGCGCACCGGCGCCTCAGCGGCCGGGGAGCATGTGGCTGGCGTCGGGGCTCCAGGACATCCAGACCCTGGCGCCGGGAGACAGGGCGAGGCGCGCAAGCTCGTCATGGCTCTTCTGCGCCCGCAGCTCCTGCCCACCCGCGCCCTCGAGGTGGACGATCGCCGTCGCGCCGACGAACTCCTCGGCGATCACCGTCGCCTCGAGCGCGTTGCCCGCGGCCGGCCTGGTGCCGCTCAGCTGAATGCGGTCGTCGGAGACGACGAAGATCGCCTCCTCGCCCGGCCGCGCCCCCGCCGCCACCGGGACAGCGAAGGTGCCGGCCGGGGTCTCGACGAGGATTCCACCGCCCGCCTTCTCGGCAACCCGGCCCGCGAAGACGTTCGAGGAGCCCAGGAACTCCGCCACGAAGCGAGTCCGGGGCGAGCGGTAGATTTTCTGCGGGGCGCCGACCTGCTCGATGCGGCCGCGGCTCATGATGACGACGCGGTCGGCCATCGAGAAGGCCTCGGACTGGGAGTGGGTGACGTAGACGAAGGTGATCCCCAGCTCGCGCTGCAGGTTGGAGAGCACCGCCTGCATCCGCACCTTGAGGTGGGCGTCGAGGGCGGAGAGCGGCTCGTCGAGGAGCAGGATTTCGGGCTCGGTGACGAGCGAACGCGCGAGCGCTACGCGCTGGCGCTGGCCACCCGAGAGGTGGGCGACGTTGCGGTCAGCGAATTCGGTGATCTGCATCCGCTCCAGCCACTTGTCGGCGCGCTGCCGCCGCTCGGCCTTTCCGACACCGCGCATCCGCAAGGAGAACTCGACGTTCTCGCGCACGGTCAGGAACGGAAACAGCGCGAGGCTCTGCCAGACCATCGGCGTGTCGCGCTGCCAGGTCGGCAGGTCGTTGATCCGCTTGCCGGCCAGACGGATCTCGCCCTCGCTCGGGGCCTCGAGGCCGGCGAGCATCCGGAGCGTCGTTGTCTTGCCGCAGCCGCTCGAGCCCATGATGGCGAGGAACTCGCCCTTGCGGATCTCGAGGTCCATCGGCTCGACCGCGACGAAGTCGCCGAAGCGCTTGCCGACGCGGTCGAAGACGACGAGCGAATCGCTGGTCATGACGGAAGCTCCACTCATTGACCGGCGGCCCGGCCGGTGCTGCGTTTCACGAGAAGGATCTGTGCGAGGACCACCAGGGTCATCGAGGTGATGAAGACGAAGGTGCCGATGACGTTGATCTTCGGGCTGACCTGCCCCTGGAGGAAGCCGAGGACCTTCACGGGCAGCGTCTCGTTCAGGCCCGAGACGAACCAGGAGACAGCGAACTCGTCGAACGAGACCGCCATGGTGATGAAGAGCGCAGCGAAGAGCGCCGGCCGGCAGAACGGCAGGATGACGTGCCGCATCGCTACCCACTGCGAGGCGCCGAGGTTCCAGGCGGCAGCCTCGAGCGAAGGGTCCATCTGCGAGAGCCGCAGCCGGATGATCGCCATCGCGAACGGCGCGCACATCACCACGTGGGCGATGATGACCGAGTGGATCGCGCCCGAAAGGCCGATGTTGGCCAGGAAGGCGAGCATGGCGAGGCCGAGGATGACGACCGGGATCGTCGGCGGCAGAAGCGCCAGCGCGAGATAGAGCGACTTGCCGAAGAAGTTGTAGCGGAAGTCGGTGTAGGCGGCGCCGAAGCCGAGGGCGGTCGCGAGGACCGAGACAGTGATGCCGGCGATCAGCGTGTTGCGCAGCCCCTCCCAGACCAGCGGGTCGGCCGCCACCTGCTGGTACCACGTGAGCGAGAAGCCGCCGAGCGGCAGCGAGGGGAAGCGGTCAACGTTGAAGGAGAAGACGAAGCTCGCGGCTATCGGCGCGAAGACGAAGGCGAAGATCAGGAGCAGGTAGGCCCGGAGGCCCCACTCGACCGGCGCGCTGCGGTTGAAGTCGCTCATCGGCCACGCTCCCTGTAGGCGAACCGCACGGCGGCGAAGGCGATCACGAGCAGGGTCGCGATCATCACGAGCGCCACGACGGCGGCCCGCGGCCACTGCTGGCCCGACTTGGTGGTATCGGTGATCAGGATCGAGAGTGTCGGCGGGTCGCCGCCGCCGAGGTAGAGCGGGCTGACGAAGTCGCCGAAGGTCAGGATGAAGCAGAAGAGCGCGGCAATGGTCAGGCCGACCCGGGCCGCCGGGACCACGACCTCGAAGACGGTCCTGAGCCGGCCGCAGCGCAGGTTGTGCGCTGCCTCCACGAGGTTGCGATCGACGAAGATCAGGCTGAAGAGCTGCAGGAGGATCACGAGCGGCAGGCAGAGGGTCAGGTAACCGACCATGGTACCAAAATCCGAGTTCAGCATCGGAAACGGCCCGAGCCCGAGCGGCGCCAATGCGGCGTTGATGATGCCGTTGTCAGAGAGAAAGATCTGCCACGAGTAGACGCGCACCAGGTAGCTGGTGAAGAACGGGATCACCATCAGGAATATCGCCCAGCGCCGGGCGGTGTCGGAGAGCTTGAAGGCGATGGCGTAGGAGGCGGGGAAGGCGAGGGCGCTGGTCACGATCGCCGCGCTCGCCGAGAGCAGCAGCGTGCGAAGGTAGGCCTCCCAGAACACCGACCGGCCGAGCATGCGCGACCAGTTGTCGGGGTTGAAGTCCGGCTCCATACGGAAGTTGCGCACCGTCCAGAAGCTCAGCGCGATCAGGAAGAGCAACGGTGCGAGAAAGAAGATCAGCTGCCATAGCAGCATCGGCAGCGAGAAGGTCAGGCCGTAGACCGAGACGGTCTTGCGCTCTCGCTCAGGCGCGGGCTGCACTCCCGCGGGCCGTACCTGACCCGGCGTCTCGCTGCGGGCCGGCACGCGCCCGGCCGCGAGGCCGGGCCGGCTGGGAGCGGTCATGCGCCCTTGTAGTCCGACCAGAAGTCGTTCCAGTCCTCGAGGCTCTGCTGCACCGGCAGCTGGCGGTACTTGATCCGCCCCTTGCGGATCAGTTCGACCGCGTTGTTCGGATCGTCGAGCAGCATCCCCTGGCGCTTCGCCTCGGCCGGATCCTCCGTGGCGAGGAGCTCCCAGCCGTCCTTGTTCGGGATCAGCGCCGGATAGGCGGCCATGGTCGCCGACTTCACCTGCCCCTCGGGCGAGGTGATGTACTGGATCCACTTCTTCGCGAGGTCGGCCTTGGCCGTGCCCTTGCCGATCGAGAAGGACTCGGTCCACTGCAGGCCGCCCTCCTCGGGGATGACGCTGCGGACCTTGGCGCCGTTGCGCTCGAGCGTGCCGGTGATCCAGTCGCCGATCCCCGCCATCGCGAGCATCTGGCCATTCTGCAGCGAGGAGAAGGTGCCGCCATAATCGAAGAAGCCGCCGATCTGCGGGCGGAGCGTCATCGTCTTCTCCTGCAGCGCCTCCCAGGCGTCCTCGTCGATGTCGTAGGGCGAGGGATTGTCCTGCAGCAGGCTGATCTGCCCGAGGTTCGGCAGGTGCCAGTCGAAGTGGCCGACCTTGCCAGTCAGCTTCTCGTCCCAGTAGACATTGTAGGTCGAGGCTTCCTTTTCGCTGATTGCGTCGGTGTTGTAAGCTACGCCGAGAAACCCGAACCGGGTGAGGACCGAGAAGAGCTTGCCGTCCTGCCAGTGGCCCGGAAACTGCTGGAACTCCGGAAAATAATCATCAAAATTGTAGTCGGCCGGGTCGAGCTCCTCGATGTAGCCGGCAGCGTTGAGCTGCTGGACGTATTCCGCATCCGACAGGATCACGTCGAACGTGCCAGGAGGCGACTGCGCGATGAGGCCGAGCATATTGTCGCCGCCGGTGTAGTACTTCGGCTTGAACTTGACGTTGTGCTCGGCTTCGAAAGCCGCGACGACGTCTGGCTCCGCGTGCCCGTACCAAGCGAGCATGGTGAGTTCGACCGGCTGGGCGAATGCGCGGCGATTGAGGAACGGCGTTGCCAGGAGCCCGCCGGCGAGCGCGGCCCCGCTTCTGAGAAACTGCCGGCGCGTTCCGGAAAGGACTGTACGATCAGCCATGGCCTTCTCCCACCCTGTTGTGAAGAACCAGATTAGCAGGGCCTGACAGATTTCCGAAATTTATTGAGCAAATGTACCGATAGGGAGTGCCTATGCAATGCGAAGCTCGCCAAGGGTGCGGGTGGGATCCCCGGACGCGCCCGCGGCGTCGAGGCGTCCGGTGATCTGGTTAACGAGGCCGATGCCGGCGCTGCTGAGCCTGGAATGCTTGTAGAAGAGGCCGACCCGGATGTCGTCGAGCGGCGGCAGGCCGTCGGCCGCACCCAGCACGCGCATGCCCGGGAGCAGCGTGTGACGGGTGAGCGCGGAGATCCCGAGCCCGTTCAGCACTGCGTTCTGTAAGCCGGAGATGCCAAGGCCGGTGTAGGAGACGCGCCAGCGGATCACCGCCGCGTCGAGCGCATGGATCATCCGGGCACGGTAGGCGCATCCGTCCGGGTGCGCGGCGATGGCAACACCCTGCGCGACATCGATCACACCTGTGTCGGTGCCGACGCAGATCGGTCGCTCGATCCACGCGCGCGACATGTACTGCGTCCGGCCGGGCTCCACCATGGCGATGACGAGGTCGAGTTGGTCGGCATACATCCTTTCGAGAATTCTGCCGCTGAGGTCGCAGCGCAGCTCGAGCGCGACGTCGGGGTTGATGCGGGCGTACTCGATCACGATGCCCTGGAGGAAGGCGACGGCATAGTCGCTCGGCAGGCCGACGCGCAGGGGGCCCGAAAAGCGGGTGCGGCTGAAGTAGGTGGCGGCCTCGTCGTTCAGCCGCAGGATGTCGCGCGCATAGCTGAGAAGCATCTCGCCATCGGCGGTCAGCCGGAACGAACGGCCCTCCTGGCGGATCAGCGGCCGGCCGACGACATCCTCGAGCCGGCGCATCTGCAGCGAGATCGCCGGCTGCGTGCGGCCTAGCGCGAGGCCGGCCTTCGTGAAGCTGCCGAGATCGACGATCGAGACGAAGGTGCGGAGCAGGTCGGTCTGCAGGTTAACGATCGACGGCGGCATATCGCCTCCTGATGGCAGAATGAGAAATATTAACTTCTCATATGAGGCTCGCAGGGGTCTACTCGTTTCCTCGTGTCCAACCCGGAGGTGACCCATGCCGAAAGCAACCGTCTTCGCTGCCGAGCTGGCCTGGCCCGACTACGACGCCCGGGTTCGGGACGGCGCGGTTCCGATCCTGCTGCCGATCGGGTCGATGGAGCAGCACGGTCACCACATGCCGATGCACGTCGACGTGCTGTTGCCGGTCGAGTTCGCGCGGCGTGTCGCGGAGCAGACCGGCGCGCTGGTGGCGCCCCCGTTCACGTACGGCTACAAGTCGCACCAGAAGTCCGGCGGCGGAAACCACCTGCCGGGGACGACGAGCCTCGACGGCGCCACCCTGGTGGCCGCGCTTCGCGACGTCATCAAGGAGTTCGCGCGCCACGGCGTGCGCCGTATCTGCCTGCTGAACGGCCATTTCGAGAACTCCTGGTTCATCGTGGAGGGCATCGACCTCGCGCTGCGCGAACTGCGCTGGGACGGGATCGGCGACATGAAGGTCGTGGTGCTCTCCTACTGGGACTTCGTCGACCCGGCGACGATCGACCGGCTCTACCCGGACGGCTTCACCGGCTGGGCGCTCGAGCACGGCGGGGTGCTCGAGACCTCGCTGATGCTGGCGCTGCATCCGCATCTCGTCGAACTCGAGCGGGCCATCGACCATCCGCCGGCCGTCTTCCCGCCCTACGACGTCTATCCGCCGCGCTCGGATTGGACGCCGCCGAGCGGCACGCTGTCCTCGCCGCGGCAGGCGTCGAAGGAGAAGGGCGAGATCCTACTCGACGTATGCACCGGGGGCATCGTGCAGGCGCTCCGGACCGAGTTCCCGGCCGCCGTGCAGACGTAGGCGCCGGCGTCTGGAGGCCAGACATGCGGCCGAACCCCGAATACCACGCCCGGGCGCGCTGATGACATGCGTACCGGATTCGCGGCACTGACCGTCGCTTACGTTCTCAGCCAGTTCTACCGCGCTTTCCTCGCAGTGCTGGCTCCCGTGCTCGACGCCGACATCGGCGCGAGCGCCGAGGATCTCGCCTTCGCCTCGGGTATCTGGCTGGCGGCGTTTGCCGGGCTCCAGCTTCCGATCGGCTACGCGCTCGACCACCTCGGTCCGCGCCGCACCGCCGGTGGGCTCGTGCTGGCCGCGGTCGGGGCGGCGATCTTCGCGCTCGCGCAGGGTCCGGTGGCGGTGACGGTGGCGATGGCGCTGATCGGGGCCGGATGCGCGCCCGCGCTGATGGTCTCGCTCTACATCTTCGCCCGGGCCTACCCGCCCGCCATGTTCGCGAGTCTCACAGGGCTGCTGATGGGCGTGAGTTCTGTTGGCAACCTCGCCGCCGCGACCCCGACGGCCTGGGCGGCGGAGGCCTTCGGCTGGCGCGCCTGCCTCTGGGGACTGGCGATAACGACGCTCCTGATCACGCTCGCGCTTGTCGCCTTGGTCCGCGATCCGCCGCGCGCAACGTCCCCCGGGCGCGACGGGGTGGGGTTCCTCGCGCTGATGCGGACGCCGGCCGTCCTGCTCCTCGTGCCGCTCACCTTCGCCCATTACGCCCCGGTCGCGGGCGTCCGCGGGCTCTGGGTCGGCCCCTACCTCGCGGACGTCTTCCATCTCGACGCCGTAGCGCTCGGAAATGCGTCCCTCGCGATGGGTATCGCGATGATCCTCGGGAGCTTCGCCTACGGCCCGCTCGACCGACTGCTCGGGACCCGCAAGGGCGTGCTGTTCGGCGGCAACCTCGCGCTCGCGGCGGCGCTCCTCGGGCTCTGGGCTTGGCCGGCGGCGGGGCTCGGCCTCGCCGTAGCGCTGCTCTGCGCCGTCGGTTTCTTCGGCTCCTCCTATCCGCTGATGATTGCGCACGGGCGGAGCTTCTTCCCGCACCATTTGGCGGGACGCGGCGTCACGTTCCTGAACCTCCTCGCCATGGGCGGCGCCGGGCTCGCGCAGATCGCGAGCGGGCGCGTCTACGCTGCGGCGACCTCCGCACGGCCGGCCGACGTCGCTGGCCCCTACGCCGTGGTGTTCCTCTTCTTCGGCCTGCTCGTGCTCGTCGGCTGCGTCCCCTACGCCCTCACGCGCGACAGGCTCGATTGAAGAACAAGGCCGCACTCGATCACATGCTCAGAGAGCCAAAATCTTCAAATCTTCCTTGCAAGCCGGGCGGCATCCACACAGGAAGCGAGCGCAGGTCGTGAATCGTGAACTCGGCGTCCTCGCCCCGAGCCCGACATCGGAGAGCGCCCGCCGCGCGCCCTCCTCGGCGGCGCGCTCGAGCATCGCCTCGAGGTCGTGATCGGACATGCGGACGGCGCCCGCGTCGCCTCTCGGCGGAGTCATGGCTCTGCCTCCTCTGCTCGGGATCAGGACTGCGGGACGCGTGGCAGCAGGTAGTGGATGGCGACCCGCACCGCGCCGCCGGTGAAGCTGCCGCCGCCAGCGGTGAGCCGGATCGGCGTCGGGGCGTAGAAGGCCTGCGGCCCGATTATCCCGGAGTTGGTGCTGCCAGCGGCGATCCCGAGCGAGCCGCCGAACTTCGAGGGCTCGCCGGCGATGCCGCAGTCGTAGGAGGTGGCGCCGGTGACGGCGGTGACCGTGCGCGTCGAGACGCCGAGCACGATCGCGCGGTCGGGGATGGTGATGGTGGAGTCGACGGAGGCGCCAGCAAGACCCGGCAGCAGCTCCTCGGCGACGCCCATGTCGATGGCGCTGGCGGCCGGGCCCTCGGCGACTCGGGTGGTGCCGGCAAGCGCGATGAGCCCGAGCGCCACATCGAGCCGCCCCCAGGCGGCACCCGACCATACTACTAGCGTCGCCTCGTCCTCGACCCAGGCCCGCCAACCGGGGCGCGGGACAAGCCGGGTCCAGGCGCCATCGACCCAGTAGGCGACGCTGCCGTCCCAGCCGACCCAGCCGCCGGTAGCACCGGGGGCGACGATATAGCGATCGCCGTCGGTCGGCGCTACGGGCGGAGCGGTCAGGTCGCGGTCGAGCACCGCGAGCTGCACCAGCCCGTCGAGCAGCCGCAGCGCCTCGTTGACGGTGACATGCTTCTGGGCTTGGCTGGCGAGCAGGTACGGCAGCAGGAGGTGCGTGCTGGTGTCGGGCATTCCGTGCCTTCAGAACTGGAGCGTGACGGACTCGGGCGCACCCCGCCCGACGAGGGCGGAGAGCTGATAGATTCGGACGTCGAGCGCGTCGCCCAGACCGAGCAGCGCGCTCCGGTCGGCAATCTGCTGTGCACCGGTGTAGGTGACGCTGGTCGTGGTCGTGACGAGGGTCCGCTTCACCGCCGTGCCGTCGAGGATATCGACCTCGTAGGCCTCGCTCTCCTCGGCGAGCGGCGCTTCGGCTGCCGTCCAGCTATCGGCGGCGAGCGCCCGCGACCGCCGTGTCCAGCGGATCACCAGATCGCCGGGCTCGCGCGCTGTGCGCCACGGCTGGGCGACATGACACGCCGAGAATGGCCGCAGGCCGATGCCTTCAGGCGTGAAGGCGAGTTGGCGGTAAGAGCGGTCGGCCACGGGCTTGGACGCCGGGCCGACGCGCCAGTTGGCCGCGAGCCCGAGCGCCGCCTCGGTGACCGGCAGCGCGGACAATGCGTCGTCGAGGACCACGACTCGCGCTCCCGTCGGCGCCGGATTGCCCATCGCGCCCTCGGTGCCGCGCTGGCCGCGCAGCAGCCGCGAAAGGCGGTAGCGCCCGGGCGCGATCAGCTCGGCGGCGCCGAACTGCAGCACCTCCCAGACTCCGGGGGCGGACTCGACCGCCAGCGCGTTGGCGCCAGCGAAGAGCGCGAGGTCGGTGACGCTGGCGAGCGTGCCGAAGGCGAGATCGACGATCGCGACATTGCCGAGGTCGAAGCGCGACGCCGGCCCCGGGTAGAGGTCGGCGACAAGGGTCCCGATGCGCGCCGGCCGTCCGAGGGTGGTGACGAGCTCGAAGCCGTCCTCGCCCGGGCTCTTCCAGACCGCGATCCGGCCAGGCCAGGGCGCCGCGTGCACGGCCGCGAGCGGCTGGTGCGCCGGCACGGACTCGCGGAGCTGCGGCAGGTCGAGGAAGGCCACGGTCGGAGGCCCGTAGACCACCGGCCGCGGGCCCCGCACATCGCGATCCGGGCCAGGCGCGAGCCCGAAGGCGGCCGCGTCGGTCCTGACGGCCTCGATCGCCCGCGAACCGGCGTCGGCTACGCTCGTCAGCCGCAGCGCGGAGAGCCGGCCATCGTGGTCGAGCTGGACGACGTCGCCCGGGTCGACCGCCAGCCGCGACGGTGGCAGCCGGAACGCCGCGGTCTCGCGGCCGACCCATTCCTCCATCAGCGCCCGGCGGCAGCGCCGGTCGGCGTCGCTGGCGATGGTGGCGATGGCGAAGCTCTCCGAGGTCACGCGCAGCGCCTTGCCGGTGGCGCGCCTGGCCTCGACGGTCATCGCGTCGTAGTCCTCTTCGGCGTTCAGCCCCTGCCACTTCAGCGCCTGCGGCAGCTCGGTCTCCTGCGCCCGCACCAGCTCGATGAGCTCGGCATCGGCGTCGGAGCCGGCAACCAGTTCGTCGAGGCCGAGCGTCGCCACCAGCCGGCGGTCGCGCGGCTGGAAGCGGATCACGCCCTCGCTCTCGACCGCGTCGAAGCCGAAGGCCCTGGCCAGCGGCGCGATCGAAGCGCGCGGGCTCTCGATCGCGGTGAGGAGATAACCGTGGACCACATCAGCGAGGGCCGAGACGTCGATCTGGCTCTCCGGCAGCCCGGCGCGGCGGCAGAGTTCGCGGACCAGGCTGCCGAGCGAGACCGAGCCCAAGCGGCCGTTCAGCCAGTGGCCGAGCCGCCAGTTGTCGGCGTCGGTCCAGACGTCGCTCCGCGCCGGGAAGGCCGGGTATGGCCGCGCGTCCCAGGTCCAGGCCGCGGTCTCGGCGGTGGCGATCATCCGCCCCGAGTAGACGCCGGATGCCGGGTTGTTCGCCGGCTCGGCCCAGTAGCCGAGCGCGGCCTCGAGGAAGCGGCGCTGCACGGCGTCGTCGCGCCAGCCGCGGGAGAAGTGCGGCAGGAAGCTCTCGGCCGACTTCGGGTCGTAGAAGACGTTAGGCTGGTTCGGCCCGCGGTCGACCGCCGGGCAGCCGATCTCGGTGAAGCGGATCGGCTTCGATTCCGGAACCCATGCCGTCGTGCCGCCGGTTTCGACCCCGCCGGGGCGGTTGCGGTGCGGGTTCGACCACCAGGATCGCAGGTCCTTGTACCGGAAGACCCACGGCCGCCCGTGCGCTCCGTCGGTGATCGGTGTCCTCACCTGCGCGTCGCGATCGGCGGCGCTGGCGTAGAACCAATCGAAACCCTCGCCGCCCTCGACGTTGCCGCGCAGGTAGTCGAGGTCGGTGATCGCGTCCGCGCCGGCTGCATCGAGATGGTCGAGGCCGTCGCGCCAGTCGGCGAGCGGCATGTAGTTGTCGATGCCAACGAAGTCGATCGCATCGTCGGCCCAGAGAGGGTCGAGATGGAAGAAGACGTCGCCCGAACCGTCCTGCGGGTGGTGCCCGAAGTATTCCGACCAGTCGGCGGCATAGCTGAGCTTCGTGCCCGCGCCGAGGACGGACCGGACGTCGGCCGCGAGATCGACGAGCTCGGCGACCGCCGGGTAGCTCGCGGCCGCGTCCCTCACCTGCGTGGTCCCGCGCAGCTCCGAGCCGATCAGGAAGGCGTCGACCCCGCCCGCCGCGGCGCAGAGATGGGCGTAGTGCAGGATCATCCGCCGCAGACCCCAGTCGTCCGGGGCGCCGGACCAACTCACGGTCTCGCCCGAGACGCTGAAGTCGGAAGGCTGCGCCGACCCGAAGAACGTGGCAACCTGGCTGCTTGCGGCGGCGCTCTTGTCCGGGCTCCCGGCGTACCCGGCGGCCGGCGAGCAGGTGATCCGGCCGCGCCATGGATAGGTCGGCTGACCGGCAGACGTGGCACCGTCCGAGTACGGGTCCGGCAGCGTGTTGTCCGCTGCCACGTCCATCAGGATGAACGGATAGAAGGTGACGCGGTAGCCGCGGGCTTTCAGCTCCCGGATCGTCTGCACTACCGTGCCGTCGGACGGCGAGCCGCCGTAGGCCGGCCGCCCGTGCTCGTCACGGCTGACGAGATGCGCTGCGGCCCGGTTGACCCCGTCGACCGACCAGTTCTCCGGCGTGGTGTCCTTGGCGCCGACCTCGACGCCGGGGCGGATGCGGCAGTGGCCGGCCCGGAGATCGTCGCCGAACCAGGCGACCACGAGCGACACCGACTCGACCTTGGGCGCGCAGGCCTCCAGCCGGTCGAGCGCCACCGCGAGATCGGCCGCATCGGGCTCGGCGTTGACGTTCTCGGCGGACGTTTCGCCGTCGCCGCCCTCGCGCCGGACGATGTCGGTGGCGTAAGCGAACTCGCCCGAGGCCGGGATCAGGGTGACGGCTTGGACCAGGCTCTCGGCGGAGGTGCCGTCGAGGATCGGGCGGAACACCTCGAACGACAGCTGCGGCAGCCGGTTGCCGAAGCGCTCAAGCGGCAGCTCCTCGAAGACGACATAGGCGGTGCCGCGGTAGGCCGGGGCGTTCGCCGCGCCCATCTTCGCGGCGATGAACGGATCGGGCGCCTGCGTCTCGTCACCGCGATGGACACGCATGGTGACGCCATCGAGGCTCATGAGCTTGCCGTCGGCCCAGATGCGCCCGATGCCGGTGATCGGGCCTTCGCAGAGCGCGACGGCCAGCGAGGCGAAGTAGAAGTACTCGGTGACCTCGGTGCCGCCACCGCCGCCGCCCTTGCCGCCGCCCTGCTCGGTGGTACGGCTTTCCTCGCGGAAGTCAGTCGCCCAGATGATGTTGCCGCCGGTGCGCATCGCGCCATAGACGCGCGGGATCACCGCCCCCTCGGTCGAGGCGGTGATCTGCAGCGTGTCGAGCCGCTGGCCGGCGATCCTCTGGGTCGGCGTCATCGCGGCGACGAGCCAGGAGTCGATGGCGGCGCCCGCGATCGAGCCGACGGCGCCGCCGATCGCTGCGGCCGAGACGCCGAGGATCGAGCCGCCTACTGCCCCGCCGATCGCGGTGCCGGCGGCGGCGAGGATAATCGAGGCCATTGCTCAGCTCGGGTTCGGGAACAGGAAAGTGGAGACGATCCGCCGGCGCCAGGCGGCGTCGAGCGGTACCTCGACCACGCCGGTGCGCTCGTAGGCGTGGATGAACCAGTCGGGCGCGGTGACGATACCGCAGTGCTTGGCGACCGCGCCGGTACGCATCCGGAAGAGCAGCAGCGCGCCGGGAACGATCTCCATCGTGGGTGCTTCGAGCATCACGCCACGCGCCGCCTCGGCCAGCACCTCACGCGTCCCGGTCTCGCCCCAGTCGCGGCTGTAGGGTGGCAGCGGCAGCGGCTCTGGGCCATAGAGTTCGCGCCAGATGCCGCGGACGAGCCCGAGGCAGTCGCAGCCGACGCCTCGGGCGCTCGCCTGGTCGTGGTAGGGCGTGCCGAGCCAGCCGCGGGCGGCGCCGATGACGTGGGTTGGATCGGCGGGCGTCAAAGCACCTCTCCCGCGTTCGCGTCGCCGCGGTTGGGGTAGCGGATCACCGTGTCCTGGCCGGGGATGTGCGGGAAGCCGCGGAAGTTCACCACGTTGGCGAAGCGGTCGCGGCAGGTCTCCAGCCGCTTGTCGCAGCCGGCGCGCACGACGAAGCCGTCACCCGCCGCGATCGGCCGCACCGGCGCCTCGAGCAGCGTCAGCCGACGAACACCGGCGACGACGTCATGGCTGGCAACCTCGGCGACGCGGCCGGCGTTCGGCCCGCTGGTCCAGGTCAGCCGGCCGAGGGCGAACCAGCCGGCCGTGAAGCCCGCAAGGCCCGACGTCGTGAAGCCACGGTCGCCGGTCAGAGTGACCACGGCACCGGTGCCCTTGAACGCCGGATCGTCGAGATCGACCCCGCAGCGAACGTCGCCGAGCTCGGCGTCGCAGGCGTGCTGGAAGGTGCGCCCGACGGTCTGGTTGAGCACATGCGCCAGCGAGCGCACCTCGGCGACGAAGGCGAGACGGCCGCGGCGAACCTGGCCGATGGCGCCGCGGCGCATCAGCACACGCTGCGACACCGCCTGCCAGTTCACCCGCCAGACCTCGACCGCGGCGTTGTCCCAGCGGCCGTCGAGGACGTCGGTCTCGGTGATGGTGTCCGAGGTCAGCACGCCCTCGGCGTCCTGCGCGTCGACAGCGAGGTCGGTGCCGCTCCGGATCTCCGAAGCAGAAAAGCCGGAGTCGGGCTCGTAGGTGACGCCACTGATGTCGAGCGGCCTGTCATGATCGGTGAACCCGAAGACGACGCCGTCGGCGCGCTCGATCTTCCAGCACCAGGCGAGCGTGGTCGTACCGCTGTCGAGATGCGCCTGCAGCGCGGCGGACAGCGCCTTCATCGCTTCTCGCCGCTCCGGATGGCGCGCTCCAGCCGGTCGCGCAGGCCGATGAGCCCGAGGCCGAGGGTGATCAGCGTGGCCGGCGCCGCGTCGTTGGCCCCGATCAGCTGGGCGATCAGCCCGGCAAGCTCGCCGAGCGGGCCGTGCTCGGGCAGAGCGAGCGCGGCCAGCCCGATCAGGATCGCGACGAGGCCCGCCCACCAGGTCAGGGACTTCGGAAGCACGTAGCGCATGTGGATCAGCTCCGTTGGAAGGCGGCGGAAAGGGAAGCGAGCAGCGCGGCGAGCCAGCCGCTCGGCCGGGATGCTGACGCGACCTGGCTCGCCGGCTCGGCGGCGGGCACGGGCCGCAGCAGCGCCAGCGCCTCCGCCTCGCCCAGCCGGCGCACCGGCCGCGAGAAATCGACCCGGCCGCCGGCGTCGGCCGCCCAGACCGGGATCGACCCGTCCGGGTAGCGCCCGTGCAGGAAAAGGTCGCGCTCGGCCTCGCGCCGGGAGCGCAGGCTGGCCGGCCGCAGCCAGTTCATGAACGCGGCGCCCGCGCCGACCCGGTCGCCGGCATTGAGGGCCCTCGTCAGTGCCGCCCGGGCGATCGCGCCGGTGTTGTAGTGGAAGGACACCAGCGCATCGAACTCGTGGGGTTCGAGCGGCACAGTCACCGCGCGCACGACCTCGGCCTCGTACCGGGCGAGATCGGACCGGAACAGCCGCAGCGCCTCGCGGATGCCGGCGTCGAGATCGGCCGGCATCCCGCGCGGCAGCCGGCCGGGATCGGGCGCGCCCGCCGCCGCGGTGTGGCCGACGCCGAAGGTCCAGACGCGCTTCACGTCGAGATAGGGTGCCGGCACGATGCCCTCGTGCCGGGCGAGGGTCAGTAGCCCCCGGTCGGTCATTTGCATGGAAGGACTACCTGAAGAGCGAAAGGAGCAGTATCAGGGCGGCGACGGCGAGGCCGACCCGCATCCGGTGACGGAAAATCCGGCAGGGATCGGCGTCGCCGCAGCGCAGCCGGGCCGCGAGGCCGAAGAGCTCACGCATCGGGTCCGTCCCCGGATCGGAGCCCGCGGATTCGCGCGAGCGTGACCTCGATCACCGCCGGACCGAAGACGCCGACGAGATAGGCGGCCGAGCCGGCCGCACCGCCGGCCGGCACCGCCTCGGGGGGCAGCCCGAGCCAGCGGGCGACCAGCGCCATGGAGAAGCTGCCCATGCCGGCGGCGATGAGGCCGCCGAGCAGGATGTGGCGGAGCGCATCGCGCAGCCGCATGCGGGTGGTGAGCGCATTGGTCGCGCCCCCGAGCGCGCCCCAGGCGGCGAGGATCGCCGCGGTCGACGCGGCGAGGTCGCGCAAGGTCCCAGCGACGAAGCCGGGTTCTTGGTTCATCGCCGCACCTCAATGAGCGGGATCGAGGCGATCGAGCCGAGCCGGTCGAGGTCCCAGGTGACGTCGAGCCGGTCGGTGTCGAAGCGGACGGGCACGTCGAACTCGAAGCCGGCGGTGACGAGCACGCCAGCGGCGGGGGCTGTCGCGAAGGTGACGACGCCGGTCGTCGCATCGACCGACCAGCCGGAGGTCGCCTCGACGCCAGCCCGGGCGATCCGAACGGTGCCGGCGACAGGCTTGCCGATCCGCCGCACCCATCCTTGAGCCCCGCTCTCGTAGCGCTTCACCAGCTGGACAGCAGTCGTCGCCCCGTCGCCTGTGCCAAGCGCCTGGTCGATCGGCGTGACCGGCGCCGACGGCAGGCTGGAACGATGGTCGCCCCAGTCCTTCCAGCGGAAGCCGTGCAAGCGGCCGTTGCGCGCCTCGAAGAAGGCGATGACCGCGGCAAGGTCGTCCGAACGGCGGATGCCGTAGGCAGCGTCGTAGCGCCGCCGCGAGTCCGCCCACGAGGCGTTGCGCTCCTCGTCGCCGGAGGCGAGCTCGACGACCTGCGTGCGTCGCTCCGGGCCGCCGCGGGCGCCCCGGCTGATGTCGTCCGGAAACCGGACCTCGTGGAACGCCATGGCTCAGATTCTTTCCTTGGTCGTGCTTCTTGTCCGAAAGCCGGGCGCCACCTCTCGGGAAGCACTCACATGCCCCTGCGTCCAAAGGCGACCGCCCGGGCGATGTCGCTCGCCACCTGGGTGCGCGAACGGCGGAAGCTCTCGGCATCGGTCGTCATGATGTTGACGGTGACGCCGGCCTCATTCCGCGACCGCTCGAACGCCCGCGTCTCGGCCCGGCTCAGCACCCGCTCGCCGCGCTGCAGGATCGCCGGGACCTCGTCCGGCCGCAGGCCCGCGACGCCGCCGCCGTGCAGCCGTGGCGCACCGGCGAAGGCGAGAGCCGGGAGCAGCCGCTGCGGTGCCGGCGCGCCGGCCACGCCGCCGGCGTGCAGCACGCTGGCGAAGGCCGGTCCGAGGCTGCCGAGCACGCCGCCGAGGGCATTGGCGATCGGCGCCAGCACGAAGCGCCGCACCGACACCTTCGCGAGGTCGGCGAGGATCGAGGTCACCAGATCGCGCATGCCGAGCTTGCCGGTCTTCACGAACTCACCGACCGCATCCTCGGCGCCGCGAAAGCCGCTGACCAGCGCATCGCCGATGCCCTGGCCGGTCTCCTTCGCCTTGTCGGCGTAGTCGCGCACCGCCTCGGTCGCGCGCTCCCAGCCCGACTTCGCCGCCTCGGGCGCTTCCGCCACCTCCGGCGCGGCAGCGGCGCTGGCGGCGCCGGCCTTGCCGACCGCATCGCCGAACTCTTCGGCCGCGACCGTCGCCCCGCCGAGCGCGGTCTCCGCCTCCTCGGCCGAGCCCTTCACCGCATCGCGCAGCGCCTGCAGCGAGGCGAGAGGCGCCGTGGCCGCGGAGGCAGCCGCCGCGGCTGATGCGGCGAGGCTGTCGGCCCGGGCGCTCGCCTCGCCGGCGGCGGCGGAGGTCTCGTAGAAGGCCGAGCCGGCGCGGATCGCCGCTTCGCCCAAGCTCAGCATGGTGCTCTCCATGCCGGGCACGCCGTCGAGGCCACGGGTCGCGGCATGCAGGAAGTCGGCCCAGCTCCGCTGGATGCCGGAGAGCGCCGTCAGCCAGCCGGCCTCGATCGTCGCCCAGACCGACTGCAGCGAAAGCGCCAGCGACCGGCCGCCGAGCTTGATCCGCTCCCAGACCTCCGATGCGACGTCGGAAAGCAGCGACAGCGCCTCGCCGAACCCTCCGGCCCCGGCGACCAGCCGGCCAAACTGGTAGATGAGCTCCCCTGCGAGGACGATCACCGCTCCGATCCCGGTGCGGATCAGCGCGCCGCGCAAGACGACGAGCGCGGTTGCGAGCCCGCGCACCGAGACCGCCGCGGCGACGAGCCCGGCGACCCAGCGCCCGGCCATGATGCCGGCGAAGGTTGCGGCATAACTCGCCAGCCGGCCGATGTTGTCGAAGAGCCCGCGGATTGCGACCCCGAGCGGCCCGGTGGTGCGGGCGAGCGCGGCCATCGCGTTCGCCACCGCTTCGAGCGCCGGTGCCGCGGCAACCGCAAGCTGGTTCGAGAGCCCGCGCCAGATCAGCCCGAGCCGCGAGATCGCCGCGTTCGCGCGCTCGATCCGGTCGGCGTCGGCCTCGGAGACGACGACGCCGAAGTCGCGGACGTCCTGGGTCGCCTGCCGCAAGGTCGCGGTGTCGATGCGCGCCATGGCGATCGAGCCCTCCTCGCCGAAGAGCTGGCCGGCGACCGCCGCGCGCTCGGCGGCGGGGACGAAGTCGGCGATCGCCTGGTTGATGCGTCTAACCCGCTCGTCGAGCGGCAGCACGAGCAGCTCCGAGGCCGAAAGCTCGAGCCGACCGAGCGCCTCCGCCGCGGGTCCGGCGCCGGAAGCGGCCTGGCTCAGCCGGCGGGTCAGGTCCTTGGTCGCCTGCTCGATGCCCGCCATGGCGACGCCGGCGAGCTCGCCCGCACGTTCCAGCACCTGGATCGAGGCGACGGTGGTGCCGAGCGACTGCGCCAGCTTCGCCTGCGCATCGACCGTGGCGAGGCCGGAGCGGACCATCGCGATGCCCGACGCGGCTGCCGCGGCGATGGCGGCTGCGGTTGCCACCTTGACCCGGCGCGAGAACGCAGCCAGCCGGGCGTTCGCCGCCTCCATCTCGCGCCCGAGCCGGCCAAAACCGCGGTTGCCGGCCTCGCCGACGCCCTCGAGCTCGGCACGCACCTCGCGGCCGCCGACGACCGCGAGCCGGACGGATACGCGCTTCTCGGCCATCTCAATCTCCGATCGCCTCGTTGAGCTTGCGGACCATCACCGCCTCGATCTCCGGCAAGAGCTCGGCTGCGACCAGCGGGGCGATGCCGAGCGCGGTGGCGAGCGCCAGCGCCGCACCCATGTCCCAGCCGATCACCGCGCCGGGGATGACGCGGAGCTGACCGCCGAGACGGCCCACCAGGTCCCAGACCTGCCAGCCTTCGAAGGTCTCCGGGCGGTTCAGCCGCGCCGGGCAGTCCGGGCACGCCTGGCCGCAGGACTCGCAGTAGCGGTCGCCCCCGCCAAAGCGCCAGTCGGCGAGGGCGCGGAGGCGTTTTTTTCCGCGTCCAGCAGCAGGCCCTTTGAGACGTAGACCGCCTGGAACGCCTCGAAGATCGGCCAGACCTCGAGCAGCGCGTCGATGCCCGCAGGCGTGACAGGCACGGGGGTGCCGTCGGCATCGCCGACGCCCTCCCACGCGGCGACGGCCCGCCGGGCGATCGCCTTGGCGAAGACCAGCGCCTGCTCCTCGTCCGAGGCGGTCTCGGGCAGCGCCTCGACGGCAGCATCGCTGCGCGAGGCCACCATCAGCGCGGTGGTGAGCGGCGTAACGCGGAGCCGCACCCCGTGGCCGAGGTCGAGCCAGCGCGGCTCGGAGGTCAGGTCGAGTCGAAGCATGATCAGTAGTCCGCGATGTCGTTGATGAGGGTGGCGGTGCACATGCGCCCGAGTGTGGTGTCCCGGGCCGCCTGCCAGTCGAAGGTCGCCTGCACCCCCTGCGGCCCGGCGATCTCGATCCGCGGCCGCGGCAGGTAGACGGCGTGCACCGTGAAGGTGAAGCTCTCCCCCGAGGGCAGCGCGTAGCCGAACTCGAGCTCGCAGGGGTCGCCGGCGATGGCCTGGTTGACCAGCACCTGATCGGCGAAGCGCACCTCGACGCGGCCGGTCAGCGCGGCGATCGACGGATCGGCGCCGTCGATGCGGCCGTCGCTGCGGATGGTCTCGATGCGGTCGAGGTTGTTGGCGTAGGTGATCTCGGCCGAGACCACGTTGCCGAGCGCGGTGCCGTTACGGGTGATCGAGCCATTGAAATGTCCGAAGCGCTCCAGCGCCGGCTCGGCCGGGGTGCCGGCGGCGGTGGTGGTGCCGACGGTCTCGCCCTGCGCCACGAGCCGGGCGGTGGCGGTCAGGAGCCCCGAGCGCTGCAGCTGCCAGCTGACCTGGTCGAGGACGCAGCCCGCGTACATCGCGTACCGCGGCACCTCGGGCATCGCCGTCTCGATCGCGAGCGACGGCAGCGTCCAGCTCCCGGAGCGGAACTCGTGCGTCCAGGGACCGGCGCCGGTGGTGATCGGCTCGCCAAACGCCGCCTTCAGCCAGAAGCCGAACGCCGCCGCGTCGATCGGCACCACCACATCGCCGTCGGCCGTCACCGCGTCCTTGATCGGCGCTGTCGGATCACGACCGTAGCCGAGGAGCTCCGAGCTGATCAGCGGCTGCTCGGAGCCGAGCGAGGTGCTGGCGAACGGCACCCGGGTGTAGCCGCTGGCCGGGGCCGTGCCGTAGACCGTCTCGAACGCGAGCGCCATCTGCGCTCGCGCGCCCTGCGCGCGTGCCATCGTGTTCTCCTTGAACTATCGGATCAGGCCAGCGGGTCGGCCGTGGAGTAGTGCAGAACCACCGGGATCACCGCGGCCTTCAACGCCGCCGCGCCCTCGACGGGCAGATCGACCGGCCGCGGTGCTTCCGCCTCGACCCAGTCGCACAAGCCGCCGAGGGTGCGGTCGGCCGAGATCACGGTGCCCACGCCGGCGGCCAGCATGTCGAAGGCGGTGTCGCGCCCGGTGCCGGCTTGCACCACCGCCTCGATCTCGGCGCGATGCTGGTAGTGGTAGAGGAGCGGCGAGAGCGTCACCGCCGGCTCGCCGGGATCACCATCGCGCAGGATCAGCAGGCCCGCGGCCGGGACGCGCTCGGGCAGAACCTCGCCGCGGAGCACGGGTGCCGGCTGGGCCTGCAGGAGGGTGTAGAGGGCGGCGAGGATGATTTCGCGTGTCGTCACGGGAGCCGCCCCTCCGCCCAGTTCGCGACGATCCGCCCCGGCACCGCGTCGTGCGCACGCTCGGCGTCCCGCGCGAGGTCGAGCCGCTTCGGCAGCTTCACCTGCGGCACCAGCAGGAAGATCGGCGCGGTGACCTGGCCACGTCCGGTCTTCGAGCGCGACGCCACCGCCTGGCCCTTGGTGTTCAGCCGCCCCTCGGCCACCAGCAGGCTCGGCCCGGTTCGCCGGTAGACGAACCGGAGCCTGAGCCCGGTCTTCCGCTCCCATGCGCCGGGCGTGATCCGCCTCCCGCCGAGCGCCCTGCCGGCGGCCGGCGTCGGGATCGCCAGCCACAACCCGTTCTTCGACCGGATCAGCGGCCCGGCGTCATGCGCGCCGACGATCACCGGCGCCTTCGACCAGACCAGCGCCGCGGCGTTGAGGCTGATGCCGGCCTTCGGGAACGCCTCCGACCGGATCGAGTTGGCGAGCCGGGCCCCAAGGCCGGCGCCGGTGATCTGCCCGCGCCAGGCGAGCTTCAGATCGGTGCCGGCCTCGCGCATCGCCGCGCTGACCGCCCGCTCGCCAGCGGCGATCTCCGCCGCCATCATCGCGACGAGGTCCGGCCGGATGTCGAGCTTGAGCTTCACGTGGGCCTCGTGTCGATCGTCCAGACCAGCCGCTCGCCGTCGCGCACCGGCTCGCCCTGCACGACGAAGGTCTCGGCCCCGAGGATGAGCCGGTCGCCCGGCCGGGGGGCGGCGACCTCGCTCACCCGCAGGTCGAACCGCGTCGTATCCGACCAGAGCCGCGCCTCGCCGAACTCGCTGACGGCATCGGCGCGACGGGCGATGACGCGGACGGGGAACGGGTCCCCGTCCGCCGGCTGGTACGTCGCCTCGCGGCCGAGGTTCGGGTCAGCGAAGAGCGCGTCGATCGCCGCGGCGAACACCCTCATCAGTTGCTGGTGTGGAGCCGGACCGCGAGGCGCGGCCGCTTGTTGACCGGCAGGACCGAGGCCTCGGTCTTGACCTCGATGGCGCTGCCGTCGGGGCGGGCGATCTGCCGGGCGTAGATCGGCAGCCCCATGGTGTTGACGGTCTCGATCAGGTTCGCCGGCGCGCCGTAGGTGACGAAGGTGTCGAGCGTGCCGAGCGGGAAGGCGATGCCCTCGCCGGCCGGGATCAGCGTCTCGGTCGCCCCGGTCGAGAGCGTGACGGTGGCGTTGTACTCCTCGAAGACGATGCCACCGAACGGGAAGCGCCGGCGGGTGTCCTCGCGGAGCGGCTGCGCCCCGGTCGAGGAGAAATACCGGTAGGCCTCCTCGACCCTGGCGTGGCCGATGAGCTTGTCGAAGAACTCCGGGGAGACCAGCGCCAGCACGCCGGTCATGGTCTCGCCCTTGAGCTCGGTCTCGACCTTCCTGAGCACGTCGCGGACCTTGGCCTGCACCGGCGTCCCCGCGGTGCCGAGCACGAAGTCGACTGCGAGCTGCGCCAGCCCGAACTCGGAGAAGTAATCGTAGAGCGTGGCGCCGGCGCCGTCCTTGACGATGCCGCGGAGCGCGTTCACCTCCATGTACTCGCGGGTCTGGGCGTGCTTCACCCGCATGCGGGTCAGCTTGCGCTCCATGACGGTGGCGAGCGGGTCGGCGGCATCGGCGACACCGAAGCCGCGCACACCCTGGATGTCCTGGGGGGTGACCACGTCGTCGTGCGGGATCCACGGCACGGTGAACGAGCGCATCGAGCGCACGTCGCGGTTGGCCACGGTCGCAGGCCCGCCGAGCGGCACGGTCGGCAGCAGGTTCAGCACGCCCTCGGCCTGCTCGATGACCACCGAGCGCTGGGTGACGCCCTCGAAGCGGAAGAGGCCGAGCTGGCCGAGGCGGGTGTAGACGTTCGGCAGGATGTTGATGGCCTGGGTCATCTCGGCGAGCGAGTAGCCGCCGGCGTCGAAGGGGTTCAGCAGCACGACCATGGGGCCGGACTCCTCATGCATGTGGATGGAGGAAGCGGGCCGGAGCCCGAAGGAAGGAGCGCCGCCCGGACGTGGCCGGGCGGCGATGATCGGTGCAGTGGGCGACGGATCAGGCGCTGGCGCGCGGAACCAGCCCGGCCGCGGCGAGCTGGCTGTGCTTGGCCGTGATCTCCGCCGGCTGGTCGACCGAGGCGTCGAAGGCGAGCGCGGCCTTCGAGACGATCGCCGGACCGCGGGCGACGACGAGCCCGGTGGCGTCGGCCGCGGTGGCGTCGACCGCCTCGATCAGCACGGCGACGGCGGTCTCGGCACCCTCGTCGCCGACGACCTGCGCCGCCGGAGAGAGCCGGTGCTTGCCGCTGGCGGTGATCCGACCGAGCACGGCGCCGAGCGGGTAGCTCGTGCCGGCCTTCAGCGTCACGGCCTCGCGGCAGTAGTTGGCGTTCAGCTCGTACTTCAGGAGATCGCCGAGGCTCGGCGTCTGGGTCAGGACAGGCATGGATCAGCTCCTCGGGATCAACTGCGCGGCGCCGCGGCGCGCTCGCGCGCGCGGCGGACGATCGGGCTCTCTGCGATGGGGGCGGCCGCCGGCGTCGGCGCAGCGGACACCACCGCGGCGGCCTCGCTCCGCGCGGCGAGCGTCTCCAGCACCGAGCGCCGCAGCGCGTCCGCCGCGACCCCGCGCACCATGGCGTCGGCGGCGTCGATGTCGACGCCGAGCCGTCCCGCCTGCGCAGCGACGGACGCGATCTCCGCGAACTCGGCCCGGAGCCGCGCGGCCGTGCCGGCGGGCTCTGCCGGTGCCGGTGTAACCGGGGCCGCCGGAATGATCGGGCTCGCAGCCACCGTTGCGGCCGCCGGTGCCACGCCGGCCGCGGTGTCCGCCGGCGTGGGCGCTGCCGGGGCTTCCGATGCGGCCGGACTTGCCGGCGGATCGGCGACGGCGGGCGTCTCGGTGCTGGCGGTGGTCGTCTGGTCGGTCATGCTGGTTCCCTGCATCGGTCGGGTGGGAGTGATCCGGGCAGCGCGGCCCGGCGGCGGATCGAGGCTTGCAGCGAGGTCGGCGAGGGCCTGATCGAGCGTGCCGAGGCGGTCGGCGAAGCTGGCGGCGATGCCGCGTGACCCGCGCCAGATCGCGGCCTCGGTGGCGCGCACCGTCTCGGGCGTGAGGCGTCGGTTGCGGGCGACGAGTGCGCAGAGCTCGGCGTGGAGCGCATCGACGTCTGTCTGGATCGCCGCGAGCGCCCGGTCCGAGAGCGGCTCGTGGCTGTTCCCGTCGGTCTTCCGCGCGCCGGCGTGGACGAGCGTCCATTTCCGCCCCGCCATCGCGTCGGCGCCGGTCGTGTCGATATGGGCGGCGACGATGCCGATCGAGCCGATCTCCGCCGTGCGCGTCACGTAGATGCGCTCCGCCGCGCTGGCGATGGCATAGGCGGCCGAGAGCGCCGCCTCGCCGGCGACGGCCCAGAGCGGCCTGCCGGAGCTTTCGCGGAGCGCGCCGATCCGGTCGACGAGATCGAAGAGGCCGCCGACCTCGCCGCCCGGGGAGTCGAGCTCGAGGACCACCGCCTGGGCGGACGGGTCGCTGAAGGCCGCCTCCAGCGTGCGGCCGAGCGCGCCGTAGTCGGTGGCGCCGAGCAGGCTCGTCAGCCAGTCGCCGCGGGTCAAGAGCGGCCCGAGCACCGGCACGACGGCGATGCCGCCGTCGGTCACGGCATAGCCGGCCGTGTCCCGATCCTCGCTCCCGATCCGGAGCATCGGACCGCGCGCCTCCGGCGACAACGCGAGCAGCCCGTCGAGCGCACGGGTGCCAAGCGCCAGCGGCCGGCCGGCCAGCCGGGTGAGCAGTGGAGAATGCATGCGATGCCTCAGTCTGCCTTCGGGTCAGCGTCGCTGTCGCCGTTCCGCGGATCGTCACCGTTCGCCGGATCCTCGGCCGGGGGCTCGGCCGGGGCCGTGGCGCCCGCGAAGCTCAGACCCAGCGCCTTCTCCCGCGCCCGGTCGGCGGCGATCTCGGCGTCGACCTGCTCGACATCAAAGCCACGCTCCGCCAGCGCCTGGGTCCGGCTCTTCAGTCCGGCCTCGATCTGCTCGATCTCGGCGCGGGCGTCCTTCAGGGGATCGACCCAGTCCCACTTCGGCGGCAGCCAGGCGCAGGCGGCATGCTCGCGCCGCCGGCGCTCGTAGTCCGGCAGCTCGAGCGCCCCGGCCATCACCGCGACATCGAGCCACCGGCCCCAGACCCGGCGGCAGACCTGCCAGACCATCACCGCGTGCTGGTAAGCCTCGACCCGGCGGCGGAACTCGAGCAGCGCCAGCCGCGAGTTCGAGTAGTTCGCGCGCACCATGTCGTTGGAGAGGTAGGCATAAGGGATGCCGAGCGCCGCCGAGACCTGCAGGAGCGTGCGGTACTGGAACGGCTCGTAGGTCCCGCCGGAGTCGGCCGGCGCCGAGGTCTGCACTTCCTCGCCGGGCTCCAGCATCACCACCTGGCCGGGCTGCAGGTCCATGCTGCGCTCGGCCCCGGTGTCGCTCTCGGCGACGTCGAACGGCTCGGCGGGTGCGGGCGTGGTGATGAAGAGCGCGTGCATCGCCGCCACCTTCTTCCGGTCGAGCTCGGCGTCGTCGTACTGGTCGAGCAGGAACAGCTTGACGATGCCGGGCGCGAAGCGGGAGACGCCCCGCAGCTGGCCGGCGTCGACCGGATCGACGACGTGGATCACCTCCGAGGCCGGCACCCGCACCGTCTCGCCGGCGAGCCCGGGATCGGTGACATCGCCCGGGTGGCGGCGCAGGAAGTGATAGGCGACCCGCCGCCCGATCTTGTCGAACTCGATCCCCTGCCGGACCGGGTTGCCGCTCCATGGCTCGGTCCTGCCGAGCGGCAGCATCTCGGACGGGATCATCTGCAGCTGCAGCGGCACGCTGAGCCCGTCGCCGGGCCGGCGCGGGCGGAAGCGCAGGAAGACCTCGCCGGCGATGAAGATCTCGCGCGCCACCCGGCGCTGCAGCCCGTAGAAGTCGGTGAACCCCTCGGCGTCCGCCTCGTCGGTCCAGTCGAGCCAGAGCCGCTGCACGGCGGCCTTCTGCACCGGGTCGGCGATCAGCGACGACGGCTTGATGCCGGCGCCGACGACGTTGCCGGCCCAGCTCTCGATGGCGTTGGCGGCGTAGCCGTTGTTGCGCACCAGCCAGCGGGCGCGGGCGGTGATGTCGGCGCCGGCCGCAGCGACCAGCGTGTTGAGATGCGCGCGGCTCGGCTGGAAGTGCCGGAGCCGCCGGCTCGCCTCGCCGGCCTCGAAGCCGCCGACGAGCGCGCCGATGCGCCGGCGCCAGCGGGTCATCGCCCCGGTCATCGATCACAGCCCCTTGCTGGCCGCGGTGCGGACGATGCGCCGCCGGCCGCCGGCCGTCCCGGCGGCAATGCGTCGCTCGAGGTCGGCGAGTGCTGACGCCATCTCGGCATCGCTGGCGTAGCCGACCCGGCGTCCCTCGACCTCGACGGTCCGCACCCCGCGGTAGCGGGCGGCGAGCAGCGCGTCGCGGTGGGCGATCATCTCGTCGAGAGTCATGGGGAAGTCCTTCAGCCCAGATAGCTTGACCGGAACACCCGCCGGCCGCGGCTGGTGCGACGGCGGATCAGCCCCGCCGACGGCTCCGTGACCGTCTCGTCCGCCATGGCGACGTCCCGCGACGGGGCGACCGCCGCATCATCACCGCCCGCGCCGAGCTGCGCCTCGAGGTCGCGCCACTTCGCCTCCGGCCAGCGGTCGGCGCCGGCGATCCAGGCGGCGGCGCGGGCGTAGACCCGGGTGTCGAGCGCCTCGTTGCGCTCGCGGAGCTTCTGCCATTCGAGCCGGGCGAAGCCGCGCTTCGTCTTCACCGTGACCAGCTGCTCGGCCACGAACTGTTTCAGCCATTCCGACTCGACCCAATCCGGCAGATGCACCGTTCCCGCCGGGAACGACGCACCCGCGGCCAGCTCCTCCGCCGTCGGCCGGTCGAGCCGCAGGAACCGATAGGTCTCGGCCTTGAAGGTCGAGACCGCCACGGTCCAGAGCCGGGCGCCGCGTCTGATCCGTCGGCCGCCTTCGGTGGCGTCGACATAGGTCGGCCCCGACACCGGGCTCGCCCGGTTGAAGCCCTCGACGCCCTTGACCGGGGCCACCTGCGCGAAGCCTTGCCCTCTGGCCCACGCATAGACCGCAGGGGCCTCGTAGCCGGTGTCGACAGCACACCGGGCGATCTGCATGTCGGCGCCGAGCGCGTGCGGCCAGGTCCGACCCAAGAGCGCCGCGAGCCGGTCCCAGGTCGCCTGATGCTCCGGCCCGCCGTCGATGACGACATGATCGACGAGCCAGCTCTCCAGACCGCGACCCCAGGCCCACACGTCGACCTCGATGCGGTCCTTCTGCACGTCGGCGCCGGCGGTGAGGAACAGCCCGCCCTTCGGCACGGTGCCCGCGGCCCAGTGCTCCCGCCGGTCGTAGAGGCGGCGCCAGTCCGGCGCCTCGCCGGTCTCGACCCAGGTCTCGCCGAGGATGGTGTTGCGGAACGCGCGGATCGCCTCGTCCGACCCCTGTGCCGCCTCCCAGGCCCGGGCGATCCGCTCCCAGCTCAGCCACCCGACCGGCGAGTAGAGCGCGGAGAGGTGGAAACCGATGGTCGTCGGGTCGGCCGAGATGGCGGTGGGGCGCCATTCGCCGGCTTCCAGCATCGCCGTCTTGTGGTGCTCGGCGATCGGCGCGTCGCAGCCCTCGCAGGCATAGGCCGCGGTCTCGGGTTTCCCCTTCTCCCAGCGCAGCCGCTCGAACTTCAGCCACTGTGGAATTCCACAGTGCGGGCAAGCGACGAAGTAGCGGCGCTGGTCGGAGGACTCGAACTCGCGCTCGATGCGGGAGAGCCCGCGGATCGTCGGCGTCGAGACCAGGAACACCTTGCGCCGGTGCGCGAAGGTGAGCGACCGCGCCTCGGCGAGCGAGACCGGATCGCCTTCCTCGTCGGCCGAGGCCGGATAGGCGTCGACCTCGTCGAGGAAGATGTAGCGCGCCGGGGTCGAGCGCAGCCCGACCGCCGAGTTGGCCCCGGTCATGATCAGGATGCCACCCGCGAACTCCTTCGAGAGCATGGTGTTGCCGGCGTCGCGCGAGCGCGCCGGCTTCACCTTGTCCCTGAGTGCCGCGCTCTCCTCGATCAGCGGATCGATGCGCTGGCGCGAGTTGCGCTTGGCGAGCTCGACGGTCGGCTGCACCGCCAGCATCGGCCCCGGCGCCTGGTGGATCACGAACCCAATGAACGAATTGCCACTTTCCGTCGCACCGACCTGAGCCGCCTTCATGAACACGATGCGCTGCGCCGGATGCCCGGGCGACAGCGCGTCCATGATCTCCTTCATGTAGGGCGTCCGCCTGGTGCGATATCGACCGGGTTCGGCGGCGGCGCGCGAGCTGAGCTTGCGGTAGCGGTCGGCCCATTCCGAGATGGTCAGGAGCGGGTCGGGCTTCAGCCCGCCGCCCCAGGCGCGTAGCAGCGCCGCGGCGCCGTCGAAGCCGAGGATCGGATCGTCAGCCGAGATCGAGCCGGACCTCGGAGAGCTCGTCGAGGTGGGCGCGGACATGGGCTTCGAGGACCTTCTGCATGGTGGCGGGATCGAGGCCGAGCTCGGCGGCGATCAGCGCCGCGGCGCGGGCCGGCCAGTTGACCCAGGCGTCGCGGGTCTCGCGGGCGAGCCGGAACACCAGCGCCTCGGCGCGGTCGCGGTCGACCAGCTCCCCTTTGAGTTTCTGGAGCTTCAGCCTCCGCTCCTGCGACTTCAGCACCTCGTTGGCGGTCTTCGCCTGCAGGAAGGTGGCGCCGCCTGAGGCCGGTGGCGGCAGCCCGTTCTCCCTGAGCGTGTCGCCGACCGCAGAGAGCGCCGCGGTCGGCACCGGCTTCAGTCTCGGCGACGCTGCCGGCGATCGCTCCGGCGCCCACGCGCCCCGCGGCTTCGACGGGTCGGTCGCGCCGGCGCGCCGGGCGTCGGAGGCGTCGGCGTCGATCGAGCCGTCGGGGTGCAGCACCAGCCGCCCGGCGGCCTTCGCCTTCTGGATCGCCCCGCGCGAGAGCCCGGCGCGGGCGGCATACTCGCGCTCGCTCATGCCCTGCATCGCGGCCTCGAAAAGAGCAACAGAATGATCGGCTTATTCGCTTGATAGCCGGCGGGACCGGAGCCTGTATGTCCGCACCATCAAACGCGGAGCCAGACCATGACCACCACCATCCTGCCCAGCGGAAACGAGGCTTGGGGATTCTGGGGAACCCTTGCCCGCATCGAGAACGACCCAGCCGCCGATCCAGCGAAAGCATGGACGATCGCCTCCCGCCGGATCGCCGAGGTGACCACCGCCGCACCCGAAGGCGTGCGCGACTTCCTCGACTCCCGCCACGGCCGCCACTTCGCCGACGACGTCGCCGGCGAGCTTGCCCGGGGAGACACGCTCAAGGAAGCCATCGACACCGCCATCGCCCGCTGGATGGGCTGGCGCATCGACCGCAGGACCAGCCGCGAGACCGGGATCCCGAAGGGGCTCCCCTACCTGACCGGCTTCGCCAACCACTACGCGATCATGGCCGAGCTTCCCTATTGACGCCGTCTGCGTCCGCCTCCGCCGCGCCGCCACGAGCGAGCGCGGCTCGGGGTCGTAGCAGGCCCGGGATGGTCCCGGACCTCGCAACGAAGGACGACCCGATGACCAAGCTCTCCGACACCCAAGTGATCATCCTCTCGGCCGCCGCCCAGCGTCCCGACGGCAACGTGCTGCCGCTGCCTGGCTCGCTGCGCGGCGGCGCCGCCACCAAGGTGGTGGCCGCGCTCCTCGCCCGCGGATTGATCCGCGAGCACATCATCGACAGCCCGCGCAAGGCGGACGCGGCGATGAACACGGTCTGGCGCAACCTCCCCGAGCCGGACGGCCGCGGGGTGCTGCTCTTCATCACCGCCGCCGGCGCCGAGGCCATCGGCGTCGAGCCCGCGGCGGTGCCCTACGCCTTCAACGAGGGCACGAACTCCGCGGGCGAGCCGGCCGCGGGCGCGCCCACGGGCGCCGACGAGCCGCCGGTCGAGCTCGCCCCGAAGCGCCGGGGCCGGCCGCGGACGGCAGCGCCCACGGGCGCGGACGTCGCGCCTGCGCCGAAGACCCGCGACGGCACCAAGCAGGCGCAGCTGATCGCGATGCTCCGCCGCAAGGAGGGCGCAACGATCCCGCAGATTGTCGAGGCTCTCGCGTGGGAACCGCACACTGTCCGTGGGGCCTTCGCCGGGGCGCTGAAGAAGAAGCTCGGGCTGATCGTCACCTCCGAGAAGCCCGAGGGCACCAAGGACCGGGTCTACCGCATCTCCGACGAGCCGGCGGCGCAGGAGGCGGGGCGTTGAGTCCCGCCGACCACCCGGACCCGCGGCACCGCATCCTCGGGATCGCGCTGCAGCTGGCGGCCTACCCGCCCGTCCGGAAGCACGAGCACGTCTACGAGGCGCGCGTGCCATGGCGGCTCATCGCCGAGCTGCGCGAGGCGCTCGACGAGGCCGGCGCCGACTGGAAGTCGATCCGCGCGGCGCTCAGGGAGCCCGAGTGACGATGGCGCGCTTCCGGGTTCGCGCCTACGACGACGAGCACCACGCCACGCTGATCGTCGAGACCGACGTCCGGGAATGGGCCGGCGTGGTCGCCGCCGAGTTCGTTGCCGCGATGCACCTCGGCTACTACCCGGCGGACCATTCGCAGCGCGGGCCGGAGCTCGTCCCGATCGAGACCGCGACTTCGTGGTTCGACGCCGACGCGCCTTTCCCGCCGGTGGTCGAGAGCATCGAGGCGATCGATCCCGATCCGCCCGGCGAGGCGTGACCAGCGCGCTGCGAAGACCCGCCGCCGCCCGCGAGGGCGGCGGCCCTCGTATGTGTCCCCGCGCCGACGCTGAAGTCCGGCGACGCTGGCCAAGCATCTCCACCCCAATGCTGGTAGGATCAGGACGCCCGCCTGGGGGCAACCCGGGATCGAAGGTAGCGGAGGTTCGGATGGCAGAAGGCGTCTACAGAATCGTCGATGTTGTCGGTGTCAGCGAAAAGTCGTGGGAGGATGCGGGGCGGAACGCCGTGGAAACGGCGGCCGGCTCGCTGCGCGACCTTCGGATTGCCGAGGTGGTGAAGCTCGACATGAAGGTCGAGAACGGAAAGGTCGTCGCGTTCCGCACGCGTGTCGCTCTCTCTTTCAAGTACGAAGCCTGAACTCGGGCCTCGCCGACCTGCGGCACGCCGCGTGCCGCGTCAGCGCCCGCCGCCCCCAAGAGGGCGGCGGTTCCCGTTCAGGCGCCGTCCCACTGGTCCGCCATCGCCGCGGCGATGCCCGGATAGGTGCGGCTGCGGTTCCGCCAGCGCTCGGGCCCGGGCGGCTCGCGATGGACCCGGGCCTCCCGACCCGCGACGATCAACGTGGGCGTCAGGCGGGGGAGCCCACGGAGCCACAGGCAGGTCGCCTTGGTCTCGGGATGCCCGTGCTCCCACGGCTGGATGGTCTGCGACGGCGCGGGCAGGTCGAAGAGCCGCCGCACGTGCCCGAGCATGATCGGGTTCTCGACCGCGATCCTCGGGATCGGCGCCCGGAGCATCGCGAGGAAGAACGCCGCGGCATGCCCGAGGTTGGCCCAGCGGTCGCCTGCGGCGCCGTTCTCCCGCCGGCACCCGAGGTAGAGATGCTTCGCCCCGCTGTTGGCGAGGAAGGTGCAGGGCGGATGCGCGATCAGCAGATCCCAGCCGTCGTGCAGGATGTCGCGCACGTCGCCGACGATGTGCGGACCGGGCCGCTCGCTCGGCAGCAGGTCGCAGGACACCGCGTCGTGGCCGCGCGCCCGGAAGGCGTCGCGGACCACGCCCGAGAATTCGCAAGACACGAGGACGCGCATCGGCGATCACGCGGCGGCGGGCTTGCGCCCGCGGGCGGGATTCACTTCCGCGGCGGCCTCCGCGTCGCGGTTCTCGTCGCCCAGCCGCTCCGCCTTCACCGCGGCGAAGCGGCGGCCATCGCCGTCGAGGATCGCGTCGCGCCCGGTCTCGACCTGCCAGCGTTCGACGGCGACGTCGACGTAGGCCGGGCTGATCTCCATCGCGAACACCCGCCGCCCGGTCGCCTCGCCGGCCATAATCTGCGAGCCCGAGCCCGAGAACGGCTCGTAGCAGAGGCCGCCGCGGGCCACATGCTGGCGCATCGGGATCGCGAAGCAGTCGAGCGGCTTCGGCGTCGGATGGTCGGGGCGCTCGTCGCCGCTGAGGCTCGGGATCACCCAGGTCGACGCCAGCATCTCGTCGGCCACCTTCGGCGGCCGGTGCGGGCGCACCCAGCCCATGAAGCAGGGCTCGTGCTTCCAGAGATAGTGCGAGCGGGTGAGGACGCCGCGGTCCTTCACCCAGATGATCTGCTGGTGCACGAAGGCGCCGGCCTTCTCCCAGCAGGCTTCCAGCATCGCCTGCCGCCGCGAGGCGTGCCAGCAGTACCAGGCGGCGTCCTCGGTGATCGCCTCGGCGATGGCGGCACGGATGAAGCCGTCGTAGAGCTCGGCGCCCTGCGAGCTGTCGTCCCAGGTGACGCCGTAGCTCGGGCTCCAGTCTTTGTTCCGCGTCGGGTGGTTCGAGCCGTCGTAGTCGACTAAATATGGCGGATCGCAGGCGAAGAGCACCGCCCGTTCGCCGTTCATCAGCCGGCGGACCTCGTCAGGCTTCGTGCTGTCGCCGCAGAGCAGCCGGTGGTCGCCGAGGATCCAGAGATCGCCCCTGCGCGAGGCCGGATTGCGCGGCGGCTCGGGCACCACCACCGGCGGGACACTCGCCCCCTCCGCGGTCTCCCCGCCGCCGACGTCGAAGGCGAGCAGCTGGTCGAGCTCGGCGTCGGAGAAGCCGACCACCGACAGGTCGAAGTCGTCGGCTGCCAGCTCCTGCAGCTCGGCGGCGAGCAGCGCCTCATTCCAGTCCCCGAGCGTCGTCAGCTGGTTGTCAGCGATCCGATAGGCCTTCCGCTGCTCCTCGGTCAGATGGTCGAGCACGATCACCGGCGCCTCGGTCAGCCCGAGCTGCGCCGCCGCGAGGATGCGCCCGTGCCCGGCGATGACCTCCCCGTCGCTCCCGACCAGCACGGGCACCGTCCAGCCGAACCGGGCCATGCTCCCCGCGATCTTTGCGACCTGGTCCGGCCCGTGCGTCTTGGCGTTCCGCACGTAGGGCTTCAGGCGCTCGAGCGGCCACGTCTCGATGCGCTCCGGAGCGAAGCTCAGGGTCATGGATCGGCACCTTGTGGGCGGGATGACGGACGGCGGGGTGGACTCCCGAGGGTGGACTCCGCGCTGGACTCCACTGGGTCCGGTGGACTCCTTCAGGGGTCCAGCGGAAGCCACCCCCGGAAGGGGGCAAGTCTTTGTTTTTGCGGGCAGATATCAGGCGAGCCGCTGGACTCCGGATGCCGGTGGTGGCTTCCGGTGGACTCTGGAGTCCACCCGGGAGTCCACCCTTGCGCCGCTCTAAGCCATTGTTCTTCCGTGATTATTCAACGCGGGGTGGATGCCTGGACTCCGGGTGGCTTCCCAAAATTTTTCGGCTGTCGCTGGCGAACTGCCGCGCTTCGCCCGCCAGCATACGGTAATTCGTCGGGAGGAACCGTGAATTACTTAGAGCATCGGCGTGATCAACTTCGATCTAATTCGTCATCGATACTTGCGTTGAGGCCTAGAGCAGCTCACTGCCGCTCGTCTTGACCTTTGGCCGCCTCAAGCCTCCCGCGCCGCGCCCGCACGCTTTCCGAGCATGATCCGTGTCTACGGCTTTTCGCTTTAAAAGTGAATCCCTCCCGGTGTCTCAACTCTCGATGTCTCACGAAGTCGATTTTTCTTGACAGCGGGCGGAGGGACTGTGCGCGGAGCGACGATGCTGATCGGCGTCATCTCCGACACCCACGGCCTGCTGCGCCCCGAGGTGCTGACGCGGCTCGCCGGCGTCGAGCACATCATCCACGCCGGCGACATCGGCAGCTCGGAGATCGTGCCGCGGCTGGCGGCGATCGCGCCGGTCACCGCGATCCGCGGCAACGTCGACATGCAGGCCTGGGCGGCAGAGTTCCCGGACTGGGAGGTCGTCACGCTGGCGGGGCGGTCGATCTACGTGTTGCACGACCTCGGGGGCCTGAACCTCGATCCCGTGGCGGCGGGCTTCGACTTGGTCGTATCCGGTCACTCGCACCGTCCGCGGGTGGAGAGGATCGGCGGTGTCGTCTACCTCAACCCTGGTAGCGCCGGTCCGCGTCGCTTCAGGCTGCCGGTCACTCTGGCGACGGTTGACCTGTCCGCCGCGGCGATCCGGCCGGAGATCCACGAGCTCGTCGTCTGATCTCCGGCCGGCTGCATTCATCCGGCGCGCGCGGCGATGGCGGACCTGCCGCCCGTTCAGTCGCCAGGCGATGACGCTGAGCGGAAATCCTACAAGAGATCAAGCGGCGTGCCCTCGGCAAGGCCCGGCGCCGCGACGTCGATCAGCCTTCCAGAAAGATATTGAGGGTCTCCGGTCGAACTCCGTCATACTTCATGGCAGCCGCAGCCGCCTCGCTCTTCATCAGCGTGTCGAAGGCAGCCATGTCGGCAACGTCCATGGACAGCGCAACGCGATTGGGGGCGCTTGGGTGTACGAACGTGGTGATGTTCGTCGCCACGCCAGCGAATACCTCTTCTCTCTTCGGCGACGCGAGCCAGTGCGCGACATCATCGACTTCGTGTGTAGCGATCAGTTTCGGCATGACGGACCCCTCCTTGTTGGCAGCATGAGCTGCGCGTGTCAGGTTCTCACGCGCCGCATGGAATAGCAAACTCTGCTCTTGGAGTTCGTGGCCAACCCGCCTTTGGCCGCTGACCACTGCCGCTGCTTGCGCCGACCACAGCGGCAATGCGGCCGGAGAACCACGATCTTCGTGTGCCCTCCGGCCGATCCACTTGTTACCCCGCCCGCGCGACGATGAACCTCCGACCGCGGCGATGGTGCACCTCCCGGCCGTTAAGCCGCCAGGCGATGACGCTGAGCGCGTATTCATAGCGCCGGTGCGCCGTGGGGCGGCTGATACCGAAGCTGTGGCAGAGGTGCTTCCACGGCGTTCCCTCGGCACGCGCCCACATCAGCCGGGCGTCGTCGCGCTCGAGGTACTGGTTCCAGGTGATCGCCTCCTCCATGCGGGTGATCGCCTGTGGCGACGGCAGCACCCGCATCGGCCGCGGCTCCTGACGCGCGATCTCTCGCGCGCTGAGCAGGATGTCGGGCCAGGTGCTGAAGTAGCCGCCGACCCGCGGGCCCGGCAACTTCGCCAGCACCGCCGCCGCCTCGGTGACGCGCTCCTCGACCATGTCGCGCGTCCACACGGTCATGACCGCGCCTCCGTGCGCTTGCCGTAGAGCTTCTCGCCGAGTTGGCGGACCAGCTCGCGTTCCGGCCAGCTCAGCCGGTCGTCGTCGACCGCGATGGCCAACACGCCCTGGTCGCGCCAGCCGTCCCGCTTGACCTCATCGGGGCTTCGCCGCTCGCCGCCGTAGCCCCGCGGGGTGAACCGCATCCCGGTCATCGCCCCACCTCCTGCAGCACCGCGGCGTAGCCAGCGACGTCGAGGATCGAGTCCGCGTGCGCCGGATCGTGGCCGAGCCGGACGAGCTTCAGGTCGATCAGGCAGAGGACCACCTGCGCCGGCGTGACCGGCCGACCGAGGGTAATCGACCAGCGGGCGGCCACGGCCGTCATCGACACGCTGGGATCGCCGTAGGCGCGGCGGCGCTGGCCGACGACCTTTGCTGCCTGCCGCAGCATCGCCTCGCCCCTCAACGCAGACCTCCGCGGGTCTCGATGGCCCAGAGCAGGATGGCGATGGCGTCGGCTTCGTTGTCATCGGTCGGGTTGAAGCCGCGGGCACGGGTGGCGGCAATCATCGCCGCCTTCCCGGCGTTGCCGCTGCCAGTGGCGTGGCGCTTGATCGTGCCGACCGGGACGCCCTGATAGGGCACGCCGCGCAGCTCGGCCCACGCGGTCAGCGTCGCCATCAGCCCGCCATAGACGTGCGCGGCGTCGGTTCCGGCATGCCGGCGCACCTCTTCGTACCAGATCGCCGCGATCGGTCCGCTGAGCTCATCGAGCTCGGTCAGCCAGTTGGTGAAGCGGAGGTAGCGCATGCCGCCGCCATCATATCGGCTGGGGCGGAACGACACCGTGCCGCTGGTGATCAGGCCGTCGTGCGCGCGCAGCGCCCAGCCGGTGGTGGTGCCGAGATCGAGCGCGAGGACGGTGGGCGCCGTCATCGGGGCGGCGGGCAAGGCGAGCCTTGCGTTGCCGCCGGGCAGAGTCAGAGTCGCGTCAGCCATGATGGTCTCCTTCGAGGCTGTTGGTGGTGGAGGGCGACGGCGGCCTGGTGCTTGGCGGTGCTGGCCGTCGTCGTCTGATCAGGGGATCGGGAAGCCGAAGGGGGTCCTCACCGGGCGGCGCGGCGGCGAACTCCCATGACGTATGGGGGCGCCATCATGGATGGGCACCCCATACGTAGTATGGGGGGTAGAGCACCTATCATCATATTTCTCCTGCAAGGCATTGTTTCTCCTTTCAAAAGTTCTGTTTTGGCATGCTTGCGGGCATGCTTTTGGGGCCTCACTCATGCTTCGGACAAGTGATTGATTTTGCTGGGATCGTGCGACCTCACACATAAGCTTTCAGGCCTCACTCATATGCTTGAGCTCGTCCTCGGCGTCCTCCGGATAGACCCAGACCGCGGGGTTCTCGACGTCGAGACAGACGCCGGATTGGGGGCATTTGTAGTGGCTGGGCAGCACCGGACGGATGGCCTCGGTGATCTCGCCGGTCTCCGGATCGACGGTCTCCTCGGGTGACGCGAATACCATCCCCTCGACGCAGAGGTAGCCGAAGGGCGACCGCGTCAGCGGGTATCCGAACGCGGTGGCATCGCGGCGGAACTTCACGAAGCCCTTGGTCGCAAGGACGGCCAACCGCTCCCGGATCGTATACTTGCTGCCGAGCCCGCCCTTGTTCTCGAACTTCTCGGCGAACTGCATGCCGAGGTAGAGCCGCCCTTCCTGCGCCTCCGAGAAGATCGTCTGGAGGATGACGTCGTGCTTGCGCACCCGCTCGGCATCGTACTTCGCTCCGACCTCAGGGCGCACCAGCCGCTCGTTCATCGGGTTCAGCTCGACCCAGCGGCCATCGGCCTTGTCGATCAGCTTCGCGGGCAACGCCGGCCCGTTGCGGAGCTCGATCTCCAGCCGCCGCTCACTCTTCTCCTCGTCGGGGCGGTGCATGACCAGCCCCGAGGTGTAGAAGCCGCGCAGGGCGCTGGCGCCGGAGAGCGCCAGGAACGGATCCTCCTTCACCTGGCTCTTGCCGAGCTTCTTGGTGTGGTGGACGAGGATCACACCGCAGTCGGGGTTCACCGCCTCGCGGAGCGCCTCGATGCGCTCACGCAGGAAGAACATCATCGCGGCGTTGTCGTTCTCGCCGGCGCCGTCCGGCCCGCCGTCGAAGACGTTGCGGATCGGGTCGACGCAGAGGATGTCGACGGGTGCGTCAGGAAACGCCTCACGGATCGCGGCGGCGGCTGCGGCGATGCCCTGTGCGTCGAGCACGACCTTCAGCTTCGGGGTGGCCACGAAGGTGTCGCGCGCTGCGGCGAGCACCGGCGTATCGAGCCGGATCGCCCGCAGCCGCTCTCGCAGGTAGTGGTACTGGATCTCGGCCTGCAGATAGAAGACGCGCAGCGGCCGCGGCGGGGCGAAGCTGAGGAAGCGCCGGCCGGCCGCCATGTGGACGAGCAGGTGGCCGAGGAAGTCGCTCTTGCCGACCTTCGGCGCGCCGCCGAGCACCAGGAGCCCGCCCGGGGTCAGCACGCGCGGCGCGATGATGTCCTCGGGCATCGGCGTGGTGTCGTCGAGCAGCGCACCGAGCGTGAAAGCGGGCATGGTGGCAGCAGTGGCGCTGGCGGCGGTGCGCAGCAGCGGCGGGCCGTTCTTCTCGATGTGCTTCGTCCAGAGCCGGTCGGCCTCGGCCTTCAGCCGCTCCTCGGGCCAGCTCGGCCGCAGCATGGCGGCATTGTAGCCGCAGATCGCTTCCCAGCCGTCGTCGGGGGTGATGCGTCCCTCGTGGACCTGGCGGATGTAGTGGCCGATGGCGGCGCTGGCGCCGGCGAAGCGGGTCCACTCGTCGCCGCCGCCGGCATGCACCGGGGTGGTGAGCACCGCGTCGAGCGACGGCTTCGCCGCCGCCAGGTCGGTGGGCGCGGTGCCGACGCCCGGCAGCGCCGGCATCTCGGCGACGAGCTCGGCGAGGTCGTCGAGCTCGACCTCGACCGGGTTGTGCTCCCTGATCTGGACGAGGCGCTGGAAGCCGCCCTTGTGGTAGACGCTGCCGGCGACGCGGATCGGCTGGTGCGCCGAGCGGAAGTGGGTGTCGCCGCCGACCTTGAGCGCGATCTCGCCGCGCAGCCGGCAGAGCCGCGCCAGGTCCTCGCCGGTGGCGGGCTCGGTCAGCTTCCACCAGGCGTGCAGCTTGACCGCGCCTTCGGGCGTGCGCCCGCCGCTCTCGATGAGCAGCGTCGGGCGACCGAGGTGGCGCACCAGGTGCTCGAGCTTGGCGGCGATGTCGCCGGCGTCGAGATCGACGACGATCGCCTGCATCTGCAGCACGTCGGCGGACTTCGCCTGGCCGGGCTCGGCGACGGTGCCGGGGATGACGTAGACCGCGGCACCCTCGCGCCACGCCCAGGCGGCGAAGGTGGCGAGCTTCTCGGGGGCGCTGGCGTCGGCCTCGATCCAGACGTTGTGCGGCTTGCCGTCCTTGCCCTGACCCTTGTCGACGAAGCCGCGCACCGGGATGAGGCCGTCGCAGTAGCCGAAGACCACGTCGAGGAAGGTGGCGATCTGGCCGGCGTCGGGCTCGATGCCGAACGGGTCGTCGGTGAGGGCTGCGTCGTTGAAGTCGCGCCACGGGTTGAAATGGATGATGGTGTCGTCGGTCATTGGCTCAGGCTCCAGCAGCGCTCGGCGTAGGGGCAGAAGCGGCAGTCGAGGAAATCGCGGGTGGCGGCGACGCGGGGCAGCAGCTCGCCGGCGTCGGTCGCCCGAAGGATGCGGACGGCGCGGTCGGACATCCGCTGCGCGAGGGCGGCATCGAAGGGCACCAGCTCGTGGTGGAGTTCGGCGGTGTCCTTGTTGATCGCGGTGAAGAGCGCGGGCGCCGCGGAGATGCCCGGGACCGTCGCCTCCATGTAGGCCTGGTAGAGCGCGATCTGTGCGGCGTAGACCGGCTTCGCGACCACCACGCCCCTGGCGACGGTGTCGCGCCAGTTCTTCGCGTTCATGGTCTTGCATTCCCAGAGCGCGGGGAAGCGGAGCCCGAGCGCTGCCGGCGCGGCGGCGATGATGCCGTCGACGTGACCGCGGACGCGACCGCCGGCGACCGAGAAGCCGAACTGCTCGCCGTCAGGCTGGTTGCCCTTCCGGGTGTAGAGGTCGAGGCCGGCGGCGCGCAGCCAGCGGATCGCGAGGTCTTCGAGCACGTGACCGATCGCGAAGATGCGCAGCGACCGGCCCGAGAACTCCTCGCCCTCGTCCTTCGGCGTGGCGGTGAACTCGAACTGCAGCGCCCGTTCGCAGGCGTGGCCGAGCCGGGAGCCGCCGAGATAGTCGCGCGGCGGCGTCGCGGCGCGTTCGGCCTCCAGCGCGGCATCGACCAGCGCGTTGACGCGGTCCGCCATCGACGGCCTGGGGTTGAAGTCCAGCATCAGAACGGCACCTCCGCCGACCGCTCGCCGGCGATCCGGCTCATAGCCTCCTGGAAGGCCTCGATCGTCTCCTCGACGATCACGGTCACCTCGGTCTCGGAGAGATCGCCGAGGCGCCTCTCCCAGCCGATCTCCTCCATCATCGTCGCGACCCGCCTGAGGGTGATGGCGATCGCGAGCCGCTCCTCGCTGGTGGTGCCGAACATCGGAAGCCCTCCTGTGGCTTTGGCGCGGCGGGCATGTGCCGCCTGGCAGGTCATCGAGCAGAACCAGCGGCGCCCGCGCGGCCGGATCCTGGAGCGCGGGTCGAAGAAGCCGAACCCGGCCGCGGGGCGGGTGCAGACCGCGCAGGGGACGAAGCGCGGATGCCAGCGGCGCAGGCGATCGGCCGGGGACGAGACGAGAGGGTCATGGATCATGCCGCCCGCCGGTCCGCAGGTGTGGCGGACGTCACCAGCTGGCGGATCGCCCGCCGGTTGAAGCCGAAGGTGATCAGCGCCGAGGCGCGGTAGCGGGTGAGCGCGTAGTCCTGCCGGTGCTCCGGGGCGAGGTAGCGCAGCTGCTTCTCGGTCGGCGGCTGGCCCAGCCAGCCCTTCGACTTGAAGGCGCTCTCGTCGGTCTCGTGCTCGTTCAGCCAGTCGTCGGCGGCGGCGAGGCAGATCGCCCGCTCGCCGACGCCGAGCAGGCGCGTCGCTTCGCCCTTGGCTCCGCCCACCGCGTGCCAGCGTCCCTCCAGGAAGAACACCCCGCCCCAGGCGTTGAAGCCGTTCGCCATCAGCGCCGCGTCGTCGTCGAAGAGGTCGACCCAGGCGAAGCTCGACCGCTCGAGCAGGTCGATCTCGGTCATCAGGAAGCCCGAGAGGCTGCCCGGCTGCGCCGCGGACTCGCGCTCGCCCTCGCGCTCGCGCTCGTCGGCACCAAAGGCGTGGCCGCAGAGCGGGCACTCGCTGGCGGCGAGCGGCACCTTTGCCCGGCAGCCGGGGCAGTCCCTGGTCGGCGCCTCGCCGGTCGCGTCGTGCCCGGCGAGATCGACGTCCTGCTCGAGCGTGCCATGGGTGAGGCTGGAGCAGCCGAAGTCGAGGACGATGCAGTCGGTCTTGACGACCCCCGGGTGCTCGGCGGGATCGACCGTGCGCAGGCCGCGGCCGACCATCTGGATCATGGTCGACTTGTAGGAGCTCGGCCGCAGCAGCACGACGCAGGAGGTCGGGGGATGGTCCCATCCCTCGGTGAGCACGGCGACGTTCACCACGATCCGGACCCGACCCGAGGCGTAGGCCGCGAGCGCCGCCCGGCGCTCCTCGGCCGGCATGTCGCCGTGCACCAGCAGGGCGGGCGCCCCGGCGGCGGTGAAGGCGTGGGTCACGTTGCGCGCATGATCGACGGTCGAGCAGAACACCACCGTCTGGCGGTCGCCCGCCTTCTCGCGCCAGTGGCGGATCACCTCCTCGGTGATCGGCGCCCGGTTCATGATCCCGTCGACCTCGCTCATGTCGAAGTCGTCGGCGGTGCGGCGGACCGCGCGCAGCTTCTCCTGCACCCCGAGGTCGATCACGAAGGTCCGCGGGCGCACCAAATGCCCGGAAGCGACCAGCTCCCCGAGGCGGACCTGGTCGGCGACGTTCGAGAAGACCTCGCGCAGGCCGCTGCGATCACCCCGGTTCGGGGTGGCGGTGACGCCGAAGATGCGGCATTCGGGATTGGCGTCGCGCGCACGGTCGATGATCCGGCGGTAGCTGGCGGCGACCGCATGATGCGCCTCGTCGATCACCAGCAGGTCGAGCGCCGGCATGGCGGCGAGGTTCGCGGGCCGCGCAAGCGTCGGCACCATGGCGAAGGTGGTCTGGCCGCCCCAGTCCTTGGCGCCGGCATCGACGACCGACGTCGTCACCTCCGGGGCGACGCGGGCGAACTTGGCGCGGTTCTGCGCGGTCAGCTCGTCGCGATGCGCGAGCACGCAGGCCTTCGCCGCGCTGTCCGCGATCGAGCGGGCGACGACGGCCGAGAGCGCGATCGTCTTGCCGAACCCGGTCGAAGCGATCGAGAGCGTGTTGCCGTGCTCGTGGAGCGCAGCGAGGCTGCGCTCCACGAAGGTGGCCTGGCGGGGGCGAAGGCGCATGGACCTACTGCGCCCAGGCGGGACGGACCGGCGCGCCGGCGGGAGCCTGCGGCCGCGGCGCGCTCGGGGCGTGGGGGACGCCCGCGGCCGGCGCCGGGAGCGCACCGGCCGGGACGCCGCCCATCAGCTGGGCGTAGTCCCGATGGTCCGGCGTCACCGCGCTCCGGATCTCGTTCTTCGCCTCGCCGTTGGTGTCGTCGCCGACATCGATGCGGGCGACGAACTCGATGCCGTCGAGATCGGCGAAGCCGCCGATGCGCCGGGCGGCCTGCGCCTGCGGCGAGGCGTCCCGGGCGGAGATGCCGCGCGCCGAGTTCAGCATGCCGCGGACGAGGCTCCGGCCCATGTTGGCCCAGTCGGGACCCTTGGGGCTGTAGAGCCCGATCAGCGTGAAGATCTTGCGCCGCGCGTACGGCCCCTCGACCACGGTGAACTCGCCGTTGAGGTAGACCGCGCCGCTCGAGCCGCGGCTGGCATAGCCGCCGGTCCAGCCCTGCGCCGGGTCGTCGAAGCCGCCCGGGCGGATGGTCAGCCGCACCCTGGCGAGCGTGCCCTTGGGGATGAGGTTGGCGTTGTCCTGCGCGGAGTTGAAGTCGTTCCAGAGTCCGGTCATCGGGGAGGCTCCTGTCAGTTGCCGTGGGAGGGGGCGCTGTCCGGGGCCGCGGGGCCGGCGGACGGTGCGGGAAGCGCGAGGGGCGTGTAGGTCAGGCGCAGCGGCGCCGGCTGGACCGGTCCGTGCACCTTCTCCATCAGCCGCCCGAGATGCGGCGCCTCGATCATGTCGAGGCGGCCGGAGCGGTCCTTGGCCGGGAAGCCCCAGGGGTTCAGCGTCTGGCAGACGAAGGCCCGGGCGGACTTGCCGGCAGCGTCGGGCAGCTCGGCCATGGTGATCACCTGATCGACGATGCCGGGCAGCTCGAGCCCGGTCTTCGAGCCGTCGATCTGCGGCGAGAACACCTTGCGGTTGAAGTCGTCGAGCTTCTGGTCGAGGATCCCGACGAACCAGACGTTCTTCGCCCGGGTGTGCTGGAGATGGGTGAGCCAGCCGATCATCTCGCGGCCGTGCAGGCCGTAGGCGCCGCGCACGTCGGGCTTGCCGGTCTTCTCGGAGATCGCCTCGGGCTGACCCTTGCACCACTGGAAGCAGAGCCGACCGGCGACGGTGATCGAGTCGATGAACACCGTGGCGTAGCGGTCGAGCACGGCGGGGTTGCCGAACTTCGCGCAGACCGCCTCGTAGTGCGCCTGGCTGTAGGGCTGCTCGTCGCGCAGCGCCGGGTTCGGCCCGCCGATGAAGACCGCGAAGTCGCGGCACTCGGTCCAGGTGCGCGGGCGGATGCTGTCGCCCTCCCAGCCCTCGATCGCGAGGTCGCCGGCTTCGAGGTCGAAGAAGAGCGTCGCCCCGGCGTTCAGCGTCCAGAGCAGCGAGGTCTTGCCGATGCCGGAACGGCCGAAGATGCAGCCCTTGATGCCGCGCGGCTCGGCCAGCCGCTGGTCGGCGGTGACGATGGGGAGCGCCATGGGCGCGTGCTCCTTCGCGGTGTCGATCGTCATGGTGTGTCCTTTCGTGTGGGGTGGCTGCTCAGGCCGCGTTCGGCAGGCGCGCGTCGAGGATCGCGTCGAGGCACTGGCCGAAGCTCCAGCCGGGATCGTCCCCCCGGAAGGCATCGGCACAGACGCGTAGGCTTCGGGCGCGGTCGCTTGCGGGTGCACCGTTCCCGTCAGGAACGGTCCACTGGTTCCCGCAATTGCCGGTGGTCGAGGCACCGGTCATTCGCCGACGCCATCCGCCAGCAGCTGGATGGTGAGCTGGCCGGGCCGCACCGTGCGCGCCGGCTCGAAGCCTTCCCGGATCGCCCGCGGCCAGGCGGCGTAGTTCCGCTCGGGGACCTTGAAGCTGATCTCGACGTACTCGCCCACGTCGTCGCCGGCGGCGCGGATGCGCTCGACCATCTGGCCGAGCTTGGCCTGATCCCAGGCGATCCGCTTCGGCAGGTCGGCGACCACGGTGATGTCGCCATCCCTGAGGCGCACCGTGCCGGTGTCCTTGCCGGCGGCGCGGCGGGCTTCGGCGGCCTCGGCGCCGTACTTCAGCACCAACGCGCCATCGAGCCGGGACTTCGCGGCCTTCGCCTGCTTCAGCGCGGCCTCGCTCTCCTGCTGCAGCACGACGAGCACGTCGGCGGGCAGCGCGGCGATCTCCTGGGGCGGCAGGTCGGGCAGGTCCTGCAGCTGGGGACGGTTGTTCGGAAAGGGCATTCGGGAGTCCTCTGATGGGGGCTGAAGGGGTGGGGTGATCAGGCCGCTTCGACATCGACGAGCAGCGCCGCGAGCGAGGCCTCGGCGTGCTTCGGCTTCGGCCGGGCGATGGCGAGGTAGGCGAAGAGGTCGGGACCGAGCCGCTCCTGCACGAGGTGCACGAGACGCTGCTCGGAGGCCCACCAGGCGCGGCCGGCGGTCTGCTTCAGGGCGGCGCGATCGGGCTCCGGCAGCTTCGAGATCACCGGGATGGTGTCCACCGCGAGGAAGCCGCGGTGATACTCGAGCCGATCGCCGGGCGCGGCGGCGCCGACCCACCCGGCGAACTCCATCTCGCTCAGGCGCCGGGCCGAACGGGTGGTGACGGTTGCGTGCTTCATCGAAATTGTCTCCTCACCAGGGCTCTACTCGCGCGCTTCCGAAACCGTCTCACGCGACCCTCAGGCCGTGGGCGGCGAGCGCGCAGCGCAGCTCGCCGATCCGCCGGTAAAGGCCCGCGCGGGAGCCGAGGCCGCGTTCCGCGAGGACGCGGACCGTGCTGTGTGCGGCGGCGGCGCAGAGCGAGCGGTCGCGTGGGTGGAGGGCGCCGAGGGCCCGGGCCAGATCGATGCGCCGCTCGACCTCGGCCTCGCCGGCGGCAGCCTGGCCGTGCCATGCGGAAAGGCCATCGTTCTCGCCGAGTTGCTCGGCGAGCGTCTCGCCGTCGCTGCCGGGGACATCGAGCGAGAGCAGCCCGCCGTTCCAGCCCCGCCGCTCGCGGACGACCCGCGTGGCGATGCGGCACGACTGGTTGCGCAGCACGATGCCGGCGAAGGCGCCGATGCTGCCGCGCGTCGCGTCGAAGGCCGGCAGGCGCCGGATCAGGTCGAGGAGAAGATCCTGCCGCAGGTCATCGAGGTCGGCCCGGCGCAGGCCGAGGCGGCGCCGCAGGCGCGCGGCGGCGGTATCGGCCTCGTCCAGGATAGTGGCAAGGTCGGTTCGGGAGATCGGGGGGCGCATTGCTCGGTGCCTCGGTCATCGTTGTCGATGCGCCGAGACTGCCGAGGCGGGCGGGCCCGTTGGTGGGTGAGATGTGGGTGAAGTGTGGGTGGAGTGTGGGAACGCCGACCGGGTCAGTCGGCGATCGCGATCTCCGCGGCGGCAAGATTGAGCCGGTACCCGTTGGGGTTGCGGGTGTTCTCGATCAGTGCCCGGGCGGCCTTCCTGTCATCCGCACCGAAGGCCATTGCGTCGCGCAGCGCGCGGACCGGCTCGCGGATCCCCGACGAGATGCGGTGGATGCCCGCGCCCCACACGTGGTCCTCGATCACGCGGAAATCGACGGTCTCGGGGCCGTCGAGCGCCCGCTGCGCGAGGAAGAGCAACAACGCGAAGAGCTGGTCGGAAAGATGAACGGCGCGACCGTCGAGGCTCGCGCGCCGGGCACGCCGCTCGATCACCAGGCGCGGCCCGTCCAAGCGCGGCTCCAGCATCGCAGGGTCGAGCTGATCCACCGTGCCCACGGTGGGCAGAAGGGCGGCCCGCAGCTCGACGAGATCGATCCCGGCCTCGATGAAGCGAAGGCGGACCGCCGGGCCCGGATCAGGCGCGACGACGGTGACCGGAGCACTGCTTGCGACCGCCTTCAGGAGCAGAACGATCCCCGGCTGCTGGAGCGCGCCCGCGGCGATGCCGACCGCCACAGACCTTCCCGAGGCGAGCCGGCCGAGGCGCCAGAGATCGGGCGCAAGCAACTCGGGCGGCCCGGCGAATCCGCTCGCCTCCGCGATGAGGCCGACCAGACGTTCCGGGTCGATGCGGAACGCGCGCAGGTGGTCCGGCTCCAGGATCGCGTCGCAGGCGGGATCGAGGAGGCAGAGCGCCCGCAGTTCGCCATTGATCTCCCGGACGATGCGTGCGTCCATCCCGCATTCGCAGGAAGCGCAGACCGGCCAGTCCGTGGCCGGAGCGAGCTCGACGAGGACGCCCCGCTCGACCAGGCGGTCGAACCGGCGACCGAAATGAGGCGCAGCCCGGCCACCCCAGAGGATCGGCCGCTCCGCGGCCTCACTCTGCCGCAATAGCAGCGAGGTCAGCGAATCGGTCATGGACCAGCCCGTTGCGGCGGAGGAGGGTCATGATCCGGTCCTCGAACCGATGGCGCTTGAAGCTGGCACTGGTCGGCGGCTTGATCTTGACCGCCACCTTCGCGGGCCTGCGCCCTCCCACGTCGAAGTGGATCCGGATGTCGATGTGGTTCAACCGCCAGTCGTTCCCGAAGGGCTCACCGCGCATGCCGTCGGAAAGGCCGGCGAGGGCACTGTCGAACCCATCGCGGGACGAGACCGACCGCAGGACGCGCGGCTGGCCGGTCCGCGGGTTGACGCCCATGAGGTCCGCCTGCGCGGCGACGATCTGGACCTCCCGGATCCCCGGATCGAAGGCGTGGTTGAAGGTGAAGCCGCAGCCGATCCGCTCGATCGGCGCGAGCGTGTAGAGGTTCTGCGCGTCCTCCGCCGCGAAGAACTCGGGGCGCTGCATCATCGTCGTGGCGAAGACCTTCGCCACCTCGGCACGGCGCGCCATCGGGACACCGCCGATCTTCAGGCGACCGGCCAACGCCGAGTACGACAGCACCGCATGCTCGGCGGCGCGGAAGCTGATCACCCGCTCCGCGCCGGCATCGACAATCGGCGTCGTCCGGACCAGCGAGCCATGCGTGATCACGAGGTTGACCTCGTCGGCATCAGCGTACCAGCCGACCCGGCAGTAGCAGCCACGGTGATCCGCCTCGAACATCTTCGCGGCCGCGGCCTCGAACGCGGCCTTCGTCTCCTCCGTGAGCTCGGCCTCGACCCCCTCTTCGACCCCGGCGTATTCGGCGAGGGAAGTGCGTGCCGTCATCGCCAGCATGTCGGATGCCGTCTCGAAGACGAGGGGGAAGTCGAGGAAGACGCGGAGCGCGAAATGCTTGGGGTCCTGGCAGGTCTCGCCGCCATCCGGGTCCCGTTCAGGCGCGATGGCGATGCAGAGCCGGTCGGCGACATCGAGAAGGAGCCGGAGCCCGTCCGCGTCGCCGACCTCGGCGATCCGATGCAGGTCAGCGACCAGGCCTTCGGGGTAGGCCTCCTCCGGCCCGGCGAAGAAGTCCTGGATCGCCGCGCGCGCCGTGGCGGGATCGCCATCGAGGATGCTCAGGTCGAGGGCCAACGCGTCGCGATGGCGCTCGAGCAACCTGCGCATCGGCGCAAGGCCGATGGTGCGGGTGAACTTGGGATTGACGAACTTCTTGAGATTCTTGGCCATGAGGGAAACTCGCAGGTGGGCAGGTAATGTTCCGGGTGTGTTCCTTATCCCTCCATCAACCTCCGGTCGAGTCAGAAATCGCGACCTGAGACGGAATGCGAGCGGCGTGAGTAGAGGCTTGGCGAGAGGCAAGTTCGAGCTGCTGCACCGCCATGGATATACCGAACCCGATCCACCCGGACCGCCTGTCGGCCAGGGAGCGCCTCGCCGAGGTGACCCGCATCCTCGCCCTCGGCCTGATCCGGCTCCGCGCCCGACAGTCAAGGCAACTATCTGAGTTGACGAGAGAAAGTTGCCTACACTTCCCGCCCGACCGGAGCGCTCATGCGAAACCGCAACGACGGAGAGTTGCATGACCGACCCGATCCCCGCTCGCCTGGCCGCGCTGAAGACCGCGAGCCTGCCCGAGCTGAAGGCGCAGTGGCGCGAGCTGTTCGGCGCGGAGCCGCCCGGCTACAACCGCCGCTACCTCGAGAGCCGGCTCGCCTACCGCATCCAGGAGCTGGCCTATGGTGGGCTGAAGCCCGAGACCATTCGACGGCTTGAGGCGCTCGGCGAGCAGTTCAACGACCGCAACGTCACCCGCGGCCGCGTCCGGCACGATGCCATGCCGATCGCCGGCACTCGGCTCATCCGCGAGTGGCAGGGCGTCGAGCACACCGTCACCGTGCTGGCGGACGGCTACGAGTGGGAGGGCCGGCCGTACCGCTCGCTCTCCGCCATCGCCCGCGCCATCACCGGAACCCGTTGGAATGGCTTGATCTTCTTCGGCGTCAAGCGCCAGGGACGTGCGGCATGACCAAGCCGGCGATCACCCGCAAGCTCCGCTGCGCGGTCTACACCCGCAAGTCCACCGAGGAGGGGCTCGACAAGGAGTTCAACTCGCTGCACGCCCAGCGCGAAGCCTGCGAGGCCTACATCGCCAGCCAGCGGTCGGAAGGCTGGGCGCTGATCCGCGACGCCTACGACGACGGCGGCTTCTCGGGCGGCACGCTGGAGCGCCCCGGTCTGCAGCAGCTCCTCGCCGACATCGAGGAGGGGCTGGTCGACGTCGTCGTGGTCTACAAGATCGACCGGCTGTCGCGGTCGCTGATGGATTTCTCGAAGCTGGTCGAGGTCTTCGACCGCGCCGGCGTCACCTTCGTCAGCGTGACGCAGAGCTTCAACACCACGACTTCCATGGGGCGGCTCACGCTCAACATCCTGCTCTCCTTCGCCCAGTTCGAGCGCGAGGTGATCGCCGAGCGAGTGCGGGACAAGATCAGGGCGTCCCGGCAGAAGGGCATGTGGATGGGCGGCAGCGTGCCGCTCGGCTACGTCGTGAAGGACCGCAAGCTGGTGGTTCACGAGCCCGATGCGGCGGTGGTGCGGTCGATGTTCGCGCGGTTCCTGCGCGTCGGCTCGGCGACGGTGCTGGCGCGGGAGTTGCGGGCGGAGGGCGTGCTGACCACGAAGGGCCGGCCGATCGACAAGGGCTACCTCTACAAGTGCCTGAGCAACCGCACCTACCTCGGGCTCGCCATCCACAAGGGCACCGCCTACGTGGGCGAGCACGCGGCGATCATCGACCAGGATCTGTGGGACAGGGTGCATGCGATCCTCGCCGACAACGCCCGCACCCGCTCGGCGAACACCCGGGCGCAGACCCCGGCGCTGCTGAGAGGGCTGATCTTCGGGCCGACCGGAGCCGCCATGTCGCCGACCCACACCCGGAAGGGCAACCGGCTCTACCGCTACTACGTCAGCCAGGATGTGCTGCAGCGCGGGCCGGATGCGTGCCCGATCGGGCGGGTGCCGGCCGCCGAGATCGAGGGCGCGGTGATCGACCAGCTGCGCGGCATCTTCCGGCAGCCGGAGATCGTCGTCGGCACGTGGCGCGCCGCGCGGGCCGAGCAGGAAGACGTTACCGAGGACGAGGCGCGGGAGGCGCTCTTGCAGCTCGATCCGCTCTGGGACGAGCTGTTCCCGGCCGAGCAGGCACGGATCGTCCAACTGCTCGTCGAGCGGGTGGATGTCCATGGAGAGGGCGTCGACGTCCGCTTCCGCATGAACGGCATCGGCGCCCTCGCCCGCGAAGCCACGAGGAGGGCCGCATGACGGACGACGATCGCACGCTGACGGTGCGCATTCCGCTGGTGTTCAAGAAGCACGGCGGGCGGAAGACCGTGATCTCGCCGGACGGCCACGCCTGGGAGCCGTCGGCGCCACTCGTCGACCGCGCTCTGGTCAGGGCGCTCGCGCGTGCGTTCCGCTGGCGGCGGTTGCTGGACGAGGGCGTCTACGGAACCCTCGTGGAACTGGCGAAGGCCGAGCATGTGAGCCAGTCCTACGTGAGCCGGCTGGTGCGCCTGACGCTGCTCGCGCCGGACATCATCGAGGCGATCCTCGACGGGCGGCAGCCGGCAGCGCTGCAACTGGATGATCTGCTGGAGAGTTCTCCGCTGGACTGGGCGGGGCAGAAGGCGGAGCTCGGGTTCCCGGCGTAGTCCCGTTACGCCCGGACATCCGCTCGGGGGATCGGCCCGCGACCCGAGACCCCGGACCCCAAGCCTTCCGTTCTGCGCCGATCTGGGCCACCCTGCCTTCTCCATCTTCAGGGCAGCATGGCCGACCTTCGCACGCGACCGCTCTATTCGTACCGGGACGACCCCTCTGTCCCGCGCTTCGACGACCGCGGGCCGGTCGCGATCATGGACGGCGACTGCGTGCTCTGTACCGCCGGCGCCCGCGCGATCGCGAGGTTCGATCGCGAGCGGGTCTTCCGGATCGGCCGGACCCAGTCGACGCTCGGCGCCGCGCTGGTCCGGCGCTACGGGCTGGAGCCGGAGGACCCGGAAACCTGGCTCTACCTCGAGGACGGCCGCGCCTGGTCGGGGATGGAGGCGATCATCCGGATCGGAGCACGCCTCGGCGGCCCGGGACGGCTGCTCGGAGTCATGCGCCTCTTTCCGCGCCCCGCGCGCGAGTGGTTCTACCGGCGCATCGCGCACAACCGCTACTTGTTCGGCCGCACCGACATGTGCACGCTGCCCGACGCCGGGCTGCGCGCAAGGTTGCTTGAGTGAGGTGCCGAGCCACAGCGGGCGGAGCTGGTGGTGACGGGTGCGCCGCGGCCGCGGGTCGACAACGCCATGGCCAAGGCGCTGACCCGGGCGTTCCGGCGGCCCACCGCGCTGAGAGCAAATTCTCGATTGGTAGATGGGCTGAGCGGGTTAGGTCGCCGTCGTCTGAGGGCGGGCTCTTGCGACACTGCGGCAGCGACGCCACGGACGACAGTAGAGCGCCGCGCTCTAGGATGAATTAGTTGACGATTTTCCGCCGGTCGTCTGAAGTGGCGCGTGCGTAGTCTGGTGCCTGACGCGCCTGCTGGTCATGCTGAAGAACGTTAGGGCCTGACGCCATGTTAGAACAGGGGGCTAAGCTCAGGAGCGGGCGGACAGGCGCGGCCTCGCGGTTTGAGTTGGCCCGATGAACGAATGGGGTTTCGCCGCTGAGATCAGCAAGTGGTGGGAACAGGCTGCAGACGCGAACCCGCTATGGCGGTTGAACCGAGTTCGGGTCGAGCAGGTCACCCCAGGCAGCAAGCAGCGGAGCGACCTGATCGTCCTGGGCGACAAGCCGACGATGTGCGGCGAGCTGCGGCTCCCTGACCACGCCAACCCGTCGCCGCTCGACTTCGACAACCTCAAGGACGCGGTTGGCAAAGCCCAGGCCCACGGATGTCGTTGGGCCTTCACCTCCGATGCCCGAACCATTTTCTTGATTGACACTGAGCAGTCCGGCTCCCTGATCACCAAGATAGTCCACAAGCGGGTTCTGAGTGACACCTTCCGCCGCGAGGACCTAGACGACCCGGCGACTCTTGCCCGGATTCAGCGCTCTTGGGTTGGCGCGTTCAACGAATTGGCCCCGATCATTACCGGTCACGCAAGGCCGGAAGGGATGGCACCCGATGCGCTGTTCGTCGAGGCGCTGAGAGAGCTGATGGCGGCACCTGTGGCCGCGATCAGGGACGGCATTAACGCGCGTCGCGTCGCGGAGCCCTCCTTCCAGAGCGAGCTTGTCGAGTGGATGGTGGACGAGCAAGGCTGGGCGCACGATCCCTCGAAATGGGATTCCGAAGTCAACCGGGCGGCGAGGCTCACGGCCTATGTCTTCGTCACTCGGCTTCTCTTCTACGAGGCGCTTCGGCGGGCCAAGCCCGAGTTGGAGCCTTTGTCCCTCCCACCGCCGCCGAACACTAACGCAAAGCTTGCGTCGCAGATGCTTGAGTTCCAGTTCGCGGAGGCACGCCGCATCTCTGGAGACTACGAAACCTTGTTCTCTTGGGACAAGGTGTCCCAATACGCAATGGTCGCCGATCCTTGCGTCCCGCATTGGCGCCGGATGATGACTCATATCGAGCATTTCGACTTGAGCGGGATTGACCACGACATCGTCGGACGTCTTTTCGAACGGATGATCGAACCTCATGAGAGGTACGAGTGGGGCCAGCACTATACCTCCTCGGACGTGGTCGATCTGATGCTGTCGTTCGCGTTGCGCGACGGGCATGGGAACGTGCTCGACCCGGCAGCTGGTGCGGGGACCTTCCTCGTCCGTGCCTACGCACGAAAGAAGGCTCTTCTGCCCGACGAGTCCCACGCCGAGCGCCTGCAACAGCTCTTCGGGTTCGACGTGTCCCGATTCGCGGCTTCGATGGTCACGTTCAACGTGGCGACCCGTGAGCTGGAGTTTCAGGAGAACTACCCACGGGTTAGTGCCAAGAGCTTCTTCCGCGTCGAGCCTGGCGACGAGATGATGCACCTCCCGCTGGACAAGGCATCGCCGGACGGTCAGGACCACCTCTCGGTCATACTCCCCCAGATGAGGGCCGTGATTGGTAACCCGCCCTACATCCGTATCCACAAGCTGGGCATCGAACGACAGAACGAGGTGGCGGCCGTGTTGGGCCGGGGCGGTAGGGTCCGCGCGCCGAGCGCCATTCAGAAGTCGGCGAACTACCATGTATACTTTTGGTTCCATGGGGCACGGTTCCTTGAACCCGGCGGGTATCTCGCGCTCCTGACTGCGGGCGAGTGGCTCGACAGCGACTATGGCGCGTCGTTGCAGGAGTGGCTCCTGAACAACTTCAGGATCGAAGCCTTCATCGAAAGCGGCGCCGAGGCGTGGTTCTCAGAGGCTCGGGTCGGCACGGTTGTCACGATTGCCCGGCAGTGCTCGGATGAGGCAGCCCGGGAACAAAACCTTGTCCGCTTCGTGTCGCTCAGAAAGACCGTCCGGGCGCTGATCGGCCTGGGTGAGAGCGGGAAGGAGCAGGTCGCGGCTGTGGATCGCCTGCGGGACACAATTCTGGGGCTGCAGGGCCACGGCGAGGGATCCGAGATGGATTGGAGCACCGTCACGCAATCCGAGCTTCGTGCGCTCGGGATGAGGTAGGAACGGGAGGGCAGAACATGGAGTCAGGTCTCGCTCCCCAAGTCGCCGGAAGCGGCGGCAAGTACAACGGCTCGGCGTGGCGGGCCCGCTTCCTCCGCGCCCCGAAGGTTGCCCTGAAGCTTGCGGAGCGCTCGGACTTCGTTCCACTGGCGGGAATCGCGTCGGTGAAGCTCGGCCTTAAGACCGGCGCGGACGACTTCTTTTTTCTCGAACGCCTCCCCGATGACGAAGAGGAAGGCAGGCTCGTGACGCAGCGGGGCGTCGTCGTTGTGAAGGGACAGGGCGGATGGCGAGGTCAGGTAGCTTTGGCTGATCTCCGTCCGGCCATCCTCAACCCTCACAAGCTCTTCGTGGGCGATGCGCGTTGCATGACGGTGCCTAAGGCGGCGCGTCACTTCTACCTCTATCCCCGGCCGGGCAAGCTGCGCAACGGACTGCCGGAATACGTGCGGCTGGGCGAACTGCACGGCACTCACCAAGGCAAGCTGGTGCGGAGCAACGGCAGAGAGGAAGGCTGGTACACTCAGGTCCGGCGCCTCGTCACGAGCCGGTGGGTGCTGCCCTACAATTCGGCCTATGACTATGGGGCATGGGCGAATCCGGAGGGGCATGTTCTGAATGGGCGCTTCGTGGGTGCCGATCCTCTCGACGAAGACCTGTCGGACCTGCTTGGCGCCGTGCTGAACAGCACATACGCCGCCACCGGCAGGCTGATCGAAGGGGTCGCAACGGGGGTCGAGGGTGCGTTCGATGTCGGGCCGCCGGCGGCGCGCAAGATCATGGTTCCGGACATTCGCCGGATCGACGCGACCGGGCGCGCATCGGTCGAAGCCGTGCTCCGGGAGATACTCGACACCGACGTGATGCCCGCGGCGCCGCGCCGCGACGCCAGCGTGCCGCCGCTGCGGAACAAGCTCGACATGGCGCTCCTCGTCGCCTTGGGGCTTTCCTCCGGCAAGGCTGCCGCCGTTCTCGACGAGTTGTACACCAGCTATGCCAGATGGCGGGCAACCGTCGAGGAGGTCGAGACACAAATGCGCGCTAACCGCCGGCAAATGTCTGCGACCGGCGTGAAGCGAGATCAGAACCCCATCGAAGTTGCTGGACGCCGTGTCTGGGAAGAGATTAAGCACCGCGTGCCCTTGTTCCCAAAGGCATACCTGCCCGCCGACGAGACGCTCGAAGTCGTGAACGTGCCCGCAAGCGCAGTAATACCGGCGACGAAGCCGCTATTCGATGTCGGTATGGTGAGAACTAAGGTCAGGTCTGTCAATCTCGGCCATTTTGAGCGTGTGCGGTACGTCGCGATGCTCCGCACGGTCGGCGTTGTAGGCAATATCGAGGTGCCGCTCTCTGCAACGAAGGCGGCAGCGATTGCCGACCACTTCGAAGATGAGCAGGCCAAATTCTCGTCGGTCGCCGAAGAGGCGGCATCAAGGTACGTGTCTGGCAGGGACGCCATACGGGCCGTGGTCGAGAAGGCGCGGGCGCACTGGCATTCCGACTGCCGCAAGAGCGCGCTACAGAAGTCGCCGAAGCCGAAGGGCAAGACGAACCTCCGCCTGAGCTGAGGGACCAAGGCGACTAGAGTTTCGGTGCGGGCGTCACTTGGCACCCAAAGTCACTCCCCAACTTTGCTCATAGCAGTGCTTTGGAAAGTTGCATGATTTCAATTGGTTGGACCTGTTCACCAAAACACGGGAGTGAACAGGTTTGGAGAATTCTGGACGTGAGAGAACGGATTTCGGCCGTTTGCCGGGACCCGAGGTGAACAGCCCGCCGGCTATAACTCTCGAAAACAACGAGAAATTCCGTCCGCGCAATCAAACGGAGAACGGGTTGGGTCAGGAGCTTGGCTGGGGCGGGAGGATTCGAACCTCCGAATGGCGGTACCAAAAACCGCTGCCTTACCGCTTGGCGACGCCCCAAGACCGGTTCGGACGGTCCTCGCCCGAAGGCTGACTGGCGACCGAAACAGGTCTGAGCCAGTTATGCCGGCTGACCCGCCGACCGCAAGGGCGTGTTCTAGCCGATGGTCAGCGGGGTGGTCTTCGCGAGGCGGTCGAAGGCCATCAGGTCGCGGATCAGCGTCGGCATCCGGTCGAGGTGGATCATGTTGGGGCCGTCGGAGGGGGCGTGGTCGGGATCCTCGTGGGTCTCGATGAAGACCGCGGCGACGCCGATGGCGATGGCGGCGCGGGCGAGGACCGGCGCGAACTCGCGCTGGCCGCCGGAGGACGTCCCCTGGCCGCCCGGCTGCTGCACCGCGTGGGTGGCGTCCATGACGACCGGGTAGCCGGTGCGGGCCATGATCGGGAGGCTGCGCATGTCGGCGACGAGGGTGTTGTAGCCGAAGGAGACGCCGCGCTCGCAGAGCAGGATGCGCTCGTTGCCGGTGGAGGCGAGCTTGGCGGCGACGTTGGCCATGTCCCAGGGCGCGAGAAACTGGCCCTTCTTGACGTTGATCGCGGCACCGGTGGCGCCGGCGGCGAGCAGGAGGTCGGTCTGTCGCGAGAGAAAGGCGGGGATCTGCAGGATGTCGACTGCCTCGGCGACCGGGGCGCAGTCGGCGGGCAGATGCACGTCGGTCAGGACCGGGCAGCCGATGCGGTCGCGGACGGCCGCGAGCATCCTCAGGCCCTCGTCCATGCCGACGCCGCGGCGGGCGTCGAGGGAGGTGCGGTTGGCCTTGTCGTAGGAGCTCTTGAAGACAAAGCCGCAACCGGCGGCGGCGCAGGCCTGCGCCAGCGGCTCGGCGATCGAAAGCGCGTGGTCGAGGCTTTCGAGCTGGCAGGGGCCGGCGATCAGCGTGAGCGGCAGCCGGTTGGAGATCTCGAGCTTTCCCACCCGGACGACCCTGGCCTCGGTCATCGCGCCCTCCCCGAACCTGACGGCTGAGCGATAGACTGCGGCGGCGGACGCCGCAAGCGCCGGCCAGCGGGTTGACCGGGGCCGGGCGAAGCTGTTGGCTCGGGCGGCAGTCGGAGGGAGCGATGCTCGAGGACATTCGCGGCAAGGCGGCGCTGGTCACCGGCGCGAGCACCGGGATCGGCGCGGCGGTGGCGGTGGCGCTCGGCAGGCTCGGGGCGACGGTCGTGGTGCACTACAACCGGAGCGCCGCGGCGGCGCAGGCGGTCGTGGCGGAGATCGCGGCCGCCGGCGGCAGCGCGACGGTCGTCCAGGGCGACCTCGCCCGGGCCGAGGCCGGCGCGGAGGTGGTCGCGGCGGCCGTGGCCCCGCTCGGGCGGCTCGACATCCTCGTCAACAACGCCGGCGCGATCCTGGCGCGGCAGCCGTTCGTCGAACTCGACCTCGGGCTCTACCAGGCGGCGCTCGACCTCAACGTGCGGTCGGTCGTCACCGTGTCGCAGGCGGCGATCCCGCACCTCGAGCGCGCCGGGGGCGGCGCGATCGTGAACCTCGGCTCGATCGCGGGGGCGAACGGCGGCGGACCGGGGTCGGCGCACTACGCGAGCGCCAAGGCCTATGTCCACAACCTGACCCGCGGGATGGCGACCGAGCTGGCGCCGCGCGGCATCCGGGTCAATGCGGTGGCGCCCGGCGTCATCGCCACGCCGTTCCACGCCGCGACGCCGCCCGAGCGGATGGAGGCGATGCGCAAGGCGGTGGCGATGGGCCGGCTCGGGGTCGCCGGGGACTGCGTCGGGCCGGTCGTCTTCCTCTGCTCGGGGATGAGCGCCTACGTCACCGGGCAGATCCTGCACGTCAACGGCGGGCAGTACATGCCCTGAGCGGGCCGTGCGGCAGAGGGGTGCGGGCATTTGGCAAGTGATTGATATGGAAAGGATTCTTCGCGAGAAATTTACCATTCGTCTACGGTTTCGCCGAGGCTTCGCGTCGTGTCCCCGGGGTGGTGCAGCTCCCGCTCGGAGAGGAGCGGGAGGGGGCCCGCGGCGCTTTGGCGCCGTCGCCCGCATGCGCGGGCCTCTGGGCCGAAGGCCGGAAGTGGTCTCCCTTGCTCCCGGAGGACCGGGCATGTCTCGGGGCGGCCCGAGGGGGGCCCTCGCCGGCCCCCCTCGACCCCCCCGGCACTACCCGATAGGAGAAGGAGAGGCGGGTCGGCCGCCGGGGCTCCGGGCCCGGCGGGGAGGCGCAGCGACGCGCTGAGCCGGGCGGCGTGGCGATCGCGCCGGACGGGTTCGCATGGCGGCCGGCATCCGATCGACCCCGCTCGCGTAGCCATCTACCCGCCTTTGCGCCCTGCTTGGCATCTACACCGCGCCAGGGGACACGACCGAGGCTTCGGTCGGTGACGGGAGGCCTGCCGGGGCTCCTCACGCCGGCGCATTGCCTGCGATGAAGTCGGACTGGGCCTCGCGGACGGCGCGGGTCAGGAAGTCCGCCGCGGCGCGGACGCGGGCGACGTCGCGCAGGCTCTCGTGGATGGCGGTCCAGTAGGAGCGGACGGCGCGCTGGGCGGGGAGGACGCGGACGAGCTCGGGGTGGCGGCCGGCGAGGTAGTCGTGCAGCACGCCGATGCCGGCGCCGGTCCGGACCGCCTCGACCTGGCCGATGGCGCTCGACACCTCGAAGTGCGAGCTCCAGCCGCGCAGGAATTCGGCCGCATAGCCGAGGGCCGGGGCCGCGACCAGGTCGTCGACGTAGCCGACCAGCCGGTGAAGGGCGAGGTCGGCCGGGGTCGCGGGGGCCGGATGCGCGGCGAGGTAGTCGCGCGAGGCATAGAGGCCGAGGGTGTAGTCGGTCAGCTTGCGCGCCACCAGCCGGCCGCGCTCGGGGCGGCCGACCATGACCGCGAGGTCGGCCTCGCGGCGCGACAGCGAGAAGCCGCGCGGAGTCGGGACGAGCTGGACGCGCAGGTCGGGGTGCCGCTCGGCGAGCCGCGCCAGCCGCGGCGCCAGGAAGGCGACGCCGAAGCCGTCGGGGGCGCCGACCCGCACCACGCCCGATATGCGCGCGTCGGTGCCGTGCAGGCGGGCCTGCGAGCCGATGAGCTCCGCCTCGACGCGCTCGAGCGCCTCGGTCAGCGCGACGCCGGCGTCGGTCAGCTCGCTGCCGTGGGTGCGCCGGACCAGGAGCTTCACGCCGAGCTGGCCTTCGAGCGCGGCCATGCGGCGGCTGAGCGTCGCCTGGTTGATGCCGAGGGCGCGCGACGCGCCGAGCACCTGGCCGGCGCGGGCGACGGCGAGGAACAGCCGGCCGTCGTCCCAGTTGAGGCCGGTGAGTGCGGGTTTCTGCATATCAGATTCGCAATCGGGACGGTTGCCCGAACCCCCGTACAATGGGAGATCTCGCGCGACAACCACGGAGGGAACGCGAATGACCGACCTTATGCATTACGTCGCCGGGGAGCGGGTCCCGGGCAAGTCCGGCCGCTTCGCCGACGTCTTCGACCCGGCGACCGGGACGTCCGAGAAGCGGGTGCCGCTCGCGACGGCCGCCGAGGTCGACGCGGTCGTCGCCGTCGCCAAGGCGGCCTGGCCGGCCTGGGCCAAGACGCCGCCGCTGCGGCGGGCGCGCATCCTCGACAAGTTCAAGGCCCTCCTGATCGAGAACGCCGACAAGATCGCCGAGCTGATCTCCTCCGAGCACGGCAAGACCCACGACGACGCGCTCGGCGAGGTGACGCGCGGGCTCGAGGTGGTCGAGTTCGCGGTCGGCATCCCGCACCTCCTGAAGGGCGAGGTGACGGAAAACGTCGGGACCAACGTCGACAGCCACTCGCTCAGGCAGCCGCTCGGGGTCGTCGCCGGCATCACGCCGTTCAACTTCCCCTGCATGGTGCCGATGTGGATGTTCCCGGTGGCGCTGGCCTGCGGCAACTGCTTCGTGCTGAAGCCGTCGGAGCGCGACCCGTCGGCGCCGCTCTTCATCGCCGAGCTGCTGACCAAGGCCGGCGTTCCGGCGGGCGTCTTCAACGTCGTCAACGGCGACAAGGAGGCGGTGGACGCGCTGCTCGACAACCCGGACGTGAAGGCGGTGAGCTTCGTCGGGTCGACGCCGATCGCGCGCTACATCTATGCGCGGGGCACGGCGAACGGGAAGCGGGTGCAGGCGCTGGGCGGGGCGAAGAACCACGCGATCATCATGCCCGATGCCGACCTCGACATGGCGGTGGGCGCCTTGATGGGGGCGGCCTACGGCTCGGCCGGCGAGCGCTGCATGGCGATCTCGGTGGCGGTGCCGGTGGGCGAGGAGACCGCGAACCGGCTGATCGAGAAGCTGGTGCCGAAGATCGAGGCGCTGAAGGTCGGGCCGGCGTCGGACCGGGCGTCCGAGATGGGGCCGCTCGTCACGGCGCAGCATCTCGCCAAGGTGAAGGGCTATATCGACGCCGGCGAGAAGGAAGGGGCGAAGGTCGTGGTCGACGGGCGCGCGTTCAAGGCGCCGCAGGGCTACGAGGGCGGGTACTTCGTCGGCGGCACGCTGCTCGACGAGGTGACGCCGGACATGACGGTGTGGAAGGAGGAGATCTTCGGGCCGGTGCTGTCGGTGGTGCGGGCGAAGAACTACGGCGAGGCGGTCGGGCTGGTCGGACGGCACGAGTACGGCAACGGCGTCGCGGTCTTCACCCGCGACGGCGACGCGGCGCGGGCCTTCGCCCACGACATCGAGGTCGGCATGGTCGGCGTCAACGTGCCGATCCCCGTCCCGATGGCGTTCCATTCGTTCGGCGGATGGAAGGCGTCGCTCTTCGGCGACCACCACATGCACGGGCCCGAGGGGGTGCGCTTCTACACCCGGCTGAAGACGATCACGACGCGCTGGCCGACCGGCATGCGCGCCGAGGCCGAGTTCGTCATGCCGACGATGGGGTGAGGCGTCGGCCTGTCCGGGGCTTGTCCGGGCTCGGACAAGTGGTCCAAGTCATGGATACGCCTGGAAATCGCCTCCGGACGTTAACCCGGACTCCACGATTGTCCGGGGCATCGGAAGCGGTGTCCCCGGACGGTTCGGGATGGCGCCCGGAGCGCCGCGAGGGGGCCCGCGGCGCTTTGGCGCCGGTCGCCGCATGCGCGGCTCCGCCTTCGGGCCGGAGCGGGTCTCCCTTGCTCTTCGTTCCCCCGCGCTGCGCGGGGCGGCCCGAGGGGGGCCCTCGCCGGCCCCCCTCGACCCCCCCCGGCACTGCCCGACAAGTTTGAAGAGAGCTCTGCAGAAGTCTTCCGGTCGTGGCCTGGGCCCCCCAATGCCCCCGGACAACGGTTGAAATCCGGTTAATGCCCGGGCCCTGAATCCAGTGATTTCAATGGCTTGATCTAGGTGCTCGACCCCGAGCACCCCCCGGGCAAAGCGGCGCTTCGTTCGTGGCCCGGCCTTTCGCAGAGGTCTCTTGAAGGAAGAAAAGGTAACGCGGGCGTCGGCGGCGAGGTGCGGGGGCCCATCGGGCGCGCGGCCGTACCGGCGGGTGTTGCCGCCGACCTCAGTCGGGCTCGAAGAGGTCGCCCGTCGTCGAGGGGGGCGCGGGGCGGCGAGGCCGAGGTGGGTCCAGGCCCGGGCGGCCAGCATCCGGCCGCGCGGAGTGCGCTGGATCAGGCCCTGCTGCAGCAGGTAGGGCTCGACGACCTCCTCGACGGCGTCGCGGACCTCGAGAGCGCGGCGCAGATCGTCTCGACCCCGACCGGGCCGCCGCCGTAGTTCTCGGCCAGCAGCCGGAGGTAGCGGCGGTCGGCGCCGTCGAGGCCCAGGTCGTCGACGCCGAGGCGGGTCAGGGCGCGGTCGGCGATCGCGCGCGTGACCTTGCCGTCGCCCTCGACCAGCGCGAAGTCGGCGACCCGGCGCAGCAGCCGGCCGGCGATCCGCGGCGTGCCGCGGGCGCGGCGGGCGATCTCGAGCGCGCCGTCCGGGGTCGCGTCGGCCCTGAGCAGGCGGGCGGCGCGGGTCACGATCTGGACGAGTTCGTCGACGTCGTAGAACTCGAGCCGGGTCGGGATGCCGAAGCGGTCGCGGAGCGGCGTCGTCAGGAGGCCGAGCCGGGTCGTGGCGCCGACCAGGGTGAAGGGCTGCAGCTCGATCCGGACGGTGCGCGCGGCCGGACCCTCGCCGATGACGAGGTCGAGCTGGAAGTCCTCGAGGGCGGGGTAGAGGATTTCCTCGACCGCCGGCGACAGCCGGTGGATCTCGTCGATGAAGAGGACGTCGCGGGCGTCGAGGTTGGTCAGGATCGCGGCGAGGTCGCCGGCCTTGGCCAGCACCGGGCCGGAGGTCATCCGGAAGCTCACGCCGAGCTCGCGGGCCATGATCTGGGCGAGCGTGGTCTTGCCGAGGCCGGGCGGGCCGTAGAAGAGCGTGTGGTCCATCGCCTGGCCGCGGCGGCGGGCGCTCTCGATGAAGACGGCGAGGTTGGCGCGGGCCGCCTTCTGGCCGATGAACTCGGAAAGCGTCTGCGGGCGGAGCGCCTTGTCGGCGTCCTCGGGCAGCGTCTCGGGGCGGAGCGCGGGGTCGGGAGCGGCCATCCGTCAGCCTTTCGGCGCCAGGGCGCGCAGCGCGGCGCGGATCATGCCTGCGGCATCGGCGGCTTCGACCGAGGCGATCGCGGCGGCGGCGTCGCCGGGGGCGTAGCCGAGGTTGACGAGGGCCGACAGGGCGTCGGCCTGCGCCTGGGCGTCCTCCGGGACCGCTGCGGGCATAGGGGTCGCGCGCGGGGACTCGCCGCTCGCGGCCACGGGCGCCGCCGGCGGCGCCCATGGCGATGACGGCCGGGGCCTTCGACTTCAGCTCGAGGACGACGCGCTGGGCGATCTTGGGGCCGATGCCGGGGGCCGCCTGGACGGCGCGGGCGTCGCCCACGGCGAGGGCGCGCGCGAGGCCGTCGGTGCCGAGGGTGCCGAGGATCGCGAGCGCGGCCTTGGCGCCGACGCCCTGGACGGTGGTGAGGAGCCGGTGCCACTCGCGCTCGGCGAGGGTGCGGAAGCCGATCAGCTGCAGGAGGTCCTCGCGCACGACGAGGTCGGTGTAGAGCGCGACCGGCTCGCCGGGCGCGGGCATGGCCGCCAGCGTGCGGTCGGAGCAATGCACCAGGTAGCCGACGCCGCCGGTGTCGATCAGCACGTGGTCGGTGCCGCGGTAGTCGAGCCGGCCGCTGACCTTGCCGATCATTGCAGCGCGCTCCCGAGGGCGGCCGCCAGCCGGCCGCGGAAGCGGGCGTGGTGCGCGTGGCAGAGGGCGATCGCCAGCGCGTCGGCGGCGTCGGGGCCGGCGATGACGACGCCCGGGAGCTGCAGCCGCACCATGTGCTCGACCTGCGCCTTCTCGGCGTGGCCGACGCCGACGACGACCTTCTTGACTGCGTTCGGGGCGTATTCGGCGACGGGCAGCCCGGCCTGGGCGGGGACGAGCAGCGCGATGCCGCGGGCCTGGCCGAGCTTGAGCGTGCCGGCGGCGTCCTTGTTGACGAAGGTCTGCTCGACGGCGGCCGTCTCGGGGCGGTGCGCGCGCAGCACGGCGGTGAGCGCGGCATGCAGGCTGTGCAGGCGTTCGGCGAGCTCGAGGCCTTCGGAAAGGCAGACGCCGTTGGCCACGTGGCGGACGGCGGTGCCCTCGACGTCGACGACGCCCCATCCGGTGCGCCGGAGCCCTGGATCGATGCCGATGACGCGCATTGATTGCCGTTCTGCCTGCCGCCTCGCGGCCGTCATAGCACGAAGCCAGAACATCCGCCAAGCGCCAGATGCCGCCACGCCACGGCCGCGGGCGAAATGCTTGCGCGAAACGCATGGCGGCGTTGCGAAAACGGCGATTGTCAGATGACTGGAAAAGCATCAGATCTGCCGCGTCCGCAGGCGGTCGTGCCCGCGGGGTTTCTGGCAAACGAGAGTAAAATGTCTTCGCATCAGATCGTCCGCGCCGCGCCGCTCGGGTCCGTGTCCATCTTCCGCGTCGTCGCCGCCGTCGAGCGGCTGGTCGCGGCCACCGCCGCCTGGCGCAACGCCCGCGCCACCGAGCGCGAGCTCCGCAAGCTCAGCGACGCCCAGCTCGAGGACGTCGGGCTGTTCCGCGGCCAGATCGCCGACATCGCCGACGAGCTGGCGCGGGCCTGACGCTCAGCGCTTCAGCCTCAGGAGCAGCGTCGTCCACTCCCCGATGCGGACCCGCGCGGCTGGGCGGTAGCCCCAGCCGCGGTAGACCGCAAGGACGCCGGGCGCCTGCCGGGCGAGGATCCCCGACAGGATCGCGAAGCCGCCGCGCGCCTGGTGCGCGGCGAAGGCCGGCGCCATGCGCTTGAGCGGCGCCGCCAGGATGTTGGCGAAGATCAGATCGTAGGGCGCGCGTGCGTGGATCGCCGGGTGCGCGAAGCCCGCGGCCGTGACGCAGCGGATGCGCTGGCCGAGGCCGTTGGCGGCGCGTTCGCGCGCGCCGTCAGGGTCGCGACCGGTCGATGTCGCCGGCGACCGCCACGGCCGGCCAGGCCGATACCGCCGCCATCGCCAGCACGCCCGTCCCGCCGCCGATGTCGGCGACGCGGCGGAATTTTCGTCCCTCGCGGATAAGCCGGTCGAGTGCGGTCAGGCAGCCCTGGGTGCTCGCGTGGTGGCCGGTGCCGAAGGCCTGGGCGGCCTCGATCTCGAGGCCGATGCGGCCGGGGGGGACCCGGCCGCGGTCGTGGCTGCCGTGGACGAGGAAGCGGCCGGCGGCGACCGGGGTCAGCTCCGACTGCACCTGCGCCACCCAGTCGCGCTCGTCGACCCGCGCCACCGCGAAGTCGGGGGCGCCATGCAGGCGGGCCAGGAGCGCGAGGCCGGCGGCGTCGGGCGGGCCGTCGAAGAGCCCGCCCACGTCCCAGCGGCCGGAGCCGTCGTCGTGGTCGTGGACCTCGGTCGCGAGCGGCGCCGGGTCGAGGCCGTCGAGGGCGTCCGAGAGCGCCTGCGCGGCGGCGGCGCCGGTGACGGCGGTGGTGGCGCGGTGGAGCGGCAAGGCGGCCTCCGGTTGGTCGGCCGCCCCTTAGGCGGGCGGGCGCCCCGCGGTCAAGCGCCGACGCCGATCGGGCAGCTCACGCCGGTGCCGCCGAGGCCGCAGTAGCCGCCGGGGTTCTTGGCGAGATACTGCTGGTGGTAGTCCTCGGCGTAGTAGAAGGGCGGCGCGTCGACGATCTCGGTGGTGATCCTGCCGCGCCCGGCCACGGTCAGCCGCTCCTGGTAGGCGTCGCGCGAGGCCTCGGCGGCGGCGCGCTGCTCCGGGCTGAAGACGTAGATGCCCGAGCGGTACTGCGTCCCGACGTCGTTGCCCTGGCGCATGCCCTGGGTCGGGTCGTGGCCCTCCCAGAAGGTCTTGAGCAGCGTCTCGTAGCCGACCTGCGCGGGGTCGTAGGTGACGCGCACGACCTCGTTGTGGCCGGTCTGGCCCGAGCAGACCTCGCGGTAGGTGGCGTTCGGGGTGGCGCCGCCGGCGTAGCCGACCGCGGTGACCCAGACGCCCGGCAGCTTCCAGAACATCCGCTCGGCGCCCCAGAAGCAGCCGAGGCCGAAGAGCGCCTGCTCGAGGCCCTCGGGGAAGGGGCCCTTGAGCGGGTGGTCGTTGACGAAGTGGGTCTCGGCGGTGGGGATCGGGTCGGGCCGGCCGGGCAGGGCGGCGCCGCGGGCGGGCATCTCGGTCTTCTTGAGCAGGCCGAACATCGGCTGACCTCCTTGGTTCCTGATCTGAGATAGGGCATGCCGCCGCGCCATGCAAAGTCGCGGCTCACGGGCCCCTGTTCGCGGCGGGGTTCGCCTTCGTTACAGCCGGCCGCGTTAACCCGGTGTTTTCCTCGAAGTTGACCGAAGCGGCCGGCGCCGGCACACTTTTCCCGGGTCCAGCATCGGGGGAAGCCGGCCTTGCGCATCGTCCTTTTCGCCTGCCTCGCGCTCGTTGCGGGCTGTGCCTCGACGCCGCCCGGGGTCAAGCCGGTGGCGGCCGGCGACAGCCGGCGGGACGGCATCGTGACGATGGCCTCGACCGGGACGATCTACAATCCGGTGTCGCCCGACTGGCGGCCGGCGCAGGCGGCGGCGGCGCGCAAGTGCGGGTCGTGGGGATATGGCCGCGACTCGACCTTTGCCGGCTGGCAGGAGGCCTGCCTCGCCTACGACCTCTACGGCCGCTGCGTCAGCACCACCGTGACGCGCTTCTATTCCTGCAACGCCGCCGGCGCCTGACCGGCCGCCCGGGGACGCGGCGCCGCGCCGCTGCGGCGGATCGGCGCTGGCCGTCGGCTCCACGGTTGCAGGCATCGGGGCCTCCGGCCCGCTAGGCCAAGGGAGCGCCGGGTCGGCGCGGGAGCGAAAGGAGGCGACGATGACGCGGACAGGACTCGCGGTGGCGCTGATGCTGCCGATGGTGCTTGTGGCCTGCCAGAAGACGCCTCCGCCTCCGCCGGCACCGGTGCTGACCGGGCCGGAGGCGGCCTGCGCGGCGCGGGGCGCCTCGACGGCGGGCGTCGACGTATCGACCGTTTCGGTGACGCCGGCGTCGGCGACCAAGACCGGCGAGACCATCTACAGCGTGGTCGCCAATGGGGTCGGCTACAATTGCGCGGTCGGGCCCGAGGGCAAGATCGCGAGCTTCACGCCGCAATAGCGCGCGACGCCGCCCGGAAAGCGCCCGGGCGGCGACTTCGAACGGAGGCGAAGGTGCGGGGCATCGGCATCCTGGCGGCACTGGCGCTGGCCGGCTGCGCGGCGACGGGCGAGACGGCCGGCGAGAAGCAGGGCGAGGTGCGGGCGGCGCAGGAGGCGGCCTGCGCCGCAGCCGTCGCCAAGCACGTCGGCAAGCCGGTCGACGCGGTCAGCTCGACCTGGGACCAGGAGACCGCGGGCGGCGGCGCCATCGTCACGGTCACGGACCCGACACCGGGCGGCAAGGACCGGGTGCATACCTGCGAGGTCGACGCCGCGGCCAACGTCCACGCCATCCTGCACCCGGGCGCATGACCGCGGAGTTCCGGCTGCGGGTCTACTGGGAGGACACCGACGCCGGCGGGATCGTCTACTACGCCAACTACCTGAAGTTCGCCGAGCGCGCCCGCACCGAGGCACTGCTGGGGCTCGGGATCCGGCAGACCGAGCTCCGCGAGCGGCTCGGGATCCTGTTCGCCGTGCGCGAGGTGCTGGCGAGCTACCAGGCGTCGGCAAAGCTCGAGGATCAACTTCTCGTGACGACCGCGGTCAGCGAGATCGGCGGCGCGCGGATCGTGATGAACCAGGACATCTGGCGCGATGACGCCTGCCTGGTGAAGTGCCGGGTGGTGCTCGTCTGCATCGGAACCGACGGCCGGCCGGCGCGGATCCCCGAGGAGATCCGCGATGCGCTCGGCCGCTTGCCGCCGGACAGCGTGGCCCCCTAGACACAGCGTGCGATTTTCGACAAAAGGCCGCAAAAATCGGCTATGGTCCGGCCAACGGCCGGGCGACGCGGCCGATCCTCGAGCACGCACCATCGACGCAGGCACAGATGCAACCCGATACCATCGCTGCGGCGCAGCAGATCGACTTTTCTCTGCTGGCGCTTTTCTTCCGGGCGACGCTCACGGTCAAGATCGTGATGCTGGTCCTGATTGCCGCCTCCTTCTGGTCGTGGGCGATCATCATCCAAAAGATGCTCGACCTCCGGCGCGTGCGCGCCGAGGCGCGCGAGTTCGACCAGGAGTTCTGGTCGGGCGAGCCGCTGGACACGATCTACGAGCGGGTCGGGCCCGACCCGGTCGGCGGCTCGGCCCGGGTGTTCGCCGCCGGCATGACCGAGTGGCGGCGATCGCACCGCAAGGACGGCGGTCTGATCCACGGGACGCAGGCGCGGATCGAGCGGGCGATGAGCGTGGCGATCGCGCGCGAATCCGAGGGCCTGCAGAAGGGGCTGAGCTTCCTCGCCACCGTCGGGTCGATCGCGCCCTTCGTCGGGCTGTTCGGTACTGTCTGGGGGATCAAGCACGCCTTCGAGGAGATCGCGCTGCAGCAGTCGACGAACCTCGCGGTGGTCGCGCCCGGCATCGCCGAGGCGCTGCTCGCGACCGGGCTCGGGCTGCTCGCTGCGATCCCGGCGGTCATCTTCTACAACAAGCTCAACCAGGACACCGAGGCGGTGATTTCCGGCTGGGAAGGCTTCTCGGACGAGTTCTCGATGATCCTGTCGCGGCAGCTCGACCGGGCGGCGGCCTGAGATGGCGGTGAATTTGCAGGCGGGCGGCCGCGCGAAGGGCGGCCGGCGGCGGCGCAGCCGGCCGATGGCGGAGATCAACGTCACGCCGATGGTCGACGTGATGCTCGTCCTGCTCATCATCTTCATGGTGGCGGCGCCCTTGCTGACCGTGGGCGTGCCGATCGAACTGCCGAAGACGGCGGCGGCGCCCTTGCCGACCGAGAAGGAGGAGCCGCTGACGATCGCGCTGACCAAGGACGGGCTGATCCTGGTGCAGAACAACGAGGTCGAGCGCGACAAGCTGATCCCGCTGCTGCGCGCGGTGTCGGAGCAGCGCAAGTCGAACAAGATCTTCCTGCGCGCCGACGGCTCGATCCCCTACGAGGGCGTGATGCAGGTGATGGGGGCGCTGAACGCCTCGGGCTTCAACGACATCGGGCTCGTCACCGAGCAGGGCGGGCCGAAGTTCGACGGAGCGAACGGCTAGGCCCGATGCAGACCGGCGTCAGGATTTCGGCGATCGGGCACGGGGTCCTGATCGCGCTCGCCATCTTCGGGCTGCCCTGGTTCGGGCCGCGCGAGCGGCCGCCGATCCGCGTCACCGACGTGAGCTTCGTTTCGGAGGCCGAGTTCGAGGCGGCGCAGTCGGCGGCGCATGGGCCGAAGAAGCCCGACGCGCCCGCCACGCCGCCGGTGCCGCGGCCGCCGAAGCAGGCCGAGGCGAAGCCGCCGGCGCCGGAGAAGACGGCACCCGCCGAGCCGGCCCCCGAGGTTGCGGCGGTCGCGCCGGCGCCGGCCGAGCAAGCGGCCGAGGCGCCCGACGAGCCGGCGAAGGTGACGCCGCATATCGTGACGCTGCCCGAGACCGCGGCGACGCCGCCGGCGCCGCGCCGCCCGGCGCGGGTCGCGCCCGAGCCGACGCCGGTGCCGCCCGAGGACCTGAAGGTCGCGGAGAAGCCGCAGCCGGCGCCGACGCCCGAGCCGGACGCCGAGGTCGCCAAGGCCGAGGAGCCGCCGGCCGCCGAGCCCGAGGCGGCGCCCGAGAGCGAGGCCGCACCGGCGCCCGAGGCGCCGCTGGCGCTCGAGACCTCGGCGCCGCCGATGAAGCGGCAGCTGCCGAAGCCGGTCCCCGACCAGACCGCCGAGGCCGATCCGACGCCCCCCAAGCCCGCGGCGCCGAAGCCCACGCCGAAGCCCGTCCCGGCGAAGCCGGCCGCGAAGGACCCGGCCGACACGGTGATGGCGGTGCTGAAGCGCGAGGTGACCAAGGCGCGCCAGCAGCAGCAGGCGCGGGACGCCGGCGCGACGCCGCCGACCGACCCGACCGAGCCGACGGTGACGGACGCGACCGAGACGTCGCTGCCCGACGGGCCGCCGCTGACGAGCTCGGAGAAGGACGGGCTCCGGCTCGCGGTGCAGCGCTGCTGGAACGTGCCGGCGGGCCTGCGCGACGCCAACCAGCTCAAGGTGACGCTGGCGGCGGAACTGGCGGCCGACGGGGCGGTCATCAACGCCTCGATCCGGCTGATCGACCCGAGCCCGGCGCCCGACGCGCGCTTCCAGCAGGCCTACGAGGCCGGGCGGCGGGCGCTGATCCGCTGCTCGCCATACTCCGACCTGCCCCGCGACAAGTTCGGGCAGTGGCGCGACATAGAAGTGGTCTTCAACCCCGAAGGGATGGTCTCATGGTGAACCGGCTGCGGCGCAACCTCCTGATCGGCGTGCCGGTGGCATTCGCCTTGCGGCCCTGGGCCGCGGCGAGCGCCGCGCCGCTCCGGATCGAGATCACCCAAGGGGTGGTCGAGCCGATGCCCTTCGCGATCCCGACCTTCGTCGCCGACACGCCGGCGGCGGCGGATCTGGCGGCGAAGATCACCGGGGTGATCGCGGCCGACCTCACCGGCACCGGGCTCTTCCGCGAGATCCCCGACGAGGCGCACATCGGCAAGATCACCAACTTCGACGCCCCGGTCGCCTTCGCCGACTGGAAGGCGATCAACGCCCAGGCGCTGATCACCGGCGCGGTCGGCCTGAGCGGCGACAAGGCGCAGGTGCGCTTCCGGCTCTGGGACGTCTTCGCCGAGGCGCCGCTCGGCGAGGGGCTGCAGTTCAACGGTGGAACGGCGAGCTGGCGGCGGCTGGCGCACAAGGTCGCCGACCAGGTCTATTCGCGGCTGACCGGCGAGGACGGCTATTTCGACAGCAAGGTCGCCTTCATCGCCGCGAGCGGGCCGAAGCAGACGCGGGTCAAGCAGCTCGGGATCATGGACTACGACGGGGCGAACGCGGTGATGCTGACCGACGGCTCGGCGCTCGTCCTGACGCCGCGGCTGTCGGCGAACGCGCAGCGGGTCCTCTACACGAGCTACGAGGACGGGCCGCCGAAGGTGATGCTGATGGAGGCGGGCGGCGGCCAGCGGACGGTGATCGACGACACCTCCGGCATGACCTTCGCCCCGCGCTTCTCGCCCGACGGCAAGCGGGCGGTTTTCTCGATGTCGGTCGGGACCGGGTCGAACCTGTATGTCACCGACCTCGGGAAGCGCGGGCACACCCAGCTGACGCGCTCGTCGTCGATCGACACGGCGCCCGCTTTCTCGCCCGACGGCAACCAGATCGTGTTCGAGAGCGACAGGGGCGGCGACCAGCAGCTCTACGTCATGCCGGCCTCGGGCGGCGAGGCGAACCGGATCAGCTTCGGCGAGGGGCGCTACGCGACGCCGGTCTGGTCGCCGAGGGGCGACATGATCGCCTTCACCAAGATCGACGGCGGGCGGTTCTTCATCGGGGTGATGCGGACGGACGGGTCGGAAGAAAAGCTGCTGACCGGCAGCTATCTCGACGAGGGGCCGACCTGGTCGCCGAACGGGCGCGTCCTGATGTTCTTCCGCGAGACCCCGGGCGAGTCGGGGGGCCGCAGCTCTATTCGGTGGACATCACCGGGCGGAACCTGAAGAAGGTGCCGACCAAGGGCTTCGCCTCCGACCCGTCGTGGTCGGGGCTCTTGAGCTGAGCGACGAAAGGAACGGGACAGAGATGACGAAGCTGACGACCGCCGCGCTCCTCGCCGCGGGGCTGATCCTGGCCGGCTGCGCCGGCGGCGGCGACGTGACCGTGCCGGACGGCGCCGGCTTCAGCGGCACCGAGGGCACGCTCGGGGCCGACGCGCTCGGCGGTCTCGGCGCCGGCGGGGTCAGCGGCGGCACGCTGCCCGGGAGCTCGGTCAGCGACCGGGTGTTCTTCACCGTCGACCAGACCACGCTGAGCGACGCGGCCATCGCGACGCTGAACGCGCAGGTCGGCTGGCTGAAAGCCAACCCGACGCTGCCGATCCTGATCGAGGGCCACGCCGACGAGCGCGGGACGAGCGAATACAACATGGCGCTCGGCGCGAGCCGCGCCTCGGCGGTCCGCAATTACATGGTCAGCCAAGGCGTGCCGGACAGCCGCATCTCGATCATCACCTACGGCCGCGAGCGCCCGGTCGCCACCTGCCCGGACGAGAGCTGCTTCTCGCAGAACCGCCGCGCGGTCACGGTCGTGACCGGCAAGGCGGCCGCCTGACGCGATCCGGTCGCCTGTCGCAAGCCGCCCGAGGGGATGCTAGGATGGGTGGCCGACGGGACCGGGGGCAGGCGATGGAGCAGCCGAGGCAGACAGAGTTCACCGCCGACGAGTTCATCGCCTGGGCGATGGACCAGCCATCGGGCCGCTACGAGCTCGACGACGGCCAGGTCGTCGCCATGGCGCCGGAGCGCGTGCGCCACAACCTGGTCAAGTTCAACGCGGCGGTCGCCCTTCGGACGGCGGTTGCCGGTGAGGGGCTTCCTTGCCGTGTATTCACCGACGGCATGGCGGTCCAGGTCGACGAGCGGACGGTCTACGAGCCCGACGCGATGCTGCGGTGCGGGCCTCCGCTTCCCGGCGACGCGGTCAAGGTTCTGGACCCGCTCGTCGTCGTCGAGGTGCTCTCGCCATCGACCAGGGCAATCGACAGCGGGAGGAAGCTCGTCGGCTACTTCTCGCTGCCGAGCGTTCGGCACTACCTGATCGTCGACGTCGGGCAGCGGGCCGTAATCCACCACCGGCGCGGTGACGACGGCGAGATCGGCGTCCGCATCCTCCGCGACGGTGCCCTGGCGCTCGACCCGCCGGGCCTCGCGATCGAGATCCGCGACCTCTTCGAAGGAGCCTGAAGCGCATGCGCCTGACCCTCCTCGCCGCCTGCGCCGTGGCCGCGCTCTCCGTCGCGGGGCCGGCGCCGGCGGCGCAGAACGTCGCCGACATCCGGGCCGAGCTCGACGTGCTGAACGGGCAGGTCGAGCAGATCCGGAACGAGCTCGTCAAGACCGGCCCGGTGCACGGGCTGCCGGCGCAGTCGGCGAGCGCTCTGACCCGGCTCGACCAGCTCGAGGACGAGCTGCGGCGGCTGACCGACCGGGTCGACGTCCTGACCAACGACCTCGACCGCATCGTCAAGGACGCCTCGAACCGCGTCGGCGACATCGAGTTCCGGCTGACCGAGCTCGAGGGCGGCGACACCAGCGCGGGCAAGCCGCCGGCGGAGCCGCTCGGCGGCGGGATCACCCGGCCGAAGCCGCGCCCGGTCGCGCCCGAGGTGGCGCCTTCCGGCGACGCCGGCGCTCCCCTCGCCGCCACCGAGCAGTCGGACTTCGACGCCGCCAAGGCCGCGGCCGAGGCCGGCGACAACGCCAGGGCGGCCGACCTCTTCGCGAGCTTCCTGCAGACCTACCCGGGCGGCCCTCTGTCGTCCGACGCGCAGTACCGGCGCGGCGAGGCGCTGGCGGCGACCGGCGACTGGAAGGGGCGGCGCGCAGCTATCTCGACGCCTTCAGCGGCGCGCCGCAGGGCCCGCAGGCGCCGCACGCGCTGTATCAGCTGGCCGTCAGCCTCGGCAAGCTCGGCCAGGTCAACGAGGCCTGCCTGACGCTGAACGAGGTCGATAGCCGCTACCCGGGCTCCGAGGTCGCCGGCGACGTTGCCGACCAGCGGCAGGCGCTCTCCTGCCCGCCGGGCCTCTGACCCCGCCCGCCGGCCTCCCCCCTTTTTCCCTATCGGGCAGTGCCGGGGGGGCGAGGGGGCCGGCGAGGGCCCCCTCGGGCCACGTGCGAGCCGCCCGGGCCCAAGGGAGCAAGGGGGCTGCGCGACGGCCTTCGGCCCCGAGCCCGCGCATGCGGGCGAACGGCGCTCAAAGCGCCGACTCGCGCCGCCCGGCATGAGCGTTCCGTCGGACCTTCGCGCGATCGTTGCCGCAGCGCCCGCGGGCGAGATCGGCGTTGCCGTCTCGGGCGGCGGCGACTCCGTCGCGCTGCTGCTGATGCTCCGCGAGGCGGTGGAGGCCGCGGGCCGTACGGTGGCGGCCGTCACGGTCGACCACGGGCTGCGGCCGGAGGCCGCCGAGGAGGCGGCGGCGGTGGCGGTGCTTTGTGCCCGGCTTGGCGTGCCGCATGCGGTGCTGCGCTGGGAGGGCTGGGACGGGCGCGGCAATATGCAGGACCGGGCGCGGGCGGCGCGGCGGGCCTTGATCGCCCAATGGGCGCGGTCGCGCGGTATCGGCGCGGTGGCGCTCGGGCATACGCTGGACGACCAGGCCGAGACGGTGCTGCTGCGGCTCGCGCGCGGGTCCGGCGTCGACGGGCTGGCGGCGATGGCGCCGGTGGCAGGCGGAGAGGGAATCCTGTGGCTGCGGCCGCTCCTCGGCGTCAGGCGCGGGGCGCTGCGGATCTGGCTCGCCGGGCAGGGGGTCGGCTGGGCCGAGGATCCGTCCAACGACGACCCGCGCTTCGACCGGGTGCGGGTGCGCGCCGCGCTGCCGGCGCTGGCGGCACTCGGGATCGGGCCGGAGCGGCTGGCGGCGACGGCCCGGGCGATGGCGCGCGCGCGCGCCGCGCTCGAGGCGGCGACGGCCGAGCTTGGCCGCCGCGCGGTCGAGGAGGGGCCGGCGGGCGACCTCGAAATCGACCCGGCCGGGCTCGCCGGCGCGCCGGAGGAGATCCGGCTGCGGCTGCTGGCCGCGGCGCTCGGCTGGGTGTCGGGCGCGGTGCTGCGTCCCCGCCTGATGCGGCTCGAGGCGGCGCTGGCGGCGATCGAGGCCGGCCGGGTCGGGCACGGGCTGACGCTCAACGGCTGCGTGCTGCGCGTCCGCGCCGGGCGCGTCGCGGTACGCCGCGAGCCGGCGCGCACGGCGGCGGCGGTGCCGCTCGCCGCCGGGCGCTGGGACGGGCGCTGGGAGCTCTTCGGCCGGCCGCCGGAAGGGCAGGGGATGACGATCGGCGCGCTGGGCGCCGGGGGCCTCGCGCGGCTCGCGCCGCTGCCGCCGGGGATCGCGCGCGAGACGCTGGCGACGACCCCGGCGGTCTGGCGCGCGGGCGAGCTCGTCGCGGCGCCGCTGGCGCGGCCGGAGCCGGATTTCGGCTTTCGGCGGGCCTATGCCGGCATTAAGCCCTGGAGCGGGGATTAGTTCGTTGGAATCCGGGCTGTCAGCGCTTATGTTGGCATAATGACCCGCCGGAGGCCCGCCTCCGGCCCGACATGGTCGCCTGGGAGACGCCGTAGTGGGTAACACCAAGAATATCGCCTTCTGGATCATCCTCTTCCTGTTGATGGTGGCGCTCTTCAATGTCTTCTCCAACGGCAGCCGCACGTCGATGGGGCGCGAGATCAGCTACTCGGACTTCCTGAACCGGGTCGAGGCGGGGCAGGTGGCGGCGGTCCGGCTCGACGGCGAGCGCGTCTACGTGACCGGGACCGACGGCACTGCCTACCAGACCATCCAGCCGCGCAATACCGACGTGCTGCCGGACCTCCGGGCCAACAAGGTCGAGATCCAGGCCGCCCCGCAGGAGCAGTCGGGCTTCGTGTCGGCGCTCGGGCTGTGGCTGCCGTTCCTGCTGCTGATCGGGGTCTGGATCTTCTTCATGAACCGGATGCAGGGCGGCGGCCGCGGCGGCGCCATGGGCTTCGGGAAATCCAAGGCCAAGCTCCTGACCGAGAAGTCGGGCAAGGTGACCTTCAACGACGTCGCCGGCATCGACGAGGCCAAGGAGGAGCTCGAGGAGATCGTCGAGTTCCTGCGCGACCCGCAGAAGTTCTCGCGGCTCGGCGGCAAGATTCCCAAGGGCGCGCTGCTCGTCGGCCCGCCGGGCACCGGCAAGACGCTGCTCGCGCGCGCCATCGCCGGCGAGGCAGGCGTGCCCTTCTTCTCGATCAGCGGTTCCGATTTCGTCGAGATGTTCGTCGGCGTCGGTGCGTCGCGCGTGCGCGACATGTTCGAGCAGGCCAAGAAGAACGCGCCCTGCATTGTCTTCATCGACGAGATCGACGCCGTCGGCCGCCACCGCGGCGCCGGCTACGGCGGCGGCAACGACGAGCGCGAGCAGACGCTGAACCAGCTGCTGGTCGAGATGGACGGCTTCGAGGCGAACGAGGGCGTGATCCTGATCGCCGCCACCAACCGGCCCGACGTCCTCGACCCGGCTCTGCTGCGCCCCGGCCGCTTCGACCGGCAGGTGCAGGTGACCAACCCCGACATCAAGGGGCGCGAGAAGATCCTCGCGGTGCATGCGCGGCGGGTGCCACTGTCGGCCGACGTCGACCTCCGCATCATCGCGCGGGGCTGCCCGGGGTTTTCGGGGCCGATCTCGCCAACCTCGTCAACGAGGCGGCGCTGATGGCGGCGCGGACCGGCAAGCGGTTCGTCACCATGGACGACTTCGAGAACGCCAAGGACAAGGTCATGATGGGCACCGAGCGGCGCTCCATGGTGATGTCCGACGAGGAGCGCAAGCTCACGGCGTTCCACGAGGCCGGGCATGCGGTGGTCGGGCTCAACGTCCCGCAGCACGACCCGATCCACAAGGCGACGATCATCCCGCGCGGCCGCGCGCTCGGCCTCGTCCTGTCGCTGCCGGAGCGCGACCAGCTCAGCGTCACGATGGCCAAGTACAAGTCGATGATCGCGATGGCGATGGGCGGCAAGGTCGCCGAGGAACTCGTCTTCGGGCCCGAGAACGTGACGAGCGGCGCGGCGTCCGACATCCAGCAGGTCAGCCGCATCGCCCGCGCGATGGTGACCAAGTTCGGCATGTCCGAGAAGCTCGGCAACATCGACTATGCCAACGAGCAGTTCAGCTACCTCGGCCCGCAGGCCGGGATGGTGAACGCCGGCCCGGACACCCACGAGCAGATCGACCAGGAGGTCAGGAAGCTCGTCGACGAGGGCTATGCGACGGCCAAGCGAATCCTGACCGAGAAGCGCGACGACCTCGATCGGCTGGCGAACGGGCTGCTCGAATACGAGACGCTGACCGGCAAGGAGATCACCCGCGTCATCCACGGCCAGCCGCTGAACCGCGGCGGCGACGACGACGAGGCCAAGGACGACGCCGGCATCTCGTCGATCCCGAAGACCGGCAAGGCGGCGCGGCCCGCGCGCGACGACGGCATGGAGCCCGAGCCGGCGGCCTGACCGGGGGAGGGGCGGTGACGGCAGCTGACCACGAGGCGCTGGTCCGCGCCTACATCGGCGAGGTCTTCGACGGGCACCGGCTCGACGGCCTCGAGCGCTACTGGCACGACGACCTCGTGTCCCACTGGATGGGCATGGAGACGATCCACGGCCTGCCCGACTGGCGCGAGGGGATGCGCGGCTTCTTCGCCGCCTTCCCTGACGCCGCATATGCCCTCGACGACATCTTCTTCGCCGGCGACCGCGGAGTTTGGCGTGGCCGCTGGCAGGCGACGCAATCGGGCCCCTGGCAGGGGGTTGCCCCGACCGGCCGCAAGCTCGGCTGGTCGGTGGTGATCGTTGCGCGCTTCGAGGGCGGCAGGATGGCCGAGGACTGGGTCGAGCTCGACCGGCTCGGCCTGTTCCAGCAGCTCGGCTGCATCCCGACGGGCTGACGATGCCGCAGCACGTCGTCGTCATGGGTGTCTCGGGCTGCGGCAAGACCACGGTCGGCGAGCGGCTGGCGGCAGCGCTCGGCTGGCCGTTCGACGAGGGCGACCGCTATCATCCGCCGGCCAACGTCGCGAAGATGTCGGCGCATGTTCCGCTGACCGACGCCGACCGGTACCCCTGGCTCGAGGCGCTGGCCGCGCGGATCGCGGCGCACGAGCGCGCCGGCGAGAGCTCGGTCCTGTCCTGCTCGTCGCTGAAGCGCGCCTACCGCGACCTCCTGCGGACCGGGGCGCCGCGCGTCCGCTTCCTGCACGTCGCCGGCGACGAGGCCGTGCTCGCTGCCCGGCTCGCGGCGCGGACCGACCATTTCTTCCCGGCGGACCTGCTCGCCTCGCAATACGCGGCGCTCGAGCCGCTGCAGCCCGACGAGGACGGGGTCGTCGTCGACGTGGCGCTCGGCACCGACGAGCAGGTGCGGCTCGGGCTGGCGCGGCTGGGCTTGGGCGTCGGCGCCGGGGATCATGGTTAACGGACCAGCGCCCCCGATCATGATCATGCCGCGGGCCGGGTCGGGGGCGACCCGCCGCCGCGCGCCAGGGTTAGAGGTTGCGGCTTGCCGGGCCGCTCGGGGGTGCGGGACCGGCGCGGTCGGCCCCCTCGCCGCCCGGCGATTGCGCCCGCCCGCGCCAGGCGCTAAGCGGGCGGCGGTTCGAGCCGGAGGGCCGCATGGCAGCCGAGATCATCGATGGCAGGGCCTTCGCCGCCGGCCTGCGCGCCCGGGTGGCGGAGCGGGCGGCCGAGCTGCGCGAGCGGCACGGGGTCGTCCCGGGGCTCGCGGTGGTGCTGGTCGGCGACGACCCGGCGAGCGCCGTCTACGTTCGCAACAAGGGGCGGCAGACGATCGAGGCCGGCATGCGCTCCGAGGAGCACCGCCTGCCGGCGACGGCGTCCGAGGCCGACGTCCTGGCGCTGGTCGCGCGGCTCAACGCCGACCCGGCCGTCCACGGCATCCTGGTCCAGCTGCCGCTGCCGCCGCAGGTCGGCGCCTTCCGCGTCATCGAGGCGATCGACCCGGCCAAGGACGTCGACGGCTTCCACCCGATCAACGCCGGCCGGCTCGCGATCGGCGAGCCGTCGATGGTGCCCTGCACCCCGCTCGGCTGCCTGATGCTGCTGCGCGACCGGCTGGGCGAGCTCGCCGGCCGCGAGGCGGTCGTCCTCGGCCGCTCGAACATCGTCGGCAAGCCGATGGCGCAGCTCCTCTTGCGCGAGAGCTGCACCGTGACCGTCGCGCATTCGCGCACCCGCGAGCTGCCGGCGGTCTGCCGCCGCGCCGAAATCCTCGTCGCCGCGGTCGGGCGCCCGCGGCTGGTCGCCGGCAACTGGGTGCGGCGGGGCGCCACCGTGATCGACGTCGGCATCAACCGCGTCGAGGGCGGCATCACCGGCGACGTCGACTTCGCCGGCGCCGCCCAGGTCGCTGCCGCGATCACCCCGGTGCCGGGCGGGGTCGGGCCGATGACGATCGCCTGCCTGCTCGCCAACACGCTCGTCGCCTGCTGCCGCATCCACGGCCTGCCGGAGCCCGAGGGCCTCACGCCGTGAGCGCGGCTCAGGCGCCGAAGACCACCTGGGCGTAGAGCTCGGCCGCGGTCATCTCGACGCCGATGGCCGCGAGGGCAAGGACCGCGTTCACGCTGGCCAGTTCGGTCAGCGTGAAGTCGCGGTCGCCGGCTTCGCGGTGGAAATGCTGCACGCGGATCCGATCCTGGCTGACCAGCACCAGGTGTCGGAGCGACGGCAGGTTTCGGTAGGCCGCGGCCTTGTCGCCCATATCGTAGGCGGCCGTGGAAGGCGATAGAACCTCGAAGATGACCACGGGACGGTCGAGCCCCGGCCCGGTCGTGGGCTCGCAACCGACGCTGGCGTCCGGTAGCACCACCCACCTTGGGCCGACGATGACGGCGACATCGGGTCCGAAGGCTTCGCAGGGGCCGGTGTCGAGGCGGTTCGCGAGAGCGCGCAGGGCATTTCGCGACAGGCGGCCGTGGTTCAGCGTCGCTCCGGCCATCATGCGCACGACGCCGTCGACAAGCTCGTAGCGACCCGGCTGGGCTTCGGCCCAGGCAAGGAAGGATTCCGCATCGTCGAACTGTGACGGCGCGGCCGGGATGTCTTCGGCAAGGCTCACGGACGGGCTCCGGCTCGGTGCTGGACTGACTATATATGCTTCGGTCGTCCGCGGATAGGTCGCTGCTCGGCCCGTCGCTCAGGCGGCGCCGTCGGTGAACTGGAGGCGCGCCAGCCGCGCATAGAGGCCGCCTTCGGCGATCAGGGCGCCGTGGGTGCCTTCGGCGACGATGCGGCCTTCCTGGAAGACGACGATGCGGTCGGCGCGCTTCACCGTCGCGAGGCGGTGGGCGATGATAAGGGTGGTGCGGCCGCGGGCGAGGGCGTCGACCGCCTGCTGGACGGCGCGCTCGCTCTCGGCGTCGAGGGAGCTGGTGGCCTCGTCGAGGAGGAGCACCGGGGCGTCCCGCAGGATGGCGCGAGCGATCGCCAGCCGCTGCTTCTGGCCGCCCGAGAGCATCACGCCGCGCTCGCCGACCCAGGTGTCGTAGCCCTTGGGCAGGCGGGCGATGAAGTCGTGGGCGGCGGCGGCGCGGGCGGCGGCCTCGACCTCGGCGTCGCTGGCCTCGGGGCGGCCGAAGCGGATGTTCTCGCGCGCCGAGGCGGCGAAGATCGCGGGCTCCTGCGGGACGAGCGCGATCTGCCGGCGCAGGTCGGTGCGGGCCATCGCGGCGAGGTCGATGCCGTCGAGGGTGATCCGGCCGGAATCGGGGGCGAAGAAGCGCATCAGGAGCTGGAAGATCGTGGTCTTGCCGGCGCCGGACGGGCCGACCAGCGCCACGGTCTCGCCGGCGCCGATCGCGAGGTCGATGTCGTTGAGCGCCGGGGTCTCGGGGCGGGCCGGGTAGCGGAAGGTCACGTCCTCGAAGGCGATCCGGCCCTGGACCCGCACCGGCACCACGGCGGGCACGGGCGGGTCGAGGATCGGGTCGGGGGTTGCGAGGAGCTCGACCATGCGCTCGGCGGCACCGGCCGCCCGCTGCAGCTCGCCCCAGATCTCGGAGAGGGCGGCGGCGGAGCCCGCGACCATCACCGAGTAGATGACGAACTGGACCAGCGCCCCCGGCGACATCTCGCCGGCGCGCACGTCGCGGGCGCCCATCCAGAGCACGGCGACGATCGAGGCGAAGACGAGGAAGATGACGAGCGCGGTCATGATCGCGCGCGTGCGGGTGCGGCGCAGTGCCGCATCGAACGCCCGCTCGGTCAGGGCGGCGAAGGTCGCGCGGCTCGCGGCCTCGTGGGTGTAGGCTTGGACGGTCTGGGCGGCCAGCAGGCTCTCGGAGGCGGCGGCGCTCGAGTCGGCGATGCGGTCCTGGCTCTCGCGCGAGAGCCCGCGCAGCCGCCGCCCCAGCGTCAGGATCGGGACGAGGACGAGCGGCACGCCGATCAGGACGAGCCCGGTCAGCTTGGCGCTGGTGAAGAAGAGGAGCGCGAGCCCGCCGACCAGGGTCAGCAGGTTGCGGAGCGCCACCGAGACCGACGAGCCGATGACCGAGAGGACGAGGGTGGTGTCGGTGGTGAGCCGCGACAGCACCTCGCCGGTCATGATCCGCTCGTAGAAGCCGGGGCTCATGCCGATGACGCGGTCGTAGATCGCCCGGCGGACGTCGGCGATCACCCGCTCGCCGAGCCGGGTGACGAGGTAGAAGCGCGCGGCCGTCCCGAGTGCCAGCAGCAGCGCGATCCCGAGGGCGGCCGCGAAGTAGCTGTCGACGAGCGTCACCGACTGGTTGAAGAAGTTGTCGATCACCCGCCGCACCGCCAGCGGCAGGCTCAGCGACAGCCCGGCGGTCACGGTCAGCGCGGCGAGCGCGCCGACGAGCAGGCCGCGATAGGGCCTGAGGAACGGCCAGAGCCCGCGGAGCGGCCCGATCGTGGGCGATTTCGGCCGTTCCGGTAACGCAGGCTGCCTTGCCATCCGCTGGGGTCCCTGAGGTGCTGCCCGCACCTAGCAAGCCGCCCTCCGACGCACAAGCGCCCGCCGGACGCACCCGGGGTCCCGCCGGAGGTGAGCCCAGCACGGGATCGGAGGGGGGTACTAGTCGCGCACATTCTTCAAGCCATTGGAATCGCTGGATTCATGGCGGCGACGTTAGGGCCGTCTTTACCTTTGGCCGCACCGGAGGCGCTCGACGGGCGGGTCAGTGCCCGCCCGACAGCACCAGGGTGCGGAACGGCAGCACCAGTGCCTGCAGCCGCAGGAGCGCGGCATGCACCAGCCCGGTCGCGTCGATCGCATGCAGCACGAAGGCGTGGAAGGTGCCGATCGACGGATCCTGCAGCGCGTCGTGGTTCGAGGTATAGGCGTTGGCGATGCAGGCCGACCCCTGCGGCAGCCGGTCGAAGGCCCCTTCGAAGAGCGGCTCCATGGTCGCGGTGATCGTCCCCGGCCGCACGAAGGTCGAGACGTCCTGCAGCTGGTCGGTCGGCCGGATCTGGCCGGCGGCGATCACGTCCTGCACGTCGGTCACGACGACGGGGATCACGGCGAACGGGATCGCCGCGCAGGTCACCTCGCCGACCATCCCGACCTTGATCACCTGCGTCTCGATCTGCCCGAACCCCGCGACCAGCCCGGTCACGTGCCGGTCCGGCACCAGGATGCCCGCCGGCCGCAGCATCGGGTTGACAACGTCGCCGGCGCGCAGCGCGAACTGCTGCACCACCCCGTTGGTGCCGGCGACGACCATCGTCTTCGAAAGCGCCACCTGCGCCTCGCTCAGCGCCGCCTCGGCGCTCGCCTTCTCCGCCGGCAGCCCGAAGTCGATCTGCGACTGCACCGCCGCCTTGCCTGCGACCGCCGCATCCACCGCGCCCTGCGCCGTGTCGACCGCCACCAGCGCTCGGTCGACATCGCGCTGCGCGATCGCGTTCGGGTTGCGACGCACTAGCTCGGCGCGGGTGTCGTACTCGTCCTGCGCCTGCTTCAGCGAGCCCCGCGCCTGCACGATGCGCCCCTCGGCCTCGGCGAGCTGCGACGTCGCCACCTGCATCGCCGCCTCGACCTCGGCGATCCGCCGCTTGGCGGTCTCGATCGCCGCTTCCTGCTCCGAGCTGTCGAGCCGGAACAAGGGTTGCCCCTCGGTCACATGCTGGTTGATCCCGACGAAGGTCTCGGCGACCCGCCCGCCGGCCTCGGGCAGGATCGTGACGGTGCGGAACACCGAGACGGCGTTCGAGGTCGACGGGTGGAAGTAGAAGATCGTGGTGATCAGCGCCACCGTCAGCATCACGCAGAAGGTGATGCCCCACCGGAGCTCGTACCAGACCGAGAAGAGCGTGATCTCGCGGCCGAGCCGCTTGCCCTGCCAGAAGCGCCGGTAGAGGAAGTCCGGCAGGACGGTGACCGCGGAGCAGAGCAGGAGCTCGAGCATCTCAGGCCTCCGGCTCCCGCGGCGCGGGCGGCGGCGCCGGCGGGTAGGTCGGGGAATCGTCGGACAGCAGGTCGTTCCAGCGCCCCGGCCGGTCCGGCGGGTCGCCGCGCCGCGACATCCGCTCGAGCGACAGCGCCATCGAGTTGATCGGGGTCGCGTAGTCCGGCAGCTCGATCAGCGCCAGCAGCAGCGCCGCGATCCAGAAGACGTTGTTGTGGGTGAGGAGCGCGATCAGCGCCAGCACGGCGACGAACTGCAGCTGCACCTTGTTGGTGCGATGCGCCATGTGCTCGGGCAGCGCATGCAGCTTCAGGTAGACGACCCCGACCGAGATGACGGAGACGAGCAGGAAGACCGCCATGACGGTCATCAGCCAGTCGGACTGGCCGGGGACGGTGATGAACGACGGCAGGTAGTGCGGCGCCGCCGGGTTGAGGCCGGGGAGATGCTCCATCATGCACCTCGGGCGGTCGGGTCGGTCACGGGGGTGCTCCTCTCGGCGCAGCGGCTGCGGGACCAGTGATACGTCGCGCCGCTGTCCGCAAGGGGGTCCGGCGACGCGGCGCCGCAGGCGCGACGCACGAGAGGGTGGCCTGCGACAGCGCAGCCCACCCCAAGGAAACCGTCAACAGATACCGCTCACGACCCTACGGCACTCTTCGCGCCTGAGCGGGTCAGCCGTGCCAGGAACGGACCGGCCCGCAATCCATGTGGACGAAGTTCGAGCGGTTGTAGATGCCGACGCCGCCACCGTTGCAGGCGAAGGCCGCGCCCGAGATCTGCCGCACGTTGCGGCTGCGCAGCCGCACATCGGCCGCCATCGCCCGCAGGTGGAACGAGTGGCTGGCGGCGCCCCGCAGCATGGCGTTCGTCTGCGGCGTGCGGTAGCCCGAGATCATCATGTAGGGCTCGTCGGTGTCCATCATCCGCAGCGTCGCGGCGAGGTTGTCGACGTTGCGCGCGTCGTACTTCATCATCACGTTCTGGCGCCAGTCGCGCATGAAGTAGCTGATTTCCTGCAGCGCCTCGGGCACGTAGCGGCCGTCGGCGAAATAGATCGTGTCGATCGATTCACCGGTCCGCTGGCTGTACATCCGCACCCGGCGGACGTCGCCCGCACCGCGCAGGAACCCCGGAACGCCGGCATAGACCGGCGCCGCAGCGACCGCACAGATCCCCGCGAATGCACCCAGCAACGCCCGCCGAGACGGGCGATATCCCTCGTCATTCATGATTGCACTGCCTCGAACTTGCCTGTTTTGAGCGACTTCACGCGCCCCTGTGATTCTGATGACACAGCAAAGCCCCATTTCCAAGCGGACCATTGCGCGCCGCCCCCGCGATCGGCAGTTTTTTGCCGATCGCGGGAATTTGCCCGCATGTCGCGCCGCGGGCGGATCGCGCCCGCGATGGCCCGCGCTTGCCCGGAGGCGCCCGGACGGGTTAATCTCGTGGGAAAATCAGAGCAGAACCACGAGGCAGGCATGCATTTCCGACCCCTTTCCCTACTGGCGTCAACGGCACTCGCCTGCGGCCTGGCGACCGCGGCGGCGGCCGATCCGACCGACTGGCCGATGGCCGCGTCCGACGCGGCGGCCGGTGCCGCGGTCGCGGCGGCCCCGGCGCTCACGCCGGCGCAGGCGGCGTTCCGCGACGATCTCGCCGCGGCGCTGGCGGGCGTCCCCCAGGCGCAGGCGACCGCCATCGGCGGCTTCTACGCCGCCCGCGACTATGCTCCCTTCTGGGCCGAGCCGGGCAGCGACCGGCCGGCGGCGCTCGCCGCCGCCCTCGTTGCGGCGCCGGCGCAGGCGCTGCCGCTGCGCTCGGACGACATCGAGGCGCTGACGCGCGTCTTCGGGCCGACGGCCGCCCCCGCCGGCGACGCCGAGCGCGAGGTGGCGGCGACCCGCGCCTACCTCGGGCTCGCCGACGACATGGCCGCCGGCGTACTGGCGCCCGGATCGCTCTATCCCGACATCCAGGTGCGCCCGTCGCACCCGGCGCCGGCGGCGCTGATGGCGCTGCTCGACAAGGCGCCGCTGCCGGACGTCCTCGCCGGGCTCCAGCCTGCGGATCCCGACTACGCCCGGCTGGTGGCCGAGAAGGCCCGGCTCGAGGCGCTGGACGCCGGCGCCTCCTGGGGGCCCGACGTGCCCGACGGCCCGACCATGCACCCGGGCGACGCCGACCCGCGGGTCTCGGCGCTGCGCGCCCGGCTGGCGCGGCTCGGCTATCTCGTCCCCGACGGCGAGACCGCCGGCAGCGACTTCGACCCGACGCTGCAGGACGCGGTCGAGGCCTTCCAGGCCGACTACGGGCTGAACGCCGACGGCGTCGTCGGCTCGCTGACCCTCGACGCGATCAACGCCCCGACCGAGACCCGCCTCGCGCAGGTCGCCGTCAACCTCGAGCGGCTGCGCTGGCTGAACCGCTCGCCCGAGCCGCGCTACCTCTTCGTCAACATCCCCGACTTCACCGTCCGGCTGATCGAGGACGGCAAGACCAGCTGGGAGTCGAAGGTCGTCGTCGGCAAGACCCACGTGACCGAGACCCCCGAGTTCTCCGGCGTCGTCAAGTACATGGTGGTCAATCCGACCTGGCACATCCCGGATTCGATCGCGATCCGCGACTATCTGCCGAAGCTGCAGAAGGACCCGCTGGTGCTGCAGCGGCAGAACATCCGGCTCCTGACCCGCGCCGGCACCGAGATCGACCCGAGCCTCGTCGACTTCTCGCAGTACACCCCCGAGAGCTTCCCGTTCCGGATCAAGCAGCGGCCGAGCGACGACAATGCCCTCGGCAAGGTCAAGTTCCTGTTCCCGAACCAGAACTCGGTCTACATGCACGACACGCCGCACCGCGACCTCTTCGCCCGCGACGTGCGCGCCTTCTCCAACGGCTGCATCCGGCTGCAGAAGCCCGTGGAGCTCGCCGACATCGTGCTGCAGGGGCAGGTGCCCGACCCGCAGGCGACCTTCGACGCGCTGCTCGCCACCGGCAAGGAGAAGACCGTGACCCTCGAGCGGACGATCCCGGTGCATATCGACTACCGGACCGTCTGGTTCGACGACGCCGGCAGCGTCCACTACCGGCCCGACGTCTACGGCCGCGACGCCAAGGTCTTCGACGCGCTCGTCGCCGCCGGGGTCGCTTTGCCCGCTGCACAGGGCTGATGCTTCCGGTATGGCCTCGGCCGGGGGCCCGCGCAGGAGACGGCAGTGATCACCATCGCAGAGCTCGCCGCCGCGCTCGACGCCGAGGCCTGCGGCGACACCGGGCTGGCGGTGTCGGGCGCGGCCGAGCCCGCCGCCGCCCTTCCCGACCAGATCGCGCTCGCCATGCAGCCGGCCTTCGCCGAGGCCCTCGGCCGCGGACGGGCGCGCGCCGCGATCCTCTGGCCCGGGGCCGACTGGCAGGCCCTCGGGCTCTCGGCCGCGATCCTCGCGCCGCGCCCGCGCTACCTCCTCGCCGGGATCGGGCGGGTCTTCGAGCGCGCGCCGGAGCTCGCCCCCGGCATCCATCCCTCCGCCGTCATCGACCCGAGCGCGAGGCTGGGGGCGGGCGCCGCGGTCGGTCCCTTCGTGGTGATCGGCGCGCGGGCCACGATCGGCGCCCGGGCGCGGATCTTCAGCCACGTCTCGATCGCCGAGGATGCCGCGATCGGCGACGACGCGCTCATCCTCGCCGGCGTCCGGATCGGGGCGCGGGTCCGCATCGGCCACCGCTTCATCGCCCAGCCGAACGCCGTGATCGGCGCCGACGGCTTCTCCTTCGTGACGCCGACGCCGGGCACCGTCGAGGAGGCGCGGGCGACCGGGGCGATCACCCCGCGCGAGCGGCAGGAGTACGTCCGGATCAACTCGCTCGGGGCGGTGGCGATCGGCGACGACGTCGAGGTCGGCGCCGGCAGCTGCATCGACCGCGGGACGATCGCGGACACGACGATCGGCGAGGGCACCAAGATCGACAACCAGGTGCAGGTCGGCCACAACGTCAAGGTGGGGCGGACCTGCCTGATCTGCGGGCAGGCCGGGATCGCCGGCTCCACCGTCATCGGCGACCGGGTGGTCCTTGGCGGGCGCGCCTGCGTCGCCGACCACCTGACCGTCGGCGCCGACGCGGTCGTCACGGGCAACAGCGGCGTCAACTCGAACGTGCCCCCGGGGTGGATCGTGATGGGCTATCCGGCCGTGCGGATGGACCAGAGCGTCGAGATGTACAAGGCGCTGCGCCGGCTGCCGCGGCTGCTCAAGCGGATCGTCGGCGGCCCGGACGACACGCGCTAGCCTGCTTTCCCGGCACGGCTCCCCCCGCGGCCGCGCGTGCCCCCCACGGGTTGTCCTGGCTCCTTCTTCTTCAACCTATCGAGTTTCCGTGTTGGGCGCGGGCGGTTCTGGGAGCTTCTGGGTCGGAGGGGCGGACGCGGGGCTCGGGCGGGAAGTGAGCGGCGACGGCATCGGCGATCTGGTGATAGGTCAGGCGGTCGAGCCGCGGGAGGATGAAGGCTTGAAGCTCGGGGTCGGCGCCGATCTTGGACAGCCGTCCGGGCCGGCGGCGGTGCTCGAAGGGCGGCGTGTCGCAGGGTGGGAGGGCCAGCCGGTCCTGCACCAGGGCTTCACGATGCCGTTCGAGCGCCCCGTTGAGGCGGGTCAAACCGGCGAGGATCGGCTCCAGCTCGGCAAGGGCAAGGTCGATGTCGGCGGCGCTCATGGTCGAGCCCGTTGAGGCCAGCGGGAAGACCGGCCGGGACAAGACGGCCGGTCTTCCCGCTGGCGGACGGGAACGGAGCCTGGACTCCCCGTTCCCGAACTCGTTCAGCCGGCCAGCGCCTTCGGGGTCGAGGTCGAGCTGGCGGCAGATGGCGCGGGCCTCGGGCGAGGCGCGGGCGGCGGCGTCCACGCCACGGGGCGGTGGGCCGCCGGGGGCGACGGGGCGCAGGAGGTGGGCATAGGCGGGCGCGCCGGCGGCGAGGAAGCCCTCGAAGCTGTCGGGCTTCTCGCGGCAGAGCGCCAGCGCCCAGGGCCGCATGGCGGGGGTGATGCAGCCGGCCGCCAGCGCCTCGCCGACGCGCTTCTCGGCCACGCGCTCGCCCATGGTCGCGAGCGCGGTGTTGCGCTCGGCCAGGAGCTCCCGCACGGCGCCGACCGGCGCATACTCGGCCGGGTCGGGCGCGGCCTACGCGGCCGGGCTGTCGCCCTCGGCCTGGTCGAGGAAGGCGGTCGGCCGGCCGAGGAGGGCAAGGAAGCTCTCGCGGATGGTGGCGTCGTCGGCGTCCTCGGTCAGGCCGAGGGCGGCGAGCAAGCGGGCGGCAGGGTCGGGCGTCGTCTTGGGCGTGTCTGCCTTCGTCTCGGGCACGGTGGCTCCTCGCGCGACAGCGCGGTCAGTTCGAGGTTGGAGTTGTGGACGAGGCCGGCGCCGGTGAGCCGCAGCACGCGGCGGTCGTCGCCGAGTAGCGGATGACCGGGCTCAGGTAGCGATAGGCCTTCGCGCCGATCAGCTCGCGCGCGAGCGCCGTCCACTCGACCTTGGGCGCCTTGGTGTAGGCGTCGGTGTAGACGGCCTTGAAGCCCTTGAAGGCGAGGTCGAGCGCCTCGGGGTTGAGGATCATCGGGAGGGGGTTCCTGCGGTGGGAGCGCGGAGGAGGCCGCGCTGAAGGAGGTCTGCCCACCACCTCCCGGCGGTGCGGCTATGGACGTTGAGTGCGGCAGCGACCTGCGAGTGCGACCGGCCGGCCCGGAAGAGGCCGAGGGCGGTCCAGCGCTGGCGGAGCGGGCGTCCGCTCAGAGCCCGTGGCCGCGCTCGGTGATCCAGGGGAACATGGCGGAGAAGTCGCGGCCGCGCCCGCCGGTGGCGACGAAGGCGGCGAAGAGCGCCGCGGCGTGGCCGCCGAGCGGGGTGGCGGCGTCGACGGTCGCCGCCGCTTCGCGCGCGAGGTCGAGGTCCTTGAGCATCAGGTCGGCGGTGAAGCCCGGGACATAATCGTGGTCGGCCGGCGAGGTCGGCCCGACCCCCGGGACGGGGCAGTAGCTCGTCACCGACCAGCAGTTGCCCGAGGACGTCGACACCACGTCGTAGAGAGCATGGGCGTCGAGCCCGAGCTTCCTGGCCAGCGCGAAGGCCTCGCAGACGCCGATCATCGAGACGCCGAGGATCAGGTTGTTGCAGACCTTGGCGATCTGGCCCGCCCCCGAGGCGCCGCAGTAGATCGCCCGCGCACCGAGGATGTCGAGGATCGGCCGGGCCCGCTCGAAGCCCTCGGGCGTGCCGCCGGCCATGAAGGTCAGCGTCCCCGCGGCCGCCGCGACGGTGCCGCCCGAGCAGGGCGCGTCGACCGCCACGAGACCCGCCGCGGTGGCGAGCGCGGCCGCCTCGCGGGCGCTGCCGACGTCGATCGCCGAGCAGTCGAGGAAGAGGGCGCCGGGCGACGCCGCCGGGACGGCCATCCCGTAGACTGTCCGGACGAGCGAGCCGCTGGTCAGCATGGTGATGACCGCGTCGGCGCCGCGCGCCGCGTCGGCGGTCCCCTCGGCGTGGGCGACGCCTTCGGGGACGGCGCCGGAGATGTCGAAGCCCGTCACCTCGTGCCCGGCCGCGACCAGGTTCAGCGCCATCGGCGTTCCCATGTGGCCCAGTCCGATGAAGCCGATGCGCATGGCGTGTCTCCGGTCAGAAGGTCAGGTCGTCGTCGCCGAGCGGCGCCAGCATCGCCGCCACCTGCTCCGGCCGCACGCCGTCGAGGGCGTCGCGCCAGACGGGCTTGCGGTCCTTGTCGATGACGGTGGCGCGGATCCCCTCGAGCAGGTCGCCGTCGGTGGCCGACCGCCAGGCGAAGCGGTGCTCGCGCCGCAGCGCCTTCTCGACCCCCGGCTCCCGCCGCGCGGCCCGTACCAGCTCGAGCGTGCAGGCCATCGACAGCGGCGATTTCGTCGCCAGCACCTTCAGCACGCCGTGCCCCCAGTCGGTCGCCTCCAGCCGCGCGATCAGCGCCGCGAGGTCGACGGCCGCGAAGGCGTCGTCGATCGCCTCCCGCAGCGCCGCCAGCGGCGGCTCGGGCACCGGCGCCACCCGCGGCGCGATGGCACCGACGTCGCCCGTCGCGACCAGGTCGGCGACCAACCCCGGCCATTCCGCCTCCGGCACCAGGACGTCGGCGAAGCCCGCATGGATGGCGTCGCCCGGCGTCATCCGGTCGCTGGTCAGCCCCAGGTACTCGCCGAGCCGCCCCGGCGCGGCGGCGAGCAGCTGCGTGCCGCCGATGTCGGGCACCAGCCCGATGCCGCACTCGGGCATCGCCACCCGTGCGCTCTCGCCGACGATCCGGTGGCTGCCGTGCCCCGACACGCCGACCCCGCCGCCCATGGTATAGCCGTGCATCAGGGCGACGTACGGCTTTGGATAGCGCGCGATCCGCGCGTCCATCCGGTACTCGTTGCCCCAGAACGCCCGCGCCCCGGCAAAGTCGCCCCGCCGCGCCAGGTGATAGGTCTCGGCGATGTCCGCCCCGGCGCAGAACGCCCGCTCGCCCACCCCGTCGATCAGGACCAGCGCCACGGCCGGGTCGACCTCCCATGCCTGCAGCGCCGCGTCGATCGCCCCGACCATGGCGAAGCTCAGCGCATTCAATGCCCGCGGCCGCTCCAGCGTGATGCGCCCGGCACGCCCCTCGACGCGAATCAGCACGTCGCTCACGGCTGCCCCGCTTGGTTCTGCATCACTCCTCCAACGGGTTGAAGAGTCGCACCGCGGCCCCCTCGAAGTCACGAGTGCTACGGGTCCAGAGCGTCAGGTCGCGGACCCGCGCGGTTGCGGCGATCGGGCCGTCGGCGAGCGGCAGGGCACTCCTCGTCCGAGCCGAAGTCCACCTCCCGCGGAGGCGATCGATCGCGCTCGATCACCAGGCCTTCGACCTTCGGAGCGCTCAGCAGATACTCGCCCAGGTTCATCTGCCGGGCCGGCTTGCCGGCCAGGCTCTCGAAATCCGACTGCGACATCAGCACGAAGGTCCGGCCGCGGCGCGGGACGCGCTGCGGACCCTCGGTCTCGGCCCCATTGAGGAGCTCGGAGAACTTGTTCTTCGCGGTTGCGACCTGCCACATCGGCGCCTCCGTCTTGTCCAGGTTGGCCAAACATTATGGCCGCGCGCCGGCCGCGTTCAAGCAGCCCGCCCGTCACTCCATGGTCGGGATCGAGAAGGCGGCGCCCTCCTTGATGCCGGACGGCCAGCGGGCGGTCACGGTCTTCGTCCGGGTGTAGAAGCGGAAGGCGTCCGGCCCGTGCTGGTTGAGGTCGCCGAAGGCCGAGGCCTTCCAGCCGCCGAAGGTATGGTAGGCGAGCGGCACCGGGATCGGCACGTTGACCCCGACCATCCCGACGTTGATCCGGCTCGCGAAGTCGCGGGCGGTGTCGCCGTCGCGGGTGAAGATCGCCGTGCCGTTGCCGTAGGGGTTCGTCATCGTCAGCGCGAGGGCGTCGTCGTAGGACTTCGCCCGCACGGTCGAGAGCACCGGGCCGAAGATCTCCTCCTTGTAGATGTCCATCTCCGGCGTCACGCGGTCGAAGAGGCAGGCGCCGACGAAGAAGCCGTCCTCGTAGCCCTGCATCCGGAAGCCGCGCCCGTCGACCTTGAGCTCGGCGCCGGCGCGGACGCCCGACTCCACGAGGTCGAGGATGCGCTTCTGCGCGGCCCGCGTGATCACCGGGCCGAAGTCGACGTCCTTGCCGGCCGTGTAGGGACCGATCTTCAGCGCCTCGACCCGCGGGACCAGCCGCTCGATCAGCGCGTCGGCGGTCGCCTCGCCGACCGGGACCGCGACCGAGATCGCCATGCAGCGCTCGCCGGCGGCGCCGTAGCCGGCGCCGATCAGCGCGTCGGCCGCCTGGTCGAGGTCGGCGTCGGGCATGACGATCATGTGGTTCTTGGCGCCGCCGAAGCATTGCGCGCGCTTTCCGTGCTCGGTGGCGCGGGCGTAGATGTAGCGGGCGATCGGCGTCGAGCCGACGAAGCCGACGGCGGCGATGTCCGGGTGGTCGAGAATGGCGTCGACCGCCTCCTTGTCGCCGTTGACGACCTGGAGGATGCCGTCAGGCAGCCCGGCCTCCCGCATCAGCTCGGCGAGCATCAGGGGCACCGACGGGTCGCGCTCGCTGGGCTTGAGGATGAAGGCGTTGCCGCAGGCGATCGCCGGGCAGAACTTCCACATCGGGATCATCGCCGGGAAGTTGAACGGCGTGATCCCGGCGACGACGCCGAGCGGCTGGCGCATCGAGAACATGTCGATGCCGGGGCCGGCGCCGTCGGTGTATTCGCCCTTCGTCAGGTGCGGCACGCCGATGCAGAACTCGGCGACCTCGAGCCCGCGGGTCACGTCGCCCCGGGCGTCGGGCAGGGTCTTGCCATGCTCGCGCGACAGGGCCTCGGCGAGCTCGTCCATGTCGCGGTTGAGGAGGTCGACGAACCTCATCAGCACCCGGGCGCGGCGCTGCGGGTTCGTCGCGGCCCAGCCCGGCTGCGCAGCCTTCGCGCCCTCGACGGCGGCGGCGAGCTCGGCCGCGGACGCCAGCGGCACGCGCGCCTGCACCTCGCCGGTCGCGGGATTCCAGACCTCGGCGAAGCGTCCCGAGGTCCCGGGCACGCGGCGACCGTCGATGAAGTGGCTGAGCTCCGGCATCCTGATCCCTCCCCACGGGCCCGCTTCGCGCGGCAGCCTATCGCCAAATCTGCTCCGGCGCAGCGCGAAACGTCGCGGCGGTCACGGTAGGAGCCGGTATCGGGCGCGACCGCGCGCGAATTCCTGCCGGAGGTGGGCTCCGTGGCCGCGCCTGCACGAAACGAAGAGGTGAAGCCCTGTTGAGCGCCTTGGGCGAGCGGCGGATTGACGACGCGCGTGCCAAGGCGCAAATCCGGGTCGTCCCCGTCCGCATCTGCGGGTCGGTGACTTCGGAGGATTCTGCAACCAATGCCCAGTGACAGTAGCAGTCGACCACCTCCGCAGCCGGGGACGCGCGCGTTGGCCTGATCGGGTTCGATGAGGCTCACCCGGCGGCGCCGACGGCCGGCGGTCGCCCGAGAGGTGAGCCATGAACGACGACACCGCCCTATCGGCTGCGCGTGACGCAGCCTTCCTCGATCCGATCGAGGCCGCCGGCAAGCTCGCCAACGAGCAGGCCGCCGACATCGTCGAGATCCTGAACGACCTCGGCCCGGACCAGGCCGCCCGGATGCTCGACGCGTTACCGCCCGAGCGCGCGGTCGACGTGCTCGACCAGCCCGGGTTCGACTCCGCCCCTGAGGCGATCGCGCTGCTGCCGCGCGAGCGGGCGGCCACGCTCATCGCTGGCATGTCGGAGGATCGTGTCGCCGACCTATTCCGCGGGCTGGCGGAACCGGCCCGCGCGGAGCTCCTTGCCTGCCTCGACCCGGGACTCAAGGCCTCGCTCGAGACGCTGCTAGCCTACCCTGAGGAGAGCGCGGGCTCGTTCATGACCACCGAGTTCGTGTCGGTTCCCGCCACCTGGACGATCGCCCAGGTGCTGCACCATATCCGCATGGTCGAGCGCACGCGGGAAACCGTCTATGCGGTCTACGTGCTCGACCCGAAGAAGGCGACGCTCGTCCAGGCGGTTACGCTCCGCCGTCTCATCTCGGGCGATCCGAACGCCAACGTGCTGTCGGCAGCGCCGCCTCGCCGGCCGATAGCGATCCCGGCCGGCGCGCCGCGCGACGAGGCGGTGCGCCTCATCTCCAGGTATGACCTTCTCGCCGTGCCGGTGGTGGACCGGCGCAACCACGTGATCGGCATCGTCACCGTGGACGACGTGATCGACGCGATGGTCGAGCGCCAGACCGAACAGGTGCAGCGCTTCGGCGGCATGGAGGCCCTGACCGAGCCGTACATGGACATCGGCTTCTGGCGGATGATCCAAAAGCGCGCCGGCTGGCTGTGCGTGCTCTTCCTGTCCGAGATGCTGACGGCGAGCGCGATGCAGGGCTTCGAGTACGAGCTGGAGAAGGCGCTCGTGCTGACACTGTTCATTCCGTTGATCATGAGCTCGGGAGGCAACTCCGGCTCGCAGGCGACCTCGCTTCTGATCCGGGCGCTCGCGCTCCACGAGGTCGCCTTGGGCGACTGGTGGCGGGTCGCGCTGCGCGAGCTCCCGGCCGGCATCACCCTTGGGGTCATCCTCGGGACCATCGGCATGATCCGCATCCTGATCTGGCAGAAGACGGGCCTCTACGACTATGGGGAGCACTGGATGCTGGTGGCGCTCACGGTTGGGGTGGCCCTCGTCGGCATCGTCACCTTCGGCTCCATGGCCGGATCGATGCTGCCGCTCATCTTGCAGCGGCTCGGCTTCGACCCGGCCAGCGCCTCGGCACCCTTCGTCGCGACACTCGTCGATGTCACCGGGCTCGTGATCTACTTCTCAGTCGCGATCGTCATCCTGCGCGGAACGCTGCTCTAGCCGGCGGAACGGAGGCCGACATCTTGCGATTTTGCGGTCCGAAGAGCTGTGCTAGAAGCGTGCCATGCAGCGAGGCAAGTTGAGATGGGACGACCTCCGGGTTTTCCTGGAGGTGGCACGGGAGGCGCGCGTGCCGGCCGCCGGTGGCGGGGCCCGGCTCGCGGCCGGCAAGCTGCGGGCGATCGGCGCGCTCGAGGAGGCGCTGGCCGTCCGGCTGGTCGAGCGCTCGTCGGAGGGCCATGCCCTGACCGAGGCGGGGCAGGGCCTGCTCGCCCATGCCGAAGCCATCGAGGCGCAGGTCGAGGTCCTGGCCGGGGACGTCGGCGGCCAGGCCGAGCGGCTCTCGGGGACGGTCCGCATCGGCACGCCGGACGGCGTCTCGAACTACCTCTTGACCGACGCATGCGACGCGCTGACCCGCGAGAACCCCGACCTGCAGGTGCAGGTGGTGTCGCTGCCGCGGATGTTCTCGCTGTCCAAGCGCGAGGCGGACGTGGCGGTCACCGTCTCGCCGCCGTCGGCGGGACGGCTGACGGTGCGCAAGATCGCCGACTACCGGCTGCGGCTCTACGCCCGCCGCGACCTCGTCGCCGGCCTCGGGCCGGTGCGGACCATGGCCGACCTGCACGCGGTCCGCGGCATCGGCTACATCTCCGACATGATCTTCGACCGCGAGCTCGACTATTACGCGCTGCTGGGGCGCGAGACCGAGCCGGCGCTGACCTCGAACAGCCTGCTCTTGCAGCTGCGCTGGTGCCGGCAGGGCTTCGGCATGTGCATCCTGCCCGAGTTCGTGGCGCGCGCCCATCCGGAGCTGACCGTGCTCCTGCCCGACGACGTGCGGCTGACCCGCGCCTTCTACCTCGTCCGCCACGAGGACGACGCGCGGGTCGCGCGGATCAACCATATCGCCGAGGTGGTGGTCGACGGGATGCGCGCGGCGCTGGCCGAGGACCGGGCGCCTCCGCGGCCGCTCCCCGTCGCCTGACGCCAGGGTCGGGCCCCGCCCGCCCGCGGCGCAACTCCGCGAAACGATTGCGACACGATGCCGCGGCTTGACAGGCCTGCCGGGCGAGGGGACACTTTCCCGAGCAGGGCCTGGACGAGAGGGGATGCCGGAATGATTGTCCGCAACATCGTCGATGCGAAGCCGAGCGGCGACATCGTCTCGATGAAGCCGACCGACGTGGTGCGGGCCGCCGTGGAGCTGCTCGCACAGAAGCGGATCGGCGCGGTGATCGTCAGCCGCGACGGCGCGATGGTGGACGGCATCCTCTCCGAGCGCGACATCGTCCGGGCGCTGCACGCGCGCGGCGTCGGCTGCCTCGACCAGCAGGTGCAGGATCTGATGACCGCCGAGGTGGTCGGCTGCCATCCCGAGGACACCGCCATGTCGGTGATGGAGAGGATGACCGACGGCCGCTTCCGCCACATGCCGGTGATCGAGGCCAACCGCATGGTGGGGGTGATCTCGATCGGCGACGTGGTCAAGGCGCGCATCACCGAGGTGCAGGCCGAGAATACCGCGCTGACCGACATGATCGCCAACAGCTGGTAGCGCTGTATCTTCCCCGCACCACGGACCGCGGCGCCTCGCCGCCCCCGATAACGACGAGGTTGACATGCCGGCGGGCATCGGCATGAAGGGGCTTGCGCCGGCTCAGGCACGGGGGTTCGAGCGATGAACATGTGCTGGCCGGCGCCTGCGTTTCGCCATGATGACATGGTTGGCTGCTAATGCCTTGCGGGACCAACGACGGGGTCGTTTCGGCTCGAGACATGAAGCACATCTCCCTCGACATCCCCGGCGCGAACCGGCCGGCCAAGCCATGGCCGGCGCAGCGCCGCTACCGCAGCCTGTTCCTGTCCGACGTGCACCTGGGCGCCCGTGGCTGCCGCGCCGACCGCGTGCTCGACTTCCTCGAGCGGCACGACGCCGAGGTGATCTATCTGGTGGGGGACTTCCTCGACGGCTGGCGGCCGATCCGCTCGCGCTGGTCGGCGGTGCACGACGACGTCATCCGCACGCTGATGGCGCGCTCGCGCGCCGGCGCGCGCATCGTCTACGTCCCGGGCAACCACGACGGCTTCTTCCGCCGCCACTACGGCATCTACTTCGACCGCATCGAGGTGGTCGAGCAGGCCATCCACACCGCCGCCGACGGCAGGCGCTACCTGGTGGTGCACGGCGACTGCTGCGACGTCTTCGCCAACAAGGCGCGCTGGCTGTCGCTGGCCGGCAGCCGGGTCGATGCCGCGGTGCGCGGGCTGAACGCGCTCCTGAACCGCGGCCGCCGGGCCCTCGGCTTCGACGACGGCACGCTGATCACTGACACGGTCGCGACGGTCAACCGGCTGATCCGCCGCTGGGACAGCTTCGAGGTGCGGCTGAGCGCGCTCGCGCAGGCGCAGGAGGTCGAGGGCATCGTCTGCGGCCACTTCCACCGCGCCGCGCTGCACGAGGACCATGGCGTGGTCTACGCCAACTGCGGCGACTGGCTCGAGAGCTGCACCGCGATCGTCGAGGAGGCCGACGGCCGGCTCCGCGTGCTCGACTGGCGCGGCCGCCGCCCGGCGCTCGCGGACGAGCCGCTGCCCGAGGCCGAGGACGTTCCCGGCCTCGCGATCTGAGATGCTCGAGGCCTTCGCCCGTGCGGCCGAGCTCCTCGGCATCGGCGCGCTCGGGCTGCAGGCCGCGAGCATCGGCATCGTGCTGTTCCGCCTCGCCCGCCCCGCCCCGGCCGCCCCGCGGACGTTGCCGCCGGTCAGCCTGCTTAGGCCCGTCTGCGGCATCGAGAACTTCGTCGAGGAAACCCTCGCCTCGAGCTTCGCCCTCGACCACCCCGACTACGAGGTCGTCTTCTGCGTCGCCGACGCCGCCGATCCGGTCGTCCCTCTGGTCGAGCGGCTGATGGCGGCCAATCCCGGCGTTCCGGCGCGGCTCCTCGTCGGCGACGACCCGATCAGCGCCAACCCCAAGCTCAACAATCTCGCCAAGGGCTGGCTGGCGGCGCGCCACGACTGGATCGTCATGGCCGACAGCAACCTGCTGCTGCCGCCCGACTATCTGGCGACGCTCTTCGCCCGCTGGACGCCCGGGACCGGGCTCGTGTCCTCGCCGCCGTCGGGCGTCCGCCCCGACGGCTTCTGGGGCGAGCTCGAATGCGCCTTCCTCGACACCTACCAGGCGCGCTGGCAGCTCGCGGCCGACCAGGTCGGCAACGGTTTCGCTCAGGGCAAGACCCTGTTCTGGCGCCGCGACATCCTCGCCGCCGCCGGCGGCCCGGCCGCGCTCGGCGCCGAGATGGCCGAGGATCTGGCTTCGACCAAGCTGGTGCGCCGTGCCGGGCTGAAGGTGCGGCTCGTCCAGCGGCCGTTCCCGCAGCCGATCGGCCGCCGCGGCTTTGCCGAGGTCTGGCGCCGCCAGCTGCGCTGGTCGCGCTACCGCCGCATGGGCTTCCCCCGCTACTTCGCCGCCGAGATCGTCACCGGCGGCTTCCTCCCGCTGCTGCTCGGCCTGGCGCTGGTCGCCGCCGGTGCGCTGGCGCCCTGGGCGCTCGTGGCGCTGGCGGTCGCCTGGTACCTGGCCGAGGCCTGGCTCGCCCGGGCGGCCGGCTGGCCGGTTTCCGCGCGCGCGGCGCTGGCCTGGGCGCTGCGCGACCTCCTGCTGCCGCTCCTCTGGGTGGCGGCCTGGGCCGGCCGCGGCTTCGCCTGGCGCGGCAACCGCATGGCGGTGGGCGCGGTCCCAACCCGTCTCGGCGCCGACTGAGCCCGATGCCGACCCTCGACGGCGCGCTCCAGCTGCTGCAGGACCACGGCCTCCTGCTGCTCTTCCCGCTGGCGACGGTCGAAGGGCCGATCATCACCGTCCTCGCCGCCTATCTGGCGCGGCTCGGGCACCTGAACCTGGCGCTGATCTACGTCATCGTCGTCGCCGCCGACCTCTTCGGCGACGGCATCGTCTACTGGATCGGCCGGCTCGGGCACGGCTCGATCCCCGAGCGCTGGCGGAGCCGCCTCGGCCTCGACCGCCAGCGGCAGGCGGCGCTCGAGGAGCACTTCCACGCCAGCGGCGGGCGGACGCTGATCATCGGCAAGCTGACCCACGCCGCGGGCCTCTTCGTCCTCTTCGCGGCCGGCAGCGCGCGGATGCCCTTCGGCCGCTTCATGCTCTACAATGCGATCGGAACGCTGCCCAAGAGCCTGTTCTTCCTGATCCTCGGCTATACCCTCGGCGCCGCCTACACCTCGATCAACTCCTGGATCTTCCGGGCGTCGCTGCTGATCGGGGCCCTGATCTTTCTCGGCGGGCTGCTCTGGCTGGTGCGCCGGCGGGCGAAGCGGACGTGAGCGCGGTGCGGGCCCCGCGGGTCTCCTGCGTCGTCCCGGCTTTCAACGAGGCGGCGCGGATCGGCCGGGTGCTGGCGGCGGTCGCCGGGCACCCGCTGGTCGACGAGGTCATCGTCGTCGACGACGGCTCGACCGACGCGACCGCCGACACGGTCGCCGACGCGGCGCGCGACCTCTCCGGGCTCCGGCTGGTCCGGCTCGGGCGGAACGGCGGCAAGACCGGGGCGCTCCGCGCCGGGCTGCTGCTGGCGCGCGCCCCGACGGTGCTGCTGCTCGACGCCGATCTCGTCGGCCTGCGGCCTGTGGACGTGACGGCGCTGCTCCGCCCGGTGCTAGACGGGACTGCCGACGTCGCGATCAGCCTGCGCGGCAACGCGCCCTGGCCCTGGCGGCTGATCGGGCTCGACTACATCTCCGGCGAGCGGGTGCTGCCCATGGACCTGCTCCGGCCGCACCTGGGCGCCCTCGTCGACCTGCGACCCTTCGGCTTCGAGGTCTGGCTGAACCGGCTCTGCATCGAGCGGCGCGCCCGCATCGCCGTCGTGCCTTGGCCGGCGGTGCGGAGCCCGTTCAAGCGCAGCAAGGCCGGACTGCGCGCCGGGCTCCGCTCCGACGTCGGCATGATGCGCGACATCTTCCGGACCGTCTCGCCACTCGGCGCGCTCGGCCAGATCGTCGCGATGCGGGCGTTGCGGGTCAGGGCCGTGCCACAGCGCCCTTGACCGCGTCAGCGCAATATTGTTGCCTCGCCGGCGCGGCGATGGGCCTCGCGAACGGAGGGCTGGGATGCGGATCGGGCTCTATCCTGGCACCTTCGATCCGATCACCTACGGACACGTCGACATCATCCGCCGCGCTTGCTCGCTGGTCGACCGGCTGGTGATCGGCATCGCCATCAATGCCGACAAGGGACCGCTCTTCGGGCTCGAGGACCGCGTCGCGATGGTCGAGGCCGAGTGCGCCGGGCTGCGGCGCGACGCGGGCATCGAGATCGTCGTGCACCCGTTCGACAACCTGCTGATCCAGTGCGCCGCCGAGGTGAATGCCGGCGTCATCGTGCGTGGGCTCCGGGCAGTCTCGGACTTCGAGTACGAGTTCCAGATGGTCGGGATGAACCGTGCGCTCAACGACGAGATCGAGACCGTCTTCCTGATGGCCGACGCCCACTACCAGGCAATCGCCTCGCGGCTGGTCAAGGAGATCGCCCGGCTCGGCGGCGACGTCCGCGGCTTCGTGCCGCCGCCGGTGGCCGACGCCCTCGCGGAAAAGTTCGGCAAGGTCCCGGTTTGAGGCTTTCCGCCGGCACCCGGCGGTCCTAGGGTCCGCCGCGGTGTAATCGAGGAGGGAGCCATGGCGGAGTTCAAGGATCCGGAGAACACGCTCGTCATCACGCTCAAGGACGGCGACGTGGTGATCGAGATGCTGCCGGACGTGGCGCCGAAGCACGTCGAGCGGATCAAGGCGCTGGCGCGGGCCGGCGAGTACGACAACGTCGCCTTCCACCGCGTCATCGACGGCTTCATGGCGCAGACCGGCGACGTCGAGCACGGCGACATGGAGGACGGCTTCAACCTCCGCCGCGCCGGCACCGGCGGCTCGGCCCAGCCTGACCTGCCGGCGGAGTTCTCCCGCCTGCCCTTCGATCGCGGCGCCGTCGGGATGGCGCGGTCGCAGAACCCGAACTCGGGCAACTCGCAGTTCTTTATCATGTTCGACGCCGGCCACTTCCTCAACGGCCAGTACACGGTCTGGGGCCGCGTGACGAAGGGCATGGAGCACGTCGACGCCATCGTCCGCGGCGAGCCGCCGTCCAAGCCCGACCGGATGGTCGCCGTGCGTGTGGCGGCCGACGCATGATCCGGCGCACGTTCCTGGCGCTCGCGGCCGCGGCCGGCCTCGCCGGTGCCGCCTGGGGGCAGGGCAAGGACCCCGTCCTCGTCATCGAGGTCTCCGGCGCCCATCCCGGCACCGTCGAGATCCAGCTCATGCCCGAGGTGGCGCCCAAGCACGTGGCGCAGATCGAGGCGCTGGCGAAGTCGGGCGCCTACGACGGCGTCGCATTCCACCGCGTCATCGACGGCTTCATGGCGCAGACCGGCGACGTGAAGTACGGCACCAAGGCGGCCTTCTCCCAGGGGCTCGCCGGCACCGGCGGGTCGGACCTGCCCGACCTGCCGGCCGAGTTCTCGAACGTCCCCTTCGAGAAGGGCACCGTCGGCATGGCGCGCTCCGCCGATCCCAATTCGGCCAACAGTCAGTTCTTCATCATGTTCGCCCCGGCGCCGCACCTGAACGGCCAGTATACGGTCGTCGGCAAGGTGATCGCCGGCCAGGACGTCGTCGACGCCATCAAGCGCGGCGACGGCGCCAACGGCGAGGTATCGGCCCCCGACTGGATGGAGAAGGTGACAGTCAAGGGCGGCTGATCGCGCGCGTCCGGGCCCCTCGCACCTTGCCGACGAGGGGCCCGACTCGTCGCGCGGTCCCGCGTCGATCCTCCATCCCCGCCCCAAATCGTATGGCCACTTTCTGTACGCTTTCCATACCCATTCCAGCCCATACAACCCACTGACAAGTCGGGCGGAATCCCCTCCAACCCTGGAGAGCGCATCAATCCCCCGGCAGCGTGTAGGTCCCCCCATCGGCAACCGCCTGCCACCGCTGGCTATTGCTCGTGAGCCCCCCGTTCTCCAGCCTGTGCAGCGGCGTCGCGCACTCGAGCTGAACGCTTGTTCGATCCGAGATGCGGTAGAATTTCCCGCAGCTCCCGCCAAGCGACAGCACCACCTCCCCACCGGGCGGAGCGCTCATCGACTCGGCGACGCATGCGTTGCCGTCCTGGGCCACGGCGAGGTCGGTCAGGACGCAGTCCATGCCGACCGCGCCGTTCCCGTTCGCGGCCGTCACGCTGAAGGCCTCGGGCCGCGAGATGTAGAAGCCGAAGGCCTGGTTCCGGCCGACCTGCGCCCGGCAATTGGACATGTCTCCCGGGCAGGTCGTCCCGACCTGCGGCACCTGCGATCCCGGGTTGAAATAGATCGCGCTCGTCGGCTTGGCCAAGCTGCCAGCGGCCACCGGGCACAGCGCTTGACCAATGGGTGCGATGACGAAGATGGAGATGTCGAGGCAGGCCGGATCGCTCGAATTGTCGTACTGCTGCACCCCGAAAGTATTGCCCGCATTGGCAGCGTCTTCATAGACGATGCTGTGATGCGTCAGGTAGCAATTGTCCAAACCATCGTCGCTGTGCTTCTGCGTGACGGTCGCGCTCCAGGTTTCGCCGGGTCCGAGCGTGAAGGATTCCGGGGCGTCCGGGACGCAGGTGTTGGCTATCCGGCGGAAAGTCACCGGCCCGTCGGTGCCGTTCTTGACCGTCAGGCTGGTCGTGTAGGACAGCTGCGTGGGGCCGATCGAGATCGGCGACGGTTGCTCGGCGCACTTAGCGGCCGGTGGGCCGAAGCAAAGCAGCGCGACCGCGAGCAGGCAACCGGCGATTCGGGTGGACTTCAGCCGGCGGCCGCAGGGTTTCGCCATTCTGCACCCTCCAACGGACAGTCGCCATCCGCGCAGGCTCGGCAAAGCCGGTGCCGAATCGGCGAAGGCAGCAGGCATCAGTCTAGCTCTTGACCGACCCCGCGGTCATCCCCGCCAGGAAATAGCGCTGTGCGATCAGGTAGAGGACGAGCAGCGGCAGCGCCCCGAGGACGCTCATCGCCATCATCTCGTTCCACTCGAAGGCGTGCTGCCCCATCAGGAGCGAGATCCCGATCGGCACCGTCCGCATGTCCATCGACTTCGTCAGCGTCAGCGCGAACAGGAACTCGTTCCAAGACAAGAGGAAGGTATAGACCGCGGTCGCTACGATCCCTGGCACCGACAGGGGTACGATCACCCGCCAGAGCGCGGTCCAGCTCGACCCGCCGTCGACCAGCACGGCCTCGTCGAGCTCCTTCGGCAGCGTGTTGAGGAACCCGGTCATCAGCAGGATCGCGTAGGGCAGGGTGAAGACCAGATAGGTCAGCACCAGCGCCGCATAGGTGTCGAAGATGTGCAGCGCCACCACCATCCCGAAGTAGGGGATGAGCAGCGTGATCGGCGGGACGGTCTGGGTCGAGATGATGAAGACGTTCAGCGGGTTCTTGCCGCGGAAGCGGTAGCGGCTGAAGGCGTAGGCCGTGAGCGTCGCAATCGCCACCGTCAGGCAGGTGACGACCCCGGCCACCAGGTAGCTGTTGAGGAAGAAGCGCACCTTGCTCGAGTCGGAGAAGATCGTGCGGTAGGCCTCTAGGGTGAAGACCTTCGGCAGCAGCCGCGGCGGCAGCGCGAAGATCTCGGTGTTGGACTTCAACGAGCTGAAGAACATCCACAGCACCGGGAAGCCCGCGAAGACGAGCCCCGCGAGGAGCCCCAGGTGCACCAGGATCGTGGGGACCTTCGACTTGCTGAACGACCGCCGTCGCGCCGCCATCCTATCGTGCCTTCTGATGCTTGATGTAGAAATACGTCATCGTCATCGACAGGAGCAGGATCAGGATCGCGCTCGCCGAGGCGCGCGAGAAGTCGTACTCGCGGAACGCCAGCTTGTAGGTGTAGGTGCTCAGCATCTCGGTCGCGTGGATCGGCCCGCCGCCGGTCGTCATCCACACCAGCGGAAACACCTGCATCGTCCAGATGAAGTCGAGGAGGGCGATCGAGACCATGATCGGCTTCAGCTGCGGGATGGTGATGTAGCGGAACTTCTCCCACTCGTTGGCGCCGTCGATCCCCGCGGCCTCGTAGAGGTCCTTGGGGATCCCCTGCAGCCCGGCGAGCAGGCTCACCATGTAGAGCGGATAGCCGGCCCAGATGTTGACGAAGGTGACGGCGTGCAGCGCGGTTGCCGGCGAGGAGAACCACTCGACCTTGAAGCCGACGATGTGAAGCGTCATCAGGACGCTGTTGATCACCCCGTTCGGGTCGAGCAGCAGCCGCCACAGGACCGCGATGATCACCGCGGTGAAGAGCCATGGCAGGATGAAGAGCACCCGCAGGATGCTGCGCAGCACCGGATTCACCCGGTCCGAGTTCAGCAGCAGCGCGAAGGCGAGCCCGACCAGCAGGTGGAAGATCACGCTCATGACGGTGAAGTAGAGCGTGTTCGCGATCGACTCCCAGAACACCGGGTCGGCGAAGACCGCGGCATAGTTCTTGAGCCCCGCGAAAGCCGCGTTCTTCTTGGTGATCGCCCCGTCCATCAGCGAGTAGCGGATGACGGTGACCATCGGATAGAGCATCAGGAGGCAGAAGAGCGCCGTCGCCGGCGCGACGTAGAGGAGCGGGACGAGCCGCGTCCCGGTGCGGTAGCTGACGAGCCCCCGCCTGCGCCGCCGGGTCCGCATTCCGCTCGCCGGATGGATGGCGTCCGCCATGTGTGTCAACCCCCTGGTCAGGGAACGGCGGCGCGACCACCGGTCGCGCCGCCCGGGCCGCGCGCCTACTTGGCGAACTCGGCCTCCCACTCCTTCTGCGTCGCGGCCGCCGCCTGCTGCGCGGTCTCCTGCCCCTCGAACATCTTCTGCACCTCGACGTCCATCTGCCGCATCAGCTCCTCGGCCACCGGCAGTCCGACAAACTCGTTGGCGAGCTTGCTCTGCTGGTAGATCTGGAAGGCGTCGGTGAAGAGCGGATCCGACTTCGAGAGGTCGGGCTTGGCGTTGACGTTGCCCGGGAAGGCGTTGGCGATCGTCACGAGCTTGGAGTTGACCTCGGGGCTCATCAGGTACTCGACGAGCTTCCAGGCCTCCTCCTTGTGCTCGCTCCCCTCGCTGATCCCGATCCCCCAGGAGGCGTAGGGCAGCCCGCGCTTGCCGTCGTAGCCGTCGGCCGCCGGCACCCCCATGATGCCGAAGTTGAGGTTCGGGTTCCGCTCGCGGATCAGGTTGATGTGGGCGAGCGAGTCGACCATCATCCCGACCCTGCCGTTGACGAACTCCTCGACCTTGTCCTGCTCCTTCTTGGCGAAGATGCCGGGCGAGATCACGCCGGCGTCGTTCAGCGACTTCACGTACTCGAGCGTGCCCACCACAGCCTCGCTCTCGAGGTCGGGCTTGCCGTCCTTCAGCATCGACCCGCCCGATGCCCAGAGCCAGGACAGCACGTCGTTCTGGATGCCGTTGGGGGTGTCGAGCGACAGCGGCAGGACCCAGCCGTACTCGTTCTTGTCGGCGTTCGTCATCTTCTTCGCCGCTTCCGCGAACTCGGTGCGGTTCGACGGCATCTTGTCGACGCCGGCCGCCTTGGCGAGGTCGAGGTTCACGAACACCGGATAGACGAAGGAGGCGAGCGGGAACATCACGCTCTGCCCGTCGACCTTGATGATGTCGGCGACCTGGCTGCGGTCGAACTTGCTCGCGTCCATCAGCGGGTCCATCGAGGCGATGGCGCCTTGCTTCGAGAGCCCGTTCACCCAGGCGCCGTCGAGCCCGACCACGTCGCTCAGCGTGCCCGAGGCCGCCCCGACCACGATCTGGTCGTGGGTCGCCGAATAGGGGCCGCTGACCAGCGTGACCTTGATGTCGGGGTTCGCCTTCTCGAAGTCGTCCATGATGCCGCGCAGCGCGCCGGCCGGCATCTCCGGCTCCCACCACTGGATGAACTCGATGTTGGTCTGCGCCAGCGCGCCCGAAGCGCCGAGCGCCCAGACCGCCGCCGCGGACAGCATGGCCGCGCGCGACCGCATGAAGCTCATGATCTCCTCCCCTGTGATTGCCCCCGATCCTCGCCGGGATCGCAGTGAGAGTTAGGGACACCCGCCGCCCGCGTGTCAACAGAATATCATCTAGGAGCGATTTGCAGGTTTTCAGTCCTCCTCAGCGCTTTCGCCTGCGCCAAAATCATAGTAATCTATAAATAGATGCACGGACGCAATCTTGGGGTATTGCACGCCATAAACGTACCGTCGCGGCGTCGGTCTTGGCGGATCGATCGTCGGTCTGGAGCTATGCCGCGCAATATCCTGTCCAACTCACCGCCGTCGCTCGGGAAACATATTCCCGCAAGGTTACTCACGGGGAAGCCGGATCGGCCGCAGGACGTCTTCGACGCACGGCTTCTCCTTCGTGTCCGCGATGGCATCGAGCGTAACCTTCGGCTCGCGAATCGCCTTGGCTCCTCCTCGCTTACTGCCCGGGGTCGACGTGCTTCATGGGCTCCGTTTCCGCGCGGGAAGGGATGCGTCGAGCTTGCCCTCGAGGTCGCGAGTTCGTCGGCTAACCGACGGTTCCTGTTTCACCAGAGTACCTCCGGATTTCCCCGCCCCACCTGCCGGACCTACCAGACGGCTCACGCTAGCAGGCTGCGCGCTTCTTCCTCCGTCAGCTCCGCCGGCTGCGGCACCGTCTCGACGATGGTCTGCGCCGTCCCCGTCTCGCCGGCTCGCAGGATCGCCTGCATCACCTCGAGCACGTGCAGCGCCAGTTCGCCCGACGCCCGCGGCGGCCGGCCCTCGGCGCAGGCGCGCGCCAGGTCGGCGAGGCCCAGCATCCGATAGTTGGCCCGGTCCGGTGCGCCGATCGGCCAGTTCGGTGCCCCGTACGGCAGCGCGGACGTATCGGTATCCAGCCACGCCTCCCCCATATCCGAGACCGCCACGATCCCCGAGAAGTTGTCGGGATCGGGCAGCCGCAGCGACCCCTTGGTCCCGTGGAGCTCGATCGGGTGGTTGGAGTGACGAAAGACGTCCCACGACGCCCCGAAGGTCACCGTCGGCCCGCCGTCGAACTCCAGCAGCGACAGCACGCTCGTCGGCGTCCCGACCGCGAACCGCGAGCCCTGTTTTGGTCCCGGTGCGGTGATCAACCGCTCGGCCTGCCCGCTGGTGGCGACCGCCTGCACGCGGCGGATCGGCCCGATCAGGTTGACGAGCATCGTCAGGTAGTAGGGCCCCATGTCCATCACCGGGCCGGCGCCCGCCTGGTAGTAGAAGCCCGGGTCGGGGTGCCAGTGCTCCATGCCGCGCCCGAGCATGAAGGCGGTGCCGGTCACCGGCCGGCCGATCGCGCCCTCCCGGACCAGCCGCCGCGCCACCCGCCCGGCAGCGCCGAGGAAGGTGTCGGGCGCCGACCCGACTGCGAGCCCGCGCTCCTCGGCCGCAGCCAGCAGCCGCCGGCCCTCGTCGACGGTGACGGCCAGCGGCTTCTCGGTGAAGACGTGCTTGCCGGCCTGCAGCGCCCGCATCGAGACGTCGAAGTGCGCGGCCGGGATCGTCAGGTTCAGCACCAGGTCGATGCCAGGGTCCGCGATCAGCGCGTCGACGTCCGTCGCCCGGACGCCGAACTCGGCCGCGCGGCGGTCGGCCGCCTCGCGGTTGATGTCGGCGCAGGCGATGATCTCGACGCCGCGGAACAGCGGCGCGTTGCGCAGGTAGGCGAGGGAGATGCTGCCGCAGCCCACGATGCCGATTCTCATGCCAGTCATGTTGCCCCGAGTTGACCTTTGCGCGCTGCCAGAGGAGTGAAGGGATGCACGGTGCCGGCGGGCGCCGGGGCGACGCTAGCACGATCAGAGATTCGAGGACGAGCCGATGATTCCTCCCGCACTGAAGATCGGTTGCCAGACCTACACCTGGGAGATGCTCGGCGGCGGCTGGACGGGCGGCCCCGACGACCTGATTGCGGCGATCGCGGGCGCGGGCTACGCCGGGATCGAGATCACCGACACGATGATCGGCGTCTACGCCGACCGTCCGGCCGACTTCGCCCGCCGGCTCGAGGATGCCGGGCTCAAGCTCGCGGCCTTCGCCATCGGCTCCGACGGCGGCTTCACCGAGCCGGCGGGCGTCGGTGCCGACCTCGAGGCGGTGCGGCGCTGGGCCGGCTTCGCCGGCCGCTTTCCCGGCGCCGTCCTGTCGATGGGCTCGGCGACGGTGATGTCGGAAGGCGAACTCGGCGACAAGTTCGCCATCGCCGCCGACGTCTACAACCGCGCCGCGGAGATCGGGCGAGCGGCCGGCGTCGATGTCGCCGTGCATCCGTCGTCGCACCACAACACCCTGCTCGCCACCCGCGACGACTACGATCGCATCTTCGCGCTGCTGGAGCCGGGCGTCGGGTGGGTGCCCGATACCGGCCATATCCTGCGCGGCGGGCAGGTGATCGGCGACACGCTGGCGGCGCATCGCGACCGCATCCGCTACCTCCACCTGAAGGATGTGGACGGCGGCGGGGTCTGGGCGATGCTCGGGCACGGCGCCTGCGACGTGCCGGCGGTGATCGAGGCGGTTTCCGGGGCGCCGGGGTTCAACGGCTGGATCGTCGCGGAGGAGGAGTCGGAGGTTGCCGCCGCCGACCCGTCCGCGGCGGTCCGGGCGAACCGGGCGACCCTGCGCGAGCTGGGCTACCGGTGAGGCCGGAAAGTCTCGTGATAACAATGGTTAATCCGGTTATCTGAAATGTACAACGCATGTACATTCCATGCACAACTCATGTACCGGTCTTCGCGCTTCCCCGTGAAGGTTAACAAGGTTAATTCCCGCGCCGCGGGTGGAAGGGGCGCGCCGGACGGATGGTCCGCGACCGGCCTTGCGGCCTTCGAGCGATCGCCGCCGGCGCCGCCGCGCTGTCGGTGGACATCCGGCGGGAAGTGTCGGACAAGGCGGCAAAACGGGGAGAAGCGATGGACCGGCTGAAGGGCAAGACCTGCCTCGTCACGGCGGCGGGGCAGGGGATCGGGCGGGCGACCGCCGTCGCGATGGCCGCCGAGGGGGCGCGGGTGGTCGCGACCGACGTCGACGCCGGCAAGCTCGCCGGGCTCGACATGGAGAACGAGCGGCTCGACGTGCGCGACGGCAAGGCGATCCTGGCGCTGGCCGCGCGGCTGCCGGACGTCGACGTGCTCTTCAACGGCGCGGGCTGGGTCGAGCACGGAACGATCCTCGACACCGACGAGGAGCGCTGGGACTTCTCCTTCGATCTCAACGTGACGGCGATGTACCGGACGATCCGGGCGTTCCTGCCCGGCATGATCGAGAAGGGCGGCGGGTCGATCGTCAACGTCGCCTCGGTCGCGTCCTCGGTCCTCGGCGTGCCGAACCGCTGCGCCTATGGCGCGTCGAAGGCGGCGGTCATCGGGTTGACCAAGTCGGTGGCGGCGGACTTCGTGACGCGCGGGATCCGCTGCAACTGCATCTGCCCGGGCACCGTCGACAGCCCGAGCCTGCAGGAGCGGATGCGGGCGCAGGGGGACTACGAGGCGGCGCGCAAGGCCTTCGTCGCGCGCCAGCCGATGGGCCGGGTCGGCACGGCCGAGGAGATGGCGGCGGTGGCCGTGTACCTGGCGTCCGACGAGAGCGCGTTCACGACCGGCACGGCGATCATCGCCGATGGCGGCATGTCCAACGTCTGAGGGGGGATGCGATGAAGCTGCTGCGCTATGGGCCGATGGGGATGGAGAAGCCGGGGCTGGTCGACGGTTCCGGCAAGATCCGCGACCTCTCGGGGCTGGTCGGCGACATCGGCGGCGAGACGCTGTCGGACGCCGGGCTCGACCGGCTGCGGCGGGTCGACGCCGCGAAGCTGCCGGAGGTCGATGCGTCGGTGCGGCTCGGACCCTGCGTCGGCGGGACGGGCAAGTTCGTCTGCATCGGGCTCAACTATGCCGACCATGCGGCCGAGTCGGGGATGAGCGTGCCGCCGGAGCCGGTGATCTTCATGAAGGCGACGAGCGCCATCTGCGGGCCGGACGATCCGGTCATCATCCCGCGCGGGTCGCAGAAGACCGACTGGGAGGTCGAGCTCGGCTTCGTCATCGGCAAGCGGGCGAAGTACGTGAAGGAGGAGGACGCGCTCGACTACGTGGCCGGCTATTGCCTGGTCAACGACGTGTCGGAGCGGCACTTCCAGGCCGAGCGGCAGGGGCAATGGTCGAAGGGAAAGTCGGGCGACCACTTCGGGCCGACCGGGCCGTGGCTGGTGACGAAGGACGAGGTCGCCGACCCGCAGAAGCTGAAGATGTGGCTCAAGGTCAACGGGGTCACGCGGCAGGACGGGTCGACCGAGACCATGGTGTATGGCGTGAAGTTCCTCGTCGCCTACCTGAGCCAGTTCATGAGCCTCAACCCCGGGGACATCGTCTCGACCGGGACGCCGCCGGGCGTCGGCATGGGGATGAAGCCGCCGGTGTACCTGAAGGCCGGCGACGTGATCGAGCTCGGGATCGAGGGTCTGGGCCAGCAGCGGCAGGTCTGCATCGACGACCCGGAGTAGCGGGTTGCTGCCGCTCCTCGATACCCACCAGCACCTGATCTACCCGGGGCCGCTCGGGTACGGCTGGACCGACGGGCTGCCGGCGCTGGCCGGTCGGGCCTTCACGGTCGAGGACTACCAGGCGGTCACGCGGGAGGCCCGGGTCGGCGGCACGATCTTCATGGAGGCGGGGGTCGACGACGACGGCTACCGTGCCGAGACCGCGACGATCGCGCGGCGGATGCGGGAGCCGGGGAGCGGGATCCTCGGGATCATCGCGTCGATCCGGCCCGAACGCGACGCGGGCTTCGAGGAATGGGTCGCGGAGGGACGGGAGCTCGGGGTCGTCGGATACCGGCGGATGCTGCACGTGGTGCCGGACGAGGTGTCGCGGACCGGGACGTTCCGGGCGAACGTGCGGAAGCTCGGGGCGGCGGGGGTGCCGTTCGACATGTGCCTGCTGGCGCGGCAGCTCGGGATCGGGCGCGAGCTGGCGGAGGCCTGCCCGGACACGCGGCTGGTGCTCGACCATTGCGGCAACCCGGACATCGCGGCGGGGCCGGAGGCGGTGGAACCGTGGCGCGCCGGGCTGGAGGCGCTGGCGGCGATGCCGAACGTGGCGGTGAAGCTGTCGGGGATCTTCGCCAACGTGGCGCCGGGGACGGCGACGCTCGCGACGGTCCGGCCGTATGTCGAGACGGTCGTCGAGGCCTTCGGGCCGGACCGCTGCCTCTGGGGCAGCGACTGGCCGGTCTGCAACACCCGCGGCGGCGACCTGCCGGGGTGGATCGCGGCGTTCCGGGCGATCCTCGCCGGCTATTCGGAGGCCGAGCAGGCGGCGATGGCGCACGGCACCGCCGAGCGGGTCTACGGCGTGGAGCTGCCGGCGGCCTGACGGCGCCGGCAGCGGATCCGGAAGGCCCGGCCGCCGCGGGCCGGAGGGTGCGGGGAATCGGCAAGCCATTGAGTTTGCTCGCAAGTTTGCCGGAAAATTCACCGCTTCTTTACCTTCTCCGGCGGTTCCGCGGTCGTGATCCCGGCGTGGCGCAGCTCCCGCTCGGAGAGGATCGGGAGGGGGCCCGCGGCGCTTTGGCGCCGTCGCCCGCATTCGCGGGCCTCTGGGCCGAAGGCCGGAACTGGTCTCCCTTCCTCCCGGAGGACCGGGCGGGGTCCCGGGGCGGCCCGAGGGGGGCCCTCGCCGGCCCCCCTCGACCCCCCCGGCACTACCCGATAGGTTGAAGGAAGAAGGAAGGGAGCGGGCCGCCGCGGAACATCGGGGCGGCAAGGAGCGCCGGCGGAGGGCTCGTCAGGGCACGCGCGCTCGTCGTGCAGGCGACGATGCCCACGCGACCGAGCCTGTTCAGGCGGTGGCGCGGCGCTTGACGAGGGCGAGGCCGCCGAGGCCGGCGAGGATCAGCCAGGCGGCCGCGGGCAGCGGGACCGGGGCCACGTCCATGCGGACGGCCATGTCGTCGTAGTCGGCGTCGACGCGGGCGCCGTCGTTGAAGAGGGCATACACCGACGTGTCGCTGAGCTTGAAGAGGGCGATCGAGCCGTAGGGGCTGGTGCCGCTCGCGCCGTTGGCGACGAGCCGCGACGGGCTGATGGTCGAGAAGGCGAAGTCGACCGGGCCGGCGCCGGCGATCCGCTCGACCGGGTCGTGCGCGCCGAAGTGGTTGGTGAAGATCGGCGAGCCGGCGAAGTCGAACTGGTTGTCGTAGCCCGCCTCGCTGCCGAGGAAGGTGAAGGTGACGCGGCCGGGGCCGGTCAGGCCGAGGGTCGCGTCGGCCTGCACGATGCTGCCGACGCCGAGGCCCGCGACCGACGGGAAGGGGTCGAAGTTGCCGGGGAGGGCGTAGCCGCTGCCGCCGGCGAAGGTGAAGCTCGCGGCCTGCGCCAGGGGCGCCGCCATGACGGCCGCCGCCAGCACGAGGCCGGCGAGGGCGCTCTGGACTCGCATCGGGAATACTCCTCCCACACGCATACTCGTGAGCGGAATACCTATGCGTTCGGCGCGTTTCCGGCAATCGGTCGCAGGGTGAATGCGGCCGATTTGCAAAGGGTTGGTTAACCTCCGGCGTCAGCTGCCGAGGACTTCCGAGACCTTGACCTTGCGGCCCTCGGCGACCGAGCGGACGGCGGCGTCGGCGAGGGCGAGGGCGGCCAACCCGTCCGCGCCCGAGGGGGCGATGGGCGTACCGTCGCGGAGGCCGGCGACGAGCGTCGCGATCTCGGCGGCGTAGGCCGAGGTGTAGCGGGTCATGAAGAAGTCGAGGAGCGGCGGGCGCAGGAAGCCCTGTCCGTTGGCGAGCTCGATCGAGACCTCGCGTTGGTTCTCGGCGGACACCATGCCGTCGGAGCCGAGGATCTCGATGCGCTGGTCGTAGCCGTAGGTGGCGCGGCGGGAGTTGGAGATGACCGCCTGCTTGCCCGACACGGTCTCGAGCAGCACGTTGACGCTGTCGAAGTCGCCGGCCTTGCCGATCGCGGAGTCGGTCAGGACCGAGCCGAAGGCGGCGACGACGGCCGGCTCCTCGCCGAGGAGCCAGCGGGCCATGTCGAAGTCGTGGATCGTCATGTCGCGGAAGATGCCGCCCGAGCGCTTGATGTAGTCGACGGGCGGGGCGCCGGGGTCGCGCGAGGTGATGTTGACCATCTCGACGGCGCCGATCTTGCCGTCGTCGATGGCGGCGCGGACGGCCTGGAAGTGGGGGTCGAAGCGGCGGTTGAAGCCGACCATCAGCCTGGCGCCGGTCTCCTTGACCACCGCGAGGCAGGCCTTCACCCGGGCGACGTCGAGGTCGATCGGCTTCTCGCAGAAGATCGCCTTGCCGGCGCGGGCGAAGCGCTCGATGAGATCCGCGTGGGTGTCGGTCGGCGTGCAGATCACGACGGCGTCGATGTCACCCGCGGCCTCGATCGCGTCGATGGTGCGGACTTCGGCGCCGTATTGCGCGGCGAGCGCCTCCGCGGCGGGCGCCATGGCGTCGGCGACGGCGACGAGCCGCGCGTCGGGGTTGCCGGTGATCGCCTTGCCATGCACCTTGCCGATGCGGCCGGCGCCGAGCAGGCCGAAACCTATGCTCATTCGTTCCTCGCTGATTCAGGTCGTCGGCGGCCGCCTCGGGGAGGCGGCCGGCCTGCAAGCGTCCGCGTCAGGCCGCGGTGGCGTATTCGGGCTGGGTCTTGGCGCCGGTGATATAGGCGACGACGTCCTGGCCGTCGGTCTCTTCCTTCCTGAGGTTGGCGCAGATGCGGCCCCGGCGCCAGACGACGATGCGGTCGCAGAGGTCCATCACCTGGCGCATGTTGTGGCTGATCAGGATCAGGGGCTCGCCGGCCTCCTTGAGCGTGCGGATGATGTTCTCGACCTGGGCGGTCTCCTGCACGCCGAGGGCGGCCGTGGGCTCGTCCATGATCGTGAGCTTGGAATGGAAGGTGGCGGTGCGGGCGATCGCGACGCACTGCCGCTGGCCGCCCGACATGTTCTGGATGGTGTTGGAGATGTTGGGGATCTTCACGCCGGTCTTCCTGAGGCCGGCGAGGGTCGCCTCGCGCATCCCCTTGTAGTCGAGGATCGAGAAGGGGCCGAGCCTGAAGCGGATCTTCTCGCGCCCGAGGAAGAGGTTGTCGGGCACGTCGAGGTGGTCGGCGAGGGCGAGGGTCTGGAAGACGGTCTCGATCCCCGCCTCGCGGGCCTCGAGCGGGCCGAGGAAGTCGACCTCCTGGCCGTTGAACCAGACCTTGCCCGAGGTCCGCCGCTCGACGGCGGTGATCTGCCGGACGAAGGTCGACTTCCCGGCGCCGTTGTCGCCCATGATCGCGACGTGCTCGCCCTTGCGGATCTCGAAGTTGCAGTCGACGAGGGCGTGCACGCCGCCGTAGTGCTTGGTCAGCCCCTCGGTCTTCAGGATCACGTCGCCGAGGGGGGCGGTCGAGTGGGGCGCCTTGGCGCCCGGGATGTTGGTCTGGATGTCGCTCATCTTGTCCTCCCTTACATCCGCGACGAGGCGCGGCGCTGCCGCCACTGGTCGAGGACGACCGCCCCGACGATGATCGCGCCCTTCACCATCTCCTGGTAGTAGGCGTCGAGCTTGAGGAAGGTGAAGCCGGAGATGATGACGCCGAAGATCAGGGCGCCGAGCACGGTGCCGATGATCGAGCCGCGGCCGCCCGAGAGGCTGACGCCGCCGATGACGGTCATGGCGATGGCGTCGAGCTCGTACATGACGCCCATGCCGGACTGCGCCGTCAGGTTCTTGGACGAGAGCACGATGGCGGCGATCGAGGCGAGGATCGCGGCGATGGTGTAGACCATGACCTTGTGGCGATCGACCTTGATGCCCGACATCCGCGCCGCCGCCTCGTTGGAGCCGATGGCGTAGGTGTGCTTGCCGTAGACGGTGTGGCGCAGGATCAGGTGGAAGAGGATGGCGAGGGCGATGAAGATGAAGACCGGCATCATCCCCTTGCCGATGGCGGCATAGCTGTCGGTCGGGAAGCTGATCGGCTCGCCCTTCGACCACCATTTCGCGAGGCCGCGGGCGGTCACCATCATGCCGAGCGTGGCGATGAACGGCGGGATCTTCGTGTAGGCGATCAGGGCGCCGTTGATCAGGCCGGCGACGAGGCCGCAGGCGAGGCCGACGACGAGGGGCACGATCACGGGCAGGTCCTGCCAGCCGGCGGGCAGCATCATCTTCGGGTTCGGCTGGCCGTTGACGATCGAGACCTGGGCAAAGCTCATGGCGATCATCGCGGTGGCGCCGACGACCGAGCCGGACGAAAGGTCGATGCCGCCGAGGATGATGACCTGCGTCACGCCGATGGCGATGATGCCGACGATCGACACCTGCAGGATGATGATGGTGAGCCGCGCGGTGTTGAAGATCGAGGTGGCGTTCGGCCGGGTGTTGAACAGGAACGAGTCGCCCATCAGCAGCCAGCCGAGCGCCTCGAAGACGGCGACGATCAGGATCAGGCCGAAGAAGACGTTGAGCTCGGGCGGACGATGCCGCTTCGAGGTGTCGAAGGTGAGACCTCCGACCCCGTGGGTGGTCTGTGCCATCGTTGGATTCCCCCTGCGACGTCCCCGCTAATCCCGCTCGTCGCATCGCGGGATCCGGGCCGGCGCCCTGGCGCCGGCCCGGCTGTGCCGGATCAGTTGTTCTTGGCGATGAAGTCGCCGACGTTGGCCGGCGTCACCAGCTGGAACGGGATGTAGACCTTCTGGTCGACCGCCTCGCCCTTGGCGAGCTTCAGCGCCGCGTCGAGCGAGCCCTTGCCCTGGCCGGCCGCGTCCTGGAACACGGTCACGTCGAGATCGCCCGCCTGCATCGCCTGAAGCGCGTCCTGGGTGGCGTCGACGCCGCCCACCACCACGTTCTTCATGTCGACGCCCGAGGCCTTCATCGCCTGGATCGCGCCGATCGCCGACTCGTCGTTGTTGGCGATGACGCCGTCGAACGCGGCGCCGGTCGACAGCCAGTTGGTCATCAGGTTCTGCGCCTGGTCGCGCATCCAGTTCGAGGTCTGCTTGTCGATGATGTTGACCTTCACCCCGCAGTCGGGGCCGCCGATCACGTCGAGGATGTCCTGGGTGCGCTGCTGGGCGGCCTGGTTGGAGAGCTCGCCCATGATCACGTAGACGCTGACCTCGGTCTTGCCGGCCTCCTTGAACAGGCGGCAGGCCTCCTTGGTCTCGAGCGTGCCCGACTCGCGCTCGTCCGAGGCGACGAACGCCTGGTTGTCGGGCAGCGTGTCGATGTTGATCGGCTGGCGGTTGACGTAGACCAGCGGGATGCCGCCCGCCTTGGCCGCGTCCGACATCGCCTGCGTCGCCGACGTATCGACCGGGTTGACGATGATCGCATCGACCCCGGAGGCGACGAAGTTGTTGATCTGGTCGAGCTGCTTGGCGACGTCGTTGCCGGCGTCCTCGATCTGCAGGTCGACGCCGTCGAGGGTCTTGGCGTAGGCGGCCATGCCGTTCCTGATCACGGTCAGGAAGTTGTCGTCGAAGCGTGCCATCGAAACGGCGACCGTCGTCGCCATGGCGCCCTGCGCCAGCAGCGCCGAGAGCGCAACGCCCGCGAGCAAAGTCTTCATGGGTCGTTCATCCTCCACTGTGGGCGTCCGGCGGCACCCGTTCTGTGCCGGATTTTTCGGGAGCCTGCCCCGATCGTCTTCGTTGGCAGCGGCGCATAATGGAACGCCTGCATCGTTTTCCGCTGCAGCAGAATATTTATTCCATCCAGTGCGGCCTCGTCAAGCGACATTCTGCGGCCCGACGCCTCGGTGGGCTGCGAGTCGCGACCGCCCTCCCGACGCCGGGCGAGCCGCAAGCATGCAACGGGTCTCGCCGCAAAGCCAGCATCGGCAGGACCCCGGCGGACTTCGATGGGCGCTCGATCCATCCCTCCGGCCTCGCGGGCGGCCACTTCGACCTGGCCTGAGCGCGGCCAGGGGCCGTGGCGGCTTGCCTTTGCCGCCGCGGCGGCGGATGGCTATGGGATGGCGAAGGAGGGAGCGGAATGGCGATTGCCCGGTGCGACGAGCATAGACCGAACGATTCCGAGCATGTCGGCTACGCGCTGCCGCTCGGATACCCGGCGACGGCGGTGATCTGCGACGTGGCCGGCTGCGAGAAGCCGGCGCGGCTGTGGCTCGACAAGGACGAGCGCAACGCCTTCGTCGCCGGGACGCGGATCTTCACCATCGGCGGCGGCGTCAAGGTGCGGGTGGCGGACGACCTTTTCCCGAACTGACCGTCAGTCGGGGGGCGCGAGCCGCAGGCGGATGCGGGTCCTGACCGCGGGCTCCTCGGCGGCCACCGCCTCGCCGAGGCGGCGGAGCTCGCGGCGCAGGCCGTGGATCTGGTCGACCAGCGACACGACGACGGCGGCGGCGTCGGGGTCGAGGCCGAAGTCGGCGGCGAGGTCGGCGAGGAGCCGCAGCCGGGCGACGTCGGCGTCGCGGTATTCCATGCGGCCGTCGTGCTCGGAGGGCGCGACGCAGTCGGCGGCGACGAAGGCGCGCAGCCGCGCGACGGTCATCCCCTGGATGCGGGCGACGACCTCGGTCTCGGAGTAATAGCGGGTCATGGGATCACTCCCTTGCGCGGGTCGTAGGCGTGCGTCTCGCGCCAGCGGCGGAAGAAGGCCTCGAGCTCGTCGTCGACGTGGGGCGGACCGACGAGCTTGAGCGTCACCAGCTGGTCGCCGTGCTTGTCGCCGCGCTTGACCCCCTTGCCGCGCAGGCGGAGCGTTCGGCCGGTGCTGGAACCCTTCGGGACCTTGACCGCGACGCGGCCGTCGATGGTCGGGACCTCGACCGTGCCGCCGAGGACGGCCTCGTCGAGGGTCACCGGCAGCTCTACCAGGATGTCGTCGCCCTCGCGGCGGAAGAAGGCGTGCGGCTCGACGGTGATCGTGACGAGGGCGTCGCCGGCGGGGCCGCCGCCGAAGCCCTCGCCTCCCTTGCCGCGCAGGCGGATGGTCTGGCCATCGGCGAGGCCCTGCGGGATCTTCACGTCCAGCACCGAGCCGTCGGGCAGGGTGATGCGGCGGGTGGCGCCGCGGGCGGCCTCGAGGAAGCCGACGTCGAGGGTGTAGTGGCGGTCGGGCCCGCGCATCTGCATGCCCTCGCGGCCGCTTCCTCCGCCGGCGCGGCGGCCGGCGCGCTGGCCGAAGAGGTCGGCGAAGACGTCGGAATAGTCGCCGAAGTCCTCGAAGCCGCGGGAGGTGTGGTAGGTGGCCTCGGGGCCCTCGGCGTACTCGCGGTAGAAGCGGCGCTCGGGGCGCTCCTGGCCCTGGGCGTCGATCTCGCCGGCGTCGAAGCGGCGGCGCTGCTCCTCGTCCTTCAGCAGGTCGTAGGCCGCGGCCGCGGCTTTGAAGCGGGCCTCGGCCTTGGGGTCGCCCGGGTTGAGGTCCGGGTGGCTCTCCTTGGCGATCTTCTTGTACGCCTTGCGGATGTCGTCCTGCGTCGCGGTCTTCGAGACGCCGAGCGCGGCGTAGGGGTCGTCGGCCATTTCGGTCCCGTTCGCGGATGCGCGCCCTTTAGAACCGCCTCGCCGGGCGCTTGTCAACGCGGGCGCTGGGCCGCTAGCGTGGGAGCATGGCGCAGAAGTTCCTCGACACCGACCACTGGATGCTCCGTCCGCTCTGGGTGCGCGTCCTGATCGTGGCGCTCTGCGTCGGCTGGGCGGCGATGGAGTTCGGGCTGCTCGGCTTCCTCGGGCTGCCGGTCGGCTCGCCGTTCTGGGGAGTGATCTTCCTGGCGCTCGGGGTCTATGCCGCCTACGGCTTCTTCTTCGAGGCGCGCCGGGCGCCGGGCGAGGGCAGGCCGCCGGATCCCGAGTGAGGGGGCGCCCGGGCGGCGGGCGCCCGAGCTCGGGCGTGTGGTATAAGCTATTGATATTGCGGGATTTAGCCTCCGGACGTTAACCCGGACTTCACCATTGTCCGGGGCTTGCCGTGCGGCCGGCGGTTCCCATGGCTGGTGTCGGAGCGCCGGAGTCGTTTGCGCTCCGGAGTCGTTCTCCCCACGCGCGCAAGCGCGCGCCGGGCCCCTGCGCGCCGTTGCGCGCGCCCCCCACTCCCCCCTTCCCCCCTCGCCCCCGAGGGGGCGAGGGGGAACCTGCCCGATAGGGAGAAGGAAAAGACGCAAGAAAAGGAAGGGGATGCGGCGGGCAGCGCTTTCGGCGGTCCGGCGCGGCCTCAACAGTAGCGTTCGGGCCCGACGTTCTGGCCGTTGGAATAGCGGTCGCCGTGGGCCCATCCGGGGGGCAGGATCGCGTCGATGCGGGCGAGGTCGTCGGGGGCCAGGTCGAGCTCGGCGCCGGCGGCGAGCTCGCGCAGGTGCGCGGGCGAGCGGGTGCCGGGGATCGGGATCACCGAGGGGCCGCGCGAGAGCAGCCAGGCGGTGGCCAGCGCCGCGGCGCGGGTGCCCATCTCGGCCGCGAGGCGGCGGAAGCCGTCGGAAAGCGCCAGGTTGGCGGCGAAGTTCGCGCCGGTGAAGCGCGGGTTCGTCGACATGAACTCCGAGGCGGCGACCCGTTCGGGCGTCGGCGGCGCGTCGGTGAGGAGGGCGCGGCCGACCGGGGAGAAGGCGACGAGCGCCGTCCCGAGGGCGTCGCAGGCGTGCAGCATGCCGAGCTCGGGCAGGCGGGTCTGCAGCGAGTATTCCGACTGCACCGCCGCCACCGGATGCACCGCGGCGGCGCGGCGGAGCGAGGCGGGGGCGATCTCGGAGAAGCCGATGGCGCGGGTCTTGCCGGCCTTGACCAGGTCCGCCAGCGCGGCCGTGACGTCCTCGATCGGGACCTCGGGGTCGCGGCGGTGGACGTAGAAGAGGTCGACCGTCTCGACCCCGAGCCGCTTCAGGCTGCCGTCGAGCTCGGCGGCGAGGTGCGCGGGCGAGTTGTCGAACCAGCGGCGCTTCGCGACGGGGTCGTTGCGGATCGCCGCCTTGGTGGCGATGCGGAAGCCGGCCTTGTCGGGGAAGCTGCCGATCATCGCCTCCGAGCGGCCCATGCCGTAGACGTTGGAGGTGTCGATATGGTCGATGCCGAGGTCGAGCGCCGCGGCGAGCACCGAATGCGCCTCGGCCTCGGTCGCCTGCCCGTAGACCCCGGCGAAGGACATCGCCCCGACGCCGATCGCCGACACCTCCGGCCCGCCCGCCCCCAGCCTGCGCTTCCGCATCGCCCGCTCCCGTTCACCTGTGCCCGCCCCGCCTTATCGGCGCGGGGGCCGGACGCGCAAGCGCCGGTCGCCTGGTCGGAGAGAATCTGCCGCCTATATCAGATGGTAGATGCGGCGGGAACGATTCCGTGCCCCTCTGCTCGTGCAGGCCGCGGGGCATGGCCTGATCCCCGGGGGAAGAAGCCACCGCCATCGCATAACGTGCCTGCGTCCCGAGAGCGAGGCCCTGCACGGCCGGCACTCTGCCCGTTGGGGGAGCGAGAGTTTCCGGGACGGACTGATTGATCGAGGACATTGCAAGCCAAGGCATTTCTGGGGCGGGCCCGCGTGGGTCCGCCCTTCTTCGGCGAGCTCCGTAACGTTGCGGCAGCGTTGCCGGGGCAGCCGCGCCTGTGGCACTGTGGAAATGCGGGCGCGCCGCCCGGTCGCTTGGGGGACGGCGATGAACCAGATTGCCGCCGCGGATTTCTCGCGGCTGGTCGGCTCGATCTACGACTGCGCGCTCGATCCGTCGCTGTGGCACGACGCGCTGGTCGAACTCGGGGAGGCGTTGCGTTTCCGCTCCGGTTCGCTGGTGCTGCAGGAGATGCCGTCGGCGCGGGTGCTGATCAGCGTCATCACCGGCGTGTCCGAGGCCGACGCCGCGCGGATCGCCGACTATGGCCCCGACGTGGTCGAGCAATGGGGCGGGCCGGCGAAGCTGGCGTCGCTGCCGCTCGAGGAGCCGGCGGTGCTGAGCCGGGTCAACCCGGGGTATGCCGAGAACCGCTATTCGCGCGAGTGGGCGCGGCCGCTCGGGCTGGTCGACACGCTGGCGATCGGCTTCACCCGTGACGCCGGCTCGCTGAGCTCGCTGGGCCTCGGCCGGCACGAGGACGACGGGCCGATCGGCGACGCCGACATCGAGCTCGCGCGGCTGTTCGTGCCGCACCTGAAGCGGGCGCTGACGATCAGCCGGCTGCTCGAGGCACGGGCGGTCGAGCGCGACAGCTTCGCGGCGGTGCTCGACGGGCTCGCGGTCGCGGTGCTGCTGGTCGGGCCGGACCTGCGGCTCTTCCACGCCAACCGCACCGGCGAGGCGCTGCTCAGGAGCGGCGATCCCATCGGGGTGCGCGCCGGCCGGGTGACCGCCCCGCCCGGGCTGGCGGCGGCGCTGTCGGCGGCGCTGGCGGCAGAGCCCGACGCGATCGCGCGGCGCGGGCTCGGGGTGCCGGCGCGGCGGATGGACGGGGAGGAGCTCGTCATCCACCTGCTGCCGCTGGCGCCGGCGCATCCGCTGGCCGGAGCGGCGGCGGCGCTCTTCGTGGCGCCGGCGGTGCTGCCGCGGCCGGCGCCGCTCGCCGCGGTCGCGGCGCTCTTCGACCTGACGCCGGCGGAGGCGCGGGTGCTCGAGCTGATCGGCGCCGGGCGGAGCGGCCCCGAGGTGGCGCTGGCGCTGGGCGTCGCGCTGACCACGGTGCGGACGCACGTGCTCCGGCTGTTCGAGAAGACCGGGGCGCACCGCCAGGCGGAGCTCGTCGCGCTGCTCGAATCGTTCGCGGTGCCGCTGGTCTGAGGCGTCATCCACCGTTCGGATGAGGCGGGCGCGGCGCGCCTGTGGCCTGATGACGCATTCGTGGAGCAATGACCAACGGGGGACGGTAGCGGAGATGGCATTGATCATTGGGACCGCGGGCGCGGACAGCATTCTGCTCGACTCGCTTTCCGCCGGCGTGACGACCGACCCGACGGGGGTGACCGGCACGCGGGGCGAGGCCAACGAGATCCACGCCGGCGCCGGCAGCGACCGCGTGGAGGCGAGCGACTTCGGCGACTGGGTTCACGGCGACGCGGGGCGGGACCTGCTCATCGGCGGGAGCGGCTGGGACATCCTGGACGGCGGAACCGGAGCCGACCGCATGTTCGGCGGCGACGGGCTCGATTTCTACATCGTCGACAGCCACCGGGACGTCGTCCGGGACGACGGCACGACGGAGTTCGACGTCGCCGACTTCATCGTCACCGACCTGAACTACACGCTATCGGAGACGGCGGGGGTCGAATGCCTGCTGCTGGGCGACGATTTCGGGATCGCGGCGACGCGGCGGACGGTCTACGGCGGCGGCAACAGCCACGACAACACCATCGAGGGCAACGCCTTCGCCAACGTGCTGGACGGCAAGGGCGGCAACGACGTGGTGCAGGGGCTCGCCGGCGACGACCGGGTGCTCGGCGGCCGCGGCAACGACGACGTGCAGGGCTGGGAGGGCCGCGACCTGGTGCGCGGCCAGGATGGCGACGACTCGGTCTGGGGCGGATCGGGCCGCGACACGCTGGTCGGCGGACGCGGCCACGATACCTTCTTCTTCAACTACGCCGACGAGTCCGTCGGGGGTGCGAGGGACGCGATCGTCGCGGGGGACGGTGCCATCGCCTTCCAGGGCGCGGGAGCTGCGGCGGGGGACCTGATCTGGATGCCCAATGCTCCGAGCGCCGATTCGCCGCCGGAGGATGCTTTCGTCTATGACTTCGGAGCCTGGGTCTTCGGAGGAACCGGCAAGGGACATGTCTCTTGCGTGGACCACGGCCAGGACACCCTGGTTCGCGCCAACATCGACGACGATTCCGTCTTCGAGTTCCAGCTGCTCATCAAGGACGGCGCCGTGCGGGCCTCGGCCTATACCGCCGACGATTTCTTCCTCGGCCCGTGAGCGCCGTCGGCCGGGCGCAAGAAGATGGACCAACTTTCATCAGGGAATTGTGGTCAAGGGGTCATTTCTCCGGGCGGGCCGCAAGGTCCGCCCGTTTTCAGCCGCGGGCGAGCAGCGCCTCCACCTCGGCGAGCGCCGGCATCGAGGGGGCGGTGCCGGGGCGGGTCACGGAGATGGCGGCGGTGGCGCAGGCGAAGCGGACGGCCTCGAAGGGGTCGGTGCCGCGGGAGAGCGCCGTCGCGAGGCCGCCGTTGAAGGCGTCGCCGGCGCCGGTGGTCTCGACGACCGGGCCCGCCGAGAGGGCGGGGACGACGGCCGAGTGGCCGTGGCCGTGCAGGAGGGCGCCGCGGGCGCCCAGCGTCATGACGACGGTGCCGACGCCGCGGGCGCGGAGCTGCTCGGCGGCGGCGCGGGCGGCGGCGTCGTCGGCGACGGGGATGCCGGTGAGCTCCTCGGCCTCGGTCTCGTTGGGGGTGAGATAGTCGCAGAGCTTCAGCACGTCGTCGGGGAGCTCGCGGCCGGGGGCGGGGTTCAGGATCGTGGTCACGCCGTTGTCGCGGGCGATCTCGAGGCCGCGGACGGCGGCGTCGAGCGGCTGCTCGAGCTGGGTGACGAAGACCGAGGCGGCGGCGATCAGGCCGGCGTGGGCGTCGAGGTCGGCGGGGGCGATCGTCGCGGCGGCGCCGGGGGAGATGATGATGGCGTTGTCGCCGGTCCGCTCGTCGATGAAGATATAGGCGGCACCGGTGTAGCTCGCGGGGTCGCGGATGACGGCCGGCGTCACGCCGGCGTCGGCCCAGGTCTTCAGCGCCATATCGGCGAAGGCGTCGTCGCCGAGGCGGGTGATGAAGGAAACGTCGGCACCGAGGCGGGCGGCGGCGACGGCCTGGTTCGAGCCCTTGCCGCCGGGGCCGAGCCGGAAGGAATTGCCGAGGATGGTCTCGCCCATGCGCGGCTGGCGGTCGGCGCGGTAGGCGGTGTCGGCGACGAAGACGCCGAGGATCGCGACGCGGTTGGGGTTTCCCATCTCAGGCGTCCGGCGGGATCACGCCCTTGCGGAAGGCGAAGCAGCCGTAGAAGCGGCGCTCGCCGGTCTGGATGACGGCGAAGGCGTTCTTGGCGCGTTCGTAGAAGGCGTAGCGCTCGACGCCGATCATCGGCCAGGGCTTGCCCTCGGCGGCGTCGACCTCGGCCTGGACCTCGCGGGCGACGTCGAGGATCTCGTCGGGCTTTCCGACCACCTCGATGCGGGCGGCGGCGTCGTCGACGAAGGTGTCGAGCGGGTAGAGCGAGAGGACGGCGCGGGCGACGCGGGCGACCGGGGCGTCGATGCGGAGGAGCTCGCCGAGGGCGGTCTCCTGCGCGACCGATTCCGCCGGGAAGTTGGTGTCGCAGAGGATCAGGTCGTCGCCGTGGCCCATGGCGCGGAGCGCGTAGAGGACGTCGGCGTTCAGGATGGGGTCGATCCCCTTGAGCATTGTCTTCCTCCCTCAGAACTCGATGGCCTTGACGGCCTTCGCGACCGCCTTGCCGAGCTTGGCGTGCTCGGCCACGTCGAAGTGGACGCCGTCGACCGGGCTCGACGCGATCACCTGGCCGGCGTCGAGGAAGCTCGTGTTGTGGCGGGCGGCGATGCGGGCGTATTCGGCGGCGAGCCTGTGCGACTTCGCGGCGCCGCCGGCGAAGATCTCGGCGAGGCAGCCGGCCTCGAGGACCGGCGGTGGGGCGATCAGCAGCACCTTCGGCTGGCTGGCGGCGGGGCCGAGGTAGCTGTGCAGCACGTAGTGGACGAGGCGGCCGACGCCCTCGGCGATCTCGACCGGGGGGCAGGCGAAGCGCTGCTTGAGGTCGTTGGTGCCGAGCATGAGGACGACGACGTCGACCGGGCGGTGGCTCTCGAGGACGGCGGGGAGCACGGCCTCGCCGTTCTTGTGGATGCCCGACACCGGGTCGGGGAAGCACGTCGTGCGGCCGGGGAGGCCCTCCTCGATCACGCGCCATCCCTGGCCGAGCTCGGCGCGGAGGATGCCCGGCCAGCGCTCGTCGGGGCCGTGGCGGCCGAGGTCCTCGAGCGTCGCGATCGGCGGCGTGCCGTGGGTGTTGCTGTCGCCGTAGGCGAGGACCACGCGCTCGGTCATCTTCGTTTCCCCCTCTGGTGCGGCAAGGGGTAGCGCAGGCGGTCGGGGGCTGTCCACGGGCTTGCGGTCGGCGCGCCGCTGCTGACGGGCGGTCGGAGCGCCGTTGCGCTCCGGGAGTCGTTCTCCCCACGCGCGAGACGCGCGCGGGGCCCCTGCGCGCCGTTGCGCGCGTCTCCCCACTCCCCCCTTCCCCCCTCGCCCCCAGGGGCGAGGGGGAACCTGCCCGATAGGGTAGGGAGAAGAGGGGAAGAAAAGGGAAGAACAGATTGGGGGGGCGTCAGGCGGGTGCCGTGTCGCGCTGGTAGATCCAGTCGAAGTCGGGGTGGTTCTGGAAGCGCCACTGGCGGCGGGGGCCGGCCATGACGTTGAGGTAGTAGAGCTCGAAGCCGTAGGGGGCGGCGCAGGGGTGGTGGCCCTTGGGGACCAGGACGACGTCGTGGTCGGCGACGGCGATCGTCTCGTCGAGGGCGCCGTCCTCGGTGAAGACGCGCTGCAGGCCGAAGCCGGCGGCGGGGTTCAGGCGGTGGTAGTAGGTTTCCTCGAGGTAGGTCATGCGCGGAAAGTCGTCCTCGTCGTGGCGGTGCGGCGGGTAGGACGACCAGTTGCCCTGCGGGGTGAAGACTTCCGTCACGAGGAGGGAATCGGCGACGTCGCGGTCCTCCATGGCGATGGCGTTGACGGTGCGGGTATTGGCGCCCTTGCCGCGGGTCGAGGTGGTGATGCCGTCGGGGCCGAGGAGGCGGGCCTGGTGGCCGCCGCGCCCGGGGGCGGTGCAGACGGCGAGGGTGCAGGGGGTCGTGGCGGTCGCGGTCCAGTCGGAGCCGTTGGGGACGTAGACGGCGTGCGGCGGGGTCTTCTCGAAGACGTCCATGCGGTCGCCGAGCTCGCCGAAGTCGGTGCCGCCGGCGGCGATCCTTGCCTTGCCCTCGACGAGGACGAGGATGACCTCGGTCGAGCCGGTGGGCTCGGCGGCGGTGTCGCCGGGGGCGAGGCGGTAGAGGCCGAAGCCGACGTAGCCCCAGCCGGCCGAGGCCGGGGTGACGTCGTGGACCTTGCCGGTTTCGCCGCTGGGGGCGATGCGCAGCTTGCTCATGGGAAGCCTCCGGTTGCGTAGAGCGCCGGGCGGGCCGGCATGGCGATGGGGACGATCGTGCCGGGCGCCGCCTGGGCGGCGACGCAGGCGTCGGCGGCCAGCGCCGCGGCGAAGCCGTCCCAGGCGGTCGGGCCGCTGGCGCCGCCGGCCGAGGCGGCGGCGATCCAGTCCTGCAGCTCGACGTCATAGCTGGCGATGAAGCGCTCCTTCCAGTCGGTCAGCAGCGGGGTCGAGAGCGCGGCGTCGCGGCGGAGCACGATGGACGCGGGGTCGGGGAGGCGGGCGGTGCCGGTCTCGCCGACGATCTCGCACTGGATGTCGTAGCCATAGCGGGAGTTCACGAAGATCTCGGCGTCGATGCGGACGCCGGTGGCGGTGTCCATCAGCACGATCTGCGGGTCGGCCAGCTGCGGCGGGGCGTTGCGGCTGCGGCGCGGGAAGGCGACCTGGGCGCTGACGTAGTCGTCGGCGAGGAGCCAGCGCAGGATGTCGAGCTCGTGGATGAAGGTCTCGGTGATCGATTCCGCGTTGGTGGCGGCGGCGGGGGCGCTGACGTTGCGGTGGGCGCAATGGACGACGAGGGGGGCGCCGATCGCGCCGTCGCCTACGGCGGCCTTGAGCGCGCGGTAGCCGGGGTCGTAGCGGCGCATGAAGCCGACCTGGACCAGGCGGCGGCCGAGGGCGGTCTCGGCGCGCACGACGTTGGCGGCGCCGGCGGCGGTGGTGGCGAGCGGCTTCTCGCAGAAGACGGGCTTGCCGGCGGCGAGGGCGGCCAGCACCAGCGCCTCGTGGGTGGCGCCCCAGGAGGTGACGACGACGGCCTGGACCTCGGGGGCGGCGATGAGCTCGGGGCCGGTGGCGAAGACGCGGGCGTCGAGGTCGAGCGCCTCGGCGGCGGCGCGGGCGGCGGCGGGGTCGATGTCGCTGACCGCGACGACGCGGCCGCCCGCGAGGGTGCGGGTGATGCGGCGGGCGTGGTCGCGGCCGATGGCGCCGGTGCCGATGACGCCGATCGCGAGGGTCATCAGGCCTTGTCCAGCCCGGCCTCGCGCGCGAGCTCCTTGAGCGCCTGCAGGCCCATCGACTGGTAGAGGAGGGGGCTGCGGACGGCCGGGTCCTGCTCGGCCTCGATGACGAGCCAGCCGGAATAGCCGTGCTCGGCGGCGGTCTTCAGGACGGGGGCGAAGTCGACGGCGCCCTCGGGGTCGCCGGGGACGGTGAAGACGCCGCGGCGGACGCCTTCGAGGAACGACAGGTGGTCGACCTCGACGGCCTGGGCGATGGGGAGGCGGACGTTCTTGGCGTGGATGTGGGCGACGCGGTCCATGTACTTGCGGGCGAGCTCCGCCGGGTCGCCGCCGCCGAAGAGGCAGTGGCCGGTGTCGAGCAGGAGCTTCGTCGCGGGACCGGTCGAGGCCATGAAGTGGTCGATCTCGTGCGGGGCCTCGACGACGGTGCCCATGTGGTGGTGGTAGGCGAGGGTGATGCCCTGGGCGGCGGTGAATTCGGCGACGGCCTCGACGTCGGCGCCGAACTTCGCCCAGTCGTCGTCGCCGAGCACCGGGCCGTCGACGAGGGGGATGTCGTCGCGGCCGTGGATGGCGTTCGAGGTCTCGCAGGCGATGCAGACCTGGCAGCCCATCGCCTTGAGGAGGTCGAGGTGGGGCTGGATCGCGCGCTTCTCGTCCTCGACCGAGTGGGCGAGGAGGTTGAGCGAGTGCCAGCCGGAGACGAACTTCAGGCCGGCGGGCGCGAGGGCGGCCTTCAGTGCCGTGGGGTCGGTCGGCATCTTGTGGCCCTTCTCGATGCCGTCGAAGCCGATCTCGCCGGCCTCCTTCAGGCATTGCTCGAGGGAGATGTCGGCGCCGAGCGTGTGGTCGTCGTCGTTGGACCAGGCGATGGGGTTGGTGCCGTAGAGGATCATGGTTCAATCCGTCAGACGCTGGAGTTCGCGGGCCGTCTCGTACTTCCGGCGGGCTTCCTGGACCTCGGGGCGGCCGGAGACCTCGGGGACGGCGACGTCCCACCAGTGGCCGCCCGCTTCGGTGGTCGGTAGCGGGTCGGTGTCGATGACGACGACATAGGAACGCTCGGAGGCGCGGGCGCGTTGCATCGCGGCCTCGAGCTCGGCGATGGAGCCGACCTTCTCGGTGGTGGCGCCCATGGCGGCGGCGTGGGCGGCGAAGTCGATCGACGAGGGCTCGGCGATGTAGCGGGCGGTGTCGATCAGGTTGTTGAAGGAGGCGCCGCCGCAGGCCATCTGCAGCCGGTTGATGCAGCCGTAGCCGCGGTTGTCGAGCAGGACGACGATGATCTTGTGGCCGAGCATGACCGAGGTCGCGAGCTCGGAGTTGAGCATCATGTAGCTGCCGTCCCCGACCATCACCACCACCTCGCGCTCGGGGTGGGCCATCTTGATGCCGAGGCCGCCGGCGATCTCGTAGCCCATGGTCGAGAAGCCGTATTCGAGGTGGTAGCCGTTGGGCCGCGCCGTCCGCCAGAGCTTGTGGAGCTCGCCGGGCAGGCCGCCGGCGGCGCACATCACGATGGCGTCGTCGGGGAGGCTGCGCTGGACGGCGCCGATCACCTGCATGTCGGTCGGGAGCGCGTTGCCGGTCGGCGGCGCGGTCACGGCGTCGACGGCGGCGGTCCAGCCGGGTTTCAGGCCGGCGTCGAAGTCGGGGGCGCGGTGGTCGCCGAGGAGCTGCGAGATCTCGTCGAGGGCGAGCCGGGCGTCGGCGACCAGCGGCAGGGCGTTGTGCTTGTGGGTGTCGTAGGGCGTGACGTTGATCGAGACGAGGCGGCGGTTCGGGTTCTCGAACAGCGACCAGGACCCGGTGGTGAAGTCCTGGAAGCGCGTCCCGACGCCGATCAGGAGATCCGCGTTGCGGGCGATGGCGTTGGTGGCGGCGGAGCCCGTCACGCCGATCGAGCCGAGGTTCAGCGGGTGGTCCCAGGGCATCGAGGACTTGCCGGCCTGGGTCTCGCCGACGGGGATGTTGTGCTTCTCGGCGAAGGCCTTGAGCGTGCCGGTCGCCTCGGCGTAGAGGACGCCGCCGCCGGCGACGATGAGCGGGCGCCTGGCGCCGCGGATGGCGTCGGCGGCGACCTTGACCTCGCGCAGGCCGGGGCGCGGGCGGCGGCGGTGCCATTCCTTGGGGGCGAAGAACTCGACCGGCCAGTCGTGGGCCTCGGCCTGGACGTCCTGGCAGAAGGCGAGCGTGACGGGGCCGCAGTCGGCCGGGTCGGTCATGGTGGCGAAGGCGCGGGGGAGCGCGGTGAAGAGCTGCTCGGGGCGCATGATGCGGTCGAAGTACTTGGAGATCGGCTTGAAGGTGTCGTTGACGGTCATGGTGCCGTCGTTGAAGTCCTCGAGCTGCTGCAGCACCGGGTCGGGGGCGCGGTTGGCGAAGACGTCGCCGGGGACGAGCAGGAGCGGCAGGCGGTTGACGTGCGCCATGGCGCAGGCGGTCACCATGTTGAGGGCGCCCGGGCCGATCGAGGTCGTCACCGCCATCGCGCGCTTGCGGTTCAGCGATTTGGTGTAGGCGACGGCGGCGTGGGCCATGCCCTGCTCGTTGTGGCCGCGGTACGTGGGGAAGGCGTCGCCGATCGCGTAGAGCGCCTCGCCGATGCCGGCGACGTTGCCGTGGCCGAAGATGGCCCAGCAGCCGGCGAGGAAGGGGACGCCATCCTCGTTGAGCTGGGCGGCGCAGTAGCGGAAGAGCGCCTGGGCGGCGGTCAGTCGGATCGTCTTCATGCGGCGGCTCCCTTGCGCGCGCGGGCCTCGTCCCAGAGGTCGCAGAGGCGTTCGTATTTCCCCGCCATGTCGGCGATGGCCTCCTCGTCGGTCAGCGAGCCTGCGAGCCACCCGCGGGCGGCGTCGGCGAAGATGGTGCGGCCGACGGCGAAGCCCTTGACGAGGTCGTGGCGGGCAGCGACGGCGAAGCTGGCCGCGAGCTCGTCGGTCGGGGCCTCGAGGCCGAGGACGACGATGCCGCGGGTGTGGCTGTCGTTGCGGGTGATGGCGTCGACGGCGTTCGCCCAGGCGGCGTCGGTCTGCATCGGCTCGAGCTTCCACCAGTCGGGATAGACGCCGATGTCGTAGAAGCGCTGGATGATCTCGGCCGAGGTGGTGTCGGTGACGGGCGCGACCTTGGACGGGATGATCTCGAGCAGGAACTCGAGCCGGTTGGCGCGGGTGGCGCGGAAGAGGCGTTTCACGGTCGCCTCCTGCTCGGCGCGGAGCTCGGCGCTGTCGTCGGGATGGTAGAAGCAGAGCACCTTCACGACGTGCTCGAGCGGCCATTCGGCCAGCGCCGAGCCGTAGTCGGGCTCGATGTCGGCTTCGAGGCGCAGCGGGCGGCTGCCGGGGAGCTCGACCGGGCGGCCGATCCAGAGGCCGGAGCCGGCGGCGGCGTAGAGCGCGTCGCGGCCGAGGCGGCCGTCGCAGAGGATGCCGTAGCCCTTGCGCCCGTCGGCGACCTTGCGGGCGGCTTCGAGGCAGAGCTGCTTGAAGGCGCCGATCTTGTCGTGCGGCTGGCCGAGCTCGTCGGCGATCGCTTCGAGCTGCATCCGGTGGTCGAAGGCGAAGACGTGCATCGAGGGCCAGTCGTGCAGGCGGTTGGTCGACCAGTGCAGCTGCTCGAGCTCGGCGTCCTTGCGCAGGGCGCGGGTCCTGACGCCGCGGTCGAGGAAGAACTGCAGTTCGACCCAGGACGGGTAGGCCGGGGTGCAGCCGTGGCGCGAGACCGCGAAGGCGCCGCAGGCGTTGGCGTACATGAGCGCCGTCGGCCAGTCCTGGTCGGTCAGCCAGCCGGTCAGCAGGCCCGACATGAAGCCGTCGCCGGCGCCGAGGACGTTGAAGACCTCGATCGGGAAGCCGGGGCCGGTCTGGCCCTCGTCGAGGCTGAACGGGATCTCGCCCTCGAAGGCGACGGCGCCCGCGGCGCCGCGCTTGCAGATCAGCGTCGCGTCGGAGACGGCGCGGACGGCGCGCAGGGCGGCGAGGGTGTCGGTGGAGCCGCCGGCGATGTGGAACTCCTCCTCGGTGCCGACGATGAGGTCGAAGAGGTGCAGCGTCGACTGCAGCTTCGCCGTGACCTCGGCGCTCTCGACGAAGCGGCTGAAGCCCTCGGCGTGGCCGGCGAGGCCCCAGAGGTTCGGGCGGTAGTCGATGTCGAGGGCGGTGCGGGCGCCGTTCTCGCGGGCGAGCCGCAGCGCCTTGAGGACGGCGGCCTCGGTCTTCGGGTTCGACAGGTGGGTGCCGGTGACGACCACCGAGCGCGAGTCGGCGATGAACGCGGGGTCGATGTCGTCCTCGCAGAGCGCCATGTCGGCGCAGTTCTCGCGGAAGAAGATCATCGGGAATTCGTGCTGGTCGCGGATGCCGAGGATGACCAGCGCGGTGAGGCGGTCGGGATCGGTGACGACGCCGCGGACGTCGACGCCCTCGGCGGCGAGGGTCTCGCGGATGAAGCGGCCCATGTGCTCGTCGCCGACGCGGGTGATGAGGCCGGACTTCAGCCCGAGGCGGGCGGTGCCGGCGGCCATGTTGGTCGGCGAGCCGCCGATGTACTTCTGGAAGCTCGCCATGTCCTCCAGCCGGCCGCCGACCTGGCCGCCGTAGAGGTCGACCGACGAGCGGCCGATGGTGATCACGTCGAGCTTCGGCATCGCCTTCCTCCCCCTCGTGCGCGACTCGCCGCGCCTCCGCCTGATGGGAAAAATAGAATAAATATTCCGTCTAGGGAACAGCAAAATCGTCGGCCCCCTCGCGTCGCGCGCCGAGGGCGACGGCGAGCGAGATGGCGAGGGCGAAGGTGGCGGAGAGGGCGCGGAAGGCGCCGACGTCGACCTCGGAGACGAGGAGCGGCAGGACGCGCAGCCGCTGCAGCGGGTTCGACAGGCTGTCGGTGATGGCGACGACCGGGTGGCCGCCGGCGCGGGCCGCCTCGGCGAAGGCGATGGTCTCGGCGCTGTAGGGGGCGAAGGTGATCGCGAGGACGGCGTCGCGGGGGCGCAGCGCGTGCCCGGTCGGCAGCTGGCCGACGCCGGTGTGGAGCACGCAGGGCACGGCCATCTTTTCGAGCGCGTAGGCGAGGTAGCTCGCGATCGGGAAGGAGCGGCGGTAGCCGATGAGGTGGATCATCGGGGCGGCGGCCAGCACGTCCACGGCTCTTTCCAGCATTTCCGTGTCGATCGTCGTCATCAGGTTCTCGAGGGAGGCGCGGCCGGCCTCGACGAACTCGGCGAGGAGGGCGCTGGGGCGGCGCTCGCCGGCGGAGCGCAGGTTCTGCAGGCGGGTGGTGTAGTCGGGCCATTTCCGGGAGTATTCCTCGCGGAAGAGCCGCTGCATCTGGCTGAAGCCCGAGAAGCCGAGATCCTGGCAGAAGCGCATCATCGCCGAGGGCTGGACGTCGGCGAGTTCGGCGAGCTCGGCGACGGTCGAGACGGCGACGCGGTCGGGGTTGCGGACGATGAAGTCGGCGCACTGGCGCAGGCGCTTGGGCATCGCCTCGGCGCGTTCGGCGATGGCGTCGAACAGGGCCTCGATGGTTTCGGGCGCGATGGGCTGGTCCATGGCTTTCCCTTGACAGCTCGTTCGGATCGGGCGCATGGCGCGCTGGAATATCTATTCCACATCCTCGCGGCATTGGGAGTCGAAAATGGCGGGAGTTGGCGTCGGGCTGATCGGCACCGGGTTCATGGGGAAGTGCCATGCGCTGGCGTATGCGGCGGTCGGGCGGGTGTTCGGGGACGTGGCGGCGCCGCGGCTGGTCGCGGTCTGCGACACGCCGGCGGAGCGGGCGGCGGCGATGGGGCGGCAGCTCGGGTTCGGGAAGGCGGTGGCGGACTGGCGGGAGCTGGTCGAGGATCCGGAGGTGGAGGTGGTGTCGATCACGGTGCCGAACCGGCTGCACCGGGAGATGGCCTTGGGGGCGATCGCGGCGGGGAAGCATGTCTGGTGCGAGAAGCCCTTGGCGCTGACGGTTCCCGAGGCGGAGGAGATGGCGGAGGCGGCGGCGCGGGCGGGGGTCAGGACGCTGGTGGGGTACAACTACCTGCGGAACCCGGCGTACCGGCATGCGCAGCGGCTGGTGGCGGCGGGGACGATCGGGCGGGTGGTGCAATTCCGCGGGTTCGTCGACGAGGACTACCAGGCGGATCCGGAGCTGGCGTGGACGTGGCGGGCGCGGCTGAGCGAGGCGGGGCTGGGGACGCTGGGGGATCTGGGGTGCCACCTGGTGAGCCTGGCCTACGGTTTGTGCGGGCCGATCGAGAGCCTGGTGGCGGACGTCGCGACGGTGCATGCGACGCGGCCGTTGGCGGACGGGTCGGGGCGGGGGACCGTCGAGAACGAGGATATCGCGAGCGCGCTGGTGCGGTTCCGGGGTGGGGTGTCGGGGGTGCTGACGAGCTCGCGGTCGGCCTGGGGGCGGAAGAACCGGCTGGGGTTCGAGGTGCATGGGGACCGGGGGATGATCGTCTTCGAGCAGGAGCGGATGAACGAGCTCAAGCTCTACGTGAACGAGGGGGCGGTGGGGGAGCAGGGGTTCCGGACGATCTTGTCCGGGCCGGCGCATCCGCCGTATGCGGGGTTCACGCCGGCGCCGGGGCACCAGCTGGGGTTCAACGACCTGAAGGTGATCGAGGCGGCGGAGTTCCTGCGGTCGCTCGCGGGCGGGGAGAAGGCGTATCCGGACTTTTCCGAGGCGCTGGAATTCGAGCGGGTCATCCATGCGATCGACCGGGCGGGGCGGGACGGCGGGCGGGTCGCGGTCTGAATGCCCGGGGGGTGCTCGGGGTCGAGCAGGGGGGTCAAGCCGTTGGAATCGCTCGATTCGAGGCCCGAGCGTTAACCGGATTTCAACCGTTGCCCGGGGGGTGCGGGAGGGCGTCGAGGGCGGCGCGGAGGGCGGCGTGGGCGGGGGCGTTGCGGGCGCGCATCAGGGCGAGGGCAGGGGCCGGGGCCTTGGCGGGGGTGCCGGAGTCGAAGGGGGGTGCGGGGTCGTACTCGATGCCGAGCTGGACGGCCTTCGCGACCTCGGGGCCGGCGAGCTCGGCGATGACGGTGAAGGCGAAGTCGATGCCGGCGGTCACGCCGCCCGAGGTGATCCGGTTGCCGTCGCGGACGACGCGGCCGGGCGCGTGGGTGGCGCCGACGAGGGGCAAGAGGTCGACGTAGGCCCAGTGGGTGGTGGCGCGGCGGTTCTTCAGCAGGCCGGCGGCGCCGAGGAGGAAGGCGCCCATGCAGACGGAGGTCACGTAGCGGGCGCGCTCGCCCTGGGCGCGGACGAAGGCGACCGTCTCCGGGTCGGCGATGGCGCCGGCGACGCCGCCGCCGCCCGGGACGCAGAGGAGGTCCAGCGGCGGGCAGTTGGCGAAGGTGGTGGTCGGGAGGATGCTCAGGCCGCGGTCGCTCGGGACGGGGTCGAGGGTCTTCGCGACGACGTGGGTCCGGGCGTCGGGGAAGCGGCTGGGGACGTCGGGGGCCGAAGGGGTGCCGAGGCGGCTCAGGACCTCGTAGGGGCCGGTGAAGTCGAGCTGGGTGAGGTTGGGGAAGATGAGGAAGCCGGTCTGGAAGGGCATGGGGGGATCTGCATTGTCTGGATCTGGACAGGTACAAGGGCCGGTGAACTGGTGGAGTTTCGCGTACAAGGGGGCCTGCAACGCTCTATCGACGGAGCAAACCCCTCTGGGCTTGGATCGCAGATCTCAGACGCCGATGACGGGAGTCATTTTCGAGGGGGACGATACGCGAACACGGGAACTCTGCTCTTGCTAAGAATTTTAGTGCCTTCCTGGAAGGACGACGGGCATTCGTCGATTGCGGTCACTCCGACCGCATATGCCACACCCCTGACCTTATTTCCAAGCCTGGCAGCCTCTTTCGGCGCGCGCTCGTACCAAAATGACTGATAGTTCGGTCGAGGATCTGCATCCTTGACGTATGCGCACTCAATCAAGCTGTAACCACCGGCCGCGACCTGTTCTGTCAGAGACCGAAGGTCTGGATCGGCAATTCGTTCGATTGAACTTCCGTTCTCAAGAATGTTTTCTGGATCGACTGGTGTCAGCCTTGACACGACGTGCTCAGCATCGGAGACTGATCCCTTTCGCGGCTTGGCTCCCAGATTTCGGTGGCGTGTAGCCACTGCACCCGCATAGTTGCCGGGGCAGGCTGAGATCGAAGTCAGTCCGAGCGGCCGAAAGGGGCTGTCTCCGAGGACGATTCCCGGCGCGATTGATGGAACATCTCCAGTCCAAAACTCAAACGGTACAAATGAATCGTTGTGCTTGTAAATACATTGGATGACTTGCGCGTTCTGTTGGTCAAGAAGTTTTCCAATTGGCCAGAACGATGGAGCAATTTGGTATTTATCGGTAAGCAGCGTGACTTGCTGGAAGTATAGATCTTGGCTAATCGGAGTAGAGTGGATTGCCTGTATCAAGTCTGATTTACCTGCGTCCAATGGCTCCGGCTCATCGCGGATGAAGGGCGGATTTCCTCCCCCATAGACAAAGGAATCCACTAAGGCTTGTTTGATATCATCGTAGCTTCTGATCCCGGCCGGAGCGTGCATTGCCTCCAATGTTTGGGCTTCCAGACTGGTGACACCGCGGCCTCTTGAGCCGATAGATTGGCTAAATCCGCCTCAAGTTGCAGCTTATCGTTGCACGAACCGCATTGGTCTATCTTGTATTTGAGCCGCTCAATGTCCAATCTCAATTGTTCACGAGCATCAACGTAACCGCCGAGAGATTGAGCAGCCTGACCCAGTTGATTGCCGATCACCTCCCCAACCTGGCCAAGAGCGATGGAGGCTGTCGCAAAGTGCGCGATGAGGACACACGCGCCTCGTTTCAATGTGTGCATTTCAAGCCATCCTTGATGGGTACGCACCACTAAATACTAACTCACGCTGACTTCGAAATAAACTACAAAGCGGAGATTCGGACGCTGGCGCAGCGAAGCGGCTGTGTGTTCGGAGTGGTGGGCTGAGATCCGACCTCCGCGGATCGCGTATGGTGGTAGTCGAATGGACTACCGCCATCGAGGGGCCGTGGCATGGGTGTCCGCAAGCAGACCGTGATCTTCACGGAGCCGGCGTTCGCCTCCGCCGAGGCGCTCGTCGATGCCGGCGAGTATCCGGGCATCAGTGCGGCGGTGTCGGCGAGATAGTGCGGGCGAAGGCGGCGCGGGAGGCCAGGCGGCGGTGCTGGCGGCCGAGGTCAAGCGGCGGCGGGGGCTGCCGGTGGATCGTGGGAGCCCTGTCGGGGAGCTTTCCGAGGTCACCGGGGACGCGCGGGCCCAACTCAATGCGCGGCGGGGCAAGAATCGGGGCGCGCATGGCACCGTCGCGTGAAGTATATTTCGAAATATATTTGCAAAATAGGGTCTAAATAAGGTGAAACGGGGCCTGCGCCACATTTCGTGGCGCACGTCACCGACGGTGCGGCAGCGGTCTTGCTGCTTTCTGACGGGGGTGCTGCCGGATGCTTGAGTGAGATCGGGTGGCGGTATAGTCTGGCGGTATGTCGACGGCGAGGGCGTGGATGAGCGGGGCGGTGAAGCGGAAGACGTCGGTCACGCTGGATGCGGCGGCGCTCGATGCGGCGCGGGAGCTCGGGGTGAACGTATCGGCGGTGGCGGATGACGCACTGCGGCAGGCGGTGCGGGAGGCGCGGCGGCGGCGGTGGGTCGAGGAGAATGCCGAGGCGTTCGCGGCGCAGGCGGAGTGGCATGCGCGGAACGGGCATCCGCTGGCTGACATTTTGGCGGGGCCGGGCGGGGGCTCGTGGAAGGGCTGAGGCGGTTCGACGTCGCCGACTATCGCGGCGTGCTGATGGTGGTGGTCGAGAGCGAGCTGCTGCCGCCGGACCCCGCGGTCGTGGTGATTCCGCTGCTGGCGGACTATCCGGCGGTGCGGTGGCTCAATCCCGAGATCGAGCATGGCGGGCGGCGGCTGGTGCTGGCGACGCGGCTGATCGGGGCGGTGCGGCGGGCGGGGCTGCAGCGGGTCGGGAGCGTCGCGGGGCAGGGGGATGCGGTGACGCGGGCTGTCGACGTGCTGATGGGCGGGGTCTAGCCGCGGCCGGCGGGGCCGCGGCTCGGGGGTCAGCGGCGGGGCTTGTGCTTGCTGGGCTCGGTGGGGTCGGGTGGGGAGAACTGGCGTTCGATCTCGTCGATGACGGATTCGAGCAGCGTGCTGGTGGCGTCGCGGCCGCTGAAGTGGATGCACCAGCCGGTGCGGGTGAGCTCGCGGCGGATGGTCAGGCCGCGGGAGCGCAGGTTCAGGACGCGGCGGGGGCGGCCGGGGCGGGCGAGGACGTCGGGCGCGTCCGGGCGCTCGGCCTCGGCGAGGGCCGGGAGGAGGGCGCGCCATTCGTCTTCGGGGGAGGCGGGGTCGGCGTCCTTGAGGATGGCGCGGAGGAGGTCGCCGAAGCCGCGCGGGATCAGCGGGGCGAGGCGCATGAGGCGGGTCTCGGAGAGGTATTCGGGGAAGGTCAGGTGGCCGGCGAGCTCCTCGGCGAGGGTGGCGGTGGCGCGGATGCGGGTGCGCTTGTGGCGGCTGAGGCTGGCGTAGAGGGCGGTTATGGCGGCCTCGGCGTTGGGGTAGGCGCCGGCGCGGGCGGCGTTGAGGGCGACCGTCGCCTGCTCCCAGGGGGAGATGCCTGACCGGATGGCGTTTTCCTCGACCATCTGGACGTAGGCCTCGTCGGCGGAGGCGAGGGGGCGGACGAAGGCGGGGATGGTGGCGAAGCGGGACTTGTCGCGGGCGGATTCGGCGAGGGAGCGGACGGCGGCGAGGCGGCGGAAGCCGGAGATGAGGCCGTAGCGGACCGGGTTGGTGTCGGCGAGCTCGAAGACCTCGATCGGCATGCGCAGGCCGTGGGTGGCGATCGAGAGGGCGAGCTCGGTCAGGGCGGCCTCGTCGTGGCGGGTGCGGTCGCGTGTCAGGGCTTCGGCCTCGATCCGGGCGAGCGGGATCTGGCGGAGGGGGTCGGGCATCGCGGGGCTCCGGTGAGTCGGTTGGCCGCGGATGATGCCAGAGATTCCGGGGTGTTGCGGGGGGAGGGGGGTGCGGCGCGCGGTGGCGCCGCGGGGCTTCATATCAGAGGTGGTCGACCTTGACGTTTTCGCCGAAGTCGGACGTGGCGCCGGTGGCGGCGGCGGCGACGAGCTTGGCCGTGGCGAGGATGCCGTGCGGGCCCTGCCAGAGCTCGGCGTCCTCGGGGGTGACCGCGATGAGGCGGATGGCGGGGTCGTCGGCGTCGTCCCACCAGGCGCGGTCGGTGCCGGTCCAGAGGTCGCGGATTTTCGCGCGGTCTTCCGAGACGGTCGCGGCGCCGGTGATCGCGATGTAGTCGTGGGCCGCGTTGTCGGCGAAGGCGAGGGTGACCTTGGGGAAGCGGGCGAGCTGGTCGTCCTTCCGGCCGTTCGCGTCGGCGAGGAAGTAGATGCGGTGCTCGTCGCGGCGGGGGCGGGCGGACATCGGGCGGGCGCGCTGGCGCTCGCCGTCCCAGGTGACGAACATGCAGAAGTCGATTTCCCCGGCGCGCTTCCAGATGGTGTCGACGGCTTCGGCGTCGGTCATGCGGTCTTCGGGCATCTCGGGGCCTCCCGGTGGGTTTTCGGGAGGGATACGCGGGGTAGGGGGCGGGGGTTCCGGGACGGGTGTGCTCCGGACCGGAGCGGGTGGGGCGGTCGGCGCGCGCCGCGGTGCGCGGCGATCTTGTGCGCGCGGTGCGCGCGATTCTCCTTGCCTGTTTTCCGGCTGTTGCCGGAAAACCGACTGCTCTCCAGGTTAGCTAACCTGTATGAATGCCTTCGGGGCTTCTTCCCGGTGCGGGGGCCGCGGGCGGCCTCTCAACCGAAGTCGCCGCCCGCCTGATACGGCTGGATCAGGTTGGAGAAGCGGGTGAACTCGCCCTCGAAGGCAAGATCCACCGTGCCGATGGGGCCGTGGCGCTGCTTGCCGATGATGACCTCGGCCTTGCCGTGCAGGGCGGACATGGCGTCCTTCCACTTTACCATCGCCTCGATGTCGTGGTCGCCGGGCTTCTCGCGCTCGCGGTAGTATTCCTCGCGGAAGACGAACATGACGACGTCGGCGTCCTGCTCGATCGAGCCCGACTCGCGCAGGTCGGAGAGCTGCGGGCGCTTGTCCTCGCGGGACTCGACCTGGCGGGAGAGCTGGGAGAGGGCGACGACGGGGATTTCGAGCTCCTTGGCGATCGCCTTCAGGCCCTGGGTGATCTCGGAGACCTCCTGCACGCGGCCCTCGGAGCGGGAGGAGGCGGGGCGGGCGAGCTGGAGGTAGTCGATGACGATGAGGTCGAGGCCGTGCTGGCGCTTCAGGCGGCGGGCGCGGGCGGCGATCGTGGAGATCGGCAGCGCCGGGGTGTCGTCGATGAAGAGCGGGCAGTTCTCCAGGGCGCGGGCGGCCTCGATGAAGCGGCGCATCTCGTCCTCGGTCATGTCGCCGTGGCGGATCTGGTGCGAGGGCACGCGCGAGGCTTCGGAGAGGATGCGGGCGGCGAGCTGCTCGGCGGACATCTCGAGGCTGAAGAAGCCGACGACGCCGCCGTCGATGGTGCCTTCGCTGCCGTCGGGGCGGGTGCCCTTGCGCCAGGCCTTCGCGATGTTGAAGGCGATGTTGGTGGCGAGGGAGGTCTTCCCCATCGAGGGGCGGCCGGCGAGGATCAGGAGGTCGGAGGGGTGCAGGCCGCCCAAACGGTTGTCGAGGTCGACGAGGCCGGTCGAGAGGCCGGCGAGGCCGCCGTCGCGCTCGTAGGCGGCGGAGGCGACCTTGACGGCGTCGATGACGGCGCGGCGGAAGGTCTGGAAGCCGCGGTCGACCTTGCCCTGCTCGCCGAGCTGGTAGAGCGCCTGCTCGGCCTCGACGATCTGGTCCCTGGCCTCGCTGTCGACCTCGACGCGGGCGGCCTTCTGGGCGATGTCCTGGCCGATGAGGATCAGCTCGCGCCGGATCGCGAGGTCGTAGACGAGCTGGGCGTAGTCGCGGGCGGCGAAGAGCGAGATGGCGGCGCCGGCGAGGCGGACCAGATAGGCGGGGCCGCCGAGCTCCTTCAGGCCGGCGTCGTCCTCGAAGAAGGCCTTGAGCGTGACCGGCGTCGCGAGGGCGTTGCGGCGGATGCGCTCGGCGGCGGTCTCGAAGATGCGGGCGTGGACCGGATCGAAGAAGTGGGCGGCCTGCACGATCGAGGCGACGCGGTCGAACACGTCGTTGTTGACGAGGAGGGCGCCCAGGAGCGCCTGCTCGGCCTCGATGTTGTGGGGTAGCGCCTGCGGCTCGGCGTCGAGCGCCGCGGTGGTTCCGTCCGCCATACGTGTTCTCCTGCCCTCAGCCCTTATAGCGGCTGCGGCCGGTCGGCGCGCGGGCTTTCGCCTGTGGAAAAGGTGGATATCGGGGACGGTCGGGGGGCATCGTCGGAGCGCCTTTGCGCTCCGGAGGCGTTCTCCCCACGCGCGAGACGCGCGCGGGGCCCCTGCGCGCCTTTGCGCGCGCCAACCCCACTCCCCCCTTCCCCCCTCGCCCCAAGCATGGGGCGAGGGGGAACCTGCCCGATAGGAGAGGGAGAAAGAAGCAGGGTAGACGGGAAGGCGCGGCTGCGGGTGAGCCGTTGTGCCGGGCGGCCGGCTGCCGCGCGGTCCCTTCCGCCCGATGCGGCGGGGCCGTATGAGCCGTGGCGGACCTGCCTGCGGGCAAAAAAGGGGAGATGGGGATGACGACGCGGCGCGGGTTTCTCGGGACGGTGTCGGCGGCGGGAGCGGCCTTCGCGGTCAGCGGGGAGCTCCTGGGCGAGAGGGGCGCGGTGCGGGCGCAGCCGGCGGCGCCGCTGCCGGGGCATTTCCATCCGCAGGGCAAGGCGCCGTCGGAGCACACGATCGCGGTGCTGAAGGCGGCGAAAGGCGCGCTGCCCTTCGACGACGTCCGCGACTTCGACGAGCAGAAGCGCGGGCTGATCGCGGCGATGGGCGAGATGACGATCGCGGCCGACGCCGGGCACGACGCCTGGGACATGGCGAGCTTCCAGTTTCTCGACCAGGAGGCGGAGTTCGACTCGATCCATCCGTCGCTGCACCGGATCGGGCGGCTCAACAACAACTACGGGCTCTACGAGGTCATCCCCGGCATCTACCAGGTGCGCGGGTTCGACCTGTCGCAGATCAGCTTCGTGCGCGGGAAGACCGGCTGGATCGTGTTCGATCCGCTGGTGTCGGGCGAGACGGCACGGGCGGCGTGGCAGCTGTTCCAGGCGCACAAGGGCGAAGGGCTGCCGGTCTCGGCGGTGGTCTATTCGCATACCCACGCCGACCATTGGGGCGGGGTGCGCGGCATCCTCGACGAGGCGGACGTGCGCTCGGGCAGGGTCGCGGTGATCGCGCCGATCGACTTCATGGACTTCACCGTGTCGGAGAACGTCTACGCCGGCAACGCGATGAACCGGCGGCTGTTCTACCAGTACGGGCTGCTCTTGCCGGCGGCGCCGCACGGCTATGTCGGGCAGGGGCTGGGGCCGCGGGTCTCGGCGGGGGCGACCGGGCTGATCGCGCCGACGCGGCTGGTCGGCGAGCCGATCGAGGCCTTCGAGGTCGACGGGGTGGAGATGGTGTTCCAGAACACGCCGAACACCGAGGCGCCGCGGGAGATGAACACGTACATCCCGTCGATGAAGGCGCTGTGGATGGCGGAGAACGTCATCGCCAGCCTGCATAACATCTACACGCTAAGGGGCGCGCAGGTGCGCGATCCGCTGGCCTGGTCGAAGTACATCGCCGACGCGCTCTACCGCTTCGGGCTGGAGGCGGAGGTGATGTTCGCCTCGCACCACTGGCCGCGCTGGGGGAACGACCGGATCCAGGAGATCCTGCGCGGGCAGCGCGACCTCTATGCCAACATGAACAACCAGGTGCTGCACTTCGCCAACCAGGGCGTGACGATCAACCAGATCCACAACGTCTACCAGGTGCCGAAGGGGCTGCAGGCGAAGTGGGACTGCCGCGGATATCACGGGTCGCCCGAGCATAATTCGCGCGGCGTCATCCAGCGCTACCTGGGGTTCTGGGACTGCAACCCGGCGACGCTGATCCCGCTGTCGCCGGAGGATTCGGCGCCGCTCTATGTCGAGATGATGGGGGGCGGCGAGCGGATCCTCGCGCGCGGGCGGGAGCTGCACGACGCCGGGGACTACCTGCTGGCGGTCGAGATCGTGAACAAGCTGGTGCAGGCGGAGCCGGGGAACGGCGCGGCGCGGGAACTGCTCGCCGACATCTTCGAGCAGCTCGGCTACCAGCAGGAGAACCCGGGGCTTCGCAACAGCTTCCTGTCGGGGGCCTACGAGCTCAGGACCGGCATCCCGCAGGGGGAGATGGCGAGCTCGTCGAGCCCGGACGTGATCCGGGCGATGTCGACCGAGCTGTTCCTCAACTTCCTCGGGATCCGGATGGACAGCCGGCAGGCCGAGGGGCTGCGGTTCACGATCAACCTCGTCACGCCGGACAACGGCGAGAAGTTCATCGTCGAGATGGAGAACGCGACGCTGACCAACATCGCGGGCTTCCAGGCCTCGAGCCCGGACCTGACGCTGACGATCAATCGCGCGGACCTCGAGCAGACGATGATGGGGGCGAAGACGCTCGAGGCGCAGATCGCCGACGGGACGGCGAAGGTCGCGGGCGACGTCGGGGTGCTGGCGCAGCTGGCGGCGACGATGGTCGACTTCGACCCGCGGTTCGAGATCATGCCGGGGACGCACGGGCTGGCGGCAGGCCCGGTGGCGCGCGCCGCGCCGTTCGAGGCGGTGCCGGAGAAGGTGATCGCGGAGTAGGCGGCCCGTCCGCCGATGACGGCTCGCCGCGGGCGCGCTATCCTCACGCCGGCGGATCGGCCGGGGAGGGCGCGATGGAGGAGCAGGCGGGCGGCGGGCCGGCAGTCAAGACGCGGTTCGACATCGCCGAGCTCGGGGCGCTGGCGCATCTCTACCGCGGCGAGGTCTATCGCTCGACGGTCTGGCGGACGCGGCTCGACCAGACGACGAACTGGGCGGTGGTGACGACCGGGCTCGCGATGTCGCTGACCTTCAGCGGGCCCGACGCCTCGCCTTTGCCGCTGATCGTGGTCGGGCTGCTGGTCGCGGTGTTCCTGCTGCTCGAGTCGCGGCGGTACCGCTATTTCAGCGTCTGGCGGGCGCGCTGCCGGCTGATGGAGACCGCCGTCTATGTCCCGATGCTGCGCGGCGAGGGGGTGACGCTCGACGGGAAGTGGAACCGGCTGCTGGCCGACGACTACCTGCGCCCGGATTTCCATGTCGGCTACTGGCGGGCGATCGGGCGGCGGCTCAGGTCGAACTACGCCTATATCCTGGCGATCCAGGCGCTCGCCTACTACGGCAAGCTCGCGATCCACCCGGTGCCGGCGGGGAACTGGCACACGTTCCTCGACCGGGCGGCGGTGGGACCGATCCCGGGGCTGGTCGTGGTGCTGGCCGGTGTCGCCTTCCACGGGTCGTGGGTGGCAATCGCGGTCGTCACCTGGTTCGCCGACCGGCGGACCCGGGCGCGGGCCGGGGGAACGCGGCGGGCGATGGGGTGAGCGGGGGGCAGGCGGCCGGGATCAGGCCACGGCGGCGGCGACGATGTCGGGGGCGGCGGCAATCGGGGGGGAGCACGCGGGCTTGCTCCCGGTCGCGCAGCGTGCCGACCGGGACGTGGAACCGCCGGGCGAATTCGGCCTGCGACAGGCCGAGGCCGGTGCGGCGGATCAGGCGAGGGCGCTGGCCGCGGTCCGTGACGTCGAAATCCTCGGGGTCGGCCGGGTCAGCGGCCAGGGCGATGGGCTCTTTCTCCACCGCGGTTGCTCCTTCGAACGGAGATGAAGCGCCAGACGAAGATCGCCGTGTGCAGCCGGCCATCGACGAGGCCGATCACCTCGAAGCGCTCCTCGCCGTCGATCTCGCGGACCGAAGGGAGGACGAGGTGGCCGATGTCTTCGAAGACGCGGTCGCCGAAGGCGAGCGGGAGGCGGTGCTTCTCGCGGTTGGCTTCGTCCTTGGCCGGTCGAACCGGTCTGCCGTCACGGGAAATCCGTATGCGTGCCTACGGGGTTTCCCCGATCTGGCGTCAGGGGGGCGGAGACCGGCGCGCGCCGCAGTTGCGGCGAAGTCGTGCGCGCGGTGCGCGCGAGTCCCTTTGCTTGTTTTCCGGCTGTTGCCGGAAAACCGACTGCTCTCCAGGTTTCAAGGCCGTATGAAAACCGGATTGGGCTCGGGCCGGAGGTGGAGGGCGGTGGAGGCATGAGGAAGGCCCCGGCGCGGGGCGGCGGGGCCTTCGGGGTGGGCGGCGGAGGGCCGTCAGCGGGTCGGGAGCGGGCCCGACTCGTCGGCGGCGCTGCCGATGTCGTCGAAGAGCTCCTGGATGTCGAACTCGGCGGCGGCTTCGGCTTCGGCCTGCAGCTCCTGGATGGTCTTGCCGGAGGCCTGCAGCTCGGCTTCCTCCTGGGAGCGGGCGACGTTGACGCTGATCGTCGCCTCGACCTCGGGGTGGAGGACGACCGCGACCGGGTGCAGGCCGAGGGCCTTGATCGGCTGGTCGAGGACGACCTGGCGGCGGTCGAGGCTGAAGCCGCCGGCCGTCGCGGCGTCGGCGATGTCGCGGGTCGTGACCGAGCCGTAGAGCGCGCCGCCGTCGGAGGCGGAGCGGATCACGACGAAGGCCTGGCCTTCGAGCTTCGCCGCGACCTTGTCGGCTTCCTTCTTGAGCTCGAGGTTGCGCGCCTCGAGCTGGGCGCGGTCGGTCTCGAACCGCTTGAGGTTGCCTTCGGTGGCGCGCAAGGCCTTGCCCTGCGGCAGGAGGAAGTTGCGGGCGTAGCCGTCCTTGACGGACACGACCTCGCCCATCTGGCCGAGCTTGGCGACGCGCTCGAGGAGAACGACCTGCATGGGCTACCTCACGGCGTAGGGCAGGAGGGCGAGGAAGCGCGAGCGCTTGATGGCGCGCGCGAGCTCGCGCTGCTTCTTGGACGAGACGGCGGTGATGCGCGAGGGCACGATCTTGCCGCGCTCGGAGATGTAGCGCTGCAGCAGCTTCACGTCCTTGTAGTCGATCCGCGGCGCGTTGGCGCCGGAGAAGGGGCAGGACTTGCGGCGGCGGAAGAAGGGGCGCTGGGCCATGGCTTACCTCAATTCTCGTCTTCGCGGCGCGGGCGGCGGGGGCCGCGGTCGCGGTCGCCGCGGTCGCCACGGTCGCGGTCGCCGCGGTCGTCGCGCTGGCTGCGGCTCTGCAGCACGGCCGAGGGGCCTTCCTCGTGGGCGTCGACCTTGACGGTCAGGACGCGCATGACGTCCTCGTGGATGCGCATCAGCCGCTCCATCTCCTGCACCGCCGGCGCGGGGCTGTCGGAGCGGATGTAGCCGTAGTGGCCCTTGCGGTTCTTGTTGATCTTGTAGGCCATGGTCTTGAGGCCCCAGTATTCGGTGCCTGCGATGGACCCGCCGTTGTCCTTGAGGACCTGGCCGAAGTGCTCGATCAGCCCCTCGGCCTGCGCGTTGGAGAGATCCTGACGCGCGATGAAGACGTGCTCGTAGAGCGCCATCCGGTTTCCTGTCTTGCGGCGCGCTTCAAAACGGGAGCCTGTCTCCCTCCGGCTCCGTACGAGAGGCAGCGCGTGAGAATCGTCTGGAGGGACCCGCGGGCTTTTACAGCTTCGCGGCGGGATTGCAAGCGCGGGCGGCGCGGGGTTTAAGGCGGGGCTCGGGCAGGGGAGGATGCGGATGCGGGTCGCGGTGACGGCGGCGTTGCTGCTGGCGGCGGTCGGGTTGGCCGCGGCGGCCGGGGCGCAGGAATACCGGCTGGGCGATCTCGTCATCGCCGACGTGCGTGCGCCGGCGACCGCGGCGCGCGCGCAGACGGCGGCCGGCTACCTGACGGTGAGCAACGCGGGGAGCGCGGCGGACAGGCTGGTGGCGGTGAAGGCCGACTTTCCCGAGGTGGGGCTGCACGTGAGCGAGACCGATGCGGGAGGGGTCTCGCGGATGCGCGAGGTGGCGGGGATCGAGATCCCGCCCGGGGCGACGGTGAAGCTCGAGCCGGGCGGGGCGCACGTGATGTTCATGGGGCTGGCGGCGCCGTTCGTGGCGGGGGAGAGCGTGGCGGCGACGCTGGTGTTCGAGAAGGCGGGGTCGGTCGAGGTCGCGTTCGAGGTGGAGGCGCGCGGCGCCGGCGGCGCGGCGCACGACATGCCGGGGATGAAGATGCCGGGGTCGGGCGGCTGAGGGGTGGACGGCGGCCGCGGGCGGCGGCTAGTCAGGGCGTAACGACAGGCGGGGGGAGCGATGGCGCGGGCGTTCGTGTTTCCGGGGCAGGGGGCCCAGGTCGTCGGCATGGGGCGCGAGCTGGCGCGCGCCTATCCGGCGGCGGCGGGGGTGTTCGAGGAGGTCGACGAGGCGCTCGGGGAGAAGCTGTCGGCGCTGGTCTGGGACGGGCCGCAGGAGGAGCTGACGCTGACCCGCAACGCGCAGCCGGCGCTGATGGCGACGTCGATCGCGGCGATGCGGGCGCTGCAATGCGAGGGCGTGGGCGTCGGCGACGCCGCCTTCGTCGCCGGGCATTCGCTGGGGGAATATTCGGCGCTCTGCGCGGCCGGGGCGATGGGACTGGCGGACACGGCGCGGATGCTCAGGCTGCGCGGGGCGGCGATGCAGGAGGCGGTGCCGGTGGGCGTCGGCGCGATGGCGGCGCTGCTCGGCCTCGACCTGGCCGCGGCCGAGGCGGTGGCGGCGGAGGCGGCCGGGGGCGAGGTCTGCCAGGCGGCCAACGACAACGACCCGGCGCAGGTGGTGGTGTCGGGGAACCGGGCGGCGGTCGAGCGGGCGGTGGAGATCGCCAAGGCGCGCGGGGCGAAGCGGGCGCTGATGCTGCCGGTGAGCGCGCCCTTCCATTGCGCGCTGATGCAGCCGGCGGCGGAGCGGATGGCGGCGGCGCTGGCCGAGGTCGAGATCGCGGCGCCGGCGGTGCCGCTGGTCGCCAACGTGAAGGCGGCGGCCGTGACCGACCCGGAGGAGATCCGGCGGCTCTTGGTCGAGCAGGTGACGGGCCGGGTGCGCTGGCGCGAGAGCGTGCTCTGGATGGCCGGCAACGGGGTCGTCGAGACCGTCGAGGTCGGCGCCGGCAAGGCGCTGTCGGGGATGGTCCGGCGGATCGCGAAGGAGATCGCCGCGAAGGCGGTCGGGACGCCCGAGGACGTGCGGGCGCTGGCGGCGGAGGGATAGATGTTCGACCTTTCGGGGAAGGCGGCGCTGGTGACCGGCGCCTCGGGCGGGATCGGCGGGGCGATCGCCCGGGCGCTGCATGCGCAGGGGGCGGCGGTGGCGCTGTCGGGAACGCGGGTCGGGCCGCTCGAGGCGCTGGCCGACGAGTTCGGCGAGCGGGCGCACGTGGTGCCCTGCGACCTGAGCGATGGGGCGGCGGTCGAGGGGCTGCCGAAGGCGGCGGCGGCGGCGATGGGGCAGGTCGACATCCTGGTCAACAACGCCGGGATCACCCGGGACCAGCTCTTCATGCGGATGTCGGACGCCGACTGGGACGCGGTGATCGCGGTGAACCTGACGAGCGTGATGCGGCTGTCGCGCGGCGTCCTCAGGGGGATGATGAAGGCGCGCTGGGGGCGGATCGTCAGCGTGAGCTCGATCGTCGGCGTCACCGGCAACCCGGGCCAGGGGAACTATGCGGCGAGCAAGGCCGGGGTCATCGGGATGTCGAAGTCGCTGGCGCAGGAGGTGGCGAGCCGCGGGATCACCGTCAACGTCATCGCGCCGGGGTTCATCGCGACGGCGATGACCGACAAGCTGAGCGACGAGCAGAAGGCGCGGATCGACGCGCAGATCCCCGCCGGGCGGATGGGGACGGCGGACGAGATCGCGGCGGCGGCCGTCTACCTGGCCTCGGCGGAGGCGGCCTATGTCACCGGGCAGACGCTGCACGTGAACGGCGGGATGGCGATGATCTGAGGTCGGGCAAGGTATGGTTGACGGCCAGGCGCCCCCGATCACGAGGGTAGCGTCTGCGGGCGGCGCCGGGAATATGCCTTTGCAGCATGGGGTTAATCGGCCGGGCAGCGCGCGTCGCCGCGGGTCGGGTCGGCGGGCCGGGCGGACGGACCGGTCGGACGTCCGGCGGCGGCCGCGCCGAGCGGCCGGGGGCCGGGGCCGGCGGCGGGTCGGGCCGGGCGGGCGGCGGGAACCCCGGCGACGGGCATGGCGTGATAGCATTTGCGGGCGGCGGAGGTTGTGCTATAGCCCGCGAAAGTCGCTCCCGGGGGGTTGCCGATCCGCCGCCCGGGCCTGTACTCGGTGAGTGAAGAACCGGCCGCAACGGCCAGTCGGGACGAGGCCGGGCGCCGACAGGAACCGGACCACACAGAGGAAGAAGAGATGAGCGATATCGCAGAGCGCGTGAAAAAGATCGTGGTCGAGCACCTGAGCGTCGACGAGTCGAAGGTCACCGAGAGCGCCTCCTTCATCGACGACCTCGGCGCCGACAGCCTCGACACCGTCGAGCTGGTGATGGCGTTCGAGGAGGAGTTCGGCATCGAGATCCCCGACGATGCCGCCGAGACGATCCAGACCTACGGCGATGCGGTGAAGTTCATCGAGGCGCACGCCAACGCCTGAGGGTTTCCTCGGGAACGAGGGCTGGCCCGCCGGTTCGCCGGCGGGCTTTTTCGTGGGGCCGGGCTCGGACCGGGCGGCAGGGATTTCGCCGGCCGGCGCGCGCCGCAGTTGCGGCGAAGAGGTGCGCGCAGGTGCGCGCATCGTTTCCTTGCTTGTTTTCCGGCTGTTGCCGGAAAACCGACTGCTCTCCAGGTTTCAAGGCCGTATGAAAGCCATTGTCGGCCGGCGCCCGATGGGCGGAGGGCTCGCGGGCAGATGCGGGGGCGTCGGGCGGCCGCCGCGGCGGGGTGAACGCGGCTTGTCGGGGGGGCGGCTTTCGGTCTAAACGGGGTGACTTCGGGCGAGGGGATGCGGTGCCGATGCGGCGTGTGGTGATCACCGGACTGGGCATGGTTTCTCCGCTCGCCTGCGGGGTCGAGGAGACCTGGAGGCGGCTGGTCGCCGGCGAGTCCGGGGCGGGGAAGATCAGCAAGTTCGACGCCTCGCACCTGGCGAGCCACATCGCCTGCGAGGTGCCCTACGGCGACGGGTCGGACGGGACCTTCGACCCCGACGCCTGGGTGGCGCCGAAGGACCAGCGCAAGATCGACGAGTTCATCCTGTTCGCGCTGGCGGCGGCCGAGATGGCGCTGACCGATGCCGGCTGGAAGCCCGAGGACGAGGCGGACCGGCTGCGGACGGGCGTGATCCTCGGGTCGGGGATCGGGGGGCTCGCGACGATCGCCGAGACCGCGATCGTGCTGAAGGAGAAGGGGCCGCGGCGGGTGTCGCCGTTCTTCATCCCGGGCAGCCTGATCAACCTCGCCTCGGGGCAGGTGTCGATCCGCTACGGGTTCAAGGGGCCGAACCATTCGGTCGTCACCGCCTGCTCGACGGGCGCGCATGCGATCGGCGACGGGACGCGGATGATCCAGCACGGCGACGCCGAGGTGATGGTGGCGGGCGGGGCCGAGGCGGCGATCTGCGAGCTCGGCATCGCCGGGTTCAACGCCTGCAAGGCGCTGTCGACCGGCTTCAACGAGGAACCAACGCGGGCGAGCCGGCCCTACGACAAGGACCGCGACGGCTTCGTGATGGGCGAGGGCGCGGGGGTCGTGGTGCTGGAGGAGCTCGAGCACGCCCGCGCGCGGGGCGCCCGGATCCATGCCGAGGTCGTCGGCTACGGCATGTCGGGGGACGCCTACCACATCACCTCGCCGGCGCCGGACGGCGACGGCGGGTATCGGGCGATGCAGGCGGCCCTGGCGGACGCCGGCATGACGCCGGAGGCGATCGACTACGTGAATGCGCACGGGACCTCGACGCCGGTCGGGGACGAGATCGAGCTCGGGGCCGTCACGCGGCTCCTGGGCAGCCATGCGGCCAAGGTGACGATGTCCTCGACCAAGTCGGCGACCGGGCACCTGCTCGGGGCGGCGGGGGCGATCGAGGCGATCTTCTGCGTGCTGGCGCTGCGCGACCAGGTGGCGCCGCCGACGATCAACCTGGAGAACCCCTCGGTGGCGACGGCGATCGACCTCGCGCCGCTGAAGGCGGTGAAGCGCCGGATCGACGTGGCGCTGTCGAACTCGTTCGGCTTCGGCGGAACCAACGCCTCGCTGGTGCTGCGGCGGCCCGAGTAGGCCCCGGGCGATGATGCGGCATGTGGCGGCGAATGCGCTGACGCTCCTGATTCTGGGGCTGGTGGTGCTGTTCGGCGCGGTGACCTGGGTGAAGACCCAGTACCGCAACCCCGGGCCGCTGACGGCGCCGCTCGACTTCGAGGTCGAGCGCGGCGAGGCGCTGGGCGGCGTTGCGGACAAGCTGGTGCAGGCGGGTGCGATCAGCAACGCCTCGATCTTCCGGGTGGCGGCGCGCTATGCCCACCTCGACGAGGGGCTGAAGTTCGGCGAGTACTCGATCCCGGCCGGCGCCTCGATGCAGGACATCCTCGAGCTGCTCAACAAGGGCGGCAACGTGGTGCGGCAGATCGTGGTGCCCGAGGGGCTGACGAGCTTCCAGGTCGTCGAGCTCCTCAGGGAGCGCGAGGAGCTGACCGGCGACGTGGCCGCCGTGCCGCCCGAGGGGAGCCTGGCGCCGGCGGGCTACGACTTCCAGCGCGGGGACGCGCGCGCCGACGTGCTGGCGCGGATGCAGGCGAAGCAGGAGGAGATCCTCGCCGCCGCCTGGGCGGGGCGGGCGGACGGGCTGCCGCTGCGCTCGCCGCAGGAGCTGCTGACGCTCGCCTCGATCGTCGAGAAGGAGACCGGGGTTCCCGAGGAGCGGCCGCGGGTCGCCGAGGTCTTCGTGAATCGGCTGAAGAAGGGGATGAAGCTGCAGACCGACCCCGCGGTGATCTACGGGCTGACCAAGGGCGAGGGGGCGCTCGGGCGCGGGATCCGGGCGAGCGAGCTGGCGACGGCGACGCCCTACAACACCTACATGATCGCGGGCCTGCCGCCGACGCCGATCGCCAACCCCGGCAAGGCGGCGATCGAGGCGGCGGCGAACCCGACGGTCGGGGACGATCTCTACTTCGTGGCGGACGGGACGGGCGGGCACGCCTTCGCGAGCACGCTCGAGGCGCACAACCAGAACGTCGCCGCCTGGCGGCGGCTCGAGGCGCAGAAGGCGGCGCAGGCGGCCGCGCCGGCCGGCGACGGCGGGGCGGCGGCACAGCCGGGGCCCGACGTGGAGGGGACGCCGGGCGAGGTCGAGGGGCCGATGCCGCGGGCGGCTGCACAACCCTAGATTTTTTCGATTGACTTTGCGCTCGCCCTTAGGTATAGAACTGGGCAAGCTGGAAGAAGTGAGTCGGCGGGCCTCCGGGCCCGCCGTTCGCGTTTCTGCCCGGGCGGAGCAGCCAGGGCAAACATCACAGATGAATATTTCAGCTTCGGAGACGGCGGCGGACAGCGACAGGCTGGGACGCACGCTTGAGCTGTACCGTGATCTGTCCGTGGCATTGCTCGGACGGATCGCGAAACTGAAAGCGGATACGGTCGGCGAGGACATCGCCGATGCCAAGACCGAGCGGTTGCTCGAGGGGCATCGGAAGGTCCTGCAGACCGTCTTCGATGCCGAGGCAAGTCTTGTCAAACGAAGCAGGTCAGGGGGCGGATCGGGCGTTCAGCTCGATCTCGACGCCGCACGTGTGGAAGTCGTTCAAAGACTTGGTTCTTGGGCTGCCGCAAGGTGAGCTCGAGAGGCTCCTCGGGGCGTTGAGTCCGAATGCCCTGATGTCCTTGCCCTGGCTTTTCGAGCATTGGGCGATCGGGCATCAGCTGCCCCCTGCGGGAGACTGGACGACCTGGGTCATCCTGGGCGGCCGGGGGGCGGGCAAGACGCGCGCGGGTGCGGAATGGATCCGCGCGCAGGTCGAAGGCGGCAAGCCGGGCGACCCGGGGGCATGCTCCCGGGTCGCCCTGGTCGGCGAGAGCCTGGACGAGGCCCGCGAGGTGATGATCTTCGGGCAGTCGGGCATCCTCGCCTGCACGCCCCCCGACCGGAAGCCGGAGTGGCAGGCGTCGCGCCGGCGGCTCGAATGGCCGAACGGGGCGGTGGCGCAGGTCTTCTCGGCCAGCGATCCCGAGAGCCTGCGCGGGCCGCAGTTCGACTGCGCCTGGTGCGACGAGCTCGGGAAATGGCCGAAGGGCCGGCCGGCCTGGGACAACCTGCAGTTCGCGCTGCGGCTCGGGGCGCGGCCGCGGGTGGTGGTGACGACGACGCCGAAGAACGTCCCGCTGCTGGTCGAGCTGGTCGAGGCGGCGCGGACGGCAGTGACGCGGGCGCCGACGGTGGCGAACCGGGCGAACCTGGCCGCGGGGTTCATCGACAGGGTGCTCGCCAAGTACGGCGGCACGCGGCAGGGGCGGGAGGAGCTCGACGGCGAGTTCGTGCTCGATGCCGAGGGTGCGCTCTGGAACTGGGAGATGCTGGTGGCGGCGCGGGCGCGGCGGCTGCCGGAGCCCGACAGGATCGTGGTGGCGGTCGATCCGCCGGTGACGAGCGGGCCGTCGTCGGACGCCTGCGGCATCGTGGTGGCAGGGGTGGTCCGCGACGGGGATCCGCACCGCTGGACGGCGGAGGTGATTGCGGACGCGAGCGTCCGGGGGCTGTCGCCGCGGGGCTGGGCCGAGCGGGCGGTGGAGATGTTCCACCGCTACGGCGCCGACCGGATGGTGGCCGAGGTCAACCAGGGCGGCGAGCTGGTCGAGGCGATGATCCGGCTGGTCGACCCGACGCTGCCGTTCCGGGCGGTGAGCGCGACCCGGTCGAAGGGGGTGCGCGCCGAGCCCGCCGCGGCGCTCTACGAGCAGGGGCGCGTCGCGCACCGCGGCGAGTTCCGCGAGCTCGAGGAGCAGATGCGGCTGATGTCGGTCGCGGGCTACCAGGGCGAGGGGAGCCCGGACCGCGCCGACGCGCTGGTCTGGGCGCTGACCGAGCTGATCCTCGAGCCGGCGTCGAAATGTCTGACACCGCGCGTGCGCCGGCTCTGACGGCCCCGCGATCCTGAGGGAGCGAGTAGATGGCGCTGCAGTTTTTCCGCATGCCCCGGAAGCCGCCGCCGGAGGCCAAGGCCTCGGCGGCGGCGCCGGTGATCGCCTTCCAGGGCGCCGGACGGGTCGCCTGGTCGCCGCGGGACAGCGGGACGCTGACGCGGATCGGGTTCCTGGGGAATCCGGTGGCGTTCCGCTGCGTGAAGATCATCGCGGAGGCGGCGGCGGCGGTGCCGGTGGTGGTGCAGGATGCCGACCGGCGGTTCGACGTGCATCCGGTGCTGGAGCTCCTGGCCGCACCCAATCCGGGGCAGGGCGGGTCGGCGCTGTTCGAGAGCTTCTACGGGCACCTGCTGCTGTCGGGCGACGGGTATCTGGAGGCGGCCGGAGAGGTCGCCTCGGGGGGCCCGCGCGAGCTCTACGTGCTGCGGTCCGACCGGATGAAGGTGGTGCCGGGGGCGGACGGCTGGCCGGTTGCCTACGAATATGCGCTGGGCGGGCGGAAACATGTCTTCGACATGCGGCAGGATCGGGTGCCCATCCTGCACGTGAAGAGCTTTCATCCGCAGGACGATCACTACGGGCTGACGCCGCTGGTGGCAGCGGCGAGTGCGGTCGACGTGCACAATTCCGCCTCGACCTGGTCGAAGTCGCTGCTGGACAACGCGGCGCGGCCGTCCGGCGCCATCGTCTACAAGGGCGCGGACGGGCAAGGGCAGCTCGGGTCGGACCAGTACGAGCGGCTGGTGGACGAGCTCGAGACGCATCACCAGGGGGCGCGGAACGCCGGGCGGCCGATGCTGCTCGAAGGCGGGCTCGACTGGAAGCCGATGGGGTTCTCGCCGTCGGACATGGAGTTCCAGAAGACCAAGGAGGCGGCGGCGCGGGACGTGGCGCTGGCCTTCGGGGTGCCGCCGATGCTGCTCGGGCTGCCGGGGGACAACACCTATGCCAATTATTCCGAGGCGCACCGGGCCTTCTACCGGCTGACTGTGCTGCCCTTGGTGGCGAAGACGCTCGCGGCGATTTCCGGGTGGCTGCCGGCCTACTATGGCGCGCGGTTCCAGGTGAAGGTCGACTTCGACAACGTGCCGGCGCTCGCCGAGGAGCGCGAGGCGCTGTGGCGGCGCGTCGGTGCCGCGGCGTTCCTCAGCGATGCCGAGAAGCGGCAGCTGCTCGGGCTGCCGAAGGTCCAGGAGGAGTGATGAGTGGCAGGGGCACGTGGTGGCGGGTCGAGGTTTCTCTATGAGCCGTTCGACGCGGCGCATGCGCGCATCGAAGTGAACGAGCGCATCCAGGAGGAGCGCTGGCAGCAGCTCGAGCGGCGGCTCCTGCAGATCGAGGTCGGGCTCGACCGGCTGGAGAAGCGGATCTGGCTCGCGGTCTACGGGGCGGCGTCGCTGATCCTCGCCGACATCGCCTACGGGCTGTTGCAGATGAAAGTGCCGTGAGGAAGGAGAGATGATGCATCGCATTGGCGGGTTCGGCTCGCTCGAGACCAAGTTCCGCGGCTTCGACGGCGAGCTCGCCGTGCGCGAGGGGGCCGAGATTTCCGGGTATGCGAGCCTGTTCGGCGCCGCCGACCAGGGCGGCGACGTGGTGCAGAAGGGCGCCTACGGCGCGTCGCTGGCGCGGCTCGCGAAAGCGCGCTCGGGTGTGAAGATGCTCTGGCAGCACGATCCGACGCGGCCGATCGGGGTCTGGGACGAGGTGCGCGAGGACGCGCGCGGGCTGTGGGTCAAGGGGCGGCTGCTCCTCGACGTGCAGGCGGCGCGCGAGGCCTGGGTATTGCTCGAGGCGGGAGCGATCGACGGGCTGTCGATCGGGTATCGCACGGTGCGGAGCGAGAAGTCGGCGAGCGGCCAGCGGCTGCTGCACGAGGTCGAGCTCTGGGAGGTGTCGCTCGTGACCTTCCCGATGCTGCCGGAGGCGCGGGTCGAGTCCGACCCGTCGGACGCCGAGGCGGCGCTGGCGCGGACGCTGGCGGAGAGCTTTCGCGAGGCGCGAGCGCTGATGGCCTGAGGCAGGTTTTCCGAACAGCGTTAATTGGTTAACGGCCGACGCGCCCCGATTTCGATCATAGCACGGGAAGACTGCGGCGCGAAGGCGCCATTCAGCCGGGCGGTTAACGGACCGGCGGTTAACGGACCGGCGGTGACGGACCGGCGGTTGGCGGACCGGCGGTGACGGACCGGCGGTCTAGGGACCGCGGTTGGCGGACAGGCGGATCACCGACGGGCGGGAACCCGGCCCAGGTCGGGATCGGGACTGCGCCGGCGGTTCGTCGCCCGATGCGGTCACATGGCTGGCGCCGCGGCTCGCACCGCCCCCGTGGGCCGGCGAGCAGAACGTCGAGGAAGGATCAAGATGAAGAATGCAGAGACGAAGTCCCGGCCGGCGGCTGCCGAGCCGGCTCCGAACCCGCACCTCGAGGTCAAGGCGGCGATCGCCGGGTTCCTCGGCGAGTTCAATGCCTTTCAGTCCGAGATCAAAGCGAAGCTCCAGGAACAGGAAACCCGTCTGGCCATGCTCGACCGCAAGTCCATCGCGCTTTCGCGCCCGCCGCTCGCCCACGCGGCCGAGACCGAGACCCCGCACAAGAAGGCCTTCGCGGCCTACCTGCGCTCCGGCGCCGACGATGGGCTGCGCGGGCTGACCGTCGAGGAGAAGGCGCTCTCGACCGCGGTGGCGGCCGACGGCGGGTACCTGGTCGATCCCGTGACGGCGGCGCAGATCGTCGGCGTGCTGCGCTCGTCGGCCTCGATCCGGGCGATCGCCAATGTCGTGACCGTCGAGGCATCGGCGTTCGACGTGCTGGTCGACCACACGGACATCGGGTCGGGCTGGGCGACCGAGACCGGGGCGGTCGCCGAGACCGGGACGCCGCAGGTCGACCGGATTTCCATTCCGCTGCACGAGCTCTCGGCGCTGCCGAAGGCGTCGCAGCGGCTGCTCGACGACAGCGCCTTCGACGTCGAGGGGTGGCTGGCGCAGCGGATCGCCGACAAGTTCAGCCGGGCGGAGGCCGCGGCCTTCGTGTCGGGCGACGGGATCGACAAGCCGAAGGGGTTCCTCATCTACGACAAGGTCGCGAATGCGGCCTGGGACTGGGGCAAGCTCGGGTATGTCGCGACCGGGGCGGCGGGCGACTTCAACGTCACCGATCCGGCGGATGCGATCGTCGACCTCGTCTATGCGCTCGGGGCGCGCTACCGGGCGAACGCGAGCTTCGTGATGAACTCGAAGACCGCGGGCGCCGTACGCAAGATGAAGGATGCGGACGGGCGGTTCCTCTGGTCGGACGGGCTCGCGGCGGGCGAACCGGCGCGGCTGATGGGCTATCCGGTGCTGATCGCCGAGGACATGCCGGACATCGCGGCGAACGCCTACGCGATCGCCTTCGGCGACTTCCGGGCCGGCTATACCGTGGCGGAGCGGCCGGACCTGCGCATCCTGCGCGATCCCTTCTCGGCCAAGCCGCACGTGCTCTTCTACGCCACCAAGCGGATCGGCGGCGACGTCTCCGACTTCGCGGCGATCAAGCTGCTGAAGTTCGCTACCGCCTGAGGTCCGACGGCCGAAGCAACGAGATGGCCCGCCGTTCGCGGCGGGTCTTGCCGCATCCCCGCGCCGTCCAGTCGCTGCTCCTCCCTCCGCTCGGGGGGCGCGGGGGTGCGTGCCTTTGCCGTTCCGATGGGAGTCTCCGATGGTCTTGACGGAAGTGAGCGCGCCGCCGGCGGCGGCGGTGCCGGTGCGGGCGTTCGCCGAGCATCTGCGGCTCGGCAGCGGCTTCGCCGACGACGGCTCGCAGGACGCGGTGCTCGAGCTCTACCTGCGGTCGGCGATGGCGGCGATCGAAGCGCGGCTCGGGCGGGCGCTCATTGCGCGCGACTTCGCCTGGACGGTGAGCCGCTGGCGCGAGGACGCGAGCCAGGGGATGCCGATCGCGCCGGTGCGATCGGTCGCCTCGATCACGCTGGTCGACCCGGACGGGACCGAGACGGCGGTCGATCCCGAGGCCTGGTCGGTGCTGCGCGACGCGCAGCGGCCGCGGCTGGTCGGGCGGTTCGGGCGCAGCCTGCCGCGGATCCCGCGCTGCGGGCATGCGGAGATCCGGTTCAGCGCCGGGTTCGGCGAGGCTTGGGAGGACGTGCCGGCGGACCTGCGGCAGGCGGTGTTGCTGCTGGCGGCGCATTTCTACGAGAGCCGGGCCGAGGGTGGCGCCGTCGCCGGGACGATGCCGTTCGGGGTGCTCGTGCTGATCGAGGCCTACCGCGCGACGCGGCTCGGCGGGGGGCTGGCGTGACCGGGGCGGTGCTCAGGCGGCGGCTCGCGCTCGAGGCGCGGGTGGCGGTGCCGGACGGGTCGGGCGGGTTCGAGGTGGCCTGGGAGGTCGTCGGCCTGCTCTGGGCCGAGATCGAGCCGCTCGCCGGCGGCGAGGGCTTCGCGGGGGGGCGGCCGGCGCCGCGGCAGCGATACCGGATCGTGGTCCGCGGGGCGCCGGTCAGCGCGCCGTCGCGGCCGCGGGCGGACCAGCGGTTCCGCGAGGGGGCGCGGGTCTTCGACATCCTGAGCGTGGCGGAACGGGACGGCGAGGGGTGGTTCCTCGTGATCGTGGCCGAGGAGGGCAGGGCATGAGCGTGCTCTTCTCCGCCGGGCTGCAGGCGAGCGTGTACCAGCGGCTGGCGGGCGACGCGGTGTTGGCGGCGCTGGTCGGGACGGCGATCCACGACGCGCCGCTGGAGCTCGGGCCGGACGATGCGGCGGGCGACTATGTGACGCTCGGCGAGGAGGCGGTGCGGGCGAACGACACCAAGACCAGCCGGGGCGCGGTCCACGACTTCACGGTCACGGTGCATTCGGGGCGGGACGGCTTCGATCGCGCCAAGCGGGTGGCGGCGGCGGTCTGCGACTGCCTGGTCGACGCGCCGCTGGCGGTCGAGGGCGGGCGGGTCGTGGCGCTGCGCTTCCTGCGGGCGGGCGCGGAGCGCGGGCCGGCGCCGGAGAAGCGGCGGATAGGCTTGCGCTTCCGCGCGGTGGTCGACGCGGACTGACAGACATTTTCCGGAGGACGACGAGATGGCGGCCCAGAGAGGCAAGGACCTGCTGATCAAACTGGACATGTCCGGATCGGGCGCGTTCGAGACGGTCGCGGGGCTGCGGGCGACGCGGATCAGCTTCAACGCCGAGACGGTCGACGTGACGACGCTGGAGAGCGCCGGACGGTGGCGGGAGCTGCTGGCGGGCGCGGGCGTCCGGAGTGCTGCGGTCAGCGGGTCGGGGGTGTTCCGCGATGCGGCCAGTGATGAGCGGGCTCGGGCGATCTTCTTTGCCGGCGAGATCCCGGCGTTCCAGGTGATCGTGCCGGACTTCGGGGTGATCGAGGGGCCGTTCCAGATCACCTCGATCGAATATTCCGGCAGCCACGACGGCGAGGCGGTCTACGAGATCGCGCTGGCGTCGGCCGGCGCCGTGAGCTTCGCGGCGCTCTGATGGCGAACCCCTGGCGCGGCGAGGTCGAGATCGAGGTCGACGGCGAGGCGCGGGTGATGCGGCTGACGCTGGCGGCGCTGGCCGAGCTCGAGGCGCGGCTCGGGAGCGAGTCGCTGGTCGAGCTGATCGGGCGGTTCGAAGCCGGGACGTTCCGGGTGCGGGACCTGATCGCGCTGCTGGTCGCCGGGCTGAACGGCGGCGGCTGGAAGGTCAGCGAGGCCGACCTGGTCAAGGCGCGGATCGGCGGCGGGCCGCTGGCGGCGACGCAGGCGGCGGCGCGGCTCTTGCGGGTGACGTTCACGCTGCCCGAGGCGGACGGGGCGGCATGAGCCGGGTCGACTGGCCCGGGCTGATGCGGCTCGGGCTGGTGCGGCTGGGCCTCCTGCCCGAGGTCTTCTGGGCGCTGACGCCGGCGGAGCTGATGCTGCTCGCGGGGCTCGGCGACGGACGGGCGGCGATGACGCGGGACGGGCTCGACGCGCTCGCGGCGCGGTTCCCGGACGCGCCGCGGCGGGAAACGGAGTGAGCGATGGCGGAATACGACGACTTCGGCGGGCTCGAGGCGGAGCTCGCGGGGCTGCAAGGGACGGTTTCCGGGCTCGGGGCTGTCACCGGCGCGTTCCGCACCGAGCTCGAGGGCGTGCAGGGCAGCATGAAGGCGGCCGGGCGCGAGGCGTCGGGGATGTCGAGCACGCTGTCGTCGTCGCTGAAGCGGGCGTTCGAGGGCGTGGTCTTCGACGGCAAGAAGCTGTCGGACGCGCTGGCGAGCGTCGGGCGGTCGATCTCGAACTCGGTCCTGAACCAGGCGCTGGCGCCGGCGCAGGGGGCGGTGAGCTCGGTGCTGGGCAAGGGCGTGCAGTCGATCCTGGGCGGCCTCCTGCCGTTCGCCAAGGGCGCGTCCTTCGGGGCCGGGCGGGTGGCGGCCTTCGCGCGCGGCGGGGTCGTCGACGGGCCGACGCATTTTCCGATGCGCGGCGGGCTCGGGCTGATGGGCGAGGCGGGGCCGGAGGCGATCATGCCGCTGGCGCGCGGGGCCGACGGCAAGCTCGGGATCCGAGGCGGCGCCGGCGGAGGGAGCGTCTCGGTCACGATGAACATCACGACCCCCGACGTGGGCGGCTTCCAGCGGTCGCAGAGCCAGGTCGCGGCGGAGCTGAACCGGGCGATCGCGCGCGGGCGGCGGAATCTCTGAGGGAGCGGGCAATGGATTTCCACGAGGTGCGGTTTCCGGCGGCGCTCTCCTTCGGGTCGAGCGGCGGGCCGGAGCGGCGGACGGAGATCGTCACGCTGACCAATGGGTATGAGGAGCGGAACACGCCCTGGGCGCATTCGCGGCGGCGCTACGACGCGGGCGTGGGCGTGCGGTCGCTGGACGACCTGGCCGAGGTCACGGCCTTCTTCGAGGCGCGGCAGGGGCAGCTTTACGGGTTCCGCTGGAAGGACTGGGGCGACTTCAAGTCGTGCCTGCCTTCGGCGGCGCCTTCGGCCTTGGACCAGGAGATCGGGACCGGCGACGGGAGCCGGACGAGCTTCGAGCTGGTGAAGGGGTATCGGTCGGGGCCGCAGGCATACGCGCGGCCGATCGGGAAGCCGGTCGCGGGCAGCGTGCGGGTGGCCGTGGGCGGGGTGCTGCTGGTCGAGGGCGCCGGGTTCACGGTCGATGCTGCGACGGGGCGGATCGGGCTGGCGGTGGCGCCGGCGGCGGGCGCGCGGGTGACGGCGGGCTTCGAGTTCGACGTGCCGGTGCGGTTCGACACCGACCGGATCAGCGTGAGCCTGTCGGGGTTCGCGGCGGGGGAGATTCCATCGGTCCCGGTGGTCGAGGTCCGGGTCTGATGCGCGCGATCGCTCCCGAGCTGCAGGCGCGGCTCGACGGCCGGGCCACGACGCTCTGCCGCTGCTGGCGGGTGCGGCGGCGCGACGGGGTGACGCTCGGGTTCACCGACCACGACCGCGACCTCGGGTTCGAGGATACGGCTTTCCGCGCGAGCAGCGGGATGGACACGACCGCGCTGCAGTCGGCAACCGGGCTGAGCGTCGACAACGCGCAGGCGATGGGGGCGCTGAGCGACGCCTCGGTGCGCGAGGAGGACGTTCGCGCCGGCAGGTACGACGGCGCCGATGTCTGGCACTGGCTGGTGGACTGGCAGCGGCCGGAGCTGCGGGTGCTGCTGTTTCGCGGTACGTTCGGCGAGATCAAGCGCTCGGGCGGCGGCTTCGAGGCGGAGCTGCGCGGGCCGGCCGAGGCGCTGAACGCGCCGGTCGGCCGCACGATCATGAAGAGCTGCGACCGGGCGCTCGGGGATGCGAAGTGCGGGTTCGACGTCGGGCAGGCCGGGTTCTCGGGAGAGGGCAGCGCGCTCGGCGAGGGTTCGTCAGGCACGACGATCGTGGCGAGCGGGCTTGGCGGGTTCGCGGACGGCTGGTTCCGGCACGGGCGGCTGACCTGGCTCTCGGGCGCCAACGCGGGCGAGAGCGGCACGGTCAAGGGCGACCGGACCGGGTCGGACGGTCGGCGGCTGCTGGTGCTGTGGCAGGAGCCGGGGTTTCCGGTGGCGGCCGGCGACCGGTTCCGGGTCGTTGCCGGGTGCGACAAGAATGCTGCGACATGCAAGGGCAAGTTCTCGAATTTCCTTAATTTTCGGGGATTCCCGCATATTCCGGGCGACGACTGGGTCACGGCCTATCCGAAGAACGGAGGCAACCATGACGGCGGAAGCCGCGAGAGCTGACGCGATCGTCGAGTGCGCGCGCCGCTGGATCGGGACGCCGTACCGGCACCAGGCGAGCTGCCGCGGGGCGGGCGCCGACTGCCTGGGGCTGCTGCGCGGGGTGTGGCGCGAGGTGATCGGGCCGGAGCCGGAGGCGGTGCCGAGCTATACGCGGGACTGGTCGGAGGCGGGACGGTCGGAGGACCTGCTGGCGGCGGCGGGGCGGAACCTGCTGCCGATCGAGCGGGTCGAGGCGGGGCCCGGCGACGTGGCGGTGCTGCGGATGCGCGAGCTCGGGGTCGCGAAGCACGTCGGGATCCTCGCGCGGTCGCCGCGTGGGGACGCGACGCTGATCCACGCCTATTCCGGGCACGGGGTGGTCGAATCGCCGCTGACGCCGGCCTGGGCGCGGCGGATCGCGGGGACCTTCCGCTTTCCCGAAGGGAGCAACTGATGGCGACGATCCTTCTGGCCGCCGCGGGCTCGGCCCTTGGCGGGGCGGTCGGCGGCTCGGTGGCGGGACTGGGCGCGATGGCGCTCGGGAAGGCCGCCGGGGCGGTCGTGGGGTCGGCGCTCGACCAGCGGTTGCTCGGGACCGGCTCGGCGCCGGTCGAGACCGGCAAGGTCGAGCGGTTCCGGGTCATGGGGTCGAGCGAGGGGGCGGCTCTGCCGCGGGCCTTCGGGCGCAACCGGGTCGCGGGGCAGCTGATCTGGTCGAGCCGGTTCCTCGAGTCGGTGCACTCGGAAAGGGTCGGCGGCAAGGGCGGCGGCCCGACAGTGCGCGAGTACAGCTATTCGGTGAGCCTGGCGGTGGCGCTCTGCGAGGGGGAGGTGTCGCGGGTCGGGCGGATATGGGCGGACGGGCAGGCGCTGGACCAGTCGGGCGTGACGTTCCGGCTGCATCCGGGGACGGAGGAGCAACTTCCCGATCCGCTGATCGAGGCGATCGAGGGGGCGGCCCCGGCCTATCGGGGCACGGCTTACGTGGTGTTCGAGAACCTGGACCTGACGCCCTTCGGCAACCGGATACCGCAGTTCAACTTCGAGGTGTTCCGGCGACCGGCGGATGGCCTGCCGGGGGTGCCGCGGCCGCCGGCGCTGGACGTCCAGGGCGTCGCGCTGGTGCCGGGGACCGGGGAGTACGTGCTGGCGACCGAGCCGGTGTACCTGCGGCGCGGGCGTGGCGACAACCCGGTGCTGAACGTGCACAACGACCGGGGGATCCCGGACCTGAGCGCGTCGCTCGACCAGCTGGCGGCGGAGCTGCCGGCGGTGCGGTCGGTGTCGCTGGTCATCACCTGGTTCGGCGACGACCTGCGCTGCGGCGAATGCCGGCTCGAGCCGGCGGTCGAGCAGCGCGACGAGGACGGCGACCCGATGCGCTGGACCGTGTCGGGGGTCGAGCGAGCGGAGGCGAAGGTCGTCAGCCGCCTCGACGGGCGGCCGACCTTCGGCGGGACGCCGGCCGATGCGTCGGTGCTGCAGGCGATCGCGCGGATGAAGGCCGATGGCCTCGGGGTGATGTTCTATCCGTTCGTGTTGATGGACATCCTTGCGGGTAACGGGCTGCCCGATCCCTGGACTGGGGCGGTCGGGCAGCCGCCGGTGCCGTGGCGCGGGCGGACTGCTCGATCGAGCGGGTCGAGGCGGGCGGCGACGTGGCGGTGCTGATCCGCTGTTCCCGAAGCGCGAGCCGGAGACTATTGGCACGGGGTGGTCCGACGCGGCCTGGGCGCGGCGGATCGCGGGGACCTTGGTTCGACTGGCCGCCGCGGGCTCGGCCCTTGGCGGGGCGGTCGGCGGCTCGGTGGCGGGACTGGGCGCGATGGCGCTCGGGAAGGCCGCCGGGGCGGTCGTCGAGTCGGCGCTCGACCAGCGGTTGCTCGGGACCGGCTCGGCGCCGGTCGAGACCGGCAAGGTCGAGCGGTTCCGGGTCATGGGGTCGAGCGAGGGCGGCTCTGCCGCGGGCCTTCGGGCGCAACCGGGTCGCGGGGCAGCTGATCTGGTCGAGCCGGTTCCTCGAGTCGGTGCACTCGGAAAGGGTCGGCGGCAGGGCGGCGGCCCGACAATGCGCGAGTACAGCTTTCGGTGAGCCTAGCGGTGGCGCTCTGCGAGGAGGTGTCGCGGGTCGGGCGGATATGGGCGGACGGGCAGGCGCTGGACCAGTCGGGCGTGACGTCCGGCTGCATCCGGGGACGGAGGAGCAACTTCCCGATCCGCTGATCGAGGCGATCGAGGGGGCGGCCGGCCTATCGGGGCACGGCCGTGGTGTTCGAGAACCTGGACCTGACGCCCTTCGGCAACCGGATACCGCAGTTCAACTTCGAGGTGTTCCGGCGACCGGCGGATGGCCTGCCGGGGGTGCCGCGGCCGCCGGCGCTGGACGTCCAGGCGTCGCGCTGGTGCCGGGGACCGGGGAGTACGTGCTGGCGACCGAGCCGGTGTACCTGCGGCGCGGGCGTGGCGACAACCCGGTGCTGAACGTGCACAACGACCGGGGGATCCCGGACCTGAGCGCGTCGCTCGACCAGCTGGCGGCGGAGCTGCCGGCGGTGCGGTCGGTGTCGCTGGTCATCACCTGGTTCGGCGACGACCTGCGCTGCGGCGAATGCCGGCTCGAGCCGGCGGTCGAGCAGCGCGACGAGGACGGCGACCCGATGCGCTGGACCGTGTCGGGGGTCGAGCGAGCGGAGGCGAAGGTCGTCAGCCGCCTCGACGGGCGGCCGACCTTCGGCGGGACGCCGGCCGATGCGTCGGTGCTGCAGGCGATCGCGCGGATGAAGGCCGATGGCCTCGGGGTGATGTTCTATCCATTCGTGTTGATGGACATCCTTGCGGGTAACGGGCTGCCCGATCCCTGGACTGGGGCGGTCGGGCAGCCGCCGGTGCCGTGGCGCGGGCGGATCACGCTCGCGGCGGCGCCGGGGCGGGCTGGGTCGAGCGATCTGACGGCGGTGGCGGCCGACGAGGTCGCGGCCTTCTTCGGGCAGGCGGCCGCCGGCGACTTCGAGGTCGCGGGCGCGAACGTCCGGTATGTCGGGCCGGAGGAATGGTCGTACCGGCGGTTCGTGCTGCACTATGCGCACCTCTGCGCGCTGGCGGGGGGCGTCGACGCCTTCTGCATCGGCTCGGAGCTGCGGGGGCTGACGCAGATCCGCGACGGACGGACCGGGTATCCGGCGGTGCGTGCGCTGGTCGCGCTGGCGGCCGACGTGCGGGCGATCCTCGGGCCGGGAACGAAGATCGGCTATGCGGCGGACTGGTCGGAATACTTCGGGCATCATCCGGCGGACGGGTCGAACGACGTCGTCTTCAACCTCGATCCGCTGTGGGCGTCGCCGGCGATCGACTTCGTCGGCATCGACAACTACGTGCCGCTGTCGGACTGGCGGGACGAAGCCGGTCATGCGGATGCCGCAGCGGGCTCGATCTACGACCTCGGCTACCTGCGCGGCAACGTCGCGGGCGGCGAAGGCTTCGACTGGTACTATGCCGACGCGGAGGCCCGCGACGCGCAGGACCGGCGTCCGATCGCGGACGGTGCCTACGGCGAGGACTGGGTCTTTCGCTACAAGGACCTGGTCGGCTGGTGGTCGCATCCGCACGTGGATCGGGTCGGCGGGGTCAAGGCGACGGCTCCGACGGCCTGGGTGCCGCGGTCGAAGCCGATCTGGTTCACCGAGCTGGGCTGCCCGGCGGTGGACAAGGGCACGAACCAGCCGAACGTCTTCTACGACCCGAAGTCGTCGGAGAGCTTCCTGCCTTACTATTCGAGCGGGGGGCGAGACGACTTCATGCAGCACCGATACTTGCAGGCGACGTTCGCGCACTGGAACGACGCCGACAACAACCCCGAGTCCGACCTCTATGCGGGGCGGATGGTCGACATGTCGCGGGCCCATGTCTGGGCCTGGGATGCGCGGCCGTGGCCGGATTTTCCCGGGCGCATCGAGACCTGGGTCGATGGTTCGAACTACGAACGCGGACACTGGCTGAACGGGCGCAGCTCGATGATGGCGCTCGCGGAGATCGTGGCGGCGATCTGCGCGCGCTGCGGGGTCGACGATGTCGATCTCGCGCGGCTGCACGGCGGCGTCACGGGCTATCTGGTCGACTCGGTCGAGTCGGGGCGGCAGAGCCTGCAGCCGCTGATGCTGGCCTACGCGTTCGACAGCCATGCCGTCGATGGCCGGCTGGCGTTCGCGAGCCGATCGGGCGATGCCGCGACGGCGGTGGAGCAGGGCGGCTTCGTCGCCAAGGGGCGCGAGCCGCCGGTGTCGCTGACGCGCGCGCCGGCGGCGGAGATGGCCGATCGGGTCTCGGTCGGGTTCCTGCGCGCCGACCTGGACTACCAGGCCGGCGCCGTGGATGCGCTGGCGCCGGAAGCGGCGGAGCCGCGCACCGACCAGATGAGCCTTCCGATCGTCCTGTTCGAGGGCGAGGCGCGGGCGATCGCCGAGCGGTCGCTGAGCGAGGGGCGGGTGGCTCGCGACAGCATCGAGTTCGCTCTGCCGCCGTCGTTGCTGCGCATGACGCCGGGCGACCTCGTGTCGTACGTTGACGGGGCGTCGCAGACCCTCTTCAGGATCGACAGGATCGAGGAAGGCGGGGCGCGTGCCGTCAGCGGCGTTCGGGTCGAGCCTGGCGTCTACCGGGCGCCGGTTCTTGAAACCTCGGCGGCGCGCGCGCCGGTGATCGAGGCGCCCGGCCCGGTCGACGCGGAGCTTCTCGACCTCCCGCTGCTCGGCGACGAGGGTGAGGGCTTCGGGCCCTATGTCGCGGTCGCGAAGACGCCGTGGATGGGGCCTGTGGCGGTCTACACGGCGGCAGAGGACTTCGGCTATTCGCCTGCCGCGACGATCCAGCGGCCGGCCGTGCTCGGCAGGCTGCTCGATCCGTTGCCAGCGGGGACGCCGGGGCTCTGGATGCGGGGCAAGGTCCGTGTGCGGATCGGCTCGGGCACCTTGCAGGGCCGGACCGAGACCGAGGTGCTCGACGGCGCGAATGCGGCAGCGCTCCGCTCGCCGGTCGGCGGCGACTGGGAGGTCGTGCAGTTCCAGGGCGCCGAACTGGTGGCGCCGCGGGAATATCGGCTGAGCGGGCTGCTCCGAGGGCAGGCAGGAACCGATGCGTCGATGCCGGCGGTCTGGCCGGCAGGCACTGACTTCGTCCTGCTCGACGGGCTTGGCGGGAGGTTGAGCCTTCCGAGCGCGTCCCGCGGGGTGGCTCGGCACTATCGGATCGGACCGGCCGATCGGCCGTACGGCGATCCGAGCTACCTGCATCGGGTCGAAGCCATTGAAGGCGCGGCGCTGCGGCCGTATCGGCCGACTCATCTGGCCGCGCGCGAGCTGGCGGACGGCGGAATCGAGCTGGCCTGGATCCGGCGGACGCGGATCGATGGCGATAGCTGGCTCGGGACTGAGGTTCCGCTGGGGGAGGAGGGCGAGATCTACCTGGTGCGCGCCTTTACCAGCGGAGGGAGCCTGCTCCGCGAGATCACTACCGTTACCCCACGCTTCGTCTATTCGCTGGCCGACCAGGTTCTGGATGGCGCAACCGCGGCGCTGGCGTTCGAGGTCGCGCAGGTATCGGCTCGCTTCGGCGCTGGACCCTTCGAGAGGATCGAATTCAATGGCTAGGACCGCCCAGCTCGACTTGCCGCTGCTGATGCCGTCGCAGGCGCAGAAGCATGTCACCGTCAATGAGGCGCTCGCCCGGATCGATGCGGTGGCGCAGCTCCGCGTGTTGTCCTCGAGCGTCACTACGCCGCCGGGCAGCGCCGACAACGGAGAGGGCTATATCGTTCCGACCGGCGCCACGGGCGCGTGGGCAGGGCAGGGCGACTCCGTCGCCGTCTGGACCAACGGCGGCTGGACCTTCCTCGTTCCGCGGCCCGGTTGGCGCGCGTGGGACGAGAGCCGTGGCGGGCACCGGATGTTCGACGGGTCCAACTGGATCGACGACGCCGTTGCAGTGGCGCCCGGCGGTGCGGCGATATCGTGGAGGGTGCTCGAGTTCGATCATCCGGTCACGGCGGGCGCGACCAACCTGACCGTCGAAACGATCCCAGGCCAGGCACAGGTGCTGGGCGTTACCGGGCGGGTGATCGCGGGCCTGAGCGGCGGCCTCGCGACCTGGCGGATTGGCGTCGGCGGGTCGGACAACCGCTACGGATCGGGGCTCGGAACCGCGCTGAACTCCTATCTGGTAGGGATGAGCGGCAGTCCGGTCACCTACTATGCTCCGACGCCGCTGCTCCTGACGGCTGAGGGGGGCAACTTCGGATCGGGGACGATCCGCCTGGCGCTCCACTACGTCCGGCTGGAACCGCCGCGCGGGGCCTAGACGGGCGCGCTTACCCTCCGCTCGCTTCGCCCTTGATTTTTGCCGGGTGGCGAACGAAGTTGCCGGCCAGTTTGCGGGCGTGGGAGGAGCGGTATGGCACGGGCTCAGGCGAGCATCGCCAGCGTCGATCCGGTTTGGAGCAGAATCCGCCGCGAGGCGGAGCAGGTGGCGATCGACGAGCCGCTGATGGCGAGCCTGGTGCATGCGGGCATCCTGCACCACAGCAGCTTCGAGCGCGCTCTTTCGTACCGGGTGGCGCAGAAGCTCGCGTCGCAGGAGATGAGCGACCTGATCCTGCGGGAGATCGCCGACGAGGCCTATTCGGCCGACGCCGACCTGGCGATGTCGGCGCGGGCGGACATCCTGGCGGTCTTCGAGCGTGATCCTGCCTGTCACCGCTACCTGCAGCCGCTGTTGTTCTTCAAGGGCTACCAGGCGCTGCAGTGCTACCGCGTCGCGCACTGGCTTTGGACGAACCGTCGCAAGGACATGGCATACCTGATCCAGATGCGGACGTCGGAAGTTTTCGGGGTGGACATCCATCCGGGCGCCCGGGTCGGGAAGGGCGTGATGATCGATCACGCCCATTCGATCGTGATCGGCGAGACGGCGGTCGTTGGCGACAACGTCTCGATGCTGCATTCGGTGACGCTCGGCGGGACCGGGAAGGAAGACGGCGATCGTCATCCCAAGATCGGCAACGGCGTGATGATCGGGGCCGGCGCCGCGATCCTCGGCAACATCCGTGTCGGAGGGTGCAGCCGCATCGCCGCCGGCTCGGTTGTGCTGCAGGACGTGCCGGCCTGCAAGACCGTCGCCGGCGTCCCCGCGAAGATCGTCGGGGAAGCCGGGTGCGCCGAGCCCTCCAAGAGCATGGACCAGCTCATCGCTGACCATGCCACGGGGCTGTAGCCGCTAGGCGAGCATCGCCAGCGGGTGCTCGAGGCTGTTCTTGACTTCCTCAAGGAAGCGGGCGCCGAGGGCGCCGTCGATGACGCGGTGATCCACCGACAGGGTCACCGACATCACCGTGGCCACCTCGATCTCCCCCGACGACCCGACGACCGGCTTGGTGACACCGGCACCCACCGCGAGGATCGAGGCATGCGGCGGGTTGATCACGGCGTCGAAGCTCTCGACGCCCATCATCCCGAGGTTGGAGATCGCGAAGGTCCCGCCCTGGTATTCCTGCGGCGCCAGCTTGCGGTTGCGCGCGCGCGCGGCGAGATCCTTCATCTCGGCCGAAAGCGCCGACAGCGACTTCTTGTCGGCGTCGCGTAGGACCGGGGTGAAGAGCCCGCCCTCGATCGCGACAGCGACCGCGACGTCGGACGGCTTGAGCCGAAGGACTCGATCGCCGGCCCATACGGCATTGCAATCCGGAACGCGCTGCAGCGCCAGGGCGCAGGCCTTGATCACGAAGTCATTGACCGAAAGCTTCACCCCACGGGACTCGAGCTCCTTGTTGAGCTGGGAGCGGAACGCGAGTAGCGCGTCGAGACGGATGTCGCGCCGCAGGTAGAAGTGCGGGATCGTCTGCTTCGCCTCGGTGAGGCGTGCGGCAATCGTCTTGCGCATGCCGTCGAGGGCGACCTCCTCATAGGGACGGTCGGTGTACATCTTCTTGACCGTTTCCGCCCCCGGTGCGGCGGCGGGGGCAGGCGCCGATGGGGCGGGGGCAGCCTGTGCCGCGGGCGCCGGAGCGGGCTTCGCGGCCGCAGGCTGGGCGGAGGCTACGTCCGCCTTCACGATCCTGCCGTTCGGGCCGGAACCGGTGATCGCCGACAGATCGAGCCCGCGCTCCTTGGCGATCCGGCGTGCGAGCGGCGAGGCGAAGACGCGGGCACCGGCTGCCGCCGGAGCGGCCGCGCCATTGACTGCCGGCGCCGGCTTCGGCGCGGCGGCGGGCGCGCTGGGCGCGGGGGCGGCCGGCGCGGGTGCCGGGACAGCAGCCGAGCCAATTGCGTCGGCCGACTCCCCCTCTTCGAGCAGCACCGCTATCGGGGTGTTTACCTTTACGCCCTCGGTGCCCTCGCCGATCAGGATTTTCCCGACCGTTCCTTCGTCGACGGCCTCGAATTCCATCGTGGCCTTGTCGGTTTCGATCTCGGCGATGATTGCGCCGGACGTGACCTGGTCCCCCTCCTTCACCAGCCAGCGGGCCAGGGTGCCCTCCTCCATCGTCGGGGAGAGCGCCGGCATCAGGATGTTGATCGGCATGCTGCGTCCTCCTCAGCGGTAGGTCACGGCCTTGACGGCCGCGATGACTTCGGGGGTGGTCACCAGCGCGAGCTTCTCGAGGTTCGCGGCGTAGGGCATCGGCACGTCCTTGCCGGTGCAGTTTATGACCGGCGCGTCTAGGAAGTCGAAGGCCTGCTGCATCAGCACCGCCGAGATGTGGTTGCCGATCGCGCAGACCGGAAAACCTTCCTCGACCGTCACGCAGCGGTTGGTCTTCTGCACCGACGCGATCACGGTCTCCGTGTCCATCGGCCGCAGTGAGCGCAGGTCGATGACCTCGGCGGAAATCCCCTCCTTGGCGAGCTCGTCGGCTGCCTGCAGCGCGTAGGTCATGCCGATGCCGAAGCTCACGATGGTGACGTCGCTTCCCTCCCGCGCGATCCGGGCGCGCCCGATCGGCACCGTGAAGTCCTCGAGCTCCGGCACCTCGAAGCTGCGGCCGTAGAGGATCTCGTTCTCCAGCACGATCACCGGGTTCGGGTCGCGGATCGCCGATTTCAGCAGCCCCTTGGCGTCGGCGGCCGTGTAGGGCTGCACCACCTTCAAGCCCGGAACCTGCGCGTACATCGACGCGAAGTCGTGGCTGTGCTGGGCGGCGACGCGGGCGGCGGCACCGTTCGGACCGCGGAAGACGATCGGGCTGCCCATCTGGCCGCCGGACATGTAGAGCGTCTTCGCCGCCGAGTTGATGATGTGGTCAATGGCCTGCAGCGCGAAGTTGAAGGTCATGAACTCGACGATCGGCTTCAGGCCCGCGAAGGCCGCGCCGACCGCGACGCCCGCGAAGCCGTGCTCGGTGATCGGAGTGTCGATCACCCGCCGGTCCCCGAACTCCTCCAGCAGCCCTTGGCTGATCTTGTAGGCGCCCTGGTACTCGGCGACCTCCTCGCCTATCAGGAAGACGTCGCCGTCGCGGCGCATCTCCTCGGACATGGCGTCGCGGAGCGCCTCGCGCACCGTCTGGTTGCGGAACTTGGTGCCGTCGGGCACCTCCGGCTCGCGGGCCGGCTCCTTGCGCGCCACCGCTGGCTGCGACGGCATGCGGACAGCCGGCGCCTCCTCCGGCTCCGAGACGGTGGCGGCCGGCGCGGCCGACGGCGTCTCCGCTGCCGAGGCGTCCTCGCCCTCGCCGAGCAGTACCGCGATCGGCGTGTTCACCTTCACGCCTTCCGAGCCCTCGGGGATCAGGATCTTCCCGATCGTCCCCTCGTCGACGGCCTCGAACTCCATCGTGGCCTTGTCGGTCTCGATCTCGGCCAAGATCATGCCGGATGTGACCGTGTCGCCCTCCTTGACCAGCCACTTGGCGAGCGTTCCCTCCTCCATGGTCGGCGAGAGGGCGGGCATCAGGATCTGCGTGGACATCGGCTTCCCCCCTTAGGCCGCGTAGACATCGGTCCAGAGCTCGGCCTCGGCCGGCTCGGGGCTGTCCTGCGCGAACTGGGCGGCCTCGTTCACCACCGCCTTGATTTCCTTGTCGACGTTCTTCAGGTCGTCCTCCGACGCCATGTTGCCGGCGACCAGCAGGTTGCGGACGTGGTCGATCGGGTCCCGCTCCTCGCGCATCTTCTGCACCTCCTCGCGGGTCCGGTACTTGGCCGGGTCCGACATCGAGTGCCCGCGGTAGCGATAGGTGTTCATCTCCAGGATGTAGGGACCGTCGCCGGCGCGGCAGTGCGCCACCGCCTTCTCGCCGGCGGCCTTCACCGCCAGCACGTCCATGCCGTCCACCCCCTCGCCGGGAATGCCGTAGGGGACGCCGCGAGTGTGGATCTCCGGGGTCGCCGAGCCGCGCTTCAGCGATGTCCCCATCGCGTACTGGTTGTTCTCGATCACGAAGATCACCGGCAGCTTCCAGAGGCTCGCCATGTTGAAGGTCTCGTAGACCTGCCCCTGGTTCGCCGCGCCGTCGCCGAAGTAGGTGAAGGCGACGTTGTCGTTGCCGCGGTATTTGTTGGCGAAGGCGAGCCCCGCCCCGATCGGCACGTTGGCGCCGACGATGCCGTGGCCGCCGTAGAAGTTCTTCTCCTTCGAGAACATGTGCATCGAGCCGCCCTTGCCGTGGGAATAGCCCCCGAAGCGGCCGGTCAGCTCGGCCATCACCCCCTTCGGATCCATGCCGCAGGCGAGCATGTGGCCGTGGTCGCGATAGGTGGTGACCCGCTGGTCGCCTTCCTTGGTGGTCGACTCGAGCCCGACGACCACCGCCTCCTGCCCGATGTAGAGGTGGCAGAAGCCTCCGATCAGTCCCATGCCGTAGAGCTGCCCGGCCTTCTCCTCGAACCGCCGGATCAGCAGCATCTGGCGGTAGAAGCCGAGCAACTCTTCCTTGGAGGCGCCGGGCGCCTGGGCCTTGGTCGTGCGTCGTGTGGTCGTGGCCATCGATCTTCCCCCACCCAATTTGGTTTATCGTTGAACCATCTCGATTATATCCGCGGATTCCGGCGGCTGTAACCCCCGAAATCCGTGCGCGGAACGCGTGCAGTCAGCGGATGATCAGCTCGTCCGGCCGTCCGAGCCCGAGCACCTTGCGCGCCTGCTCGTCGAGCAGGTCGAGGTCGAGGGTCGCGGAGGAAAGCCGGCGCGTCCTGTTGGCGATCGCCTCCCGTTCCGCGCGCAGCTCCGTCAGCTCGACATGAAGCCGGCTCTCCTGCGCCTGGACCTGGAACAGGCTGAACAGCCCGTGCTCGCCCTGCAGTGCCGCGAACGTCAGGTAGCAGAGCAGCGCGATCACGATGATCGCGAAGACGGCGCCTGCAATCCCGCTGCGCCGCGGTTCGATTTCCGTTTGCATCTATGACTGCTCTGCTCGGTTTGTGGCCTGTTTTCCGCAGCATGGCAGAAATCCGCACGGTTGTGAATCCCGTTCGTTCGCGCCGGCGACGCCGGCTCAGGCCTGCTCGAGCGCAGCGACGCCCGGCAGGGTCTTGCCCTCGAGCCACTCGAGGAAGGCGCCGCCGGCGGTCGACACGTAACTGAAGTCCTCGGCGACCCCGGCCGCGTTCAGCGCCGCGACCGTGTCGCCGCCGCCCGCGACCGAAACCATGCGCCCGGCGCGCGTCAGCGCCGCCGCCTGCTTCGCCGCCGCCACCGTGGCGGTATCGAAGGGCGGGATCTCGAACGCGCCGAGCGGCCCGTTCCAGACCAGCGTCTTCGCCCCCGAGAGCGCCGCCGCGATCGCCGCGATCGATGCGGGCCCCGCGTCGAGGATCATCGCGTCCGGCGGACAGGCGTTGACCGGCACGATCTCGCTCGCCGCCCCCGCCTTGAACTCCCGCGCCACCACCGCGTCGACCGGCAGCAGGATCGCGCATCCCGCCACCTTCGCCTTCGCCGCGATCTCCCGCGCCGTGTCCGCGAGGTCGTGCTCGCAGAGCGACTTGCCGACGTCGATCCCCTGCGCCGCCAGGAAGGTGTTCGCCATGCCCCCGCCGATCACCAGCGTGTCGACCTTGGCGATCAGGTTGCCGAGGAGCTCGAGCTTGGTCGAGACCTTGGCCCCGCCCACCACCGCGACGACCGGCCGCTCCGGGTGCCCGAGCGCCTTCTCCAGCGCCTCGAGCTCCGCCTGCATCAGCCGCCCGGCGCAAGCCGGCAGCAGCGTCGCGATCCCCTCGGTCGAGGCATGCGCCCGGTGCGCCGCCGAGAAGGCGTCGTTGCAGTAGACGTCCCCGAGCGCCGCCATCTCCCTGGCGAAGGCCGGGTCGTTCGCCTCCTCCTCCTTGTGGAAGCGCGTGTTTTCCAGCAGCAGCACGCCCCCCTCCGGCAGCGCGTCGACCGCCGCCTTCGCCGCCGGCCCGACGCAGTCGCCGGCGAAGGCGACCTGCTGCCCCAGCGCGCCTTCCAGCGCCGGCAGCGTCACCTTCAGGCTCATCTCCGGCACCACCTTGCCCTTCGGCCGCGCGAAGTGCGCCAGCAGCACCGGCTTGCCGCCCTTGGCGAGGATGTCCTTGATCGTCGGCACGATCCGCTCGATCCGCGTCGCGTCCGTGACCTTGCCGCCCTCGACCGGCACGTTGATGTCGACGCGGGTCAGCACGACCTTCCCCGCCAGATCCATGTCGTCGAGCGTCTTCCAGGCCACGGCAGCGCCTCCCCCTGTTTCAGCGGCTCAGAGCAGCCCCTCGGCCTTCGCCGCCACCGCCTCCGCGGTAATCCCGAAGTGCGGATAGAGCGCCTCGATCGGCCCCGAGGCACCGAAGCCGGTCATCCCCACGAACCCCGCCTTCTTCTCGCTCCCCCGCTCGGCGCAGAGCCAGCGGTCCCAGCCGAACGCGGCCGCCGCCTCGACCGCCACGCGCACGGGCCCGCCCGGCAGCACGCTCCGCCGGTACTTCTCGTCCTGCGCCGCGAAGAGCTCCCAGCACGGCATCGACACGACCCGCGTCCCGATCCCCTTGCCCTCCAGGATCGCGCGCGCGTCCATCGCGATCTCGACCTCCGACCCGGTCGCGAGCAGGATCGCCTGCCGCCGCCCCTCGGCCTCGGCCAGCACATACGCCCCCCGCGCCGTCAGGTTCCGGCGCACGTGCTTCGTCCGCACCGTCCGGAGGTTCTGCCGGGTCAGCGCCAGCACCGACGGCGTCCGGCGGTGCGTCAGCGCCAGCTCCCAGGCCTCCGCCGTCTCGACGGTGTCCGCCGGCCGGAACACGTTCATGTTCGGCGTCGCGCGCAGCATCGCCAGGTGCTCGATCGGCTGGTGTGTCGGCCCGTCCTCGCCGAGCCCGATCGAATCGTGCGTCAGCACGTAGACGACATGCGCCCCCATCAGCGCCGACAGCCGCATCGCCCCCCGCGCATAGTCGCTGAAGACGAGGAACGTCCCGCCGTAGGGGATCACCCCCCCGTGCAGCGCCAGCCCGTTCATCGCCGCCGCCATCCCGTGCTCGCGGACGCCGTAGTGGACGTACCGCCCGCCCCGGTTGTCGGGATCGAACACGCCTAACCCCTTGGTCAGCGTGTTGTTGGACCCGGTCAGGTCCGCCGACCCGCCCAGCGTCTCCGGCACCACCGCGTTGACGACCTCGAGCACCAGCTCCGAGGACTTCCGCGTCGCGACCTTCGCCGCCGCCTCCGACTGCGCCTTGCGGAACGCGAGCAGCGCCGGCCCGAGCTTCTTCGGCAGCGCGTCCGAGAACTGCCGCCGGAACTCCGCCTGCCGGCCCGCCGGCAGCTTGCCGACCTGCGCCTCCCAGGCCGCCCGTGCCGCGCCGCCGCGCGCGCCGACGCCCCGCCACCAGCTCAGGATCTGGTTCGGCACCTCGAACGGCGGATAGGGCCAGCCGTAGATCTCGCGCACCTTCGCGATCTCCTCGGCCCCGAGCGGCGAGCCGTGCGCGGCCTTGGTGTCCTGCTTGTCGGGCGCACCGAACCCGATGTGCGTGCGGCAGTCGATCATCGCCGGCCACTCGCTCGCCTTCGCCTCGACGATCGCCCGCTCGATGTCGTCGGGATCATGCCCGTCGCACTCGTGGACCGACCAGCCGGCGGCCTTGAACCGCTGCTTCTGGTCGGTGACGTCGCTCAGGATCACCTTCCCGTCGATGGAAATCCCGTTGTCGTCCCAGAAGACGATCAGCTTCGACAGCTTCTGCCGCCCGGCGAGCCCGATCGCCTCGTGGCTGATTCCCTCCATCAGGCAGCCGTCGCCCGCGATCACCCAGGTATGGTGATCGACGACCTTCCGCCCGAAGCGCGCCTCGAGGCTCTGCTCGGCCATCGCCATCCCGACCGCCGTCGCGATGCCCTGCCCGAGCGGCCCCGTCGTCGTCTCGATCCCCGGCGCGTGCCCGTACTCGGGATGCCCCGCCGTCCGCGACCCGAGCTGCCGGAAGTGCTCGATCTCGCCGATCGTCATCTTCGGATAGCCGGTCAGGTACAGGAGCCCGTAGAGCAGCATCGACCCGTGCCCCGCCGACAGCACGAAACGGTCCCGGTCCGGCCAGTCCGGCGCGCTGGCGTCGAACTTCAGGTGCCGCCCGAACAGCACCGTCGCCACGTCCGCCATCCCCATCGGCATCCCGGGATGCCCGGAGTTCGCCTTCTGGACGGCGTCCATCGCCAGCACCCGCAGCGCCGCGGCTCGCATCCAGTGATCGGGGTGACGCTGGCGGAGCTCGGGAATGTTCACCGCTATCTCCTCCTCGGCGCGATCGTGACCACTCTTGCGGTGGCCGTCGGGGTTCGGCAGAGATAGCAGCACGACTTCGGGGGTCAAGGCGGATTCACCAGCCCTGGGACGCCCGCGCCGGCTGCGGCGCGGGACGCATTGCAATACCCCCGCGCGCTGCCTAAAAACGGATTCCGAGGGATCCGAAAGTGCGGAAATGAGTCAGATCACCCAGCTCGAAGCACAGCTCTCGGAGGCGCTCGAAGGCCTCCGGAACGCCTTGGCCGCGCGCGCGGCCGCCGCCGCGGCGCAGCCCGAGGAATCGGCGCTGCGCGAGCGGATCGCCACCCTCGAAAGCGAAAAGGCCGAGCTTGCCCGCGAGCTCGAGCAGCTCAGGGTCAAGCGCGACAAGGACGTCGCCGCCCTCGACGACCTGATTGCCCAGCTCAAGCCGCTGATCGAGGAGGTCTGAGATGCCCGAGCTCATCCTCGAGATCGGCGGCCGCGTGTTCGAGGTCGCCTGCGAGCCCGGCCAGGAACCCTCGCTCGAGCGGGCAGGGCGCCTGCTCGATGCCGAGGCGGTTCGCATCGGCGACGCCGGCCGCGCCACCGAGAAGCGCATGCTGCTGCTGGCGGGCCTGATGCTCGCCGACACCATGACGGCACTGCAGGAGCAGCTCCGCGCCACCGAGGAGCGGCTCCGCCACGCCGACGAGCGGGTGCGCATCGCCGAGGCCAAGTCGGCGATGCTCGCCGCCAACGCGCTCAAGCTCGAGACCGAGGCCTCGCACAAGGCCTCGCCCGCCGAGGTCGCCGAGCTCCGCGAGGAGAACGAGGCCGCCGCCATGCTGCTCGGCCAGGTCGTCGACGAGATCAACGCGCTCGCCGCCGGCGTCAACCGCGGCTGACGCGCTCGCGAAGCTGTCCCAATTCTGCTAGGGTGTCCCCAGGACTGCGGCGTTTCTTGGGGGACGAACGATGCAGAACGATCCGGGCGACCCGTCGACCTGGGATCCGGCGCTGGACGCGGTGGCCGCGGCGCCGGCCAATCACAAGGTGATCTTCGAGAACGACCGCCTGCGCGTGCTCGAGGTGGCCGTGCAGCCGGGCGAGGAGGAGCCGGTGCATCACCACCGCTGGCCCTCGGTCTTCGTCTTCGACAGCCTCAAGCCGCCCGTCCACGACGTCACGCCCGACGGCGAGATCCTGCCACCCAACCGCGACGTCATGGTCGCGCTCAAGGAATGGGACGGCCAGGGCTGCCTCGTCGTCCGCATGGCGCCGCAGCCCGCCGGCCGCGTCCAGAACGCCTCGGACGTCCCGATCCACGGGGTGCGCATCGAGATGAAGATCTGAAGCAACCCCCTCAGCCGCTCCGGGGCCGCGCCTCGCGTGTCCAGACAAGGCGGCCTCCCTTGGCCGGCCTTGGCGGAAGCGTTGACGCTTTGTTACTGCCGCGCCAAGATTTCCTTGCAGATCAATGGCTTGGCATTTGTGCGCGGCCTGCCTCGGAGGCGCGGGGCGTCAGCGGTTGGCTTCCCGGATCTTCTCCGCCGCCGCCTGGTCGAAGGCGATCCCCTTGGCCGCCAAGAGCTCGTCGAGCTCGCCCGACAGCGTCATCTCGGTGACGATGTCGCAGCCGCCGACGAACTCGCCCTTGACGTAGAGCTGCGGGATCGTCGGCCAGTCCGAGAACGACTTGATCCCGTTCCGGATCGCCTCGTCCGCCAGCACGTTCACGTCCTTGTACCGGACGCCCAGGTAGTTCAGCACCCCCGCCACCCGGCTCGAGAAGCCGCACTGGGGCATCTGCGCCGTCCCCTTCATGAACAGGACCACGTCGTTCGTATCGATGTCGGCCTTGATCGCCTCGTGGGCGGCCGTCGCGGTATCGGTCGTCATTTGCTACTCCGGTGCCTTGGTCGTCAGCGCGAGCGCATGCAGCTCGCCCCGCGACCCCTCCATCTTTCCCTTCAGCGCGGCATAGACCATCTGGTGCTGCCTCACCCGGTTCACGCCGCGAAACTCCTCGGCAGTCACGATCGCCGCATAGTGGTTCCCGTCGCCCGCGAGGTCGGTGATCTCGATCCGCGCGGTCGGAAACGCGGCCCGGATCAGCCGCTCGATGTCCGCCGCTTCCATCGCCATCGCGTCAGCCGCCCCGAAGCCCGTCGCACCGGAATCTAGAGGCGCCCCCGAGCGCGAGCAAGGGTCAGTCGAAAAGTTCCGCCAGGCGCCCCGCGTGCGCCCGCCGCAGCTCGGCGAGCCCGACCTCGTCGCGCCCGAGCCGCACCCCCTCGCCGCGCACCTCGCCCACTGCCCGCAGCGGCACCCCGGCCGCCTCCGCCATCGCCGTCAGCCGCGCCACCGCATCCGGCGCGCAGGCGACCAGATACCGCCCCTGGTCCTCGCCGAAGAACCAGCCGTTCGACCCGATGCCCGGATCGGCGCCGACCACCACCCCGACATTGCCGGCCAGCGCCATCTCCGCCGCCGCCACCGCCAGCCCGCCATCGGACAGGTCGTGCGCCGCCCCGACCAGCCCCTCGGCGTTGGCGGCCAGCACGAACTCGCCCGCCGCCCGCTCCGCCACAAGATCCACCGGCGGCGCCGCGCCCTCGTCCCGCCCGAGCACCTCCGCGAGCAGCGCCGACCGCCCCAGGTGCCCGCGCGTCGCGCCGACCAGCAGCAGCCGGTCGCCGGCCCGCGGCGCCATCCGGATCAGCTCCCCGAGCCTCTCGATCAGCCCGACCCCGCCGATCGTCGGCGTCGGCAGGATCGCCCGCCCCTCGGTCTCGTTGTAGAGGCTCACGTTCCCCGACACGATCGGCATGTCGAGCGCCTTGCAGGCGGCGGCGATCCCGCGGATGCAGCCGACGAGCTGCCCCATGATCTCCGGCCGCTCCGGGTTGCCGAAGTTGAGGTTGTCGGTCGCCGCCAGCGGCCGCGCCCCGCTCGCGACCAGGTTGCGCCAAGCCTCCGCCACCGCCTGCGCCCCGCCGCGCTCCGGGTCGGCCTCGCAGTAGCGCGGGGTCACGTCCGAAGTGAAGGCCACGGCCTTGCCGGTCCCATGCACCCGCACCACGCCCGCGTCCGACCCCGGCGCCACCACCGTGTCCGCCATCACCATCTGGTCGTACTGCGAGAACACCCAGGCCCGGCTGCAGAGGTTCGGCGTACCCATCAGCTTCAGCAGCGCCGCCCCCGGCGCCAGCTCGGGCACGTCCCCGACCGGCGCCGCGGCAGGGGTCGGGATCCACGGCCGGTCATATTCCGGCGCCGTGCCCGACAGCGCCTTCAGCGGCAGGTCTGCCTTCACCTCCCCACGGTGGCGCACGACGAACCGGTCCTCGGCGATCGTCTCGCCCACCACGGCGAAGTCCAGGTCCCACTTGTCGAAGACCGCCCGCGCCACCGCCTCCTTCTCCGGCCGGAGCACCATCAGCATCCGCTCCTGGCTCTCCGACAGCATCATCTCGTAGGCGGTCATCCCCGCCTCGCGCACCGGCACCCGGTCGAGCTCCAGCAGGATCCCGAGATCCCCCTTGTCGCCCATCTCCACCGCCGAGCAGGTCAGCCCGGCCGCCCCCATGTCCTGGATCGAGATCACCGCCCCCGTCGCCATCAGCTCGAGGCAGGCCTCCATCAGCCGCTTCTCGGTGAAGGGATCGCCCACCTGCACCGTCGGCCGCTTCTCGTCGGTCGAGGCGTCGAACTCGGCCGAGGCCATCGTCGCCCCGCCGACCCCGTCGCGCCCGGTCTTGGCGCCGAGGTAGACGACCGGCATCCCGACCCCCGAGGCCGCCGAGTAGAAGATCGCGTCCGCCTCGGCCAGACCGGCCGCAAAAGCGTTCACCAGGCAGTTGCCGTCATAGGCGGCATGGAACCGCAGCTCGCCCCCGACGGTCGGCACGCCGAAGCAGTTGCCGTACCCGCCGACCCCCTCGACCACGCCCCTCACCAGCGCCCGCGTCCGCGGATGCTCCGGCCGCCCGAAGCTCAGCGCGTTCATCGCCGCGATCGGCCGGGCGCCCATGGTGAAGACGTCGCGCAGGATCCCGCCCACGCCCGTCGCCGCGCCCTGGTAGGGCTCGATGTAGCTCGGGTGGTTGTGGCTCTCCATCTTGAAGACCAGCGCCTGCCCGTCGCCGATGTCGACGACGCCCGCATTCTCGCCCGGCCCGCAGATCACCTGCGGCCCGGTCGTCGGCAGCGTCCGCAGCCATCGCTTCGAGGACTTGTACGAGCAGTGCTCGTTCCACATCGCCGAGAAGATCCCGAGCTCGGTCAGCGTCGGCGTCCGCCCGATCAGCTCGAGGATGCGCCCATACTCGTCGGGCTTCAGCCCATGAGCGGCAATCAGCGCATCGGTGATTTCCGGCTCGCGGACAAGGACGGCGTCGGTCATCGGCGAATCCAGCGGCTCATGTCGCGCCCGCTTCTAAGTCGCGCATCGGCGGAGCGAAAGCCCTTCCGAAAACGGTTCAGTTGTCGCCATACGCGCAAAAAAAGAGGCCGAGCGTCAGCTCGGCCCAAGTCCAACAGGGAGGTTGAAGTGGGCTGCCGTAAGGCCGAGGCCCAACTTCGAGTTGCAATATAGCAATCCATGCCCGAGCAAGCAAGGGCTGATGCCCAAATGTTGTGCATGGCCGCTATGGCGACACCGCATGGCTCGTGGCGTCGGCGGACGCCGCGCCATCGCCGGCCTTCCGGAACGCCGTGACCTCTTCCACCATGAAATCGCGGAACGCGCACACGCGTTTCGAGTGCCGCAGTTCCTCCACATAGGCGAGGTAGATCGGTATCGGCGCGCTCTGCTCCTTAGGCAGGATATTGACCAGATCGGGGAAGTCGCCGGTCAGATAGTCGGGCAGCGACCCGATCCCGAGGCCGTGGATCACGCCCTGCAGGATGCCGAAGTAGTTGTTGACGGCCAGCGAGGACGGCGGCGTCGTCGCCAGCAGCCGCTGGACGAACTCGGACCCGGCGCGGACCTGCGGCGAGGCCGGGCTCTGGGTGATCAGCCGATGCCCGCCGGCGAGGTCCGTGGTCGTCCGCGGCAGCCCGTGCTCGGCCACGTAGGCGCTCGAAGCATAGAGGCGGATGTGAACGTCCATCAGCCGCCGCCGGATCAGCTCGGCCTGGCTCGGCTCCTTCAGCCGGATCGCCACGTCCGCCTCGCGCATCGGCAGGTCGAGGATGCGCTCCTCGAGCATCAGGTCGATCTTCAGGTTCGGATACCGCTCGAACAGCCGGTGCAGCCGCGGCGCGAGCCAGAGCGTGCCGAAGCCGGTGGTCGTCGTGACCCGCAGCTCGCCGTGCACCTCGTCCTCGGAGTCGCGGATGCGCGCCGCCGCCGCCTCCAGCCGCTTCGCCATGGTGCGGGTCGCGTCGAAGAGCAGCTCGCCCTGCTCGGTGAGCAGCAGCCCGCGCGCGTGCCGGCGGAACAGCGTCGTGTTCAGGCTCTCCTCGAGCGCCCGGATCTGCCGGCTGACCGCCGACTGGCTCAGGTGCAGCGAGTCCCCGGCATGGGTCAGGCTGCCGGCGTCCGCCACCGCGTGAAAGATTCGCAGCTTGTCCCAGTCCATGGCCCCTCTTGGTGTCGCCGCCGAACCCGGCCTACCTAGTGGCTTTCGATGCCAATACCACAAATTTCCGGTCCGGGAGCGAGGATCCGCTTCCGCTACGATGGCCGCGGCGTGCGGTGGCCCTCACCCCCCCGGACGGGACAAGGCCCTTGCGCTGGCCGCCCGGCGGTCGAAAATCCGAGAAGTCGAGGTTGCGGCGGCGGAGTGAGGGCGGGATCAGCGATGCGCAAACCGGCAATACTCTCGGCCCTGGGGCTGGCGCTCGCCGCCTGCGCCAGCGGCGTGCCGGTGGAGCGGCAGGTGGTGGTGCCCGGCGGCCGCTTCGAGGCGGTGCAAGGCGAGGCCGGGCTGCTGGTGCGGACCTTCGTCGAGGATCCGGCCGGCGAGCGGCAGGAAGTCACCGGTGCCACCTGCGCCATCGTCTCGAGTCTGTATTCGACGAGCCTGGTGACGCCGAGCCGGCTGGTGGTGCCGAACTTCGGCCCGCAGTCGCCGGAGATCGCCGCCACCTGCCGCGCCGACAAGCTCGCGGGAACCGGGACGGCGCGCATCGTCACGCGCTGGCAGCAGCCGCCGGGCGCCTGGGCTTATCCGGGCTGGGGCTACCCGGGTTGGGGCGGCCCCTGGGGGTGGGGCTCGCCTTGGGGCTGGGGCTGGGGCGCCCCGGGCCTGCCGGTCTCCGACTATCCCAACCTGCTGGTGCAGCTGCATCCGACCGGGAAATGACCCACGACGCCGAAGGCGGCTGCCCGCTTCGCGGCGGGACGCGCCGCACCAATACTCTCTCCGTTAACAGAAACGGACGGTATAGTCCGAGAACAGCGAGATCCATGTTAGGGATTTCGACTTGCCGCAACTTGCAGATATGAACAAAAGTTTCGAAAAGATTTACCGATTTCCTTAATATCTATAGATTTCAACATCTTACGCGCATGCTCGACCCCGAGCAAGCCCCGGACGGGACCGGCCCCCGGGCTCGGCACGGTCAGCGGTCGCCGGGGACGCCGTAAGCCGGCGCCGCGCGCGGGTCGAGGGCGCGCTGGACGTAGGCGTCGAGCTGCGGCCGGTAGATGTCCCAGAGTCGGGCCAGCGCCTCGATCGGGTCGTCGTCGGTCCAGTCGCAGCGCAGGTCGGCGACCGGCCAGCTGACCGCATCGACCAGCTTCATCCCGACCGAATGCACCGGCCCCGCCTCGCCGCCGGCGTCGCGCCCGGCGCGCATCGCCGCGACCAGCCGGTCGCCGAGGTGCCCGGAGGCGGCGAGGAACCCGTCGACGATCGCCTGCGGCACCCCGGCGTCGGCGAGCAGGTTGCCCCCGGAGGCCACGTCCGGCCCCTGCGCCTCCGCCCAGACCCCGAGGGCATTCGGCCCCGAGTGGATCGCCGTCCTCCCCGCGCGGTCGACGGCCAGCACCTGCCGGTACTCGACGAACCGCCCGCGGCGCCTCACCTCCGCGACCGCCTCCTCCGCCGTCGCGCCCGCCTGCATCAGGTCGAGCGCCAGCGGCCCGAGCGTCGGATCGGTCACGTTCTGCGACGCCACCGCCCCGACCCCGGCGCGGGCATGGGCGCAGCGGGCCGCGACCGCCGGCGACGACGACGCCACCGCCACGCCGAACATCCCGGTCTCGCGGCAGCGGGCGACCAGCGAGAAGGTCATTCCGGGATCACGGCGGTGCCGTCGATCTCGACCAGCCACTCGGGCCGCGCCAGCGCCGTCACCACCAGGCCCGTCGAGACCGGGTGTACGCCGCGGATGTATTCCCCCATCGTGCGGTAGACCGCCTCGCGGTGGCGCACGTCGGTCAGGTACACCACGACCTTGACCAGGTGCTCCATCTTCCCGCCCGCTTCCTCGATCAGCTGCCGGATGTTCTGCATCACCTTGTGGGTCTGCTCGACAGGGTCGTGGCTGGCGATGGACTTGGCGGTGTCGAGGTCCTGCGGGCACTGGCCGCGCAGCCAGACGATGCGGCCGCCATGCGTCACGACGGCCTGGCAGAGGTCGTTGTCGAGGTTCTGCTCCGGGTAGGTGTCGCGGGTGTTGAACTTGCGAATGCGGGTATGGGCCATCAGGCGCTCCCTGGGCTGGTGACGGGCGGCGCATAGGCGAGATAGCCGCGCTGGATCGCGATATGGTCGGCGATGAAGCGCGCGTCGTGCCAGACGCCCCAGATGAACGACGATCCCCGCCGCGAGAGCCACGGGAGCCCGAGGAAGTAGATCCCGGGCTCCGACGACACGCCGCGCTGGTGCCGGGGCTTGCCCGCCGCGTCGAAGGCGTCGACCTTCAGCCAGCCGAAGTCGAGCCCGTAGCCGGTCGCCCAGACGATCGCGCCGATCCCGGCGGCGGCGAGGTCGAGCGTGCCGATCGGATCGGTCACGCAGGGCGGATCGGGCGGGATCGCCCGCGCCTCCGGCTCCTCCGGCAGGTCGAGACCGTTGCGCGCCACCCAGGCGTCGGCCTCGTCGAGCACCGAGAGGTAGTTGGCATCGCCCACCGCCAGCGCCTCCGCCAGCCCCGGCGCGAAGCGGATCGCCCCGTCCCGTCGGCCCGCCGACCAGCGTCACGCCGCGCCGCCAGCCTGCGGAAGTCCACGGTCTGGCCGCCGTGCGCGCCGCTCACCGCGAACGTGACGTGCTTGCTGCTCGGCGGCGCCTCGAGGTCCCACTTGTTGAGCACGCCGAGCCACCAGACGTTGTCCCGCCCGCGATAGCGCCGCGGCAGCCGGTCGTGCGGCCCGACCGCGAGCCAGACTTCGCGCCCGGCCTCGAGCAGCTCCTCGGCGATCTGCGCCCCGAGGCGCCGGCACCCACGACCAGCACGCCTCCCGGCGGCAGCTGGCCCGGATTGCATGGAGCGCCGAGTGCGGCTGCGCTGACCCCGGCGGTCTCCGGCACGATCCGCGGGAACACTGGGCGCTGGAACAGGCCGGTCGCGGCAACCACTTGCCCCGGCCTCGACAATTCCCGCGGACGTTTCGACGCGGAAGCCGGGCCGGCCCTCGAGCAGGTCACTTCGGTCACCTCGACACCGCAGCGGATCGGCGCGTCGATCCGCTCCGCGTCGACGACGAAATAGTCGGCCACCGCGTCCTTCGGCGCGAAGGCCTCGGGGTCGCCGGGAAGTCCATGCCCGGGAAGCGGTCGTGCCAGGCCGAGGCCGTTCGCCACCATCGCGTCCCAGCGGCCCACCAGCGCTCGGCGATCCGGGCGCGCTCAACTACCAGGTGCGGGATTCCGGCGCGCGGAGTGCTCGCTCATGGCGATGCCCGCCTGCCCGGCGCCGACGACGAGCGTGTTGATCTTCTCGGCTGGCATGGCTCCCCCGAACCGCTTCCGCCGGTCTACAGGCTCGCCTCCAGCCGGTCCAGCGGCGCCTGACGCTTTTCGTGATCCCCCGGCGGTCTGAGCGGATTCGTCCCAGCTATCAGCGACTTGGACGGTATGGAACGCGTATGGAAAGCGTACGAAGCGGCCATACGACTTGCGGTCGGGATCGAGGCCCAGCGCGGGGACGCGGGCCGCAGTCAGACCGGATTCGGCTGATCAGTGGATACGCTCCGGCTTGGGCCACCAGTGGAAGGTGGTGTTTGCGGCAATGAGCGCACGGTCGCGCTCGAGGGTGCGGCATCGCTCGGCGAGGACGGCGTCGAGGTCTTCGAGGGTCGCGAAATAGGTGTTGGCGATCGGCGCGTCGACGAGGGGCCAGAGGTGCTCGGCCGGCTGCAGCTCGGGGTGTAGGGCGGCAGGTAGACGAGGCGGATGCCGTCGGGGACCGCGAGGTTCGGCTCGGTATGCCAGCCCGCGCCGTCGAGCAGGAGGACGATGATCCGGTCGCGGCCGGCGCCGGTCGCGCGGGCGAAGCTCGCGAGCATCATCTCGTAGAGCCGCTTGTCGATGCCGTTCGAGATACCAGACCGTCTCGCCGCTCGAAGGTGCGACGAAGGCGGTGACGTAGAGCCACTCGAAGCGGTGGTGGCCGGGGGCTGTCGGCCGCTCGCCCACCGGCGCCCAGACCCGGCGCCGCACCGGCTTCAGCCCGAGCCGGTGCTCGTCCGTCGCCCAGGCTCGACCGGGAGGTCGGCCTCTCCGCTCCTCGGCGACCACCTCGCCGAGCTTTTTGAACGCCGCCTGCTCCTCGGGCCCCGCCGCCTGCGGGTTCCTCGGCCGCGGCGCCGCCACGGCGACCAGCGAAGCTCGCAGCGCCTCCCCGGCCGCGCGGCGGGTGCACGTGCACAAGCCCGAGCCGCGCCGCGATCCAGCGCGCCACCTTCGGCCCGCTCCACACCCCGCCGCATCTCGTCCGGCGGGGTCCTCAGCCGCTCCCGCAGCGCCTCGAGGTCGTCGGCCGACAGGAGCGGCTTCGCCCCGGCGTTCCCCCGCCGCCGGTCGCCCAGCGCCTCCGCTCCCTCCGCCTCATCGGCGGCGCGCGAGGCTTTCTCACCCAGCGCGGGCTCAGCGCCACGATCTCGGCAACCTCCGCGGTCGAGTGCCCCTTCGCCAGCAGCCACACCACCTGGCAATGGCTCCCTTCCCACCACGTCACTTCGCCGCGCGGAAGTAGATCCCGGGCTCCGACGACACGCCTCGCTGGTGCCGGGGCTTGCCCGCCGCGTCGAAGGCGTCGACCTTCAGCCAGCCGAAGTCGAGCCCGTAGCCGGTCGCCCAGACGATCGCGCCGACCCCGGCGGCGGCGAGGTCGAGCGTGTCGATCGGATTGGTCACGCAGGGCGGATCGGGCGGGATCGCCCGCGCCTCCGGCTCCTCCGGCAGGTCGAGACCGTTGCGCGCCACCCAGGCGTCGGCCTCGTCGAGCACCGAGAGGTAGTTGGCATCGCCCGCCGCCAGCGCCTCCGCCAGCCCCGGCGCGAAGCGGATCGCCCCGTCCCCGAACCCGTCGGCCCGCCCGACCAGCGTCACGCCGCGCGCCGCCAGCCTGCGGAAGTCCACGGTCTGGCCGCCGTGCGCGCCGCTCACCGCGAACGTGACGTGCTTGCTGCTCGGCGGCGCCTCGAGGTCCCACTTGTTGAGCACGCCCAGCCACCAGACGTTGTCCCGCCCGCGATAGCGCCGCGGCGGCCGGTCGTGCGGCCCGACCGCGAGCCAGACTTCGCGCCCGGCCTCGAGCAGCTCCTCGGCGATCTGCGCCCCCGAGGCGCCGGCACCCACGACCAGCACGCCTCCCGGCGGCAGCTGGCCCGGATTGCGATAGGCGGCCGAGTGCAGCTGCATGACCCCGGCGGTCTCCGGCACGATCCGCGGGAACACTGGGCGCTGGAACGGGCCGGTCGCGGCAACCACTTGCGCGGCCTCGACAATTCCCGCGGACGTTTCGACGCGGAAGCCGGGCCGGCCCTCGAGGCGGGTCACTTCGGTCACCTCGACACCGCAGCGGATCGGCGCGTCGATCCGCTCGGCGTAGGCGACGAAATAGTCGGCCACCGCCTCCTTCGGCGCGAAGGCCTCGGGGTCGCCGGGAAAGTCCATGCCCGGGAAGCGGTCGTGCCAGGCCGGGCCGTTCGCCACCATCGCGTCCCAGCGGCCCGATCGCCAGCGCTCGGCGATCCGGGCGCGCTCAACTACCAGGTGCGGGATTCCGGCCTTGCCCAGGTGCTCGCTCATGGCGATGCCCGCCTGCCCGGCGCCGACGACGAGCGTGTTGATCTTCTCGGCTGGCATGGCTCCCCCCCGAACCGCTTCCGCCGGTCTACAGGCTCGCCTCCAGCCGGTCCAGCGGCGCCTGACGCGCTTTTCGCGATCCCCGGCGGCTTGAGCGGATTCCGTCCCGGCTATCAGCGACTTGGACGGTATGGAACGCGCGTATGGAAAGCGTACAGAAGCGGCCATACGACTTGCGGTCGGGATCGAGGCCCAGCGCGGGGACGCGGGCCGCAGTCAGACCGTGAAGAAGTAGCGCGTCAGGTGGAAGAAGATCGGCGCCGCGAAGGCCAGGCTGTCCATCCGGTCGAGCATGCCGCCGTGCCCCTCGACCATGCTGCCCCAGTCCTTCGCCCCGAGCGACCGCTTGACCGCCGAGAGCACCAGGCCGCCCGCGAAGCCGGCCAGCACGATCGCCAAGGCCATCACCAGCGCCTGCGCCGGCGCAAAGGGTGTCAGCCACCAGAGCGCGCCGCCGAGGAGCGTCGCCGCCGCGCCGCCGCCGAGGAAGCCTTCCCAGGTCTTGTTCGGGCTGACCCGCGGCGCGATGCGGCGGCGGCCCATGGTCTTGCCGAAGACGTACTGCAGGACGTCGCTGCCCTGGACGACGAGGAGCAGGAAGGCGAGGAGGCCGAAGTTGCCGGCCGGCGCGCCGGGGATGTCGAGGACGAGGAGCGCCGGTGCGTGGCTGGCGCAGTAGACCGCGAGCATCAGCGCCCATTGCACCTTGGCGATGCGCGGCAGGAAGTCGGCGGTGTCGCCGGACAGGACCGCGACCAGCGGCAGGAGCAGGAAGCCGTAGACCGGGATCGCGATCGCGAAGAGCCCGTACCAGTCGTCCCAGAGCAGCAGGTACTGCAGCGGCAGGAACAGGTAGAAGGCAGCGGCGAGCGCATAATGGTCGGCGACCGGCGTCGGTGTCAGCGAGGTGAACTCGCGCAGGCACCAGAAGGAGACCAGCGCGAAGAGGAGGATCGTCGCAAGCGGGCCTGCCAGGAAGGCGAGCGCGAGGATTGCGACGATGACCCACCAACTGGCGATGCGGTCCTCGAGGTTGGCGAGGGTCGCCTGGCTCGATGCGTCGCCGCGTTGCGCGAGCCGGCGGCCGGCGACGGTCGCGAGGGCGAGGAGCGCGAAAAGGCCGGCGAAGAGCGCGACCAGCGGCCGGGCTAGGAGGTCAGCCATCGGCGGCCTCCGGGTGCAGGTCGCGGGCGAGGGCGCAGACGGCGGCGCGGGCGCGGGCGAGGAAGGCGTGCTTGGCCTCGCCGCGCTCGACCCGGACCGGTGCGCCGAAGACGACGGCGGTGCTGACCGGGACCGGCACCAGCGTGCCCTTGGGCCAGGCGCGGTGCAGGTTGTCGAGGTAGACCGGGACGAGCTCGACCCCGGGGAAATCGCGCGCCAGGTGGTAGAGGCCGGAGCGGAACGGTCCCGGAAGCAGCCCGGGCCGGCGGGTCCCCTCGGGGAAGACGATGAGCGTGTCGCCCTCGGCGAGGGCGGCGGCGAGCGGCACGAGCGCCTCGGCGCCTGAATCGCGGCGGATGAGGACGGCGCCGAGCAGCGAGCGCGCCAGGTGGCGGCGCAGGGGCCCGGCGTCCCAGTAGTCGGCCGCGGCCACCGGCCGGGCGGCGGCGCGGAGCACCGGGGGCAGCGCCGCCCACAAGACGAGCGTGTCGAGGTGGCTGGTGTGGTTGGCGAAGTAGATGCGCTGGGTCGGCGTCGGCTGGACCCCGAGCCAGCGCGGCCGGCCGCCGACCAGGAAGCGCATGCCGCCGATCAGGAGCTGGGCGAGGATCACGCGCGCAGCCCGGCGGCGATGTGGCGCAGGCGCCGGGCGATGGTCGCGAGGCTGCCGAGCAGCACGATCCAGAGGACGATGCCCGGCAGGCCGAGGCCGCTGCCGGCGACCGCCGCGCCGAACCCCAGGAGGCAGCCGGCCGTCACAGCGGCCATCCGGTGCTGCTTGGCCATCGGGCCGAGGAAGCACTGCGGCTGCCCGAGCCCGCCGCCGACCTGCCGGACGTAGGCGCAGCCGATGGCGGCGAGCGCCGCCCACAGACCGAGGATCGGCCAGCCGGCAGCGACGCCGAAGCCGGCAAGGATCGCGGTATCCTCGACGCGGTCGGGCACCTCGTTGTAGAGCGCCCCGGTCGGCGAGCCGAGCCCGCCCTCGAGGGCGACGAGGCCGTCGAGCAGGTTGGCGAGGAGCCGGAGCTGGACGAAGGCCGCGGCGACGAGCCAGGCTGCCGGCCAGGGGGCGGCGGCCAGGCGCAGCGGTCCCCGCGGGCCCGCCTGCAGCAGCGCGAGCCCGGCGACGAGCGCGAAGCCGATCCCGGCCAGCGAGATGGCGTTGGGCGCGACGCGGGCGCGGGCGAGCGCCTCGGCGAGGCGGCGCACCATGCCGAGCCGGCGCGAGGCGAGCGGCCGGCGGTTGGCAGCGGGGTCGTCGGCGACGGATTTCGCGCGCATGGGCGGGAGACTAGCGAGCCCGCCGCCCGGATCGCCAGCGCGATTTCGCAACATCGTTAGCGCCTTCGTCCCGCAGCTTCCCGCTTCACAGCGCCGGCGTTTTCGGGAACCCTGCCGAAAACGGCGTCGGGAGGTCCGGAACGTGCAGGACGGTGCTGAGCTCCAGCGTTTCAGGAGCCTCGACCGGTTCGGGTCGCTGCCCGAGGCGATCATCGCGGCGCGCCGGGCGTTCGGGGCTTCGCGGGTCGCCTTCGAGGACATCGAGGGGACGACGCTCAGCTACGGCGACCTGGCGCTCGCCGGCGCCGTGCTCGAGCGTGCCCTGCGGGCGCGGTTCGCGCCGGGCGAGCGGGTCGGGCTCTTGCTGCCGGCGGCGCCCGGGGCGGTCGCGGTGCTGCTGGCCTTCTGGCGGTCGGGCCGGGTCCCGGCGATGATCAACGCCACCGTCGGCGCGGGGCCGGTGGTGTCGGCGCTCGGGACGGCCGGCTGCTCGACGGTACTCGCGAGCCGGGCCTTCGTCGACAAGGGCGGGCTCGGCGAACTGGTTCAGGTGGTCGAAGCGGCCGGCTTCCGCATGCTCTGGACCGAGGATCTCCGGGAGGCGGTCACCCGGTTCGACAAGCTGGCGGCACTCGTCGCGGCGCGCTTCTCGCCGCGCGACGTCGGGCGTGCGACCGAGGCGGCGGTGCTCTTCACCTCGGGTACCGAGGGCGCGCCGAAGGGCGTCGTCCTGACGCACGGCAACATCCTCGCCAACGTCGCGCAGCTGCAGGCACGGGCGCCGATCGGCCCGAGCGACCGGGCGGTGTCGGCGCTGCCGCTGTTCCACAGCTTCGGGCTGACCGCCGGCATCGCGCTGATGGCGGCGACCGGCATCCGGACCGGGCTGCACCCCTCGCCGCTGCACTATCGGATCATCCCCGAGCTGGTGCGCAAGGTGGAGGCGACGATCCTGATCGGCACCGACACCTTCCTGACCGGCTGGGGCCGGCGGGCGACGGCGGCGCAGGTCGGGTCGCTGCGCGCGGTCGTCGCCGGGGCGGAGCCGGTCAGGGCGGCGACGCGCGCGACCTGGACCGAGGGCTTCGGCGTGCCGATCCTCGAGGGATATGGCGCGACCGAGACCGGGCCGGTCATGGCGCTCAACGACCTCGACGACCCGCGCCCGGGAACGGTCGGCCGGCTGCTCCCCGGCATCGAGCACCGGCTGGCGCCGGTCGCCGGCATCGACGGCGAGCGGCTGTCGGTGCGCGGCCCGAACGTGATGGCCGGCTACCTGAGGCCGGACGCCGGCGGCCGGATCGAGCCGCCGGACGCCGGCTGGTACGACACCGGCGACATCGTCCGGGTCGGTCCCGAGGGCCACGTGGCGATCGTCGGCCGCGCCAAACGCTTCGCCAAGGTCGGCGGCGAGATGGTGTCGCTGGCGGCCGTCGAGGCGCTGGCCGCCGAGGTCTGGCCCGGCGAGCCGCTCGGCGCCGCCGCGCTGCCCGACCCGCGCAAGGGCCAGAAGGTCGTGCTCGCGGTCGCCAATGCAGCGGCCGACCTCGAGGCGCTGCGGGCGCGGGCGCGGGAGACCGGCGTCGCCGAGATCCAGCTGCCGTCGGAGCTGCGCATCCTGCCCGAGATCCCGGTGATGGCCTCCGGCAAGACCGACTTCCCGCGGCTGCAGGCGCTGCTGGAGGCCGCGGGGCCGTAGACGCCGGCGCGGCCGGAGCCCCGCCCCGCTGGCCTCAGTTGCCGCCGCGCGGGGCGACGAAGAGGCCGGCGTCGCGGGCGGCCTGGGTCAGCGCCTTGGCCTTGTTGACGCTCTCCTGGAACTCGGCCTCGGGGTCGCTGTCGTAGACGACGCCGCCGCCGGCCTGGACGTAGAGGGTGCCGTCCTTCACCACGCCGGTCCTGAGCGCGATGCAGATGTCCATGTCGCCGCCGGCCGCGAAGTAGCCGACGCCGCCGCCGTAGATGCCGCGCTTCTCGGTCTCGAGCTCGTCGATGATCTGCATCGCGCGCACCTTCGGGGCGCCCGACACCGTACCGGCGGGGAGGCCGGCGAGGAGGGCGGAGAGCGCGTCGTGGTCGGGCGACAGCGCGCCGTCGACGTTCGAGACGATGTGCATCACGTGGCTGTAGCGCTCGATGACGAACTGCTCGTTGGGATCGACGGTGCCGATCCGCGCGACCCGCCCGACGTCGTTGCGTCCGAGGTCGAGCAGCATCAGGTGCTCGGCGCGCTCCTTCGGGTCGGCGAGGAGCTCGGCCTCGAGCGCCAGGTCGTCGGTGGGGGTGGCGCCGCGCGGGCGGGTGCCGGCGATCGGGCGGATGGTCACGGTCCCGTCCTTGACGCGGACGAGGATCTCCGGGCTGGCGCCGACGAGCTGGAAGCCGCCGAAGTTGAAGTAGAACATGTAGGGCGATGGGTTGGTGCGGCGGAGCGCGCGGTAGAGCGCGAAGGGCGGCAGGTCGAAGGGCTGCGCCCAGCGCTGCGAGGGCACGACCTGGAAGATGTCGCCGGCGCGGATGTATTCCTTCGCCCGCTCGACGATCGCGAGGTAGGCGGAATGGCTGGTGTTGGAAGCCGGCGTGGCGTCGGCGACGCTGCCCGGGTCGCGGGTCGCTTGCGCTGGGCTGCGGTCGAGGTCGCGGACCGCGTCCATCACCCGCTCCGCCGCCTGGGCATAGGCCGCGCGCGGGTTGAGCCCGGAGCTCGTCCAGGCCGGGCTGACCACCGCCACCTCGCCTTTGACGCCGTCGACGATCAGCACGACCGAGGGGCGGAGCATGATCGCGTCCGGCAGGCCGAGCGGGTCGGGGTTGACGTCGGGCAGCCGCTCGACCAGCCGCACCATGTCGTAGCCGAGGTAGCCGAAGAGGCCGGCGGCCATCGGCGGCAGCTCGGGGGGCAGGTCGATGCGGCTTTCGTCGATCAGCGCCCGCAGGCTCGCGAGCGGGTCGAGCGGCTCGTCGCGGAAGCCCTCGGCGTCGAAGCGGGCGGCGCGGTTGATGCGGGCGGCGGTTCCGCGGCACTCCCAGATCAGATCGGGCTTCATGCCCATGATCGAATAGCGGCCGCGCACCTCGCCGCCGGTCACGCTCTCGAGCAGGAAGGAGTCGCGGCGCGCCTCGGTCAGCTTGAGCATCAGGCTGACCGGCGTGTCGAGGTCGGCGATCAGCCGGGTCCAGACCACCTGGTTGCGGCCGGCCGCGAAGCCGGCGGCGAAGTCGTCGAACGCGGGGAAGAGCTGCATTTGCTCAGGGGAAGCGCTCGAGGGTCGCGTCGATCACCGGCTGGTTCAGCGCGACGCCGGCCTGGTCGCGCACCGCCGAGGTGTAGAGCGCGAGCGTGTCGTCGCGCACCTGCTCGCGGTACTGGCTCTCGATGTTGGCGAGCACGCGGGCGTTGGCCTCGGCCTTGGGATCGAAGGGCTCGATCGCCGTCAGCTGCGCCAGGATGACGGCGTCGCCGTCGCGGCGGGTGACCGCAGCGCCCGGCGCGGCGGCGAACACGTCCGCGACGAGCTCGGGCGGGGCGCCGGGGGCGACCTCGCCGCGGGTCAGCGGGACGGCGTGGGTGACCGGGCGGTCGAGGCGCTTCGCGAGGTCGGCGAAGCTGACCCCGCCCTTGAGCTCGGTGATGTAGCTGGTGGCGAGCTTGGTGAGGGCGTCGGCGGTCTGGTCGGCGGTCCAGTCGGCGGCGACGCGGTCGCGGACCTGGTCGAGGGGGATGACGGACGGTGGGTCGATCTTGTCGACGCGCAGGGTGGCGAGGCCGCCGCCCGCGAGCTCGATCAGGTCGGTCTCGGCGCCGGTCTCGGCCTTGGCGGCGGCGTCGCGGAACTTGGGGTCGTCGGCGATGCCGCCCTTGGCGTCGGTGTTGAGCTGGACGGTGCCGGACTTCATCCCGGTCTCGGCAACGATCTCCTCGATCGTGGCGCCGCCGGCGATGAGATCCTCTATGTGCGCGGTATCGTTGGAGATTTGCTTCTTCGCTTCCTCGATGGCGCGGGCTTGGGCGAGCTTGGGCTTCGCCTCCTCGAAGGGGGTGGTCTTGCCGGCCATGATGGCGTTGACGCGGTAGATCGCGGGGCCGAGCGGGGTGGTGATCGGGCCGACGATGCCGGGCTCGGTGGCGGCCTGGACTTCGGGCGGGAGGGTCGAGGACGCAACGATCCCCTGGTCGGTCTCGCCGGGCTTCATGCCGCGGGCGGCGGCGATGGCTTCGAAGTCGGCGGTGCCGGCGTCGAGCTTGGCTTTCGCGGCGGTCGCCTCGTCCATGGTGGGGAAGCCGATGCGGTCGACGGCGCGTTTTTCCGGGGTTTGCCAAGGGGTTGAGTCGGCGTCGTAGGCGGTCTTCAGGTCGGCGTCGGGGATCTGGATGGTGGCGGCGAGCGCCTCCGGGGTGACGCTGGCGTAGGTGATCTCGCGGGTCTCGGGGCGGGTGTAGCGGTCGGCGGCGTGGGTGTCGTGGGTGGCCTGCAGGTCGGCGTCGGTGGGGGCTGGAATTGGGGTCGGGAGGAGGGCGGAATCGAGGCGGATCCAGTCGAAGCCGCGCTTCTCGCCGAGGAAGCCGAGAACGGCAAGTGCTTCGGATTGCGGGAGATTTGCCGACGCCTGGACGGGGGCGGCGACGAGGTTGCGGGTGGCTTCGCGGCGGAGGAGGTCCTCGAAGCCCGAGGGGGTCAGGTTGATGCGGCCGACGGCGTCGGTGTAGGTGGCGCGGTCGAACTTGCCGTCGGGGCCCTGGAAGGCGGGGGTGGACATGACGCGGTTCAGGACCTCGGCGTCGCCGGTCGAGACGCCGAGGTTTGCGGCCTCGTTGTCGAGGGCGGCGTCGTTGACGAGGCGGGCGAGCACCATGCGGTCGACGCCGTACTGGCGGGCCTCGGCCATCGGCAGGTCGCGGCCAAGCTGTTGATTCAAGGCGCGAAGTTCCTGCTGCAGCGCCTGGGTGTAGTCGGCCGCCTCGATCTTGCGGTCGCCGACTTTCGCGACGGTCTGGCTGGTCAGGCCGCCGCCGACGCCGATGCCGAAGCCGGCGAGGCCGACGAAAAGGGCGGCCATCAGGGCGTAGATCAGGAAGCCGGCGTGGCGGTTGCGGAAGGTTCCGAGCATGCGAAATGGGACCCCGGGGGACAGGTTTCGCGGGTCTTAACGGGCGCGGCGGGGGTCGGCAAGAGGCGGTGAAACAGGGCTGCTGCGGCAGGGGGTTAACGGGGATTCCTCGACGTACAATGCATGTACATCGCAGGTACATCGTGGGTACCGGGCGCGCGGGATTCGGCGAGTGTTAACGCGGACCGGGTAGGGTCGCGGCTTCCCCGATCAGATGGATGAGACCCGTGGCCCAGCGCAAGCTGACGAAGGCGGAGGAGCGCGCCAATGCCGAGCTCCACGACATCCTGTACGAACTGGAGAAGGTCCGGTTCGACATGAAGATCCAGTTCGAGCGGATGAAGTTCGAACACATCCCGGCCGAATGGAACATCGTCGAGGACAAGGTGAAGTGCCGCCGGAAGAAGGTGCGGATCCACGCGGCCTACGACGAGGACGTGGCGAAGTTCTTCAAGGCCATGGGGCACGGCTACCAGGCGCGGATGAACCTGGTGCTCCGCACCTACATGCTCGGGATCCTGTCGCGGCACCTGCAGACCCGGAAGAACGAGGACTGGATGGGGAACGAGATCTGAGGGGGTCAGCCGCGGTGGAGGTCGAAGAAGGCTCGGACCTCGGCCTTGGGGGCGGCCTCGAACGGCTCGGCTTGGCGCCGCTTCAGCTCGGCGAGCTCGGCTTCGGTGAAGTCGAGGGGCTCGGTGCGGTTGACGACGAAGGTTTCGACCAGCTCGGCGAGCTCCTCCAGCTCGGCGGCGGAGAGGGCGGCGTGGGCCTCGGCGAGGGCGGTTTCGAGACGGGCGGGCATGGGCTAAGGATAGCCGGCTCGGGCCGGGGCGGGAAGCCGGGTATGGGGCGAATGGGCGGGACCGGTGCGGAGGACGCGGCGGCGGTGGCGCGGTTCCGGGCGCGGCTGGTAGCTGGGGAGGAGGTGGTGGTTCCGGCGGCGGGGCCTGTCGGCTGCTGGCCGGCGAGAGCCCGGTAAAGTTGTGGCGCGAGCACCGGGGGCTGACGCAGTCGGGGCGGGCGTCCGGCGTCCGACGTCCACCGGTGTTAAACTATCGAAACTTACTTGCGGCTGGGTCGGGCGCAAAGGTCAGTACGAGATAGTCATCATCCTGATCAATGCCGGCCTCTTCGAACGACGCGCTTTTGATTGTCATACCGCTCTTAAGAAAGCGAGAAATAGAAGGACCATCTTCGCTCTCGCCAAGGACGCGCCTAAACTGGTCAGCGTCGATGCGACCGCTCAAAAATTCCTGTAGCGCGCGAGCTGAGACTCGATAAGTCATAATGTTCGAACTCCAATTAGAAGTCGCTCTGGGTGCCAAGTACCGTCCAAGGGCTTCCGGATCAAACGCGCCTTGCCGAAACAACGATCGCGCCTGCGCTCCGGAGAACCGCGGCGCGGGTAGTTGCGCGCGCAGCATATCGATTCCCGCCAACAGGATTGAATCGTCGCGTTCACAAAATAGGGTGACCTGCCATCCGGGCTCTCGTCTGTCTTGCCAGCCGAGGGGCCGCTGTTCAGGCGAGAAAACGACCACACTGTCAACGCGGCCCGCCTTATCCGATAAGAAGCGGTGGATGATCCTCTTGGCTGTTGAGTGTTTTTCAATCCTGTTATTTTCCAAACTGTCGTGGATGTGGGCAAGGGGGCGCGATCCCACGTCGGCGAGGAATATGATCTTCCTGACTCCTGGCGGGGCATCCTCGACCTGGGGAACCTTGCTGGCGAGGGCGTCGTAAATGGAATTGCTTGTATCAGAGTACGCACGGGGAGGCCGCGATGTCCAATAGCTATGATACCGGATTTGTTTGTAACTCTTTTTTTCAATTGTTACATGAATTCCGTCTTCCGAAATCTCTAAGGCGCGGCCACCTCCGGCCTCAAGCCATTCGCGGAAACGTTGCTTCACCTCTTCGGAGGCTGCATAAGCCTTAGGGGCGGCAATGTTGCGTACTGTGCGGCCTTGCTCCCTAGTCTTCCTTTCGTAAAAGGAGAAGTATAGAAAGCTTCCGCTACCTTTTCGTATTGAATTTGAAAAGTTCACAAAGACTTGTGCGCAATGATCCATCGCGTCTTCGCCTGAAAATGACACATCGGCGGTTGCGGTAATTTCAACGACGCATGGTCCGCATCCTGCGAACTCGCCGGCGTAGAAGTCAGGCCTTTTTTTGCTCGGCCACCAATCTGGCTCAACTTGAATATTTGCGACTCTATTGGCAGCCCAAGATAGGCACAGCTCCATCTCTGCGGGCAGGGCCTGCTCCACCTTCTTGCTATTAAGTCTTTTCACAAGGTCCTTGTACTTATTGACGCCGAGACCGTCCCGCAAATCGTCGAGCATTGCTTGTATCCGCCTTCGCCTGAATATTGCCATTTATTCTTCCTCTTTAAGAATACGGAGGCTGCGGCGGCGCCTGCGCGGAGTAGAACGCTTAGTGAAGCTTCACTAGCCAGCCGAGAACGCTGGGGACAGTGGGGCCATTGCTCAATGCTGCAATGATGCGGTCAACGCAGGCATCAGAGGTCAGCTCTGACGTGTCGACCTGCAGGTCGTAGATCCCCGGCTCGTGGACGGATTCCCAGGCGAGGACGGCTGGCGGGGGGCCGGTGGGGGTGGGGGTTTCGTAGTGGGTCAGGCCTCGGACGGGGGCGGCGGCGCGGCGGGCTAGGATGGTGGCGAGGGGGCAGCGGACGCCGACGAAGAGGACCGGGAGGCCGGTGAGGCGGCGGGCGGCGTCGGGGAGGATGCCGAGGGGTTTTGAGTAGCGGTCGTGGTGGCCGACGTCGGCGACGACGGCGAGGCCTAGGCGGCTGTGGGCGGCGATCGACTCGTAGAGGGCGGCGTAGAGGGTGGCGACGAGGGGCTCGAGGTCGGGGCGCTCGCCGCCGGGGCGCAGGCCGATGCCGGGATGGAGGTGGGGCGGCAGGGTCGCCATCGAGGCGTCGACGCCGAGGTTGATCCAGGGCGTGTCGGTGCGGGACTGGAGGGCGCGGGCGATCGAGGATTTGCCGGAGCGGGGGGCGCCGTTGAGGATGACGATCTGGCCCGGTTGCATTCAGGCGGGGACGGTCAGGGCGGCGAGGCGGGTGCCGAGGGTGGCGAGGCCTTCGGTGCCGACGTTGGCGAAGGCGATGCGGAGCTGGCGGGCGGCGCGGGGGTCGCCGCCTTCGGCGGGGGTGGGGGCGAACATGGTGCCGGGGAGCATCAGGAGCGAGGCTTCGCGGACGAGGAGGGGGCAGAGGGTGGCGGACGGGATGGGGTAGGGGTGCTCGACGTAGGCGAAGTAGGCGCCGCAGCCGAGGGTGCGCCAGCCGGGGAGGGCGGCGAGGGCGGCGCGGGCGGCGTCGCGGCGGCGGAGGATCTCGAGGCGCTCGGCGGCGACCCAGTCGGCGAGGTTGCGCAGGCCCCAGAGGGCGGCGCGCTGGCCGAGCTGGGGGGCGCAGATGGTGACGGTGTCGAGGACCTTTTCGGCTTCGGCGAGGCGGGCGGGGGAGGCGATCATGGCGCCCGTCCGGTGGCCGGTGAGGCGGAAGGACTTCGAGAAGGAGTAGAGGTGGACGAGGCGGTCGCGCCAGGCGGGGTCGGTGAAGAGGTCGTGGGGGCGGGCGGGGTCGGAGCGGAAGTCGCGGTAGGTCTCGTCGAGGACGAGGGCGAGGTCGTTGGCGCGGGCGATCTCGGCGAATTCGGCGACGAGGGCGGGGGGGTATTCGGCGCCGGTGGGGTTGTTGGGGGTGACGAGGACGATGGCCCTGGTGCGGGGCGTCAGGCGGGCGCGGGCGGCGTCCGGGTCGGGGAACATGTCGGGGGTGCAGGGGAGGGGGATGGTGTCGATGCCGGAGAGGTCGAGCCACATCTTGTGGTTGAAGTACCAGGGGACGGGGAGCAGCACGGCGTCGCCGGGGGCGGCGAGGGTGGCGATGGCGGTGCAGAAGGCCTGGTTGCAGCCGGCGGTGACGGCGACCTCGTCGGGGCGGATCTCGCCGCCGTAGAGGGCGGACCAGCGCCAGGCGATCTCGGAGCGGAGGGCGGGGAGGCCGAGGACGGGGCCGTAGAGGTGGGTCGTGGGGTCGGAGCGGAGGGTGTCGGCCATGGCCTCGACGAGGGGGTCGGGGGGCGGGTCGACGGGGGCGGCCTGGCTGAGGTTGATCAGCGGGCGCTCGGGGGGGAAGTCGATGCCCTGGAGCCAGCGGCGGGCCTCCATGACGGGGGGCGGGGCGGTGCGCTGGAGGAGGGGGTTGAACGGGGGCATGGGGCTGGCCTCGGGATGGCGCCTGGTGGGGCGAGGGTATGCGCAAGGGCGGAGTGGCCGCAAGCCTCGCGGGTTCGTGGATTTCCGGGGCGGAAGGGCGTATCCTTCCACGATTAATTCCGCGCCGCGGCGAGTCGCGGGCGAGGGGTTCGTGATCGGGGATTTCGCATGGCGGAAGCGGCGGGCCAGGGGACGCCGGGCGGGGCGGGCGGCCGGCTCGACCTGACCCGGATTGCGATCGTGGTGATCGGGGCGGCGGCGCTGCTCGTCGCGGCGCTGGCGGCGATGCGGGCGGGGAGCGGGATCGAGGCTTCGGTCGGGAACCTGAAGTTCACCGTGCAGAAGGACGACAGTTTCTCGGACATCCTCAACAAGGCGATGGCGAAGGACGGCGACGCGGTGGCGGCGCTCCTGGCGGGCAAGGGGTTCTATCGGGTCGACGACCCGCGGATCCTCGGCGAGGTGGCGAAGCTCGACCCGGGGGATCCGGACGACGCCAAGGTGGTCGCGGGGCTGCGGCAGATGCTGTGGAACCTCGAGGGGCCGTTCCATCCGCCGCATACCATGCAGTTCGCCGATGCGCGGCTGGTGGGGGCGATCGAGGAGCAGGCGGCGCCGGCGGACGACCCGAACCAGGGGCGGCTGGTGGCGGAACTGCTGAAGCGGAGCCTCGACCGGAGCGGGATCTTCGAGCTCAGGCATTTCCCGGCGCGGCTGGTGGCGCTGCCGCCCCTGAGCGGGGCGCTGGCGAATACGGCGGCGATGATCGTGACCTGCCCCGGCAGCGAGATCATCGGCAAGCAGGCGCAGATCTGGGGGGCGGGGCAGACGGTCTTCGCCGAGGTGCAGCCGGACGTGCGGCTGGCCGGGCAGTGCGACGGGACGGCGAAGACGATCCAGGAGCTGCTGCAGGGAAAGCCCGGGGTCCTGGGGGTGTCGCCGGAGGCCTACAAGGTCCTGACGGCACCGCCGCCGCCGGGGGCGCAGCCGGCGCCGAGCTTCAACCTCAACCCGGTGGACCTGGCGCCGCCGCTGTTCGCGAAAGGCTGATCGGGATGGTGCGACGGATCGCGGGGGCGCTGGCCGGGCTGGCGCTGCTGGCCTGGGCGGGGGCGGCGGCGGCCGACTGCTACGTCAACGGGCAGTGGGTGCAGGAGGGCTCGCAGCTCGGCGGGCAGACCTGCGAGAATGGGCAGTGGGTGACGAAGTAGATCGGCGGGGCCCGTTTGGGACCGCGTTGGGCCGACGGCCTCGGAGCCCCTGGCGTGCGCCGCAGGTCTGCCGCTTGCGCCTTCGACCGCCGGGCCGATGCCCTCGGCGGCCTCTGGCGGCTACGAATTCCGCCGTGCGGCCAGATGCGGACCAAGGTCGTGATCCCCGTTGACCTAGGACGGCGTCGAGGAGGAAGCTGCCAGCAGCAGTCGGCAAGGTCTGCGGCGGCGCGGTTCTTCCGGGGAGATCGACATGCCGGGCAATGCCCTGTGGCGGGAATGCGTGATCGTTCTGGGTGCTGCTCTCGGGGCCGCCCTTTCGGGGCCGGTCGCCGCGCAGGAGAGCAAGCCCAATGTCGTCCTCATCCTCGCCGACAATGTCGGCTACGGCGATCTCGGACCCTACGGCGGCGGGGAGCTGCGCGGCGCGCCGACGCCGAACATAGACCAGCTGGCGCGGGACGGGCTGCGGCTGACGCAATACCTCGTCGAGCCGGCGTGCACCCCGAGCCGGGCGGCGCTGATGACCGGGCAGTATTCGATCCGCAACGGGCTGTCGCTGATCGCGATCGCGGGCAGCCCCTACACGCTGCCGAAGAGCGCCTTCACCATGGGCGAGATGTTCAAGAGCGTCGGCTACGCCACGGCGATCTTCGGCAAGTGGCACCTCGGAGCGGCGCCGGAGAGCCTGCCGACCAACCACGGCTTCGACGAATTCTACGGCATCCCGCCCGACATCTCCTGGGATTCCGCCACCTATGTCGATACCGCCGAGCTGACGCATTCGGTCAACGCCCCTCGCGACGAGCTGCTGCACCTCGGTCCGCAGATCCAGGAGGCGGTCGCCGGCGGCCCGCTGAAGAACGTCAAGCCGTTCACGCCCGACGTGCGCGCCGAGATCGACGTCGAGCTCACCGCGAAGTCGATCGACTTCATCGAGCGCGAGACGGAGGCGAAGAAGCCCTTCTTCCTCTACCTGCCGTTCTCCATGGGCCACGCGCCGAACCTGCCCTCGAAGGACTTCGCCGGCAAGTCGCGGATCGGAAACTACGGCGACAAGCTGATGGAGGGCGACCACCACGTCGGCGAGATCCTCGCCGCGCTCGAGCGCCTCGGGATCGCCGACAAGACCATCGTGATCTTCGCCTCGGACAACGGTCCCTATGGGCAGGCCGCCAGGGAGTTCGGCAACCAGGGCACCCCGGACATGGGCAACCCCGGACCGTTCCGCGGCGAGCTCGGCGAGGTGACGGAGGGCTCGATCCGGACGGCCGCGGTGCTCCGCTGGCCCGGCCACATCGCGCCCGACACCAGCTCCTACGCGATGTTCTCGATCATGGACTTCCTGCCGACGCTGGCCGACATCGTCGGCGCCAAGCTGCCCGACGACCGCCCGATCGATGGCGTGGACCAGCTCGATGTCCTGCTCGGCAAGAGCGCTCTCGGGCACCGCAAGGCGCTCTTGAGCTTCGTCGGCGGCGACCTCCTGGCCGTGCGCTGGAAGCAGTGGCGGGCCTACTTCACCGGCGTGCATCCCACCGGCTTCGGACCGCAGCGCGAGCCCGGCATATTCTCGACGAGCGCGCCCGTCGCCGGCTATCCGCTCGTCTACAACATCGAGATGGACCCGCACGAGGATCTCATCGTGGGCGGCCTCTTCGGCTGGGTGTCGGACCCGATCCTGAAGACGGTGGAGGTCTACGAGGCGACGCTGAAGGACCATCCCAACCCGCCGGCGCCCAACATCACCGACTTCAGCCAGAAGTAGCGGGCGGACGCGGTGCGAGCGCGGTCGGACGCGGCGAACGACGAAACGGCAGGGCGTTCCGGCGCCATCGCGCCGGGCGCCCTCGTACTTGCGGCGCTATGGCTCGTCGGCACCGGCGTTCGCGCCGACGAGGGTGGGGTCCCGTTCTGGTTCTCCGGGCAGTACGCGAGCCTGGCCGCGGTGCCCGCGACGCCGGGCTGGTCGCTGCCGACCCAAGCCTATTATTACGAAGGCAGCGCCTCGGGCAGCAAATCGTTCCCGCATGCGGGCGACCTGGCGTTCGGGCTCAAGTCGCGCTTGCCGCTGGTGCTGACGCAGCCCACCTATGCACCGGATGCGAAGCTCTGGGGCGGCCAGCCGGCGTTCGGGCTGGGGGTCGGGTACGGCAAGAACTGGACCGACGCCGACCTCGTCCTGTCCCCGAACGGCACAGAGCTCGACCGCAGCGATTCCGTCTGGGGCTGGACCGACCTCTACCCGGTCGCGAGCCTCGCCTGGAACAGCGGCGTCCATAACTGGATGACGTACCTGACCGGCGACGTCCCGGTCGGCGCCTACAGCGCGGATCGGCTCGCCAACATCGGCATCGGCCATGCGGCGGTCGATGCCGGTGGCGGCTACACCTACCTCGACGAGAAGACCGGACTCGAGTTTTCCGCGGTGGCCGGGCTCACCTACAACTTCGAGAACCCGGACACCGACTACCAGAACGGGATCGACTCGCACCTCGACTGGGCGGTGTCGCAGTTCCTGTCCGAGAACTGGGAGCTGGGTCTCGCCGGCTACGTCTATTATCAGCTCACCGGCGACAGCGGCTCGGGCGCGGTCCTCGGGCCGTTCAAGTCGCGGGTGGCCGCGATCGGCCCGGAGGTCGGCTACTCGTTCACGTTCCGCGGCCAGCCGGCCTACTTCAATCTCCGCGGCTACCGGGAGTTCTGGGCCGAGAACCGGCTGGAGGGAACGGCGGTGTTTGCCACGGTCGCCATCCCCCTCGGACCCTGAGTTCGCGCGGCGCCCGGTCTGCCGGCCGGATCGACGGGCTTCGAGGGCCGGCGTGCGCCGCCGATCGTGCGAGCACCCGGTCGGGGCTCGCTTGACCGCCGCCGTCCGGGGCCGTAGCGACCGGCGATGGCCGAGCCTCCGATCCTGACCCTGGCCGATATCCGGTTGAACTTCGGCGGCGATGCGCTGCTCGGGGGCGCTTCGCTCGCGGTGCATCCGGGGGAGCGGATCGCGCTCGTCGGGCGGAATGGGTCGGGGAAGTCGACGCTGCTGCGGCTTATGGCCGGGCGAGTGCTGCCGGACGCGGGCACGCGCTTCCTGCGGCCGGGGGCGGGCGTCGGCTTCATGGAGCAGGATCCGGATTTCGGCGGGTTCGCGACGCTCGGGGCGTTCGCGGCGCAGGGGCTGGCGGGCGAGGAATGGCGGGTGGCGGCGGCGATGGAGGGGCTGGGGCTCGACCCGGGCCTCGATCCGGCGCGGGCGTCGGGGGGCGAGCGGCGGCGGGCGGCGCTGGCGAAGCTCGTCGCCGAGGCGCCGGAGCTGATGCTGCTCGACGAGCCGACCAACCATCTCGACATCGCGGCGATCGGGTGGCTCGAGGCGCATCTCGCGGCGGCGCGGGCGGCGTTCGTGGTTGTCAGCCACGACCGGACTTTCCTGCGGAACCTCACGACCCGGACGCTCTGGGTCGACCGCGGCGAGGTGCGGCGGCTCGACCGCGGCTTCGCCGACTTCGAGGCGTGGCGGGACAAGGTCTACGACGAGGAGGATGCGGCGCGGCACAAGCTCGACCGGCTGATCAGGGCCGAGGGGCGGTGGGCGGTCGAGGGGATCTCGGCGCGGCGGACGCGCAACCAGGGGCGCCTGCGGCGGCTGGCGGCGCTCCGGGCGGAGCGGCGGGACGCGATCGCGCGGGCGGGGACGGCGAAGATGGAGCTCGAGGCGGCGCCGCCGTCGGGGCGGCTGGTGGTCGAGGCCGAGGGGGTCGCGCACGGGTTCGGCGGGCGGACGCTGGTCAGGGACTTCGGGATCCGGATCGGGCGCGGAGAGCGGATCGCGCTGGTCGGGCCGAACGGGGTCGGGAAGACGACGCTGGTGAAGATCCTGGCCGGGGAGGTGGCGCCGGACCGCGGGCGGGTGCGGCTCGGGGCGAACCTGGTCCCGGCGGTGTTCGACCAGGATCGGGCGGCGCTCGACCCGGAGGCGTCGCTCTGGGAGACGCTGACCGGCGGCAGCCCTGGCGGGCGGAACGACCAGGTGATGGTGCGGGGGCGGCCGCGGCACGTGGTGGGGTATCTCAAGGACTTCCTGTTCCCGGAGGCGCAGGCGCGGGGGCCGGTCTCGGCGCTGTCCGGCGGCGAGGCGGCGCGGCTGCTGCTGGCGCGGCTGATGGCAAAGGAATCGAACCTCCTGGTGCTCGACGAGCCGACCAACGACCTCGACGTCGAGACGCTGGATTTGCTCGAGGAGCTGGTCGGGGAGTACGACGGGACGGTGCTGCTGGTCAGCCACGACCGCGACTTCATCGACCGGGTGGCGACGACGACGATCGCCCTGGAGGGGGACGGGCGGGCGGTCGTCTATGCCGGCGGCTGGTCGGACTATCGCGCGCAGCGGGGCGAGGCGCCCGCACCCGTGCCGGTCGCCGCGGTGGGGCGGAAGGCGGAGGTGGCAAGGCCGACGCCGCCACCGTCGCCGTCGCCGCCGCGCAGGCCGCGGCTGAGCTTCACCCAGGCGCACCGGCTGGAGGCGCTGCCGGCGGAGATCGACCGGCTGGCGGGGGAGATCGGGAAGCTCGAGGGGCTGCTCGGGGACCCGGGGCTCTTCGGGCGCGAGCCGGACAAGTTCGCGAAGGCGACCGCGGCGCTGGCGGCGCGGCAGGAGGCGCTCGCGGCCGCCGAGGAGGAATGGCTGCGGCTCGAGGAGCTTCGCGAGGCCGAGTGATCGGCGCCGGCGGGGCCTGTGGCGTCGGCGGGACTTCGGCGGGAGGTCGGGGGCCGGCGGGAGAGCGCGAGGGAACGTGAGGGGCGGTGGTGGCGGGTTGCGCCCGCGACGCGGCGGGGTAGGGTGCGGACCGCGCGGGCGGGGCAATCCTGCACGGCCGCCCGATGGAGAGACGAGATGAACGCACGATACCTGAGGACGAGCGCGGTCGCGGTGCTGGCGGCGCTGCCGCTGATGGCCTGCCAGATGGGGCCGACCAGCGGGACGACGGTGAGCGCGAGCCAGCAGCAGACCGCCAACACGGTGATCATGGGCACCGTGACCGGCAGCCGGCAGGTGACGGTCGAGGGCAACCCGGGCGGCGTCGGGGCGGTGATGGGCACGGTCGCGGGCGGCGTCGCCGGCGCGGCGCTGGGCCAGCAGGTCGGCGGCGGCACCGGCAAGGTGCTGGCGACCGGGGCGGGTGCGGCGACCGGCGCGGCGCTCGGCAACGCGGCGACGGCGAATGCGCAGCGCACGACCTCGACCGAGTGGTTCGTCAAGACCGACGGCGGGCAGACGATCTCGGTCGTGCAGACGACGCCCGCCTTCGCGGTCGGCCAGCGGGTCCAGATCATCCAGGGCGGCGGGCAGACCCGGCTGGCGCCGGCGAGCTGAGGCGCGGCGGGACGCGCCCCGAGCCCGGAGGGCCCCGGGGTGCGTCCGCCCCGCCCGGAGCGGAGCCGTGGTCCGAGCCCGGCGCCGACCGTCGTCAGCGGTCGGTCTGCTGAAGCCTGTTGGCCGCCGTTCCGTCTGCATGCGCGCACTGCGGCAGCCGGACCGGCGCTTCGATCGCGTCGAGCGCGCCGGGCGGCGCGCAGGCGGGGAAGCCCGCGGCTGGCAGCGTCTCGAGGAACCTTCGGTGCTCGAGCGGCCCGTAGCCCGGATCGTTGACGAGGACTTCGATGGTCCGGCCAGCCTGAGCGGCCGCCGCCTCGCGGGATACCGCCCTGGCTTCGTCGATGCGGCCGAGCATCGCCAGCGACCCGGCACGATATGCCCAGGTGTCCTTCCAGTAGTTCTCCGGCGCAAGCCGATCGATCATCCGCAGCGCGGCGGCGTAGCGCCCGGCCATGAAGTAGACGTAGGCAAAGTCCCGCGCCTTGCCGACCGGGAAGTTCGGTTCCAGCCGGATGACCCGGTCGGCCATCGCGCCTCCGCGTTCCGGCTCGCCGAAGGCCGCGGCCCAGTCGGCGTAGTTGGTCAGCACGTCGGCGGCGTTCGGCGCCATCGCGAGAGCGGTGTCGAACTCCGCCTTGGCGCGCACGAACGCGCCCTTGCTCCCCAGGCTCCAGCCCATCACGAGATGCGCCTCGGGGTCGCCGGGATCGAGATCGAGCGCCCGGGTGGCAGCTGCTTCGGCCAGTTCCCGGTTCTTCGTCGGATCGACGCCGAATCCGTCCCCGAGTTGGCGATAGGCGTGATGCAGCTCGATCCACGCGCGCGCGAAGCCGGGATCGCGCGCCACCGCCCGCTCGAGCAGCGCGACCGCGGCCTCCATGTCGGAACGGGTGATCTGCCGCATCCGCGCGGTCCCGAGCAGATACAGCTCGTAGGCGTCGAGGTCGCGCGTCGGCTTGCGGTGCGCCTTGAGCCGGCCGTCCTCCTCGACCAGCCCCTCGCCGCCGCCGAGCCGGTTGGCTATGGTCTCGGCGATCTCGGCCTGCACCTCGAACAGGTCCCCGGTCGGACGGTCCCAGCGGTCCGCCCAGAGGCCTCGGCCGTTGCCGGCGTCGACCAGTTGCGCGGTCACTCGCACCCGGTCTGCCTCGTCCGCGATCGACCCCGCGACGACGAAGCTTGCCCCGAGCTCTTCGCCGAGCCGCCGCGGATCGACCTTCGTCGCGCCATACGCCGCCGTGACCCCGTCGGCGAGGACGTCGAACTGCGGGAAGCGCCCCAGGTCGGCAATCAAGTCCTTGGTCAGCCCTGACGCGAAGAGGCGCGAGCGCTCGTCCGTGCTGGCCGCCTCGAAGGGCAGCACCGCGACCAGCGGAACGCTGCTGGCAGGTTCCGGGCGCCGCGCCCACCAGGCCGCGCCGCCGGCCAGCGCCATCGCGGCGACGCCCGCCAGCAGGATCAGCCGCGCAAGCCGCCGCGGGGAGCCGGTTTCAGCCGCGATGGATGGAGCGAAACGATAGCCGCGCCGAGGCACGGTCCTGATCACGGCGTGGGTCGCATCGCCGAGCGCCCGCCGGATCTCGTGCACGCATTGCACGAGGCTGTCGTCGGTGACGGCGAGCCCCGGCCAGACTGCCGCGGCCAGTTCGTCCTTGGTGACCAGCCTCCCCGCGTTGGCGGCAAGATAGCGCAGGACCGCGAAAGATTGCGGCCGCAACTCCAGGCGCCGGCCCGTGCGGTCGCGCAGGATCTCCGCGGCGAAATCGACGATCACGCCGTTGATCGCGATCGGTTCGATCGTGTCGACGCCCATGCCAGACTCGACCGCAAGCAGACGTAGGCCACCTTACCACGTCGATTTCGTCCGGATTTGAGGTTTTTTCGCGGCGAGGGCCGGCCGGTTTCGTTACTCCGATCCGGTTCTCGGATCAGCTCCCGAAAGCCCGTCTGACGGCGACCGGACCGATGCCCCATCGTGCTCTCCCCTGCGCTGCCCTTTTCGCACTCCTTGCCGCTCCGGCGCATGCCGGCTCGCTCGCAACCGACGTCAACGTCGCCACCGGGATCGACATGTCGGAATCCGTCGCCATCGGCGCGATCAGGATCGAGCTCGCCGGGCTCGCCGCGGCGCTCCGTTCGCCCGACTATGTCGCCGCGATCCGCCGCGGCCCGCATGGCCGCATCGGCTTCGCGGTCTATGCCTGGTACGAGAAGTACTTCCCTCCGCTGATCGCCTGGCGCGCGATCGGGACCGAGGCGGAAGCCGCTGCCGCAGCTGCCGAGATCGAGTCCTTCGATCTCCGTGTGCTGGATTTCCGCGAGCGGGGCGACAGCTTCTACATGTCGCGGCAGACCGATCTCTCCGGCGCGCTCGACCACGGTCGCGCCCTGCTCGACATGGCGCCCTTCCGGAGCGACCGCGGAGTCCTCAACGTGATCGGCAACGGAACCGACAACGTCGGCGAGGACGTCGACGCCGCCCACGCCCGCATGGTTGGTGGCGGCTTCACCGTCAATGCCGTGGTCACCGACAGTGACCCCGCACTGCTCGGCTACTTCCGGAACCGAGTCACCGTCGGCCGCGGCGCCTTCGTTCTCGCTGCCGGACCAGCGGTCGACTTCGCTACGGTGATGCAGCGCAAGCTGGCCTGGGACATCGCCGAAGGGCCCTGATCTTCGGCCGTCGGCGCGCGCGTTCGCGCCGCGGTCGGCGGAGACGGCGGCCAAGCCCCGGAGCTCGAAGATCGCGCCGCCGGAGCGGGCCGAACTATCTCGCACCAGGACAAGCCCGTTCGACGTCGTGCTGCACCGGGTTGCGGCGCCGCGCGGCTTGTTTACCTCGACGGTCCCGCTAGTCTGGACTGTCAGCTGTGGGTCGATCTGTGAGGGATTGCAGTGGCGCGGGCGGTGAAGCCGGTGGCCTCGGGAGCGAGGCTCGGGTGAAGGCGCGCGCGCTCTGGGTCGCCGGGCCCGGGACGGCGGAGATCCGCGAGGAGGCCGGCGGTCCGGCGGGGCCGGACGAGGTGGTCGTCGCGACGCGGTTCAGCGGGATCAGCCGCGGCACCGAGGCGCTGGTGTTCCGGGGCGGGGTGCCGGAAGGCGAGCGGGGGCGGATGCGGGCGCCGCTGCAGGGCGGGGCGTTTCCGTTTCCGGTGAAGTACGGCTATGCGGCGGTCGGGCGGGTGGTCGCCGGGCCGGGCGAGCTGGTCGGGCGCGAGGTCTTCGTGCTGCATCCGCACCAGGACCGCTTCGTGGCGCCGGCGGCGATGGCGGTGCCGCTGCCGGAGGGCGTGCCGGCGGGACGGGCGGTGCTGGCGGCCAACATGGAGACGGCGCTGAACGTGGTCTGGGACGCGGGCGTGGCGCCCGGGGACCGGGTCGCGGTCATCGGGGCCGGGGTGGTCGGGGCGCTGGTCGGCTGGCTGTGCGGGCGGCTGCCGGGCGCCGAGGTGACGCTGGTCGACGTGAACCCGGGGCGGGCGGCGGTGGCGGCAGCGCTCGGGTGCGGGTTTGCGGCGCCCGCGGGGTGTCCGGGGGATTGCGACGTCGTCGTGCATGCGAGCGCCAGCGGAGCGGGGCTGGCGATGGCGCTGGCGGCGGCCGGGGTCGAGGCGACGGTGGTCGAGGCGAGCTGGTACGGCGACCGGGCGGTCGAGGTCGGGCTCGGCGGGGCGTTTCATGCCCGGCGGCTCAGGATCGTGGCGAGCCAGGTCGGGATGGTGCCGGCGGCCAGGCGGGCGCGCTGGGACAACCGGCGGCGGCTCGAAGTGGCGCTGGGGCTGCTGGCGGAGCCGGCGCTCGACGTGCTGGTGAGCGGCGAGACACGGTTCGAGGAGCTGCCGGGGCGGTACGGGGCGATCCTGGACGACGCCGGGACGCTCTGCCATCGGGTGGTCTATTAGGGAGGGGGCATGTACGCGGTCGAGGTGCGGGATCACATCATGGTCGCCCACAGCCTGCCGGCGGCGGTGTTCGGGCCGGCGCAGGGGCTGCATGGCGCGACCTTCGTCGTCGATGCGGCGTTCATGGCGGACGAGCTCGACGGGCACGGGATTGTCGTCGACATCGGGCGGGCGACGGCGGTGCTGTCGGAGGTGCTGGAGCCGCTGCGCTATCGCAACCTCGACGAGGTGCCGGAGCTGGCGGGTGCGTTCACGACGACCGAGGTGCTGTGCCGGCACGTGTTCGAGGGGCTGGCGGGGGCGGTGCGCAGCGGGCGGCTCGGGGACGAGGGGCGGCTGCGGCGGCTGCGGATCACGCTGCACGAGAGCCATGCGGCGCGGGCGTTCTACGAAGGCGCGCTGCCGTGAGGGCGGTGCATTTCGCGATCCCGGGGGCGCTGGACGCGCCGACCGGCGGGTACGGGTACGACCGGCGGGTGATCGCGGGGCTGCCGGCGGCGGGCTGGGAGGCGCGGCACCTGGCGCTCGCGGGCGGGTGGCCGTTTCCGGAGGCGGCCGACCGGGCGGCGGCGGCGGCGGCGCTGGCGGGGCTGCCGGCGGGGGCGGTCGTGATGGGCGACGGGCTGGGGTTCGGGGCGATGCCGAAGGTGCTGGCGGCGGAGGCGGGTCGGCTGCGGCTGGTGGCGCTCGTCCATCATCCGCTCGGGGACGAGAGCGGGCTCGACCCGGCGGCGAGCCGGAAGCTGCTGGCGGACGAGGTGGCGGGGCTGGCGGCGATGCGCGAGGTCGTGTGTACGAGCGTGGCGACGGGGCGGCGGCTGGCGGCGCTCGGCGTCGATGCGGCGAAGATCGTGGTGGCGCCGCCGGGGACCGAGCCCGGGCTGCGGGCGGCGGGGGTCGGCGAGCCGCCGGTGGTGCTCAGCGTCGGGTCGCTGATTCCGCGCAAGCGGCACGACGTGCTGGTCGAGGCGCTGGTGCGGCTGCGCGACCGGGCGTGGCGGGCGCGGATCGTCGGGTCGGACGCGCTCGACCCCGCGTGCGCGGCGGCCTTGCGGCGGCAGGTGGCGGACGCGGGGCTGGCCGGGCGGATCGAGCTGGTCGGGGCGGTGACGGACGTGCGTGGGGCGATGGCGGCGGCGGACGTCTTTGCGCTCGCGAGCGAGTACGAGGGATATGGGATGGCCTTCGCGGAGGCGCTGGCGCAGGGGCTGCCGGTCGTCGCCTGCGCGGCGGGGGCGATCGCCGACCTGGTGCCGGCGGAGGCGGGGGCGCTGGTGCCCCCCGGGGACGCCGGGGCGTTCGCGGCGGCGCTGGCGGGGCTGCTCGACGATCCGGGCAGGCGGCGGGGGGCGGCGGAGGCGGCCTGGCGGGCCGGGCAGGCGCTGCCGCGCTGGGCGGACACCGTGGCGCTGGTCGCGGGCGCGCTCGACCGCGCGGCGGCGTGAGCTTCAGCGCGGCGTGGCTAGACCTGCGCGAGCCGGCGGATTTGTCGGCACGGGATGCCGGGCTGTTGGCGGCGGCGCGGGAATATGCCGGCGAGGCGTTGGTGCTCGACCTCGGCTGCGGCACCGGGGCGATGCGGCGGGCGTTCGGCGGCTCGGGGCGATGGCGGATGCTCGACCGGGATCCCGCGCTGCTGGCGGTGGCGGCCGAGCGGGCGGGTGCGGGCGTGGCGGTGGTGGCGGGCGACCTGCGGGAGATCGGGCGGCTGCCGCTCGACGATGTCCGGCTGGTGACGGCGTCGGCGCTGCTCGACCTGGCGTCGGCGGAATGGGTGGAGGCGCTGGCGGGGCGGCTGGCCGCGGCGGGCGCCGGGTTCTACGCGACGCTGTCCTACGACGGGGCGATGGGCTGGGAGCCGGCGCTGGGCGGGGACGCGGCGGCGCGCGCGGCGTTCAACGCGCACCAGCGGCGGGACAAGGGGTTCGGGCCGGCGCTCGGGCCCGATGCGGCGGCATTTTCGGCGGCGGCGTTGGGGCGGTGCGGGTATCGGGTGCGGACGGCGGCAAGCCCCTGGCGGCTCGGGCCGGGCGAGCTGCAGGCGGCGCTGATCGGCGGGATCGCCGAGGCGGCGGCGGAGGCGGGGATGGCGGGCGCCGACGAATGGGGTCAGGCGCGGCGGGCGGCGAGCGGCTCGGGGTGCACGGTCGGCCACGTCGACCTGCTGGCGCTGCCGGCGGGCGCCAGCGCGCAGTCGAAGACGACGTCGGAATCGAGGCCGTAGACGCGGGTCTCGGGGCGGAGGGCGTCGGCGAGGCGGGTGATCGGGGCGGTGCGGAGGCCGGAGGGGCCGGCGCCGATGATGATGGGGGCGATCGCGACCTGCAGCCGCTGCAGGAGGCCGGCGTCGAGGAAGCCCGCGATGGTCACGCCGCCGCCCTCGACGAGGACGCGCGGCAGGCCGCGGGCGGCGAGGGCGGCGCGGATGGCGGCGGGCTCGATCCAGCCGGCGGCGGCGGCGAGGCGGACGACCTCGACGCCCCTCGGGCGCGGGCGGTCGCAGGCCTGGACGACGAGCCGGCGGGCGCCGTCGTCGGCCAGCACGCGGGCGTCGTCGGGGAGGCGGCCGCGCGGGTCGATGACGACCCGGGCCGGGCTCTTGCCGGGGACGAGGCGGACGGTCAGGCGCGGGTCGTCGCCGAGGGCGGTGCGGACGCCGACCAGCACGGCGTCGGCGAGCGCGCGGCAGCGGTGCAGGTGGCGCAGGCCATCGGGGCCGGAGATGGCTGTGGCATCGCCGGACGGCGTCGCGATGCGGCCGTCGAGGGACTGGCCGACCTGGGCGAAGACGTAGGGCGCGCCGCGGCCGTCGGCGGCGAGCGGGGCGTAGAGGGTCCAGGCGGCGAGGGCCTCGGGCGGCCAGTGGGGGTCGGGCGCGATTGCGGCGTCGGAGCGGAGCGCGACGAGTGCCGCCCATACTTCCGGAGTCACGTCTGCGCGCTGCATCCGGTTCTGGGCCTCCCCGCCCCTGTGTCAGAGTAGCGCTTGCCCAACGCGGGTAAAGGCCCGCGGTTCAGCGGGCGGCGTGCATCGGCGGGGCGGCGCCGCCGAAGGCCGTCAGGAAGCGGTCGCGGAAGGCCTCCATCGGCCAGACCGGGGCGTCGGCGGCGGGGATGAGCCCCGGGGTATAGCCCCAGGGGTCGAGGTGGGCGAGGACGGACGGCGGGCCGATCAGGTGGATGGGGACGTCGCGGTTCGCCGGGTCCCCGGAGACGAAGGCGGCGGGCTGGTGGTCGCCGAGGACGATGAAGAGGGTCGGGCGCGGGGTACGGGCGGCGAAGGCCGCGACGGTCCGCAGCACGTAGTCGAGCGACTGCCGGTACTGGTCGCGGACGCGGTCGGGGTCCCGCCAGACCACATCGGGCGGGTCGCCGGCGGTGGCGTAGGGGTCGAAGATGCGGCCGTCGCCGAGCTGGTCCCAGGGCACGATCGGCGGGATCGGGGTCCAGGGGGCGTGCGAGGAGATGAGCGCGGTCTCGACGAAGAAGGGCGCGCGGGGGGCGGGGGCGAGGAGCTGGCGGTCGAGGGAGGCCAGGGTGAACTGGTCGGGCATGGTCACCCAGTTGAACGGGAGGCCCCGATAGCCGAGGTCGGCGGCGGCGAGGATGCGGTCGTAGCCGAACCAGGCGGCCTCGGGCCAGGCGCGGGTGATCGCGGGCATCACCGCGGCGGTCTGCCAGCCGGCTTCGCGGGCGAGGGACAGGAGCGAGCGGCGGGGGCTGGCGAGGAGGGCGCGGTAGCGGCCCTGGTCGCCGATGCGGAGGCCCGAGAGGACGCTCGTGTGCGCGAGCCAGCTCTGGCCGCCGACCATCGGCGCCGTCAGCCAGCCGGAGCGGGCGGCGAGGCCGGCGGTAGTCAGCTCGGCCTCGCCGGCGGCGAGGGCGGCGGTCACGGTGGGGGCGTAGAGCGGGTTCGCGATGGCGGAGCGGCCGTAGGATTCGACGAAGACGAGGACGATGTCGGTGCCGCGGAGCGCCGGCAGGATGTCGGCGGGCGGGCGGCCGGCCCAGGGGTCGGCGGCGGCGTCGGCGCGGAACTGCGCGAGGTCGGCGCGGGCGCGGCCGGCGTCGGCGGCGTGTTGCCAGGCGAGCCGGGCGGTGTCGGCGTTCGCGAGCGGGAGCGGCGTGACTGCGGCGGTGGCGGCGAGGGCGACGGCGGCGGCCGCGCCGGCGGCGAGGGCCGGGCGGCGACCCGGGGCGAGGCCGGCGATGCGGCCGGTCGCCCAGCGCAGGGCGGCGACGAGGAGGGCGACGGCGGCGGCGAGCGCGGCGACGGCGGCGACGGCGAGCGGCGTGCCGAGGCTGCCCTGGCCGAGCTCCCAGGCGGAGCGCAGGAGGCCGGCGTCGAGGACCGGGTTGAACGGGCGCAGGTAGGCGGTCTCGAAGCCGATGTCGGCGAGCTTCAGGACGGTGAGCGTGGCGAGGAGGAGGGTGGTGAGCCAGGCCAGCGGGCGGCGGAGCGCCGGGGGGGCGGCGAGGAGCAGGAGAAGGATCGCCGGGAGCTCGAGCGGCAGGGCGACGGCCGGGGCGCCCGGGCGGGACGGCAGGAGGAGGACGGCGGCGACCAGGAGGACGGCGGCCAGCGCCGCGGCCGCGCGGCGGATGCGGCGCTCAGGCATCGGCCAGGCGGGCGTAGACGTCGCCGGGGCGGCCGTCGGAGGCCTCGGCGGCGAGGGCGGGGAGGATGGCGTCGGCGCCGAGCCAGCGCGGGAGGGCGAAGGCGGCGGTCTCGCCGCGGACGAGGTTGAACTCGTAGCGGCCGAGCGACGCGAGGCGGGCGACGCAGGCGGCGGCGAGGTCGAGGGCATTCGGCAGGTACTCGAAGGCGACCCAGGGGACCGGGCGGTGCAGGCCGGCCAGCACCTCGGCCTCGAAGCCCTCGACGTCGATCTTGACGAAGCGCGGGAGGCCATGCTCGGCGATCAGGCTGTCCAGGGTGGTGAGCTCGACGGTCTCGGCGGCGTCCCAGCGGACGGCGGCGAAGCCCGGGGCCGTCGCCATGCGGGCGGCGAAGCCGGTCGCGAGCGACGAGACGGTCGGGTGCAGGCGTGACACGGCGAGCTCGGCGCGACCGGGGGCGGCGCCGGCGGCGAGCGGCAGCAGGGTGACGCCGGGCGGCAGGTCGCGGCGGAGGAAGGCGTGGAAGAGGCGCTGGGGCTCGAGGGCGACGACGCGGGCGCCGGCGGCGGCGAGCGCGCGGGTCCGGTTGCCGGCGTGGGCGCCGATGTCGAAGGCGAGGTCGCCCGGCGCCACGATGCTCCGGTAGAAGCGGGCGAGGCGGGCGATCTTCCAGGGGCGCGCGCGATAGATGACGAGCGAGCGTGCGAGGCCGAACCAGCTGCGCAGGGGTGTCATGGGCGCCGGAGGAGCCAGGCGACGTCGGTCGCGAAGGAGGCCGCGAGGGCGGCGAGGGCGGCGGCGGCGAGGGCGGCGGAGAACGGCGGGACGACGGGGGGCGCGAGGAGGAGCCCGAGGGCTGCGACCTGCGCGACGCAGACGGCGTCGCGGCGGCGGGATGGCGGGAGCGGGCGGGCGAGCGCGGGCCAGGCGTGGCCGGCGAGGACGAAGGCATAGCGCATCAGGCCGATGGCGAGGATCCAGGGACCCGCCTTGCCGAGGCCGAGGGCGAGGGCCGAAAGCGCGAGGACGAGGAGGGAATCGACCTCCATGTCGAAGCGGGCGCCGAAGGCCGAGGCCTGGCCCTCGCGGCGGGCGGCCCAGCCGTCGACGCCGTCGAGGGCGAGCAGGACGGCGACGGCGGCGAACGCCCACCAGCCGCGCGGGCCGGCGAGGACGGCGGGATCGAGGGCCAGGCCGGCGAGGACGGCGGCTCCGGCGGCGCGCAGGAGCGTGATGCCGTTGCCGAGGCCGAAGCGCGGGTGCGGGTGATGCAGCGGCAGCCGGTCGAGGACGACGGCGGCGACGGCGCCGTAGGCGAGGAGGCCGACCGGGGCCGCGGCGGGCGAGGAGAAGGGCAGGGCGACGAGCGCGGCGACGACGGCGGCGCCGAGGACCAGGATCGGCGGCAGCGCGGTCCGGCGCGCGGCCACCGGCGACGGGCTCGCGGCCTCGGTCATCGGCTCGCGGCGCTGGCCGGACGCCGGGATTCTGCTAGGCTGGCGCGGACGGCGGCGGCCGCCGGCGCGGGGAGCTCGGGATGGGATACGGCAACGTCGCGCGGCTGTTCCACTGGGCGACCGTCCTCCTGGTGCTGGTGATGATACCGGTCGGGCTCGTGATGACACAAGACATCCCCCGGCCGCTGCAGGACCGGCTCTTCGTGCTGCACAAGGGACTGGGTCCGCTGGTGTTCCTGGTGGTGCTGGCGCGGCTCGGCTGGCGGCTCGGGCACCGGCCGCCGCCCTTGCCGGCGAGCGTGCCGGCGGGGCAGCGGCGGGCGGCGGAGATCGTGCACGTCGGGCTCTACGCCTTCCTGCTGCTGCAGGCGGCGAGCGGCTACGTGCGCGTGACCACCGGCGGCTTCCCGATCGAGGCGCTGCGGGCGGTCGGCATCCCGCCGCTGCTGCCGAAGTCGGAGGCGGTGGCGCATGCGGCCTCGCTGCTGCACCTGCTCTCGGCCTGGGTGCTGATGGCGCTGATCGCGGCGCACGTCGGGGCGGCGGCCTACCACGGGCTGGTGCTGCGGGATGGCGTCTTCGCGCGCATGTGGCCTCCGGTGGCCCGGAGGGGCGGATCGGTCTGACGCGGGCCTGCGGCCCGATTTCGGGAGTAGCACGCGGGAACGGACCGGCGAAGCGGCGCGCTTCCGGCAGGGGTAAATCCGCGAATAGTCCGCCGCTGTTCGATCGGACGTAGGCAGCGCATCCGGCAGGGCGAGCGCGGCGACAAGCCCGCTACGCCGGATCCTGGTGGATGATGACGTCGGCGTTCGGCAGCGCGTCGAGCAGCGCACGCCGCACGCCGGCGGCGATCCCGTGCGCCGAGCGCAGGGTCTGCGCACCGTCGAGTTCCAGGTGGACCTGCACGAAGACCCGCGATCCGGCGGTGCGGGTCTTGAGGTCGTGGTAGCCGAGTACGCCCGGGTATTCGCTGACGATGCGGCCCACCTCGGCGAGCAGCGCCGGGTCGGCCGCCCGGTCCATGAGGGAGTTCCAGGCGCCGAAGCCGATCCGCCGCGCCCCGAACAGGAGCACCAGGCAGGCGACCAGCGCCACCGCCGGGTCGACCCAGCCGATCCCGAAGCGCGAGAAGGCGAGGAGCGCCACGATCGCGCCGATGTTCGGGATCAGGTCCGCCAGATAGTGCAGCCGGTCGGCGGCGACGATCCGCGACCCGGTCCGCCGCGCCACCCGGTCCTGCCAGAGCACGAGGCAGAGCGTGACGGCGGTCGCCACCGCCATCACCGCCAGGCCCAGGCCCTCGGACTCGAGCGCCCGCGGCTGCACCAGCCGATGCATCGCCTGCCAGCCGATCAACCCGGCCGATGCCGCGACGAGCAGCGCCTGTCCGAGCGCCACCAGATCCTCGGCCGAGGTGTGCCCGAAGGAATGGTCCTCGTCCGGCGGCTTGGCGGCATAGAGGATGCCCGCGAGCCCCGCCGACGAGGCCAGCAGGTCGAGCAGCGAATCCGCCAGCGAGGCGGCGACCGAAAGCGCCCCGGTCGCCGCCACGGCCCAGGCCTTGAGCGCGACGAGGAAGAGCGCCGTGGTGACCGAGGCGATGCCGGCCGACACGTTCAGGCGTTGGGAAGCGTCCATGGGTTCCGGCCTGCGCGAACGTCGCGCGATAGAACAGGCAGCCGCCGGCGACGGCAAGCCCCGTTGCGCCGCCCGTAGCAGCGGCGTGGCGATCGCCCCTCGGCGGATTCTCGCGCACGTTGCGGCCGGTGCGTGCGTCGCGCCCCGAAGCTTGCTACTAAACGTTCCGGTCTGGCGGGAAATACATGAGCGCATACTTGAGGGCCGATCGCTCGCTACGAGATTTCACGCTCGAGTGATGAAAATTTTTTCGAAAAGCTTGTTGTCGGCACTTGTCAACGTTCATCGACGTTAATAAAGTTGCACTCGGGCTCCACAACCGTCGCAGAACGGCAGGGCGGCCAGTGCACAGCGATCCGAGGGCGTTCTGCCTCGGGGCGCGGAGACGGGAACGTATTACGCATGTCAGAAGATCAAGCTATCGGGCGGGGTGAGATCCTCGCCCTGATGACGGAGATCGTCTCCGCTCATCTGGCCAACAATGCGGTCGGGCAGAACGAGGTGCCCGACCTGATCCAGTCGGTGTACAACAAGCTCAACGAGCTGGCGACCGGGGAAGAGCCGGCGTCGGTCGAGCTCACGCCGGCGGTGCCGATCAAGAAGTCGGTGACCGACGACTACATCGTCTGCCTCGAGGACGGCAAGAAGCTGAAGATGCTGAAGCGGCATCTGATGACGGCCTACAACATGACCCCGGAGGAATATCGGGCGCGCTGGGGGCTGAAGCCGGACTATCCGATGGTGGCGCCGAACTATGCCCAGAAGCGGCAGGAGCTGGCGAAGAAGATCGGGCTCGGGCGCAAGCCGCGGGGGCGCTGAGCGCCCGGAGCCGCCGTCGATGACTTCGACGTCGGGCTGATCCGGAGTCCGCCATGTGCCCCCGTTCCCCGGGGGAGGGTACATGGCCCGGGTCGGCCCGCGCTGCCGCCTTCCGGGCGCGCCGCCGTTGCCGCCATGCCGAGTTCAGAGGCGACAGGATGCCCCCGCCGCGGGCGGCCGTTCGGCTGTTGCAATCGCGGGGTCGGCAATCAATATGCACCGAGCCGACGGAAGCGGGGTCCGATGCAGAACTATCTCGACTTCGAAAAGGGCCTCGCCGAGATCGAGGGCAAGGCCGAGGAGCTCCGGACCCTCGCCCGCAAGAACTCGGAGATGAACGTCGCGGACGAGGCCGCCGCCCTCGACAAGAAGGCCTCGTCGCTGCTCGACGACCTCTACCGCAACCTCGATCCCTGGCGGAAGACGCTGGTCGCGCGCCACCCGGACCGGCCGCACTGCAAGGACTATGTCGAGGCGCTGTTCAGCGAGTGGACGCCGCTCGCCGGCGACCGCAACTTCGCCGACGACCAGGCGGTGATGGGCGGGCTCGCGCGGTTCAACGACCGTCCGGTGGTGGTGATCGGCCACGAGAAGGGCAACGACACCCGCTCGCGCATCGCCCGGAACTTCGGCATGGCGCGGCCCGAGGGGTATCGCAAGGCGATCCGGCTGATGGATCTGGCCGATCGCTTCGCACTGCCGGTGATCACGCTCGTCGACACGCCCGGCGCCTATCCCGGCAAGGGCGCCGAGGAGCGCGGGCAGGCCGAGGCGATCGCCCGCTCGACGGAGAAGTGCCTGCAGCTCGGCGTGCCGATCGTCTCGGTCGTGATCGGCGAGGGCGGGTCGGGGGGCGCGGTCGCCTTCGCCACCGCCGACCGCATCGCCATGCTCGAGCATTCGATCTATTCGGTAATCTCGCCCGAGGGTTGCGCTTCGATCCTGTGGAAGGACGCCGAGAAAATGAAGGAGGCGGCGGAGGCGCTGCGGCTGACGGCGCAGGATCTTTTCAACCTCGGCGTTGTCGACCGGATCGTGCAGGAGCCACGCGGCGGCGCCCAGCGCGACAAGTCGGAGACCGTGGCGCGCGTCGGCCACGCGATCGCCGCCATGCTCGGCGAGCTCGACGGCAAGAAGCCGGGCGAGCTGCGCAAGGCGCGCCGGAGGAAGTTCCTCGACATGGGGCAGAAGTCGCTGGTGGCGTGACCCGGCGCCACGACGGCGGCTGGCCGCGATTCTGCCTCCTGCTTTTGCAGCAGACTCCAACGGCCTCGATTCAACAGAGGAATCCCCCTGCTCGGAATCAATCACGCGGATTCGGTATCAGGCGCGGGCGGTGAAGTCGGCGCGGTCCGGCTCGACGTGACCGGGGAAGATGTTCTCGAACCGCCCTTCGAGGCAGAGTTCGTAGAGCTGGTTCCAGAAGCGACGGAAGGTCTCCTGCTCGACGTGCGCCTGGTGCGCCGCGCGGCTCGCGAAGCATTCAGAGACGACGACCACGTCGGGTTCGGTGACGCTCGGGTTCATATCGAAGAACAGACAGCCTTCCTCAGCGCGGCAGGCCGCGACGTACGGGCCGAGGAGCGCCACGAGTTCGTCACGCTTTCCAGGGCGGCATTTAAGCCAACCGATGATGAACTTGCGTCGCTCGACCGGGTCGTCCGCCACAGCAACCCCCTGCCGCCGCGTTGCACTGTATCATGCCCTCGCCGACGGCGGAAGCGCCCGGTCGTCGGCCCGGAGGCCGGGATCGAACCCCGCCTCGCGCATCAGCGCGTCCGAGGCCGCCTCGATGCGGTCCTCGATCACCGGCATGAACTCGGCGACGGGCAGGCCGGGCGCGACCGGCGGCAGGAACTCGACCACCGCGAGGCCCGGCTTCTTCCGGAAGCTGCGGCGGCCCCAGAAGACGCCCGCGTTGGTGGCGGCCGGGATGCAGGGCTCGCCGAGGCGGTCGTAGAGGACGCCGGCGCCGACCTTGAACGGCGGGCGGGCGCCGGGGGCGACGCGGGTGCCCTGCGGGTAGATGACGAGCTGGCGCGGCTCGGTGGCGCGGCCGGCGTGCGCGACCATCGCCTTCATCGCCTGGCCGCGGGCGCCGCGGTTGACCGGGGTCGAGCCGATGCGGAGCGCGTAGAGGCCGAGGAAGGGGGCCCACTTGAGCTCCTTCTTCATGATGAACTTCGGCCGCGGCAGCGCGTCGAACAGGATCAGGATGTCGAGGAACGACTGGTGCTTGGCGGCGACGACGACCTCGCCCGTCGGCACCGGGCCGCGGACCTCGACGCGCAGGCCGCAGATGGTCCGGAGCAGCCAGAAGGCGACGCGGCAGAAGTCGTGGCAGACCGCATAGGCGCCGTCGACCGACCAGAGCGCGCGCGGCGCGCCCAGGATGCCCATGACCGCCATCGCCAGGTAGAAGCAGGCGTCGAAGAGGAGCGAGCGGACCAGGACCACCGGGGCTCAGCTCCAGCGGCGGATGCCGCGCGCGACGACGAGCCGCCCGACGAGCCAGGCGAGGAGGCCCGCCGCCACGGGCACCACCACCGGCAGCCCCCACTGCCAGCCCGAGAGCCGCAGCGGTGCGGGGAAAAGCCCGGGCTCGCCGGCCGGCGGCAGCAGCGCCAGCAGCAGGATCCCGGCCACGGTCCCGAGCGCCGCGGCGACGACGGCGCGCCGGACCAGCCGGCGGACGATCGGCCGGGCGATGAAGCCGTCGCGGGCGCCGACAAGCCGCAGGGTCTCGATCGCCGGGCCGGCGGCCGCGACCGCGGACTGCGCCGCCAGGCCGGAGGCGGCCGCGAGGGCGGCGGCGACGAGGGCGAGGAGCCCGAGCGCGAACCACGCGAGGCGCCCGGCGGCGGCGACCAGCGGCAGCCGCCAGGCTGTATGGTCGTCGAAGACGGCACCCGGCGCCTCGGTGCCGAGCCGCGTGACGAGGCCCGGCTCGTCGAGCTGGGCGCGGTCGGTCGAGACCTCGATCAGGAGCGGCAGCGGCAGGCTGTCCATCGGCACGTCGGGCCCGAGCCAGGGCTCGAGCAGCTTCGCCTGCTCGGTCACGTCGACCATCCGCACCGAGCGGACCCCGGGCGTCGCGCGCAGCACGTCGAGGGCGGCGCGCGCCTGCGCCTCGATCCGGTCCTCGGGGGCGATCACCTGCAGCGTGGCGGTCTCGGCGACCGTCGCCTGCCAGGTGGCGGCGAGGCGGCCGGCGGCGAGCGCGAGCGCAAGGCAGAGAACGGCGAGGAAGGCGAGGGCCGCGGCGAGGAAGCCGGCGGGAAGCCACGCCGCCGCTGTCGGCGCCACCAGCCGTTCCGCGGCCGGGTCGCCGCGCAGCCAGTTGCCGGCCGCCGCCAGCGCCCGGGTCATGCGCGGGCCTCGACGGTCGGGGCGAGGGCGACGATCTCCGGCCGGACCCGCTCGCGCGCCGCCTCGACCAGCGCCGCGTCGTGGGTCGCGACCAGCACGGTCTTGCCCATGCCATTGAGCTCGATGAGGAGCGACATCAGCGCCAGCGCGGTGTCGCGATCGAGCTCGCCCGGCTCGTCGGCGAGCACGACCTCGGGGCTCAGGATCACCGCCCGCGCCAGCGCCGCCCGCCGTCGCTCGCCGGCCGAGAGCTCGGCCGGACGGGCGTCGCCGCGGCCGCGCAGGCCGACCCATTCGAGGAGCGCCCGCAGGTCATCGGCACGCTCGGCCGGCGCGGCGCCGCTGATGCTGAGCGGCAGCGCCACGTTCTCGATCACCGGCAGGTGATCGAGGAACCGGCAGCGCTGCGCGACGACCCCGACCAGCTGGCGCAGCCCGGCGACCGCGTCGCGGCTGCCCGGGGCGATCTCGCGGCCGAACCAGCGGATCCGGCCGGTGGTCGGCGCAAGGTCGAGGTGGCAGAGGCGGATCATCGTGGTCTTGCCGGCGCCCGACGGCCCGGTCAGGAAGTGGAAGCCGCCGGGCGTCAGGGCGAAGCTCAGGTCGCGCAGCACCGCGGTCTGGCCGTAGCTGAAGCCGACTTCGTCGAATTCGATCACGCGGTCCTCTTCTCCTCGCCGGGGTCTTATACAGGGCGGGAGGCGGGGCGCAACGTACCGAGCCGCACCGAGGGCCGCCGGTCGGCTTGGAATGCCGGAGTCCGGCCGCTAGAACGGCAGGACCGAGTCGGCCGCCGCTGGCCGCTTCCCGAGGTGGCGATGCTCCTGACCTGCCCGAACTGCCACGCCGAATACGACGTGCCCGAGGGCATGATCCCGGCGGTGGGGCGGCACGTGCAGTGCAGCGCCTGCCACACCCGCTGGTTCGTGGCCGGCGCCCCGCGGGTGCTGCTGACCGAGGAGCAGATCCTGCACCGGCTCGAGACCTGGACGCCGCGGCCGCGCCCGCTGGCGGCGGTGCCGCAGCCCGAGCCGGAGGTGGTCGAGGAGTCCGACGATGCGGCGGCCGCCGCCGAGCCGCCGGCGCCGACGCCGATCCGGCGGGCCGCCCCGGCGAAGCCGGGTGAACGGCCGATGGTCGCCCGCCCGGCCGTCGTGGCGCCGGCGGACCCGGTTCCGGCGCCGGTGGCACCGCTGCGCCCGGCGCTCCGCCTCGACCTCGACGCCGCCCCCGTCGCCGCGCCGCCGGCGCCGCGGAGCCGCTTCCGCGCCGGCCTGCTGCTGGCGCTGCTGCTTGCCGCGCTCGCCTTCGCAGCCTACCGGGCCCGCGACCCGCTCGCGGCCAGCGTCCCGGCCGCCGCGCCGCCGCTCGCAGCCTACGGCGACGCGGTGGACGGCGCGCGCACCGCCGTCGAGGCCCAGCTCGCGCCGCTGCGCAAGGCGCTCGCGGGCCGCTGACCAGCGGACGATGAGCCTCGACCCCATCACCCTCGGCGTGATCCAGGCGGGCCTGCAGCAGGTCTGCGACGAGATGGACCTGGCCTTTTCGCGCGCCGCCTTCTCGCCGGTGATCGCCGAGGCCGACGACCGCTCCGATGGCATCTATTCCGCCGCCGACGGATCGCTGATCGCGCAGGGGGCGCGGGGGCTGCCCGTCTTCGTCGGGACGATGCAGTTCTCGACCCGCCACATCCTCGAGCGCATCGCCGCCGGCCTGACCCTGCCGCCGGAGCCCGGCGACGTCTACATCGTCAACGACCCGTATCTCGGCGGCACCCACCTGATGGACGTCCGCTTCGCGACGCCCTTCCATCGCGATGGAAGGATCTGGTGCTGGCTCTCCAACACCGGCCACTGGCCGGACACCGGGGGCGCCGTTCCGGGCGGCTTCTCCGCCTCGGCGACATCCTCGGAACAGGAAGGCCTGCGGTTGCCGCCGGTAAAGCTCTTCAAGCGCGGCATGCTCGACCCGGAAATCTACGCGATCATCACCTCGAACATCCGCGTCGCCGACCAGCGCATCGGCGACGTCCGCGCCCAGCACGCCGCGCTGCTGGTCGGCGCCGACCGCCTGACCGCGCTCCTCGACCGCTACGGCGACGCCACCGTGGCGGAGGCGATCGCCGAGATCCGCGCCCGCGCCGCCCGCCAGATGCGCGCGATGATCGGGCTGATTCCCCAAGGCACCTACGCCGCCAGGGCCTTCATCGACAGCGACGGCGTCGTGAACGAGCCGCTGACCATCGCCCTTGCCGTGACGCGCTCGCCCGACGGCCTCGTCTTCGACTTCGGCGGCTCCTCGCCGCCCTGCGCCGGCCCGATGAACTCGGTTCGCGCCACCACGCTCTCGTCGGTCTATCTGGCGATGCGGCACATCTTCCCCGAGGTCCCGGTCAGCGCCGGCGCCTTCGAGCCGCTCGCGGTCACCGGCATCGAGGGCACTTTCCTCGATGCCCGCTATCCGCGCCCCGTATCGGGCTGCGCCGCCGAGGTCAGCCAGCGCATCGCCGAGGTCGTCTTCGCCGCCCTCGTCCCGGCCCTGCCGGACCGCGTCACCGCCGCCCCCGCCGGCACCTCCGGCAACTTCGCGCTCGGCGGCCACGACCCGGAGACGGGCCGCGACTACGTCATGTACCAGATCTCCGGCGGCGGCTACGGCGGCAACGCCGACCACGACGGGCTCTCCAACGGCTGCTCGACCATCGGCATCTCCAAGGCGCCGCCGGTCGAGATCATGGAGCAGCGCTTCCCGGTGCTCTACCGCCGCTATGCGCTGCACGAAGGCTCCGCCGGCGCCGGAAGGCACCGCGGCGGCTTCGGCCTCGACTACGAGGTGGAGATCCTGCGCGGCGACGCCCGGGCGAGCTTCGTCATGGACCATGGCCGTTTCGGACCGCAGGGCGCCCTCGGCGGCGCCGACGGCGGGAGGAACCGCGTCGAGATCGTCCGCGGCGGCGAGACCCTGGTCCCCGAGCACCTCTCCAAGGCGCAGGACATCCCCCTCGCCCCCGGCGACCGCGTCCGCGTCCGGACCCCGGCGGCGGCGGCTACGGCGATCCCGCCGAGCGCGACCGCGCCGCCGTCGCCGAGGACGTCCGCCTCGGCCGCTACACCGCCGAGGAGGCGCGCCGCCGCTTCGGCGGTTAGCCGGCCGCGAGCGCGAAGACCCTGAGCCGGTGGCCGTCCGGATCGCCGGCGACGAAGGTCCGGCCGAAGTCCATCACCGTCGGCGCCTGCAGGATGGGCAGCCCGCGCCCGCGCCAGTCGGCATGGAGCGCGTCGACCTCGGCGTCGGCGGCGACCTTGATGCCGATCTCGGCGCCGCCGAGGGCGGCGGGTGCGGCCGGCTCGACGGTGTGCCGCGACCAGAGGCCGAGCTTCAGCCCGCCCGGCAGCGCGAAGAGCACGAAGGTCGGCGAGGCCTGGACCGGCTCGGTCCCGAACAGGCTCGCATAGAGCCGCCCGCTCGCCGCGGGATCGTCGACATAGAGCAGCGTGTAGGTCGGTTCGTACATCTCGGCGTCTCCTTTTTCCGGATGACCGCCGGTCTACCGCCCCCCGCTGTCAGTTTCCGTCAGCAGCGAGCGGCGGCACCCGCACCGCCGCCCGCCATGCCTTGTAGAGCGCCGCCCGCCGCCGCGGATAGCGCGTGCCGGTCTCGGCCAGCGCGTCGATCCGGTCGGCGCGGAAGTGGCGGAAGTCCTCGCGCAGCTCGCACCAGGCCGCGACGAGCCGCGTCGTCTCGAAGAAGCCGATCGCCACCGGCCAGACGACGCGCTCGGTCGCCGTCCCTGCCGCGTCGCGGTAGAGGAGGCGGAGCTTGCGCTCGCCCCGGATCGCCCGCCTGACCGCGGCGAGGTCGATCCGGTCGCCGCCGGGCCGGCCGGGCACCAGGAGCGTCGTGGCGTCGAGCCCCTCGCGCAGCGGCTCGGGCAGGACGGCCGCGATCCGCGCGAGCGCGTTGCCGGCGGCCGCCGCCAGCGGCCCGTCGGTCCGCGCCGCGACCCAGCGCGAGCCGAGCACCAGCGCTTCGATCTCCTCCTCGCTGAACATGAGCGGCGGCAGCAGGTAGCCGGGCCCCAGCACATAGCCGAGCCCCGCCTCGCCCTCGATCGGCGCGCCCTGCGCCTGCAGCGTCGCGACGTCGCGGTAGAGCGTCCTGAGGCTTACCCCGAGCTCGTCCGCCAGCGACCGTCCGGCCACCGGCCGCCGGTGCCGTCGGAGCGCCTGCAAGAGGTCGAGGAGCCGTTCCGAGCGTGACATGCGCCGAGCCTAGCAGCCGCCGCGACGGCGATAACCCACCTCGTCGACTCAAGCGCCGTGTAGATGTTAATCGTTGTAGGCTTTTGTCGTGCGTTGTAGGGTGTCGCCCTACATGGAGCATGCAATGGCCACCCCCTTTTCCCTGCGCCTCGATGCCCATACTCGTGCCCGGCTGGAGGAGGAGGCGCGTCGCCTCGAGCGCCCGGCCTCGCAAGTCGCCCAGCATGCGATCGCCCGCTACCTCGACGCTCAGGAGGCGCTGCGGCAGGAAATCGACGCCGCGGTCGGCGAGGCGGAGGCCGGCGTCTTCATCTCCGCCGAGGCTATGCATGGGTGGATGGAGACCTGGGACACCGACCACGAAGGTCCGCCACCCGAGCCCGACATCCTTCCGCCCGCCCGGAAGTAGATGCGGCTCGTCTACCTTCCGGGCAGCGCCCGCGATCTCCTCTGGTTGCGTCACTACTATTCCCGCGTCTTCCCCGAAGGCGCGCGCGGCGGCTGCCCGCAAGCGCATCTCGCCGCAGAGCGGCTGCTTCTCGACAACCCGTATGCCGGCCGACCTTGCGGGGGCTCGGCGTCCGCCGTCTGCCGGTGCCGCGCACGCCCTTTCTCCTGCTCTACCGCGTGACCGCCGAAAGGATCGAGGTCCTGCGCGTCATCGACGGCCGCTCCTTCGACTCGATGCTCGACTGACGCCGCACCGCAACAAAGCGCTTGGTTCCCGCCCCCGTTTCATGAAACCCTGCCGCCGGACGACGAGCGGGGCGCCATGTCGATCAAGGCCAGCATCTATCACCTGACCCACTATCGCTACGACCGCCCGGTCGTCCTCGGGCCGCAGGTGATCCGCCTGCGCCCGGCGCCGCATTCGCGGACCCGGGTCCTCTCGCACTCGCTGCGCGTCACGCCCAGCGATCACTTCGTCAACCACCAGCAGGACCCCTACGGCAACTGGCTCAGCCGCTTCGTCTTCCCCGAGCCCGTCACCGAGCTCAAGATCGAGGTCGACCTCGTCGCCGACATGACGGTCTACAACCCCTTCGACTTCTTCGTGGAGGAGGAGGCCGAGCATTGGCCCTTCGACTATCCGGAGGAGCTGCGCGACGACCTGGTGATCTACAAGCGCCCCGAGCCCGTCGGCCCGCGGCTGCGAGCCTTCCTCGACGCCGTCCCGCGCGAGCGCGCCCGCACGGTCGACTTCGTCGTCGGGCTCAACACCCGGCTCAGCCAGGAGATCGGCTACGTCATCCGGATGGAGCCCGGCGTGCAGACGCCGGAGGAGACCTTCGAGCGCGGCACCGGGTCGTGCCGCGACACGAGCTGGCTCCTCGTCCAGGTCCTGCGCAACCTCGGCCTCGCGGCGCGCTTCGTCTCGGGCTACCTGATCCAGCTCAAGCCGGACCTGGTGTCGCTCGACGGCCCGCCCGGCACCGACCACGACTTCACCGACCTGCATGCCTGGGCCGAGGTGTATCTCCCCGGCGCCGGCTGGATCGGCCTCGACCCGACCTCCGGGCTCCTCACCGGCGAGAGCCACATCCCGCTTGCGGCGACGCCCAACTACCGCAACGCGGCACCGATCTCCGGCATGGCGAGCTTCGCCAACGTCGACTTCGCCTTCGACATGCAGGTCCGCCGCGTCGCCGAGCACCCGCGGATCACGAAACCGTTCTCGGAGGACGCCTGGCAGGCGCTCGACGCCCTCGGCAGGCGGGTCGACGCCAGCCTCGCCGCCGGCGACGTGCGGCTGACCATGGGCGGCGAGCCCACCTTCGTCTCGATCGACGACTTCGAGTCGGCCGAGTGGAACACCGACGCCGTCGGCCCGATGAAGCGCGGCCTCGCCGACAAGCTGATCCGCCGCCTGCGCGACCGCTTCGCGCCTGGTGGCTTCCTGCACTACGGCCAGGGCAAGTGGTACCCGGGCGAGAGCCTGCCGCGCTGGACCTTCTCGCTCTACTGGCGCAACGACGGCGTGCCGATCTGGCAGGACGCCCGCCTCGTCGCCGAGGAGGGCGCGGACACCGCCGCCGGCCCGGTCGAGGCGGAGCGGCTGATGAAGGGCATCGCGCGCGAGCTCGGGGTCGAGCCGGCGATGGTGGTGCCCGCCTACGAGGATCCGGCGCAATGGATCCTGAAGGAGGGCGACCTTCCCGCCAACGTCACCCCGGCCAACTCGAAGCTGAAGGATCCCGAGGAGCGCCACCGCATGGCCAAGGTCTTCGACCGCGGCCTCTCCACCCCCTCGGGCTACATCCTGCCGATCCAGGCCTGGCAGAGCCGTGCTGCCGGCCACCGCTGGCGCTCCGAGAAGTGGAAGCTGCGCGCCGTGGCTTCCTCTACCTCATCCCCGGCGACAGCCCGGTCGGCTTCCGTCTGCCGCTCGGGAAACTCCCCTACGTCTCGCCGTCGAACTACCCCTACACCAATGTCGTCGACCCGACCGTGCCGCGCGGGCCCTTGCCCGACTACCGCAACCGCGCGCCCGCCCGCCCGGCCGCCGAGCCGCCGCAGCCGATCCACGGCGGCCGCGCCCAGCCGATGGCGCATTTCACCGCCGATGACACCATGCAGCAGGAGCGGGTCGAACAGGAGCTCGGCGAGGCCGGCGGCGCCGTCCGCACCGCGCTCTCGGTCGAGCCCCGCGACGGCCGGCTCTGCGTCTTCATGCCCCCGGTCGAATCGATCGAGGACTACCTCGACCTCCTCGCCGCCGCCGAGGCCGCCGCCCGCGAGATGGATCTGCCGATCCACGTCGAGGGCTACGCCCCGCCGCACGACCCACGGCTCAACGTCATCCGCGTCGCCCCCGACCCTGGCGTCATCGAGGTCAACATCCACCCTGCCTCGTCGTGGGAGGACTGCGTCGCCATCACCACCGGCGTCTACGAGGAGGCCCGTCAGTGCCGTCTCGGTGCCGACAAGTTCATGATCGACGGCAAGCACACCGGGACGGGCGGCGGCAACCACGTCGTCGTCGGCGGCGCCACCACGCTCGACTCGCCGTTCCTGCGCCGCCCCGACCTGCTGCGCTCGCTAGTCCTGCAGCACTGGCAGCGGCACCCGTCGATCAGCTACCTCTTCTCTGGCCTCTTCATCGGCCCGACCTCGCAGGCGCCGCGCATCGACGAGGCCCGCCACGACGCCCTCTACGAGCTCGAGATCGCGCTCGCGCAGATCGCGCCCCCGGCCAGGGCGAGGCGCCGCCGCCGTGGCTGGTCGACCGGCTGCTGCGCAACCTCCTCGTCGACGTCACCGGCAACACCCACCGCGCCGAGATCTGCATCGACAAGCTCTACTCGCCCGACGGCCCCACCGGGCGCCTCGGGTTGGTCGAGTTCCGCGGCTTCGAGATGCCCCCCGACGCGCGCATGTCGCTGGCGCAGCAGTTGCTGATCCGGGCGCTGATCGCGCGCCTCTGGCACAGCCCGCTGACCGGGCCGCTGACGCGCTGGGGAACGGTGCTGCACGACCGCTTCATGCTGCCGCACTTCGTCTGGCAGGACTTCCTCGACGTCCTCGACGACCTGAAGCGCCACGGCTTCGACATGCGCGCCGACTGGTTCGAGGCCCAGGCCGAGTTCCGCTTCCCCTTCTGCGGCGAGGTGGAATCCGACGGCGTCCACCTCGAGCTCCGCCAGGCGCTCGAGCCCTGGCACGTCCTCGGCGAGACCGGCGCCATCGGCGGCACCGTCCGCTACACCGACTCGTCGGTCGAGCGACTGCAGGTCAAGCTCACCGCCACCGATCCGACCCGCTACGCGGTCGCCTGCAACGGCCGCCGCATGCCGCTCGCGGCGTCGGAAACCGGCGGCACCTCCGTCGCCGGCGTCCGCTTCAAGGCCTGGCAGCCGGCCGCAGCTCTCCACCCGGTCATCCCGGTGCATACGCCCTTGACCTTCGACATCTTCGACACCTGGAGCGATCGCGCCGTCGCCGGCTGCACCTACCACGTCGCCCACCCGGGCGGCCGCAACTACGACACCTTCCCGGTCAACGGCAACGAGGCCGAGGCCCGCCGCCTCGCCCGCTTCGAGCCGCATGGCCACACCCCGGGCGCCTACGTCCCACCCGCGGAGGCGCCGGGCCGCGAGTTCCCGCTGACCCTCGACCTGCGCCGCCCGGCGGGGATGTGACGCGATGGAGGCGCTGAGTTACGGCGAGGACCCGGCCCAGCGCCTGCTCGCGTCCTACCGCCCGCCGGCCGGGGTCGCCGACGAGCTGCTCGACGCCCAGGGGCGGATGCGGCCGGTGTGGCGGCCGTTCATCGACCATTTCGCCCGCCAGTCGCCCGACGACCTCGCCCGGCGATTCGCCCGCGGCGAGCAGTACCTGCGCGACGCCGGGGTCTTCTTCGCCAGTACGGGACCGAAGGCGCCAGCGAGCGCGCGTGGCCGCTGGCGCATGTCCCCGTCCTCATCGAGGAGGAGGAGGCCGCCCGCGTCGCGAGGGGCCTCGTCCAGCGCGCCGACCTGCTGGAGACGCTGTGCGCCGACCTCTACGGCCCGAACCGGCTGGTCGCCGAGGGCCACCTGCCGCCCGGCCTCATTGCCGGGTCGCGCGAGTGGCTGCGGCCCCTCGTCGGGATCCCGCCGCGGGGCGGCCACTACCTGCACTTCCTCGCGTTCGAGATCGGCCGCGGGCCCGACGGGACCTGGTGGGTGTTGGGCGACCGGACCCAGGCGCCGTCGGGCGCCGGCTTCGCGCTGGAGAACCGCGTCGCGACGTCGCGCGTGTATGCGGACCTCTATGCCGAGACGCATGTCCACCGGCTGGCGGAGTTCTTCCGCAGCTTCCGCGACGCGCTGCAGTCGCTCTCGGCCGAGCCCGACGCGCGGCCGGCGATCCTGACCCCGGGGCCGCTCAACGACACCTACTACGAGCACGCCTACATCGCTCGCTACCTCGGCTTCATGCTGCTCGAGGGCGAGGATCTGACCGTCGAGCACGGCCGGGTCATGGTGCGGACGGTCGCCGGCCTGCGGCCGGTCTCGGTCCTCTGGCGCCGGCTCGACGCCGCCTTCGCCGACCCGCTCGAGCTCGAAGCCTCGTCGCGGCTCGGGACGCCGGGGCTGGTCAGCGCGCTGCGCCAGGGCAGCGTGACGCTGGTCAACGCGCTCGGGTCCGGGGTCCTGGAGACCCGGGCCCTCCTCGCCTTCATGCCGCGCATCGCCCGCGCGCTGCTCGGGGAGGACCTGGTGCTGCCGAACATCGCCACCTGGTGGTGCGGGCAGGCGGCCGAGCGCGCGCACGTCCGCGCCAACAAGGAGCGGATGCTGATCGGCCCCGCGCTCTCGACGCGGCTTCCCTACGAGCTCGACGAGGCGACGATCCTCGGGGGGCAGTTCCGCGACAAGGCGCGCGCGTCCTTCGACGCCTGGCTCGAATCGGGTGGGGCGGAGCTCGTCGGCCAGGAGTCGGTGATGCTCTCCACCACCCCCGCCTACGTCGACGGCGTGCTGGTGCCGCGGCCGATGAGTCTGCGCGTCTTCCTCGCCCGCACTCCGCGCGGCTGGGAAGTGATGCGCGGCGGCTTCGCCCGGATCGGCAACGCCACCGATGCGACGGCGATCGCGATGCAGCGCGGCGGCACCGCTGCCGACGTCTGGGTGGTCAGCCCGACCCCGGTCGAGACCGTGACGATGCTGCCCGCCTCGACCGGCCCCTACCACCGCGTCCGGCCGGGCGTGCTGCCGAGCCGCGCCGGCGACAACCTCTTCTGGCTCGGCCGCTACGTCGAGCGCGCCGAGGGCACGATGCGGCTCATGCGGGCCTACAATATCCGCCTCGCCGAGCTCGCCGACCCGGAGGCGCCCTTGATCGCGCACTTCGGCGAATACCTCGACGGGCTCGGCATCGACTTTGCCGAAGGCGTGCCGGCCGCCCTTACCGCCATGCTCTCGTCGGCGATCGTCAGTGCCGGCAACGTCCGCGACCGCTTCTCGATCGACGGCTGGCACGCGCTGAACGACCTCGCCAAGACCGCCGGCCGCATGGCCGAGCGCGTCACGCCGGGCGACGACGCCGCCCGGGCGATGAGCGTGCTGTTGCGCAAGATCAGCGGCTTCTCGGGCCTCGTGCACGAGAACATGTACCGCTTCACCGGCTGGCGGTTCCTCTCGATCGGCCGCAGCCTCGAGCGCGCCATCGGCATGTCGGGGGCGCTCGCCTGGATCGCCGACCCCGAGGCGCCCGACGGCGCCCTCGACCTCGCGGTCGAGATCGGCGACAGCGTCATGTCGCACCGCCGCCGCTATGCGGTCACCACGACCCGCGACACCGTGGTGGACCTCCTCGCCCTCGACACGATGAACCCCCGCTCGGTGCTCTATCACCTCGCCCAGGTGCGCGAGCACATCGAGTTCCTGCCCGACGCCGAGGTCAACGGGCAGATGTCGCCGCTGGCCCGCGCCGCGCTGCAGGCGCACACCGCGCTGGCGGTCCAGACGCCCGATGCCCTCGACGGCGCGGCGCTGCTCGCGCTCATCGGCGAGCTCGAGCGCCTGTCCAACCTCATCTCCGACAGCTACCTGCGCTGAGCATGCTCTACGACGTCGGCCTCACCATCGCCTACGAGTACGACCGCCCGGCCGTCGCCGGGCGGCACATCCTGCGGCTGGTCCCCGCCGACATCCCCGGGGTGCAGCGGCGGATCACCGGCTCGCTGACGATCCGGCCCAGGCCCGCCGAGGAGCGGCCCTTCGTCGACTTCTTCGGCAACCACGCGCTCGGCGTCGTGTTCCGCGAGGCCCACGACGAGATCCTGTTCCGCGTCGCCGCCCGCGTCGAGCGGCTGGCGCAGTGGCCGGGGCTCGATATCTCGCCGGGGCTCGAGGCGCTCGGGGACGAGGTCGCCGAATACCGCGGCCTCGACGGCAACGCCCCGCACCACTTCCTCGGCCCGAGCCCGCGCACGGCGCCGGCGCCCAGGATGACCGCCTACGCCCGCGACCAGCTCGTGCCGGGCATGACCGCGGCCGACGCGGTGCGGGCGATCGGGCTGGCGCTCAACCGCGACATGACCTTCGACCCCGAGGCGACGACGGTCGACACGCCGCCCGAGGAGGCCTTCGCCCGGCGCGAGGGCGTCTGCCAGGACTTCGCCCAGGTGATGATCGCCTGCCTGCGCGGCATAGGGATTCCAGCGGGTTACGTCTCGGGATTCCTGCGGACCAACCCGCCGCCGGGGCAGCCGCGGCTCGAGGGCGCGGACGCCATGCACGCCTGGGTGCGCGCCTGGTGCGGCTTCCAGGTGGGCTGGGTCGAGTTCGACCCGACCAATGCCGTCGCGGCCGGTGCCGACCACATCCTGGTGGCGCGCGGGCGTGACTATGGCGACGTGGCGCCGGTTACGGGGGTGCTGCGGATTGCTGGCGAGCAGAAGAGCGAGCACGCCGTCGACGTGGTGCCGGTCGACGCCTGACGGGCGCTCCGGGGGGTGGACTCCGGCCCTCCGGGGATTCGGGGGTCGTTCCGGTTTTCAGCGGCTTGGACGGGATGGAATGCGTATGGAAAGCGTACAGGAAGTGGCCATACGGATTGCCGCGGGATCGGCGTCCGCGAAGGTCCGCCGGCGATGCAGCACAAAGCCCGAGCCGCGCCGGGCGCAGTCGCTCTCGGTGCGGCAGCCCGACGGCAAGTCGGTGATCGTGTCCATGGTGGCGATGCCGCGCAGCGTCGTGGAGCGCTTCCACGCCATCGTCGACGAGGGCATCGCGATCGAAGCGGCGGCGCAATCGGCGGAGGCCGTCCGGCACTGACGGCGCCGGTCAGGCAGGCGCGCAGGCGATCAGCAGGTTGCCGTCGGCGTCCTGCGACAGGCGGTCGCCCGGCAGGAGGACCGTCGTCGTGTCCATCTGCTCCAGGATCGCCGGCCCGGCCAGGGTCGCGTCGGGCGGGAGGTGGTCGCGGCGATAGACCGGGGTCGCGTGCCACTCGGCGGCGAAGCGGACCGGGCGCGTGGCGACCCGGGCGTCGTCGAGGGTCGCGCGGCGTGCGGCCGGGTCGAGGAGCAGGTGCAGGTCGAGGGGCGGACGGTGGCCGGCGACGGTGCAGGTCAGGTTGACGAGGGCGGCGCGGATTTCCGGCAGCGCGATGCGGAAGCGGTCGAAGTAGGCGGCTTCGAAGCGGCGCTGCAGCTCGGCGAGCGAGGGCGCGGGATCGGGGAGCGGGACCCGGAGGAGGTGGGTCTGGCCCTCGAACTGCATGTCGGCGCTGAAGCTCGCCGTGATCGCGGCCGGCGCGACCGGGTGGGCGGCGATGCGGCGGCGGCCCTCGGTGTCCTGGGCCGCGAGGATCGCGTGGACCTCGGCGATGTCGAGGCCGGCGAGCGGGCGGTTCAGGGTGCGGACGAAGTCGTGGCGGAGGTCGGCGACGACGCAGCCGAGCGCGTTGGTGATGCCCGGGCGGGCCGGGACGAGCACGCGCGGAATGCCGAGCTCGCGGGCGAGCGCGGAGGCGTGCAGCGGGCCGGCGCCGCCGAAGGCGAAGAGGGTGAAGTCGCGGGGGTCGGCGCCGAGCGACAGCGAGACCATGCGGATGGCGTTGGCCATCTTGGTGTCGGCGATGCGCAGCACGGCTTCGGCGGCGGCCTCGGGGTCGAGGCCGAGCGCTGTCCCGAGGGCGGCGAAGGCGGAGCGGATGCGGGCGGCTGCGGGGAAGCGCGCAGCGTCGAGGCGGCCGAGCAGGAGGTTCGCGTCGGTGATGGTCGGGAGGTCGCCCCGCGGCCGGCGGCGACAGGCCCGGGAACGGCGCCGGCGGAGTCGGGGCCGACTTCAAGGAGGCCGCCGGCGTTCACCCGGGCGATCGAGCCGCCGCCGGCGCCGACGGTGCGGACGTCGAGCATCGGCACGTGGATCGGCATCGCGTACTCGAGCTCGATCTCGTTCGACAGCGAGGGGCGCCGCCGCGGATCAGCGCGACGTCGGTGGAGGTCCGCCCATGTCGTAGGTGACGAGGTTGCCGACGCCGGCGCGGCGGCCGGTGTAGACCGCGGCCATCACGCCCGACGCCGGGCCGGACATCACCGTCTTCGCGGCCTCGCGGGCGACGTGGGGCGCTGCGAGCATGCCGCCGTTGCCGGTGACGACGAGGAGCTCGTGGGCGTAGCCGCGGGCGGCGAGCTCGCGGGCGAGGCGGCCGACGTAGCGCTCGAGGAGCGGCTGGACGGCGGCGTTCACGGCGGCCGTCACGCCGCGCTCGAACTCGCGCGATTCCGAGAGGAGGGCGTGGCCGGTGGTGACGTAGGCGTTGGGCCAGAGTTCGGCGGCGATCTCGGCGGCGCGCAGCTCGTGGGCCGGGTTGGCGTAGGCGTGCAGGAAGTGGATGACGAGGGCTTCGCAGCCCTGCGCGAGCAGCCGGTCGACGGCGGCGCGGGTCGCCGCCTCGTCGAGCGGCGTCAGCACGCGGCCGCGGGCGTCCATGCGCTCGGGGACCTCGAGGCGGAGGTCGCGCGGGATCACCGGCGTGAAGCGGCCGGTCATCCCGTAGGGGTTCGGGCGCGTCCGGCGGCCGAGCTCGAGGACGTCGCGGAAGCCCTGGGTGGTGATGAGCCCGGTGCGGGCGAGCCGCCGCTCCAGCACCGCGTTGGTGGTGGTGGTGGTGCCGTGGACGACGAGGTCGACGGTGCGGAGGTCGACGCCCGCGGCGTCGAGGGTGGCGAGGACGCCTTCGGCCTGGTTCTGCGGCGTGGTCGGGGTCTTCGCGAGGCGGACGGTGCCGGCGGCGGGGTCGAGGACGACGAGGTCGGTGAAGGTGCCGCCGACGTCGACCCCGGCCACGATGCCGCCCGCCGGCATCGTCAGAGGGACCTCTGCAGAAGGGCGTTCCGAGGTGCCCGGCGGTGTCGGCGCGGGCGGCATGCAAGCCGCGCACAAAACGCAACCATCTGAAAATCAATGACTTTGTTCGGGTGCTTTAACGAAGCGTTCATCGGTAACCGCTCGTTCGGGGGTCGTGTCCCTGGGAATGGTATGGCTCCCGCTCGGAGAGGAGCGGGAGGGGCCGCGGCGCTTTGGCGCCGTCGCCCGCATGCGCGGGCCTCTGGGCCGAAGGCCGTTGGTGGTCTCCCGTGCTCCCGGAGGACCGGGGCGGCTCTCGGGGCGGCCCGGGGGGGCCCTCGCCGGCCCCCCTCGACCCCCCCGGCACTACCCGATAGGAGAAGGGGAGGCGGGGCGGCCGCCGGGGCTCGGGGCCCGGCGGGGAGGGGCAGCGGAGGATCCGCGTGGCGATCGCGTGGGGCGCGTTTCGTATGGCGGCCGGCATCCCATCGACCCGGTCCCGTAGCCGTCTCCCCGCGTCGGCGTCATGCTCCTGCGGTCCGGCATCTACACCATGCCTGGGGACACGACCCTCGTTCGACAGTCCTCGGGCGCGTCTTGGGTCTCTCGTGCGCGAGCCGGCTTCCCTTCGCGTTCCCGGCCGTGCGCACGCACGGCCTGCGCCTGCCAGCCCCCCCGGGCAGGCGCGCCCGGCGGTTTCGCTCGGCGGCACGCCGGGCGTCGTTGCCCGACGGCCCGGCTGCGGGACGGTTCGGCCGGGGTGCGCCAGCCCCGGGCAGGCGCAGGCCGTGCCCACCGCGAGCGTCACCGTGCAAGGAAGGGAAGGGGCCGAAGCGATCATCCGGATCCCCTATCAGACCCCGACGTAGGTGTGGAACTGCGAGGCGTCGGCGGCGAGTTCCGGCGTCGCCACGGTCTCGGCGGCGCGGCCGCCGGCCATGAAGGCGATGCGGTCGGCGACGGCCAAAGCGGCGTCGATGCGCTGCTCGACGAGGACGATGGCGACCTCGGTCTGCTTGAGCTGCAGGATGACGTCGCGGATCAGCGCGGTCATCGACGGCTGCAGGCCCTCGCTGGGCTCGTCGAGCAAGAGCACCTTGGGGCGGAGGCAGAGGGCGCGGGCGATGGCGAGCATCTGCTGCTCGCCGCCGGAGAGGGTTCCGGAGACCTGCGCGAGGCGGTCGCGGAGGCGAGGGAAGAGGGTCAGGACGCGCTCGCGGGTCCGGTCGCCGCGGTTGCGGGCGGCGAGGCCGATCTCGAGGTTTTCCTCGACGGTGAGTTCCGCGAAGAGCCGGCGGCCCTGCGGCACCCAGGCAACGCCGTGGCGCGGGATCTCGTGGGCCGGGAGGCGCTCGAGCTGCAGGTGGCGCAGGCGGACGGTGCCCGCGGTCGGGCGGACGAGGCCCATGATCGCCTTGAGCGCGGTCGACTTCCCGACGCCGTTGCGGCCCATCAGGCAGAGGACCTCGCCGGCGCCGACGGCGAGCGAGAGGCCGCGGAGGACCTGGACGTCGCCGTAGCCGGCATCGAGGGCGTCGACGGCGAGCATCACGAGCCGAGGTAGGCGGCCTGGACGGCCGGGTCGGCGCGGATTTCCGCCGGGGTGCCGGTGGCGATGCGGCGGCCGAAGTCGAGGACGGTGATCCGCTCGGCGAGGTGCATGACGACCTCCATGTTGTGCTCGATGAGGAGGACGGTCGCGGCCTGGGCGATGTCGCGGACGAGCGCCACGAAGTCGTCGATCTCGCCGGCGGCGAGGCCCTGGGTCGGCTCGTCGAGGATCAGGAGGCGCGGCTCGAGCGCGAGGCCCATGGCGATCTCGAGCAGTCGCTGGTGGCCGTAGGCGAGGGTGCCGGCGGGAACTGTGGCGAAGGCGCCGAGGCCGACGCGGGCGAGGGCGGCGTGGGTGCCGGGGGCGAGGTCGGCGGCGCCGCGGCGCTGGACGGCGAGCGCGACGTTGTCGAAGACCGGCAGGCGCGGGTAGATGGCGGTGATCTGGAAGGTATAGGCGATGCCGAGGCGGACGCGGACGTGCGCCGGGGTCCGGGTGATGTCGCGGCCGGCGAAGCCGATGCGGCCGGCGTCCGGGAGGAGGCGGCCGCAGAGGAGGCTGACGAGCGTCGTCTTGCCGGCGCCGTTCGGGCCGATCAGCGCGTGGATCTCGCCTTCGGCGAGGTCGAGGTCGACGCCGTCGACGGCCGTCAGGCCGCCGAAGCTGCGGCGGAGACCGCGGGCTTCGAGGAGGGTCACGGCAGCCACGGCAGGGCGCGGCTGCGCAGCGCGCCGAGGAGACCGCGGGGAGCGAAGAGCACGAGGACGATGAGGGCGAGGCCGACGACGAGGAGGGTCGCGTCGGTGATGCGGCTGGCGGCGTCGAGGAGGTAGAACATCAGCGCGGTGCCGACGAGGGGGCCGAGGATGCTGCCGGCGCCGCCGAGCAGCACCCAGAGGAGCGGCAGGATCGAGTATTGCACGCTGGCGAAGCTGGCGCCGACGTAGCCGAAGAGGAGGCCGTAGGCGCTCCCGGCGGCGCCGGCGTAGAGGCCGGAGAGGGTGAGCGCGAAGAGGCGGGCGCGGAAGGGGTCGTAGCCGAGCATGCGGGTGCGCTCGGCGTTCTCGCGGACGGCGACGAGCACGCGGCCGGCGGGGCTCCGGACGAGGGCGAGGCTGGCGAGGAGGCCGGCGGCGAAGAGGAGGAAGGCTGTGGCGTAGCGCGGGAGGTCGGCGGAAAGGTCGAGGGAGCCGAGGGCGCGGGCGGCGCGGGGGAGGGTGAAGCCTTCGTCGCCGCGGGTGATCGGGTTGAAGTAGAGGATGGTCAGGTAGCCGGCCTGGGCGAACATCAGCGTCACGATCATGAAGGCGGCGCCGGTGGTGCGGAGGGCGAGGAGGCCGAGGAGGCCGGCGGCGGCGGCGCCGGCGGCGATGCCGGCGGGGAGGGCGGCCGCGGCGGGGACGCCGGCCTGGGCGACGAGGAGGCCGGTGGCGTAGAGGCCGGCGGCGAAGAAGAGGGCATGGCCGAGCGACAGGAGGCCGGTGTAGCCGAAGGCGAGGTTGTAGCCCATGGCGAAGACCGCCAGCACCATGATGCGGGCGAGGTTGGTCGCGTGGTAGGCCGGCAGCACGAAGGGTGCTGCGGCGAGTGTTGCGAGGACCGCGAGGTGCAGCGCCCACACGCGCCCTGCGGGAGCGGTCAAGGGGCGATCCTGCCGGTCATGCCGTGCGGCGGCCGAAGAGGCCCTGCGGGCGGAGGACGAGGACGAGGGCGACGAGGAGGGTCGCGAGGATCTTGGCGAGCGTCGGGGAGAAGAAGGTCGAGACGATGCCGTCGGAGAGGCCGATGAAAAGGGCGGCGACGAGGGTGCCGCGCAGGCTGCCGAGGCCGCCGATGATGACGACGATGAAGGAGAGGAGCAGCGGGTCGGCGCCCATCAGGTAGTGGGCCTGCTGGATCGGCACGATCAGGACGGCGGCGACGGCGGCGAGCGCGGCGCCGAGGCCGAAGACGAGGGCGTAGACCCGGTCGACGTCGATGCCGAAGGCGGTGGCGGTCTCGCGGTCCCATTGGGTCGCGCGCATGACGAGGCCGATGCGGCTGCGGGTGAGGACGAGCCAGACGCCGGCGAGGACGAGGGCGGCGAAGCCTATGACGGCGAGCTTGTAGCCGGAGTAGCCGAACCAGGGGAGCTGGATCTGCCAGTCGAAGGGGGGCGCGACCGAGCGGGCCTCGGGGCCGAAGAGGCTGAGGGCGCCCTGCTGCAGGAGGTAGCCGAAGCCGATCGTCGCGACGATGACCGCCTCGGGGGCGTAGTCGAGGCGGCGGAGCACCAGGCGGTCGAGGAGGACGGCGAGGGCGGCGGCGACGAGGGGGCTCGCGACGAGGGCGGCGAGGAAGCCGATCGCGGGCAGGTCGGGGACGAGGCCGGCGACCGAGGCGGCGAGGACGGCGCCGAGCATGAAGAACTCGCCGTGGGCGACGTTGACGACGCGCATGACGCCGAAGACGAGGCTGAGGCCGACGGCGGTCAGGGCCAGGACGGCCGCCATGACCAGGCCCTCGAGGGTCGCGAGCAGGAGGAAGGGGCCGAAGTCCAAGGCGCCTCAGGTGCTGTCGGTCGGTCATGGGCCGGGGGCCCCGGCGTCCGCAGTGCATATCGCCGCGCCGGGGACGGGACAACCCGTCGCGTGGCCGAGGGCTGCGGGCTTGTGCGCCGGCCGCGGGCTGGGGGCGGGGGCCGGAGGGAGCGTCGTCGGATGGGGGGACGCGGCGGCGCGTGTGCGCGGGGTATCGCACAAAGTGTCAAGTAACTGATTTTACTGGATAATCGTTCGCGCATTAACTGCGCGGAAAGATGTGTTAAGATGCCTGCGCGGCGGTTTCGGCGGTCCGGGAGGCGGGGATGCGGGCGACGGGAATGGCGGCCTTGGCGGTCGCGCTGGCGGTGCCGGCCGGGGCGTGGGCGGAGGTGCCGGATGCCTACGGGCTGCTGACGCGGGGCGAGTTCGCGGCGCTGACCGGGCGCGCGGAGCTTTCCGCTCGGCGAGGGGTCGGTGTGCGGGTTCGGCAACGGGCAGATCGTGCTGTTCGCGGGCGAGGGGTCGGCGGCGGCGTTCGACCGGCTGCTGGCGCGCTCCGGCCAGCTGGATCTGCCGCGGACGCCCGTCGAGGGGCTCGGTCCGGCGCCTTCGTGCTGTTCGTCGACCCGGAGGACGCGAACCAGGACCACGGCGCCTTCGTGGTCTTCGGCGCCGACCCGCCCACGGTGGCGGTGACGGTCACGGTCTATGCCGAGGAGGGGCAGCGGGCGGAGACGGCGCTGCCGAAGGCGATGGCCGTGGCGAAGGCGGTGGCGGGAAAGGTGCGGGGGACAACCTAGACTAGGCAGGAATATCACGCACTCTTCGCTCGGTTATCTCACCAATCTACCGGAGTTGCGTTAGCTGACTGATGGATTCGCCGTGTAGCTCGAAGCTTCGAAGGAATTGCGATAGCCCTTCGGTGGATACGATGAATACTGTATTCTCTTTGGCGGCGGAGGGATCCGTGCCCTGTGCAAAGTCTGTCGGCGAGAATGCTCACGCCTGCTCGGACATCTGCTTTCGAAATCTGATGAATGGCACGGGTTGGAAAGACGCCCTCGCAAGGGTTCCGTCCGCAAGTGATATGTCGTCGGGAGAAAACGCGGCGAGGCTTAGACTCGCAGTCGTAACGATTACATTGAAGTAAAGCCGTAGGCAATCGGTAGATTCTTCGCGAAAGTCGCGCTCTTCGGCAGCGAACGCTTCGGTGGCGGAGATCAGTTCTCCACCCACGCGCTCAATGATTGTGTTGCGATCGCCTGCAGATTGGCCGCGGATCGCACAGAATCCAGCCTCCGGCGACGACGGATCTAGAGTTACATCGCGCCAATTGAAGGACTTCATGCGGCCACCAGAGTAGTAAGAGGCCCACGATTTCGCGTGATATCGGTTCCCCGTTTTCCCGTCGACATGCATGAAAGCCCAAGTCGAGTTTCGAACACGCTTACACTCAACTATCAAGAACGTGGATCTATGCTTGTCCTGCAAAATCAGATCAATAAATCCTCGACTTCCATTCTGGTTCGCCCAAGAGTGCTCTATATAACGGACCGTCCATCCGTGTTCGCGAGTCGTAGCAGAAACGGCATTTCCCACCGCAATTTGCAGCGGGTATCCAGAGTCGTTTATGATCTTGAACGACTCGTCCGTCATTGCTTTGGATATTGAGCGAGATAAAGCGGCAAGAAAAATCACCCGGGCCATAGAGTGGCGATCGGAAACATAAGGCCTTCAAATGGGGCGGCGCGGATCGTTTCGCCGTCTTGGAAGGCTGCGGCGAGGGTCCAACTACCGGCGTTGAGTGTGAAGGTCTCGAGGGTTCGGGCCTCCGGGTCGAGCAGCCAGAGGTGGGCGACGCCGTTGGCGCCGTAGAGGGCGCGCTTCTCGGTCAGGTCGAAGCGGCGGGTGGAGGGCGAGAGGATCTCGCAGATCCAGTCGGGGGCGAGGGTGGCGAAGGGGGCGGCGTCGGGGTAGGCGGGCATGCGCTCGCGGCGCCAGCCTGCGAGGTCGGGGACCAGCACGTCTTCGCCGAAGTGGAGCTCGGGCTCGATGGCGAAGTGCCAGCCGCCGGGGTGGTCGGGGCCGCCCTGGAAGGGGCCGTCGAGCTGGCCGGCCATGCGGAAGCTGGCGCGGGCGTGGCGCATCGCCGGGCGCGGGTGGAGGTGGAGGCGGCCGTTGGCGATCTCGGCGACCATGTGCTCGGGGGCGTCGATGACGTCCTGGTAGGTGGCGCGGCGGGGCGGGCGGGCCTCTTGGTTCATGACTGAAGAATAGCGCGGCGGCGGCGTGGTGTCATCGGGAGCGGGGCGTTGTCCGGACTGGGCGGGGCTCCTATTTAAGTGGTGATGCGGGCGCGGAAAAGCGGCGCTCGCGGCACTTTCCTCAAGCGTGACATTGCGCCGGCCGCCCGGTAAGGTGCGGCACCATTGGCAAGGACTCCTCTCGAATGGCTGAAGCCGCCCGCGCGCCCGAGGAATACGGCGCCGATTCCATCAAGGTTCTCAAGGGGCTGGAGGCCGTCCGCAAGCGGCCGGGGATGTATATCGGCGATACCGACGACGGGTCGGGGCTGCACCACATGGTGTACGAGGTCGTCGACAACGGGATCGACGAGGCCTTGGCCGGGCATGCGACCGAGGTTTCGGTCACGCTCTATGCGGACGGGTCGGTCGGGGTCAGGGACAACGGGCGGGGGATACCGGTCGGGATCCACGAAGGCGAGGGGGTCAGCGCGGCCGAGGTCATCATGACCCAGCTGCATGCGGGCGGGAAATTCGACCAGAACAGCTACAAGGTGTCGGGCGGGCTGCACGGGGTCGGGGTCAGCGTCGTCAATGCGCTGTCGGACTGGCTGGATCTCAGGGTGTGGCGCGAGGGGTTCGAGCATTACGCGCGGTTCGAGGGCGGGGAGACCGTCGTCAGCCTGCGGCGGGTGGGGCCGGCGGAGGGGAAGAAGGGGACCGAGGTGCGGTTCCTGGCCTCGACCGGGACGTTCTCGAACGTCGAGTATAATTTCAGGACGCTGGAGCATCGGCTGCGGGAGCTCGCGTTCCTGAACTCGGGGGTGCGGATCTCGTTGCGCGACGAGCGGCATGCGGAGGTCGAGGAGGCGGTGCTGGAGTACGAGGGGGGCGTGCGGGAGTTCGTACGCTACCTCGACCGGTCGAAGACGCCGCTGATCGCGGAGCCCGTGTTCATCGAGGGATCGCGCGACGGCATCGGGATCGAGGTCGCGATGTGGTGGAACGACAGCTACTACGAGACCGTGTTGCCGTTCACCAACAACATCCCGCAGCGGGACGGGGGGACGCATCTGGCGGGCTTCCGCGGGGCGCTGACGCGGACGATCAACGCCTATGCCGGGGAGTCGGGGCTGGCGAAGAAGGAGAAGGTGACGCTCAGCGGCGACGACGCGCGCGAGGGGCTGACCTGCGTCCTGTCGGTCAAGGTGCCGGACCCGAAGTTCTCGTCGCAGACCAAGGACAAGCTCGTCAGCTCGGAGGTGCGGCCGGCGGTCGAGGGGCTGGTGGGCGAGAAGCTCGCCGAGTGGTTCGAGGAGAACCCGGGCGAGGCGAAGGCTGTCGTCGGCAAGATCGTCGAGGCGGCGCTGGCCCGGGAGGCGGCGCGCAAGGCGCGCGAGCTGACGCGGCGGAAGACGGCGATGGACGTGGCGAACCTGCCGGGCAAGCTCGCCGACTGCCAGGAGAAGGATGCGTCGAAGGCGGAGATCTTCATCGTCGAGGGCGACTCCGCGGGCGGGTCGGCGAAGCAGGGGAGGTCGCGGGCGAACCAGGCGGTGCTGCCGTTGCGGGGGAAGATCCTCAACGTCGAGCGGGCGCGGTTCGACCGGATGCTGACGAGCCAGGAGATCGGGACGCTGATCACCGCCCTGGGGACGGGGATCGGGCGCGACGAGTTCAACCTCGGCAAGCTGCGCTACCACAAGGTCGTCATCATGACCGATGCCGACGTGGACGGGGCGCACATCCGGACGCTGCTCTTGACGTTCTTCTTCCGGCAGATGCGCGAGCTGATCGACGCGGGGCACCTCTACATCGCCCAGCCGCCGCTCTACAAGGTGAGCCGCGGGCGGTCGGAGGTCTACCTGAAGGACCAGGCGGCGCTCGACGACTACCTGGTCGACGCGGGGCTCGACGGGGCGACGCTCCGGCTCGGGTCGGGGGCGGTGCTCGCCGGGGCCGACCTCGCGCGCGTGGTCGAGGAGGCGCGGGCGGTCAGGGCGGCGCTGGCGGCCTTCCCGACGCTCTACCCGCGGCACGTGCTCGAGCAGGCGGCGATCGCCGGGGCGCTGGTCCGGGGCGTGCTCGACGACGACCCGCAGGGGACGGCGGACCGCGTGGCGGCGCGGCTCGACCTGATCGCGCCGGAATACGAGCGCGGCTGGCAGGGGCGGCCGACCCAGGACGCGGGGCTCCGGCTGTGGCGGACGCTGCGCGGGGTCGACGAGGTGCGGGTGCTCGACGGCGGCGTGCTGCGATCGGGCGAGGCGCGGCGGCTGGCGGCGCTGACGCCGGGGCTCCAGGAGATCTATGGATCGGGCGCGACGCTGGTGCGGAAGGAGCGCGAGCAGGCGATCCACGGGCCGAGCGAGCTCCTCGAGGCGGTGACGCGCGAGGGGGAGAAGGGGCTGGCGCTGCAGCGCTACAAGGGGCTCGGGGAGATGAACCCGGAGCAGCTCTGGGAAACGACCCTCGACCCGGAGGCGCGGACGCTGCTGCAGGTGCGGATCGACCAGTTCGACGAGGCGGACGAGGTCTTCACCAAGCTGATGGGCGACGAGGTCGAGCCGCGGCGCGAGTTCATCCAGACCAACGCGCTGAGCGTGGCGAACCTGGATACCTGATACTGTGTAGGTTCGCGCATAATGTTGCGTTCCACGCATATCGTTGCGCGTTCGCGCATAAGCTTGCGTTGGGAGGATTGAGCTTTTCTGCTGACGGCGGCATGGGATGCGCATCAAGCGACGCCCAAAGCCTTGCGGTAGAACGTGACCACCATTTCTGAATGCGGTCAGGAGCGGCCGTGAACGACGGTCTCGCAGGCTCGGTCGAGATCGTCCCAGCGCCGCCGCTTGAGACCTTGGCCTTGGTACCGCCTCATTTCCTCGAAGTGATCCTTGCCGCAGTCAGCAAGCGGACAAGGCGCGCACAGCCCGTCCCACATGTCGGCCGCTTGCGGGGTTGTAGTTCAGAGCGACGTCAGCAACCGAGACTTGCGCCGCCGCCTGTTTTTTAGCCATCCTCCGACGGTGACTTTTGATTGGTGGGTTAGAAAATTGCCGCAGATCAGCAAGACGCTGGAATACCGACGTGCCCGCTTCAATGACCCGGAACAGAACCTCGAAGCGCTGACTCGCGCCGCATGGGGAGCGTTCGGATCGCATGTTGACCGGGCTGTCGTCAGGGGGGGCGACCATGGAGTGGGCCCCTGGGGGCGGACGGATTTCAGGCTGCGGTTTTGACCGGCGGCCGGGCGTTCTCCTCCTCGAACTGGGCGGGGCTGCGGTATCCGAGCGCCGAGTGCAGGCGCCGGTTGTTGTACTTTTCGATGAAGCGGGGGAGCTGCTCCGCGACGTCGTCGAAGGTCTCGAAATCCATCGGGTAGACGCCCTCGACCTTGAGGGTCTTCATCAGGCTCTCGGCCATCGCGTTGTCGTACGGATTGCCACGGCGCGACATGGAGCCTTCGAGGCCGGCTGCTGCGAGCCGGTCGCGGTAGGCGAGCGCCGCGTACTGCGACCCGCGATCCGAATGGTGGAGGCAGCCCGCGGTCGGCGACCGCGTCCCGATCGCAGCCTCCAGAGCCGCGAGGGTCAGCCGGGTGAACCGCGCCGGGTTTCCCGGAGGCAGGTTGGCTTGAGTCCTACGCGGCGACATGGCGGGTGGCCAGCTCGGCGTAGTAGCGGTCTTCGGCTTCGGCGGGTGGGATGTGGCCGATCGGCTCGAGCAGTCGGCGGGTGTTGAACCAGTCGACCCATTCGAGGGCGGCGATCTCGACGTCCTCGCGGCTGCGCCACGGTCCGCGCCGGTGGATGACTTCGGCCTTGAACAGGCCGATCACCGTCTCGGCGAGGGCGTTGTCGTAGCTGTCGCCGACGCTGCCGACCGAAGGCACGATGCCGGCCTCGGCGAGGCGTTCGGCGTAGCGGATCGAGAGGTACTGCACGCCGCGGTCGCTGTGGTGGACGAGGCCGGCGCCGCGCCTCGGCTGGCGCGCGTGCAGCGCCTGTTCCAGGGCATCGAGGACAAAGCCTGCTTGCATGCTCCGCGACACCCGCCAGCCGACGATGCGCCGGGCGTAGGCGTCGATGACGAAGGCGACGTAGGCGAAGCCCGCCCAGGTGGCCACGTGCGGGAAGTCGGAGACCCAGAGCCGGTTCGGCGCCGGCACCCGGAACGCCCGGTTCACTTGGTCGAGCGGACAGGGCGCCGCCTTGTCGCTGATCGTGGTTCTCACCGATTTTCCTCGAACAATCCCCTGCAGCCCCATCTGGCGCATCAGGCGGGCAACCGTGCATCGCGCAACCTCGATCCCCTCGCGGCCGAACTGGCGCCAGACCTTGCGCACGCCGTAGACCCGGAAGTTCTCTTCCCAGACCCGCCGGACATGGCCGCGAAGCAGGCCGTCCCGGCGGGCGCGCACCGAGGCCTTCGACGGCTCCGCCCGGCGCGCGGCATGGGCATGGTAGGTCGACGGGGCGATCGCCAGCTCGCGGCAGATCGGCTCGACCCCGTGGACCGCGCGATGATCGTCGATGAAGGCGATCACGGCTTTGACCGGCGGTCGAGCCTCCGCCGCCGCAAAATACGCACTCGCCTTGCGCAGGATCTCGTTCGCCTGGCGCAGCTCGCGGTTCTCCCGCTCCAGCGCCTTCAGCCGCGCTCGCTCTTCGCTCGTAAGCCCGCCGCGCTCGCCGCGATCCCGCTCGGCCTGCCGAACCCACTGCCGCAGCGTCTCGGCCGTGCACCCGACCTTCGCCGCGACCGAGCACATCGCCGCCCATTCCGACGCGTGTTCCCGAGCCTGCTCCCGAACCATCCGCACCGAGCGCTCTCGCAGCTCGGCCGGATAAGGCTTCACCGATTTCTTCGTCTCCATGGCTCCACTCTCTCAGACGTTGGAGCCTCCGGGAAACCCGGCGCGGTTCACTTGGCTGATTTCACCCTCACTTGCCTGCGCCCGTCTCCTCGAACTGGAGACACGCGATGAACACGCTCTGGCTCCTCCTCGCCCGCTATGAGGGCGAGGCGGTTGTCTCTGCTGAGAAGATCGCGGCCGACCTCTTTGAGGTCGGGCGCGAAGGCTATCGAGGCTGGCTGCGAAAGGTGGAAACCGGCGAGATCCCCTTGCCGCTTGTCAGGATGGAGCGGAGCCAGAAGGGCGCGAAGAAGATCGACCTTCGCGACCTCGCGGCTTTTCTCGACGAGCGGCGCGCAGCCGCGCAGAAAGAACTCCGACAGCTTCGGGCGTAAACGGTGTCGTCACCACCGAAAACCATTTCCAGCCTTCGTATTTGTCCCCGATCGTTTTGATATTGACGTAATTCTCCAAAGAAGAAAGCGAGCTATGTCCAGAATAAGTCCTGACAATAGCCGTACTTCTCTCGCCCATTTCAAAAAGCCTTGAGACGGCATCACGACGTGTGTCTTTGAAAACGAGATCTTCGATCGCGAGAGCCTCGCAGGAGCGGGTGAAATTGGTGCTCGCCGAGGCAGACGAGTAGGGAAAGATGCGCGCGTCAACACGCGGCATCGCCTCAATGATCGCTACCGCTTCCGGAGTCAGACGACACCAGACGTCATTGCCCTTCTTTTCTCCCGGATGCTTCATGTCTCTAACGAGAATCCTCGGTCCGTCTTCGTGGTCTTCTTCGAAGTCATCCCACTGAAGCCTGCAGATCTCTCCGAGCCTACGTGTCGAGAAGATTGCGAACGCTGTGAGGCGGTGCATAGGCATGGCGTTGGATCGACGTGACCTGTCGACGAAACGGGCCATGAGCTCGTCCAACTCCTCCAGCGTCGGTCGGCGCTTTCGCTTGTTCGAACGAGCGACCCCGCCAACCTCTCGGAGCGAGACGAGAGCGTCGGCCATAGCCTTCTCGTCCAGGGGAAGGTTCCACATTGGTCGACCCAAGGTGAAGACTTTTCCGAGGCTCGAAAGAATGTTGCCAACGGTTTGGGGCATGCGGTCTTCGGCAGCCAGATCATCCGCCAGCTGCACGATGTGGTAGCTCTGAACGTCCTCACACGCCATGCCAGCAATCGAGTGTTTCTTGACGGTTCGCAGATTTCCGATCGTTGTCTTGCCCACGGGACGCTTTCTTGCCGTCAATATCATGTCGATTGCAAAGCCCAGCGTGGGTTTCGCAGACTTGCTCGCCTTGGCTATAGCCCGGTCGAGACCACCCGGCTCGGCCAGTTCGTCCTTTATTTGGTCCTCCCAGGTCTTCGCTGCCGGACGCCGGTCGAAGGTCTTCACGAGGTTGAGAACGACCTTCTTGTCCCGCTTTCGCTGTATCTGCACGGTGTAGCCCATCGTGCCATTCGCCCGCTTTCGAGCTATGATCGTCACCAATAGCCTCCGTCTTACATGCCCGCTTAGGCGTCATACAATGTAAGCGCCGTGGACGCAAATGTCTCCGAATCGGACAGAATCTTACGAAACCTCCGACGAAGTGAGTGGCTGTAAATGGTTAATAAAAAATTAAAATATGAAGCGTCAACGCCTTGGCGGCTTTCTGTAGCGCCGATGATGGACTGGACCGATCGGCATTGCCGGTTCTTCCACCGGCGGTTCACCCGGCGGGCGCTGCTCTACACCGAGATGGTGACGGCGGCGGCCGTGCTGCATGGGGACCGCGAGCGGCTGCTCGGCTTTCATCCCGAGGAGCACCCGGTCGCGCTGCAGCTCGGCGGATCCGAGCCCGCGAGCCTCGCCGCGGCGGCACGGATCGGGCGCGAGGCGGGGTTCGACGAAGTGAACCTCAATGTCGGCTGCCCGTCGGACCGGGTCCGGTCCGGCTGCTTCGGCGCGGCGCTGATGCGGACTCCGGGGCTCGTCGCCGACTGCCTCGCCGCGATGGTCGAGGCCGCGGGGCCGGTGCCGGTGACGGTGAAGTGCCGGATCGGCGTCGACGAGCAGGATCCCGAGGCGGTCCTTCCCGTCTTCCTCGACACCGTCGCCGCCGCCGGGGTCCGCCGCATCGCCATCCATGCCCGCAAGGCCTGGCTGCAGGGGCTGAGCCCGAAGGAGAACCGCGAGATCCCGCCGCTCGACCATCCTCTCGTCCTCCGGATGAAGGCGCACCGCCCGGACCTCGACCTCTCGGTCAACGGGGGCATCGACGGGCTCGGCGCCGCCGAGGCATTCCTGGCCGCGGGGCTTGACGGGGTGATGATCGGCCGGGCCACCTACCACGCCCCGGCGCTCCTCGGCGCCGTCGACCGGCGGATCTTCGGCGAGGCCGGTCCCGACGTCGCCGCCGAGTCGGCGGTCGCGGCGATGCTGCCCTACATCGAGGCCGAGCGCAGCCGGGGCACGCCGCTCCACGCGATCACCCGCCACATGCTCGGCGCCTTCCAGGGCCGCCCCGGCGCGCGGGCCTGGCGCCGCCGGCTCTCGGAGGAGGCGCACCGTCCGGGCGCCGGCCCCGAGCTCGTGCGCCGGGCGCTGGCCGAGGTCGCGGGCGAGCCGAAAACCTTTGAACCGGCGTCGGCGGCAGGCTAGGGCAGGGGGGACCGCCGGAGCTCCGCTGTCCACCGCAACTCAGCCGGGACCCAGCCTTGACCCACCTGCCGCCCCTCGCCGAGCTCGCGCCGATGCTCGGCTGGCTCGTCCTCATCGGCGCCTTCGCCGGCATCATTGCCGGCATGCTCGGGGTCGGTGGCGGGATCGTGCTGGTGCCGGCGTTCCTGCATACCTTCACCACCCTCGGCTACGACGGGCCGCAGATCATGCAGGTCTGTCTCGCGACCTCGCTGGCGACGATCGTCTTCACCTCGGTGCGCTCGATGCGCGGCCATGCCGCCAAGGGGGCGGTCGACTTCGAGATCCTCCGGACCTGGGGGCCGGGGATCGCGATCGGAGCGATCGTCGGCGTCATCGTGGCTGGCGGGGTCAAGTCGACGCCGCTGATGATCCTCTTCGGCGTCCTCGGCACGGTCGTCGGCCTCTACCTCGGCTTCGGACATGACGAGTGGCGCCTCGGCGACCGCATGCCGAAGGGCGTCGGCCGTGCCGTCACCTCGACGCTGATCGGCTTCTTCTCGGTGCTGATGGGCATCGGCGGCGGCAGCTTCGGCGTGCCGCTGATGCGGCTGCACGGGATGCCGATCCACCGCGCCGTCGGCACCGCCTCGGGCTTCGGCCTGATGATCGCAGTCCCGTCGGTGATCGGCTTCCTCTTGACCGGCTGGACCTCGCCCGGCCGGCCGCCGCTGACCATCGGCTTCGTCAACCTGCCGGCCTTCCTGGTCGTCATCGGCGTCACCATGGTCACCACCACCTGGGGCGTCCGCCTCGCGCACGCGATGAACCCGAAGCCGCTCAAGCAGGCCTTCGCCGTCTTCATCACCCTGACGGCGCTCAACATGCTGCGGAAAGCGCTCGGCTTGTAACGGGCCGCCAGTCACCCGGTGGTCACGACCTTGATCACGTCGCCGACCCTGAGGTTCTCTCCTGGCGCCAGCCCGTTCAGCACGTCGAACCAGGGCCGGCTGGGGTTCACCGGCATGCCGCTGGCGATCGCCACCACATCCTCGCCGCGCGCGATGCGGTGGATGCGGATGCGGAGCGTCCGGTAGCGCGCCGCCTCGCCGGCGGCGAGCGGGCGGAAGCTCGCGGTCGCCGCCGCCAGCGCCGCCGCGCCCGCCCGGTCCCCCGGCTCGTGCAGGCCGCTCAGCCGGTAGAGACGCCCGTCGTGGCGCACCACGGTGAGTTCCGCGACGCGCGTGCTGCCGGGGGCCGCCAGCGGCAGCTGCCCCTGCGCCGCCGGCATTCCGTTCAGCGAGAGACCGCGCAGCGACTCGAGCGGGCCGGTGGCGACGCCGCGGGCGATCTCCGGCACCCAGCCGTCGCTGAGGTAGCGCTCCGGCGACCCGCCGGGATCAGGCAGGCTGTCGAGGGTCAGGACCGCGCCGTCCGGCCCGTTCGCGATCAGCGCCCCGGGCTGGTTGGCGACCGCGAAGCCGGCCGGCGTCTCGAAGGCGTAGCGCCGGTCCGGATGCACGAAGCTCCGTCCGTCCTGGAAGCCGCGCGCCGGATCGCCGCCCCAGACCAGCCCGTCGATGGCCGCAAGGAAGCGCGCGCGGTCGCGCCGGCCGCCGGGAACCGCCATCGCGGCCGCGTCGGTGCCGGCGCGGCGCAGCCGCTCGGCCAGCGCCGGGTGGTTGGCGGCGGTGCCGTCGGGGCCGCCCTGCAGCATCCGCACCGCCAGGTCGGTCCGCAGGAAGTCGACCTGCGCCGCCGGGTCGTAGCCGGCCCGCGCGATCAGCCGCATGCCGGTGCGGTCGGCGGCGAACTCCGCCGCGCGGCGCTGGGCGTCGGTCCGGGCCTCGACGGCATCGCCGGCGAGCGCGTGGCCGATCTCGTGGCCGAGGATGGTAGCGAGCTCGGCCTCGTCGTTGGCGAGCGCGAGCATGCCGCGGGTGACGAGGATCCGCGGGCCGGGCCGCGCGTAGGCATTGGCGTCCGGCGTGTCGAGCACCTGGAAGCTCCAGCCGCGGCCGGAGCGCCCGGCGGCCGCCACGAGCCGCAGGCCGACCGAGCGCACGTAGTCCTGCAGCGCCGGGTCGCGGTAGAGGCCGCCGTTCGCCTCGACAAGCGCGTCCTGCCGCGCGGCCGCGGGCGCGACGCCGCCGGGCGCCGCGGCGAGGAGGGCGGCGGCGAGGAGCAGCGCGAGCTTCGGCGGTGGCGACATGGGCTCGACTCCCGGTCGGCAGGCTCGCGCAGGCGGCGCCGCGCCGGCAAAACACAAGCGGTTGATTGACCGCGCGGCTCCCCTGGGGCTAGAGAGGCGGCGGGACCTCGTAGCTCAGAGGATAGAGCGACCGCCTCCTAAGCGGTAGGTCGGCGGTTCAAATCCGCCCGGGGTCGCCATTCCGGCCACACCCGGCTTGCGCCGGCGCCGCTTATGCGCGAAGGCTGGCGGCATGGTTCACCCTCCGTTCACAGTGCCTGCATGACGCGGCGGTCCGGCTCGGCCGACCTGCCGCTGCATGGCGGGCGGGTGCCGGCGTGGCTCGGGCACCGGATGGCGCGGCTCGGGGCGGTGATCGCCGAGGCGATCGTGCTCGAGTACGGGCGCGACGAGTTCCTGCGGCGGCTGGCGCATCCCTTCTGGTTCCAGTCGTTCGGGGCGGTGATGGGAATGGACTGGCACTCTTCGGGGATCACCACGAGCGTCCTCGGGGCGCTGAGGCGCGGGCTGACGCCGCGGGCGAGGGAACTCGGGGTTCATGTCTGCGGCGGGCGGGGGGCGCAGTCGCGGCTGACGCCGGCGGAGCTGGTCGCCGTCGGCGGGCGGACCGGGCTCGACGGGGAGGCACTGGCGCGGGCGAGCCGGCTGGTGGCAAAGGTCGACAGCGCGGCGGTGCAGGACGGCTACGAGCTCTACCTGCACGGCTTCGTGGTGGCGGACGACGGCAAGTGGGTGGTCGTCCAGCAGGGGATGAACGCCGGGACGCGCTATGCGCGGCGCTATCACTGGCTGTCGGAGGGGCTCGCGAGCTTCGTCGAGGCGCCGCACGCGGCGATCGACGGCGCGGCGGGCGGGGCGATCGTGAACCTGACCGACCGGCGGGCGGCGCGCTCGCGGGCGGGACAGCTCGAGCTGCTGGCGGAGCTGGGGCCCGACCGGATCGTGCGCGAGGTGGCGGCGATCGAGGGCGGGGCGAGCCCGGCGGCGCCGATGCTGCCGCATCTGGTCATGCCGGCGCATCACGAGGTGCGGGCAGGCGATGTGATGCTGCGACGGCTGCACGGTGCGCTGGCGGCGGCGGCGGACCGGGGGCCCGGGGACTTCGCCGAGCTGTTGCTGGTGCCCGGCGTCGGGGCGCGGACGGTCCGGTCGCTGGCGATGGTCGCCGAGGTGATCCACGGCGCGCCCTGCCGCTTCGCCGACCCGGCGCGGCATTCGCTGGCCCACGGCGGCAAGGACCGGCAGCCGTTCGCGGTGCCGACGCGGGTCTACGACCGGACGATCGACGTGCTGAAGGCGGCGGTGGCGCGGGCGCGGCTCGGCGACGGCGAGCGGCTGGAGGCGATCCGGCGGCTCGACGACCAGGCGCGGCGGCTGGAGCGGACGGCCGAGGGCCCCGGGTTCGACGCCTTCGTCGCCGAGGAGCGGCGGGGTGCCCCGAGATCCGCGGGCGGTAGGGTGGAACGGTTCGCCGGGACGAGAGGCGGACGACGTCGCGAGCTGCGAGGCGCGATCGCGGGGAATGGCTCCGCATGCCCAGAGCTGCACCACGTGCAGGGACGCGACCGGGGTCAGGCCCCGTCCTGATCTCATTGTGGGAGCGCTTTTGGGCCCGGAGTCGTTCTCCCCACGCCCGAGATGCGCGCGGGGCCGCTGCGCGCATCTCGCGCGCCAAGCTCGGGTGAGGGGTACGCACCCGATAGGGAATGTAGCGAAAAGAAAGGGTTGCCTGGGGAGGTGGGAGAGCGGGGCCGGGGACCGGCGCGCGGCAGTTGCGGGTTGCAGAATCGGCGGGCGCGTCGCTCTAGTCAGCCGCGGGCAGGCACGACAGGAAGCGATCCCGATGGCGCGCGAGCCGGTTCCGGCGCCCGACTTCAGCCACGAGCGGGATTGCCCGCGGCCGGTCTGCGGCATCGACGAGGTCGGGCGCGGGCCTTGGGCAGGGCCCGTCGTGGCGGCGGCGGTGATCCTCGATCCCGACGCGATCCCGGAGGGGCTCGACGACAGCAAGCGGCTGCCGGCGGCGCGGCGCGACGAGCTCGCCGCGCGGCTGCACGCGGTGGCGGTGGTCGGGATCGGCGTCGCCAGCGTCGCCGAGATCGAAGCCATGAACATCCTGCAGGCGAGCTTCCTCGCCATGCGCCGGGCGGTCGCCGGGCTCGCCCAGCGGCCGGCGCTGGCGCTCGTCGACGGGCACCTGCACCCGCCGGGGCTGCCCTGCCCGTGCCGGCCGATCGTCGGCGGCGACGGGCTGGCGCTGTCGATCGCGGCGGCGTCCATCGTCGCCAAGGTGGCGCGCGACCGGATGATGGTGGCGCTGGCGCAACAGTTTCCCGGATACGGCTGGGAGACCAACATGGGTTATGGCACCAAGGCGCATGCCGAGGGGCTGGCGCGGCTGGGGGTCAGCCCACACCATAGGCGGTCGTGGCGGCCGATCCACAATATCTTGTACGAAAGCGCCGACGTAACTGCTTGATTCGATTATGTTTGACGGTGATTCGGTTTTCGGGGATCGTCGCGGGCGTGCCGCTCAGCAGTCAGGTGCGCGATGTCCAGGGCCGTCCGTGAACTCCCCGCCGCCGAGGCGATTCCGCTCGATGCGATCCTCGCCGGCGACTGCATCGAGGTGATGCGTGGGCTGCCGGCCGGCTCGGTCGACCTGGTCTTCGCCGATCCGCCCTACAACCTGCAGCTCAAGGGCGAGCTGCACCGGCCGGACAACAGCCGGGTCGACGCCGTCGACGACGACTGGGACCGCTTCGCTTCCTTCACCGCCTACGACGACTTCACCCGCGCCTGGCTGGCGGCGGCGCGGCGGCTCCTGAAGCCCGACGGGGCGATCTGGGTGATCGGGTCGTACCACAACGTCTTCCGGCTCGGGGCGGCGCTGCAGGACGCGGGCTTCTGGCTGTTGAACGACGTGATCTGGCGCAAGTCGAACCCGATGCCGAACTTCCGCGGCAAGCGGCTGACCAACGCCCACGAGACGCTGATCTGGGCGGCGCGGTCGGAGACGTCGCGCTACACCTTCAACTACGAGGCGATGAAGGCCTTGAACGACGGCATCCAGATGCGCTCGGACTGGACGATCCCGCTCTGCACCGGCGCCGAGCGGCTGAAGACGGACGCGGGCGACAAGGCGCATCCGACCCAGAAGCCCGAGGCGCTCTTGCACCGGGTGCTGGTCGCCTCGACCCGGCCGGGCGACGTGGTGCTCGATCCCTTCTTCGGCAGCGGGACGACGGGTGCGGTGGCGAAGCGGCTGGGGCGGCACTTCGTCGGCATCGAGCGCGAGGCCGAGTACCGGGCGGCGGCGGCGCGGCGGATCGCCGACGTCCGGCCGCTCGACGCCGAGGCGCGGGCGATCACGACGCCGAAGCGGGCGGAGCCGCGGGTGGCCTTCGGGCAGCTCGTCGAGCGCGGGCTGCTGGCGCCGGGCGAGATCCTGCATTCGCTGAACGGGCGGCGGACCGCCAAGGTGCGGGCGGACGGAACGCTGGTGGCGAGCGACGTGCGCGGCTCGATCCACCAGGTCGGCGCCGCGCTGGAAGGGGCGCCGTCATGCAACGGCTGGACCTACTGGCATTTTCGGCGCGACGGCGTCAGCGTTCCGATCGACTTCCTGCGACAGCAGGTCCGCGACGAGATGCGCGAGTAGACCCTCCCCGTATTGGCATGTCGTTAAGCGGCGTCCGCTAGCAAGGCTGCGTTTGCAGCCTTCGAGGAGCGCCGATGTCGGTTCCAGGCCAAGTGGATGCGCCGGCGCCCGGCGGGACGCGGGTGCTGGGGGCGGTCGACCTGCTGCGGCCTGACCGGGTCGGCGGCTGGGCGATCGACCGGGTCAACCGGGCGGGCACGCTCGAGGTCGACGTGTTCCGCGAGGGCCGGCGGGTCGGGACGGTTCGGGCGGACCGGCCGCGGAAGGATCTCGCGGGGGCGGACGGGACGGCGGGCAATCATGGGTTCGCCTTCGCGCTGGAGCCGCCGCTGGAGGCGGGGTTCGAGTTCACCGTCAGCGCCGTTGCGCGCGCCGCCGACGGGACGGTGGCGGAGCTGCGGCGCGCGGGCGCCGACGCGGCGACGGCGGAGCGGCGGCTGCTCGAGCGGCTGTTCGAGGAGTTGGTAAGGCTGCGGCGGGAGCCCGTGGCGGGGAACGCGGACGCGATCCAGCGGGTCGAGCTCGCCCAGGCGCGCATCGAGGCGGCGCTGGCGGCGATCGAGCGGCCGGCGCCGGCGCCGGCTGGCGGGCTCAGGGCGATCGCGGTCGCGGCGCTGGCGATCGGGAGCCTGTCGCTGGCGCTCGGGATCGTCTCGATGCTCGTCTCGTGATGGTCCGGCGCGCGCCGCGCATCCTGCTGGTCCACGACAATTTCCCGGCGCAGTTCGGCGGGCTGGGGAGCTGGCTGGTGGGGCAGGGGTGGGACGTGGCCTTCGCGACCGCGGCGGCGGTCGCGGACGCCGGGCCGATGCGCATCCTGCGCTACGGGCGACATCGGACGCCGTCGGCCGCGACGCATCCCTATGCGCAGCCGATGGACCGGGCGGCGATCAACGCCCAGGGCTTCGTGCGGGCGGCGCTGGCGGCGCGGCGGGACGGGTATCGGCCCGACGTGGTGGTGGCGCATTCGGGGTGGGGGGCGGGGATGTTCGCCAAGGACGTGTTCCCGGAGGCGGCGTTCGTCGCCTACTGCGAGTGGTGGTACCGGCATCCGGCGGCGGACGTCGAGTACCTCGACCGGCTGGAGGGGCGGGTGGCGGCGGCGGCCGTCGAGGCGCCGATGCACGAGCGGGCGCGGAATGCGCCGATCGCGATGGACCTCAGCGCGTCGGACGCGGCGATCTGCCCGACGGCGTTCCAGGCGGGGCAGTTTCCGCCCGTGTTCCGTCGGCATCTTTCGGTGATGCACGACGGAATCGACACCGGGTACTTCCGGCCCTCGGCGGAGGGCGGGCGGTCGACGCTGGGGGGGCTGGTGGCGGAGGACGCGCGGGTCGTGAGCTACGCGACGCGCGGGATGGAGCCGCACCGGGGGTTTCCGCAGTTCATGGCGGCGTTGCCGGCGGTGCTCGCGGCCGACCCGAAGGCGGTGGCGGTGATCGCCGGGGAGAACCGGGTGGTGTACGGGGGCGAGCGGCTCAGGGGGATCGACTGGAAGGCGCGGGCGATGGTGGAGAACGACCTCGACCCGGCGCGGGTGCATTTCGTCGGGCGGCTCGGGGCGGCGGACTACCTGCGGCTGTTGCAGCGGTCTTCGGCGCATGTGTATCTGACGGTGCCGTTCGTGCTGTCCTGGTCGATGCTCGAGGCGATGAGTGCGGGCTGCGCGCTGGCGCTGTCGGACACGGAGCCGGTGCGGGAGCATGCGGACGAGGGGTCGGCGATCCTGGTCGACCTCGCACGGCCGACGACGATCGCGGAGGCGGTGCTGGAGCTCGCGGCGGTGCCGCCCGGGCGGGACCCGCGGCGCGGCCGGGCGCGGGAGCGGGTGCGGGAGGCGCTGTCGGCGGAGCGCCAGCACCGGCGGAAGGCAGCGCTGTTCACGGGGCTGCTGGGGTAGCCCGGTGCGGCTGTCCGGGGGTCGTCCGGGCTCGGGCATGAGTATAAGCTATTGTTGTTGCTTGATATTGTCTCCGGCAGTGGCTCCGTTCCACCACGTCCTTCGCCGCCCGGAACCGCGCCTCGAGCTCCTCGACCGTCTCCCGCTGCCCGACCGTCATCATGCCCCCTTGCCTTTGCAGCGGAGCCTAACGGCCTCGATTCCGCAGAGAAATGGCTTGCTGGCTCGTCCGAACTCGGATGAGCTCCGGGCAAGGCGATCCGGGGCCTGCGTCAGATCGCGAGCCGGGTCGCGGCATCGAAGAGGTGCAGCTTCGCGGCGTCGACGGCGAGGGCGATTGACTCGCCTTCGCGCACCCCGCTCGCCGCCTCGAACTTCGCCACCGCGTTTGCCGCCGAGCCCAGGTCCTCGACCGCGTCCGGGTCGCCGGAATCGATCCGTGCCGCGTCGACGTTGAGATGCACGATCAGCTCCGATCCGAGCTCCTCGATCGTCCGGACCCGGGCCGGGATCGTCGGGGACCGCGCCCCCGACTCGAGTCGGCTGTCGTGCAGGTCCTCCGGCCGGATCCCGAAGATCACGCTCTTCCCGCGATAGCCCGCCAGCCCCGGCCAGCGCGCCGCCGCGTCCGGCGGCAGCGGCAGCGCGCCGCCCGGCACCACGATCTCGCCGTCGTCGAGCCGCCCCTCGAACAGGTTCATTGCCGGCGAGCCGATGAAGCCGGCCACGAACACGTTGACCGGCCGATGATAGAGCGCCTTCGGGGTGTCGACCTGCTGCAGGACGCCGTCCTTCAGCACGGCCACGCGGTCGCCCATGGTCATCGCCTCGATCTGGTCGTGGGTGACGTAGATGGTGGTGACGCCGAGCTGCCGCTGCAGGCTCGCGATCTCCGCCCGCATCTGCACCCGGAGCTTGGCGTCGAGGTTCGACAAGGGCTCGTCCATCAGGAAGGCCGCGGGCTCGCGCACCATCGCCCGGCCCATCGCGACGCGCTGCCGCTGCCCGCCCGACAAGGCCGCCGGCCGGTTGTCGAGCACCGCCTCGAGCTGCAGGATCTTCGCGATCTCGCCCACCCGCCTGTCGCGCTCCGCCCGGCTCTTGCCGGCGAGCTTCATCGAGAAGGCGATGTTCTCCCGGACCGACATGTGCGGATAGAGCGCGTAGCTCTGGAACACCATCGCGATGTCGCGGTCGCGCGGGGCCAGATCCTGGACGTCCTCGCCGCCGATGCTGAGGGTGCCGCTCGAGATCTCCTCGAGCCCGGCGATCATCCGGAGTGCGGTCGACTTGCCGCAGCCCGACGGCCCGACCAGGATCAGGAACTCGCCGTCCCTGACCGTCAGGCTCAGCTCCTTGATAGCCTGGTAGCTGTTCCCGTAGGTCTTGCTGATCCGATCGAGTACCACCTCGGCCACTATCGTCCCTCCATTGCTTCGACGCGCGCCACCGGCACGGGCGCCACCGCTTCCGCCAGCTTGGCGAGGCAGGCGGCATGCCCGGGCAGCGCCTGCCGCCCGCCGCGCCCCGTCACCGAGATCGCCGCTGCCGCGGTAGCATAGCGCACCGCGTCGAGCGGCGCCTTCCCTTCCGTCAGCGCGAAGGCGTAGGCGCCGTGGAAGCAGTCGCCCGCCCCGGTGGTGTCGACCGCCTGCACCGCGTGCGCCGGCACGTGCCAGAGCACGCCGTCGCCCCGCTGCCGGACGTAGCACCCGCGCTCGCCGTCCGTCACCACCGCCGCCGCCCGGTCCTCCGACCAGAGCCTTTCCAGGACGCCCGTCGGGCTCGCCTCGCCGGTCCAGCTCCGTCCGAAGCCGATCGGCAGCACCAGGTGGTCGGCGAGCGCCATCAGCCGGTCGGTCGCCGCCCCGGCCGTCCACTCGACGTCCGCCACGACCGCGAGCCCCAGCGCCCGCGCCCGTTCGACGACCCCGAGCGAAGCCGTCGCGTAGCCGTCGACGAGCAGCACCCGCCCCGCCGCCAGCGTCGCGTCCGGCAGCGCCGCGTCGGTGCCGTGCGGCACCTCGTCGTCGTAGGCGATGAACCGCTCGCCGTCGGGCGCGACGGTGATCATCGAGCGGGTCGACCGGGCGTCCCCCCGCCGGGGCGCGCGCGCGACGTCGACGCCCTCCCGCTCCAGTTCCGCCGCCCCCGGATCGTCGAGCGATCCATCGCCAAGCCAGCCGATGAAGCCGGCCTCCCCGCCGAGCCGCGCCACCGCGACCAGCGCCGTCGCCACGTTGCCGCCATAGGCGAGGACCCGCGCCGTCACCTTGGCCTTGCCGGCCGCGAGCGGACGGTCGACGTAGATCAGGTCGTCGATCGTCATCGCGCCGAAGCCGAGCACCCTCGCCACCGTCGTCAGGCGCCCGCAGCCTTCAGCGCCGCTTCCGGCGCCGTCCCGTCGTGGATCACCGCCTTGAACGCCCTGGCGGCCTTGGTCGCGTCGCCGTGCCCCCAGAGATTGCGCCCGACCACCGCGCCGACCGCCCCGGCACGCAGCGCCTCCGCCGTCTGCTCGAGCGCCCCGAGCAGCGTCTCGGTCTTGGGCCCGCCGGCGACGACGACCGGCACCGGGCAGGTGCGCACGGTCTCGCGGAACGACTCGAACTCGCCGGTATAGCCGACCTTGATCACGTCGACCCCGGTCTCGAAGCCGATTCGGACCGCGTAGGCGATCTCCTCCGGGGTGAAGACGATCCTGCCCCCGCCGGTCTCCGAGAAGTCGCGCGGATAGACGTGCGCGATCACCGGCATCTCGTAGCGCGCGGCCGCATTCACCGTGTCGGTCAGCCAGCGGATGTACTCGCCCTCGGTGGCGCCCCGGACCGGGATCGCCACGGCCAGCGCGTCCGCGCCGTAGCGCACCGCGTCCTCGGGCGTCGCGATCAGCTGCCGGATGCGGTCGTCCCAGGTGAAGCAGCCGGCCTGGATCACCAGCGCCGCCTTGCCCGCGTACTGCGGCCAGAGGTGCTTGGCCGCCCCGGGCTGGATGCTGACATAGTCCGGAGCCCCGGCCATCACCCGCGCCAGCGCCCCCGGCAGGTCGGCGAGGCCGCCCTGCCGCACGTCGCCGTAGCCGACGAAATGGTCGACCGCGCCGCCGAAGAGATGCCCCGACGGATGCGAGAAGAGCCGCGACAGCCGAACCTTGGTCCCAAGTCCCATTTCATCGAACTCCCTGCCCGATCCGTCCAACCCGGGCCGTTGCATTGGTTCCGCCGGGCCGGACGGCCCCCGGGCGGTTCGCGCCGACGCTGATCGGGGGATCCTGCTGCCGAGCCCGACCATTCGCGCCTTGCACTGGCCGGCGCTGACCGTCCCCGCCGGGAAGAAGCTATTCACCGAAAGCCACTCGGCGTCAAAGCCGAAGCAGCGCCTTCGCTCGAACGTCAGGGCGGCAAAGCGGAAGCGCCGATCCGGAACGCCTGCGGGGGCCAGCTATCGGCAATAGCAACCGCGTCTTGGCCCGCCCGGACCGCTGTCGGCGCTAGGCGGGCGGACGATGGCTGCCGGCACTCCCGTCACCCTCCTAGTATCGAAGCCGCGCGTAGTAGGACGTCTTCGCGGCCTCGAGCGCCTGCCCGAGGGTGGTGATGTCGCGCTCGGCCAGCAGCGGCAGCAGCTTGAGGAATACCCGGGCGGTGGTCAGGGCGTCGCCGGCGGCGGAGTGGCGGGCGGCGACCTCGACGCCGAGGCGGGCGGCGATCGCCTCGAGCGCGTGGGAGGCTTCGTCAGGCTGCGCCACGCTCGCGAGCAGCAGGGTGTCGAGGACGGGCTGGTCGAAGCGGACGCCGGTCGCCGCCTCCTTGAGCTGGAGGAAGCGCATGTCGAAGGCGACGTTGTGGCCGACGAGCACCGTGTCGGCGGCGAAGGCGTGGAAGGCGGGGAGGACCTCGGTGATGCGGGGCTGGCCGCGGACCATCTCGGGGCCGATGCCATGGAAGGGGATCGAGGCCTCCGGGATGCTGCGGCCGGGGTCGACCAGCTGGTCGAAGCGCTCGGCGCCGAGCAGCCGGCCGTTCAGGATGCGGACGGCGCCGAGCTGGATGATCTCGTCGCCGCCGGCCGGGTCGAGGCCGGTCGTCTCGGTGTCGAAAACGGTGCAGGCGAGCGCGTCCAGCCGGCGGTCGCCGAGGGTGCCGGCGGCGTCGCCGGCGGCGAAGAGGTCGAAGTCGTAGTATTCGGGCCGTTCGGCGGCGCGCACCTCGTGGCGGGCCTCCGCCGCCAGCGGCAGCAGGAAGCGGAAGAAGGAGCGGCCGCCGGGCCGGTCGTGCCCGAGCCAGATCGTGCCGCCATGGCGCTCGGCGACGTCCCGGGGCGAGAGCGGCGCAGGGCCGTCCGCGAGCTCGATCGACGCGCCCTGCCAGGCGGCCGCGCCGGGCGGGGCGGCGCCGGCGGGCCAGGCGAGGTCGAGGTGCGCCCAGCCTTCCGCGGGCTCGAGCCGCAGGCTCAGGTCGGCTCGATCGAGCCGGCGGGCCAGGAAGGCGACGGCCTGGATCAGCGCGAAGCTGTCGACGCGGAGCCAGAGGGCGCCGTCGACCTCGGTGCCGACGACGGGGCGGCCGGTCTCCGCCTCGATGCGTTGCGCGGCGGCGGTCACGAGGTCTGCCCCGAGCATCTCCTGCAGCGGCCAGCGGGTCAGCCGGTCCTCGGAGGCATCGGCCGCCAGGTCCGCCAGGCGCGCGCTCAGGGCCTCGACCTCGTCGCGGACGACAGCCTGGAAGTTCTCGCGTTCGGTGGGTTCGAGGTCGGGGTAGTCGAGCATGTCGAGCGCGGCCTGCATGCTCGCGAGCGAGGCGCGGCTCGCCTCGGTCAAACCGACCAGCCGGCGGTCGCGGCGGGATTCCGCGGCATAGTCGTCGGTGATGTCGTCGATGAGGAGCACGAAGCCGCTGAGGGCGGCGTCCGGGAGGGGCCTGACCGGGGCAAGGCCTACCCGGAGCAGATGGCCGGCGGGCGTGGTGGTGACGAACTGCGCCGCGGCGGAGGCCTCGCCGCGGGCGAGCCGGCGCTCGATCGTCTCGCGGGCGTGGGCGACAAGCGGGCGGTCGATCACCGCGTGGATCGAGCGGCCGAGCCCGATGAGCTCGGCGCCGCCGGTCGCGTCGGGCGCGCGGGAGAGGCGCTGGAAGAGGGCCTTGGCGCGGCCGTTGTAGAGGAGGATGCGGCCGTCGAGGTTGCAGACCACGACGCTCTGCTGCAGCTCGGCCATCAGCGCGCCCAGCTGGTCGCGCTCGAGCGCGACCTTGGCGCTCGCCTCGTCGACCAGGCGCGCCATGTCGGACCGGAGCGCCCGGCGCTGGTCGGCGAGCGCGTTCACGGCGGCGGCGATGGTGCGTTGGGCGCCGCCCTTGGCCGGTGCCAGCGCCGGCGCGGCGGGGTCGCCGGCGAGGAGCCGGGCGGCGTCCGCGAGGCGGGCCGGGTCGCGGACCAGGGTATCGTGGAGGCGAGCGGCCGCCCAGACGCCGAGGGCGGCCGCGGCGAGCCAGAGGCCGAATACGATCGCCCCGTGGCTTGCCAGCAGCGGCGCCAGGGTCGCGCGCTGGCCCGGGTCGAGGGTGGCGGCGACCAGGAGGCCGGTCAGCCCGAGCCAGGCCGCCAGCGCAGCGCCCGGCGCGAGGAGCAGGAGCACCCGACGCCGGTCGAGCTTCACGCGATCATTTCCCGCACCTTCGCCACCAGGTCGCGGGTGGAGAAGGGCTTGGTCATGTAGGCGTCGGCGCCGGCGCCGAAGCCGCGCGCCTTGTCGGTCTCGCGGCCCTTGGCGGTCAGCATCAGGATGCGGGTGTCGCGGACGCTGGCATCGGCCCGCACCGCCTCGCAGACGTCGAAGCCGGTCATCCCCTGCATCATCGCGTCGAGGAGGACGAGGTCAGGGCGCTCGGCGAGGATCATCGCCAGCGCCTGCGGGCCGTCGCGCGCGACCAGCACCTCGTAGCCCTCGCGCTTCATCATGAAGCTGAGCGACACGACGATGTTCGGCTCGTCGTCAGCGATCAGCACCTTCGCGCCCATTCTCGTTTCCCCCCGGCCGCAGCGGCAGGCGGAAGGCGAAGCGCGCTCCCGGCCCCGGCCCCGGCTCCAGCCACATGGATCCGCCGAGATGATCCACGATCTGGCGGCTGATCGGAAGCCCGAGCCCGGTGCCCGGGGGGCGGTTTGTCGCGTCGCCGCCCTGGCGGAACTTCTCGAAGACGGTGGCCGCCTCGGCGGGGGGGACGCCGGGGCCGTTGTCGGCAACGGAAACGACGAGCCAGTCGCCCTCGCGTCGGAGGCCGACCTCGACCCGGCCGCCTTCGCGGGGCACGAACTTGGCGGCGTTGGAGAGCAGGTTGAGCATGACCTGGGTCAGCCGGTCGGGGTCGGCGCGCAGGGTGGGGACGAAGTCGGGCAGGTCGACGACGACCTCCGCTCCGCGCTCGCGGAAGAGCTCGGCGGTGGCGCGGACCGCATCGGTGACGAGCGCGCGCATGTCGACGTCGGTCGAGTGCCACTCGGCGGCGCCGGCCTCGATCTTGGCGAGGTCGAGCACCTGGTTGACGAGGCGGGTCAGGCGCTCGCTTTCCGAGACGATGATGCGGAGGAATTCCTCGCGCTGTGCCGCCTCCATGTCGGTGGTGTCGAGCATCAGCTCGGAGAGGGCGCGGATCGAGGTGAGGGGGGTGCGGAGCTCGTGGGTGACCGAGGACATGAAGTCGTCCTTCAGGTGGTCGAGGCTCTGCAGCTGCTCGTTGGCGGCGCGGAGCTCGGCCGAGGTTTCCTCGAGCGCGCGGGCATAGCCGCGCAGCTGCGAGGCCTCGTCGAGGATCTCGAGGACGTCGTCGATCGAAAGCGGTTCCTCCTGGGCGACCGATTCGACCAGCACCCGGGCCGAGGCGGTGCCGACGGCGCCGGCGATCTGGCGCTCGACCCGATCGACCAGCCGGGCGTCGGCGACCAGATCGGGGACGGCGACCCCGATCCCGCGCGCGTGCTCGTCGAAGAGCGCGTCGGCGCGCGCGGGGCCGAGGAAGCGGCCGGTGAGCACGCGAAGGTCGTCGAGGCGGGCGCGGCCGCGCCAGAAGACCGGCTCGGCATCCCCGCGGCGAAAGACGTCGACGAAGAGCAGCGCCTGGGAAGCCTCGCGCGCGGAGGGGCTGCGCACGAGCGAGAGGCCGACGTAGAGGCCGACGTTGACGAGGAGGCTCCAGAACATCGAGTGGGTGAGCGAGTCGAGCCCGGTCAGGCCGAAGAGGCGCTCGGGAGCCAGGAGCCCGATCCCGAACGGGCCGTCGTCGACGAAGCGCATCGGGATCCAGCCGGACTTCGCCACCGAAGGGAGCATGAGCGTGTAGGCCCAGACGGCGAAGCCGCCGAGGAGCCCGCCGACGGCGCCCGCCCAGGTGCCGCCGCGCCAGTAGATGCCGCCGAAGAGTGCCGGGGCGAACTGCGCCACGGCGGCGAAGCTGATCAGGCCGATCGAGACCAGCGCATAGGCCTCGCCCGCGACGCGGAAGTAGAGGTAGCCGAGGAGGAGGACGAGGACGATCGCGGCGCGGCGGATGTTGAGGAGGAGCCGGGTCAGGTCGCCGCCCGCGCGCGAGCCGAAGCGGTCGAGCCGGAGCAGCGAGGGCATGACGAGGTCGTTGCAGACCATCGTGGAGACCGCGACCGTCTCGACGATCAGCATGCCGGTGACGGCGGACAGCCCGCCGATATAGGCGAGGAGGGCGATCGCCGGCGCCCCCTCGGTCAGCGGGAGCGATAGCACGAAGGTTTCGGCGTCGGCGCCGACACCGCCGTTGAGGAGGAGGCCCCCGAGGGCGATCGGCAGTACGAAGACGTTGATCAGCAAGAGGTAGGCCGGGAAGAGCCAGGCCGCGCGGCGGATGTGCCGCTCGTCGACGCATTCGACGACCATCACCTGGAACTGCCGCGGCAAGAGCAGCACTGCGAAGGCGGCAAGGATGATTTGCGCGAACCATTGCGCGTAGTCGAAGGGGCCCGGTCCGTCGAGGCGGAGGAGCGAGGAGAGGTCCGGCAACGCCTGCGCCCGCGTCCAGATGTCCGCCATGCCGTCATAGAGACCCCAGGTGACGAAGACGCCGACCGCGAGGAAGGCCACGAGCTTGACCGCCGACTCGAAGGCGATGGCGGCGACCATTCCCTCGTGTCGCTCCGCGAGGTCGAGGTGGCGCGTTCCGAAGACGATCGCGAAGGCGGCCAGCACGAATGCGACATAGAGCGTGCCGTCGCGCCACCATGCGCCGCCCGAGGCGGGGTTGCCGGTCAGGAGCTGATAGCCGGCGGAGACCGCCTTCAGCTGCAGCGCGATGTAGGGGACGATGCCGACGACGGTGATCAGGGTGACGATGGCGGCGAGAGCCGGGCTCTTGCCGTAGCGGCTGGCGATGAAGTCGGCGATCGAGGTGATTCGGTAGGTCTTGGCGATGCGCACCATCTTGCGCAGCACGATCCAGCCGACGAGCATCGCGAGCGTCGGGCCGAGGTAGATCGGCAGGAACCAGACCCCGGAGCTCGCCGCCCGCCCGACGCTGCCGAAGTAGGTCCAGGCGGTGCAGAAGACCCCCCAGGAGAGGGCGTAGATCAGGGCGTTGTCGATGACCGAGCGCCCCCGCGCGGCGCGGCGGTCGCCGAAGGCGGCGATGGCGAAGAGGAGGAGCAGGTAGCCGAACGACGCGCCCAGCACCAGCGCCGGGGAGATCATGGCCCGTCGTTCCCGGGTCCGCGCGGGCCTTCGCTCGCGAGCGCGAGGGCGGCGATCAGCCCGGCCCAGATCGCGAAGATCGCGAGGGGCAGCAGCGGGAGGCCGAACAGCGTCGCGTCCTTGTCCCAGATGCTGAGCAGGGGGAAGTTGAACAGCGCGACGCCGGCTGCGCAGAGGGCGACCAGCGCCTGGGTCCGCGGGCGCCGGATCACAGCGCGTCCAGCCGGTAGTGCATGGCGAGCCATTGCTTGAAGCTCCGTACGATCGCAAGCGCGTCCTTGAGCAGCTGGCGGTCGAGCGTTCCGAGCTCCGACAGGCGGACGCTGTTGTCGGGGGTGCGGCCGGCGGCGATCTGGCGGAGGTTGTTCGCGAGCTTCAGGCCCATCAGGCAGCGCAGCGCGTCGACGAGGTCGCGGCCGGTGCCGGCGTCGATGCGGCCGGCGGCGGCGAGGGCCGTGATGCGCTCGGCGGTACCGACGGCGTCCACGCGGTACTGGAGCGCCAGCGTGCGGACGCCGTGGACCAGGGGGAAGATCCCGAGCTTCTTCAGGTCGATCTCGGCCGCCTCGCGCCCGCGCAGGCCGGGGAGTCGGCGCCACCAGCCGCCGTCGCCGCCGAACCGCTCGATCGCCGAGGCGAAGCGGGCGTGGAAGGCGTCGCTGCCGGCGAGCAGGCGCGCGAGGTAGGCGCGCGCGTCGGCGAGAAGCTGCGCGTCGCCGGAGACGACCGCGGCGTCGAGGAAGATCGCGAGGTTCATCGGGCCTTCGGGGTCGCTGCCCTGGGTCCAGTCGCGCAGCGCCTGGCGGAAGCCTTCGAGCGGCTGGCGCCAGAGCGGGCGGCTGACCATGATGCCGCCCGGGCAGGGCGGGTAGCCGAAGTCGATCAGCGCGGCCGTGAAGGCGTCGGTGACGGCCTCGAGCTCGGGGAAGGCGAAGCCGTCGCGCAGGATCAGGCCGTTGTCCTGGTCGGTGCGGATGATCTGCTCGCCGCGGCCCTCGCTGCCCATCACGAGGAGGCAGCTGTTGGCGCGGAGCTCGTCGGGCGCGACGAGCGTCCAGAGCCGGTCGAAGATGCGGCGGTTCAGCCCGCCGACGAGGCCGGCGATGACCTCGACCCGGACGCCGTCCTCGGTGAGGACGCGGATCAGGCCCTCGATCTGGGCCGCCGCGGCGCCGAGCTCGGCGACGGTCGTCGCCCGCTCGGCCTCCAGTGCGATCAGCTGCGAGTGGTTGGCCACGAAGGCCATCAGGTCGAGCTGGGTGAGGACGCCCACGATCGCCTCGCCCTCGCGGACGATCACCCGGTGGAAGCCGTGGCGCAGCATCAGGATCAACGCCTCGAACAGCTCGTCGTCCGCCTGCACCGAAAGGGGCTCGAGGATCGCCACGTCGCGGACGGGGATGCGCTCCGGAGGGACGCCGCGCAACAGCGCGTCCCGCAGGTCGGTGGTGGTGAAGATCCCGAGCCTGTCGCCGTCCTGCACCAAGGCATCGGTGCGGCCGCGCTCGGCGAGCTGGTGGCAGAGCGTGACGAGGTCGGTGGCGCCGTCGGTGAAGAAGGGCTTGCGCAGCGGCGCCTCGCGCACCCGGCTGGTCATCAGCGCGACGAACTCCCGCCGCTCGCGGCTGGCGGGAAAGGCCTGCCCCGCGAGGGGCAGGCCGGGGGGCGGCGGATCCGTCTCCGACATGATCCGCCGTCCGCTCTCAGTGGGCCGAGGCCTCGGCGGCGCCGATGCCGGTCTCCGAGCGCACCTGCTGCGCGAGGAACCCTGCCCGGTCGACCTTCGCCCGGGCGCTGTTGTCCATCTTCGATACGATCCAGATCGCCAGGAAGGCGAGCGGCATCGAGAAGATCGCCGGCGAGGTGTAGGGGAAGGGCGCCGAGCCGACCGGGTTGCCGAGCGTGGCTTCCCAGACCGACGGCGAGAGCACCGTCAGGACGACCGAGGAGATCAGCCCGAGGAAGCCGCCGACGACGACGCCCTTGGTGGTGCAGTCCTTCCAGAGGATCGACAGGAACAGCACCGGGAAGTTGGCGGACGCGGCGACCGCGAAGGCCAGCGACACCATGAAGGCGATGTTCTGCTTCTGGAAGGCGATGCCGAGGATCACCGCGACGATGCCGAGGCAGATCGTGGTGATGCGCGACACCCGCAGCTCCGAGGCGCTGTCGGCCTTCCCCTGCTTGATCACCGTCGAATAGATGTCGTGGCTGACCGCCGAGGCGCCGGAGAGCGTCAGGCCGGCGACCACCGCGAGGATCGTCGCGAAGGCGACCGCCGAGATGAAGCCGAGGAAGACGTTGCCCCCGACCGCATGCGCGAGATGCACCGCGGCCATGTTGTTGCCGCCGACGAGCTTGCCGTCCGCCGTCAGGAACTCGGGGTTGGTGAGCACGAAGGTGATGGCGCCGAAGCCGATGATGAAGGTGAGCAGGTAGAAGTAGCCGATCCAGGTGGTCGCCCACATCACCGACTTGCGCGCTTCCTTGGCCGAGGGGACGGTGAAGAAGCGCATCAGGATGTGCGGCAGGCCGGCGGTGCCGAACATCAGCGCCATGCCGAAGCTGATCGCCGAGATCGGGTCCTTGATGAAGCTGCCCGGGCCCATGATCGACTGGCCTGCGGCCGTGGCCTCCTCCGGCGTCTTGCCGGCGGCGGTGGCGAGGTCGGCCTTCACTTTCACCGCGTCGGCGAACATCGCCTCGGGGCTGAAGCCGTAGTGGAGGAGCACCATGAAGCCCATGAAGCTCGCGCCGGCGAGCAGCAGGCACGCCTTGATGATCTGCACCCAGGTCGTCGCGGTCATGCCGCCGAAGAGGACGTAGATCATCATCAGGATGCCGACGAGGACGACGGCGATCCAGTAGTCGAGGCCGAAGAGGAGCTCGATCAGCGAGCCCGCGCCGACCATCTGCGCGATCAGGTAGAAGGCGACGACGACGAGCGTGCCCGAGGCCGCGAAGATGCGGACCGGGGTCTGGGCGAAGCGGAAGGCTGCGACGTCGGCGAAGGTGAACTTGCCGAGGTTGCGGAGGCGCTCGGCCATCAGGAAGGTCAGGATCGGCCAGCCGACGAGGAAGCCGATCGAGTAGATCAGGCCGTCGAAGCCGCCGGTCATCACCGCCGCCGAGATGCCGAGGAAGGAGGCCGCGGACATGTAGTCGCCGGCGATGGCGAGGCCGTTCTGGAAGCCCGTGATGCCGCCGCCGGCGGTGTAGAAGTCGGCTGCCGACTTGGTGCGCGCGGCGGCCCACTTGGTGATGAAGAGGGTCATCGCGACGAAGGCCGCGAACATGACGATCGCGGTCCAGTTGGTCGCCTGCTTCTCGACGCCCTGGATGACGTCGGCGGCGAAGGCGCTGCCGGGGACCGCGGCGAGCACCGCGGCCGCGGCAGCGGGGAAGGAGCGGAAACGGGCCATCAGCGCAGCGCCTTCTGCTTGATCTTCTCGGAGAGCTCGTCGAACTCGCCGTTGGCGCGGCGGACATAGATCCCGGTGACGAGGATGGTGAAGACGATGACGCCGAAGCCGATCGGGATGCCCCAGGTCATCGTGCCGCTGCCGATCCGGGCCGCCAGCACTCCCTTGTCGAAGGCGATCAAGAGGATGAAGCCGTAGTAGACGATCAGCATCGCAATCGTCAGCGTCCAGCCGAACCGCGAGCGCTCCGACTTGAGCCGCTGGTAGTTGGGGTCGGCGGCTATGCGTTCTGCCAGGGGTGTTTCCATGTCATGCCCTTTCTTTTCGCGGGTCGGTTGTTCAGGGAATAGCAGAGCGATGCCCGAAGGACGACCCGCCCTGTTCGTGCTTCGCCCGAGTTTGCGGCAAAGCCGCCACCGCGTCCGGCGAGAAGCCGACCGAATGGACGGCGCCGATCCGCGCGCAGGCGAGCATGCAGCATGTTGAAGCCGCCGCCCTCGAGTGCGGGCATGCGGCGCCGATCCGCGCGCAGGCGAGCATGCAGCCGCGCGAAGAACACCTCGTTCGCCTGGCCGGAGGCGTCGATCCGCATTGTTTCGCCCCCCCGGAAGGGTTGTGCCGACGCTTTGCCGGCGCTGATCCGCCCTTGTGGCATGCGCCAGTCAACAATGCAACAAGCTGTTGCTATCATGAGATAAATCTGTAAATCTCTGAACAGATTGGCTAGGCGATCTGTCAATTGTTTACAGCGCGGACCGGCGACGGGGAGATCTGGCAGTGCCGAGGGCGATTCTGGGGGCGCGGATCCGGGAGCGGCGACGAGCGCTCGGGGTGACGCAGGCGGAGCTGGCGCGACGGATCGGAATCTCCGCCTCCTACCTGAACCTGATCGAGCGCAACAAGCGCGGCATCGCGGGGCAACTGCTGCGCCGGACGGCGGCCGCGCTCGATCTCGGGCTCGAGGAAATCGACGGCGCCGCGGAGCGCAGGCTGCTCGAGGCGCTGAACGAGATCGCCCACCAGCCGGCGGTCGCGGCCCTCGGCGTCGACGCCGAGAGCGCCGGCGAGCTGATCGGGCGCCACCCCGGATGGGCGCGCGCGCTCGTTGCGCTGGCGCGTTCGGAGCGGTCCGCGACGTCGGAGGCGCGGGCGCTGGCGGACCGGCTGACCCACGACCCGTTCCTGGGCGAGGCGGTGCATCGGATGCTGACGCGAATCGCGGCGATCCGCTCGGCGGCAGAGATCCTGTCCGACTACCCCGACGTGCAGGAGGAGCGCCGCGACGAGTTCATGGCGATGATCGGAGACGAGAGCCGGGCGCTGACCGAAGTGGCAGAGGCGTTGGCGGCCTACTTCGACAAGGCGCAGGAGGCGGGCCGCGCGCTCACCCCGCTCGACGAGGTGGAAGCGCTCTTCGAGGCGCGGTCGGGCAGGTTCGCCGAGATCGAGGCGGCGGCGGACGCGCTGGCCGGCGGCATCGCCGGGCCGCTGCCGCGGCCAGCGGCCCGGTCGCTCGCCATCGAGCGGCTGGGGCCGCTGGTGGACGGGATCGTCGCCGGCGAGACCGGCCTCGGGACGGCGTCGGCGCGCAGCCGGGCGCGCGAGGCGCTGCTCGACTACGCCGCCGGCGCCATCCTGGCGCCGATGCCGGCGTTCGCCGAGCGCGCCGCCGGGCTCCGCTACGACATGGAGGCGCTGGCGGACGCCTTCGGGATCGACGTGACGAGCGTCTGCCAGCGGCTCGTCGCGCTTCCGGGCGAGGACGTGCCGCGCTTCGGACACTTCCGCGCCAATGCCGCCAGCGTGCTGATCGAGCGGCGCGGCCTGCCCGGGCTCGCGACGCCGCGCTACGCCGCCGCCTGCCCGCTCTGGGTGCTGTTCCGCGCGCAGCAGTCGCCCGAGACCGTGATCCGCCAGCGGGCCGTCTTCCCGACCGGCGAGCGCTTCGTGTTCCTGGCCCGCGCCCACATCAGCGGCTCGACCGGGTTCGGCCGGCCGCGACACTATCTCACCGACATGCTCGTGGTCAGCGAGGCCGACGCCCGGCTGACCGTCTACGCCCCCGACCCCGGCGTGCCGGTGGAGGAGGTCGGGCCGGCGTGCCACATCTGCCCGAGGCTTCATTGCCCGCATCGGGTGGAAGACCCGCTCGCCGGCTGAGCGCGGCTTCCGCAGGGACCGGGCGCCAGCGGATAGCTCGAAGCGATTGGGGGATGCCGACACCCGAGCTGTTCCGGCGTGGGTGCGTAAGTCGCGCACAAGACTTAAGTATATGACATACAACACATTTTATGGGGGAAATTAACCCCGCGTTCACAATTGGGAGCGCGCGCGACATCTCCAGCGCTTCAGGGCGTCCCGGCGCGGCAGCTTCGGCGGCGCGTCCGCAACCGACTCCCGCGGGGAGTCAGGGCGCGAGCATCCGAGCCTCCGTGACAGTGACGCTGGCGCGGCCGGGCAGGTCGGCTGCCGAGAAGCCTCCGAGGATGTCGAAGCGGCCGGGCTCGACCACCCAGGCGTGGCGGCCCTCGTCCCAGAAGGCGAGGTCGCGCGGGGTGAGGGCGAGGGTGACGGCCTGCGCTTCGCCGGGGGCGAGGTGGAGCTTGGCGAAGGCCTTGAGCTCCCTGGCCGGGCGCGAGACCGAGGCCTCGGGGTCGCCGACGTAGATCTGCAGCACCGTCGAGCCGGGGCGGTCGCCGCTGTTGCGGACGGTCCCCGTCACCGCGATGCCGTCGCCTTCGGCGCGGGCGGCGAAGGCGTCGAGGGCGAAGGTGGTGTAGGAGAGGCCGAAGCCGAAGGGGAAGAGCGGAGCGATGCCGGCGCGGTCGTAGTGGCGGTAGCCGATGAAGAGGCCCTCGGCGTAGCGGACGCGGCCGTCGCGGCCGGGGTAGACCTCGGGGTCGCGGCTGGCGGTCGGGTTGTCGGCCCAGCGGACCGGGAAGGTCTGCGGCAGCCGGCCGCCGGGCTCGGCGCCGAGGAGCACGTCGGCGATGGCGTTGCCGGCCTCCTGGCCCGGGTACCAGGCCTGGAGGAGGGCGGGGACGGCATCTATCCAGGGCATCTCGACCGGGCCGCCGGTCTGCAGCACGACGACGGTGCGGGGGTTGGCGGCAGCGACGGCGGCGACGAGCTCGTCCTGGCGGCCGGGCAGCGCGATGTCCTCGAGGTCGCTGCCCTCGGTGTCCCACTCGCCGTTGCGGCCGACGAAGACCAGCGCGGTCTCGGCGGCGCGGGCGGCCTCGGCGGCCTCCGCGATGGCGGCGTCGCCGAGCGGCAGGCCGATGCCGACGCGGAAGGCGGCGAAGGCCATGACCCGGGCGGGACGGGTGGCGAACTCGACCGTGACCTCGACGGGCTGGCCGACGACGAGGTCGATTGTTCCGACGACCTCGTCGCAGCCTTCCTCGAAGAAGGTGCGGCCGGGTTGCCAGCCGGTCCAGGCGTCGGTGACGAGCCGGCCGTCGACGAGGACGCGCACGAGGCCGGCGGCGAAGGCGCCGACGCGGTAGCTGCCGGTTTCGGGCGGGTCGAAGCGGCCGGTGATCCGGACGGAGTAGCGGCGCGGGTCGACCTTGCCGCCGCCGACGGCGCCGAACCAGAAGGCCTGGGCCTCGTCCATCGGCTGGCGGTGGACGACCGGGCCGGAGAGGTCGGGCGAGTCGAAGAACTCGGCGGTCAGCGCGCCGGCCAGCAGCGGCTCCCAGCGGTGGTTGGTGCAGCCCTGGGCGAAGACGAGCCGATCCTCGCCGAGGGCGCTCGCGAGGCCGTCCCAGGGGCTGACGCGGTAGTGCGGGTTGAGCTGGGCGGAGCCGCCGCCCATGATCTGGGCGACCTTGGCGTTGGGGCCGATGACGGCGATGCGGCCCGAGCCGGCGAGCGGCAGGAGGCCGTCGTTCTTCAGCAGCACGATGCCCTCGGCGCCGGCGCGGCGGATCAGCGCGCGGTGCTCGGGGCGGTCGTCGGCGCGCTCGCTGCGCTCGATGGGGCCGGCGAGGGCGTGGGTGCGCTCCATCAGGCGGAGGACGTTGCGGGTGCGCGTCCGGATGGTCTCGGGGTCGACCTCGCCGGCCTCGACGGCGGCGACGAGCTTCGCGCCGCGGTCGCGGGGCGGCCCGGGCATCTCGAGGTCGAGGCCGGCGTTGACGGTGGGGGCGGTCGAGTGGGAGCCGAACCAGTCGGACATGGCGACGCCGTCGAAGCCCCACTCGTCGCGCAGGACCTCGGTCAGCAGCCAGGGGAGCTCGGAGGTATAGGTGCCGTCGAGGCGGTTGTAGGAGGACATGATCGCCCAGGTCCCGGCCTTCACCACCGCCTCGAAGGGGGCGAGGTAGAGCTCGCGCAGGCTGCGCCGGTCGATCTCGGAGCTCATCGTCGTGCGCTGGATCTCGCTCTCGTTGCCGACGAAGTGCTTGGGCGTCGCGGCGATGCCGCCGGACTGGAGGCCCGCGACGTAGGCGACGGCGAGGGCGGCGGTCAGGGCGGGGTCCTCGGAGTAGCACTCGAAGTTGCGGCCGTTGGTGACGGAGCGGTGGAGGTTGATCGTCGGGCCGAGCAGCACGTGGGCGCCCTTGGACCTGGTCTCCTCGGCGAGGGCGGTGCCGATTTCGCGCACGAGGTCGGGGTTCCAGGTGGCGCCCAGCACGATGCCGACCGGGAAGGCGGCGGACTTGACGCCGCCGACGAGCGAGCCGCCGCCGCGGGCGCCGTTGGGGCCGTCGGTGACGCGGAGCTTGCCGAGGCCGACGCGCAGGACGGCGGGGAGCGACCACATGTCCTCGCCGGAGAGCAGCGAGACGCGCTCCTCGAGGGTCATCGCGTCGAGGGTGTCGTGGATCGTGCGGACGGTCATCTTTCCCTCCCCTGTCGGTCCTTGAGGCCGCCGGCGGCGAAATAGTCGGCGAGGATGCGGGTGTAGATTGCCTTGAGCTGGCGGACGTGGGTGGTTTCCACGTGCTCGTCGGTCTGGTGCATGGTCGCGCCGACGAGGCCGAACTCGAGGACCGGGCAGTGGTCCTTGATGAAGCGGGCGTCGGAGGTGCCGCCCGAGGTCGAAAGCGCCGGGGCAATGCCGGTCTCGGCCTCGACGGCGCGGGCCACCAGCGCGCTGAACGGGCCCGGTTCGGTCAGGAAGCTCTCGCCGGCGACATTGAACTTGGCGGCGATGCCGACCTTGAACTCGGCGGCGGCCCTGTCGGCCTCCTCCTCGATCCAGTCGGTGAGGCTCCGGCTGGTGTGGGCGTCGTTGAACCGGATGTTGACGGTGGCGCGGGCCTCGGCGGGGATGACGTTGGCGGCGGGGTTGCCGGTGTCGATCGTGGTGATCGCCAGCGTCGAGGGGTCGAAGTGCTGGGTGCCCTTGTCGAGCTGGCGGGCGGCGAGGCGGTCGAGCAGGCGGACGAGCGCCGGCAGCGGGTTGCGGGCGCGGTCGGGGTAGGCGGTATGGCCCTGCGTGCCGTAGGCGTGCAGCCTGGCAGTCAGCGCGCCGCGGCGGCCGATCTTGATCATCTCGCCCATGCGCTCGGGGCAGGTGGGTTCGCCGACGAGGCAGTGGTCGAGCGTCTCGCCCGCGTCGCGCATCCAGTCGAGGATGGCGACGGTGCCGTCGGTGCTCGCGCCCTCCTCGTCGCCGGTGATGGCGAGGACGATGCTGCCGGCGGGCGGGGTCGCGGCGACGAAGTCGATGGCGGCGGCGGCGAAGGCGGCGACGCCCGACTTCATGTCGGCAGCACCGCGGCCCCAGAGCCGGCCGTCGGCGACGGTGCCGGCGAAAGGGTCGTGCTTCCACTTCGCCGGGTCGCCGGCGGGCACGACGTCGGTGTGGCCGTTGAAGCCGAAGATCGGGGCGGCAGTGCCCCAGCGGGCGTGCAGGTTGGCGATGCCGCCGCGGTCGGCGCGGCGGACGTGGAAGCCGGCGGCGGCAAGCATGCGGCCGAGAAGCTCGATGGCGCCGCCGTCCTCGGGCGTGACCGATGGGCAGCGGATCAGCGCGGCGGCGAGGTCCACGGGGTCGGTCATGGCGGGCCCTCCTGAACGTCCCATAGCCGCCCGCCCGACCTGCGGCAACGCCTGGTGGGGAATCGAGGACGGCATCCCCTCGCGAGGGGCGATCCGATCGATCGCTGGCTCGACGGTGGCGCAGACCGAGGACCGGGGAGGTGAAAGTCGCGCACATTTTTCAAGTAGTTGGAATCGATAGATTTTATATTGAAGATTTCACGATTCCTTTACCTTGCCTTCGTGTGGACGCCATCGACATTGCGCCGAAGCAGCTCGAGATGACGCCCGCCGGGTCGGATCCGGTTGCTTTTCGGCGGACGGAAGGGTTCTCCTCGTCGGAGCCGGGTTGGCGAGCAAGGGGGCGGGGCCATCGCAGGCAACGGGTTCGGCTTGATGACGCTCGCCGGCGCCGCGGCGTCGGTCTGGCTGGCGGCGACGGCGGAGCGCGCCGAGGCGGACTTCGTCTTCTCGATGGCCCAGGTGGGCCCGGACGTCGTCCTGACCGGTCAGGGCAGCATGTACGTCCACGAGCTCTTCGACGACATGGCGCCGCAGCAGGCGCTGATCGTGCCGCGGATCAATCCCGGAGCGCCGTCCGCCACGCTCAGCGGGGGGAGCCTGGGCGCGGTCGACACCTATTCGATGGTCATCGCGGAGACCGGCGCGCCGTTCAGCATCACCGGTCCCGCCAACTTCGGTACCGGGGGCTACACCAGCGGCTCGGCGGGCATCGGAGGCGACAGCTTCGGCTTCGGCTTTGCCGACGGCGGTGCGAATCGCTCGTTCAGCGTGTACGTCCCCACAGGCTACACGGGCGCAGGGGACCAGGGGCTCAACGGCTCCACGACGTTCTTCAACCAGACCTACGCCTCGCTCGGGATCACGCCGGGGTCCTACGCCTGGGCGCTGCAGAGCGCCATCGAGCCGCTGACGGAGAACATCTCGGTGAGCGTCGCTCCGGCGCCGATCCCGCTCCCGCCGTCGGCGCTGCTGCTGGGCGCCGGGGTCCTGGCGCTCGTGGCCGTGGGCGCGGGAAACCGTAAAAGAACGATGAAGATCTCCTAGGAAAATATAGTATAATCAATTAGTTGACAAATGCCCGCACCCCCGCGCCCAATCTCCGCGGGCGGGCGTTCGAAGGACGACCGGCGGGCCTTTGCTTCAGGCGTCTGAGCCTGGCCTGGCGGCGCGCGGCCTCTCGGCCTGGATGACCTTGAAGGCGCCGTCCTCGGCGAGCTTCTCCCACTGCCGGAAGCTGGCCTTGACGGTGGCCTCGTAGGGGAGCTGGCGGTTGGCGACCATCAGCAGCCGGCCGTTGGGCTTCAGGATGCGGCCGGCGGCCACGATGAAGGCGGCGCCGAGGTCGGGCTCGGAGGCGCGGCCCTGGTGGAAGGGCGGGTTCGTTATCACGACGTCGTAGGGCGGGATGCCGGCGCCGAGGCCTGTCACGTCGGTCCAGTGGAAGCGGGCCCGGTCGTCGGCGACGTTCGCCCGCGCCGCGTCGAGCGCCAGCGCCTCGGCCTCGTAGAGATCGAGGCCGGCGATCGCCGGCGCCGCCTCGAGGGCGGCGCGGGCGAGCCAGCCCCAGCCGGCGCCGAGGTCGGCGACGCGGCCGGTGAGCCGCCCGGGGAAGACGGCGGCCAGCCGGCGGCTGCCGGGATCGGACTGGTCGGGCGAGAAGACGCCGGGGACGGTCACGAAGCCCTCGCCGTTCCGCGCCGGGGCGGCGCCGCGGGCCCAGGCCTCGACGGCCGGCGGCAGCTCTTCCGGCCGGGTCAGCCAGAAGACGCGGCCGTGCGCCTTGACGAAGGCGCCGTCGAACGGGAGCTGCCGCACCACCTGCCGCGCGACGCTGTCGACGCCGTCGCTCTTGGCACCGGCGACGACCAGCGTGCCGCCTCCGGGCAGGAGCGCGAGGCCGCGGGCGATGTTGCCGAGGTTCTCGGCCCGGCTGCGGGTCAGGTTCACGACCACCATCGCTGCCGGCCCGTCCGGGCTGGGCGAGACCGGGTAGCCGCGCTCGGCGAGCGCGTCGTGGACCGGGCGGAAGCTCTGGCCGCAGCTCAGCCGCCCGGCCGGCACCATGTCGAGGAAGGCCGACGGGCTAGCTCGCAATACGATTACGTCCCCGCGATCGGGGATCGGAAGCGCCCGCGACTGGAAGGCGAGCGCCAGGCGGTCGACCTGGTTCGGCATGCGAGGGGCGGGGGACCCCTACTCCTTTTCCATCGTGCATTGCAGCGGGTGCTGATTCCGCCGCGCGTAGTCCATCACCTGGGTCACCTTGGTCTCGGCGATCTCGAAGGAGAAGACGCCGACCACCGCAAGCCCCTTGCGGTGGACGGTCAGCATGATGTCGACGGCCTGCTGGTGGCTGATGCCGAAGAAGCGCTCCAGCACGTGCACCACGAACTCCATCGGGGTGTAGTCGTCGTTCAGCAGCATGACCTTGTAGAGCGGCGGGCGCTGGGTCTTGGTCCGCGTCCGGGTCAGGACGCTCGTGCCGCTGCCTGGGGTCTTGTGGTCCGCCGCTGCCATCCTCAGCCCAAATCAGATACCGGGTACGCTTTGCCGCCAATATATTCGATCGGCCGGATTAGGGAAGGGGCCGGGGTCGGCGGCGGACGACGAAAAACCCCGGCGACACGCGGTCGCCGGGGGTTCAATCGGTACTCTCGCCCGTCACGGTTTGCCAGGGAGGAGCAGCGCCCCGCTCGGACGTACCGATTTAACCTCAGAGGCTGAAGGACTTCAGCGCCTCGGTGGCCGCGGTGACGCGGGCGCCGAGCGGGGCCGAGATGTCCTTGGCGGCCGCGACGTAGATCTCGTTCATCTTGGTCGCCTGGCTCACGAAGCCCTCGAACGTGGTCTGCGCGTAGGAGGTCTGCTTCTCGAAGAGCTCGGTCAGCGTCTTGGCCGAGGCGAAGTCCTGGGCGGCGGCGACGCCGTCCTCGAACGACTTCTTCGAGTAGGCGCTGATCTCGGTGCCGATGCCCTCGGCGGCCTTGGCGGCGATCTCGCCCGACTTCACGAAGGCGTCGACGTTCTCCTGGCCGAAGCTGGTCAGGCCCTCGAGGCCCTTCGACAGCTTCTCGAACTGCTCGGTGACGGTCTTCTGGGTGTCGGCGACGAAGGTCTCGACCTTGGCGGTGGCCTCCTGCACGACGTTGCTGGCGACGTCGAAGGCCTTCTCGGCCGGGGCGGTCTTGGTGGCGCGGGTGGTCATTTGCATCATTCTCCGGTTGCGTTGAATTCCGATGCCACAAGAGATAGTGATTTTGCTGCACTGCGTCAAGGGTTTTTGTTGCACTGCGGCAAAGAGGGTGTGGGGCGGTTTAGCCACACCCCGGCAGACCTTGAAACAAAAGTGTTTTCCAGCCCGGAGTCTCGTGCTAGCGTTAACGGAAAATAAAGCAATCGCCCGCTAGCGTTTGCGATAACCCGAGGCAAGGCGCCCCTGCGCGCCGGAGGCAGTGATGATCCAGACTGTGTCGCGCGGGGCGATTCTCGCGATTGTTTTGGCGTGCGCGGCGACGGTCGCCAGGGCGCAGCAGTTCGCCGATATCGTGATGGATGCCCGCACCGGCCAGGTGATCCAGCAGGTCAACGCCGACGCCCGGGTGCATCCGGCGTCGCTGACCAAGATGATGACGCTCTACATCGTCTTCGACCAGATCCAGCACGGGCGGCTGTCGCTCGACCAGAAGATCACGGTGTCGGAGAATGCCGCCGACGAGCCGCCGTCGCGGCTCGGGCTCAAGGCGGGGCAGAAGATCGAGCTGCGCTACCTGATCCGCGCCGCGGCGATCAAGTCGGCCAACGATGCCGCGACCGCCATGGGCGACTTCATCGGCGGGTCCGAGCCGCAGTTCGCGGCGCTGATGAACCAGTACGCCCGCGCCATGGGCATGACCAACACCACCTTCAAGAACGCCAACGGGCTGACCCGGGACGGGCACATGACCACGGCGCGCGACATGGCGATCCTGGGGCGGCACCTGATCTACGACTTCCCGCAGTATTATAACATCTTCGGCCGGACCTCGACCTCGGCGGGCCTCGTGACGGTGCGCAGCACCAACCGACGGATGCTCGAGGCCTATCCGGGCGCGGACGGGATCAAGACCGGCTACACCAAGGCGGCCGGGTTCAACCTCGTGTCGTCGGCGCAGCGCGGCGACCGCCGGGTGATCGTGGCGCTGATGGGCGGCAAGTCGACCGCCGCGCGCAATTCCGAGGTGGCGCGGCTGATGGATCTCGGCTTCGCCAAGATGCCGGCCGTGGCGGCGGTCGTCCCGCCGTCGCCGCTGACCCGGGTCGCGGCAGCGCAGCCGGCCGACCAGGGGCGCGTCGCCGGGGTGGCGATGGAGGTCGCGCCGAAGGCGGCGCCGGCCGCGGTCGCCGCCGCGAGCCCGTCGCTGGCGCTCGATGCCGCCGGGCGGCCGATGCCGCGGGCGCTCGACGACGAGGCGATCACCCGCAACAGCGCCACGATCGCCGCCGCCATCGCCGAGGTGAACAGCGAGCTCGGCGCCGCCCGGGCGGCGCAGGCCGTACCGCGCGACGGGCGGCCGATGCCGCGGCCGGCCGCGCGCGTCGCCGACGCCGCGGCGGCGTCGGACACGCCGATGCAGGTGAACTCGGGCGCAGGGTCGGCCTCGACCTTCGTCGTCGCGGCCGCACGGCCGCGGCCGCAGCCTGAGGCGGTGCCCGAGCCGGTGGCGCTGGCCGACGCCGGCACCGCGACGACCGGCGGCCACGACTGGGGCGTGCAGCTCGGCGCCTTCCGCGCCAAGGGCGACGCCGAGCGGCAGCTGCTGACCACGGCGCTCAAGGACGTGCCCCAGCTCGACGGCGGCCTGCGCCGGGTCGAGGCGGCGCAGATGCAGGGCGTGACGGTCTATCGCGCCCAGTTCGTCGGGCTCAGCCAGACCGAGGCGCTCGGCGCCTGCGCCAGCCTCGCGCGCATGCAGGCCGACTGCCTGCCGCTCGCGCCGGGCATCTGAGCCCGCGCGGGGAACGATCCAGCAGCCCCCCGCTGGCCTACTACTCGGCCGAGGACCAGTCGAAGACCGCGATCGACACCCGGGCCGCGGTGGGTGGCCTGCACGCCGGGGCGGTGTAGGCGGCGGTGCTCGGAGGGCGGCGCATCGCAGGGCGGGAGGGCCGACAGCCGGTCCTGCACCAGGGCGCTTCACAGTGCCGTTCGAGCGCCCCTTGAGGCGGGTCGAACCGGCGAGGATCGGCTCCAGCTCGACAAGGGCAAGGTCGATGTCGGCGGCGCTCATGGTCATGTTCAGTCGGCCAGCGCCTTCGGGTCGAGGTCGAGCTGGCGGCAGATGGCGCGGGCCTCGCCGCCGGCGCGCAGCGCCTTCAGCTCGCGGGTGGAGATGACGGCCGAGCCGCGCATGCGGCGAGCGGCGCCAAAGCGCCGCGGGCCCCTCCCGGCCCTTCTCCGCTGCACCCCGGGGGCACGACCCCGCCCGATCGGCGGGAACAGTAAAGAAGTGGTAAAAACTCGGCGATGAAGTTCATTTAAATCAACAGCTTGCGTTTTGCCCGCACCCCCACGCAGCTGCGCGGCCTGCGCTCGGGAGATCGAAACGGACCCCAAGGCCATCGCCGAGCCCGGTAGATTGCGCCACGACCCGATGCTAGGCTCCGCCGCGCGACGGGGAACAGCCCCGCGCCAATGCAGGGAGGAATGCGATGGATCGGCGTGGCTTCATGATCTCCGTGGGCGGCGCCGCCGCCGGCATGGTCCTGCTGCCGCGGCTCGCCGAAGCCGCGGCCGGCCGCATCGACTGGTACACCTCGTCGGACCAGAACGTGCTCGACTTCTGGACCAACTTCATCAAGGGCCCGTTCGAGGCCGCCAACCCCGGCATCACCCTGAACCTCGTCGACGCCGGCGACAACGCCGGCAACCTCGCCATCGCCGACCGCGCCCTCGCCGCCCTCAAGGGCAAGACCGACCCGCAGGCCGACTACTTCGAGAACTTCGACCCGCGGCTCCCCGCCGGCGCCATGGACGCCGGCCTCTACGTCAACCTCAAGGAGGCGGGCCTCTCCAACTGGTCGAAGCTCAACCCGCTCGCCCTCGACACCGACTTCAACATGCCCTACCGCGGCAGCCAGGTGCTGCTCGCCTTCGACACCGCGAAGCTCAAGGCCGCCGACGCCCCCAAGACCTTCGCGGACCTCACGGCCTGGATCAAGGCCAACCCCGGCCAGTTCATCTACAACCGCCCCGACAAGGGCGGGTCGGGCGGCAACTTCGTCCGCCGCGCCATCTACGAGGTGAACGGCAAGGACCCGGCGAAATTCACCGTGGACAACTACAGCGCGGAGGCCGCCGAAGCCGCCCTCACGCCCGCCTGGAAACTCCTCCAGGATCTCGCCCCCTCGCTCTTCGACCAGGGCGCCTATACCTCGGGCAACACCCAGTCGATCCAGCTCCTCGGCCAGTCCGCCGTCACCATGATCCCGGCCTGGTCCGACCAGGCGCTGCAGGCGATCGCGACCGGCGTCCTGCCCGACACCACCGGATTGGTGCAGCTCACCGACCTCGGCCTGCCCGGCGGCTTCGCCCGCAGCGTCGTCCTCGCGAACGGCGCCAACAAGGACGCCGCCCTCAAGCTCGCCGACTTCATCCTCGAGGAGGACATCCAGAACGCCGTCCTGACCGAGCTCGGCGGCTTCCCCGGCGTCTCCTGGGACCATGTCGCCGCCGACCTGCGCGACAAGTACAAGGACGTGATCCCCACGACGATCCCGGTCTTCCCGAGCGGCGACTGGGAGAAGGCGATCAACGACGGCTGGTACCGCAACGTCGCCCCGAACGTGGACCGCAGCAAGTGAGCCTGCCGCCGGCGGCCGACATCGCCGGCCGCCCCCCGCGGCGGCTGCCGATGGGCCTCGCGCTCGTCGCGCCGCCGGTCTTCCTCGTCGCCTGGCTCGTCATCTGGCCGATCATATCGGCGATCGTCCGCACCGTCTGGCTGCCGCTCCCCGACGGCGGCCGCCACTTCTCCCTCGAGACCTACGTCTTCTTCTTCACCGACCGCTACAGCCTGACGAACCTCGGCGTGACGCTCTGGACGACCGCCGTCTGCGCCGCCTTCCTCTTGCCCATCTGCCTCTCGATCGCGCTCTACCTGCGCTTCTCGACCGGCCGGCTCGCCGGCTACGTCCAGGGCCTCGCGATCTTCCCGATGTTCGTCCCCTCGATCATCCTGAGCTACGCGATCATCCGCGTCCTCGGCCCCAACGGCACCGTCGACGTGCTGCTGAACGCCGTCGGCCTCCCGAAGATCCGCTCGCCCTACCTGACCCCCTGGGGTCCGGTCATCGGCCTCGTCTGGGACAACATCCCGATCGCCGTCCTGATCCTGCTCTCGGGCCTCGGCGCGGTCTCCAACCAGTCGATCGAGGCCGCCCGCGACGTCGGCGCCGGCCGCCTCGCGGTGCTGCGCCACATCATCCTGCCGCGCATCTCGAACTCGATCCTCGTCGCGCTCAGCTTCACCGTGCTGGGCATCTTCTCGTCCTTCACGCTCGCCTACGTCCTCGGCCCCGCCTCGCCCGAGATGATGGGCCCCTTCATGCAGCGGACCTTTCGGGACCTGAACGACCCCACCAACGCCATCACCCAGGCCGTCATCACCTTCGGCTTCTGCATCCTCTTCGGCCTCTTCTACGTCCGCTCGGTCGCGAAGAACCGGGCGAGCTGACGATGGACCACGCCCGCATCGACTGGACCGGCATAGTCTTCGCCCTCGTCCTGTCGCTCGTCATCGTCTTCCCGCTCCTCGTCGTCGCGACGTGGGCCTTCTCCGACGTCTGGCGCTACCCCTCGGTCGTCCCGCAGGAGTTCGGCCTGAAGTACTGGACGATGACGCTGAAGCGCGCCGACGTCTGGACCTCGATCACCCTCAGCGTCAGCCTCGCGACCGTCGTGACGCTGATCTCCGCCGTGATCTGCCTCCCCGCCGCCTATGCCTTCGCCCGCCTCGAGTTCCCCGGGCGCAACCTCCTCTTCTTCTCCTTCCTCGCCGGCCACGCCTTCCCCAAGTTCGGCCTCCTCGTCGCCATCGCCGGCATCTTCCTCAACCTCGGCCTCATCGCCACCTTCTGGGGCGTCGTGCTGATCCAGCTCGTCGGCACGCTCCTCTTCATGGTCTGGATCCCGGTCGCCGCCTTCCAGTCCGTCGACCGCCGCATGGAGGAAGCGGCCCGCGACGTCGGCGCCTCGCCCTTGCGCGTCTTCTGGTCGATCACCCTGCCGCAGGCCGGCCCGACCATCGCCGCCGCCGTGCTCCTGACCTTCGTCAACACCTTCTACGAGACCGAGGGCGCCTGGCTGATCGGCGCCCCGCAGATCCGCACCATGCCGGTCCTGATGATCTCCTTCATCAACAACCAGCCGGTCATCCAGTATGGCGCCGTGCTGTCGGTGCTGCTCTGGATCCCGTCCTTCCTCGCGCTCATCTTCGCCCGCCGCATGATCGGCTCCGGCAGCTTCGCCCGCGGCTTCGGAGGTTGACGATGGCCCGAACCCGACCCTCCCTGGACCTCCCCGTGGCGGCGCGGACCCCGCACCGGCCCGTCGAACCCCGTCCGGCCCCTCCCGGAGACGCGAGCGGAAACGTGTCCACCACGTCCCCGAACGCCCGTCCGCCTCGTCCCCGCTCCGCGCGCCGGCCTCCACGCCATCCCGGCGTATCCCCCTCTTTCGCCCTTCCTTTTCTCCCTTCCCCTATCGGGCAGGTTCCCCCCGCCCAAGCCTGGGCGGGGGGGAAGGGGGGGTGGGTTGGCGCGCGCAACGGCGCGCAGGGGCCCCGCGCCTTGCGCGGGGAGAACGACTTCGGAGCGCAAAGGCGCTCCGACGACAATCCCCGGCGGCCCGCCGCCGCCCCGCCCATTCACCTTGAGCCGGAACCGGCGCTTCCCGGCGCGGTCGCCTCCTGCTACCCTTGTGATTGGGGGTTCTCGGCCGTTAACCAGTTAACCCTGACCGCCACGCGCGGACGTGCCGAACCCCGCGGCAACCTGCCCCGGCGCGCGCCCCGGAGGCCCCGGGCAATGGTTGATGTCCGGTTAGTGTCCGGAGATGTTATCCAGCAATATCAATCAGTTGACTCACTTGTCCGAGCCCGGGCACCCCGGACGGCGGCCGCCTGAACATGGCCGTCCTCGATATCCGCGGCGTCACGAAGACCTTCGGCAACGTCCACGCCGTCGACACCTTCGACCTGACCGTCGGCGACGGCGAACTCGTCTGCCTGCTCGGCCCCTCGGGCTCCGGCAAGTCGACGCTGCTGCGGATGATCGGCGGCTTCGAGACCCCGACGTCCGGCACCATCGCCATCGACGGCGAGGACGTGACCCATGTCCCGCCCGAGCGGCGCCCGACCGGCATGGTGTTCCAGAGCCACGCGCTCTGGACCCACATGAACGTCTTCCGGAACCTCGCCTTCGGCCTGAACCTCCGCCGCCTCCCCAAGCCCGAGATCCGCGCCCGCGTCGAGGCCGCCCTCGCCCAGGTCGGCCTGACCGGCTACGGCGAGCGCATGACCAACCAGCTCTCGGGCGGCCAGCAGCAGCGCGTCGCCCTGGCCCGCAGCCTCGTCCTCGAGCCCAAGATCCTCCTCCTCGACGAGCCCTTCGCCAGCCTCGACCAGCACCTGCGCGAACGCCTGCGCGAGGAGGTCCGCGACCTGCAGCAGCGCCTGAGGATCACCACGCTCTTCGTGACCCACGGCCAGGACGAGGCGCTGGCCCTCGCCGACCGCATCGTAGTCATGCGCGACGGCCGGACCGAGCAGATCGCGCCCCCCGACGTCACCTACCGCGAGCCCGCGACGCCCTTCGTCGCCGGCTTCATCGGCACCATGAACCTGGTCGAGGGCCGCATCGGCGCCGGCGCCTTCCGCCACGCCGGCCTCGCCGTCCCGGTATCGGCCCCCGACGGCCCCGCGACCCTCGCCGTCCGCCCCGAGGCCCTGGAGATCGCCGCCGGAACCTCCGCGACGATCCACCGCGTCACCGACTACGGCGCCCACGCCGTCGTCGACCTCGAGCTTCCCGACGGCCTCCGGCTGAAGTCCCAGGTCCCCGACGCCCGCGCCTGGCAAGCCGGCGCAACCGTCGACCTCCACCCGCGCGCCTTCGCCGTCTACCGCGACAACGCAGCCATCCACCGCACCGGCTGACCATGCCCGCGCCCACCAGCGTCACCCGGAACGGCCACCGGACCTTCCTCAAGTGGCACCGCGCCCGCCGCCGCGCCGCCGACCCCGTCTTCACCGGCCGCCGCATCGTCGAGGGCATGCGGGCCGGCGCCAGCGTCGAGGTCGACCTCGTCGTCCACGCCGATGCCGGCTTCGCCGTCCTGCACGAGCCCGCGCTGGGCATCGAGACCACCGGCTCCGGCCTCGTCCGGCACACTCCCGCCGCCGTCCTCCGCACGCTCCGCCTGCGCGACAACGCCGGGACCCCGACCGGCGAGCCCGTCATGCTCCTCGAAGACCTCGCCGCGCTCATCGCCCGCGAGGGCGCCCACCCCGACGCCCTGCTGCAGCTCGACTACAAGGAAGACGCCGACGCCCTGCCCCCCGCGGCCCTCGCGACCTTCGCCCGCGCCCTCGGCCCCGTCGCGCGCCACTTCATCCTCTCGTCCGGCGACGCCGCCGCCGTCCGCCTGCTGTCGGCCGACGTCCCCGGCCTCCGCATCGGCCACGACCCCTGCCACGAAGGCGCCATCGCGCGCGTCACCGCCACTCGCGCCTGGCCGGCCTTCGTCGCCGGTGCCGTCGCCGCCTCCCCGGCCGCCGAGCTTGTCTACGTCGATCACGCCCTCGTCCTCGCGGCGGCCGCCGACGGCTTCGACCTCGTCGCCGCCTTCCACCGCGCCGGCCGCCGCGTCGACGCCTACACGATTCGCCGCGCCGACCCCGACGGCCTCGCCGCCGCCTGCCGCCTGCTCGACCTCCGCGTCGACCAGATCACCACCGACGATCCCGAGGGCCTCGCCGCCGCGCTTCGCTAGCGGGGATTTCCGGTTGACGGGCATACCGACTGGTTGGCACGCTGGCCGCAAGGTGGGATGGACGGAATGGCCTCGGCGGGCAAGGACGGGAAGACCAGGCTGCTCGACGCCGCGATAGCGGTGATCCGGGCGCAGGGGTATGCCGCGACCTCGGTCGACGACCTCTGCCGCGCGGCGGGCGTCACCAAGGGGGCCTTCTTCCATCACTTCCGCACCAAGGAAGAGCTCGGGATCGCCGCCGCGGCGCACTTCGGCGCCATGGCGGCCGACCTCTTCGCCGCTGCCCCCTACCATGCGCTGCCCGACGCCCGGGCGCGGATCCTCGGCTACGTCGACTTCCGGCGATCGATCCTGCGGGGCGGGCTGCCCGACTATACCTGCCTGCTCGGCACGATGGTGCAGGAGGCCTACGCGACGCACCCCGGGATCCGGGCGGCTTGCGAGCGCGAGATCGCCCGTCACGCGGCCACCCTCGAAGGCGACATCGACGAGGCGCTGGCGGCGACGGGGCGGACGGCCGAGTGGACGCCGGCGAGCCTCGCGCTGCACATCCAGGCGGTGCTGCAGGGGGCCTTCGTGCTGGCGAAGGCGACCGGAGGAGCGGGGGTCGCCGCCGACAGCCTCGGCCATCTGCACCGCTACCTCGGCTTTCTCTTCGCAACCGATTCCAGGGAGGCAACGGCATGAGCTACGTCGACGGGTTTGTCGTGGCGGTCCCGACCGCCAGCCGGGAGGCCTACCGCAAGCACGCGGAGGAGACGTTGGGGCTGTTCAAGGAGTACGGCGCACTGCGCGTCGTCGAATGCTGGGGCGACGACGTCCCGGAGGGGAAGCTGACGTCCTTCCCGATGGCGGTGCAGCGCAAGGACGACGAGACGGTGGTCTTCTCCTGGATCGAATGGGCATCCAGGGAGGCCCGCGATGCCGCCTGGGCGAAGCTGATGGCCGACCCGCGCATGCAGCCGGACGCCGCTCGGACGCCCGCGCCCTTCGACGGGAAGCGAATGATCTACGGCGGCTTCCGGCCGATCGTCGACGCCTGAACAGCCCGCGAGTCGACGATGCCCAAGGACGGCAAGACCGACGCCCGACCTGCCGCGGGGGATATCGGGTCTCTACCGCGCCATCGGCCTCGAGCTCAGCCAGACCATGGGCGGATCGTCGGGCGTGCTGCCGGCGATCTTCGCCGCCGCCGGCGACGCCGCCTCGTCGGGCATGTCGCCGACCGACGCGCTCAAGGCCGGCCTCGCGCGGATGCAGGAGATCGGCGGCGCCCGGTTCGGCGACCGGACCATGGTCGACGCCCTCTCGCCAGCCTTGCGAGCGGCGGCATCGCCCGCGCCGCCCGCGAGGGCGCCAACCGGACCGGGCAGATGGAGCGGGCCAAGGCCGGCCGGTCCGCCTACCTGAACGCCGAGCAGCTCCGGGGCCAGGTCGACCCCCGCGCCGAGGCGGTCGCGCGGCTGTTCGAGGCGCTCGACGCCCAGATCCAACGCTTCCAGCGCGCGTCCGGATCGCCTATCACCTCCCTGTCGACCGGGGAGGGAAGCCATGACCGAGACCATCGCGAACCAGACTGCCGGATACGTGACGCGGGGCGAAATCCGCGTGGCGACCGAGCTTGCGGCCTTTGTCGAGGACGAGGCGCTCCCCGGCACCGGCATCGCCGCGGAGGCCTTCTGGGACGGTCTTTCGTCCCTCGTCAACGAGTTCGGCCCGCGCAATGCCGCGCTCCTCGAACGTCGCGCCGAGTTGCAGTCGAGGATCGACGCCTGGCACGTCGAGCGCCGCGGCCAGCCGCACGACCACGAGGCCTACAAGGCCTTCCTCACTGACGTCGGCTACCTGCTGCCCGAAGGCGACCGCTTCACGATCGAAACCGCGAACGTCGATCCCGAGATCGCGACCGTCCCCGGCCCGCAGCTCGTGGTGCCGATCACCAACGCCCGCTTCGCGCTCAACGCCGCCAACGCCCGCTGGGGCAGCCTCTACGACTGCCTGTACGGCACCGACGCCATGGGCAGCCCGCCGCCGTCCGGCGGCTACGACCGCGGCCGCGGGGCGCGCGTCGTCGCCCGGGCGCGGGTCTTCCTCGACGAGGCCTTTCCGATCGCCGGCACCAGCCACGCCGACGTCCGCCGCTACCACGTGAACCGCGGCGCGCTCCTCGCCGACGACCTGCCGCTGGTGCAGCCGGAGAAGTTCGTCGGCTACCGCGGCGACCCGCGGGCGCCGACCTCGGTGCTGCTGCGCAACAACGGGCTGCACGTCGAGCTCGTCTTCGACCGCACCCACCTGATCGGCAGCCGCGACCAGGCGGGGCTCGCCGACGTGCGGCTCGAGAGCGCGATCTCGGCGATCATGGACTGCGAGGACTCGGTCGCCTGCGTCGACGCCGAGGACAAGGTGACGGCCTACCGCAACTGGCTCGGGCTGATGAAGGGCGACCTCGCCGACACCTTCGAGAAGAACGGCCGGCCGATGACCCGCAGCCTCAACGGCGACCTCGCCTTCACCGGCCCCGACGGCGGCGAGGTCAGCGTCAAGGGCCGGGCGCTGCTGCTCGTCCGCAACGTCGGCCACCTGATGCGCAACCCGGCAATCCTCGACCGCGACGGCAACGAGGCCTTCGAGGGGCTGATGGACGCGCTGGTCACGACGCTGATCGCCATGCACGACCTGCGGAAAGCCGAGGGCGCGCGGAACTCGGTCGAGGGTTCGGTGTACGTGGTGAAGCCCAAGATGCACGGGCCCGACGAGGTCGCCTTCGCCGACGCGACCTTCGACAAGGTCGAGTCGATCCTCGGGCTGCCGCGGCATACGGTGAAGCTCGGGATCATGGACGAGGAGCGGCGGACGAGCGTCAACCTCAAGGAGTCGATCCGGGCGGCGAAGCACCGGGTGGTCTTCATCAACACCGGCTTCCTCGACCGCACCGGCGACGAGATCCACACCTCGATGGAGGCGGGGCCGTTCAGCCGCAAGGAGTTCATCAAGCGCAAGAGCTGGATCACCGCCTACGAGAACCAGAACGTCGACATCGGGCTCGAATGCGGCTTCTCGGGGCGGGCGCAGATCGGCAAGGGGATGTGGGCGATCCCCGACCGGATGGCGGCGATGCTGGAGGCGAAGGTCGAGCACCCGAAGGCCGGCGCCAACTGCGCCTGGGTGCCGAGCCCGACCGCGGCGACGCTGCACGCGCTGCACTACCACCGGATCGACGTCTTCAAGGTGCAGGCGGCGCTCGCCAAGGGCGGGCGGCGCGCCTACGTCGACACGATCCTGGAAATCCCGCTCGCCGCCTACCGGCGGTGGGCGCCCGAGCAGGTCCACCACGAGGTCGAGAACAACGCGCAGGGCATCCTCGGCTACGTGGTCCGCTGGATCGACCAGGGGATCGGCTGCTCCAAGGTGCCCGACATCGACGACGTCGGGCTGATGGAGGACCGCGCCACCTGCCGCATCTCGGCGCAGCACATCGCCAACTGGATGCACCACGGCGTCGTCGGCGAGGACGAGGTCATGGCGATCATGCGGCGGATGGCCGAGGTCGTCGACCGGCAGAACGCGGGCGACCCGAACTACCGGCCGATGGCCCCGTCCTTCGACGGCCTCGCCTTCCGCGCCGCCTGCGACCTGGTGTTCGAGGGAACGACCCAGCCGTCGGGCTACACCGAGCCGATCCTGCACGCGCGCCGGCGGGAGCTGAAGGCGTCGCTGCCGGCGTAGGCCGGCCGGACGGGTTCGCCGCTGCCGTTGTCCGGGGTTTGTCCGAGCTCGGGCAGACCCATCAAGCTTATGATTTCAAACGATATCGCCTCCGGGCGTTAACCCGGACTTCACGATTGCCCGGGGTGCCGGGGATCGGTTGCGAAAGATCGGGAGGCAAGCGGCTCGAAGTGGCCCGCGGCGCTTTGGCGCCGTTCGCCGCATGCGCGGCTCGGCCTTCAAGGCCCTTGGGCGTCCCTTGCGCTTCGTTCCTCCGGCAGGACGTCGATCCGAGCGTCAGGACCTTCGGCCTTCAGAGGGCGGCCGCGGAGGCCGCGCTTGCGGAGCGGGTCGCGAACGATCCGGACCCGCACATCTACCGGCCCGCGCCCGTCATCGACAAGGCACTCCTGCCGCCGAGCCCGGAGGAGCTGGACGCGGCCGAGGACGCGAAGCGGCGGGCGGACATGGAAGAATTCCTCGCGATGAGCGGGGTGAGTGAGAGACCGGCGGCAGGCACCGCCGGCCTCTCTGGTGCAACGTGACCTTTGAGAAGGAGCGTCACATGGAGAGACCTATCATCGAAACCGGGGTCGCATCGAGCCGCCGCATGGCAGATCGCCGAAGGCGCGGGGCTGGGGCTCCTGGGCGGTCCGGCCGGCATCGGCAAGAGCTTCGCGCTCGGCCTGGTCGTGGCCGAGCTTGAAGCGGCCGGCGTCGAGATCGTGCGGGTGACCGCCTCGCCCGTCATCGGCGGGTCGGCCGCCGCCTTCACCCGCGCCGTGCTCGCGCCCTACCGTATCGAGGCCAGCTCGACGCAGGATGCGTTCGAGGCGATCTGGGGCCTCCTGCGCGCGCGCCCGTTCCAGCGCTCCGGCTCGCGGGCCATGCTCGTCGTCGACGAGGCGCAGGAGCTGAAGGCCGTCATCCTGGAGACGATCCGCTCGCTCTGGGACCGCGGGACCGACGCGCGGCTCGGCGACGAGCACGCGCCGGCCTTCGGCTGCCTCTTGGCCGGCAACGACACCTTCATGGGCAAGGGCGGCAACCTCCGCATGGCCGCCTTTCAGCCGCTCCTCTCGCGGGTGACGCACAACATCAACCTCCCGCGACCCTCGCGGAAGGAACTCGCCGACTTCGCCGGCAGCCTCGCGCCGGGGAGCGCGGAGCTTCAGGCGATCCTGCGCGACCTCGGCGAGAGCGCCGGGCACTTCCGGGCGCTGGCGACCGCCATGCGCGTCGCCGGCGGCATGGGTGACGGCCCGATCACGCCCGAGCTGCTGCGCGCGGTCATCAAGATGATGGGAGGCCGGTGAGTGACGCAGGACGACAACAAGGTGTCGTGGCCACTCGAGGGGGCGCGGGCGATGAGCTTCGCCGCCGCCGGTGCCGCCTTCGACGGTACCTGACCGGCTGGGACCTCGGCTTCGTCCGCGACAGGATCGAGGCCGTCTTCGACTTCTCGCTCTTCGGCCTCGGCGCCCGGCTGCTGCAGTCGGCCTGGGACGGCATGACCTCGATCGTCGAGCCGATGGTCGCCGCGATCTCCGCGGCGATCGCCGCCCTCGTGCCGGACTGGCTGCTCCACGCCTGGGACTGGGTCAGCGGCGGCGGCGCGTCTGCCGCTGCCGGCGACGCGCCGGGCCGCGCGCTCGGCGGGCCGGTCCGGGCCGGGCAGGTCTACCGCTGGATGGAGGAGGGCGAGGAGCTCTTCAGCCCCCGCGTCGACGGGTCGGTCATCTCCACCCGCGAGCTGAAGGCGCTGCGTGGAGCGCCGGCGGCGAGGCCCGCGCCATCTGCCGCCAGCTCGACCTCGACCCGAAGGCGCTGGCCGACTGAACATGACCATGAGCGCCGCCGACATCGACCTTGCCCTTGCCGAGCTGGAGCCGATCCTCGTCGGTTTGACCCGCCTCAAGGGGCGCTCGAACGGCACCGTGAAGCCCTGGTGCAGGACCGGCTGTCGGCCCTCCCGCCCTGCGACGCGCCGCCCTCCGAGCACCGCCGCCTGCACCGCCCCGGCGTGCAGGCGAAGCTCGATGCCGACCCCGAGCTGCAGGCTTTCGTCCTCGCGCGGCTCGATCGTCTGACCTTCAAGAATATTGCCGCGGAGGTCGCTCAATGCTTTCCGCCCGAGCGCCGCGTCCGCTCCTTCCGCGATCCACGCATGGGCCTCCCGGCGGCGCGCCCGAGGCCGGGCAGGCCCGGATCGTTCCGGGTTGCCCGCGGACTGCCGACCTCTTCCGAGATCCCGCAATTGGTATCATGAGACAGGAGTTGACTACACAACACCGGCCCCCCCTCGACCCCCCAGGCGCTGCCCGATAGGTTGAAGAAGAGAAGGGCTTGGAACCCGCTGGGGTTGCAGTGGCCGGGCGGGGTCAGGGCAGTCGGTGGGTTCGCGTGGGAAGGGCTGCGCACGACCCGGTCAGGCGCGACCTGTCCACGGCTGCGACGGGACTCTCCTCAGAGAGCGGTCACGGCGGCGACCGGGGCGTCGGGTGCGGCGACTTCGAGGGGGTTGCGCAGCGGCAGGCCGAAGGCGGCGGCCTCGATCTCGAAGACGTCGCCGGGCTCGGGCTTGATGCCGTCGGCGAAGGACAGCGTCGCGGTGCCGAACATGTGGACGTGCAGGTCGCCGGGCTGGCGGAAGAGGCCATACTTGAAGTGGTGGTGCTCGAGGTTGGCGATGGTGTGGGACATGTTGGCCTCGCCCGACAGGAAGGGCTTTTCCCAGAGCGTTTCGCCGCCGCGGCGGATGCGGCTGGTGCCCTCGACGTGGTCGGGGAGGGGGCCGAGCAGGAGCTCGGGGCCGAAGGAGGCCGGGCGGAGCTTGGAGTGGGCGAGGAAGAGGTAGTTCTGCCGCTCGGTGACGTGGTCGGAGAATTCGTTCGCGAGCGCGAAGCCGAGGCGGTGCGGGGTGCCGTCGGGGGCGATCAGGTAGATGCCGGCGATCTCGGGCTCCTCGCCGGCGTCGAGGGCGAAGGCGGGGCTGACCAGCGGGGCGCCGGGGCCGACGGCCTGCGTCCCGTTGCCCTTGTAGAACCATTCGGGCTGGACGCCGGGGAGCTCCTTCGGCTTGCCGCCCTCGAGGCCCATGCGGAACATCTTCATCGAATCGGTGAGCTTTTCCGGGGCGGCGTCGGCGTGCATGGCGTTGCGGGTCGCGGCGCTGCCGAGGTGGGTCAGGCCGGTGCCGGTCAGGTGCAGGTGCGCGGGGTCGGGGTGGGCGATCGGCGCAAGCACGCGGCCTTCGGCGAGGGCGGCGGCGAGGTCGACCTCGGCGCCGACGCCGCGGGAGCGGACGGCGTCGGCGAGGCTGGTGCGGGCGGCGATCGCCTCGCGGGCGAGGTCGTAGGTCGTCGTGGCGCCGGTGACGACGCGGGCGGTGGCGCCGTCGCGGAAGACGACGCGGCGGGCGCCGTCGGCGTCGGTGATCTGGGAAAGGTGCATCTGCGGCCCCCGTTGCGCTTCCTCGGGGCCGGACCTTAGGCGGCGGCGGGCGGCGGCGCAAATGCGCTTTCCGGGGTGGCGGAGGCGGCGGAACCGGCTAGATGCAGGCCGACGCTTCAAGGGGACCCGCATGACCGCGCATCTTTTCTCGCCGATCACTATCGGCGGCCTGGACTTTCCGAACCGGATCGCGGTGGCGCCGATGTGCCAGTATTCGGCCGTCGACGGCTCGGCGTCGGACTGGCACCTGCAGCACTGGATGATGCTGGCGATGACCGGGGCCGGCATGGTGACCGTCGAGATGACCGACGTCGAGCGGCGCGGGCGGATCACCCACGGCTGCCACGGGCTCTACAGCGACGACAACGAGGCGGCGGCGAAGCGGGCGCTCGACGCGGCGCGGCGGGTGGCGGCTCCGGGGGCGAAGTTCGGCGTCCAGCTCGCGCACGCCGGGCGGAAGGCATCTTGCGCGCGGCCCTGGGAGGGCGGCAAGCCGCTGAAGCCGGGCCAGGATCCGTGGCAGACGGTCTCGGCCTCGGCGGTGCCGTTCGGCGACGGGTGGCATGTGCCGCATGCCCTGGAGGCGGCCGAGATCGAGGCGATGGTCGGGAGGTTCGTCGCGGCGGCGGAGCGGGCGCGGCGGGTCGGGTTCGACTTCATCGAGATCCACAGCGCGCACGGGTATCTGCTGAACCAGTTCCTGTCGCCGCTGTCGAACCGGCGGACGGACGCCTGGGGCGGGTCGCTGGAGAACCGGATGCGGCTGCCGCTGGCGATCATCGCGGCGGTGCGGGATGCGGTGCCGGAGCTGATGCTCGGGGCGCGGCTGTCGGTGACCGAGTGGGTCGACGGGGGCTTGGGCGTCGAGGACGGGGTGGCGATCGCCAGCGCCTACCGGGCGGCCGGGGTCGCCTATGTCTGCTGCTCGTCGGGGGGCAACTCGCCGCTGCAGAAGGTGCCGGTCGGGCCGGGCTACCAGGTGCACCTGGCCGAGGCGGTGCGGCACGGCGCGGGGGTCGTGTCCCGGGCGGTCGGGATGATCCAGGATCCGCACCAGGCGGACCAGATCGTCCGATCGGGGCGCGCGGACATGGTGGCGCTCGGCCGCGGCTTCCTCGCCGACCCGCGCTGGGTCTGGCGCGCCGGCGCCGCGCTCGGCCACGAGGTCTGGCGCGTGCCGCAGTACGCCCGCGCCGGCGAGATCGCGCCCAGGCCGGCCAGCGTGGCGGCCTAGCATGGCGTGCCGGGGTCGTCGGCAGGCTGGCCGGCGTTCCCCGCTATTCGTGGTGAACCAAGTGGTTCAGTACAGGGGCGTCGGCGCGGCAAGCGGCATGCGGGCGCCCGCGGCGCTTTGGCGCCGTTCGCCGCATGCGCGGCTCGGCCTTCAGGCCCGTACGAGTCTCCCTTGCTTCTCATTTCGTCGCGGCTCCCGGGGCGGCCCGAGGGGGGCCCTCGCCGGCCCCCCTCGACCCCCCCGGCACTGCCCGATAGGTTGAAAAGAAAGGAAAAAGGAAGGACAGGCGCGGAGCAGGATGGCCCCGCGGACTCCGGGCGCAATGCCAGGCGTTCGGCGATTGCACCGGTCGCTGGCGACGGGCCTCAGGCGCGGAGCAGGCGGGCGGCGCGGGGGGCGAAGTAGGTCAGGATGCCGTCGCAGCCGGCGCGCCTGAAGGCGGCGAGGGTTTCGAGGACGGCCTTGTCGCCGTCGAGCCAGCCGGCGGCCTCGGCGGCGGCGAGCATCGCGTATTCGCCCGAGACCTGGTAGGCGAAGAGGGGCACGCGGAACTCGGCCTTCACCCGCTGGCAGACATCGAGGTAGGGCAGGCCCGGCTTCACCATCACCATGTCGGCGCCCTCGGCGAGGTCGGTCGCGACCTCGCGCAGCGCCTCGTCGGTGTTGGCGAAATCCATCTGGTAGGTCTTCTTGTCACCCTTGAGGGCGCCGCCGGAGCCGACGGCGTCGCGGAAGGGGCCGTAGAAGCAGGAGGCGTATTTGGCGGCGTAGCTCATGATGAGGGTGTCGCGGTGGCCGGCGGCCTCGAGCGCCTGGCGGATCGCGCCGATGCGGCCGTCCATCATGTCGGACGGTCCGAGGATGTCGCAGCCGGCCTCGGCCTGGCAGAGGGCCATTCTTGCGAGTGCTTCGAGGGTCTCGTCGTTGAGGACGATGCCGTCGCGGACGAGGCCGTCGTGGCCGTCGGAGTTGTAGGGGTCGAGGGCGACATCGAGGAGGATGCCGATTTCCGGCACGGCGGCCTTGATGGCGCGGGTGGCGCGGCAGACGAGGTTGTCGGGGTTCCAGGCCTCGGTCGCCGCGGGGTTCTTGTCGGCGTCGGCGGTGAAGGGGAAGAGGGCGAGGCAGGGGATGCCGAGCGACGCGGCCTCCTCGGCGGCGAGCACCGCGCGGTCGATCGAGAGGCGGTCGACGCCGGGGAGCGAGGGGACGGGCTCGGCGAGGTCGCGGCCCTCGCGCACGAAGATTGGCCAGATCAGGTCGGCGGGCGCGAGGCGGGTCTCGGCCACCATCGACCGGATCCAGGGGGTGCGGCGCAGGCGGCGCGGGCGGGCGTGCGGGAAGGGGGCGGGCGGGGTCATCGTGCGTCTCCGGAACGCTCGTTCCTTGGCACGCGCCCGGGCGGGTCTCAAGCGGCAAGCGGAGCCCGCGCGAGCCGCCCCGGGAGCGGGCGCTGCGGTGGGCCGGGCCACGGGACCATCGCGACGCGATTGCGCGGGGCCGGCGGTCCCGCCGCCACCCGGCGCCCGGACGGCGTTCGGGGCGGCCCCGGCTAAACCTGGGGTTGATCCGGTCGCGCGGTTTACGCAAGCGTTTACAATTGCTTGTGAACGACTTCGTTCAGCGCTAGCTTCCAGCGCAAATGCCAAGCTGCCTGGTCGGAACCGCATGCTCGAGAACGCGCTGAATGCCATCCTGCGGAAGTCGATTTCCACCGGGAGCCTGCGCATCACCTATCCTTCGGGGCGGCAGGAGAGCTATGGCGACGGCTCGGGGACGCCGCTCGCCATCCGCTTCAAGGACGCGGCGGCGCTGCGCTCGGTGATGCTCGACCCGGGGCTCGCCGCGGCCGAGCGCTACATGGACGGCGGGCTGGTCGTCGAGCAGGGCTCGATCTACGACCTGATCGCGATCGCCAAGTCGAACACCCGGCCTGAGCTCGCCGGGCCCGTCGCGCGGCTGCAGCACGCCCGGCGCAGCGTGGTCGCGGCGCCGGTGCTGCACGCGATCGGGCTGAAGGCGGCGCGGGCCAACGTGGCGCACCACTACGACCTGGACGAGCGGCTCTACCGGCTCTTCCTCGACGGGGACATGCAGTATTCCTGCGCCTACTTCGAGCGGCCGGACATGACGCTCGACCAGGCGCAGCTGGCGAAGAAGCGGCTGATCGCCTCGAAGCTCTTGGTGCGGCCGGGGGCGCGTGTCCTCGACATCGGCTGCGGCTGGGGCGGGCTCGCGCTCTACCTGGCGCGGGTCTGCGACGCCGACGTGACCGGGATCACGCTCAGCCAGGAGCAGCATCGCGTCGCGACCGAGCGCGCGGCGGCGGCGGGGCTGTCCGACCGGGTGCGCTTCCGGCTGCAGGACTATCGCGAGGTGCCGGAGACCTTCGACAACATCGTGTCGGTCGGCATGTTCGAGCATGTCGGGCTGCGGCAGTACCCGGTCTTCTTCCGCACGGTGAAGCGGCTGCTCGCCGAGGACGGCGTGGCGCTGCTGCACTCGATGGCGCAGTCGGAGCGGGCGGCCTACAACCAGCCGTTCATCGAGAAGTACATCTTTCCGGGTGGCTATATCCCGGCCTTCGCCGAGGTGGCCCCCGCGGTGGAGGCCGCGGGATTGCTGACCCGCGACGTCGAGATCCTCACGCTGCACTATGCCGAGACCACGCGCGAGTGGCGTCGGCGCTTCCTCGAGCGGCGGGAGGACGTCCTGAAGCTCTACGACGAGCGCTTCATCCGGATGTGGGAGTTCTACCTGGCCGGATCCGAGGCGGCGTTCCGCTTCGACGCGCTGCACGTCTTCCACCTGCAGATGGCCCGCCGGCAGGAGCGGGTGCCGCTGACGCGCAACTACATCCCCGAGGCGCAGGCGCGGCTGGCCGCGGCCGAGCTCGCCGTGCCCGAGTACGCGGCGCTGCACGACCTGCCGCGCGTGATGCCCGCCACCCGGCGCAGCGCGACCTCCTGACGCCGCGGCCGCCGGGCGCATCCGCGACCGACGCCGGAGCGGGCCCCGAACGATGACGATCTATCGCGTCCGGCACGTCACCACCTACCGCTACCGCCGTGCCGTGCGGTTCGGCGAACACGCGGTGCTGTTCCGGCCGCGCGACAGCTACGACCAGCGGCTGCTGGCGGCCGGGCTCGATGTGACTCCGGCGCCGGGCGGCGTGCGCTGGATCCACGACGTCTTCGGGAACTGCGTGGCGCTGGTGAGCCCGCCGGCGGCTGCGCGCGAGCTGCGCTTCGAGACCTCGATCCGGATCGAGCATACGTCGGCGGCGGAGCTCGAGTTCAGGATCGACCCGGCGGCGCTGTCGCATCCCTTCGCCTACAGCCCCGAGGAGGCGGCGGATCTCGCGCCGACCATGCGCCCGCACTATCCGGACCCGGAGGTCGAGCGCTTCGCGCGGCGCTTCGTGCGGCCGGACCGGCGGACCCAGACCGGGCGGCTGCTGATGACGCTCTGCTACGCGATCCACGAGAGCTTCGTCTACTCCCGGCGGAACGAGCCCGGGACGCAGCCGCCGCGGCTGACGCTGCAGATCCGCCGCGGGACCTGCCGCGACTTCGCGCTCCTGATGATGGAGGCGGTGCGCACGCTCGGCTTCGCCGCGCGCTTCGTCACCGGCTACGTCTACGTGCCGGACCGCGACGGGTCCGAGACCCGCGGTGGCGGCGCGACGCATGCCTGGTGCCAGGTGTATCTGCCCGGGGCCGGCTGGGTGGAATTCGATCCCACGAACGGCATCGTCGGCAGCCGCGAGCTGATCCGGGTCGCCGTCGCCCGCGACCCGTCGCAGGCGGTGCCGCTGAGCGGGACCTACCGCGGCAAGGCCGAGGACTTCCGCGAGATGACGGTGCAGGTCAACGTGACGACGGAGCCGGAGCCGAACCTGGAAGGCGGCTGAGGCCGCCAGGCTCAGGCGAGGCGGTTGGGGGTCGGGTCGCCGAGCTCGGCGATGAGCTCGACGCGGGCCTGCGCCTCTATCCGCAGCCAGAGGCGCTCGAGGTCGGTGGGATCCCGGCCGGTGCCTGCGGCGAGGGCGGCGAGGAGCGCCGCCTGGTCCTGCCGCACGGTCCGCGCGACGAGGTCGGCGCGGTCCCAGCCGAGCTCGGCGGCGACGCGGCCGGCGGTGCGGGCGCGCAGGCGGAAGGCGAAGTCGAGCAGCCTTGCCGACTCGAACTCCTCCTTCTTGCGCATCGCCCGACCGATGTCCCAGGCCATCGCCTCGCCCCTCGACGTCCCGTCCGGTGCTTCCTAGCATGTCCGCGGCAATCGTTCCCGTGCGAAGGAACCTCCGGGAGGAGGCGGCGTTTGAAGCGGACCGCCCCGGTTCGCCGGCGGGCCACCACCAGACGGAAGGTTGATTTCCATGCGAATCCGCGCCGGATACGAGCTGACGTATGAATGCCCCCAGCCGACGGCGATGCTGCTGGCGCTGAACATCCATCCGTCGCGACGAGTCGACCTGCTGACCGATCAGGTGCTGACCTTCTCGCCGGAGGTCGAGGCGCGCGACTATGTCGACGGGTTCGGCAACGTCTGCACCCGCGTCGTGGCGCCGCAGGGCGTGCTGACGGTCTCGACCCTGTTCGACATCCACGACTCGGGCCAGCCCGACGTGGCGGCGCCCGCGGCGCCGCAGCACGACATCCGCGACCTGCCCGACGACGCGCTCGTGTTCCTGCTCGGCAGCCGCTACTGCGAGACCGACCGGCTCGGCGAGTTCGCCTGGGCGACCTTCGGGGCGACGGAGCCGGGCTGGGCGCGGGTGCAGGCGATCGTCGACTTCGTGCATGGTCACATCACCTTCGGCTACCCGGACGCCGATCCGCTCCGGACCGCCTGGGGCGCCTTCAACGAGCGGATCGGCGTCTGCCGCGACTTCGCGCACCTCGCGGTGACGCTCTGCCGCTGCATGAACATCCCGGCGCGCTACTGCACCGGCTACCTGGGCGACATCGGCGTGCCCGCGGTGCCCGACCCGATGGATTTCTCGGCCTGGTTCGAGGTGTTCCTGGGCGGGCATTGGTACACCTTCGACGCCCGCCACAACAGGCCGCGGATCGGGCGAATCCTGATGGCGATCGGCCGCGACGCCACCGATGTGGCGCTGTCGACGAGCTTCGGCGCGTCGCGCCTGGCAGGGTTCAAGGTCATCACCGACGAACTGCCCGCGGAGCCCGAGCACCGGGCGATTCTGCGGCAGCGGCCGGTGCTGCGGATCGCCGCTACGGCCGGATAGCCGGTCAGGGCGCGATCAGGCTGCGCACGCGGTCGACCCCGCGCTCGACGAGCGCCGGGTCGCCGCGAGCTTCGACGTTGAGGCGGAGCAGCGGCTCGGTGTTCGAGGCGCGGAGGTTGAACCGCCAGTCGGCGAAGGCGAGGCCGAGGCCGTCGGTCTCGTCGGCCTCGAGCGCGTCGGGGCCGAGGGCCGCGCGGACGCGGGCGATGGCGGCCGCGGGGTCGGCGACGCGGAAGTTGATCTCGCCCGAGGAGGGGAAGGCTGCGACGCGCGTCGCCATCAGCTCGCCGAGGGTGCGGCCGCGGCGGCTTACGAGTTCGGCGATCAGCAGGAGCGGGATCATGCCGCTGTCGCAGTAGACGAAGTCGCGGAAGTAGTGGTGCGCCGACATCTCGCCGCCGTAGATCGCCCCGGTGTCGCGCAGCGCCTGCTTGACGAAGGCGTGCCCGGTGCGGGCCTGGTGGGCGCGGCCGCCGGCGGCGGCGACGGCGTCCCGGACGTTCCAGACCACGCGGGGGTCATGCACGATGACCTCGCCGGGGGAGCGGGCGAGGAAGGCCTCGGCGAGGAGCCCGACGACGTACTCACCGGGGACGAAGGTGCCGGTTTCGTCGAAGAAGAAGCAGCGGTCGAAGTCGCCATCCCAGGCGGCGCCGAACTGCGCCCCGGACCGGACGACCGTGGCGCCCGTCCGCGGCTGGTTCTCCGGCAGGAGCGGGTTCGGAATGCCGTTCGGGAAGCTGCCGTCGGGTTCGTGGTGCATGCGGACGAACTCGACCGGGGCGCCGCGGGCGGCCAGGGCGGCGGCGATGGCGTCGAAGGTCGGGCCGGCGGCGCCGTTGCCGGCGTTGACGAGGATGCGGAGCGGGCGGATTGCCGGGACGTCGAGGAAGGACAGGACGCGCTCGACGTAGGCGTCGCGGGCACCCTCCGCGGGTCGACAGGTGCCGCGGGTGGCGGCGGGCGCCTCGGGCAACCCGGCCTCGGCGAGTTCGCGGATCGCCGCAAGGCCGGTGGCGGCGTCGAGCGGCGCGGAGCCGCGGCGGACGAGCTTCATGCCATTGTAGTCGATCGGGTTGTGCGAGGCGGTGACCTCGATCCCGCCGTCGGCCGCGAAGTGGCTGGTGGCGAAATACATTTCCTCGGTGCCGCAGAGGCCGAGGTCGAGGACGTTCGCGCCCGCGCGCGTGAGACCGTCGACGAGCGCTTCGGTGAGCGCCGCCGAGGTCGGGCGGACGTCGCGGCCGACGACGACGGTCCGCGCCCCGAGCGCCCGCGCGAAGGCGTATCCGATGCGCAGCGCGACCTCCTCGTCGAGCTCGTCGCCGAGTCGGCCGCGGATGTCGTAGGCCTTGAAGCACGTGAGCGCGCGCCTTCCGGCGGGTCGGAGATTCACTGGCGGCTCCGGGGGCCAGAAGCCTCGATGCATGATCGCCTACGCGACAAGGTAGCCTCCGTCGATGGTCAGCACGGCGCCGGTGACGAAGCCGGCGAGGGGCGAGGACAGGAAGAGGACGCCTGCCGCGACCTCGGCCGGGTCGCCCCAGCGGCCGAGCGGGGTGCGGGCGAGGATGGCGTCGTTGCGGGCCGGGTCGGCGCGCAGCGGCGCGGTCAGCGGGGTCGCGATCCAGCCCGGGGCGACGGCGTTCACCCGAATGCCGTCGCCGGCGTAGGCGATCGCGAGCGACTTGGTGAGCTGGGCGACGCCGCCCTTCGAGGCCGAATAGCCCGGGACGAGGCCGCCGCCGAAGAAGGCGAGCATCGAGGCGGTGTTGACGATGGTGCCGCGGGCGGCCGCGAGGCGCGGGCGGGCGGCGGCGCAGGCGCGCATCGTGCCGTTGAGGTTGATGTCGACGACGTCGGCGAAGGCGTCGGGGTCGAGCTCGGCGCCGCGGCGGATGACGCCGGCGCAGTTCGCCAGATGGTCGAGTCGCGGCAGGCCCTCGACCAGCGCCGCCACTGCGGCCGCGTCGCGCACGTCGAGCGGCTCGAAGCGGATGTCGGGGAGGCGGCTGCGGGCGGCGGTCACCTCGGCATCGGTCGCGCCGGTCGCGAGCACCTTGGCGCCGCGGCGGGAGAAGGCTTCTGCCACGGCGGCGCCGATCCCGGACGTGCCGCCGGTGACCAGCGCCTGGCGGCCGGCGAAGAGGTCGGGGCGGAGCGCGTCGAGGGCCGCCTCAGCGGATGAACTGGTCGACATAGTCGGCCCCCAGCCCGACCTGCGCGTAGTGGGCGCGGCACATGTCGATCTTGGTGAAGACGTCCTCGAAGCCCAGCGGCTCGCCCCAGGCGTCGACGTAGTACATGATGCCGTTGACCTGGAAGTAGGTGATCATCTCCTCGACGTCGTCGGGGACGACGAGCGTGTGGGTCTCGCCCGGAGGCTCGAAGACGTAGGCGCCCTCGGTCGCCACCCAGTCGTGCTCGAGATAGTGCCAGCGGCCCTTGAGGACGAGGCCGTGGACCGCCTGCGGGTGGCGGTGGCGCGACAGGACGCCGGACTTCGTCACCCTGAGCAGGTTCATCCAGTAGCCCTGGCTGCGGTTGAGGCAGAGCGGGCGGAACCAGACGTTCTCGCCCTGCGGCACCCAGATGCGCTCGTCGGTAGGGATGGCGTCCGGGACGACGAGGTCGGGCAGCGTCTCCTTGGGCATCGGATGCTGGTAGGGCATCCGCGGGTCGGGGTCCTTGCGCATCGGCGACATAGGGCGGACCTAGCTGGCGGGCTGCGGCGGGCGCTCGGCGTCGGCGAAGATGCCGCCGCCCGCGACGATGGGGTCGAAGCCTTCCGGGGCCATGGTTCCTCCCGGTTTGGACTGCCGGCCCGGTGGCCCGACCGTTCGGCCTGACAGTGCCGCGTTGACGGCCCGGCCGCAACGGCTGACGTAATGCGGCCGATTGAACGGTCAGCGGGCGACGGAGGAGTCCGTTCGTGTTGTCAGTGGCTTGCGCCGTATGGAAAGCGGCCATACGAATTGCGGCGGTCAAGCCATCACGCGGCAGGATGCATTCGTCGGCGCCACGCCGGTCCTCGGGGCGCGTTGCCTTGCGCGTGGGGGCGGGTCGGGGTAAAGCCGGCGGCTGATCGTTCCCGAGCCCCGGAGATTGCCCGCCGATGTCGATCGACAAGGACACCGCGCGCCGGGTGGCGCACCTGGCGCGGATCGAGGTGGCGGAGGGGGACCTCGAGGGGCTGGCGGCGGAGCTGTCGGGGATCCTCGGGTTCATGGAGGAGCTGAACGAGGTCGTCGTCGAGGGGGTGGAGCCGATGACCTCGGTGACGCCGATGCGGCTGCCCTGGCGGGCGGACGCGGTGACGGACGGCGGGATCCGCGACAAGGTGCTGGCGAACGCGCCGGACGCGCGCGACGGCTTCTTCGTGGTGCCGAAGGTGGTCGAGTGATGCCGGAGCTGGCTTCGCTGACGATCGCGGAGGCGCGCGACGGCCTGCGCAACGGCAGGGTCGGGGCGGTGGAGCTCGCCGAGGCGTCGCTGGCGGCGGCGGACGCGGCCGGGGCGCTGAAAGCGGTGACGGCGGCGACGCCGGAGCTGGCGCGGCGGCAGGCCGGGGCGGCGGCGGCGCGGCTGAAGGCGGGGGATGCGCCGGATTTGTGCGGGATTCCGCTCGGGATCAAGGATCTGTTCGCGGTCGAGGGCGTCGCGACGCAGGCGGCGTCGCGGATCCTCGATGGCTTCCGGCCGCCCTACGAGAGCACGGTGACGCGCAAGCTCTGGGAGGCGGGGGCGGTCTGCATCGGCAAGCTCAACATGGACGAGTTCGCCATGGGGAGCTCGAACGAGACATCGGTGTATGGGCCGGCGGTCAGCCCGTGGCGGCGGCGTGGCGATGACGCTTCGCTGACGCCCGGTGGCTCGTCGGGCGGGTCGGCGGCGGCGGTCGCGGCGGATCTTTGCCTCGGGGCGACCGGCACCGACACCGGGGGGTCGATCCGGCAGCCGGCGGCCTTCACCGGGATCGTGGGCGTCAAACCGACCTACGGGCGCTGCTCGCGCTGGGGGATCGTGGCGTTCGCCTCGTCGCTCGACCAGGCTGGGCCGCTGGCGAAGACGGTGCGGGATGCTGCGATCATGCTGAAGGCGATGGCCGGGCACGATCCGATGGACTCGACCTCGTCGCCCGAGGCGGTGCCGGACTTCGAGGCTGCGCTGGTCGGAGACCTGCGCGGCAAGCGGATCGGGATCCCGAAGGAGTACCGGGTCGAGGGGATGCCGGCGGAGATCGAGGCGCTCTGGACGAAGGGCGCGGAGATGCTGCGGGACGCGGGGGCGGAGATCGTGGAGATCTCGTTGCCGCACACGAAGTATGCGCTGCCGGCCTACTACGTGATCGCGCCGGCGGAGGCATCGTCGAACCTCGCGCGCTACGACGGTGTGCGCTACGGGCGGCGGGCGCGGATCGGGGCGAACGAGGGGATCACGGCGCTCTACGAGCGGACCCGCGCGGAGGGGTTCGGGGCCGAGGTGCGGCGGCGAGTGATGATCGGGACCTACGTGCTGTCGGCGGGGTATTACGACGCCTACTACCTGCGCGCGCAGAAGGTCAGGACGCTGATCAAGCGCGACTTCGAGCTGGCGTTTGCTGACGGGATCGACGCGATCCTGACCCCGGCGACGCCGTCGGCGGCGTTCGGGATCGGCGAGATGGCGGATGCCGATCCGGTGCAGATGTACCTGAACGACGTCTTCACCGTGACGGTGAACCTCGCAGGGTTGCCGGGGGCGGCGGTGCCGGCGGGGCTGGACGCGCAGGGGCTGCCGCTCGGGCTGCAGGTCATCGGGCGGCCGTGGGACGAGGCGGGGATGCTCGATGTGGCCTATGCGATCGAGCGGGCGGCCGGATTTGCTGCAAAGCCCGAGAAATGGTGGTAAGACGCGCGAGGGGCGAGCGACGCGACGCGAGAGGCAACTAGGTTTATGCGCATTCCGGCAATTCTCATCTGCGGTGCCCTGGCCGCCTGCACCAGCTCCGTCACCGTCCCGGACGGCGGCGTCGTGACCGAGGTGCCGATGGCCGGTACCCCCTCGATGGCGGGCGGCGACTACGGCACGCCGACCCCCGTGACGACCGAGGGATCGAACCTGCTCACGCCGTCGCCTGACGGGACCGGTCCGGCGCTTGATCAGGACAAGATCAACCTGATGCAGTGGACGCTCGAGCAGCAGAAGATCGACGCGGCCAAGGCGCAGCGCGACCTCGACGCGGCGCGCAGCCAACTCGTGGTGTATGCGCCCGACGCTTCGGTGCCGCAGGAGCAGGCGGGCGTGAATGTCGCGCTCTTCGCCAAGCAATCGACCAACGCGGTCGGCCAGTCGGTCTATGCGCGGCCGGTCGGCGCACGGCTGACGAGCATGGGGGGCTGCGGCCGCTACCGCGATGCCGACGCGGCGCAGCGGGCGTTCCTGGCGGCCGGCGGGCCGCAGGCCGACCGACTCGGGCTCGATCCGGACGGCGACGGCTTCGCCTGCAAGTTCGATCCGGCGCCGTATCGCGCGCTCAACTGACCGCGCTCGGGTGGATCTGGGGGCGGTAGCCGGCGGCGAGCGCGGCGCGGGTGTGCGCTGGCGTGATCGCGGCCACGGTCTCGCCGGCGGCGTAGGTGCGGGCGGGGCCATAGCCGGCGAAGCTCCAGCGGCGGGCGCCGGTGGCGATGCGGAGCAGGAAGTCGCCGTCGGCGGTGAAGATCGCGCCTTCGGGCAGGTCGGCGAAGCGGACGGGGTCCGGCGGTCCGAGGCGCTCGGCGTGCAGGATCCGGTCCATCTCGGCCGCGCGCGGTGGGGTCGCGAGGCCCACGGCGCGGGCCCAGGCGGCAGCGAAGGCGTGGGCGTCGGCGCGGCGGCACTCGAAGCAGGGCCGGTGGCCGGCGGCCAGCGCGGTCGCCTCGTCGAGGAAGAAGATCTCGGTGTAGCCGTCGCCCCAGACGTCGCGGTGGCGGCTATGGAAGTCGAGGACGCAGGCGATCCAGGCGCGGCTGCGCCAGCGCGCGGCGCCGAGGGTGCGGTCCGGGCGGTGCAGGCGGCCGCCGCGGTTGCCCATGAGGAGGCCGCGGGCGGCGACGGCGTGCAGGCTGCCGTCTGGGGCGCAGCGGTTTTCGAGCGGCGTGGGGCGGGGGTCGTGTCCGGCCATCGCTTGCGAGGCTAGCGTGGAAATCGTCGAGCGGGCCAGTCCCAACCACGGCGCGCGCCGGGGCGGCGCAGTGCCGTCGCTGATCGTGCTGCACCACACGGCGATGCTGACGGCGGAGGCGGCGCTTGGGCGGCTGTGCGATCCGGGGGCGGAGGTGTCTTCGCACTATCTTGTTGCCGAGGACGGACGGGTCTGGCGACTGGTGGCGGAGGCGGAGCGGGCTTGGCACGCGGGGGCTGGCTGGTGGCAGGGCGCGGACGACGTGAACTCGCGCGCGATCGGGATCGAGCTCGCCAACGCCGGGCCGCTGGCGGCGTTTCCGCCGTTTCCGGAGCCGCAGATGGCGGCGCTCGAAGGGCTGATTGACGGCATCCGCGGGCGGTGGGTGATCCCGGCGGCCGGGGTGATCGCGCATTCGGACATGGCGCCGGGGCGCAAGGCGGACCCGGGGCCGAAGTTCGACTGGCGGCGGCTGGCGAACGGCGGGCGGGCGGCCTGGCCGGAGCCGGCGGAGGCGGCCGGCGGGTGGGAGGCATTCCGGGCGGCGGCGGAGGCGGCGGGGTATGCGGCGCCGGGGGGCGACTGGGAGGCGGTGCTCGGCGCCTTCCGGCTGCGGTTCCGGCCCTGGGCGGCGGGCGGGCTGGACGCCTGGGATGTCGGGACGATGCGGGCGCTGGCGGCGTTGACGCAGGGCGCGGCGGCGACTAGCTAGGCGCTCGCGCGGATGGCCGGACGGCCGCGGGCCGCAAGGCTCGAGGAAAGTCCGGACTCCAGGGAGAGATGGCGGCGGGTAACGCCCGCCCGGGGTGACCCGAGGGAAAGCGCCACAGAGA